>CAVTTH010000006.1:0-295590 GCA_963737545.1 uncultured Verrucomicrobiae bacterium | reverse complement strand
CAGTTATCAGCCGCGCAAAAAGAAGCACGGATAGCGCGGGAAATAGCCGAGGGCGGACAACCCAAGCCGTTTAAGCGCCGATTGCTTGAATGTCTTGATTCGATCGATCCTCAAATAAAAGAGAAGCTTAAGATGCAGACCTTCATATATCATGGCGACTTAGATTTTCTGAAAGCCAAAGAACTGCTAGCTCTAGCGGCGGAGCCAGGAGCCTCAGAATACTTCGAGTTTAAGGCCAAGCCAGGTACGGGAACCTCCCAGGACGAGCGACAGACTTCCGGAGTAATGGGAGTAGAGCTTGTGGTTGAACGCAAGCTAATCACGCAGCCTTAGTTCAGATTCTCGTATGGCAATTTTTCGAACCTAGCAACTCGATTACTTCATGAGGAGCTTCCAAACATGATCGCTAACCCCTGCTTCCATTGCTGGCGTGACTCATAAACAACGCGAGTCAAGTCCAAAATCAAAGTTCTTGTTTTTTATGTCGTCGGCTTGTTCCAGCGTGTTTTCGCTGCTTTCGGGCGATCAGCTTCCGATTGCGGGGAGACGAGAGATTGAGCGCGCGCCTTGCCGCCCTTCAGTCCGCCAAGTCGTCCGAGCGCAACTGCTGCTGGATTTTTGCCATTTGTTGACGGAATTGGTTCGCCAGTCGTTTGCGAGACTATATTCGCCGCTATCTGATTTAGGTCCTTTGCCATGAATCCACTATGCTTGAGCGCACAAGGATTTGCAAGTCCACAGAAATCCAAAACTGAGCCACTACCGGCGGTTTAAGATGTTTGTCGTTGTTCAAGGCTTCTGATTAACTCGGTTTCTATGCTCTTGATCAAACGACTGGCAACCTTTCTGGTCCTGTTTGTCATTCTGTTCGTCGTTGTCTGCACAGTGCCCCTTGTAGTCGGGGGTGCGATTGCAGGTGGGCGCGCAGGGTACGGCAACCCTGAAGCAAAGGACGTTAACTCCGGCGCCAAAGTCGGAGGCCAGGCTGGTGCCGCATTCGCACATCATTATGGCCCCATCATATTTCTGGGAGCGCTAACGACTTCGGGACTGGCTTCATTTGCGATCTCCTTTTCTGGCATTCTCCCCTGGTGCAGACGAAACGCTATACCGTCACGGCTTCATTGAAATGCGGCCTTATTTGCAGATCGCGCGATTTTCTTCTCTGTAGCTCCCATTGCAGCAAGGTCTGATTGGTCATTTCGACTGCCACTTTGGGAATCCTCGCGATTACGCTTTCCCTGGGCGCGGAAATTCCTTAGAGCCTGATTCTTCGCTTATCCGTTCACATGCCACCGATCTCAGCGGTCATCCCCACTTACAACGAAGCAGGACGGATTGGCGACACGCTCCGGGCCACAATGGATTATCTCGGCACAATTCCAGGGAGTGAATTGATCGTCGTCGATGACGGATCGACCGATCGAACGTCGGAGATCGTTCATGAAATTCTCACCCGCGAAAATTGGCGGAACGCCCGGCTGATCCGCCACCCTTGGAATCGTGGCAAAGGCGCGGCCGTGCGTCAGGGTTTGCTCGCGGCGGAACTGCCAATCGGACTTTTTTTCGATGCCGATCTCTCCACTCCGCTCGGAGAAACACCAAAGGTGATCGAGCCGATTGCTTCCGGTGAAGTCGACATCGCGTTCGGCTCGCGCGCGCTCGACCGGGGATTGATCGGCCATCATCAACCGTGGCGGCGCGAGCAGGCGGGCCGCATTTTTAATTTGCTCGTTCGCGCCAGCACCGGGCTTCCATTTTGGGATACTCAATGTGGATTCAAAGCTTTTCGACTGGCCGCCTGTCGCCCGCTTCTCGAGGTCGCCCGTGTCGAGGGATTCGGATTCGATGTCGAGTTGCTTTATCTGGCCCGCCGATCTGGCTTGCGGATGCGAGAAGTTCCGGTGCGCTGGAATCATCAGGAAGGCAGCAAGGTCCACTTCATTCACGATAGTTTGCGGATGTTGCGCGAAGTGATCGCGCTGCGCTCGCTTGCTCGCAGCGGCGCCTACGATCGCGCCCTGCCAGGTTCGGCGTCGTAATCCCTCAGCATTCGGTTACACAAAACGGCGCGCAATCCGGTTTACTAACCGTTCTGCGCGCCCGCCTGACGAACAGGAATCTACTACTTTACGATCTCAGCGTTCTCGAGCATTTGCACACCGCCCCGCTCGGCTAGTTTGCCTTTCAGGGTAATGGTCTTACCGGCATGCTCCGCCAGTTCATCGTTCATCGGTTTGTGATTGCCGACGACCAGATAGGCCTTGCCATCACTGACAATGCCGACCGGGCCGCCGCTCTTGATGCATTTCGCTGCACAGGAAGCGTGTTTATCGCCCATCGCATTGTGATCGACGTAACACATCATATCGACCACTTCGCCGGTAATGGTTTTGGTATCATCGGTATTTGTGGTGGGCTCGGCGGCAAGCGCGAGCGGAGAAAGAGCAAGCGCGGAAATAAAGCCGGTCGCGACGGCTATCTTCAAGACTTGCGGGATTTCGTTAGTGGATTTGAACATGACGGAAGTTCCGGCTGGATGGCCCCGCCGTCAATTCAGTGATCAATTCCGCTCAATCAAATCGGCGAACTGCGAAAAGAAATAACTCGCATCGTGCGGACCCGGCGCGGCTTCGGGATGATATTGCACGCTGAAAATCGGCAGTTCTTTATGCCGCATTCCTTCCACCGTGCCGTCGTTTAGATTAACGTGCGTGATCTCCACTTCGTTAGGCAAGGAATCCGGATCGACCGCAAAGCCGTGATTTTGCGACGTGATCGCGATTTTGCCTGTGCCAGATCCTTCACCGGTTGATTGCCCCCGTGATGTCCAAACTTCAGTTTGAAGGTGCGCCCCCCGAAAGCGAAGCCGAGCATTTGGTGCCCGAGACAAATCCCAAAGATCGGCTTGCGCCCTATCAATCCGCGAACCGCTTCGTGCGCATACTCGACCGCCGCCGGATCGCCCGGGCCGTTCGAAAGAAAAACTCCGTCGGGATTCAAGGCGAGCACATCCGCAGCACTGGTCGCGGCCGGCACGACCGTTACGCCAAAACCATGCTGGCGCAGGAGGCGCAAGATATTCTCCTTCATCCCATAATCATAGGCTACGACGCGGTGTCGAATCGGAGGAAGCGGGCGTTGCGATTGCGTGGAGTCGCCGCCGCGGGGCGTCGACCAGCGCTGGCTCAGGACGTCCCCGGGGTCCCATTGATAAACCTTCTCCGTCGAAACTTCCCGCACATAATCCATTCCGATGACCCCTTCTCCCTCCACCGCCTGCCGCGTCGCTTCCTCGGCGGAAATCGAATCGGTCGTTAGGCAAGCTTTCATCGCTCCGCGGGTGCGCAAGTGGCGGGTGAGGGCGCGCGTGTCGATTCCTTCGACGCCGGGAATTTTCCAGCGTTGCAAATAATCGTCGAGCGAATCTTCTGCGCGCCAGCTGCTCGGAGCTTCACAAAGCTCCTCAATAACGAAGCCGCGGACGTGCGGCGAACGGCTTTCGGCATCCGACGCGTTGACCCCATAATTTCCGATCAACGGATAAGTCATGGTCACGATCTGGCCGCAGTACGAAGGATCGGTCAGCACTTCCTGATAACCGGTCATGGAGGTGTTAAAACAAACCTCGCCGACAGTAGTGGCGGTCGCGCCAAAAGATTCGCCTTCGAAAATTCTGCCGTCTTCGAGAGCGAGGATTGCGCGCATGCTCGCGCAGTTTCCGTTGTGCGCGCTCGTTTTCAAATTCTTTGCACACAAGCTCCCAAGAAAAAACACCCGGACCATTTCTGATCCGGGCGTCTCGAATTATTACCCCACTGATGCCGTTTAGGTGGAATACCCGTTCCCTTTCGGTAACGGGCGGACGACCGTCGCAGGAGCGTCTGACTTCCAATTAAGGCATGTCTTCCTCTCCCGATTGCGACCAAGCCTCCTGGTTCTGAAATATCGGTCCGGGATTCACACCGGTAATCTCGAACACCGCAGGGTAAATTGTTGAAAGTTCTTGGTAGAGAGTTGAGCGAAAAACGCTGGTTTCCATCCCAACCCTCAATCAAAAACTCTCAACCCTTTCAAAGAACTATTCGCGCAGCTCCGCGTTCAATTCGCGCTTCAGGCTTTCGCGAATCCGATCGTGAGCCGCACTCACTTCATCGTGAGTCAGTGTCCGATTTTGATCGCGATATGTCAACGTATATGCCAGCGATTTTCGTCCCGCGCCCAATATCTTGTCCGCCCTCCCCGCTAAAAAGATCGAACAAAGTCACATCTTCGAGCAGCGGTTCTCGCGCGTTTTTGATCGCGTCCATGATTTCGGAATGAGACAACGCTTCCGGAACGAGCATCGCGATATCGCGGGTAACGGAAGGAAACTTTTCCAGCTCGCGAAAAACTCCCCGGCGCAGAGTTTGGTTGGAAAAGGAAATCGCTCTCGATCTCAGCGATGAAGACCGGATCAGCGGCGTCGAGCGAACGCGCTCGCGCGCTGGAGAACTGCCCGGCGAAACCGATTACTTTTTCTCCCGCGTAAATGCTCGCTCCAAGCGCGAGGTCTTCGTTCTCCGAGCGGCGAAATGAGAGCGCTGGAATCGGCAATGATTCGATCACGCCCTTGAGATCAAAGAAATCTAATCGCCGTTTCGTCGCTGCTCTCCAGTGAAGTTTGCTGTCCGCATTTCCGCAAAGGACCAGCCCGAGATGTTGCGCTTCGGCTGCGTCCGCCGACGAGAACACGCGCCCCAGCTCGAACAGGCGGACGCTCTCGACGCCATGGCGCAAATTACGCGCAAGCACTTCGAGCAAGCCCGGAATAAGACTTGGACGCAGCGCAACGTGATCCTCGCTCAGCGGATTCCGCAGCTCGAAAGCGTTTTCGCGAAAAGCGTCGCTTCCGGAACTGCGCGGGATCAAAGCGGAAGTCCGCGCTTCGAAAAATCCCCTTCCCGCCAATCGCCGACGCAGTTCCGAGGCAGAATCACATGCGAGATCCGCGGCGCTCGAAGGAGTGAATCGGCTGCGGTCGCGACCGGGAATGCGATCGATTCCATAGGCGCGCACGATCTCTTCGATCAGGTCCGCTTCGCGCTGGAGATCGGAACGATAAGTTGGAATCCGCCACTCCGTTTCGCCATCGCGTCCTTCCGCTTTCGTTAGGCCGAAGCCTTCGAGAATGCGATCCACTGTTGAACGGTCAATCGTAACGCCGATTAGTTGATCGCAGCGCTCGGATCGCAATCGCACATTCGGCGGCGCGGCCGGCAACGATCCAGCCGTGGTGATCCCAGCAGTTGGTTGTCCTGCGGCAATTTCGCGGATCAACTGCGTCGCCCTTTCCGACGCGCGCAGGATCATCCCCGGATCGACTCCACGCTCGAATCGGTAACTTGCGTCGCTCGGCAGGTTCAAAGAACGCGCCGTGCGACGAATGCTCGAAGGAAGGAAGTACGCGCTTTCGAGCAGAACGTTGCGGGTCGCTTCCGTCACGCCGCTTTCCTCGCCACCCATCACGCCCGCGATTCCCACGGCGCGTTCCGCGTCCGCAATCACCAAATCCTGCGTGCCTAACGAGTATGTCTTGCCATCGAGCGCAAGAAATTCCTCTTCGTCTTTCGCCAGTCGCACGTTGATGCCGCTTTTCAACCTGTCGGCATCGAATGCGTGCAGGGGCTGGCCGAGCTCGAGCATAACGAAGTTCGCGATATCAACGATGTTATTGATCGATCGCACACCGACGGCTTCGATTTTTTCCCGCAGCCAGGCGGGGCTGGGAGCGACCGCAACGTTTTCAATCCGGCGCGCGGAATAAAACGGACATTCACGCAGGGCCGAAATGCGGATGGGAGGGCGAGGCTCCAGCCGAGCCGCGGTTGAGGCCGTTCGTTCCGGCTCGGCCGGAGCCTCGCCCTCCCATGGTGATTTGATGTTTCGCAGCGGTTTTGCCGTTAGCGCCGCAATCTCGCGCGCGAGCCCGAGATGACTGAGCAGATCGCCCCGATTCGGCGTGATCTCAACGTCCAGAATTGTGTCCGCCGGAAAAAGCGAACCAAATGGTTCACCCACCGGCGCGTCCAGTGAAAGGATAAGCAGGCCGTCCGAATCCGCGGAAAGCAACAGCTCGCTCGGACTGCAAAGCATGCCCTGCGATTCAACTCCGCGCAGTTTGCTGACTTTGATCTTCAGTCCGTTAGGCAAATTCGCCCCGGGCAACGCGACCGGAACCTTGTCGCCAACTTTGTAGTTCTTCGCGCCGCAGACGATCTGGCGGATTTTTCCGCTGCCGTCATCCACCTGACAAACGCTCAACCGGTCGGCATTCGGATGCTGGACCGATTCCTTAATCTGGCCAATGACGACGTTTTCGAAATTCCCACCGCGCCGCTCAGTCGCCTCGATCTCGACGCCGGCAAGAGTGAGCAGCTCAGCAAGCGCTTCCGTGCTTTCGGGAAGCTCAACGAATTGGCCTAACCAGTTAACAGAGAATTTCATATTATGGTCATCCCGAGCGAAGCGCAGCGGAGTCGAGGGATCCCGTTGCGAAAGGTGCAGGCAGCGCCTCGGGATCCCTCGACTGCGCTCGGGATGACATGAGTCGTTTCACGCGAATTGCCCCAGAAAGCGCAGATCATTTTGCGCGAACAGGCGGATGTCGGGAATGCCGAACAGAATCATCGCCAGCCGATCCATCCCGAGGCCGAAGGCGAAACCGCTCCACTTCTCCGGGTCGTACGCCTCGTCGCCACGGGCGCGATTCACTTCCTCGTAGACGGCCGGATGAACCATCCCGCAACCGCACACCTCAATCCATTTTTCGCCGCTCTTCAGGGCCTTCGACTTCACATCAATCTCAAAACTCGGCTCCGTAAATGGAAAATAATGTGGACGAAACCGGACCGCTGTCTCCGCTCCGAAAAGTTCGTGCAGGAAAAATTCAAGTGTGCCTTTCAAGTCTCCGACGCTGACGTTCTCATCTACATACAAACCTTCGATTTGATGGAATTGCGCGCTGTGCGTCGCGTCCACTTCATCGCGGCGATAGGCCGCGCCCGGCGCGATGATCCGAATCGGCGGGGGCGCCGCTTGCATCGCGCGAATCTGGACAGTGGACGTGTGCGTGCGCAGAAGCCGGCCGTCGGGCAAATAAAAAGTGTCCTGTTCGTTACGCGCCGGATGATCGGGCGCAGTATTGAGCGCATCGAAGCAATGCCACTCCGTTTCAACATCGGGACCGTCGGCAAGAGCGAACCCCATTCGTCGAAAGATCCCAATCGCACGATCGAGCATTTGAGTGAGCGGATGCAACGCGCCGATTTCGTGCGCGGCGCCGGGCAGAGAAATATCGATGCCGGCGAGGGCGGCCGCTTCCCTGGCAGCCCGAAATTCCTCAACGCTTCGCACGATGGCGGCAGTGACCGAACTCCGGACTTCGTTTAGAAGTTTCCCGACTATGGGGCGCTCTTCCTTCCCGAGCGATTTCATCTGTTCGCTCCAGGCGGATATGCTACCGCTTCGGCCGAGATAGCGGACACGGACCGCGTCAAGCGCGTGTTCGTCTGGCGCTTCGGCGATTTCCTGCAACGCAGAGTCGCGCAGTTCTTCGAGTGAGTGCCTCATTCGGAACGGAACGTTCAACGTCCAATGCTCAACGTCCAACGCTCAATTCGGCGGATTGCAGGCAAAGCGCGTCGCCTGCCGATCAAAGATGGCAGGCAAAGCGCTTGTTCTACAATTACGCCGCCTTTTTCGTCTTCGATTTCTTTTCTTCGAGCGCTTTCTTCACCTGCTCGACGATTCCCTTGAACGCGACCTCGTCGGTAATGGCGAGATCGGAAAGAATCTTGCGATCAAGTCCGATGCTGGCGGCCTTGAGTCCTTCGGCGAAGCGGCTGTACGTGAGACCGTGCACGCGGACTGCGGCGTTCAACCGCTGGATCCATAGATAACGAAAAGTGCGCTTGCGATTCTTCCGATCGCGATAGGCCCAATACTTGCCTTTCATCGTCGCGTCCTTCGCGTAGCGGAAAAGTTTGGAACGGCGTCCCCGATAGCCTTTGGCTAATTTTATGACGCGTTTGCGGCGCTCCCGGCTGGCCGGGGCGTTAGTGGCTCTTGGCATTTTGTTTTATCCGCTGTGGCGGACTCCTCTTTCAGCGAATTGTTAATCTGGTTTGTTCTGCCCGACCTCATTCGCTGATTTCGACCGCATCTTGCGACGCATGATCAGGTGGGCAGAAAAATCCGCAGGCGACAAGCGCAGCGGACGGCAATAGTAACCGCGAAGTGTCGTTCGACAACCCGTTTTTCGTGATTCAACCAAGCCCGTTCCATTTGATACCGGGAATGCGGATTTGAGGTTGGCGGGCTGGTTAGCTGTTCTAGAATAGGCAAATGCACTGGCTCCGGCGTTATCGTTTCGTGATTCTTGCGGCCATCTGCGCCTTTTGGACCGCGCTGAACCTGCTCGGCCATTTTTTCCCGACGACACCGTTTTTCTCCGGACCATGGCGAGCCGAACAGAGCTTCGAGGATTTGCTTCGCCGCGAGGGGCGCAAGACGCCGACCCGACCCGACTTTACTTTTCTCGGAATCGATCAAAGCACGCTCGTGATGCCGCCGCTTTCGCAAGAAGAAGTGGCGAACAACCGGGCTTTTCAATTGATGACGGCGCATCCGTTTCCGTGGTCGCGCGAAGTCTGGGCCATTCTGCTCGACAGGCTTTTCGCCGCCGGTGCGCGCCTCGTCATGTTCGACATGGTCTTTAATCAGCCTAACGAAGGTGATGAGGCGTTTCACGCCGCGCTTGATCGATATCGTGATCGCGTCGTTCTCGCCGCAAATATCGACACCGGAGGAAGTGACCAGATGGTTGGCCCGAACGAAGCGCTCATCCCACCTCCAGCCATTGCCGACAATCGTGTCGGCTACGTCAATTTCTGGCCGGATCCGCTCGACGGCAAAATCCGCGCGGCGAATTTTACGACCTCGGACCGGCAGCTCGCCGGCCAGGAATCATTCCCGGGCGAAGAGGTTTTCGAATCTTTCTCGGCCCGCGCCTTGTTCAAGCTCGGCCACGCTGATGATGTTCTGCGCGATCAACGCGCGCATCTTTTTCGCTTCAGCGCATTCAGCGCCTACGAACCCCGGACCCTCTACGAAGTCTTCGATCCGAAGCTCTGGCACGCGAATTATCACGACGGCTCATTCTTTAAAGACAAGATCGTGATGATCGGAGCGTCTTCGCAGATTGCGCATGACGTGGTCGACACGCCGATGAGTCCAAACACGCTCGGCCCGATCCTGCATCTGAATGCGATGGCCGCGGCCCTGGCGCATGATTATCTGCGGCCAACTCCACCGCGCATGATGTCCGTGCTCGTGATCCTGACGGGCGCGCTTGCCTGGGCGCTGATTGCACTCGTTAGGCGACCAATTGTTTGCCTGACCGCGCTCGTCGTCGGGACCGGCATCTACTTGCTGGCGGCGCGGATAATTTACGATCGGATGGGGTTTCTCCTCCTCACGGTTCCGGTATTGAGCACATTTCTTCTGAGTGGTCTTTTCTCGTTAGGGTTTGAATTTGCCCTCGAGCGGATCGAGAAACTGCGGACCCGCCGGACACTTGAACGCTACGTCTCGAAGAATCTGGTCAAAGAAATTCTCGATAACCCCGACAGTTTCTACAGCAGCCTGCGCGGCGTCCGCATTCCCGCCACGATCCTGTTCTCCGATATCATCGGCTTCACCAGCATGACAGAAAAGGCCGATCCGGAGGCGTTGGTCAGACAACTGAATGAATATCTCAGTCGCATGACGGCAGCGGTGTTCGAACATCACGGCACCCTGGACAAATTTATCGGCGACGCCGTGATGGCGGTATGGGGCAATGTGCGGAGTCTGGGTGTAGCGGAAGACGCGAAATCGGCGGCGCGCACGGCGCTTTTAATGCGAAGAGAACTTCGAATGCTCAATCAGAAATGGAAGGATCAGGGGATGGCGCCGTTTGCGATCGGCGTGGGCATCAATCAAGGTGATGTGCTGGGCGGAAACATCGGCTCGCAGGAAAAGGCGGATCCCACCGTCATCGGCGATGCGGTAAATCTCGCGTCGCGACTCGAAGCTCTCACGCGCACCTACGGCTTCGATATCTTGATGGGACCGAACGCGACGAAATTAGTCTGCGATACGTTTCATATCCGAAGCGTAGCGCGCGTGCAGGTGAAGGGAAAAACGGAGCCGGCGGAAATCGGAGCGCTATTGGCCGAGCGCGATCAGCCGTTTGATGAAGCGCTGCTCGAGGCGCTGGAAATTTACGAAGACGGCGTTCGACGATTTCGTGAACGTGAATTCGCGGAGGCGAAGGATTTGCTGGCGCGCTTTTTGCAGAGATATCCCGAGGATTTGCTGGCGCGCAGCTATTTTGAGCGAGCCACTGAGTACGAGACGACTCCGCCGGACGAAGACTGGCAGGCGGTGGAGGTTTTCAAGAAGAAGTGATCGAAGATCGCATGCCCGCCGCTGACGCGTCGAATCCTTTCGGTAGAAAAACGTGCGCGGCGAGCGTAAAGAACTCCGCGTGACCGGCGAACCGCGCAGTTTTCACTTTCTCGGTATTTGCGGAACCGCCATGGGGTCCGTCGCCGCGGCGCTGCGCGAGCGCGGTTTCACCGTTACGGGCTCCGATGAGAATATTTATCCGCCGATGTCGACCTTTCTCGAGAAACGCGGCATCGCTCTCAATCAAGGTTATCGGGCCGAAAATATTCCGGCGGATGCCGATGTGGTTGTCATCGGCAACGCCATCACGCGTGGAAATCCCGAGGTGGAAGCGGTGCTGAACCGCCGGCTGTATTACCTCTCACTGCCCGAAGTACTGAAACAATTCTTTTTACGCGGCCGGAGCAATCTCGTCGTGACCGGCACGCACGGGAAGACGACCACGACCGCGCTTTTGGCCTGGATTATGGAATCGGCCGGACTCAAGCCGAGTTACATGATCGGCGGAATTCCAACCAATCTCGGACAAGGAGCCCGCTTCAATGATTCGAAATATTTCGTGATCGAAGGTGACGAGTACGACACCGCCTTCTTCGATAAGCGTTCGAAGTTCATCCACTACCTGCCCGAGTTGCTTATCGTGAACAACATCGAGTACGACCACGCCGATATCTTCCCCAACCTCGAAGCGATCAAGCTGAGCTTCCGCCAACTGATCAACATCGTGCCGCAGAACGGCATGGTGCTTCTCAATGGCGACGATCCAAACTGCGTGGAGGTGGCGCAAAAATGTCTCGCGTCGCTGGTTGAAGTCGGTTTTTCGGAAAACTGCGCGCGCCGAATTCGAGACGTTTCCTATTTGTCCGAAGGGTCGCAATTCACATTGGATGACGAACGTTTCGAATTGCCGCTCATCGGAGAATTCAATGTCCGCAATGCCGCGATGGCGGTCTCGGCGGCGAAATTTTACCAGATCTCGCTGAAGAAAATCCGCGCCGCGCTCGCGAGTTTCCGGGGAATTGCCCGCCGGCAGGAGGTGCGGGGTGAAGTCCGCGGCATCAAAGTGATCGACGATTTCGCGCATCACCCGACCGCGATCAGCCAAACGCTCAACGCGTTGCGGCACCGTTATTCTGGTCACCGGATTTGGGCGGTCTTTGAGCCGCGCTCAAACACAACCCGGCGCTCAGTTTTCCAACGGCAACTGCCGGACGCGTTCAAGCTCGCGGATGGCGTTCTTTTTTCCGAGGTCGCGAGACTTGACCAGATTCCGGTGGAGGAAAGACTTCATCCGGAAGCGGTCATCGAGGCAATCGCGGCCACCGGCAAGCCGGCGTTCTACGAGAAAAACGCCGATGCGATTTTGCGCCGGCTCGTGCCATTGCTGCAAAAAGACGATATCGTGGCGATCTTCAGCAACGGCGGATTTGATGGAATTCACGCCAAGCTCCTCGCGCAACTAGCCTCCTAGTTTTCTCCCTCCGCTGCCAGGGAGCGGATTTAAAATAGTTTCTGAATTTTGCGGGCTCCAGTTACAGTTCGGAAGACGAATTCTAGGAAGAAAGGGTAACAATGCCTGCAACGATGCGTGTATTTACTTGCTCGATCATCGTCGCGATAGCGGCGCTCCGGACCATGCCGGCGCAGACGCTGTCGGAACTCGACGCTGTGCGAGTCGCTTCGGATTTGACGCAGCCGGTTTTCGTGACGGCCCCGCCCGGGGATTTCGGGGCGGTTATTTATTGTGCAGCAAAACGGACAGATACGAATTCTGAATCTGGCGACCGGCACGCTCAACTCGACCCCCTTTCTCACCCTGAACGGACTGGCCACGACCGGTGAGCAGGGCCTGCTCGGCATGGCATTTGATCCGAACTACGCCACAAACGGAAAGTTCTATCTCAACTTCACTGTCCCCGGCGGCGCTTTCGGTAACGGCGTGACCCACGTTTCACAATTCACGGTCACGGCGAATCGTGACATCGCGGATCCGGCAAGTGAAAGAATCCTGCTCACCTTCGATCACCCGCAGGCCAATCATAACGGTGGATGGATCGGCTTCAGTCCGCGCGCGGGCGATGCGAATAATCTGTACATCGCAACCGGAGATGGCGGCAATGCAAACGACCAGGGCGAAGGTCACATCGAACCAGAAGGCAACGCGCAAAATCTGACCACGTTGCTCGGCAAGATGCTGCGCATTCACATCAATTCCGCAGCCGGAACCGCCACGATTCCACCGGACAATCCCTTCGTTACCGTGAGCGGAGCACGAGGAGAAATCTGGGCGCTTGGATTGCGCAATCCTTTCCGGAACAGCTTCGACCGCCAGACCGGC
The DNA here is from genome assembly GCA_963737545.1 of uncultured Verrucomicrobiae bacterium. Lineage (GTDB taxonomy): Bacteria > Verrucomicrobiota > Verrucomicrobiia > Chthoniobacterales > UBA10450 > CAVTTH01. The sequence continues at coordinate 282,761 of CAVTTH010000006.1, read as the reverse complement.
GAAATGTTTATCGGGGATGTCGGACAGGACACCCGAGAGGAAATCGACGTGCAGAGAGCAACAAATCCCACTGGGGGCGAAAACTACGGCTGGCGCGTCCGTGAAGGAAGCGTGCAGAACCCCGCCTTTCCCGGAACACCAACCCCGCCGGGAGCAATTGATCCGATATTTGATTATCCGCACTCGGTCGGTCAGACCGTCATTGGCGGCTATGTCTATCGCGGCCTGCAGATCTCACATTTGCGCGGCGTCTATGTCTTTGCCGATTATCTCGGCCCGGAATCCGGGTCGAACAGGGGGCAAATTTTCTCGCTCAACTATGACGGGACAACCGCCTCCAACTTCCAGAACATTACTTCGCAACTCTTTCCGACCAGAATCGGAGGGTTCATGCTCAACAATCCTTCCTCGTTAGGCGAGGATGCGAATGGCGAGCTTTACATTACCGACATCGGCAATGGGAGCGTTTTTAAAATCGTGTCCACCGCAACACAACCTCCGAAGAGCGATTTCAACGGCGACGGAAAGACGGACATCCTTTGGCAAAATATCTCGGGCGCTCGCACCATCTGGCTGATGAACGGGACCACCTACGGCAGCACTGTGAACCTGGCAACGGTGGCAACATCGTGGAGCATCGTCGGATCGGGTGACTTTAACGGCGACGGCAAGGCCGACATTCTCTGGCAAAATACGCTGACCGGCGCGCGAGCTATCTGGCTGATGAACGGCACCGCCTACAGCAGCAGTGTCAGCTTGGGAGTGGTCGCGACATCGTGGAACATCGTCGGTTCGGCCGATTTCAACAGCGATGGCAAGGCGGATATCCTCTGGCAGAACAGCCTAACCGGCGCTCGTGCAATCTGGCTCATGAATCGCACCACCTACAGCAGCAGTGTCAACTTGCCCACCGTAGCGACGTCCTGGAATATCGTCGGTTCGGCTGATTTCAACAGCGATGGCAAGCCGGACATTCTCTGGCAAAACAACGCAACCGGAGCACGTACTGTCTGGCTCATGAACGGCACCGCCTACAGCAGCAATGTCAACTTGCCCACCGTGGCGACGTCCTGGAACATCGCCGGGGCGGCTGATTTCAACGGCGATGGCAGGGCGGATATTCTCTGGCAAAACAGCCTGACCGGCGCACGGGCCATCTGGCTCATGAATGGCACGACTTACAATCGCAGCGTCAATCTGGGAACGATCGTCACCTCCTGGGACATCAGGAATTATTGATTGGCGCCTGTCGTCAACGCTTCCTTCTCAATCCATCCCGTGTCGCAGTCCCACTGAACTTTCTTTAACTTGCCCGCCACGACGTCGATCTCGAACGGGCCGTAGTACCCCACCCGCACCTTCCAATCCTTCTTCGAAATGCTGTAATGCCCCGGAGGCAACGAAATCCGAAACCGGCCCTGATCGTCTGTCTCGAAGGACGTAACAGTGTCAGTTCCCTTCATTACCACGAAAACCGTATTCGCGAGCGGTTTTGAATCGGGAACGCCCTGTCGAACCGGGCCTCCGTGAATGCTATGAAGAAGAATCAATCCTTCGATTCCTGTCCCAGGTTCAGATGGAGACGGTGTCTCCGCCCAGGCAACGCAACAAAAGAAAGAGAGCAACATCAGAATTAGTTGGAGTGGTCGGTATTTGTTCATGGATGGATGAGATGGATAACAAGTCGACTGAAAGTTTGTGCACCGCCAGCTCGCCATTATCTGCATTTTACTCTCCTGCCTCAGACATCCAAGCCCATCGGGATCGCGCCGGGAATGTCTTCCCAACCGTTCCGAATCCAGAACGAACGGCCTTTCGCGTTTTCCCCCGAAACCAGGATGAGCGCCCTCGTAATTCCGACCTCGCGCAAACCGCTGATGCATTCTTCAAGCAGGCGTCGCCCGATCCCCTTCCCTTGATGCGCCGGTGAAACCGCCAGATGATAGATGAACCCGCGACGGCCGTCGTAACCACAGAGCACTGCGCCAACGATCGTCTCCCCAATCACAGCAACACGGCTCAGACCCGGATTGCGCGAGAGATATCCTTTCACCTCCTCTTCGGAATCGCCTTCCGCTACCTCCACGCCTTCGACCATTCCCCACACCGTCAGCGCCTCGCGAAAATCAGCGATACGAAATTCCCGTGTGGAATATGTCATCGGCAACGGCTTTTTCGATTTCACTTCGATGAAGAAACGCGACGGAAGAACGGGAGTCCATCACGAATTATCGCCAACTTGCCGCTCGTGTTAATCCACGATACCGAATGTAATATCCGCCCATCGGGCGAACAATGTGAGCAAGCGATCATTCTTTAGCGAGTTGAAGCGGCGGAAGGTCTATCGCTCTGCCATCGCCTACGGAGTGGTCAGCTGGCTCCTCATCCAGATCGCGACCCAGGTTTTTCCATTCCTGGAGATTCCAAATTGGGTGATCCGGGTCGTGATTGTCGCGCTCCTGCTCGGGTTTCCGGTCGCGCTGGTTTTATCGTGGGCCTTCGACTGGAGCTTCGAAGGACTGAAGCGAACGGAGAACATCGCTCCCGATCTTCCCGGCGATACACCGAGCAACGGTCCTGGCCCGACGCCGGCGAACAAAATGCCGGCGCCTCCGGAAAAGAGCATCGCTGTTTTGCCGTTCGATAATCTGAGCGACGACAAAGAAAATGATTACTTCGCTGCCGGCGTGCACGACGACATTCTCTCCAATCTCGCGAAGGTCGCGGATTTGAAGGTGATCAGCCGCACGTCGGTGCAGCAGTACAAGGGCGGCGCGCGCAATCTTCGTGACGTCGGCCTCGCGCTCGGCGTCGCGCATATTCTCGAAGGCACGGCGCGACGCGCCGGCAATCGCGTTCGCATTAACGCGCAACTCATCGACGCGCGCACCGATTCCCACATTTGGGGCGAGACCTTCGACCGCGAAATCACTGACCTGTTCGCCGTTCAGAGTGAACTGGCGGAACAAATCACGATTGCACTTCGGGCGAATCTTTCACCGCGCGAGAAAATTAGCCTCTACACGCATGCGACCAACGACGTGGTCGCGTACGAGCTGTTCATGCGCGCGCGCGAACTCTTTCGCTGGGCCGGCAGCGGAGATTCGGGAAGCAACGGACCGGAAGCGCTTCGCTTGATCGACCAGGCGGTTGCGCGCGATCCGAAGTTTTCTCTCGCCTACGCGCTGGCTTCGCGATTGCATTCCGAACTCTATTGGTTTGGCGACGACAAGACCCCGGCGCGCATCGAGCTCGCGAAAACTGCCGCCGAGAAAGCGCTCCACCTGCGACCGGACTCAGGCGACGCACATCTCGCGCTCGCTTTCTATCACTACTACGGTTTCCGAAACTACGACGCCGCCCAGAAGGAAATTGAGGCCGCCTTCGCGGCAAGCCCGAACGACGCCGAAGTGCCGAATACCGCCGGCGCGGTTGATCGCCGCCAGGGCCGCTGGAGCGATGCCCTCCTCAACATGCAGAGAGCGCGCGAGCTCGATCCGAGAAATCTATCGGTCATTTCAAATCTCGTCGAAACCTACCTTGCTCTGCATCGTTACGATGAGGCGGAAGCAGTCAGCGCCGAAGCATTGGCCATTTCTCCGAGCGCGCATTTCTTCACGCTCGCGCGCAGCGCTCTCGATCTGTTTCGAAAGGGAGACACGTCGAGACTGCGTGCCGCCTTGCGAACTATTCCGGCGGACTTCGATCCGGGCGGCGCCGTCACCAGCATCGCGTTACGTCTCAGCCTGATGGATCACGACTACGATGAAGGCGCGCGATTGCTGAACGCTTCGACTCACGAGAAACTGAACGACAGTGGTCTCACCGGAACCGCAGCAGCGCTTGATGAATACACCATGCCGAAAACGTGGTATGCCGGTCTGATCGCGCGAGGGCGCGGCGACGAATCAGCGGCACTGGCTGCATTCACAGCCGCGCGCAACACGGTGGAGAGCGAGCTGGAACGGTGTTCATCCAATGCAAAAACTGTGGCCATGCTCGGCTTGTTGCACGCCGAACTTGGGAACAAAACCGAAGCCGTGCAGCAGACGCGTCGGGCAGTCGAATTGCTTCCGATATCGCGCGATACATTGGATGGACCACTGGTTGCGATTTGCCCGGCTGTTGTCTATGCCCGGACTAACGAGCCAGATTTGGCGATCGCCGAACTGGAAACGCTGATCGGCCTGCCGAACGGCCCGACTCCCGGCACGCTGAAAGTGGAGCCGGAGTGGGATTCGCTTCGCGATCATCCCCGCTTTCAGAAATTGCTCGAGCCCTTGGGCTGAAGCGGGTCCGTTCTTCTCTTGGCTGTAGCCGAGTCCCTGTGGGACTCTCGCGCGTCGCCCATAGTGCGACGTTACAGGAATAAACTTGAATCCGCCGAGTCAATTCATCTCTCCCGAACCTCAGAAAAATCTGTGCAAATCTGCGAAATCTGTGGATGACTCAATCGAATCTCAACGTTCCTAATAACACTTCATGCACAGCTCTTCATTGCCGAACAACATCATCGCTGCGTGCTGGAGCTTATTTTGTATAATCTGGTTACTCGCCGCGGTGTCGACCAAACGTTCGGTTTACCGCGAAAGCGGAGCGCAACGGCTGCGTTACTGGATATTGCTGATCGTTGCCTATCTTCTTCTCACCCGGGGCCAACGATTACCGTATCCATTTAATGTTCGCTTCATTTCGGTCACGGAAATCGTGCGGTGGATGGCCGCGATTCTATGCTGCGCAGGCCTCGCGTTCTGTGTTTGGGCCAGAGCAACTCTTGGGCGCAACTGGAGCGGCAGCATCACACTGAAAGAAGGACACGAGCTCATCGAACGCGGACCGTATCGCCTCGTCCGTCATCCGATCTACACCGGAATGATGGCCATGATTCTCGCGGCCGCGATCGCCTACGGATATCTGAGCGGAATTCTCGCCGTCGTCCTGGCGTTCGCCAGCTTTTGGATAAAGCTCAGCGCCGAAGAAAAACTCATGCTCCAACAGTTCCCCGATCAGTATAAGTCTTATCGGCAACGCGTGAAGCGCATCATTCCATTCGTGCTGTGATGCGGACGCGCGCGCGTCGCCCGCAGGGCGACGGCTACATGAAAATGTGGTGGATCGCTCAATCGACTTTTACGACCTCGTCCAAAAGCTGGCGAGCACCACGAAAGCGTCCGGCAAACTTATCGGAATGCTCCTGCTGGAGGGCCGGGGCAAAATTATCCCGGTAACGCTGATACTCCTCGAGCGAGCGGCAATGATACTGCATTACGTAGCTCGGATCGGCCGCATCGGAGTCGATCACCTTGTAGATGCGACACTCGGTGAAGCATCCGGTGCGGACGACATCGGGAACGTGAACGCGTTTCATCCAATCGAGCCACTCCGACTCGATGTCTGCATCAACGGTTATCGTAACGGAATAAATAATCATGCGGCAAAGAACTGAAGCCCCGTGATCGACATTTCTCTTTCCGAAATTATCACATCGTGCGGGCAGTGACGCCAAACAAGAATGGACAAGCGGAATTTGCGCGTGGACCAAGGTGACCAGCGTATAGTTTCCCGAATGCATCAGCCGGCTGAGACTGCCTCCCGCTAATTCGCGCCGGCTCAGCCGCGGCGTGGCCAACATGCTTCTGGCGACGTTGGCCTTTGCGACCATGAACGTCTTCGTCAAACAGCTCGATCGCATTCCGGCGATGGAGATCGTGTTTTTCCGTTGTCTCGTTTCAGCGCTGATCTGCGGCGTGGAGATCGCGCGCCTGCGGCTCGATTGGAAAGGGAACAATCACGCGCTCCTGATCGCGCGCGGCACCTTTGGCACGCTCGCCCTCTTTACCTTTTTCGTCACCCTCCAACACATGCACCTCGCCACCGCGGTCACCATCCAATACTTGTCTCCGATTTTCACCGCGCTCATCGGCGTCTTTGTCTTGCGCGAGCATGTGCCGGCGCGGCAATGGTTCTTCTACGGGATCGCTTTCGCGGGCGTGTTTGTGCTCAAGGGCTTCGACTCGCGTGTTTCCACCGTCTACCTGCTCATCGGCATTATCTCCGCCATCTGCTCGGGCATGGCCTACAACCTGGTGCGCCGTCTCCGCGAACGCGAAGAGCCGATCGTCGTTGTGCTCCATTTCCAGCTCGTCGGCGTCGTGGCCGGTCTCGTCTTCATTTGCTTCAGTTGGCGAGCGCCGTTGCCGTGGGAATGGGTCTGTCTTCTCATGTGCGGCGTTCTCACGCAGATCGGCCAGGTCTGCCTGACGAAATCCCTCCAGTCCGAGCGGATCGCGAAGGTAGCAGTGCTGAACTACATCGGCCTGATCTACGCCCTCATCTTCGGCGTCACGATTTTCGGCGAACACTACACCGCGCAGACGGTGCTCGGCATTTCGTTAGTCGTCGCGGGCGTTCTTCTCGCGGTCCTCTACGGAAAACCCAGGCCGCCCGAAGTCATTGAGGAGACGGAAACAGCGGTCGTGTAACTGCCCACGATAGTGCGCTCATAAACGGCGCTTTGAATCCCAGCCGACATGGATCGAGTGAGATCGATGGGAAGATCAAGCAATCAGACTCCGGCGTAGACGTACTTCGTAAATACAGCGCCGGTAGTGAAAGAAGTAGCCCATTTGCTATCGAAGGCGGCGGTCGGTTTGGCGGCGATGGCTTCCTCCAGGGACTTGCCTTCTTTCTTGAGTGCGGCGACGCGATCACGAATCGTGACCAGCATGTCGCGGTATTCGGTCATCTCCGGTTTACCGCCGATTTTGCCGTGACCCGGAATGACAATGGTTTTTTCCGTGACTTTCGCCAGGTTCGTTTCAGCCGCCTTGATCATGCCGTTGATATGACCGCCGGTGGAATAATCGATGAACGGGTAGTGGCCGTTCCACCAGGTGTCACCGGTGTGAAAGACATCCGCTTCGACAAAATAAGCGGAGATATCGCCGTCAGTATGACTCGGGCCATAGTAAGCAAGCGCAACTGTGCTGCCGTTAAGACGGAGCTCTTTCTCGTTTTCGAAGACTTCGCCGGGGATGGCACCGGCAGGAGATGGCGGAAAAGTGTGGTCCCATGCTTCCACGCGCGTCGTAGTGGCGAGGTGTTTGCGCGTGTTCGTGTGAGCGAGAATGGCCGCGCCCTCGCCGTGCATCCATTCGTTGCCGTCGGTATGATCGAAATGCCAGTGCGTGTTCACGAGGTGTCTCACTGGGTCCTGACTGATCCCGGCGAGGGCCTCGGCAATCCTGGCGTGAGAGGTAGAGAAACCGGAATCGATGATCAGCTTGCCTTCCGGTCCGGTGAGCACGGCGATGTTTCCACCGGAACCGATCAGTGCGCTGACATTTCCGCGTAATGCTTGGACAGTAACTTTCGCAGTCGCGGCGTGCTTAAGCGCAGCTGCGACGATGTTTTCTTCCTCGGCGATGAGCTGGCGTGGCCAGAGCCAGGCACCGGCGCTCAGAACCGCAGCGGAGGCGATGAAATGGCGGCGCGTGAGACAATGAGAATGGTGAGCAGTCGGCTGAGTCTTTGGTCGCATCTGTTCCTTTTCCTGCGTCAGAATCCGAAGACCCGCCAACTTTACAAGGAAAAGCGGCGCGGCGCCAGATTCGTGAGTGGATCGCCAGCGGCCCTTTTCCATCTTCTTCATTAATCATTCTTCATTTTCCAACGCTGGTCGTCGCCAGCATGCTTCTCGAATCTGTGAAATCTGGGACGAGGCAAAGGTGGATCGGCCGCTCCGTCGGGCGATGCCAAATATTTGCGCGCAAGTGCGATTACTCTTTTTGAACATCGAGGGACCGCGACCGTGGGACGAGCGACGACTGCTCGATCCACCGACCATGGACGAGTGATCGAGCCACCGGCGATGCCAAAGGCGGATCGGCCGCTCCGTCGGGCGATGGCTCTCGTCTATCGAGCAAGGGACTGCTCGATCCACCAAGTGCGGGCTCAGTCGATGATTCACGACGGCTTGTTCGCCCGGCATGCTTGACCGGTGCCGGGCCGAAGCTAGCATCGTCCTCGTGTCGGAACAGCAGGGAACGCGCGGCGCCAGCCGCTACGACGCGATCATCGCGACGCTGGTGGGAGTTTGCGCGCTGACTGTCTCCGGTTACACCGCTTACATGCAGCGCCAGCAAGTGCGCGCGACAGTCTGGCCGATCCTCGAATTCGATAGCAGCAATCAGCCGGACATTCACTTCACCCTGTCGAACAAGGGCGTCGGCCCCGCCATCATTCGCCATGTCATGGTGACGGTGGACGGGCAGCCGGTGATCAACTGGCGGGAAGCGCTTCAGAAACTGCTCGGGCCGGGGACACATAATTTCTCCGAGAGCGACATGACCGGCCACGTCCTCTCAGCCGGTGAATCGATGACCATCCTTACTCCGCACGATCTAAACAACAATCCGCTCACGTTCGACAAGTCCAACCCGCTCTGGATCGAGATGAATAAGGACCGCGCCCGCGTCGCGGTCGAGATCTGCTATTGCTCCACGCTGGGCGAATGCTGGACTCTGCGCGGCGACGCAAAAAGCGCCAGCACCACGACCGACACCCGTCGTTGTCCAGGCCCATCCGCGACCACTTTCCAACAGTAGTTAGTCTCAAAACTGTAACTGTATCGTGCCATCTGCCTTGCTGTAGCCGCGTCCCTGCGGGACGCGCGCGCGCGTCGCCCGCAGGAGCGACGGCTACAAATCAATCTGCCGACATTTCGATTACGCCGATGCGATTCATAAGGGAAAATCTGGAAGGTGGATCGAGCAGTCCCTTGCTCGATGCTGGCAAAGCCGGGTCTGTTCCTAGCATCGCCCGACGGAGCGGCCGATCCACCTGTTGCGACGTGCGCTCCGAAACTTTCGCTTGCATAAAATCCGGGAAACGTTCATCTGAACGTATGCGATACTTTATGCGTCTGCTGGTATTGTTCGGATGGCGGGAGCGCCGGGCCCGGGAACAACAATTGGAGCTTCCTCTACTATGTACTCGGCCGAAGCGCTAAAGCCGATTCGCGAGATCCTCGAGCACGCGCGCAAGGAGCTCGATGAAGCGCTCGCGCGCTTGAAATCGTACGACGAACTGCGCGCCCTGCGCTGGCGCTGCACCGAGTGCGGCTACATCACGCATTTCATCCACCCCGATGCCGGCCGATTGCGCCCCACCCTGCCTCAAGTGCGGCGGAGAAAAATTGGAACCGCTGTGAGTCAATCAAAGGTTGAGTGTTGATGGCTGAGAGTTGAGGGATTGGCGAGGGCGTTGAGGGTTGATTGCTGAGAGTTGAGCGTGAAAGTTGGGGGAGAAACATTCTCTCAACCAACAACAACATCTTCTATGAAAACTCCGCGCAGCGACTACGACACAACCCAGGGTGTGCTCTTCTTTCCCCGCATGCTCGATAAGCTGCGCTTGAAGGACCAAGGTATCTTACCAGCCGATTATAACTACGCCGGCGGCCCCGTTCCCGATTGCTTCGACGGCTACTTCTGCCGCTTTTTCCGCATCGATGTGCCGCAACTCGTCGCACGGGTGCGCGCCGGCGGCAGCGACGATGAAATTCTCGATTGGTGCTTCACCAGCTTCGGCCGGCCCGATGAAGAAAAAGTAAAATTCTGGAATGACTTCGTCGCCAAACGCGGCTGGCGCGACAACAGCACCGAGGAGCTGGAAGCAACAAAAAGAGCCAACGGCCTGGCCGATCGCACCGACATCCAGACCTGGGTCGACCTTCACGACGTCGATGAAGGCCGCATCCCGCGCACGAACGAAAGCTTTGCCACTTAACGGGCATCCCTCAACTCCGTAAAGGAGCGTGGCTCCCACGGAGCTTTTACGCTCTCAACCAACAACTCTCAACTTCTTCGATGAAAACAGAGGTTCTCTTGCGCGACGTCGAACCGGACGACCTGCCCATCTTTTTCGAACACCAGCGAGATCCCGTGGCCGTGGCCCTGGTTGTATTCCGTTCACGCGATAAAGCTGAATTCGACGAGCATTGGGCCAAGATCCTGGCGGACGACGCCTGCCTGAAAAAGACAATCGTAGCCGATGGCCAGATAGCCGGAAACATCGGTAGTTTTGAGCGCGACGGAAAACGCGAGGTCGGCTACTGGATCGACCGCGCACTTTGGGGGCGAGGCATTGCCAGCGAAGCGCTCCCTGCGTTTCTTTGCCTGGAACAGACGCGGCCACTCTACGCCGGTGTGGCCCCACACAACCTTGCGTCGATGCGCGTCCTGCAAAAATGTGGCTTCACCTTATGCAAGAGCGCGATCGATCAGGAACCCGAGCTCGCCGGCGAGTCGCATATTCTTCTCGAGCCCGCGTTGAAGCTTCGGGCGAACGGACCCTTCAACCTCCTTTGAGGATATAACGATATTAAGCTCTGAGCCTTTGTTCCCTCTCTGCTCGTTAAATACACGTTAGTGCTCTATCGCAAGCGACGGCGTCTGTCGCGGAGGTAACAAACCTGGCAACTGGTCCGTCGGAAAGCCAATCTCCGTAACTCGGAATAGTATTGGCATTATCGCAGGATTCACGAACAAAACGGTAGGCTGACCCCAGTGAAAGGAATAGGCCGGTTCATGCGTCGTGGGCAATTTCGAGATCTCGGTTTTCCCGGCCCCGTATAAATCACTACCCAACTATATTTCGGCACCACAATGTCATCGAAATAGTAGATGTAGTTTGGAATGGGAAGAATTGTCGACTGTTCCGCGCTAGCTGGAATGCCTATGCCCACGACAAAATTCTGAAGGTTAAATTCATCCATCGCACGCAAGACGATTCGTTCCTTGTTGGGGACACCGCGGTCGCCGACACCAATCGTCTGAATATTGTAAACCGTCGGAATAATCATTTCTTTTTCCAAGCGTCCATTATCGCGAGGGCCCAACCGGCCAGTAGCAACACAGCGCCCACGATCATCAACACGACTGTCCAAACTCGTTACTTGCCGATTCACTTCGGAAATCCCGGCTCCCAACATCAGCGCTCCGAGCGTGATCATAATGTTTTGACCAAGTGACCCCAAGTAGCCTCCAGAGTTATTCGCAACTAAGAGCTCTTGCCTGTGACAGTTTTCTGTCATCTCCCTGAGGTCTTGCAGGACTCGTTCTCGCTCAGCGTCCATACTATTAAACCGTTCCTCGGAATTTCTTTCCCACGTTAGCAAAAATGGCATGCCAGGCGGACGAATGCCGCTCCCAACAAAAGTTTCAAGCGTTGTCGCCATTGACGCATACCCCTTTTTACTTTCGGGTGGCAGGAACTCGTAACTCCCGCTCTCGTGGATTCTTGCTTCGGATCAACGCCTGTTCTTTCGGGTTCAGGTGGGGTAGCAGGCAGTCTTTGCGGATCTTCCATCACACGGTGAAAGCATGGTATGCGCGCTGATTTGCTAAACAAGTCGTTTCCATTGGCGATAGTGAATGGAATGAAGCGGGCGCGCGGCGGGGATCGCGCAAGAGGCTCGCGCCTCACACGATCTGAAGTCAGAGGTTGGAAGGCGAAGACAGGGATCGAAAGGAGAAAGTAGGAAGTTGCAGGACAGAAGGCCAGGGACCAGAGGTCAGCGATCAGAAGGCAGTGGTCAGAGGGCGGAAGACAGAGAGTCGGAGAAAGAAAGTGGAAAACTGGGCGAGCGCTCGGACTATTGAATGAACCGGATCGTCATCGGGTAGCGATAGAATTTTCCACGAGAGGACAGGTTTCGGGACGTGTCCTACGAATCCACCGTGCGATGATAGATCATTGAAGCACCCCGCAGCCAGAGCAGGCCACCTATGATTCCACTGGTAGCTGTGAAGAAATCGGAGGCCGTAGAGACTTCTGCAGCAAGTTTCGCCGTCTTGTAAATCCCGATGGGGGAAAATCCCCCAATAAAAACCCACGATACCCCAAAGAGCGGTATTCCTGGCAATCTCTTCAAACTTTGTCTGTTTGGTCAGATAAGTGCAGTTTTCAGCCCCGAAGAATGTCTCTGAAAAGAGAAGCGAATGAAGCCCAGTAGGCTCGATTTTCGGCAGGAAGTGAACATAAATGGCCTAGAATGCCTCGCTACAAGATATCGCTATAGAAAGTGCCGCGGCGCTACTGTAGAAAAAGTATCCCATCACGACGGGGACAAATAACAAAAGATCTTTCAGCTTCTGAAGCTTCAATCCGGCCACCGTCGCCTCGGCAACAAAGCCATCGGCCACCAGAAAAGCCGAGAGCCAAATCGCGAGAAATATGCCAGCATTTCGAACCGCCTTGATCTCAGAGCTGCTTAAGCGCGAGGTAATACCTGCTACTAGGGCCTGCGCGAATACTAGTTGGTTTGGATCGAGGCCACTCATTGCCTCGCTTGTCTTTGAGGCTAGCAGCGCTTAGTCGGAGAAAGCGGCACTTGTGGTCGCGAGAGCAAGCTGGAGTGAGCGAGCTTATTGAAAGAAATGTCCGTGCGAGCGACTCGAAATCAATACAGATCGGGGATCGGGATCGGAGGGCATGAGTGTGGGGGCATCGGTACCCGTAGTTGCTTCTTTAAGGCAAGAGCGAATCTGGTAAATAGCCCGTCTAAGTTTACGGTCGATATAGTGCCAATGCGGAATCGCAAAATCGCGTAGCCCCCTTCGCCAAGGCTTCGGGGCGAGTCAGGAAAGGCTCGCGCCTCGCGCGATCTGAAGACGGAGGTCGGATTGCGGCCGTAACGCAGCCTTCGAGCAGGCGAGGCCGGGCTTTCCATTCGGATTTCGGAAGTCAGAAGTTATCAGCTTTTCACTCCTTCGGCTCCCACCTCAGTCGCCGCTACCTCGCGGCTGTTCCGTGCATGTCAGAAATCCCGTTTTCCTCCGTTCCTGATTTCGCTTTGACGTTTCGGCGTGGAATGAAATGTTAGAGTTGTGAAGATGCTGATCGCGTTCCTGGGTTGGTCCATTCTGCTTGTGCTCTCGTGGCCACTCGCGCTGCTGGCCCTGATCCTTTTCCCATTGGTCTGGCTCGTGATGCTGCCGTTTCGTTTGCTCGGGATGACTTTTGAAGCGCTCCTCGCGCTCGTACGGTCGATCCTCTTTTTGCCAGCGCGGATATTCGGCTGGCGAAGGACGGCGTAGGCGAAAGTGGGAATTCGGAATCGCGTAATCGCGTAACCCTTTTCGCCAAAGGCTTCGGCGAGTCAGGAAAGGCTCGCGCCTCACGCGATCTGAAGACAGCCACCAGCGCGCTTGATCGAGCGGTGATCTCGCTAGGGGGAACCGAACGGGTGCGCGGGCACGAAAGAACGGCAAGCCCGTGAATAGATCACGCCTGTCTAACGACCAAGTAACTACGATATGAAAAAATTCACCAGTTTATTAATCGGCTGTTCGCTGGCGCTCGCCGGCGCCGCGATCGCGCAACAGCCAGACGAGCAATCGAGCCCCAAGCCGAAGCAGGCGGCGGAAAAAGCCAAGGGCCGCCCGGCCGAAGCGAAGCCCGCTGGGCCGAAGGCGATGAAGCCTGCGGTCACGCCCGTAGAGCGACACGGCGGGAAGAATGGTCCGGGCGGGATAAAGACGGAGAAGCCCGAGGCGGTGCAGAAGGTTGCGACTCCCGCCCCGAAGCGGACGAAGGTTCCCTGAGAAGGCTGCCGAGGAAACGACGGCCGTTGCGACGCCGGGATTAAAGGCGGATGAGCACAAGAAAGGGATGAAGACTCCTCCCGCACCAGCGAAGCCGATAGCTGCTCCAGCGGCGGTGGCGTCGCCGGCTGCACCCGCGGCGGTAGCTGGCGGGCAGAAAGTGGCGGCGAAAAAGCCCGACCCGAAGCAGGTGCAGCAGATCAAGGCGCAGCACGCGAACTTCAAGGCGCAGCCGAAGCCGGGGAACGTGCCGACGGTGACCTTTACGGAGAATCGCCGGATCGAAGGCAGTGACCGGTGGCAGGGTCGGCAATACGAAGCTTTCCGCTCGTATCATTCGGAACGGCACGACCGGGGCTGGTATCACTCACATTACCCGCGGGTGGAGTTGATCGGTGGCGGTTACTATTACTTCAACAGCGGCTACTGGTATCCGGCCTGGGGCTACAATGATTCGCAGCAATACTACGCCTATGATGGACCGATCTATGTGGGCCGGCGGGCGGAACCGCCCGATCAGGTGATCGCGGACGTGCAAGGCGTGCTCCAGGAGATGGGCTACTATAAAGGGGAAGTGGATGGATTACTCGGGCCATTAACCCGCGAGGCCTTGACCTCCTACCAGGAAGAGCAGGGACTGGTTCCGACGGCGGCGATCGATGAGCCGACGCTGGATGCTCTCGGCATGGGCTAGGTGGGAAGTAAAAAGGAAGAATTAAGAAGTCGAATACGAGAAGCCGCCGGACGCATGAGTGCGCCGGCGGCTTTTTCGTTTTTTCCAATTAACAGGCGCGGCGTTGGCCCGCTCGCGACGAGAGCGCGGATTATTGGATGAACCGGATCGTCATCGGGTAGCGATAGAATTTTCCGTCGCCGTTTAAGGCGGACGATTATTGTCTTGCGGTCTGAGCAGTGGCGGTAGTCCAATCAGAGCTGTGATACGCGCGTTGCTCATTACCGCGCTCGCCCTCGTCGGGGCGCCGTGCGGCGCGGAGCAGCCGGGACCTCGCAACATCACGCTCACCGCCGCTGACCGGACACTCGGCTCGCCCAAAGCGCCGATCGTGATGCTTGAATACGCTGCGCCGAGCTGCCCGCATTGCGCCCGCTTCAATGCGGAAGTGTTTCCGCTGCTGAAAAAGAAATACATCGAGACCGGCAAAGTCTATTACGTCTTTCGAGTGCTCCCGTTGAACGTCACCGATCTCGCGGCCGAAGCGATGGCCCGCTGCCTGCCCGCCAGCAAGTATATGCAATTCATCGACGTCCTATTCCGCAATCAAGCCAAATGGGATCCGCAATCCGGCGTCAGCGATATGCACGGCGGTCTCGTCGCCATGGGCCGGATGGTGGGAATGAACGCCGCACAGATTGATCAGTGCATTTCGAGTAAAGCGGAGGTGACGCGCGCCAGCCAGGTGGGGGAGGATGCCCAGAAGCGCTACGGTGTTGAAGCCACGCCCACCTTCATCATCAACGGACAAATCCACCCCGGAGGGTTTTCGTGGCAGGATTTGCAAACGCTTCTTGATTCGCTCGCGAAGAAGGGCGGAAAGCGTGAGAGGGCAGAAGGCAGAAGTCGGAGGGCAAAAGGAGAAAGTAGGAAGTAGGAATTAGAAAGTAGTCGGAAGACGGAGGTCAGAGGTCAGTCAATGGCAGCCAGACGGTTTTTCAGATCACGAAGGGATGTTTGCAGAACCTGCCAGATAATTTCCAAATCGAGCCCAAAATAATCGTGCACGATTCGATTTCGAAGTCCCGAAATCTGCGCCCAGGGAATGTCAGCATGCTTTGCCTTGAATTCGTTAGGCAAGAAGCGCACAGCCTCGCCGATGATTTCGAGGTTACGCGCAACGGCATCGATGGTTTTCTCGTCGGATAGAAATTGCCCCTGGTTGATCCCGTTGGTGTAACGCTCGATGCGTGCAAGTGCCGCCCGGATATCTTCCAGCAGCAGGTCCGGGTCGCGTTTAGGCATCGATCAGCTCGGGTTCGATGCGTTTCCAGAGGGAGGGTTTGATGGCACGGCGGGAGACCAAATCCACTCGCGCGCCCAACAACTGTTCGAGCCGATCAGCAAGCGTGACAAATCCGAGTCCGATGCTGGGTTCCACTTCAACCAAAATGTCGACATCGCTTTGCCCGGTGATCGCCGTCCCGCGCGCGTAGGAACCGAAAAGCGCCAGACGCCGGAGGGGGAACTCCCCTTGCAGCCTTTGCTTTGCTTCTCGCAAGCGGGAAAGGATGTTTTCGCGGGTCGTGACCATGCAAAGCAGCATACGGCGTCGCGTTGGTACGATGCAACTCCAAGCTGCACGATGAAACGGATGAGGCGTACGTCGCGCAACTGCTGAAGGCTGCGGCGCCATTTTATCGCGCGCCGGATTTCGATGCGGCCTGGAGGTGCAGGTTCGTTAGGCTGCGCGAGGTGGATCGGCCGTTCCGCGGGCGATCCTAGGTTTTAGGCGCGCAAGCGCGCATTCGTTTTTAGAATCGAGCAAGGGACTGCTCGAATCCACCTTTTCGGCGTTTGACGTTCGAAGCTCAGGGCAGGCTCCAACGCCACTACAACTTCCCGAATTATTCAATGAACCGGATCGTCATCGGGTAGCGATAGAATTTTCCGTCGCTGGCCTGGATGGCGGCGACGATGACGAAGACGGCGTTCAGGACCCAAAGGATGGCCAGGAAAAGGAAGCCGACCAGAACGAGACAAAAGACGGCGGAGACAACATTGTAGATGAGCATCGAGATCTGGAAATTGAGCGATTCTTTGCCGTGCGCATCGATCTCAGGCGAGTCGCCGCGCTTGGCCAGCCAGACGATGAGCGGCCCGAGGATGTGGCCGGGGAAATGAAGGAAAACGCCGCACAAGGCGCTGAGGTGGCAAAGAGCGTTCCAAGTGCGCACGTTGGTGATGACGGGGGCGCTGACAGGCAGTGGGGGCGGTGATGGGTATGAAGTTTCCATGGCGTCTAATGTCTAATGAATGGATGCGGCGGGAAGGAGGTTTGGATTCAAGGAAAAGTAGAAAGTAGAAATTCGGAATGCGAAATGGGGAAGTTGCTTAAGCCGCGGTGGATCGGCCGCTCCGCGGGCGATGATATGGACAAATGCGGCTTCGCCGCCAAACATCGAGCAAGGGACTGCTCGATCCACCAGGTGATTGCGCGGATTTGATTCAACTCTTTCTGGCTCCTGTGTGACATTCGTTGAATCCAAATCATGCCCTTGAGGCATCACACTGATATGCTTCACGACTTCAGATTTGCATTTCGACAACTGGTGAAGGCACGCGCTTTCACGGCGGCGGCGGTGATTGTGCTCGCGCTCGGAATTGGCGCGAACACGGCCATCTTCAGCCTCATGAATACGCTGCTCTTCCAGCCGCCCCATTACGCGAAGGCGAACGAGGTCGTGCAGCTCTTTTCGCAGGATAAGAAAAACCCGAAGACGTTCCGCGGGTTTTCCTATCCGACCTACCTCGATATTCGCGATCAGAACAGCGTCTTCTCCGGTGTGATGGCGCACAATCTCGCCATGGTCGGCGTGGGCGATAAAGGCAGCACGCGGCGCGCGTTCACCGATGTGGTAAGCGCAAATTATTTCTCGGTCCTGGGAGTGATGCCGATACAAGGCCGCGCGTTCCGGGCGGAAGAGGAAACGCCCGGCCGCGACGCGGCGGTCGCGATCGTGAGCTACAACTACTGGAAGAAGGAAGGGCTCAATCCCGCGATGCTCGGCTCGACCATCACGATCGACAGCCGGCCCTTCACCGTGATCGGGATTCTCCCGAAAGGATTTACCGGAACGACGCAGGTTTTCGCGCCGGAAATCTGGCTGCCGCTCGGAGTTTACGATCAGGTCGCGAACGATTTCGAGACCGGAAACAAGGACAAGCTCGATAATCGCGGCGGCCGGCAGTTCATGCTCGTCGGCCGATTGAAGCCGGGCGTGTCAGCGGCCGCGGCGGCTCCGGCGTTGAAGACTTTGGCTGCGAATCTCGAGCAAGCCTATCCGGTCGAGCAGAAGGATCAGACGTTCATGATTACGCCGCTCTCGCGTTTTGCCCTGAGCACGAGTCCGAGCAATGGAAACAATATCAAACGACTGGCGCCGCTGCTTTTCGGAATGTCCGGTGTCGTGCTCCTGGTCGCCTGTCTGAATCTGGCGAATATGCTGCTTGCGCGCGGCGCGGCGCGGCGCAAGGAAATCGCGATCCGGCTCGCGCTCGGCGGCAGTCGCTGGCGGATCGTGCGGCAATTGCTCTGCGAAGGTTTCGTCCTCGCGCTGGTTGGCGGAGGGTTCGGCTTGCTCCTGGGTCTCTGGTCGTCCGATCTTCTTGTGGCCTCGTTAGGCAAGAAATTGCCAATCGATATTTTCTGGCAAGGTGGCCTGAGCGCGCCGGTGCTGGCAGCGACATTCGCGTTTTGTCTTCTCGGGACGTTCGCCTTCGCCCTCGGGCCGGCGTTAAAGCTATCGAAATCCGCGGTCATCGGCGATCTGAAGGAGAACGCCGGCGAAGATACTGTCGTTAGGCGCTGGAGGTTTTTGCCGCGCAATCCGCTGGTCGTGGTGCAGATCGCGTTTTCGCTCGCGCTGCTGACGGCGGCCGCGCTCTTCATTCGGGGCGCGGGCAAGGCAGCGGCAGTCGATACCGGTTTGCGGACGAGCTCGAATTACCTTGTGGAAGTCGACGCCAGCCTCGCGACCTACGACCAGACGCGCTCGCAGGATCTGTATCGCGCGCTGGAAGAACGGCTCGCGGCCCTGCCTGGTGTCGAAAGCGCCAGCATTTCCTCGACCGTTCCGTTCGGCATGATTGATCTGGACAAATCGGTGCAACGCGGCGGAGCCAACCCGGCACCGGACGCGAAGCCCGCCACCGCCGCCGAAGGTCTCGCGTTTAGCGCGAAATGGAACAGCGTCGGCGCGGATTATTTCAAAACTGTGGGCTTGCCCGTGCTCCGCGGCCGCGCCTTCAACATGGCGGAAGCGATGCATCAAACTTCGCCGAAAGTTGCGATCATCGACGAAGTCCTGGCGAAAAAGCTCTGGCCCGACGGTGACGCGCTGGGTCAGCGAATTCAATTTGCGGAAAAGGATTCGACCCAGGCCAGGGGCGGCGAGACGAGAGCGCAGATCGAGGTTGTCGGCATCGTGCCTTACACGCGTAGCGATTTGTTCGAGAAAGATCCGAACGGCACGCTCTATCTCCCATTTGCCGGCGGTTTCCAGAGCAACGTTTTCTTTCACATCAAATTCGCGCCCAACGCCGGCCGCGATACCGGCGCGACCACGGATCTTATTCGTCGGACCGTGCGCGAAGTCGATCCCGCGGTTCCTATCCTGAGCTTGAAAACGTTCGCGCAACATCTCGATGGCAATATCGAACTCTGGATCGTGCGCGCGGGCGCGGCGTTGTTCAGTACGTTTGGCGCCCTGGCATTGGTGCTGGCGACAGTCGGTGTCTATGGCGTGAAGGCCTACTCGGTCGCGCGTCGCACCCGGGAGATTGGCATTCGGATGGCGCTCGGCGCACGCCGCGAGACGGTGCAATGGATGATTCTGCGCGAAGGCGCGGTGATGCTGGCGAGCGGAGTCTTGCTCGGATTCCTGCTCGCCGCCGGGACGGGCAAGTTGATTAGCGGAATGCTCTACAATGTCGGCGCGCTCGATCCGCTTGCATTTACGATCGCGCCGATCGTTCTCGCGGCAGCGGCGTTACTCGCAACCTGGTTGCCGGCGCGGCGCGCCACGCGAATCAGCCCGATGGCTGCGCTTCGCACGGAATAGGCGGCGGCGATCGGCGCGGACAGACGAGGCCTAACCAGGTCCCCGCTGAAAGAACTAATGTCCGAGATCTTTGAGAAGTTTCTCCGAAACGACGAGGATTTCCCTTACGTTTCTTTCGGAGACTTGAGCGTCGTCAGGTGCGGCCAGCGGTCGGATCCTTGCGATCCCATCTCGCATCCTGACGACTGTCCGATTCGTTTGAACGTCGCCGCTTAATCCCGTTAGTTGCTTTTCGAAATAATCCAGCAGCGCGGGCTGCCGCAGAAGCTCGGCTTTTTCCTTGGAATAGTTTTGCAGCACGAGCTCGGTCAAAACCTCCGTGCCGCGCAACCAACCACCAAGACTAACCAGTTGAGCGAGCTGTTCGCTCTTAAGGTCTTTCATTCCCTGCTCAACGTCGAGCAGCACGCCATCCCATTCCTTGCGAACGGCGGTCCAGTCCCCTTGCTCGGCATGATCCATGATACTGCGACTACGCCGGAGCACGGCACGTTCAACCCCGAGCCCACGCGCCAGTTTGAGAACGGCGCGGCCAACACTTTTCACTTCCGCTGCGTCTTTCGCTTCCGCGGCAATGAATCCTTCCGCAACAACGACGCCGAGCAGCAACGCCACATCCGCCTGATCACCGCCTGGCCGCCGCTGTGTGAATTCCGGATGCTGCACCGCGCGCCAGTTTGAATTGGCAAATTTATCGAGCGTATCAAAGATCTCCCGTGGAATCGGGACCACGACGCCTTTGATGGCGGTGGATTGAGGAGACAATGGCGGAGCGGGTTTATCCGGCGGGGTCTGCGCGACGACGACAGAAAACGAAATCGCAACCGCAGAAAGACAAATCAGAATCTTGTTCATTGTTGTTTTACAGCACGACCATTTGCGACGTTGCCGAGAGCGATTCGGCGCGATATCCCGCGCAAGTACTGCCGGCCACGTCGCGCATTCGCCATGGTAATTTCGGCATTCGGTTGACCAGCCAATTCCAAAATCAAGGCCCCGTGAAATTCGATTCCGATCAATTCGCGCAACAACACCTCCCAATCGATCCGTCCATCGCCCGGCGGCAAATGCTCGTCGCCCCCTCTGCCATTATCATGAGCATGGACCATCTGTAAATGGCCACGGAGCTTTTTGACCAGAGAATGCATGTCTCCGGAAAGAAAGGCGTGTCCGGTATCGAGGCAGGCGCCGACTTCCGCGCCATTGATCGCGTCGAGAATCCACAATATGTCGCTCGTATTTCCAAAGAGAAGATGCGGCAGCTTGTTCTCGAGAACGCACATTATTCCAAGATCGTGGCAACGGCGCGCCACTTCATTGAGGGTGCCGACGACGTTACGCATGCGGGCCAGTTGTTCCTCTCCGGAAGTCGCGGGCGGATGTTCTGGCCCGGGATGAATGACAAAATAGTGGACCCGAAGAAGAGCGGCCGCTTCCGCTGCCTGCAAAACTTCGGCAAGAGCCGCGTTTCGCAAAACATCATCCGAAGAGGCGATGTCGATGTTGTCGGCGAACGGCGCGTGAAGTGAATAGGCTTCCATTCCGAGTTCGTGCAGGCGCTCGGCTGCACGATGGACAATGACCGGATCGTGATAATCGAGATGGGTCGGCGACGAGCAGACTTCGAGCGTGCTAAATCCGCTTTCGCGAATCATTGGCAGGCAATCAAGAATGCTTTGATTATAGAAACAGCCGGTTGAAAGGCCGATGGGCCAGTCTGTCATGCGCCCTCCGTTCTAATGCTGATTTTTGGAAATCGAGCAGATTAAATCCACAATTTGCGAGGGGACACGTCTGCTGTTCCTGGGCCGAAACACAGTTGAAGTCTATCAGATCGTCGCGGCCGGTGGCGAAGAGTCCGGCAAATATGCGCGTGTAAAAATCGGCGCGTGTCGCCGGATCGCATCCTTCAAATTGCGTCCAACCAAAGGGCCGCGCGTATTTGGAAGTAATCAGACCGGCGATATCTCGCGGATGCCAGCCAAGCGCGAGCATTACCCTGACCAGCCGCCGGATCGATCCCGGCCGAAGCAACAAATCATTTGGCTGTTCCAGAATCTCACGCGCGCACGCGGGCAAAATTTCCAGCGGGAGCCGATCATACGTCTCAGGCCACTCATCCGCCGGATGAGGCAGCTGCGAATAGAACCACTGATGAAATCCTGCCACGTTGGATTCTTCGTAGTCGTCGATCAATCGTTGCATGCTCTCATTTGCATCAGGAATTTTCGTGGTGGAATGCTGCGCTAGTTCCTGAACGGCGGTGAAATTTCGCATCAACGAGATTCCCTCGCGCCAGGTGATCTTTCCCAACGGGACGACAACCAGAGGGGGAAGAGTATCCAAAACGTGAGCGCCAAACGCCCAGCGTTGCTGCCACGGTTTGAGATAAACGCTAAACGGCGCGCGGAGCATGCGCGAAGCGAGCGGATCGCCGTACTCAGAGATGTCGATCGATACCATCTCCCGACCGTGTTCCGAGGGCCCGACTTCGACCGCCGTGAGCTCGACCGGAATGGTCGTAATCCGGGCCGCGATTTCCTTGATCCGGTGCGCAAGAAACTCCATGACCAATCCGAGCCCGGCAAAGGCATGAACAAGGTCAATCGGAACGTTTCTTCCCTCGGGCAACTGAACGTCGCATCCTGTCTGCCATGAGCGCCCTGGACCGCGAGCAAGTTTGACAAGACGAGCGAACGCTTCGGACTGGCGTTGAATGCGCCAGACGAAATGATGGCCACGCCCGCTCAGGAGATGAAGCGCCGATATGCCATATTTCTCCAAGGTGCGTTCAATCGTCTCGGCGATCGGTTGTTGAATTTCGAACGCTCGCCTCGGATCGAGAAAAGCCTCGGCTGCGTGATCGAAGTTCACGTACTCAACATCGAAGTCGGCCAGCAATGAGGTTTCGTCCCAGAGTGAACGGCAAATCTCCAAACCACTGTCGAAAAGAGAGTCGAGCGCCTGAATCCCATAGTGATGATGCAGATCAAGCTGGTCCGTGTCACCTCCGACGAGATAACGGCAGGTCGGATTCGCCAGGATATCGCCACCGAGGAACTCCACTATTCGCGCGCGGACATTTCCGTTTCGATAATAGTCAGCGCGCTGTTCGACACTCGCGGTCATAGTCAATTTTCTTTTTAAGCTTAAAGCCAAAAGAGGATTGGCGCTGCCCCGATGATTGGCTTTTACTCTCCAATTCTTGCCCCCGCAGCCGCCTGACCGCCGTGCTCGTGCGATGAGCCGCGCGCTGGGAACTGAGGGCAACTGTCACTCTCTGGCAGTGGCGCGATAAAATGCGCGTTTCGTTACCTCTGCCGCGACGACGTAGAGAAGAACAACCACCAGAATGACGGCGTAAAACTGCGCCGGCAGTCGCGCGAAACCAAGCACGGCCGCGAATGGCAGGTACGGCATGAGAAACGCCATCACCACCACTGCTATGGTCGCACGGACGAGGGTCTTACTCGGACGACTCTTAAAGAACGGTCGCCGGCTTCGCACAACCAAAACGATTAACGAAGCCGAGACAATCGACTCCATGAACCAGCCGGTTCGAAACTGTTCCATGGTCGCGCCGAGCCAGATCAGGACGACAAAAGTGAGGCAGTCGAAAACGGAGCTGAGCGTGCCGAATACGATCATAAATTTGCGGATAAACTGGATGTCCCACCGACGCGGCGCCTGAACGAGCTCGGCATCGACGTTGTCGGTCGCAATTGTCATCTCCGGAAAATCTGTGAGCAGATTTATGAGCAAGATCTGTTTTGGCAGCAGCGGCAGAAACGGCAGAAAGAGTGAGGCCCCAGCCATACTGAACATGTTGCCGAAGTTTGCACTCGTGGCGATGAACACATACTTCAGTGTGTTGGCAAATGTCCGACGGCCTTCTCGCACGCCTTCGATCAACACCTCAAGATCGTGCTCGAGCAAAACGAAATCTGCTGCTTCACGCGCAACATCAACCGCACTGTCCACCGATAATCCGACGTCGGCTGCATGCAGCGCAGGCGCATCGTTAATTCCATCACCGAGATAGCCAACGACATTCCCCGCCTTTTTTAGCGCGAGGATGATTCGTTCCTTTTGCATCGGCTCGATTTCGGCAAACACATCGACGCCGTTTACACGATGCATAAGGGCCTGAGCGCTCATCTCCCGCATCTCGGGTCCGGTGAGAAGTCGTGCCTCTGCCAGTCCAACCTCCCGCGCGATATGTTCGGCAATAAGCGCGTTGTCGCCGGTGATGATCTTCAGCGTGATCCCGAGCTCCTTGAACTCACCAATCGTGTCGGCGATGCGATTTTTTACTGGATCGGAAAGAACAACAAAGCCGGCGAAGATCATCTCGCTCTCGTCATCGCGCGTGACCTGAGTCCGCTCGGGAAATTCACGATAAGCGATGCCGAGCACACGATGACCTTCGCTGCTGAACTGTCGCCAGTGCCGCTCGACTTCCGCCCGAACCGTCCCGATTGCGACAATCGACCCATCGCTCATTTCCGCTCGCGACGACACTTCGAGCATTTGGCGCAGCGCGCCTTTTGTGATCAGTAAATTTCGCCCATCCTTTTGCAAAAGGACGCTCAGGCGTTTCCGTAAGAAATCGTAAGGAATCTCGTCGAGCTTTTTCCATTGGTCGGCATCCGCGATGGCGGACTGCCTGATTGCATGATCTATCGGATTAATGAACCCGGTTTCGTTCGCCGCATTCAGATATGCATAGAGCAAAACCTGCGTGCTCGGGTTGCCCTGCGGATCAAGCGCCGCGTACACCCGCACTTCTCCCTCTGTTAGCGTGCCCGTCTTGTCGGAACAGAGAACGTTCATACTGCCGAAGTTCTCGATCGCCGCGAGCCGCTTCACAATGACCTTGCTCGCCGCCATCCGGCGCGCGCCGTGGGAAAGATTAATGCTGATGATCGCGGGCAGAAGTTGCGGCGTCAAACCGACTGCAAGCGCCAGCGCGAACAGCAATGAATCGAGGACCGGCTTGTGGAAATAAACGTTGAACGCAAAGATCGCGAGGACGAGCACGAAGGTGACTTCAGCGAGCAGGTATCCGAATCGGCGAATTCCACGTTCAAATTCGGTTTCCGGCGGCCGCAGTCTCAGCGTTTCGTACACCTTGCCGAATTGCGTTCCACGGCCGGTATGGACGACGCAGCCTTTGCCGGTGCCACTTATGACATGCGTTCCCATGAATACGGCGTTGTTACGTCTCGCAAGTGCGATCTCGCCCGAGAGCGGGCCGGGAGTTTTTTCGTTCGGGTACGTCTCGCCCGTTAGCATCGCTTCATTCACGAAGAGGTCGCGCGTCTCGAGCAGCCGGCAGTCTGCCGGAACGATGCTACCGGCTGAGAGCAGGACGAGATCACCGGGAACGACTTGTTCGAGCGGCACCAGCATTTCCACGCCGGCACGCAGGACACGCACTTTTGTTTCAACGACGGCACACAGCGCCGCCACGGCCGTAGCAGCGCGGTGTTCCTGCAAAAAGCCGAGTAAACCGCTTACGATTACTATTAAGAGGATAATCGCGGCGTCAGTCACATCCTGAAGAAATGTCGAGAGCACCGCTGCTCCGATCAGGATGAGAATGATCGGACTCGTGAACTGCCTGAGCAGCAACATCGGCCCGGTGGCACGTTCCTTTGCTTGAAGCCGATTTGCGCCCAGGCGAGCGAGACGCTCCCGGGCCTGATCATTGGTCAGACCGCTCGCCGAAGTATCGAGAAGACGAAGCAGCGCGTCCGTCGACGCTGCAAAAAGGTCCTCAGTTCGTGAAGAATCAGTCAAGCTCAATTAGACGCGCACTGATTGCCTTGCCTTTCGCGGCTACCGCTTTCGCGCCAGATGCAGTCCATCGGCAAACGGCAACAAGACCGATTCGATCCGAGAATCTTTTGCTAGTTTGCGATTCAGGAGGTCAATGGCCACCCCGTCGGGATCGGTTAGCGGTTCTTCAATCACTCGTCCGCCCCACACCATATTGTCAAAAATGAATAGACCGTTGGTCTTCATTTTCGGCAGCAACATCTCGAAATAGGTGTCGTAGCCTGGTTTGTCGGCATCGATGAACACCAAATCCAGCGCGTCGGCAGGTTGCCATCTCACCAGTTCCTCGGCCGCGTCGCCGAGCCGGAGTTCAATGCGATCCGTTAGGCCATCCTTTTCCCAATAACGTCGAGCCATCGCCGCCCACTCCGCGTTTATCTCGAAGCACGTCAGCCGGCCGCCCAGCGCAAGCCCTCGCGCGATGCAGATCGAACTGTAACCGGTAAAGGTGCCAACTTCGACAGCAGAACGCGCATTCAACAATTTCGCCAGCAGTGTAAAGAAATCGCCCTGTTCGCGACTGATCAGCATGCGCGCTGCATCGCCGAGCGTTTCGGTCTCAGCCCGCAGTTCGTCCAGCAGAGGATCGTCAGCGCGGGAGCGATAACGCACTACGTAGTCGTAGAGTGCATCAGTGAGAGCAACGTATTTGGTGGCCATGGTTTTAACATTGAACTTGCTCCGGACCTCCGGCATTCGATTCCAAACATTGATGATATCATTGCGACCTCGATGATGGCGTCGCTCTCGGCGGAAAACATAGAGGCTTTTTGACGCTTACTGATCAGCGCGCAGCTGGATGTTTATCTCGGACTTGAGCGTGCGATGGACTGGACACTTTGCGGCGATTTCCATGAGCCTGGCGTGTTGTTCCGGCGTTAACGGGCCGGTCAATTCGATCTTGGCGTCGATGCGATCGAGTATTCCTTCCTCCGTCTCGCATTCTTCGCAATCCTTCGCGTGGATGCGCGAGTGCGAGAGCGAAACAGTGATGTTTTCCAGCGGCAGTTGTTTCCGGCGCGCATATAGTCCGAGAGTCATCGACGTACAGACACCCAGTGCGATGAGCAGATAGTCGTACGGACCCGGCCCTGCATCATTGCCGCCCGCACTCTCCGGCTCATCGGCGCGCAAGCGATGTTTGCCGCTGAGAACTTCCTGCAGGAATCCAGCGGCGTTACCGCGCACGATGACGTCAGCTGGTTTTTGGTTCGGTTCGTCGATCGGAACCGCAGGTGGAATGTTCATTACGACAGCTATCCGAATCACACGATGATTAGATCGCTATGTTTTCGATGCAAGCCCCAATGTCCAACAAGGCGTTCCGTTTTGATATTTAGACACATTAGCAGAGTTTGAAGGAGGATTGCGAGTGGCAAGGAGTATCGTTCTCACAGCGCGATTGACCTTTCCTCGCTTGCCGCGATATCCACCCCGCACCAGCATGCAATCCAATTGCAATGGGAGTGCTACTGATACAAAGCAGTGTGCCTCGAAACAAACAAACTTGGAACATTTCAGTCGAGGACGGCACTAACCCCGTTGATCTAACGTCCGCCGAAAACCTCGTCCGGCGACTGGAGGATGTTGAGTTTGCCCGTATTCCAATAGGCAATTGTTTGCAGATAGATGAAATTACGGAACCCGCGAGCACGTCGCTCGGCGAGTTGATGGTACCGTTAATGGCTTCGATGGCTCCCTGTGTGAGACGGTTGTCGAAGTAACTGACAACTCCATTCCGGTATTGCCGAACGGTTTGCGCCAGTTTCCTAATGGAGGAACGCCCGATAAAGCAAAATGCTGAGGAGCAACGCAACCGGTGCCAGGGGCACGAGCAGCTTAAGATTGAACCGCGCCTGCGCCGCGGATGGCTTAACCGTGGAACGACAATGGCGGCAGCGGCCATCGCTGACTGCGACTGCATAACCACAAGTGCCACACGATTGTAATGACATCAGGTCCCCGAACCTTTCGTGACCTTCGCTTCCGGCAGGTCTGGCATAAAGGCTTCCGCTGCTTCGCGTAGCAACTGCGATCGCGTTGCGAGGTTGACCATACCCTGCGGGTCGGCGGTCTCGCATGCCGCATTGCTACAGGTGCGTTGAATATCGACGAGGGTGGTATGCTCCGCGGCGTTCAGGTGCGAACCCCATTCCATCGCTTCTTCACTACTTCGGAATAGTGGAACACCTAGGCTGGCGATGCTGTGCAAGATGCCTAAACCAGCGTCTGTGGCTGCGATGTTTCCGGCTAGATCAATGAGCCAGGTATCAAGAGCGTCAATACTTCGGTAGCTGGGATCGACCATGCGATTATCGACCGTTGTCGGGATGATATCTTGGGACAAAAACGCGGCGAAGGGAGGCCGCCAAAGGAGGGATCGATGAGCGATTGTTTCCGGCGGCCCTCTTTCGTTGCGACGGGACGGCCAGGCGCTTTGAAGTTTTGTGATGCGCGTCGTAGAGCGCGCCAGTTTGAGTGATTGTTAATTCCATGAGGTCAACCCGCGTGCAAAGGGAACAGTAGCACGTGCGGTGGAGCGATGCTGCCGAGCCTTGCCCAAATTTAATCTACGGCCGGAATACGCAGTTTCCTAATGACATTTCGAATTATTTCGTGGTCTCTCCATCCGCTACCGTCTGTGTCATTCTGACTATGCTGCTTTTTCCAGCTGGCCCATCCGTCGGTTCCGTCGATTCACACGAATGATTGTGGCCCGTGGAAACAAATTAATTCGGCAGCCAGCTGATTCGGAGGCGATCGCTTTAGGTAAGGGCGGCCAGAAGCTCGCTTAACTCGATTCTGACAATGCTCGACGCCGTATCGCTAACGCCATAAGGCAGGATGAGTTGCCCGTTGTGGATGAGCGAGCCGCAGGAGTAGACGACATTAGGGACGTAACCTTCCCTCTCGCTCCCTTCCGGTCTTAAGAGCGGCTCTTTCAGCCGGCCAATAACCTTTGTAGGATCGTTCAAATCGAGCAGGGTAACTCCGATGCAATATTCCCGCATCGGACCAACGCCATGAGTAATAAGTAACCAGCCCGCTTCGGTTTCAATCGGCGAGCCGCAGTTGCCAACCTTCACCAGCTCCCACGGTTCACGAGGCTCCTGTAGGAGCTGCGGGTCGTTCCAAAAATGCGGGTTGTCGGAGAACGTCAGAAAAAGATTTTCATCGTCCAGTCGGGAAAGCATTGCGTAGCGCCCATTGATTCGGCGCGGAAAGAGAGCCATGCCTTTGTTTTGCACCGCCCGCCCGTTAAGGGTCAGGACCCGGAAGTCAAGGAAGTCCGTGGTCTCGATCAACTGAGGTAGAATGATTCGCCCATTGTAGGCCGTGTAGGTCGCGTAGTAGATAACACTCCCGTCGTCTTCGACAAAACGAACAAAGCGGGCGTCCTCAATGCCGTTGCTTTCGTTAGGCGATACCGGAAAAATAATGCGTTCCGACATCTCCGAGGAAGGAGCGAAACGAATTTCGTAGTTGGATTCCGCCAGCCAGTGCATGCACTCCAAGGTTCGTTGCACATCGCGCGTCTGTGAGGCAGCTTTGTCCGGCGCTGCTTGTTGGATGGACTTATCCAGCTCGTCAAAGAGAAAGGTGTTTCCCAATCGTCCCATGACCGACGCCGCCCAATCATTCTCCAGCCCCATCTCACTCAGTTTGTCCAGGAAGGCGCGCTTGTGGTAGGTCGGATTGGAATTAAGCTCAGACAGGGTCACAAAAGACGTCGTCT
Source organism: uncultured Verrucomicrobiae bacterium (assembly GCA_963737545.1). GTDB lineage: Bacteria > Verrucomicrobiota > Verrucomicrobiia > Chthoniobacterales > UBA10450 > CAVTTH01. Next base: position 253,781 of record CAVTTH010000006.1, on the reverse strand, counting down.
TCTCGATCTGCACGGAGTGATCTCGATGGATCACTCCGGTGCGAAACTGGATCGACGATATATGTCCTTCACCGGTCGATCGCAGGCTTAAAATAAAACGAAGGTCGCCCTGACCTAGACCGTTCTGATTGGGATGTGGCACAATCGAAGGGTTGAACAAGGCCGCCGATTCAAGTGCATACTCACCGGAGAAAAGCGCGCCAATGAATAACCGGCGTGTGTGGGAAATCGATTCCCTGTCTGGGATCTGCGCTCGGACTTTTTCACAATGTCTCAGCCAACTCTTGTCGAGATCGATATGTCTCTCGCCAAAATCCGCGCGAACCAGTGCGAGCTGTCTATCGGTTTCCTTCTCGCTGAGCGCAAGCGCGCGGGCGATGATATGCCCGACCCGCGTGGGATCCATCGAGATGAACGGACGTACCACGACGCGCTTGTTGTCGGGCCGAAGAAGGACGCCCGTCGGATGAAGTTTCATCCCACTTTTTGACTCGGAATCATCAAGTCCGGTGCCGTTTCCGCCTCGGTCATCTCCGCGAGAGATAAGTAGAATGCGAGACTTGATTCTGCTCCTTGATTCTGGCTCACGCGATCTTGATGCAAGGCATCACGACATCCTCCCGTGGTGGAATCGTAAAGCGATTCTCCCAGTCATTGCGACCCAGGAACCACTCGAAACAGCGTCGCGACGCGCGTTTCCAGTATTCGTCATGCGTGAGAGCGAAAGCCTCGAGACAGGCGGAGATGATCGCGTAAGCTTCGAGCGGCTGTTGATCGAACCGCGCGCGTTCTTCGCCGCGTTTCCAAAAACCATTGCAACCAATCGGCGCGAAATGTCCGGCATCTGCTCTTTGCGTTTCTACCAGCCAGCGGAGCGACTGCAAACCTGCTTGAAATACCTCACCGCGCGACGTCCAATGACCGCTGAGGATCATCGCATGCGAAACCTTTGCGTTATCATAGGTAGCGATGGGCTCGAACCATTGCCATTCCTTCGAGCTATTCGCTTGAAACAACTCTAGGAGGCGGTTGGTTAGCGCTTCGCGTAACTGATTGACTGTTCGGTCGCCGGAAAAGCTGCGCAGATACTCGTGCATGGCGAGCAGGGCAAAAGCCCACGCGCGTGGAGAGGTGAATTGTTCCACAACTGACAAGCCACGTTGAAACAAGAGCGCGCAAAGGTTGCGATGACCATCGTTTCTCGACCGGCCAAGCGCCATTCCTACAGCCCAAAGCGCGCGAGCATGACTATCTTCCGAACCAACCTGCTCCAGCCATACCCGGCCATGACTCATGAAATTCCGAAACCGGTTAGTTACCTGATCGAACGCATCCCATAAAAACGAGAGATAGGGTACTGGCGAGTGTTTCGAGATCTTGTTGCGCGACCCGGCCCGTCATCTCCGGGAGGAGCAAGGTAAGGATGAAGGCGCGGGCATTGTCATCCGTGCAATAACCTTCCCGATAGTTCGGGACGTTAAAGATGGCATGCTGGAAAATACCGGTGTCGTCGGTCATCCGGAAAAGGTGATCGAGTTTTAGCGGCGGAAATTCATATGGGCGATTCTCCAGCGTCCGAATCGCAAAGGCTTTGCGTGGCGAAACCGTTGAGCGGATGCGCGCAAGCTCAAAGCTTTCCATGTATCGGCGAGCTACTACTGGCCAAATCATTTCACGTCCGACTTTCCAGGCGCGTTTTCGCATCCCGCTCATCATCGCGGGATCGGATAGAAATTGAGTTACTCCTTCGGCGATGGCAGCGCTGTCGCGAAACGGCACAAGGATGCCACCATCCTGCGCGAGTAACTCCTGCGCATAGAGATAAGGGGTGGAAATCACTGCCTTACCCGCGCCAAAAGAGTAAGCCAGTGTGCCAGAAGTGATTTGCGCTTCGTTGAGGTAAGGTGTGACGTAAATGTCGGCCGCGCCGATAAAGTCGGTTAGCTCTTCCAGGGTCACGAAGCGATTGTAGAAAATGACATCGCCGCTCACGCCCCGATCGGCCGCGAGACGCTCCAGCATTAACCGATAAGACTCACCCTCCCGGAGAAGAAGATTGGGATGCGTCGCGCCAAGGACGATGTAAACGACATTCTGATGCGTTTCGAGTATGGCAGGTAGCGCTTCGATTACATACTCGATGCCTTTGTTAGGCGACAGCAGTCCAAAGGTCAGCAGCACCGTCTTACCTTCCACGCCAAACTGATCCTTGTGGAAGCTTGGATCGATAAACTGCACGTCAGGCACGCCGTGCGGGATAAGATCAATCTTTTCCGGCGACACGCCGTAAACTTCTTTCAACAACTCCCTCCCCCGTTCAGCCATCACGATGAAACGATTCGAGAGCACATCGAGTTGCTCCATAACCGAGCGTTGCGCCTCGTTAGGGTCACGCAGCACAGTATGCAGCGTTGTTACCACCGGCATGTGGACGTCTCGCAGCAAGGCTAGTAAATGACTTCCGGCCGGCCCGCCGTAGATGCCAAACTCGTGCTGAACCGAGATGACTTCGACGTTATTAATGTTTAGGAAATCCGCCGCGCGCCGGTAGGAGTCGGCCTCCTTTTCATCAATCTCAAAACGGATGCGGGTCGAATAATCGTAACCTTCGGGGCGATCGTTCACCGCTCCTACAATACATTCGCATTCCGGGTAGGCGGCTGCGACCGCCTCACAAATGTCGGTGGTAAATGTCGCGATGCCGCATTGCCTGGGCATATAATCCCCAAGGAAAGCCACACGGTTGACCCTGGGAGCGGTCATAAGTTAGCCTGAGTTAGATCAGTGTTCCCGGCATGGGTAGGGAGCGAACCAGTCGGCGGCCTCGTCATGGCCGGCGACCTGCCTTCGCGCCAGAGATGCGATGCAATGCTTCTAAGGTTGTTTCACGACGGAATAATAGTCGTAGGTAAGATATAAGCCCGGCTGCAAAGGCTGTAACGGCGACTCTTATACGTGACGATGGTGATGCCGGCGCTGAATATCTGCTGCTTAACATTTGTGATAGATCCTGCGCTGACCTTTAGCGGCCAGCTTGAATAAACTTCCTAGTCATCTGTGACGGAATCGTCGGGCAGAGGAAAGGGGCCGCACCTGGCGGTCGATTAGCGCTGCTAACGTTGGTGTGTTAAACCTACGTCCGTACGACCCACTCCGCTAATTATATTCCTGATTACTTGCGTAACGGAGAGCAGGTCTCGCTTCCGTTCCGGTTTGATTCTAGAGAACTATAAGTATTTCATCGAGCAAGCGCCTCCACACAGCACGTAAATGAAGACGCGCCCGGCCAAGGCGGCTACAAAAACGCCGTGCATTGCGCGCGACGCGCCTCGTTTCGGCTGATTATTCGGCAGCAAGATCGGCCCGAAATTGGTGCACGCCCGACGTCAAAGGGTACCAAATTGAGGATTCGTAACCTGCAAGAATCGTGTTTTTGAGCGCCCTTCCGTAGCATTCCTGACCCAGTGTTAAAAGGGTTCGGATCCCGGGGGTTTTAGGGCCTCGTCCCAAGAGCCGCCTACACTCCCCGGCTCATCGGCGCAGGCGATGTTTGCCGCTGACAACTTCCTGCAGGAATCCAGCGGCGTTGCCGCGCACTATAACGTCAGCTGGTTTCTGGCTCGGCTCCTCGGTCGAAGCCGCAGGTGGAATGTTCATTACGACAGCTATCCGATTCGTACGATGATTAGATCGCCAGGTTCTCGATGCAAGCCCAATGACTCACTATTCACTGAAGGCTGTCCCTTCGCTGAATATTTACGTCTTTCCCGCGTGTCCGATGTCCGAAAGACGATTGCTAGCCGTGCAATAAAGTTGACACACGAACCCGATCGTGCTCTTAGAATGTTCTCGATTACATCGGGCATCTCATCGATCCTGGGCCGCGCTGAAATCAACAGCAGCGCCGGATCTTTGCTGAAAGATGGCTCCGTGATCCGCAGACGTATCGGGCCTGCCCGCCGCTTAACATGAGAAGTTTTCGCTACCCACTTTATCGTTTCCTTCGTCCTCTGACTCCGGTCGCGCTCGTTGTCCTAACCTGTGGCTCGTCTCTGGCGGCCGCCGCAGATCGTCGGCAATCGCCCACCAATATCGCCGGCGCACCAGTGCTTGACGCCAAGGGCCAGCATATCAACTACAGTCGGGATAGTCTTGCCGCGATGAGTCCCCTTCCGGGCACTCTCGCGCGCCCAGTAGCGGGGACCGTCAAAGCGTGGGCGGCCGGTACCGCCAGATTTGTGAATGCGACGACCGCGAGCGTGTCGACGCAATTCTGGCAGTATGCGATCTTTGGCTCGGGTATCGGGGCGAGCAATATCGTTTTGGGTCCGGCTCCGCTGGGAGGAGGCCCGCCGGAAATTCTGATTGGCGGCAACTCGAAAAGCAACTTCGGCGGTGACGATTTCTGGCAATCGATACGGTTCAACCCAGCGACCGGCAACTACGATCAGGTCTTTGTCAGTCCGATCCTTGCCGAGGACTATTCGACGAGGATCAAGCGAATCGAGATCGCCAATATCTTGGGGGACTCCAATCTGGAAATTGTTGTCATGCTGGATAACGGACGCATTTACGTTTACGACTTCGCGACAAAGGCGGAACTCGGTTACGTAGATACTGGGGTCTCTGGCTTCGAAGGACTTAGTCTGACTGATCTGGATGGCGACGGACACGCGGAATGGATCGTTACGACCGCGAACGATCTCTTCGTTGCCGACGGTTACGGCAACCTCCTCTGGTCCGTTGCGGGCGTAGGCGGCTCTGACGTGGTTGCAGGGCAAATGGACAACGATGCGGCGCTCGAGATCGCGACGACCAGCGGCAATGTGGTGGATGCGGGCACGCACACCGTTCAGTGGACCCGCAACGGTGGCTTCGGAGTCCACCTGAGGCTCGCACCATTTCCAGGAGAGAACTACCAGCAACTGGTGGCGGCGGAGTCGTGGCAGTTTGTTTATGCTTACGACGTTGCCCGGCAGCTTCCGCGCTGGTCGATCAAAACGTCGCACGACATCGATGCCATTCAGGTGGCCGATGTGGATAACGACGGCACGCCCGAGGTGATCATCGGCGATGGCCAATGGGGCGCTGTGTATGTGCACGACCTCATCACACAGGCAGAAAAGTGGGAAGAAACTAATCCGGACCATGGCATCACCAACGTGGCCGTGGGTGACGTCGATGGCGACGGCGTTGTCGATCTCATCTGGGGCGCTGGCTGGAGTGACACGGGCCCTGACCATCTGTACGTGGCGAGCACAATCGGATCACACGCCATCAAGTGGCAGAGCCTGGATCTGGGAGGCCCTTTTCTTGGGCCAGTAATCGGCGACGTCGATGGCGACGGACAGCCCGAACTGGTGATTTGCTCTGCCTCATCCAACTCAGGCTATGACAGCGGGCGCATTCTTGTTTTCGATCTTGCCACACTGAGGCTGCGCGGGATCTCGCCGCCCGTGCTTGATAGCTTGTCCCTGACTGGACTGCATGATCTGAAACTACGCGACTTGGAGGGCAACGGGAGGAAGGAAATCGTGATTGCAACCGATACTTTGGCCGATGGTGCAGTCGCGATTTATGCTTTTGATTCGTCCAATACGTTTGCGCTCAAGTGGACCAACACAACGCATCCCGTCGGTTCGCCCTTCAGCTTTGTCGAGGTGGCGGATCTCGACGGCAACGGAACCCCCGAAATCATTGCAGGAAATAGCGTGGTAAGCTCGGGCTCGCCGGGTGTTTACGTTTACATTTACGATTATCCCTCGGGCGTCAATCCGTGGCGATCGGTCAATCTGGCGAGCGGGTTTAGTGCGGTCACGGGCTTGGTTGTGCAAGACCTCGATGGCAACGGCAGCAAGGAGATCGCAGCGGTGGTCAACAACGACGACCTCTACACCTTTGATGGCCCGACCCGGCAATTGCGTAATCTCCGGCAAAGCACCGGTTTCAGACTGCTGAGCAGCCGCCCGAACCCGGCTGGCCTAATCGGAAGCGATAGCGTGGGCATGGGACACTTTCTGCAATATGCTAACGACAGCTACACTGAGACGCTCACCCTTCAGCTGGACACCGCGGGCCTTGACGGTATTAATGTGTCTTCGAATGGCTCGCTCTGGACCGGCGGCGGGGGTGTTCTGAAGCTGCGTCCTCCCCCATTTTACAGCAACGTGCACTGGCAAAGTCCAGCCATCGGGAGCGGCTTCGGCCGCTATGTTGCGACTGACGGCCAGGATCGCGTTTTCAGCTCGACGCAGCACGAGGTGGTGGGTTTGATTTATTCGCCGCAGATTCCTCCGGTAGAGGATTTCAACGGCGATGGTTTTGTGGACTACCTGCTCTCTAATCCCAGCACGCAAAGGACGGCTGTCTGGGATTTGCAAGACAACGTGTTCCTTGGCAGCGGCTATGGACCAACGTTGCCGGCGGGCTGGGTGGTTGCCTGCCTGGCGGATGTGAATCTCGACGGCAAGCCGGATTACCTGCTCTATAACGCAGCCACGCGAAGAACGGCGATCTGGTATCTTAATAATACCACGTATCTAAGCGGCACTTACGGTCCGACACCACCTGCGGGCTGGGCGCTGATCGCGGGCAGGGACATCAACCGCGATGGTCATCCAGACTATGTGCTGTTCAATGCAACCACGCGGCAAACGGCGATCTGGTATCTCAACGGTCCCGCCCTCATCGGGGCCGTGTATGGCCCAACGCTTCCTTCTGGATGGAAACTATGCAAGGTCGTGGATTTTAACGGCGACACTAAACTTGATTTTCTATTAGTTAATGTTGGTACCAGCCAGACCGCTGTTTGGTATATGAACGGCAATGCCTACACTAGTGGCGTCCTTGGACCTACTCTGCCTTCTAGCTGGACACTTCAGGGCGCTGCCGATTTTAATGGCGACGCCAAGCCCGACTACCTGATTTGTCAATTGAGCACACGGCGGACGGCGATTTGGCACATGAATGGTGCCTCCTTTGTTAACGGCGTGTATGGTCCAACACTGTCTGCCGGCTACAATCTCGCGGCCCCCTAAATTCGCGGGGGCTAGAGTAAGGCTCGTTGCTCGATCCGGAGCAACGTCCGCTACGGAGAGTTGCATCTCATTTGATTTTCTGATTGCATAGGAAGGCCGAATGTTCCTCAACAAGAATCTCATTGCCCGTCGGATGTCGACGCTAGCCGCCGGCCTATTTCTCGTTGGATTCGGCTTCGCACCCTGCAGCTCTCGAGCTGCGGCCTTTAGGGTCACCAAGACAGCGGATACCAATGGCGTCTGCGACTCCGGTGTGGATTGCAGCCTGCGCGAGGCCATCAATGCGGCCAACGATGAAACGAATCATCCCGGCCCCGATACAATCGTCTTCGCCGCTGGCGTGACCGGGGTCATTGGCCTGACCACTGCTCTTCCTACCCTCAGTACCGACATCACGTTGGAAGGCCCGGGCGCCAGCCTGCTTGAAGTAACGCGCACGATGGAACGTTTCGTATTTTCTTTGTTAACAATGACACTGATAATGGCCCTACCGTTAGCATTTCCGGCGTCGCAATCACTAACGGTCACAGCGACGGCTCTTATCATGTTGTTTTTCCCCAAGGCCTTGGCGGCGGCATTCTGAATTTGCATGGCACGTTGACCGTGAATAATTGCATTATCCGCGACAACGTTTGCGCGAGCTACGATCCTGAAGGTTACGGCGATTTCGAAGGTGGTGGCATCTGTAACTATGCCGGCAGTCTCACGATTAGAGATTGCACTCTAAGTGGAAATTATGCCGACTCTGGCGGAGGAATAGAGAGCTTTACAGGCAGTCAACTCGTTGCAAGCAATACGAGGCTAGACGGCAACCTGCGGATTATGGCGCTGGTATCCTTAACAGCGGCACGTCGCTACGATAACTAACTGCACATTTACCGATAATATGCCTCGATGGGGCGGCGGCATCGAAAATCTCGGCTATGGCTCCCCCGGGACGATGACAGTGCGTAATTGTACGTTGAGCGCCAATTACGCCTGGTCACGGTGGCGCTGGAATCTACAACACCGAATATCAAAATACCGCGACGTTGACGATGAGCCACTGCACGCTGAGCGGCAACTACACTGATTACAATGGAGAGTGCATCTTCAATGTGGGCGGCGATCTAATCCCGGGCTTGCAGAATCGCCAATTGAGCCGCTTTTTGCGAGATAGCGCTCCGTCAATTCCGGATCGTACCCAGAGGGCTGATGTTGTTGGCGCATTTGTATATTTGGATAACAACATCCTTCAAGGCAACCACAGCAATCTCTATGATTATGGTTTGGATGCGACTACGACGTCGCAGGGCTACAATCTATGTAACGACATTGGAGGTAATTGGTACCCCCCAGTTAGCTTTCTTACCGCAATCGGGGACCAGACCTATACAAATGCCCAGCTTGGCCCGTTGCAGGACAACGGTGGTCCTACTGCAACGATGGCTTTGCTTCCCGGCAGTCCGGCGCTGGACAAAGGCAAGAGCCTTGGTGTCACGACCGACCAGCGCGGATTAGCAAGACCGGTCGATATCTCCTATACTCCTAACGCCACTGGCGGTGACGGAAGCGACATCGGTGCGTTTGAGGCCGGCAGCATAGCTGTTCGAGGAGATTTCAACGACGACAGTTTCACCGATTACCTGCTCTGCAATTCTGGCACTCAAAAGACCGCTGTCTGGAACTTGCACGGGACCACACATGTGAGCGGTCTTTATGGACCAAGTCTACCGCCGGATTGGATCGTGGCCTGTGTCTCCGATATGAATCTCGACGGCCAGCCTGATTACGTGCTGTTTAATACGAGCACGCGCCGGACGGCGATCTGGTTTCTCAATCATAATGTTACGTTTCTAAGAGGCGTTTACGGTCCGACACTTCCAGTTGGCTGGATCTTAATCGCGGCGACGAACTTCAATTTCTACGATGGACAACCAGATTATGTCTTGTTCAACGCAAGCACGCGCCGGACGGCGGTTTGGTTGCTCAATAGTTCCGTGCAGTTTTTCGGAGGCGTGTACGGTCCAACCCTTCCAGCCGGGTGGACATTGAACGACGCGGTGGATCTCGACAGCAACGGCAAGCCCGACTTCCTACTTAGTAATTCCAGTACACACCAGACGGCAATTTGGTATCTAGATGATGCAGTTTTTGCGACCAGCGTGAATGGTCCCACTCTCCCTTCCGGATGGACCCTCGCCGGCGCGATCGATTTCAACGCCGACGGAAAACCAGACTATGTTTTGTTCGAAGCGACTACGCGACGAACAGCGATTTGGTATCTGAACGGTCCGACGCACACCGGGAGCGCGTATGGTCCAACACTGCCCACCGGCTACAATCTCGCTGCTCCCTGAAATTCGGGAGCGACACTTGTGGGCTAACGAGTGCTCACGAGAGGAGTTGAACCTCCACGGGTTTCCCCATACGGTCCTGAGCCGTACGCGTCTGCCATTCCGCCACGTGAGCGTATCTTGGAAGGATCGCTAAATTGCCCCAGCCGCCGTGGCACGCAAGGACAAACCCCGCTCTTCGGCAATTGATTTAGCCGCGGCGTTTCTTTCGGGCGCGCTCTTCGAGCGCGTGCGCCTTGCGCGCTTTTCCGAGTGAGCGGAGAAGATCGGCGTAATTCGAGGCTGCGATCTCGTAATCCTTCGATGGTTTCTCGCCGAGCGCTTCCCAACTCTTGAGCGATTCGCGATAAAGTTCGTCCGCCCGCTCGAAGTCGCCGCGCGAGTGAAAGACTACGGCCAGATTGCATTTCGATTGGGCAATGTCGGCATGACCGCCCGGATGGACCTTCTCCCGAATCGCGAGCGCCCGGAGGTGCGTCTTCTCCGCCTCATCGAAACGACGTTCGTTCGTATAAAAAACCCCGAGATTATTCAGGACGGAGGCAACATCGGCGTGAACTGGGCCGAGCTGTTTTTCGTAAATATGCAAGGCGTGCTGATAGTAAGGTTCCGCTGCTTTTTGGCGACCGGACTTCCGATAAATAAGTGCAACGTTGTTCAGCATCGTTCCCAGATCGGAGTGCGACAGATCCGTCAATTGGCCGCCGGCCTGAATGGCCTTCTCGTAATATCCGATGGCTTCTTCGTCCTGGCCAAGGTTATCGCAAAGATAGGCCAGCCGACGGGCGGAACGATAAAGTATGCGCGGGTCGGGTGTGACTGCGGCCTCGAAAAGGGCATGCGCCTTAACCAGCAGAGGCTTTGCGCCCGCGCGGTCGCCTTGTTGATCCCGCAATTGCCCCAATCTTTCCAAGCTCAGCGCGATTTCGGGAGCGCCGGCCGGAAAAGCGCGCTGCGCCAGTTCGACGGTCGCTTTAGCAACGCGAGTCGCTTCCGGCAGTTGCGCCGTCGCCCGTAACATCTCCAGCTTGTCGCTGAGAATCTGCCACAGCTTTGCGTCGCCTTTCATTCTCCATCACCAACCCTCGCTCAATTGACTAACGAGACGATTGGCAAGTTGTTCGGTCGCGAGGGGAAGCGCCTGCCTTTCCTCAGTGGTGACATCCGACTCGACAAAGAAACTAGTCGTTCCGTTCACCTCCGCCGGGCCGGCAAGCGCTTTTCCGTCTTGCCCAAGAAGAGTGTAGCGAACGGTCACGGTCAAAATGAACTCTTCCGTGGCGAGCACATTTCCCTGAACGGAACGCGACGGAGTGCGAAGAATCCGCAGAATGTCGCCCTTGAGAACGGCATCTGCATTTCCAACACTGGCGATGCGATAGGTTCCATCCTGTTGAAATTGATTGATAACAGTCCCTGTGACCAGAGCTTCAATCCGCGGCAGCAAGGTATCATTCTTGAAGGTCGGTATCGCGATCGAGCTCACGTCGTGCAAATAAGCCGGCTTTACCGGTCCGATGTGGTACCCGGCACATCCGCCGACCAAGAGGCTCACTGACACTGCCGCGAAAAACTTCTTCACGGTGCCGGAGAGGCGGTGGCATCGGGCGTGGCCGTGGTCTCCGGCGTCGCGGTTGGTTCGGGCGTGGCTTTTGGTTCAGGCGTCGGCGAAATGGCCGGCGCCGTAGTCATGTCGGGAGCTAGCGATGCCGGAGGCGGTAAGGAAACGTCCGATTCCGGCGGAGGAAGGGGCGCGATATCGTTCGGCGACGCCCTCATCGCCGGGGCACTGCTTCCCTGGCCTTGAGGGGGTTGGAATGGCGTGCCGACTTTCTTTTTCGCGGTCGCCGCGGTCAACGCTGGCGGCTGAAGAGCAGCGTCGCCCACCTTTGCCCGCAATTGCCCGATGCGCTTTTTCGCCTGATCCCCTTCGGGTGAGCCGGGCTGCTGTCGAATCACATCATTATAATAAATGACGGCGGCGCGATAATTCTTCCGCTTGTCGTAAAATTTCGCGACGCCAAAGGAGTCGCTCGTTTGTTTGTGTTCCAGCAATCGCAAATTCTCACGTGCCTGTGGCGCCTTTTCGCTCTTTGGATATCGAAACAGAAAATCCTCGAACGCGACCTTTGCCAGTTCGGCGGCTTTGGGATCGTTTGTGCCCTGCCGCGCAGCCTCAAACCAAAGATAGCCAATTTGATATTGCGCATCCGCCGCCACGGGCTCGTCGGGATACTTGTCGATGACGGACTGAAAAGCCGTGACCGCAAGATCAGATGCCCCCTGTTTTTCGCGGGCCAGCCCGATGTCGAACTGAGCGCGGGCGGCATACTTTTCGTAGGGCGCCAGACGAACGATATTGGCAAACACGCTGACCGCGTGATCCAGCGTGGTGTCTATTTTGATCCCAAGGAATTTGATTTTCCCGGCGTTAAGAAACGACTCACCGATACGAAACATCGACTCGATCGCTTCGTTAAAGCGGGGACTCTTGGGATATTTCTCGGCCAGGTTGGCGTAAGCGCCCGCAGCTCTATAGTAATCGTGCACTCGCTCGAAGCAGAGAGCCAAACGGTAAACCGAATCCGGTGCCACGGTATCGTGAGCGTACTTGCGCAGGATTGCGCGATACAACTTGATCGCATGCTTTGTGTCGCCCTGGCTTTCCGCGGCTTGCGCCTGAACGTAAAGTTCGTGCGCAGTACCGCTCACTTCCTCTTCGCCCGGCGCGCGAAACCTGGCTTTTTTACCGGGTTGAAAAACAACGGCAGCCGGGCTGGGCGCGGGCAGCACGCAGCAGACGATTAGGGAGAAAACAACAAAATTAAGTCGATGGTTCATCGGGGTGGGGCAGGGTAATTAACCTTCTTCACTGCGTCAAGGGCACCCGGTAGTCCCCGCTTGCTCTGGGTAGGATGAAGGTGAGACCATCCCACCAACCGCAAGTAAACTGAACGAAGGTCACGCGGCAACTTTGAATCTAACCGATCAGCAAAAGATTCGCATCGGCGTTTGCGCCTGGAGTTTCGAAGAATGGCGCGGCGCTTTCTATCCGCCGGATTTGCCGGAGACCCAATGGCTGGAATTCTATTCGCGCTATTTTCCCGCGGTCGAGATCGAGTCGACCTTCTATCACGCACCTGCTCCGGAAAGGGTGCTTCGCTGGGCCGAGATTACTCCAGCCGATTTTCGTTTTGCCTGCCGCCTGCCACGAGAGATCACCCACGCCTGCCGCCTCCGGGATTGTTCGACAGAATTCACCGCGTTCCTCCGTGCGATGGAACCACTCGCTTCGAAACTCCATGTCATTCTCATTCAGTTGCCCCCTTCGTTCGCTCCCGCCGCCGGCAGATCAGCTCTCCGCAATTTTCTGCGGCAGCTTCCTCGAGATTTTCGCTTCGCCATCGAGTTTCGCCATCCGGGCTGGCATCGGCCGCAGGTTATTCGGCTTCTTGAGAAACATCGCATTTGCTGGGTGTGGGCCGATACCAGTCCCCTGAACGAGCGCAATCTCGCGCCTTTCGAGTTTCTGCCCAAGACAACTGATTTTCTTTATCTCCGATTGCTCGGCGATTACGGGACGAAATACGATCGCGATGGTGGGCGCATCCATCGTTACGGCAAGCTTCTCTGGAAGCGGGAAGCGGCGCTCGAAAGCTGGTCGCTCAAAATCGATCGGCATCTGGCTGATTCGCGCAGCGTCTGGACATTCGTGAGCAACCACTTCGAAGGTTACGCGCCGGAAACATGTCAGCGACTGGCTCATCGCCTTGGCTTTGAGCTTCCGCTTCCCTCCTCGGAGGAAACCGCGTTGTCGTCAGACCGCCGCCAGCTTGATCTCTTCGCGGAACCCCCGCCTTCGGTCTAGCGTATCTCCGCCGCTCCAAAATATGGCTGGAGCTTTTCCGGCAGCCGAATCGAACCATCAGCCTGCTGGCCGCTTTCAATCAGCGCGGCGAACAGCCGCGGCAACGCCAGACCCGAACCGTTCAGGGTGTGGCAAAAGCGATTCTTCCCGTCGGCATCCTTGAAGCGAAGATTCATCCGGCGCGCCTGAAAATCTTCGAAGTTCGAGCAGCTCGAAACTTCCAGATATGCATCCTGGCCTGGCGACCAGACCTCGATGTCGTAGGTCTTGGCCGAGCCAAAACCGAGATCACCGGTGCAAAGTTCGATCACGCGATAATGCAGGCCGAGCAATCTGCAAAACCGCGCTCCGCGTCTGCCGTCAGCGACTTCATGTTCGGCATAGGAATTCTCCGGCGTCGTGATTTTCACCAGCTCCACCTTGTCGAACTGATGCACGCGAATGATCCCGCGCGTTTCCCGCCCGGCCGATCCCGCTTCGCGCCGGAAACAGGGCGTGTAGGCGACAAACTTTTTCGGAAGCTCGGTCGCGCTCAAGATTTCTTCGCGATGAAAATTTGTCACCGGCACCTCCGCGGTCGGCGCGAGAAACAACTGGTTCTCTTCCAGGCCATACATGTCCGCCTCAAACTTCGGCAACTGCGTCGTGCCGATCATGCAATCGCGCCGGACGAGAAATGGCGGACTGATTTCGAGGTAGCCATGTTCGCGTGTGTGCAGATCGAGCATGAACTGAATCAGCGCGCGCTCCAGTCTCGCGCCCTGCCCGGTAAAACAAATGAACCCGCTCCCGCTCAGTTTCGCAGCGCGTTCGAGATCGAAGAGCTTCAACTTCGCGTCCCGAGCGCGACATGATCCAAAACCGCGCCGCCAAGCGCCGGCTTCTCGCCCCAGCTCCGCACCACCGGATTGTCGCTCGCATCTTTTCCGACCGGCACATTCGCGTGCGGAAGATTTGGAATTTCGAAGAAGCAAATTCTGCTGGTGCTCGTCCGCTCGGACAGTTTGTCGCGTTCAGGAGCGCAATCTTGATCGCCGATTTCGCGAACGTTCATCTCCAATTCTGTCGGAGCTTCGCCGCGGCTGCGTTTCCCACCGATCTCTTTGCTCAAGCTGCTTGCGATCGGCATTGAGCTGTTGCAGCGCCGTCTCCGCTTTGCGACGCTCGGCATCCGACTCGCAGCACTTCATCGATCCTCGCCACGTCATCGCCACCGCGAGTCGCCAGCCGTTCTTTCACGAAGTCGGGCTGTTCGCGAATCAGTCGAATGTCGAGCATGGCCGGAGATTGTAGAGGCCGCCGCCCTCGACGGCAACCAACGCTTCGCACGGGATGTCTCGACTTCGCTCGACATGACCCGCAAATCGCTCATAATTTCCCCGTGAAAGAGCTCAATTTGCTCGGCGTCGCGCTGGGCCTCGCCTGCCTCGCCGGCATTAATCTTTATCTCACGGTCTTCGTCACCGGACTCGCGATTAATCAGCATTGGATCGTTCTTTCGCCCGCCTATCAGTCGCTCGAAGTGCTCGGCAACCCAGTCATCGTCACCGTCGCCGGCGTTCTTTATTTCCTCGAATTCTTTGCCGACAAGATTCCGTGGATCGATTCCGCCTGGGATGCTGTTCATACCGTCATTCGTCCCATCGGCGGCGCCTTGCTCGCCATCCAGGTCCTCGGCCATTCCAGCCCGGCACTGACCGTGATCGCCGCTTTGCTCGCGGGAACCACAAGCCTGATGACCCACACAGCCAAATCCACCACGCGACTTGCAGCCAATGCGTCACCGGAACCGTTCTCGAACATCGCGCTCAGCCTCGGCGAAGACGCCGCCGTTCTGGGCGGCCTGGCGCTGATCCATTACAACCCGGTCTGGGCGCTCGTGGTTTTTGCGTTGGCGATCGCAACCTTCATTTACTTCGCGCCGAAAATCCTGCGGGCGATGAAAGCAAAAATCTGGCTCGCGTTTAAGAAGCTGAACGGCCCGGCCGATTCCCGTGCGGCGGCTTCGCTCCAGATTGTTCTGCCTTCCCGGCTCGCCGCGATTTTCGCCCGCGAGAACGTGCTCGGGGAAACGATCGCCTGGGCCGCGCCTTGTTTGAGTGCACGCGGGCGACGCATTCCCGCGAATCTTTTTGGCGCGCTCGTCGCGACTAACGAAGAGCCGCGGAAACTGGTTTTCGTCGCGCGCAAGGGCGGGCGCGGATTTGCCAAGACAATCGACCTGGATGGCTTGACCTTTGCGCGGGAGCCGAAATTCCTTTCTGAGAATCTGTGCATGTTTTCCGCGCCGGGGAAACGCTCGCAATATCTTTTCCTTTTCGATCGTTCCCGCGCCTCCACCGTCGAACAAATCGTTGAATACTTGCAGCACCGGATGCGCGAACCCGTAGTCGAAACGGTCGTTCCGGTTGTGGAATCCAAATTCGCCACCTCCGAGGCGGAGGCAGCTACAACCGCGGACAGAAACGCCTAACGAATCCTTTTGGAGTGGCGTGTGGCGCACGTGTCTTCATCTGCAGAGCGCTACGCGCAGATTCGCCAGCGGATTCACATCCGTGAGCGAGCGCTTTTTCCGCCCGCCCGCTCTCCGACCGAGCTTGAGCTGCAAGCACGCTGGTTCGCGGGCGATTTCGGCCGCCGCTTCCAGACCACCGCCGGTGATGAAGTTGAGATTGTCCAATTTGGGACGTGGAACCATGAATCGGGTCCTGATTTTCGCGAAGCCGCGGTTCGCTTGAACGGCGGCGATGCCATCCGCGGAAGCATCGAATTTGATCTGAGCGATCGCAGTTGGGAGACACACGGCCATGCCACCAATCCAGCGTTCGAAGACACCGTGCTGCACGTTTTCGTGAACGCCGGAACACGGGCATTCTTTTCCCGCACAAAATCGAACCGCAATGTTGTTCAGGTGCGCGTCGACCCGAGCACACTTGAGGAGACGTTTGCCACGAGTGTTCCGCTGGCGCGCCCCGGTCGTTGTCAGGCGCCACTCAAAGATCTGGCCGAGGAAAGAATTTGCAGCGTTCTCGATGGCGCGGCCCGGTTTCGCCTCCGGCGGAAAGCCGCGCATTTTCATCGCGTGGCAGAAAGTCACGGCCGGGACGAAGCGCTCTTTCAAGAAGTAGCGACGGCTCTTGGTTACAAACAGAACAAGCTTCCGTTTGCGCTTCTCGCGCAACGGCTGTCGCTGAAGTTTCTGCGTCGCGAATCCGACGATGCCGAGGCCCTGATTTTCGGGGTGGCTGGCTTTCTCTCAGCGCCCGATCTCGGTGTTTACGAAACGGCCACGCGCGGTTACGTCCGGACTTTGTGGGATCGATGGTGGCCTCATCGCGACGATTTGGAACGGCTGGTGTTGCCGGCAAAACTGTGGCGTCTCGGCGGAGCGCGACCGCTCAATCATCCGCAGCGTCGGCTGGCTG
Source organism: uncultured Verrucomicrobiae bacterium (assembly GCA_963737545.1). Classification (GTDB taxonomy): domain Bacteria; phylum Verrucomicrobiota; class Verrucomicrobiia; order Chthoniobacterales; family UBA10450; genus CAVTTH01. The sequence continues at coordinate 237,115 of CAVTTH010000006.1, read as the reverse complement.
CGCTTGCCGCGCTCGTCCGGAAATGGCCCGCTTTCATCAAGTCGTTAGGTAAGACTGAAGGATCAGCCGCGCGAAATTTCTTCCTTGGCTTGCAGCATCCGTTTTGGAATTTTCACTACACCCTTCTTTCGGATGCATCTCCGAAAGAAATGGCGTTAATCGGCGATGCCCGCATTGCCGATATTCTCGCCAACGTTCTCTTTCCCTTCTTTCTTGCGGAGAGCCGGGATGTCTGGCCAGACTTTGCGAAACTGCCGGCACAATTATCGAATCGCCGCCTCGAGACCGCGGCGACACGACTCTTTGGCAACGACACGCGGCGGCCGCTTTTCATGAAAACCGTCGCCCAGCAGCAGGGTCTGCTGCAGATCTACGAAGACTTTTGCCTGCGGGACAATTCCGATTGCGCACACTGTCCGTTCCCGGAGCAGATGCAGAAGTGGCGCTGGTAAGATCGACCAGGACAGCTCCGCGTCAGTCAAACCTTAGCCGGCGCATCAAAAAATATTCATTAAATGGTCGATCGTCGGTGATGCGAATCGATGGATCGGGGTTGAGCAGTTCGAGCATGAAACGTTCGTCCCAGACAGCCTCCCCAAGATAAGCCGCTGGCGACATCGTCGAAGCCCACTCGAGCAAGTCGTTCCTGGCCGCTTCTGGCATGCGCATGATCAATTCGGTGGAATTGAACGCCTCGATCGGCTGCATCGAGGCAAGAAAATGAAGACCGTAATGCCTGATTGAACCAAAGCAGCGGACGTAAGGAAATGAATCCTGCAACGATCGCACGACCGCGTCCTGCACCGGACGTTCGGCGAGAGGAATCCACGCCTGGAGAATTCCATCCGGATTCAAGTGTTGTTTGATCAATTGATAGAACTCGTCGGAATAAAGAAGGCTGGATCCGGCAGCTTCGATGGGAGGCGGTGGATCGATAACAATCACGTCGTACTTGGCAGAGGTGCGTTTGAGGTAGCGACGTCCGTCATCGATGACAATGTGTCCGAGCGGGTTGGCCAGCACCTGCGCGGCATCGTCATGATAGAATCCAAACGCTTTCGTCACGCTCGGTACCAGCTCCACCACCGTCGTATCGACATTCCAGCTTAGAGCCGAGCGATAGCTCGTCCCCATCCCGAAACAAATGACGAGCGCGGATTTCGGTTTGCCCTTGTGGAACGCGAGCGGGAGATGCGACATGAACTTCGTGTCCGGCGTGAGCACGGTCATGCCAACGCCGTTAACGAGTAATCTTCTCGTGAAGCCTGCTCCGTAAGAGATGACCGACGCTGCATAATCACGGCGAATGGTGATATTCTTTTCTTCGTTGAGGAGCAATGACTCGAAGTTCCGGGAAACAAACAGACTCGTGCCGAGAGCAGCAAGAGCAGCCGTTCCCCAGATCACTCGCCGCATCAGCGGCAATCGTTGGCAGAGCAAAACGTAGAACAAGAAAAATGGCGCGGCCAGGATGGCGAGAGCATGGCCCTCGTTCATCCACGGCAATAAAAGGTAGGAGGCGAAGAGGGGGCCGAGAATGCACCCCAACACGTTCAGCGCATAAGCCCGGCCGGCTGCGGCTGGCTGTCCGCCGGAGTACTTGTCGATCAACGCCGGCGTCAGGTATCCGAGAGCCGCGCAGAGTGGGCAGATGCTAAGCAGGATCAGCATCGCGCTTCGCATGTCAATCATCCCCGTCCAAACCAAATTGACAACGCGCGGGTCGTTTACCAGCACCGGAATGAGTGCGGCAAGCGCGCTCAATGAAATCAAGTCCGCCAGCGATCGCGATCTGCCTTTGCGAAGATCAAGCCGATACCAAAGGGAACCGGCAAAAGTGGCCCCGAGATACGTGAACAGGATTAGGGCAAAGGAGTAGACTTGCGTCCTTAGAACGGGCGTGAAGGCGCGCGCCCAAACTACTTCCATAGCCATGGCGCTAAAGCCGGTTGAGAAAAGAATCGCATTGATCATCCAACGTGGTGCGCCCAGGTCTGCCAGCGAGAAACCAATGTCAGCCGGTTCGTCCCGTTTCGTTCGATCGGAAGCAAGCGCGCCGCGCTTCCATCCCAGCCAGAAACTGATCAGAGCAATGAAGAGATTGCCGGCAGCGGCGAAGCGAAGGGTCTTATGAAACCCAAAGAGCTCTATTAAGACCAGCCCGGTCAAAATCGCTCCGCTCATCGCTCCCAACACATTGGCCAGGTACAAATAACTGAAGCTTCGCGAACTCTTCGAATCCCGTTCGCGAATGAACGCCATCATCAGCGGGAACGTCGCGCCCATGAAAAAGCACCATGGCAGGATGGAAAAGAAGAGAACAAGAGCCGAAAGGACAAGGTAACGAAGGGAATCGGCCTCTCCGCTGGTCAACAACAATTGCTCACCGAGCGCAAACAATTTGGGAACGGCGAACGCCCCAATCGCAATCATCAATTCCACACATCCGTAGAGGACGATGGCGGATCCTCCCGTCATCGCCTTCAATCGCGCAACCCATCGGCCGCCCGCCCACGAGCCAAGAGCAAGGCCGAGCATGAATACCGAAATGACGACCGACAGGACGGGAGTGATAATTCCAAAGGACGCGAACGCCATCCGGGTCCAGATCACCTGGTAAAGAAGGCCGCAAAAGCCCGAAATGAAAAACAGGACGAACAGCAGACCCTTAAAGGAATTTAGCCTGCCCCGATCGAAATCACCCGGATTTTGCACGCGGCAAGTGTGACTTGCATTTTCGGGTTTTCAATCGCGCGCTGCGATTCGCCGGCGATATCGTAAACTAGGCGGAGAGTTTTGCTGCGCGCCACCGCTGGTCGTGTTAAGACTGCGCTTGCCATGCAAAATCGGCAAGCGTTCACGTTGATCGAGCTGCTCGTCGTCATCGCCATCATCGTCGTGTTGATGGGATTGCTCTTTCCCGTGTTTCGCGGCGTCCAGGATCAGGCAAAGAGAACGCAGGCGAAAAACGACCTCACCCAAATCGTCACCGCGGTGAATGCCTTTTACACCGAGTACGGGAAGTATCCGCTGCCGACTGGCGCAGCCAACGATACGATCTACGGGACCGCTGGAGCGCCCAATGCAAGCCTCCTTAACGCGCTTCGGGGGCTCTCTGCAGCACTCAATCCAAAACAGATCGTTTTCATTTCTCCACCCGATGTAAAAGATTCAGCCCATCCGCGAGGCGGGATTGGTGGGACTGGGGATAGGCCCGGCGAGTATTTTGATCCGTGGGGAATGCCATACCTCATTGAGATCGACGGCGACTACGAGGGTAGAGTTGCCAATCCGTACACGGCACACGCTGGGGCGACCCCTGACTTACAGACTGGCATCATTGCCTGGTCACTTGGAAAAGATCAAAGTGGGGCCACGACAGCCGCTGCCGGCGACAAGCAAAACGGCGTGTACGACGACGACGTAGTTTCTTGGCAGTGATTGTGTTCGCGGCTTGCAAATCGCAAATCAGCAATCGACAATCGAAAATTCTCACGCGGGTGTAGTTCAATGGTAGAACGCCAGCTTCCCAAGCTGGACACGGGGGTTCGATTCCCCTCACCCGCTAATTTGCCTCGTAAATACTATGAGGAATTGGCTCAAATTCGGACAGGAATAGATAGAACGGGAACATAAACGGGAACACTTTAGTTTCTTTTCCGCAATTGTTCGGTGTTGGTAAAAGCTTGGGTACGGCGCCTGTCGGGGCAGCCATGCGCGGGCCTGATAGATCCAGACACACCGAGGACAAGGGCCAAATGATTCAAATGCTTCATTTGACGCATTTGATTTGAATCCCATATCAGCCCGCCCGACGCGTATCGATCGCGCACGCGCGGGCGCGATGGGGCGCTTGCAGTTATGCTAACATCATCCAATCGGCTCGATCAGCAGATCGCGCAGGCGGACGCGGCCTACCGGATGCCGGACGCCGATCACGTCTGCATAGCGGATCGTGTTTGCATGGTTCCTGAAATGTCGCCGCCCGAAAGCGAGAGAAAAAGATAGACCAACTCTATGACGTACAGATTACTTGCCGGTGGCATGACCGATCGCCCGCTCTCGCGGCAAATAGGGGGTCCGTCACAGCAATTATTGCAGCGAACTTCGCAAGATCCGACGAGCCAGATAGGGCTCTCGTGTCTTTACTTTTGACTTGGAACCACCTCCGCGATGCCAGAAACAGCCACTAAGATCCTCGTTTGCAACGCCGGCTCCAGCAGCCTCAAATTCACCCTGTTCGATGCAGAAGACGAGGTGTTACTGGCTGACGGTGGCATCGATTGGCTAACAAAACCAGCCCGACTGGTTTTTCGCGCAATAAACCAGCCGGAAATCCGCGAGGAGTTGGAGCTGGAAAAACATACTGATGCTGTGGCTCGAATCCTCGACGATTTGCTCCGTGGATCATCAGCCGCTCTACAAGGTCCCGAAGACCTGCGAGCTGTAGGACATCGCGTGGTGCATGGCGGCGAGCGTTACACCTCTGCCGTGCTTATCACGACCGAAGTCAAGCGGACCATCGAAGAACTCGCAGAGCTGGCTCCGCTTCACAACCCAGCCAGCCTGGACGGCATTAACGCCGTAGAGCGTGTTCTGCCAGAGGTTCCACAGGTAGCGGCATTCGACACTGCCTTTCATGCGACGTTGCCTGAGGCTGCCCGAACCTATCCGCTGCCGCAAAAGTGGACACGAGAATGGGGCATCCGCCGTTATGGCTTCCACGGACTGAGCCATTCTTACTGCAGCGCCGAGGCGGCGAAGAGAATCGGTCGACGGGATCTGCGGCTCGTTATTGCCCATCTGGGCAACGGCGCGTCGGTCTCGGCGGTCCGTGACGGCGTGTGCATTGATACGTCGATGGGCTTTACGCCATTGGAAGGACTGATGATGGCGACGCGCAGCGGCACAGTCGATCCGGGTATACTCATCTACCTCTTACGGCATAAGGGACTGGACGTAGAAGAGCTCGACAATGCTCTGAACCACAACTCCGGTTTACTTGGGGTTTCGGGCGTATCTTCCGATCTGCGGCAACTTCTGTCGGAAGTTCGCGCACAATCCCGACGCGAGACTTGCAGTTGACGTTTATGTCCATCGCATCGTGAAAACGATCGGGGCCATGGCGGCTACTCTCGGCGGGATCGATGCTTTAGTGTTTACCGCCGGGTGTGGGCGAAGCGCTCGCCAGAAATCCGCCAGCGGGTTTGCGAAAAGCTTAACTACCTGGGTCTGGAACTGGACGCAGCGGCTAACGAAAATTGCCGCCCAGACGCTGACATCGCTACGCCAGCTTCAACCGCGCGTATCCTTGTAATCGCCACCCGCGAGGATTTGACCATTATGCGCGAGACGCGGCGGTTGGTCGGGTCTTCCACCAACCTGAGCCATGGGAAGGAACAGGTCCGAACCCCCTCTCTATATATATGACGCATTTTTTTGCGAAACGGCGCTCAGCCGAAACTGCAAGCTTTCCTGAAATGTCTGCCTGCAAACTCGGGAAATATCAATGAACCAACAGGCTAAACTCCGGTGAAGGAGCATCAAATGATCACCCCTACTATTAAGGTTAAGAAAGAAGCTCGTAACGCAGCACGCTCTGATCGCAGCGCTGCCAAGTCGAAGGCCACGCGTGCCCTAGGCAGTTCCACGAGGGAAGTCAGTACCGATGGCGCAATCTCGGCCTACGACACCGCTCGCTCGACGATTAAGGGTGCGCCGCTCAGTCGCGACGAGTTGAACAAGATCGACGCCTACTGGCGGGCGGCGAACTACCTTTCGGTGGGACAGATCTACCTATATGACAATCCCCTGCTGAAAAAGCCGTTGAAGAAGGAACACGTTAAACCCCGCCTGCTCGGTCATTGGGGGACCACTCCTGGATTGAATTTCATCTATGCCCATTTGAATCGAGTGATCAAGCAGCGGGATCTCAACATGATCTACATTATCGGTCCGGGCCACGGCGGTCCCGGCATCGTCGCCAATGCCTACATGGAAGGAACCTACTCCGAGGTCTATCCGAACATCGCACAGGACGAAGAGGGGATGAAGCGGCTGTTCACCCAGTTCTCATTCCCAGGTGGCATCCCCAGCCATGTCGCACCGGAGACTCCGGGATCCATTCACGAAGGAGGCGAATTGGGTTACGCCGTTTCGCACGCGTATGGGGCTGCCTACGACAATCCCGACTTAATCGTGGCCTGTGTGGTCGGCGACGGTGAGGCGGAAACCGGCCCGCTGGCGACCTCCTGGCATTCGAACAAGTTTCTCAATCCCCTCTCTGACGGTGTGGTGCTCCCGATCCTGCACCTAAACGGGTATAAGATCGCCAATCCTTGCGTGCTGGCCCGCATCAGTCATCAAGAGTTGGATCAGCTTTTCCGCGGCTATGGCTACACGCCCTACTTTGTCGAGGGAAGTGATCCGGAGGAGATGCATCAACTGATGGCTTCCACGCTCGACAAGATCCTCGAAGATATTCACCATATCAAGGCCGACGCCAGGCGTACCGGCAGCAAGAAACGACCGCTCTGGCCGATGATCATTCTCCGTTCCCCCAAAGGATGGACCTGTCCGAAGGAGATCGACGGAAAACGGACCGAGGGCTACTGGCGGAGCCACCAGGTGCCGATGGGCGAGATGCACGAAAAGCCGGCGCACATAAAGATCCTCGAGAAATGGATGAAGAGTTATAAGCCAGAGGAACTGTTCGACAAGACCGGGCGGTTGAAACCCGAACTCGCAGAATTGCCGCCGAAAGGCAACCGTCGCATGAGCGCCAATCCACACGCCAACGGGGGCGTTCTACTCAGAGATTTGCGACTTCCAAACTTCTGTGACTACGCCGTAAAGGTGACCAAGCCCGGCGCGACCACGGCCGAGTCTACCCGCGTGATGGGGAAATTTCTGCGGGACACGATGAAACTGAACATGGAAAGCCGAAACTTCCGTTTGTTCAGTCCGGACGAGAACAACTCAAACCGCTGGCAGGATGCACTGGAAGTCACCAATCGCGCGTGGATGGCGGAGCGCTACCCGTACGACGACCATTTGGCCCCGGACGGCAGGGTGATGGAAATGCTCAGCGAACACCAATGCCAGGGATGGCTGGAAGGTTACCTGCTAACCGGTCGGCACGGTTTCTTTTCCTGCTACGAGGCGTTTATCCACATCATCGACTCGATGTTCAATCAGCACGCGAAGTGGCTGAAGGTGTGTCACGAGATACCGTGGCGGCGCCCGATCGCGTCGCTTAATTATCTCTTGTCGTCCCACGTCTGGCGACAGGATCACAACGGATTCAGCCACCAGGACCCTGGGTTCATCGATCACGTTGTAAACAAGAAAGCGGAGGTCGTTCGCGTTTATCTTCCGCCGGACGCGAACACGCTCCTTTCTGTGACCGATCACTGCCTGCGCAGTCGCAACTACGTCAACGTCGTGGTCGCAGGCAAACAGCCGGCCCCTCAGTGGTTAACGATGGACCAGGCGGTCAAACATTGCACGGCTGGCATCGGAATCTGGGAATGGGCGAGCAATGACAAAGAAGGAGAACCAGATGTGGTGATGGCCTGTTGCGGAGACGTACCAACGCTGGAAACGCTGGCTGCCGTAGATCTCTTCCGCCAGCATCTTCCGGCACTGAAAGTCCGCGTCATCAACGTCGTCGACTTGATGAAATTGCAACCGCAGAGCGAGCATCCGCATGGCCTATCGAATCAAGACTTCGATGCGCTCTTTACCAAAGACAAACCCATCGTCTTCGCCTTCCACGGCTACCCGTGGTTGATTCATCGATTAACTTACCGGCGTACGAATCACAAGAACCTGCATGTCCGCGGGTATAAGGAAGAAGGCACCACGAGCACACCGTTTGACATGGTAGTGAGGAATGATCTCGATCGATTCCATCTTTTCGGCGATGTCATTGATCGGTTGCCGCAACTAGGGTCGCGCGCGGCCTACGCCAAACAAGCGATTTGCGACAAGTTACTCGAACACAAGCAATATATTGCCAAGTACGGCGAAGACATGCCCGAGATCACTGACTGGCAATGGGGTCAGGCGAGCGCGGGGACGAAACGGAGAAGCTCGACGGAAGGCGACAATGTCTAGGCAGCCGCTCAATTGTTCTTCTCGGCTCGGGATCGACGCCGAAACGCCATTGTTGTCTTGGCATCTCGTCATAGCCGAGAAAAAATTGTCTACATAATGGGAGCTGGGAAAGGAGCCCGAGACCACGGATTGGAGATGGCCCTTTAGATCTGGAAGCCATGTCACCTAAAGATCAGACCATGCCGGAGTCCGAAACCCGAGCGGACCGAGAAAGCAGCAACCTCCCGCTAAAAACCGAACCTCAGAAAGGAACGACTGCGATGGAAACGTTAATAGAAGACGAACCGGTGTCCGCAATCCTAACGGAATCCAACGAGTTATCGAAGCTAATTGAGCAATATGGATGCGGGCCGGTTCAGTTCACCGGAACGAACGACGCTCTTTATGAGCGCCACCTGGTCTTTGACAATGTTATGGATGCCAGCGCGATCGGCGAGCGCGAGCGGTTCGAAGCCGTGGCGCACTCCGTGCGAGATGTCCTGTCGCAACGCTGGATTCGGACCGAGAAGACTTACGAACGTGAGAACCCCAAACGCGTTTACTATCTTTCGATGGAATTCCTCATCGGTCGTTCTCTGGCTAACAATGTCACGAACCTTCTTCTTGATGACATCACCAAAAAGGCGATCCAGGAAAAGAAGCTCGATTGGTACGGGTTGCTGGAGCAGGAGCCCGACGCGGGCTTGGGCAACGGAGGACTCGGACGCCTGGCCGCGTGCTTCCTCGATTCGATGGCGACAATGGAGATCCCGGCCATGGGCTACGGGCTGCGCTACGAATACGGCATCTTCAAGCAAACCATTCAGGACGGTTCGCAACACGAAGTGCCGGATAACTGGCTCCGTTATCCCGATCCGTGGGAGGTCCGTCGTCAACACGAGACTGTGGAAGTGCCGCTTAACTGCTCGTTCGAGCTGCGCGGCGGCAGTTTGCGCGCCGTCACGGGAAAGCCGTCTGCTTTAATCGGTATCCCATTCGATCGTCCGGTGGTGGGCTACGGCGGCAAGACCATTAATACCCTCCGACTCTGGGCCGCGGCGGCGCACGATTATTTTAACTTTCAAGAATTCAGCAGTGGCGATTTCGTCGGAGCACTGGCCGAGACACTCGAAGCCGAGTCGGTAACCCGGGTGCTGTATCCCGATGATCATACAACCGCGGGGCAAGGCTTGCGGTTTGTGCAGGAATATTTTCTCGTCGCCTGCTCACTGGCCGATCTGGTGCGCCGCTTCCGGAAAACAAATACCGACTGGCGCTTACTGCCGGAGAAAATCGCCATTCAGCTTAACGACACTCATCCGACCATGGCGGTTCCGGAGTTGATGCGGATTCTGCTCGATCAAGCACATCTCGGTTGGGACGAGGCGTGGGATCTTACCCGGAAAACTCTGGCCTACACCAATCACACGCTGTTGCCGGAAGCTCTGGAGAAATGGCCGCTCGCCTGGTTCGAGCGCATGCTGCCCCGTCACCTGGAGATCATCTACGAAATCAATCGTCGCCTGATTGACGACGTCCGGAGACGCTTTCCGGGAGATGATGGGCGAGTGCAACGCGTGAGCCTTATCGAAGAAGGCGCCCAGCAAAAGATTCGGATGGCCAATCTTGCCATCGTCGGATCGCACAGCACCAACGGTGTTGCAGCGATTCACTCGCATCTGCTGCGGACCATCACGGTAAAAGATTTGGCCGAACTGTTTCCCGAGCGGTTCAACAACAAAACAAATGGCGTCACGCCCCGCCGGTGGCTGTTAGTGTCAAATCCTACGCTCTCGCAGACCATTACCAACGCAATCGGCAATGAGTGGGTGACCGATCTGAGTCAGCTGAAGAAACTCAAGCCCCTAGCGGATGATCAATCGTTAGGCCAGGCATTTCTAAAGGCGAAGCGCGAAGCCAAGCTGCAGTTTGTCGACTGGCTCAAGCAGACTACGGGCGAAACCGTCGATGCCGATAGTATCTTCGATTGCCAGATTAAGCGTATCCATGAGTACAAACGCCAACTATTGAATGCGCTCCGGATCGTAGTCCTTTACAATCGGCTGCGAGAAAATCCCAACACTGAAGTGGCGCCGCGAACGTTCTTCTTCGCCGGCAAAGCCGCGCCCGCGTATCAGCTGGCCAAACTAATCATCAAGTTCATCAACAATCTGGCTGACACGATCGATCAAGACCCGACGATTTGCGGACAGCTCAAGGTTCTGTTCCTTCCCGACTACTGTGTTTCAATGGCGGAGCGGCTGATTCCTGCGGCTGATGTCTCCAATCAGATTTCCACCGCCGGCTACGAAGCCAGTGGCACAAGCAACATGAAATTCATGATGAACGGCGCATTGACGATCGGCACACGGGATGGCGCGACCATCGAAATGGCAGAAGAAGCAGGTGAAGAAAATTTCTTTCTCTTCGGCCTAACGGCGCAACAAGTGGCGGACGGCCGTGAGTGGTACAAGCCGCAATGGCATTATGACAATGACCCGGAGACCCGCGCCGCGTTGGATCTGATCTTCTCCGACTATTTCAGCCGGAACGACCCGGGCGTGTTCGCTCCGCTAGGAGACACTTTGCTCACCCACGGCGATTACTACATGCATCTGGCCGATCTGAAGTCGTACCTGGAGGCGGACCAGCGGCTGTGCGAACTTTATGCCGACTCGGCGGGATGGTCCCGCAAGGCGATCCTGAATGTGGCCGGCTCAGGAAAGTTCTCCAGTGACCGAACGATTGCCGAATATGCGAGCGAGATCTGGAAGGCGAAACCATGCCCCGTCTCCTAGCAACCAATTGGTGAAAGGGAGGACTGACATACATGGCAATTTCGCCACTTGCAGGCAAACCGGCCCCCAGGGAGCTGCTGGTAGATCTGGCCCGGCTGGAACAGTACTATTATGAGTACCGCCCCGACTTGGCGGACCCCAACCAGCTAGTAAGCTTTGGCACGAGCGGCCACCGAGGCTCGCCCCTGAGCCGCTCCTTCACCGAATCGCACATTCTGGCCATTACCCAGGCCATTTGTGATTACCGGCGCAGTCAGAGCTACGATGGTCCACTCTTCATGGGTAAGGACACACATGCGGTGTCCGCACCGGCCCAGCGCACCGCCCTGGAGGTGCTGGCGGCCAATCGTGTGGAGACCATTATTCAGAAGAACGACGGCTTCACCCCGACGCCGGTTATCTCGCGAGCCATTCTCATTCATAACCGGAATGGGAAAGATCATCTGGCCGATGGGATCGTCATCACGCCGTCGCACAACCCGCCGGCAGACGGGGGCTTCAAATACAACCCGCCCAACGGCGGTCCGGCTGACACCGACGTAACACGATGGGTTGAACGCCGCGCCAATGAGTTATTGCGCGACGGGTCGAGCATAAAACGCGTGCCATTTGCTGCCGCGCTCAAAGCTGAGACAACTCACCAGCAAGATTTCGTCCTGCCCTATGTCGAGGACCTGCGCAACGTCATCGATATGGAGGCAATCCGCAGCGCCGGTCTGAAACTGGGCGTGGACCCTCTGGGTGGTGCGGCGGAGCCGTACTGGGAGCCAATCAACTCCGTCTACCACTTGGATATCACCGTCGCGAACCCAACCATCGATCCGACTTTTTCTTTCATGACTGTCGATCACGACGGCAAGATTCGGATGGATCCGTCGAGCCCGTATGCGATGGCGCGTCTGGTGGACCTCAAGAATCAATACGACGTCGCCTTCGCCAACGATCCCGATTCCGACCGGCACGGAATCGTTACTCCTTCCGTTGGACTGATGAACCCGAATCACTACCTGGCTGTAGCCATTCGCTATCTGCTGACGCATCGGCCTGACTGGCCGGCTCACGTCGCGGTCGGTAAGACCCTGGTCAGCAGCAGCATGATTGATCGTGTGGTGGCCAAGCTGGGGCGCTCACTTTGTGAAGTGCCGGTGGGCTTCAAGTGGTTCGTGCCAGGGTTGTTTGACGGTTCGCTTTGTTTTGGCGGGGAGGAAAGTGCAGGAGCAAGCTTCCTTAGGAAGGACGGCACCGTTTGGACGACCGACAAAGACGGCCCAATCATGGACCTACTGGCAGCGGAGATCACGGCGCGCACGGGCAAGGACCCGGGAGAGCTATATCAAGAACTGACAACCGAGTTCGGGACGCCATATTATACGCGCATCGATGCGCCGGCGACACCAAATCAGAAAGCGCAGCTGCAGAAGCTCTCGCCCGATGCGATTGCGAACGACACGCTGGCCGGCGAGCCGATCACGGCCAAACTGACTTCTGCCCCGGGCAACGGCGCCCCGATCGGTGGCCTCAAGGTCGTAACTGACAATGGCTGGTTCGCAGCCCGGCCTTCCGGCACGGAGAACATCTACAAGGTCTACGCGGAAAGCTTTAGGGATCAGGATCATTTGGCTGCGATCGTTCAGGAGGCTCAGGAAATTGTGACCGATGCCCTTCGATCGTCTGATTCAGTTCTTCAGGGACAGGAGGTGCGCTAATGACTAACGACAGCGATCCGAATCTCCCCCCATTTCCATCGTCCTACCGGGCCTCCGGCTTGCTTCTGCACGTTATCTCGTTGCCCTCGCCCTATGGGATTGGCGACGTAGGACCAGGCGCGATCGCATGGATCGATCAACTTGCCGACGCAGGCCAAAGCTGGTGGCAGTCGTTGCCGTTGGGCCCGACCGGTTACGGAAACTCTCCTTATTCAGCGCTGTCATCCTTTGCCGGCAACGGTCTTCTGGTTAGTCCAGCCTGGCTCATCGAGGATGGCGTGTTAGGCGCCGATGACTGCGCGGTACCCTCAGTCTCTCAATCCTCCGTCGATTACAACACGGTTATTCCGTTCAAACACCGTTTACTCGCAAAAGCCTGGACCAATTTTAGCAAAGGCGGATTCACGGAGTTACGAGCTGCTTTTGAACAATTTTGCCACGAGCAGGCGCACTGGTTGGAAGACTACGCACTCTTCCGAGCGCTGAAATTTCAGTATAATGACGCCTACTACGTCGAGTGGCCGATAGAGTTGGTCCGGCGCATACCGAAAGTTTTGGCCCAGGCCCGGCGTGATCTCGCAAATCAAGTCGATCAAATTTGTTTCGCTCAATTCCTATTGTATCGCCAAGGCGAGCGGCTTAAGGAACATGCCAAAGCCAAAGGCGTCCACCTCATAGGCGATTTGCCCTTTTTCGTTTCTCCAGACTCGAGTGACGTCTGGGCCAATCCGGAGCTATTCCTGTTAGACGACCAACGTAGGCCACGCGTCGTGGCGGGTGTGCCCCCGGATTATTTCAGCGCGGAGGGTCAGCTCTGGGGAAACCCAGTCTACAATTGGGAGAGGCTTCGAGAAACGGGCTATCGTTGGTGCATTGATCGTGTGCGCGCTTTGCTGGCGCACGTGGATGTGATTCGTCTCGATCATTTCCGTGCCTTTGCAGCGGCCTGGCATATTCCGGCTGGATCAGCTACCGCGAAGTCCGGCCAGTGGGTGCCGGGCCCAGGCGCGGATTTCTTCAATGCGGTCAAGAAACAGTTAGGCGCGTTACCGTTTATTGCCGAGGACTTGGGGTTGATCACGGCAGACGTTTATGCGCTCCGCGATCAGTTTCAGATACCTGGGACTCGCGTCCTGCAATTTGCCTTCGACGGTAGCTCGACTAACCCATACCTCCCTCACAATTACAGCTCAAACACGGTCGTATATACCGGCACACATGATAATGCTACAAGCCGCGGATGGTATGACGAATTACCATCGGGCCAGCGGCGGAATCTGTGGCGTTACCTCAATCTACCCGATGGGAATAGTCGCGAAGTCGCCTGGAATTTGATTCGGCTGGCGTGGTCGTCTCGGGCTGCGCTTGCCATCACGCCTCTACAGGACCTTCTCAACCTCGGAGCAGAAGGTCGCATGAACGTGCCCGGGCACGCCGAAGGCAATTGGAATTGGCGCTGTAGCGAAGAGTTGTTGTCGACTGCTGATTTTGATGCGCTGCGAGACCTGACCAGCAGTTCAAATCGCCTGCGCATGCTTCCAAAGGAGAAATACCCATGCAGATCGGCATGATTGGTCTTGGTCGAATGGGCGCTAACATGGCGCGCCGACTTCTGACCGCCGGTCACCAGTGTGTCGTGTTCGACATGTCACCGCCGGCGGTGGCAGAACTTGTCAAACAAAAGGCGATCGGAGCTTCGTCGCTCCAAGACTTTGTCACAAAGCTGGAGAAACCGCGGGCGATCTGGCTGATGCTTCCTGCCGCGGTGGTGGAGAAAGCTATCACTGATCTCCTGCCCTACCTTCAACCGGAGGACATTCTGATCGATGGCGGAAACTCTTATTATGTCGATGACATCCGGCGTGCGAAAGAGCTAGCAACCAGACGAATCCATTACGTGGATGTCGGAACCAGCGGCGGCATTTGGGGGTTGGAGCGTGGGTATTGCATGATGATCGGTGGCGAGTTGGATGTGGTCCAGCACCTCGATCCGATCTTCGCCGCACTGGCACCGGGCCTCGGGACTATTCCGCGCACGCAGGGACGCGAGACCATCGGTGGCACGGCGGAACAAGGTTACTTGCATTGCGGGCCTAACGGAGCCGGTCATTTCGTAAAGATGGTGCACAATGGGATTGAATACGGTCTCATGGCTGCCTACGCGGAAGGGCTCGGTATTCTGCGTAGCGCCAACATTGGCAAGCGCTCCTATGTGGCGGACGCCGAAACGACACCACTTCGCGACCCTGAGCATTACCGGTTCGACCTCAATGTGCGCGATGTCGTCGAATTGTGGCGGCGCGGCAGTGTGATTGCCTCATGGTTGCTGGATTTGACCGCAACCGCCTTGGTCGAGGATCCGACGCTGGCAAAGTTCGCCGGGCGCGTTTCGGATTCAGGCGAGGGCCGCTGGACGGTCAAGGCCGCAATCGATGAAGGCGTGCCCGTGCCGGTATTGGCAACGGCACTCTACGAACGCTTCGCATCACGCGGCGAGGCGGATTACCAGGACAAAGTGCTTTCGGCCATGCGCTTTGGGTTTGGTGGGCACCTGGAATGCGATCATGGCAGAGGCGAGTGATATCGTGGGTAACGAACGGAAACGCGAGCGTCTCTAGAAACTTTCTGCTTACGTTTTATGAAAGCGAGTGACCCACGCCGTATCCACACGGTGGAATCGTGGGATAACGAAGGCGGCATTGGTCCGCCCGGCGCGACCTGGCTGGAAACGGAGCAGGCTTGGAATTTCGCCTTGTACTCCCGACATGCGACTGGAGTGACGTTGTTGTTGTATGGCGCGACGGATTTCGTGGAGCCGGTATTTCAGCTTCGACTCAATCCTCTCAAAAACAAAACGGCGCGCATCTGGCATTGTCTCGTGCAGCGGGAGTCTGCACCGGCGGTGCGATACTATGGTTATCGGGTGCAAGGCCCGTGGGATCCCAAAAATGGACATCGGTTCGACCCGGACAAAGTCCTGTTCGATCCGTATGCCGAAGAACTGTTTTACCCGCCGGATTTTTCGCGCGAAGCGGCACGGCAGCCGGGCCGGAACGACGGGCGCGCGGTCCTCGGAGTGTTGCCTCGTGAACAAGCGGAATTCGATTGGGGCACGCAGCCGCCGCCGCGACATAGGCACGATGTGGTTGTTTATGAGTTGCACGTCAAAGGATTTACGGCACGGGCAAATTCGGGCGTGCCAAAGGAGAAACGAGGAAAATTTCTCGGATTAATTGAGAAGATTCCATACCTCCAGGAACTCGGTGTGACGGTGGTGGAATTATTGCCCGTGCATCAGTTCGATCCACAAGAGGGCAATTACTGGGGCTACATGACGCTGAACTTCCTCGCGCCGCACCAAGGCTACGCAGTGCGCGACGCGGTTGGCGAATTTCGGCAGATGGTCCGAGCATTTCATGAGGCAGGCATCGAAGTTTGGTTGGACGTTGTTTACAACCACACCGCCGAAGGCGACGAAACCGGGCCGATGTATTCGTACCGCGGTATTGATAATACCAGCTATTACTTGTTAGGCTCCGGAGGGCGTTATCAAGACCACAGCGGCTGCGGAAACACGACCCGCTGTGCGCACCCGGGCGTGCGCGCCCTCGTCTTGCGCAGCTTGCAGCATTGGAGTGAGCGAATGGGCGTGGACGGGTTTCGTTTCGACCTGGCGTCGGTGTTTACGCGCAACGAAGACGGCAGCATCAACACGGATTCGCCTGCCATCGCCGCTGAGATCAGCGCGATTGCGGTGGAGCTTGATTTGCGTCTTGTTGCGGAGGCGTGGGACATCGATGCATACCAGTTGGGGCGGAGTTTCCCCGGACTGGCGTGGAGACAGTGGAACGGGCAATTCCGCGATGATGTGCGGTCGTTTGTCAAAAGCGACACCGGGATGGTCGGGGCGTTGATGCAGCGACTGTACGGCAGCGACGATTTATTTCCGGATGGTCCCGGCGATGTGTGCCGGCCGTATCAGAGCGTCAATTATGTAACTGCTCATGACGGCTTTTGCCTTTATGATCTCGTCTCTTACAACCAAAAACACAACGAGGCGAACGGCCACGAAAACCGCGATGGGCCGGCTGACAACCGAAGTTGGAACTGCGGCTGGGAAGGCGACGAGGGCGTACCCGCAGAAGTGTTGGCGTTACGCCGCCAACAGGTAAAGAACTTCTTCACCCTGCTGATGTTGGCAAACGGGACACCAATGTTTTGCGCCGGCGACGAGTTTCTGAACACGCAACGCGGCAATAACAATCCGTATAACCAGGACAACGAAACGACCTGGCTCGATTGGTCGTTGTTCGAGAAGAACCGGGACGTGTTTCGTTTCTTTCAATACATGATTGCATTCCGCAAAGCCCGGCCGTGGATCGGACGCAGCCACTGCTGGCGCGAGGACGTGCATTGGTACGGCGCGAACGGACCGGTCGATTTCGCGTCGCGCACCGTTGCTTACTGTCTGCACGGCGGGAGCGACCTGTACGTGATGATCAATGCGTTCTGGGAGCCGGTCCGCTTCCAAATTCAGGAAGGCAAAGAGCGGGACTGGAAATGCATGGTGGACACCAGCCGGCAAGACATGGTCGAGGAGCCGGTAAGTTCACTCAATTATGAAGTCGCCCCGCGCTCCGTCGTCGTGCTGGAAGCCAAAAGCACGGAAAACACACCATGATAATGCCCATGTCAGACAACGAATCGGTCGAGCCGTGTGGAAATTCGCCATCTCTGGCTGGATCAGCACGCCGCGCGGACGAAATCTTCCTGGAGGGGCCGCGATCGATCCTCAAGGGATTGCCGAGGTCATCAGAATTCTTAAGTGACACAGCCAACGCAAAGGCTCAGTGAAGAAAAGGCGCCGGAGGAATCTGCGACACAGAGCGAGCAATCTCCCAGCCGTCCGCGCGCAATTTTCGCACATTAAAAAACAAGTGGCGGTTAGTCGCGGCCGAAACGCCGGTATAATCATGAATATGAACAAACTCGTATTCAAAGGCAATTGGGATGAAGTGAAAGGCAAACTAAAACAAAAATACGCTCAACTCACCGATCAGGACCTCCTCTTCGCGGAAGGGAAGGAGGATGAACTCCTGGGCCGACTCGAGAAGAAGCTCGGGAAGAAAAAGGACGACATCCGAAGCCTTATCGCCCAGCTCTAATCATTCCCAGCTTCGCCAATTTTGCGCATCTTGGTGGAATGTATCTGCGGCGAGGGGCCTAGCGATTATCCCGAGTTTACCCAGTTCCTGGTCGAACAGAAGATCGACAGTGTCTCGCTGAATCCCCACATTGTGGCCAAAACAACCGCAGCAATTCTAGAAAAGGAGCAGCGCTAACGACCGTAATCGCTGAACGGCGTCGCTAATAAGCCAGCATCATGAGAACAATTCCCAAGACAATGAGAGCGGCGGTTGTGGAGAAATTCAGGCAGCCGTTACAACTCCGCG
This sequence comes from uncultured Verrucomicrobiae bacterium, assembly GCA_963737545.1. Lineage (GTDB taxonomy): Bacteria > Verrucomicrobiota > Verrucomicrobiia > Chthoniobacterales > UBA10450 > CAVTTH01. The sequence goes on along the minus strand of CAVTTH010000006.1, from coordinate 219,061 downwards.
AGGTTCCTGTTCCTTTGCCCGGACCTGGACAAGCGTTGGTCGAAATCGTCGCTACCGGTGTGTGTCATACCGACTTGCACGCAGCGGACGGCGATTGGCCGATCAAACCCAACCCGCCATTTATTCCCGGACATGAAGGCGCCGGTGTTGTGGTGGCGCTCGGACCGGGGGTCAGCCACCTGAAGGAAGGAGACCGGGTCGGCATCGCATGGTTGCACAGTGCCTGTGGCCGTTGCGAATTCTGTCTTTCCGGTTGGGAAACTCTTTGTCACACGCAACAGAATTCCGGTTATTCGGTGAACGGAAGTTTCGCTGAATATGCGCTCGGGCAGGCCGATTTCCTGGGCCGAATTCCCGACCAGCTTTCATTCGTCGATGCCGGCCCGATTTTGTGTGCGGGCGTCACCACATACAAAGGCCTGAAGGAAACAGAGGCGCGCCCCGGAGAATGGGTCGTGATTTCAGGTGTCGGGGGTTTAGGTCATGTCGCTGTTCAGTACGCCACAGCGATGGGGTTTCGTGTGGCCGCTGTCGATGTTGGAGAGCAGAAGCTGGAGTTAGCCCGCAAGCTCGGCGCCGAAATTACGGTGGACGCCAGCTCCGAAGATCCAGCCCGGCAAATTCAGGAACAAACCGGAGGAGCTCACGGCGTTCTCGTGACTGCCGTGTCGCCCATCGCATTTAAACAAGCTGTCGGCATGCTCCGTCGCCACGGTACATGCGTCCTGGTTGGACTACCTCCAGGCGAATTTCCGGTCTCCATTTTCGATGTAGTGCTAAGTCGCTACACTCTTCGAGGTTCGATCGTTGGGACGAGGAAAGATCTTGAGGAAGCGCTCGGCTTTGCTGCCCAGGGCAAGGTGAAGGCGACGATCGAGCAGCTTCCGCTCGAGTCAATCAATGAAGTTTTCGAGCGGCTAAGAGAAGGCAAAGTAAACGGGCGTGTCGTTCTGAACATCGCGCAGTCACAGCATTAACCGAGGAGTAGGCCGCAAATGCGGAAGCCGATTGCATACACTGGCGTCACACCATGAATAAGGAGAATCCCGCCGTTACTGACGCGACAATGTTTGCCGCTGTTTTCAACGAGAACTGGCAAAACGTCCGCCATATCAAGACCGAGCGCATCTCGTTTATGAACGCCTATTCGCTGATTAGCGCGGGTGTATTGACTTTGCTTCAGAACGTCCAGGCTACCGACCTGATGCGAACCGGACTGCTCGTCTTCATGATCTTGTTCTCGCTGTTTGGACTCGTCACAAGCCTGCGCCTGAAAGGCGAGTTGGAAGAATGCCTGGCCAAAATTGAGGCGATCAGTGCGCAGGCGGGCATGAGCCAGTTTGTGGCACTCGGCCAACTGGAAGGCAGGTCATCGCGATATCCAAGGTTCCGGTGGATGTTTCCAATCTTCTACTCGATGACGACCGCCGGTTTCGTCGCACTCATCGTGTATCGGCTGGTCAGCGGCGGCCCGATACGGTAGGCGCATCAATGAACCCAGACTGACATCATTGAGATGACGACGACGACAAGAGCAGCTTTAAGCGGAGGCTGCGCGTCTGTTATCCGCCGGGAACGGGGACGCTGGTCATTCGTACTGAGCTGGACTGGGAGCGCGACATTTATCCAGTCGATCTCAGCAGCGACGGCAGCACCGCGACCTTTGAAATCGACGCGCAGCAGCCCTTCGTTTATTTCAAGCCCTGTTTAATTAAGAACGGCAGCCTGCATTGGGCGATTGGGCCTAACAATCTGTTGATCCTGACCGGAGAAGACGATCGCGTCGTCTATCCGTTCTTCTTCAGCGATCCGCGGGGGCACTTCCTGCCTCTTGTTGAAATTGAGTCGGCCATACTTGGGCGACATCATCGACTGCGATGTTATCTGCCGCCGGGGTACGAGGAGAATACGCTGGCGCGTTACCCCCTCGCCTACATGCAGGATGGGCAGAACCTGTTTTTCCCTCAGGAAGCGTTTCAACACAAGGATTGGGAGGTCGACGAAACCAGCCAGGTGCTGCGTGCGATGCGAGCCATCGAAGATTTAATCATTGTTGGGGTTTATTCGAATGAGCGCCGCGAAGAAGAATATACCAAGCCCGGTTATGAGACTTATGCGCGCTCAATTGTCGAGGAGCTTGTGCGGAGCGGCGAGCTGGTTTTTTTGAGGACAACGAAGGAACCCATGGACCGCATCATGTGGGGTTCGTCGTTAGGCGGGGTCGTCTCCTTCTATACTGCCTGGCAATATCCCGACGTGTTCGGAGGGGCCATTTGCATGTCGAGCACCTTCTCCTACAAGGACGACCTGATCGAGCGCGTGCTCGCCGAGCCGAAGCGGAATCTAGGATTTTATCTCGACAGTGGCTGGCCTAACGATAACTACGAAGTGACGACCGCAATGGCGCTGGCCTTGATCAGCAGAGGGTGGCGATATGGCCGTGATCTTATTCACTTGTGCTTTCCGCACGCCGCTCACGATGAAAAAGCCTGGGGGATGCGGTTGCATCTGCCCATGCAATTCTTTACCGGCGCTGTAGCGCGTGCGTCGCGCAGGAGTGAAGGAATGGTGAACTAAAGCTGAAAGATAAACGGCTTTGCCGGGCAATGAATGGTTGAGGTGCGCTGGCCACGTTAGGAAGATTCATCGGCTCACGCCGCTGCGGCGGATTCCTTTGCGCACTGCCAGAACTTTTCGGCCGCGGGGCTAAGCCGCCCAAAAGACGTGGTCAAACGGCTCGCCAACAACATTCAGTGGCCGTTTTTTGGTCGTAAACGCGCCTCGCTCTGTTATTTTGAACGACCTTACGAAGCCGATTCCAGGAACACTGCAAGAGGGTGGTGCGCCGTTCCAGACGACGCATTGGACGGTCGTGTTGCAGGCGGGGCAAAGCCGACGCGGACGAATCCGTCGCGAAAGGCGCTGGCTGTATTTAGCGAAACGTATTGGCCACCGCTTTACACATTCGTTCGGCGACGAGGCTATTCTTCAGGCTGATGCGCAGGATATCGTCCAGGGTTTCTTCGATCATCTGTTCGAGCAAAACACGTTAAGCCGTGCAGATCGGAAAAAGGGCGGCTGCGCACGTTCCTGCTCGGCTCGTTGCAAAATTTTCTGCTGAAGCAACGGGAACGCATGGGCGCGATGAAACGAGGTGGAGGGCATCAGATTGTGTCGTTTGATGAACAACTGACCGAAGCTGAAGCGGCGATGAACGCGACGGCGCATTTGAGCGACGTCAGCTCTTATGATGTCGCATGGGCCTCCAGTGTTGTGACGCGGGCGTGGAAAAACGTGCGCGACCGATTTGCTGCGGAAGGCAAACGGGAATGGGTGGATGAGTTAAGGCCCTTCATAGCGGGCGGAAGCAGCGATGCCGCCGAATCAGCAGGATGTGGCCAAGCGGTTGAGACATCGGTTGAAAATCTGCGTGTATCGGTTTCACGATTGCGTCAAACTTATCGACACGCATTGCGGGCCGAAGTGGCAGGCACGGTTTCCGATCCTGACGACATCGATGGCTGAGCTGCATTACGTTTACCAGATTCTGACCGCATGAGTGCCGTGGCTGCTGAGAAAGAATTGGCGGTCCAGGAGTTTGCGCAACCTGCGGCAAGTCAATTACCCATCCCGGCCCTGACGGCGAATGTGTTCGTTGCTCTGGTTAGCTTTGGCTTTCTTGCCGAAGGACATGAAGTCGCGCAGCCGAGCGACGGCAGCGAAGTAAGACTCGGTCCGTTGCGTTACGCTCACTTCGAGGTCGAAGTAAATGCCTGACGGCCACCCTGTCATACTCGGCTCTGGGGCAATGGCGATCACTTATCATGCTCGCGACACCGTTCTTAATTCAACGGTCGCGCTTAAAGTGATCAGTCGAAAGTTGGCGGAAAATCCCACTGCTCGTGCCCGATTTCTGCGCGAAGCGCGCGCGGCCGCGCAGATTCATCATCCGAACGTTGCACGAGTAACTCATTACGGTGAGCAGGATGGGGAGTGCTTTTATGCGATGGAGATTGTTCATGGTGAAACGCTCGAACAGCGAGTGCAACGCGACGGGCCACTTCCTTTAAGTCTCGCACTTGAAGTAGTAGAGCAAACCGCACGCGGCCTGGCCGCTGGAGAAGAATGTGGAGTTATTCATCGTGATCTGAAGCCATCGAACTTGATGATCGAGTCGCACGCAGGCGATCAGCTATTGGTCAAGATAATCGATTACGGGGTCGCGAAAGTTATGGCTGCACAAACGGACGCGACTTTTCGGACGCAAGCAGGCTTCATAGGAACTCCTGCCTTCGCTAGTCCGGAGCAATTTGATGAAACGGGCCAGCAGCAGATCGACACACGCTCTGATATTTATGCTCTCGGTGTCACGTTCTGGTATCTACTGACGGGATGCACACCGTTCGCTGGCCGCTCGATTGAGGAAGTTCGGGGAAAACAAGCAGAGCAACTTCCGCTGAAGCAGTTGAAGAGTGCACACGTCCCCCTCGAATGCGTCACGCTGTTGAAGTCGATGTTAGCGCTCGACCCGGCAAAGCGACCGCAAACCGCGCGCGAGCTACTTACAAAGATTCACCGGTGCCACCTCCGTTTTGAGCCTGCTGCGCGCCGCCGGCGAAAACGTGTTGTTGTTGCTTCCGCAGGGCTTGGGCTCGCACTCGCTGTTGCCGTAGTCGCGGTCTTCGTTTACCAACGCACCGCCTCCGCTTCCGACCTGGACCGAGCGATTGCGGTATCTTCCCTTCGAAAATCTCAGTTCGAACGCGGAAGATCGACTTTTTCGTAATCGGTATCCAGGATGAGATTCTGACCAAGCTCGCCGGTCTGGCTGACCTGAAGGTCATCGCGCGCACGTCCACGGAGAGCTACCAGAGCAGACCTGTCGATCTAAGAACCGTCGGTCGGCAACTTAGCGTCGGGAGAGTATTAGAAGGATCGCTCCAAAGGTCAGCCGACAAGGTCCGCGTGAATGTGCAGCTGATCGACACACGCACGAACGCTCACCTGTGGGCCAGCAGTTACGACCGCAAACTTGATGATGTTTTTGCCGTCGAAACCGACGTAGCCAATGCGATCGCGCAACAATTGGATGCGAGGCTGGTGCAAAAAATCAGCACGCAACGCCCGACAGCAATTACGGCTGCCTACAATGCTTATCTGCGTGGTGTTGGTATCGAGCACAGTCAATCCGGTGGCTCCTCCTTTGAGGATGCTGCCAAGACTTATTCGGAAGCCGTCCAACTCGACCCGAATTTTGCCCTTGCCTGGGCCAGACTCAGCATTGTTCGGAGTTTTCTTTACTATCACGGCGTCGATCCGAACGTGAATTCGGCGGCGGCGGTTAAGGAGGCGGCAGATCGCGCGATCGCACTGGCGCCAGAATTGGGCGAAGCATGGTTGGCCCAGGGCACGTATCGCTCCCGAGTGTTGGACGATCCCGCTGCGGCGCTGCAAGCGTATCGCGAAGCTGAAAAGCGTTTGCCCAATAGCGCGCTGGTTAGCGAATACATGGCTTACGCGGAGCGTCGCCTCGGTCGTTGGAGAGAAGCAGAAGCCCATCTGGCGCGGGCAATCGAGTCTTGACCCACGCAATGCTCGGCTTTGGACCAATGCTGCCAACGATATATTTTGGCCGTTAGGCCGAGGGGCAGAGGCAGAGGCAGCATATGATCGCGCCCTGGAGATTTCGCCCAACGATGAGTTCGTTATCGCGCTCAAGGCTGAGCAATACCAACAGGAAGGTCGGTTAGATAAAGCCGCCAAAGAGCTTGCCCGTATCTCCAAGGATTCTACCGACAAAACGGTTCTTATACATCGCGTGGATCAGGCGGTGTTAGAACGTAACTTCGACGAAGCAATCTTCTGGGCTAAGAAGGCAACAAGCTCTCCCAGTCCAGGACAAGCGCTCAACACTCAAGACATCTTTGCCCTCGTGCTTCAGGGATATTGTCAGCTCTGGGCGGGCCGAAATGAGGAAGCGCACGCCACGTTCGAGGGTGTTATTCAGGACGTTGCGCCTGGGGGTGTTCTCCCCGCCCCGCCGATTCTCGGAGCGAGGCTTTACCTTGCCGCCGCGTATGCCGGACTCGGCGACAAATCGAATGCGCACGAGCAGGCGAGGCAAGGTGTCGCCGAGTACGAGAACGACGCTCTATTCAAGCCAATCGCCGAAGCTTTTCGCGCAAAAGCTCTGGCGCAATTGGGTGAAGTCGATGCAGCGATTGACGCGCTTCCGCATCTGCTTGAGGTGCCGGGCGGAGTTCACCCGGGCGAACTTCGATACTCACCGTACTGGGATCCATTGCGCAAGGACCCCAGGTTTGAAGACCTGCTGAAGAATCCGCCCCCGGTTCGCTACTAGGGGGAAGCCAAGGAGCGGCGGCTTCGGGCAGCCGCCGAAGTAGCTAAACGGTCGCTACCTGAAAGCTCAAATTTCCTGAAATCCTCTCCTTCAAAGTCGTGAGATAGAGATGTCATCCAACACACAATGAAAGGTAATGATGCTGATATCTCGGAGGAAGGCCAACGTCAGTTGGCGGCCGGTGTGCTTAAACAAACTCCTCGGCGTTTTCCTTTGAGCGGGCGCAACGCAGGTCAACGACGGTTTGACGTGACACCGGCCTCGTTAGGCCAGAAACGCACCCGAGTCTTTGTGATAGTTTCGCGGCCGATTCGACTGAGCGAAGGCGCAGCGCCGATTCGCCGCGTCCTGATTTTCGATGACCATCCGGCGACGACCCGTTTATTGGACGATCTCGATCTTGCGCCAAAGCGGAAAAACAAACTGGCGCTAGTGGGATGCAGCGCACTGATTGTTCTGCTAATGCTCGCGATGTTTTGGCCGTTGTTGTAACACGCTGATTCAATGCAGCAAGCCGCGCTCGTGTTCGATCTCGACGGCACCCTCGTCGACAGCCTGCCGGATTTGCGTGCGGCGTTGAATCAGATGCTACGCGGCCTCGCGCGGCGCGAATTGTCGGCAGACGAAGTGCGACGCATGATCGGCGACGGGACGTATGCGCTGGTCGGGCGCGCGCTGCGTGCAACCGGCGAAGTTGTCGATCTTGAAAACGCGCATCAGCGGTTTCTCAATTTCTACGAAGCGGCGCCTACACGACTGAGCCGCCTTTATCCGGATGTTGCGACGACTCTGCGTTCGTTAATCGGATCAGGAGCGCGCCTTGCCATCTGCACGAACAAACAGCAAGCAGCGACCCTCGCGGTGCTCGACGGATTCAACATCGCCAAATATTTCGAAGTGATCGTCGGCGGCGACGTCGTGCCATTTCGAAAACCCGATCCGCGGCATCTTCTCGCCGCGCTCGAACAGCTTCGCGCATCGCCTGACGAATCGGTAATGATTGGCGACAACGAGAACGATCATGCCGCGGCGCGCGCGGCCGGCGTTGCGGTCATTCTCATGCGCTATGGTTATCTGCGCGTGCCGCCGGAAACGCTCGCGCCGGATGCGTGGCTCGATCAGTTTGCCGACATCCCGCCAGCGCTCGACCGAATCGATCGAAAGAGGTAGGGCGAATCACCTCGCGGGCAGCATTGAAAAATCCGGCATCCGCGCAGCAGCGAACGATGCTTCTCGCCGCCGCGTAAAGCGACACCGCAAAAAAAGTCTCAAGTCTTGTGAAATGTAGTCCTCCAAACTCGGGAGATAGAGGTGTGACACAACAAACAATGAACGCTAACGGCGCTGATTTCTCAGGGGAAAGCCAACGTGAGTTGGCGGCCGATGATCTCAAACAGTTTGCGCAACATGAGCTGGCCGCTGGTGTGCTCAAACAGGCCGCACAGGATTTGCGACGGTTTCATGGGGCAACGAGCACGGTCGAGCGAGAACTTTACCTCGATGCTTATCGCTGGCTCACAGTCGATGAATGCTCCTCGCCATTTTCATTCCTGAATGTTTGCCAATTATTGAATCTCGTGCCGGAAAACGTCCGCCAGGAACTGATTGGCGACCTGTCGTTAGGCGCATTCACTTATCGGGCACGACGCTGCAAGCGCGCTGCCAGTCGACTTCGGGCTTCTTTGGGTCAGCTCTTTGTGAGCGAGCGCAATGAGAGCGTGCGCATGCCTAATGTCTACGCTAAGGCAGAAAACGTGGTCTTTCACAACGCAGTCTCTGTGGGTGAACCATGCTTATACGAAAATGTTAGCTAATATCTCTCCTCGGTTTCACGATCGGGAACATTTTTTGATTCCGCATAGTTCGAAGCTTGTCGGCCGATGGCAGTGCGGGCTCGAGACGATCTCGGGACAGGCGCAGTGGAAATTGCATTTGACGTTCGCCCAATCGCCATCACCGGCCCTCGCAACAGTTAACCACTACAAACAGCCATGATCGCGATGTCGATGTTAACAATGGCAATGGTCATCTGCCTGTTTGGCGGATACGTCGATTCGCCCAACGAACACCGGCTTGCTACCGCCATCAAAATCATTTGCCAAAAGCTGATTCACAAACAAGTCGACGAAAGGAAATGATGGCGATAAACACAAATTCTGGACCCATCGCCCGATCGAACGTCTCGCTCTGGTTCGCCCTTCTGAGTCCCATCATCGGCGTGTTGTTAGGCTTTCTCGGAGTATTTCTGATGTATCACTGAAAGGAGACACAAAGGTGAAAACGACAAATCCCAACGAGACTAAAGTCACGAGATCGGGGCGTTGGTTTCGCCGGTCGCGCCGCCAGCACGACCCCATGCTGGTCCTCAACATGTCGATTTTTAACTCTGATCGCGGTTGGAATCGGATCTTGAATCCGCTTCCGCAGCGCGAGAATGTCTGGTGTTACAGATGAACACGGCACATTCTTTAACTCTCGCCGCTGAAGTTGCGGCGTACGCGGACCTTCAGCGCGAAATGCATGACGCGCTCCGCGCGCAGCATCCGGAATGGGTCCGCTCGAATGGTGATTCTCCCATCTGCGATGCGTACGAGTCGCGGTTCGCCGAGCTTCTGCGCATTCTCGTGCCAGTCGATGACAAAAAATGCGTGGAGATTCGCAATTTTCGTGGCGCGTCTCTGGCACTCGTCACGGAGAATTCATCAAACCGATATGCCAGCAGAGCATGTCACAACTGCACCAAATATGAACACAACGCCTAAAACCGAAACGGCTCAGAGCCCGAAGGTGACAACTCCGCAAAAACCATCGGGAGATTCAGCTCCGCAAAAACCACCCGTTGATCCAGCGATTGCAAAACGGAAGAAATGGTCGCGCCTAGTCGTTATTCTGGCCGTAATCGCGATCGCCGGAGGAGCTGGCTTCTACACCTGGCAAAAGCTCCATCCGAAAAACGCAGGTTTGGCCAGCGGCAATGGCAGGATTGAAGCCACGGAGATCGACGTGGCCACCAAGCTGGCGGGCCGGGTGGAAAAGATCATGGTTGCGGAAGGGGATTTCGTCACTGCGGGCCAGGTATTAGCGCAAATGCAGGTGGACACGTTGGAGGCCCAACGTGATGAAGCACGAGCGCAACACCAAAAGGCGCTGCACGCAGTGGCGAACGCAAAGGCGCAGGCTGCTTTGCAGGAGAGCAACAAGGCGGCAGCGGAGGCTGTCGTTGTTCAGCGCGAAGCGGAGCTCGATGCCGCGCATCGTCGATTCGTGCGGACGGAGAAATTAACAGGAGAAAAAGTCACCACCCCGCAGCAACTTGATGATGATCGCGCTACTCAGCACGCCACCGAAGCAGCAGTCAGAGCCGCTCAATCCCAGGTTGCCGCAGCGGACTCTGCGATCGAAGCGGCGAAGGCTGAAGTTGTCGGAGCCGAATCAGCGGTTGAAGCTGCGCAAGCAACGATCGCTCGCATCGAAGCCGACCTTCGCGATAGCGCGTTGAAATCACCGCGCGACGGCAGAGTTCAATATAAGGTCGCGCAGGAAAGGGAAGTCCTTCCTGCCGGAGGCAAAGTGCTAAACATGATCGATCTGGCGGATGTTTACATGACCTTTTTCTGCCGGAGAAAGAGGCGGGCAAAGTTGCGATGGGGACCGAAGTGAGGATCATCCTCGACGCTGTGCCGGAGTTCGTCATTCCGGCAAAAGTCTCGTTCGTCGAAAGCGTCGCACAGTTTACGCCTAAGACAGTCGAAACCGCGACGGAGCGACAGAAATTAATGTTTCGCGTCAAGGGACAGATCGATCCTGCCCTGCTTCGTAAACATATGAAGCTGGTGAAGACCGGTCTTCCGGGAGTGGCCTGGGTTAAACTCGATCCGAAGGCCGAGTGGCCGACGAAATTCGCAGTCAAGCTCCCACCCGAGGAATGATTGCGACGGACAAGCCGATTTCCGCAGCCGCGGTTGCTTCGCGACCAGCGGCGGAAAAGCCAACTTCCGAACCACCGGCCGCACGCCTAACGAATGTAACCTTACGCTACCGAAAGACTGTCGCGCTGGATGCGGTGAACTTGGAGATCCCGGCGGGGCGCATGGTCGGCTTGATCGGGCCGGATGGCGTCGGCAAGTCCAGCGTGCTTGCGCTGATTTCCGGCTCGCGCCGGATCCAGGAAGGGCGCGTCGAGGTACTCGGCGGCGACATGGCGGATGCTGGGTTTCGGCGGGCGACCTGCCCCCGCATCGCCTACATGCCGCAAGGTCTGGGCAAGAACCTTTACTCGACGCTGTCGGTCTTTGAGAATACGGACTTCTTCGGCCGGCTGTTCGGCTACGGCAAGGAGGAGAGCAAGCGCCGCGTCTTCGAGCTGCTGAAGAGTATCGGGCTGGAACGCTTCCCGAATCGGCCGGCGGGCAAATTGTCCGGCGGCATGAAGCAGAAGCTTTGTCTGTGCTGCGCGCTCATCCACGACCCGGATCTGTTGATCCTCGACGAGCCGACCACCGGTGTTGATCCACTCTCGCGCCGCCAGTTTTGGGAGCTGATCGACCGCATCCGCGTGAGTCGCCCCGGCATGAGCGTACTGGTGGCAACTGCCTACATGGAGGAGGCCGCGCAGTTCGACTGGCTAGTTGCGATGGACGCCGGCCATGTGCTCGCGACCGGCACGCCGGCGGAGTTGCTAGCGCGAACTGGAGCCAAAGATTTGGACGCGGCCTTCATCGCCCTCTTGCCGGAAGAAAAGCGCACCGGCCATAAGGAGATTGTCATTCCGCCGCGCCCGGCGGGCGACCACGAGGTAATCATCGAGGCGCAGGGCCTTACTCAACGCTTCGGCGATTTCACCGCCGTCGATCACGTCAGTTTTCGGATGGAACGCGGCGAGATTTTCGGCTTCCTGGGTTCCAATGGGTGCGGCAAGTCGACGACGATGAAGATGCTGTGCGGGCTGCTGCCACCCACCGAGGGGCACGCCTCGCTGTTCGGCCAGTCCGTTGATGCCGATGACATCAACGTCCGGCGGAAAGTCGGCTACATGTCGCAAGCCTTCTCGCTCTATACCGAGTTGACGGTCCGGCAGAACCTGGTTCTGCACGCGCGGCTTTTCCACGTGCCGGACGACGAGATCCCGGGGCGCGTCGAACAAACGGCTGCGCGGTTCGGCTTGGACCAAATCATGGACGCGTTGCCCGACTCGCTCCCACTCGGACAACGGCAGCGCCTGCAGCTGGCCGTCGCACTCATCCACGGACCCGACCTGCTGATCCTCGACGAGCCAACTTCGGGAGTCGACCCGGTCGCCCGCGACGGTTTCTGGGAACACCTCGTCGACCTTTCTCGCCGCGACAAGGTCACGATCTTCGTCTCCACGCATTTCATTAACGAGGCTGCGCGGTGCGACCGCATCTCGCTCATGAGCGCGGGTAAGGTGCTGGTCATCGACACACCGGATGGCGTGGTGAAGAAGCGCGGCGCCGCGAGCCTGGAAGACGCTTTCATCGGCTACCTGGAAGACGCGGAGAAGAAAAACAAGGCCGCCGAGCCCGCGCCGGCGGAGCAAGCCGTGCCGACCGAGGCTGGCCCGGCAGTGAACGCCCAATCTACCGCGAGCCCAATCCGCTCCCGGTTCAGTTTTCCGCGATTGTTCGCAAACAGCTATCGCGAATTGCAAGAGCTGAGCCGCGACCCCATTCGTCTAACGATGGCCGGCCTGGGCACCGTGATTTTAATGATCATCATCGGCTACGGCATCACCCTGGACGTGGAACACCTCAAGTACGCCGCGCTGGACCGCGACCAGACAGGGCTTAGCCGCGAGTACCTGATCAACATTGCCGGGTCGAGTCGATATTTCACGGAGCGGCCGCCGGTCGCGGATTACCAGGGACTCGACCGCCGCATGCGCTCGGGGGAGCTCAGCATGGTTGTCGAGATCCCACCTGACTTCGGTCGCGACGTGGAGCGCGGCAGACAGGTTGCAGTTGGCGTTTGGATCGACGGCGCCATGCCGCAGCGTGCCGAAACAATCCGGGGCTACATGCAAGGCATGCACCTCCTCTGGCTGCAGCAGGTCGCGCGCTATCGCCTCGGGCAGGATGTGGTTCCCCCGGCGCAAGTCGCGCTACGCTACCGCTACAACCCGGATGTTAAGAGCTTGGTGGCAATGGTACCGGCGGTGATCCCGCTCTTACTGCTCTTGATCCCGGCAATGCTGGCAACGCTCTCGGTCGTGCGCGAGAAGGACCTCGGATCGATCATCAACTTCTACGTCACGCCGACCACGCGGCTGGAGTTCCTGTTGGGCAAGCAACTACCCTACGTGGCTTTGGGGATGATCAATTTCCTGCTGCTCGCGGCACTCGCAGTGACCCTCTTCCGCGTGCCGATGAAGGGAGATTTCCTGACGGCGGCCACCGGCGCGTTGCTTTACGTCGCCTGTACCACGGGGATTGGACTGTTCGTCTCGACCGTCACGCGCACACAGGTGGCGGCGCTTTTCGCGACGGCCATTCTTACTCTCGTCCCGGCCGGGAACTTCTGTGGCCTGACCGATCCGGTCTCTTCGCTGGAAGGCTTCGGCCGTTTCGTTGGAAATATTTACCCGACCGCCTACTACATCACGATCTCCCGCGGGACGTTCTCGAAGGCGCTCGGTTTTGCCAGCCTCTACGGCTCGTTCATTCCGCTGCTAATCGCCATCCCGGTGCTCATCGGGCTGAGCGCTGTGTTCTTAAGGAAACAGGAGACCTGAACAATGCGCGGCAAGAACATCCTGCATCTGGGCGTGAAGGAACTGTGGAGCCTGGCGCGCGACCCGATCATGATCGTGCTGATCGTCTACGCCTTCACGGCAACGATTTATCAAATCTCAACCGCCTTGCCGGATTCCCTGCACAAAGCACCGATCAGCATTGTGGATGAGGACCAGTCGGCGCTTTCGCAACGCTTGATCACCGCCTTCCAGCCGCCGTGGTTCAGTCCGCCGACGTTGGTTTCGCGAGAGGAGATGGATGCCCGGATGGATGCGGGCAAGGATACCTTCGCTCTCGACATTCGTCCGAACTTCCAGCAAGACGTGCTGGCCGGGCGCTCGCCCGCGATTCAGCTCAACACCGATGCGACGCGCGTCGGCCAGGCGTTCAGCGGCAGCGCCTACATCCAGACGATCGTACTCCAGGAAGTGCAGACGTGGGTGCAACGCTATCGGAATTACTTCCAACTGCCGGTCGACCTCGAGGAGCGGGTGCGCTACAACGCCAACCTGAGCCGGTCCTGGTTCGGCGCGGTGGTGGCATTGATCGACCAGATCACGATTCTTTCAGTGTTGCTCACCGGTTCCGCCCTCATTCGCGAGCGCGAGCGCGGAACGGTCGAGCACTTGCTCGTAATGCCGGTGACGCCGTTCGAGATCATGACGAGCAAGATCTGGTCGATGGGAATCGTCGTGTTGGTGACCGCCGCGATCTCGATGGCCTTCGTCGTGGAGGGTATGCTGGGGGTTCCTATTAATGGTTCGAGGGCGCTATTCCTGTGCGGGGCTGCGCTCCACATTATCGCCGCGACCTCGCTGGGCATGTTCCTGGCCACGTTCGCCCGCACCATGCCGCAGTTTGCTCTGCTCATGATCATGGTGCTGCTGCCGCTACAAATGCTCTCGGGCGGCATGACTCCGCGCGAGAGCATGCCTGATTTCGTTCAGCAAATCATGATGGCCGCGCCCACGACGCACTTTGTCAAGCTGGCGCAGGGCATCTTGTTCCGCGGCGGCGGCCTCGATGTCGTTTGGCCGCAATTCCTTGCCCTCGCCTTGATCAGCGCGGCTCTTTTCGGCATCGCGCTGATGCGCTTCCGCAAGACAATCGGCCAGATGTGAGGAGTTTTTGTGAAAGCGGCCGCGCAAAAGACCAATCGGTTTTCACGAATGAGCTATCGCCGTATCGCGTCACGAATTAAAAGAAATCAAGCGCTCGTCCTCCTCGTCGCCGCGCTGGTAACCCTTGGTGCCTGCGCGCCGTTGGCAGAGGTTCGGGAGGTTAACCCCAAACTAGGTGCGCCACACGGGGCACGTCCCCAGGTGCAACACGCTGAGCAAGCGATCGCGGAGGGTCAGAGGTTGCAGCCCAGCGATCCGGACAAGGCGATCGGATTTTATCTTAGCGGGTTAGCAGCGACTGACGCGACGTTACGAAAAGATCCGAGAAACCCCCTCGTTTTGCGTGATTATGACTTCGCCTTATCGCGCGTGTTTTCCGTAATTCGGGATGCTCATCTCGATCCTTGGACGCATCCGTTAGGCGTGATTTCGCCGAATGGCGGTGAATACATTCTCACACAGCGTCCAAATGCGAACCCGCTCTGGAAACCACAGGATTTCGACCTCATCCCCGCCGACGAACTCGATGTGCGCGGCAAATTCGTTGTTCCTCGAATCACTCGCAACGGCGCAGGCGCGTCGCTCGTCGCGGTGAGCGAGCGAGCCCCAGACATTCGCCAACGATTTGTTCCGCCCCGTATTTATTTCGCTGTCACTGCGGTGGCCCATTTTAGCAGGCGCACGTGCGAGATCGAATTCATTGACCCACTTGGGAAGGGGACTGTTAACGTTTCGGGACGCAGTCTGCCAAGTGCCGCAGACTTTACTGCTCCAATAGCGTTAGGTCTTTCACGGGAGCATCCCGAGAAGGTTGGTATGCCGGCACTGCTTAATCCGGAGAAATTCGCCGGCAAGGAGCGCCTCATCCAAGTCCAACCTTACGATCCAAACAAGATACCGGTGCTCTTCGTTCACGGTCTTAAGTCTACGCCCGTTACCTGGACGCCGATGATAAGCGCCCTCTGGGCTGACCCTGTCGTGCGCCGAAACTATCAGGTTTGGATATTCGGCTATCCAAGCGGCTATCCGATTCCGTATTGCGCCTTGCTACTGCGGCGGAAGCTCGACGCGCTGGACAAAGCCTTTCCCCACCACCGCCCTGTTGTCCTGGTAGGTCATAGCATGGGCGGTGTGATTAGCCGCCTGATGATCACCGACTCGCGTGGTGACACTTTTTGGCGTGACTTCTTCGGCAAATCCCCCGCACAAACCGCATTATCTCCGGAAAGTAAGGCATTGCTCAAGGAGGCATTGATTTTCAAACCGCGACATGATGTAGCGAGCGTGATTTTCATTTCCACGCCACACCGTGGCAGCGTCATCGCCCAAGGTCCAATTGGCCGATTCGCATCGAGCCTGATCCATCAACCGATGGAAGTCGCTAGGCACAGTTCCGAGATCTTGCAGGCGTCCGTTGTTCAGCAGGACCCGACCGCGCTGAAACTGAACCGAATGCCAAACAGCATCGACACGCTTGCGCCTAACGACCCGTTCGTGAAAAGCATGAACACGCTGCCGCTGGCAAAAAGGATTCCTTATCATTCGATCATCGGGGATCGCGGACGCGGAGACTCGCCCAATAGCAGCGACGGCGTCGTTCCGTATTGGAGCTCGCATGTCAGCGGAGCCAAATCCGAGAAGATTGTGCCGTCTGATCACAACGCAAATCAGAGTCCCGAGGGGATCGCCGAGGTCGTTAGAATCCTCAAGGAGCACAGCCAACGCAAGCCGCGCCCCGCCATCGCCAAATCTGTTTTCGCACCGGTGAACGCGAATAAATAGTCAGGTTGTTTTATGCCGCCACTTACCAGATTGCTGATCGGAGTGAACGTTCTTTTCTTCGCGTTGGAAGCCGTGTCCGGCCAGGTTTTCCTGGCAAGATTCTCCCGAGGCAATCATCAACCGCGACGCAGGCTTAGAAGTTGTCCGGCCACAGTTCCTCGCGCTTCTCGCGATTGGAACGGTCCTTTCATCATCGCTCTGACTCGATTCCGCAAAACCATCGGGCAGAGAGCATGATCATTCGCGTCCGAAACGTCCAGCCACACGGCCGCAGTCTGCGGCTAAGAATGACCTTCGTAAGCCCAAAGTCCAATATTCACGCCGTGCGGCCGCTCCCCATCAGGCCTAGCGACGGTTCGCCACTCCGCCTATGAAAACGAAAGAAATGATCGAAAGAGCCAGCGGACTGGTGAAGGCATTCGAGGTGACCAAAGGCACGAATTTCCGGCTGAAGGATGTCGATCCTAACGACACGCTCGAGTATACAAAAGAAGAAGATAAACCAATAGCGAAGGAGGCGCTTGCTAACGGCGTCCTGGCTCTGGCCGAACTACAAGACAAGCTTTATGCGCAGGACAAATGGGCGGTACTGCTCATTTTTCAGGCGATGGACGCGGCCGGCAAAGATGGCGCGATCAAGCACGTCATGTCAGGGGTTAATCCGCAGGGATGCCAGGTTCATTCCTTTAAAGCGCCGACAAGCGACGACCTGGACCACGATTATCTGTGGCGCTGCATGAAGGTTCTGCCGAACCGCGGCGAAATCGGAATTTTCAACCGCAGCTACTATGAGGAATTGCTGGTGGTACGAGTGCATCCCGAGTTCCTCGAGCGACAGAAATTACCGGCCAAGCTCGTCACGAAGGATATCTGGGAGAACCGTTTCGAAGATATTCGGAACTTTGAGAAATACCTAACGCGAAATGGCGTCATCATTCGCAAATTTTTCCTGCACGTCTCCAAGAAAGAACAGAAACGCCGGTTTTTGGAACGGATCGATGATCCGCTAAAGAACTGGAAGTTTTCTTCAAACGACGCCAATGAGCGCGATTACTGGGACGACTACATGAAAGCGTACGAGGAGATGATTCAGGAAACAGCAACAAAACAGGCGCCGTGGTATGTCGTGCCGGCAGACAACAAATGGTTTACCCGCGTTGTCGTCGCCGCAGCTGTCATCGACGCATTGGCGGATCTTGATCTGGCCTATCCAAAAATGGGCGAGGAGAAACTCAAAGAGCTTGCGGCCGCAAAACGGAAATTGCTGAGCTAGTAATCATGAACAGGATGTTATTGTGGACTTGATTGGAGCCCCCTGTGGCGAATTGTTTGGTCGATCTTCTTCGCGCAACTCGGTGCTAATGCATGGCGCCGTGCATGATCAGCAGCGCGATGCTGAAATAAATAACCAGTCCCGTCACATCGACCAGCGTGGCAACAAACGGGGCCGATGACGTCGCAGGATCGGCACCGACGCGGCGCAAAAGAAATGGCAGCATCGAACCCGCGAGCGAGCCCCAAAGCACCACCCCCACGAGCGCGATGCCCACGGTCAATGCAACGAGATACCAGTCTTCGCCATACGGTCGCCGGTGAAAATAACGCTCGGCCACCATCGCCCAAAATCCCACCCGGATGACACCGATCGCGCCAAGGATTACCCCCAAAGCGAGACCCGCTTGCAGTTCCCGTCGCATCACATACCACCAATCGCGCATGGTCACTTCGCCCAGCGCCATCGCCCGAATCATCAGAGTCGACGCTTGCGAACCGGAATTGCCGCCGCTGGAAATGATGAGCGGCAGGAACAATGCGAGCACCAGCGCCTTGGCCAGTTCGTCCTGATAATTCGCCATTGCCGTCGCCGTCAGCATTTCGCCGAGGAACAAAATGATGAGCCATCCCGCCCGTTTCCGGACCATTTGCCAGAGCGAAATGCGCATGTACGGCTCATCCAGCGCTTCCATGCCGCCAAACTTCTGGATGTCTTCGGTCGCTTCTTCTTCCGCGACGTCCAGCATGTCGTCGATCGTCACAATCCCGACCAGAACACCGGTCGAATCGATCACCGGCAGCGCGGTCCGATCGTATTTTCGAAAGACATTGACAGCGTCCCGTTCCGGATCCGCAACGTTCAGATTGACGAATGTTTCGTCCATCAGATCGCTGACTTTGTGCGTGAGCGGCTTGAGGAGAAACTCGCGGATGCGCAGATCGTCGATCAACTTCCCGCGCTCGTCGACGACGTAGACGACATTGAGTGTCTCGGAGTCCTGGCCGTTTTCCCGCACGTAATCGAGCACATCTTTCACTGACCAATCCGCATGCACCGCGATGAAATCCGGCGTCATCAATCGTCCGACGCTTCCTTCCGGATAACCGAGAAGCGCCTGTGCCACACGACGTTCCTCCGGCGTAAGTAAGCGAATCAATTGCCGCGCTGCCGCGCTCGGCATTTCCTCGAGCAACGCCGTCCGATCGTCGGGCGACATTTCGTTCAAAATCCCGACCACCTGCTCGTGCGCCATCGCGTGCAGCAGTTGTTGCTGCGCCTCGCTGTCGAGGTATTCGAAGACGTCGGCCGCAAGGTCGTGGGGCAGGACGCGAAAGACGATCACCTGCTGGTCCTCCGGCAGATCGAGAATGACTTCGGCCACATCGGCCGGCGGCCACTCGCAAAAGATTTCGCGCAATGCGTTGAAGTTTCGCGAATCGATCAGGCTCTTGATTTCGGGTAAAAGAATTCTGCCGACCATAAAATGCGATGACGGCGCCGCGACCCGAGCGCTCGCGAGGTTTGTAGCACCCGCGCACGCGAAGCGCAATCCCCGGGGAGCGCAAGCGGCAGGCACCATCGCCGATTTCTCTCCGCTTGGAATTTGAAAGAAACTCGCCAATATGAACGCGATGACAGCGACCGCCCCAATGATTCGTCGCGAAATCGGAGACGATCACATTTGCACCCTGATTTTTGATCGCCCAGATTCGGGAGCGAACATCTTCGACGCCGACACGCTCAAGGATCTGAGCGAGCATCTCACTTTCATCGAAGGCAACCCGTCCCTGGCCGGCCTGATCATCGCCTCGGCCAAGAAATCGATCTTCATCGCCGGCGCTGATTTGCAGACGCTGCTTCGAAAGGCCGAGAGCGGCGAGATGCGCGCCTTCATCGCAGAAGGCCAGCAGGTTTTCAATCGTCTCGCCGCGCTCAAAATTCCGACGGTCGCTGCGATTCACGGAGCGTGCGCGGGCGGTGGGTATGAGGTCACGCTGGCCTGCGATTATCGCTTCGCCTCGGATGATCCGGCGACGAAGATTGGTTTGCCCGAGACAACGCTCGGGCTGATTCCAGCCTGGGGCGGCGCGACGCGACTGCCGCGCTTGATCGGCGCCGATGCGGCCGCTGAAGTCATCCTGAAAGGCAAACTGCACCCGGCCCAGGAGAGTCTGCGGCTCGGGCTGGTGGACGAAGTCGTCGCGCCGGACAAATTGCTCGAGGCCACGCGCAAGAAACTCGGCGAAGGGAAGCGGAAAGCGGGCTCGCCCCCTGTTTCCAGGAAGGAAATCGCAAAACCACGCGATCAAAATCCCGCTCCGGCTCGGGCGCTCGATGTCATTCAACGCAGCCTAACGAGCTCGATCGACGAATCGCTCGCGCGGGAGCTGAATGCCATCGTCGAACTCGGCGGAACGGAGTCGACCCGCAATCTCATACGCAATTTTTTCCTGGCCGAGAAATATCGCAAAGGCAGCAGCGCAAAAACGCCGGTCGAGAAAGTCGTGCACGCCGCCGTCATCGGCGCGGGGATCATGGGATCCGGGATCGCGCAATGGCTGAGCTCGCGCGGCGTAACGGTTATCCTGCGCGACGTCAGCATCGAGCTGCTCGACCGCGGCCTGGCCCGGATCGAGAAAACCTACGGTGAAGCGGTCAAACGCGGCTTGATGAGCGAAGAGAAAGCGAAGGAAGGCCGCGCCCGCATCGTCGCATCGGCCAATCCGGGTCCGATGCGCAAGGTGCAGATGATCGTGATCGAAGCCGCCTCGGAAAAACTCGAAATCAAAAAAGCAATCTTCCGCGATATCGATTCAAAAATCGAGGACACCGACATTCTCGCGACCAACACCTCCGCGCTCTCGATCAGCGATCTCGCGGCCGAGACGAAACATCCGCGGCGCGTCATCGGCCTCCATTTTTTTAATCCGGTGAGCCGAATGAAATTGATCGAAGTTGTGGTTGGGAAACAAACCGCGCCGGAAACAAAGGAGCAAGCCCTCGCCTTCGTCCGTCAGATCGGCAAGTTGCCCGTGGTCGTCCGCGACAGCCCTGGTTTCCTGGTCAATCGCGTTCTTTTTCCGTACCTGCTCGGTGCCGCTGAACTTTACCAGAACGGAATCGCTGCCTCCGAAATCGACGAAGCACTGTTGCACTGGGGCATGCCGATGGGACCGCTGAGATTGATCGACGAGATCGGAGTCGATATCACCATCGATATTGCCGACACGCTCGAGAAGTCGTTCGGCAAACGCGATCGCGCGCCGGAAATTTTGCGCGAGATGCACACGGCGAAAATGCTCGGCCGAAAGACCGGCGCCGGCTTTTACAAATACGAAGGCAAGAATCAACTTGGGAACGACGATGCGCTGGCGGGATGGCGTTCCGGTCATCCTGAGCGCAGCGGAGCGAAGTCGAAGGATCCCGTCACAGACCTTGAAACCAGCGCCCCGGGATCCCTCGACTCCGTTCGGGATGACCTCGCAAACCGCCTCGTTTTTCTGATGGTGAACGAAGCGGCCCGCTGTCTCGAAGAACAAGTGATCGCGACCCCGGAAGACGCAGACTATGGAATGATTCTCGGAACAGGATTTGCCCCGTTACGCGGCGGCCCACTTCGCTTTGCCGATCACTTCGGCTTGAAGAAACTCGTCGCGGAAACGGACGGATTGAGTTCGAGCGCTGGCGAGAAATTTACCCCTTGCGATTTGCTTCGTCAGCACGCCAGGAATGGAACTACATTTTATCAATCTTAAACGTCGCCATGAAGACACCTCTCGAAGCACCTGAACGAAAGATTGCCGAAGAAACCAGCGCGAAACCTGCGGCGCCAGCATCCGTGATCGACACTTCAAAGATGTCGGCCGGAAAAGCGGCCGCTCTCGAACTTGCCGAGAGCTCCCGCGACCCGCTCGACGAACGCGGCAGCTTCGCGAGCAACCTGTTTATCGGACGCTACGATTTTGGTCGGATCTATCCCTGGCCGGAGCAGAGCGCGGAAGATCGCGCGGCGGGCGCGGAATTTCTCGAGAGTCTGAAGAAATATCTGCACGACCACGTCGATGCGGACGAGATTGATCGGACCGGCGAAATTCCGCAGAAGAACATCGAGGATCTCTTCGCGATGGGAGCGTTCGCCGTGAAAATTCCGAAGGAGTACGGCGGCCTCGGATTGTCGCAGGTAAATTACGGCCGCGCCGCCATGTTACTCGGAAGCTGGGATGCGAACCTGACCGCCCTCGTCTCCGCGCATCAATCGATCGGCGTGCCGCAGCCGCTGTTGCTCTTCGGAACCGAGGAGCAGAAGAAAAAGTATCTTCCCCGCGTCGCCCGCCACGAGATTTCTGCGTTCGCCCTGACCGAATCACATGCCGGTTCCGATCCGGCGACGATGAGCCTGCGCGCTGATCCCACGCCCGACGGTTCCGCCTTTATCCTCAATGGCGAAAAACTTTGGTGCACGAACGGATTGAAAGCCGGAGTGCTCGTCGTCATGGCGAAGACGGCACCGAAGATTGTCAACGGCAAGGAACGCAAACAGATCACCGCGTTTATCGTCGACGTAGACACTCCCGGTCTGGCGATGCCGCATCGCTGCCACTTCATGGGACTGCGCGCGCTTTACAACGGTGTCGTCACTTTCAAGGACGTGCAGGTGCCGCGGGAAAACATTATCGGTGGCGAAGGCAAAGGTCTGAAAGTCGCGCTGACCACCTTGAACACCGGTCGCCTAACGATTCCGGCCGCGTGCGTCGGCCTGAGCAAACGGCTGTTGGAGACCTCCCGAAAATGGGCGGCCGAACGCGTGCAATGGGGCGTACCGATCGGGCAACATTACGCCATCGCAGGTAAGATCGCCGAAATGGCCGGCAACGTTTTCGCGATGGAGGCGATGACTTTTCTCACCTCCGCTCTGGTCGATCGCAAGGCGGGCGATCTGCGGATCGAAACGGCAATGTGCAAAATGTGGGCAACCGAAACGACCTGGCGGATTGCCGATGACGCGATGCAAGTACGCGGTGGACGCGGCTACGAAACAGCGGAATCACTGGCCGGACGGGGCGAGGAGCCGATTGCGGTCGAGCGTTTTCTGCGCGATTGCCGGATCAATACGATTTTTGAAGGATCGAGCGAGATCATGCGGCTCTTTATTGCGCGCGAAGCACTCGATCCGCACCTGAAAGTCGGCGGCGCAATCTTTAATACCCAGCTGCCGATGTCGACCCGCGCGAAAGCAGTCTTCACTTCCGGGAAGTTTTATGCGACCTGGTACCCGAAACAGTGGTTAGGCGGCGGCGCGGGCGAGATCAAGGGCTTGCACGATGATCTCCGCGCACACGCGAACTATGGCGCCCGCACCAGCCGCCGGCTCGCCCGCGGTCTGTTTCATGCGATGGCCCGCTTCGGTCCGAAACTCGATCGCGAACAGCTTTTGCTCTCGCGCTTTGTCGGAATCGCGACCGAGCTTTTTGCCATCAGCGCCACCTGCTCGTTTGCCCAGCACAAGATTAATCACGGCGAGTCCGCAGCAGACGTCTTGTCTGTCGCAAATTACTTCTGTCGCTCGGCCAAAATGAGGATCGACCATTACTTCGCCGGTACCACCCAGAATGCGGATCGGCGCGGCTACGACCTGACCCAGGAACTGCTCGCGGACAAACACCCCAGTTTGCGCGAAGGAATCGTCTGATTTCCGGGGAGCGCACGCGGCTCGCGTGCTGGTTTCGGCGGCTCGCCGAAACGAACTCATCCGAATCGCTCCGTCGAGAAATAGGCAGTGGTGAAGAAAAGTGCGCGAGGGCGGGCCGCCCTCGCCAGCACGCGAGCCGCGTGCGCTCCCAAGCATTCTGTCGAAGGGGGTTCGCTCCGGTTGACCAACTCACGCGCGTGGTTAACATCAACGGATGAGTATGCCGCCCGTGCTCGCGGAGGCGGTTTCATCTCGAAACCGCCCCAAGAAGAGCGAGAAACAAAGAACTACTACTGCCAGCGACGTCCTGCACACGATCGAGCAGCACGTTTTGCTCGACGGCTTTAAGATCGTCATCGATCTCGATAAGAGTCGTGGTTCCTATTTGCATAATAAAGCAACCGATTCGCGGCTAATCGATCTCTACGGTTTTTTCGGTTCCCTTCCTGTTGGCTACAATCATCCTTATTTTGAACAGGAAGAAGTGAAGCGCGATCTACTGCGCGCATCGCGGATCAAGATCGCGAACTCGGATGTTTATTCGGAAGGCTACGCTCGCTTTGTTGAAACATTCGCCCGCGTCGTTGGTTTGCCGCCGCTCGAGCGCTATTTGTTTATCGAGGGCGGCGCGCTTGCGGTCGAGAACTGCCTGAAGGCCGCGATGGATTGGAAGGTCCGCAAAAACTTCGCCGCAGGCCGCGGCGAAGTAGGCACCGATGTTTTACATTTTCGTAAGGCTTTCCATGGCCGGAGCGGCTACACCATGAGCCTAACGAATACCGATCCGCGAAAGATTGAGCTTTTCCCGAAATTCGATTGGCCGCGCGTCTCGAGTCCATCGATCGATTTTTCGTTGCCCAAGAGCGAACGCGAGGCCGACGTGATTGAGCGCGAGAGAGAATCCGAGCGGGAAATCCGCCTCGCGCTCGAAAAGCGAGGTGCCGACATCTGCGCAATCATCATCGAGCCAATTCAGGGCGAAGGCGGCGATAATCATTTCCGCGGCGAATGGCTCAAGAAGCTGAGAAAGATTTGTGACGAGAACGAGATTCTGCTGATTTTCGACGAAATACAATGCGGCATGGGCGTGACTGGCCGGACTTGGTGCTGTCAGCATTTCGGTGTTGTTCCGGATCTGCTCGCGTTCGGGAAAAAGGCACAAGTGTGTGGTGTGATGGCTGGACCGCGAATTGACGAGGTGAAGGACAACGCGTTTCGATTGCCGAGCCGATTGAACTCAACCTGGGGCGGCAATTTTACCGACATGGTGCGCTCGACGCATTTCATTCACATCATCGAAAGTGAAAACCTGATCGAGAACGCACGCGTGATGGGTAAACGCATTGTGGAATCGCTGCACTCGATTGCAGCGGAATTTCCGATCATGAGTGCGGTGCGCGGTCGTGGTCTGTTCATTGCCTTTGATCTGCCCGATCCCGAAACCCGTGACGAGTTCTGGAAAGGTATGTTCGACCGCGGGGTCCTCGTTTTGAAGTCAGGCGAACGCGCGATTCGTTTTCGGCCCGCGCTTGATATTTCAACGGAAGTTGTCGATGAAGCGATGGAACTGCTGCGGCTGCAGTGCCAGCAGATGAACAAGTAAGGGGAACGCCGATCTTTGACGGACAGCCTCCCGATTCGTCTCTACCACTTCCTGGGCTATGCATTCTGCTCTCAATAAACTCGGCCTCACTGGAGACAATCCCGGTGTCTTTTGCGGAGAATGGCGCGGAAGCGGCACCAAAATCGACAAGATCTCGCCAATCGATGGCCGCAAACTGGCGAGCGTGCGCACCGCCTCGCCTGACGATTACGAAATGGCCATCGCGCGCGCGCATGAAGCGTTTCTAAAGTGGCGCAGCACGCCCGGACCAGTTCGCGGCGACACCGTCCGCCGGCTTGGCAACGCGTTGCGCGACGCGAAGACCAATCTGGCCACACTCGTTACGCTCGAGACCGGAAAGATAATCGCCGAGGGCGAGGGTGAAGTGCAGGAGATGATCGACATCTGCGATTTCGCCGTCGGTCAGTCGCGCATGCTTTACGGCCTGACGATTCAATCGGAACGGCGGAGTCACCGTTTGATGGAGCAATGGCATCCACTCGGTGTCGTTGCTGTCATCAGCGCTTTCAATTTTCCGGTCGCGGTTTGGTCGTGGAACGCAGCCCTGGCTGCTGTCTGCGGGGACGCGACGGTCTGGAAAGCTTCGGAAAAAACGCCGCTCACTGCAATTGCGGTGACAAAAATTGCCGAGCGCGTCTGTCGCGAAACCGGGGCTGATCCAGCGATTTTTACGTTGCTCATGGGCGACCGCAAGACGGTCGGACAAAAATTGTCGGCTGATCCGCGGATTCCTTTGATCTCGGCGACAGGCTCGGTCCAAATGGGCTTGCATGTTGCGCAAGCAGTCCATGGCCGACTCGGGAAAACGATCATGGAACTGGGCGGAAATAACGCGCTCATCGTGGCCCCGAGCGCGGATATCGAGATGGCGACCCAGTCGATTTTTTTCGGCGCCGTCGGCACGGCCGGTCAGCGCTGCACTTCCACCCGTCGCGTCATCATGCACGAATCAATCGCCGACAAAGTCCGCAAGAAGCTCCGGGCCGCATACAAATCGCTGCCAATTGGGAATCCGCTCGATCGCGAGACGTTGATGGGACCTTTGATCGACAAGAACGCGGTGGACATGGTGCAGCATTCCATCCAGCGATTGAAGGACGAGGGCGGCGAGGTTCTTCACGGAGGGGAACGCCTCGAAGGGGAACAATATGAGGGTGGCTGCTACATGACACCGTGCCTGGCCAACGCGAAACCTGATTTTGAAATTGTGTGTCATGAAACCTTCGGGCCGCTCCTTTACCTGCTGACCTATCGCGATTTCGACGAAGCGATCGCGATTCAAAACGGCGTGCCGCAGGGTCTGACCTCCGCGATTTTCACGAACGACATGCGCGAAGCGGAGAAATTCCTCAGCGTAGTTGGCAGCGATTGCGGTATTGCGAACGTGAACACCGGAACGAGCGGCGCCGAGATTGGCGGAGCGTTCGGCGGCGAGAAAGAGACCGGCGGCGGACGCGAGAGCGGGAGCGATTGCTGGAAGATGTACATGCGCCGTCAGACGAACACGATCAATTTTTCGACGGAGCTACCGTTGGCGCAGGGCATTCATTTCGGCGGCGACGACGGCAGCGCGACGGTTTAGTTCTTCGCTCGTCATCCTGAGCCGCGCAGACGGCGAAGGACCTCACGAATCGATAATGCACACTGCGTGCCGACAATCCTGTTTCGCGAGCGACTTTGCTCCTGGCGAAAGCCAATCCTACCTCGCGAGGTCCCCTTCGCTTCGCTCGGGATGATACGCGCTGTAGCCACGGCCCTGTGGGCCGTTTTCTTGACCTAGCTTTTTCTCCCGACCGGCCACAGGCCGGTGGCTACAGCAAGACGAGCTAGCGAGCCGTCGTCAGCTCAAAAAGTCCGTCAAGATTCCCGGCGGCTTCCATGTTCATTATGAAGCTTTGCAGCTTCTTGCATTGATCTTTGCCGATCACATCGCCGCCCAGCGCGGTGAATTTCACTGCAATTTCTTCTTCCGTCATCGGATCGCGCGGATCGCCTTTAGGAACATCGACGCGCGTTGAATGCTCCGTGCCGCTGTTTGTCGTGATGGTGACACGACTCGGCTGAAACTTCGGAAAGAGCGCTTCGAATTCTTCATTCGCGACAACTTTCACTTTGTCCATGATCGGGATGAGCGCCTTGTCGAGAACGCGCTCTTCCTTGAATTGCAATGGCGTCACCATCCCGTCGACCAATCCGGCGGCCATGCAATAAGGCAGCGAGTGATCGGCGGTTTCTTTCGAATCCGGCCGGTACTTGTGTGGATCGCCGAGGATATCGGCGGCGCGCGCGATCACTTCCACTTTGATTTCCTTCACGTCGTCGGCCTTGATGTTGTGTTGCTTGACCGTCTTCATCATCGCGGTGAGTGGCGCGTGACTGAGCGCTTCGATCGGGAAACTCTTCATCCCGCAATCGAGAATCCGGTAATGCGATGAGCTGGAGTTGGGCAGGTCTGCCACGAGCGCCTCGCCGTCGAAGGCGGCCGGTTCTCCCTTGTATTGCACATGATGGAAGACGGCGAACAAACCTTCCTTGCCGTCGATGATGTGTTCTGGACCGGAAAATCCTCCTCGAGCAAGCAGCGCGCTCTCCACGCCCATCCGCCCCGCCCACGGATCGACCGTGTTCTTCATATTCGTCAACTTGCCCGCCGTGACCGCGCCCGGACAAAATGTGCGCGCCGCGCTGATTCCCATCGCCGACACCATTTGATCCGGCGTGAGATTTAAGACCCGCCCCGCCGCGATCGGCGCCGCAAACGCGCTCAGCGTTGCGTGATGCCAGCCATATTCACGCACACCGGGCCGGCCGATTTCGCAAAGGCGCATTTCAATCTCGTAAGCGATGATGGTGGCGAGAATCAGATCCTGGCCGCTGAGTCCTTCGCTTTCACAAAGCGCCAGCGGCGCAGCAATGAGATCGCTCGGATGACACGGGTCCGCTTTCCAATAGATGTCGTTGTAATCCATCGCTCGGATCATGTGGCCATTCAGGAACGAGGTATCGACAGGATTGGTCTTGAAGCCGGAAACAAAAGTGGTGGCCTTACCGTTGCCACCGCTCATCGCCCGGTAATGCTTGAGCAAAATCTTCGCGTCATCCTGCTGGCTCCCGCCGAGCGCGCAGCCAATGGAATCGAACCAGAACAATTTCGCGGCTTGGATCGCCTCTGGCGAAAGGTGCTCGTATTTCAGCGAGCAAGCCCAATCGGCAATGATGTGCGAGAGAAGACGTTTTGATTCAGTTGATTGATGTGCCATGACGACGTCGATCTTGATTATATCAGGAAGATTTTCAAGCCGGTTCCCTCAATAACGAAAGGAACACGCTGAGATAAATCCTTGGTCTTGTTCTGAGGTGAGGCTTATGGCAGAAGCAGGTTCGTGAATCCCAAGGGCTTCTTTGCCGAGCTGAAACGGCGCAACGTCTACAAGGTGGCGATCGCCTATGGCGTAGTCGGTTGGCTGGTCATCCAAATCGCGGCCACAGTGGTGCCGGCACTTCATCTTCCCGAGAGCATTACGAGCGCGGTTGTCGTATTGACGTTGTTGGGTTTTCCGATCGCGCTCGTCGTCGCCTGGGCCTTCGAAATGACGCCGGAAGGCATGAAACGGACAGAGAATATTTCGCCTGACGCGTCTTTGCCGCAATGGAGCGCTCGTAAGTTCGCGGCTCTCATTGTGATCGTCGCCATGCTGGCTGGGGGGCTGTTGATATTTCAACTTGTTCGCACCAAATCTTCGCCGTCGACACAAGTTCCCGCCACAGCTGCACCGCCGCAAAAATCGATCGCAGTCCTGCCCCTCCTTAACGAAAGTCGTGATCCCGGCGACGAGTACTTTTCTGATGGACTATCCGAGGAATTGATCGCCGCGCTCGCTCAAATCAGAGAGCTCAAGGTCATTGGCCGCAGTTCTTCCTTCCGTTTCAAGGATAGAAAAGAGGACAACAAGACGATCGGTGAGAAGCTGGGCGTCGCCACGTTGCTGGAAGGCACTGTGCGCAAACAAGGCGACCGGGTCCGGATAGTGGCGGAATTGATTAACGCGGCCGACGGCATCGAGCTCTGGACGCAAACCTTCAACCGTGAACTCAAGGACATCTTCGCCGTGCAGGAGGAGATCGCCGCGGCCGTGGCTTCCTCACTAAAGCTAACGTTGCTCGGATCGGATGGGCGGTCATCCGCCAATCAAGGCACCAAAAATACCGAAGCGCATAATGCCTATCTCCAGGGCCATTATTATTTCCAGCGGCGCAATCTCGAGGATTATCGGAAAGCGATGGGTCACTATGACGAAGCGATCCGTCTCGATCCTGACTACGCCCTCGCTTACGCAGAGCGTTCGGAAGCATGGACTTTGATCGGAGATGGGGCGGGTGAAGGCAAAACCCTGTGGCCAAAGGCGCGGAGCGATGCGGAAAAAGCGGTCGCGATTGCGCCAACATTGGCTGAAGCGCACGCCGCCCTCGGCTGGGTTCGATTTTTTACGGAATGGAAATTTGCTGAAGGTCTCAGCGAACTGAAGCGCGCCAAAGAGCTTGCTCCTGCGAATCCGACCGCGAATGATCTATTGGCGCGGGTGATTGTTTATCTGGGGAGACTGGACGAGGCTGAAAATCAGGCCCGACAGGCAGTGGAGTTGGATCCTCTTGGGACCGCGCCAAAGAACAACCTGGCCCGCATTCTTTGGTACGAGGGCAAACTTGACGAAGCTGATGCGGTTGCGCGCAAGGCAGCAGAGTTGCAGCCAAATTCCGCTTCAAGCCGTCGCTGGCAGGTACTGGTCGCAATTAAACGAGGCGACAGTGAAACGGCGTTGCGCGAAGCGCAGCTTGAACCGGACGAGAGCTACCGCCGTTTCGAACTTGCCGTTGCGCAAAATGCGCGCGGAGATCGAGCGGCGGCAGATGCGGCTTTGGCCGACCTGATCGCCCACAACCAAGGCCTGGACTATCAAGTTGCGCAGGTTTACGCCGTGCGCGGTGAGAGAGAGAAAGCGTTCGAGTGGTTACAAATCGCGTTTGATAATCACGACACCGGAATGCTCGGACTTTTGGTCGAGCCATTGTTCCGTAACATCCGCGACGACCCGCGTTACAAAGAATTGGTCGCAAAGATGAATTTTCCAGCAATGCCATGAGTGAAAAGCCTTCGTTCTTTGCCGAGCTAAAGCGGCGCAACGTTTTCAAGGTGGCTCAACGCCCGCTGCGGTTGACAGAAAACCATATTTCTGGGAATCTGGCTTTATGAAAACAACCCTTGATCTCCCAGATGACCTTATGCGTGAGGTAAAAATTCGTGCTGTGCACGAGCGCAAGAAGCTAAAAGACGCAATTGCGGAGTTTATCCGCAAAGGGATGTCGGCGAGCAAAACCCGCGCAGGCAAAGCTCCCACACCGGTCAAGCTTCGCGGCGGGTTTACTCCCACCACGGAAGACATCGAAGCGGCCATCGCATGGGGTCGCGATTGATCGCGCGGCTTCGCATGCTTCTCGTCGATACAAATATCATCGCGCCGCTTTATCTCCGGAGCGCACGCAGCTCGGCCGTGGCAAAACTATTTGCGCATGATCCGGTCTGGAGGACCGAGCCTCTCGCCCTGATCGAACTCAGTAATGTCCTGATTACTTACGAACGGGCCCGTTACATCACCGCAGCCAAGGCGCGCGATTGCCTTGACCGTGCAGCAGCGTTTCTCCAGCCCCACTTGTTTCGGGTGAGTCATCAAGCTGCTTTGGACGCAGCACTTCGCTATGGCACGACCGCTTACGACGCACGCTTTCTCGCCCTGGCGCAGCAGCTCCGTATGCGGCTGGTGACGGAAGACGCGAAGCTGCGAGCGACCGCACCTGCGTTGACGCAATCGCTGGGCGAAGCCGTTGCCAATTTTCTGACAGGATGAGCCAAAAGCCTTTCTTCTTCTCCGAGTTGAAGCGGCGCAATGTCTATAAGGTTGCGGTTGTGTACGCGATTGTCGGCTGGCTTCTGGTCCAGATCGCGACGCAGGTTTTTCCATTTCTCGAGATTCCAAACTGGGTCGTGCGGCTAGTGATCGCGTTAGTCGCGATCGGATTTCCCATAGCGCTTGTTATCGCCTGGGCCTTTGAGCTCACGCCCGAAGGAATGAAGCGGACCGAAGCCGCGGATGCGGCACGACAACGGTCGCGCGGCGGCCTTTGGCTCGCAGTCGTTGTGGTCGCGGCGGGACTCTCGCTTGGATTATTTTTTCTCGGCCGATACACTGCTGGACATGCAACACCTCGGGAGAGCGAGGCGGCTACAGCTGTTTCGGATAAATCGATCGCAGTGCTTCCGCTGGTCAATACCAGTGGCGATCCATCCAACGAATATTTTTCCGATGGCCTCTCCGAGGAGTTGATTGCGGTTCTGGCCAAGATTCCCGAACTCAAGGTAATCGGCCGCAGCTCGTCTTTTTTCTTCAAGGGAAAATCCGGCGATTCTGCTGCAATCGGTCAAAAGCTCGGCGTCGCGAATCTGATCGAAGGGAGCGTGCGCAAGCAGGGCGATCGTGTTCGCATCGTCGCGGAGCTCATCAGTGCGGCCGATGGCCGCTCCCTCTGGTCGGAAACCTAC
This sequence comes from uncultured Verrucomicrobiae bacterium, assembly GCA_963737545.1. GTDB lineage: Bacteria > Verrucomicrobiota > Verrucomicrobiia > Chthoniobacterales > UBA10450 > CAVTTH01. The sequence goes on along the minus strand of CAVTTH010000006.1, from coordinate 187,864 downwards.
GATCGGGAACTCAAAGATGTGTTCGCAGTCCAGGCCGAGATTGCCAAATCGGTCGCAGAGCAGATGAAGGTGAAGTTGTTAGGCGAAACAGTTCGGTCCGATGCGCCTGGGTCGAGTGAAAATCCTGCCGCGCATAATGCAGCGCTGCAGTCGGATTTCTACTTCCAACAGCAAACGGCGGAAAGCATGCGTCGGGCGATCACCTTCCTGCAGGAGGCCATTCGCTTGGACCCGAACTACGCCCTGGCTTACGCCAAACTAGCCCAGGCTTGGCGTCAGTATGCAGCCAGCTTCTCGACGGATGATACCGCGAAAGCGTACGGCGAGGCCCGCCGCGCTGCGGACAAAGCTGTTAGTCTCGCGCCAGATCTGGTTGAAACGCGCATGGCCGTCGGTTTGCAAGCAATGAACCCGGACCTCGATTTCCGCGCCGCCGAAAAAGAATTTCGGCGCGTGCTGCAATCGGCCCCAAGCGACGCCGCCGCGAAGAGCGCGCTCTGTCTGTCACTCATGGCTCAGGGTCGATTAACCGAAGCTGAACAAGCTTGCCGGGAGGCGCTCTCGCTAGACCCGTTGCTCACGAGTTCGTGGTACAACATCGGCCGAGTCCTCGTGGGAATGGGCCGTTACAAGGAAGCCGAGGAACTGTTCCGCAAAGGCCTCGAGATTCAGCCGCACGCTGCCCGTTTTCATAGTTACCTCGTGATACTGGACATTCTTCAGAACCGCCGCGCGCAGGCCATGGCCAATGCGCAGCTGGAGTCGGAGGGGTTTTGGCGCGATTACGCCGTCAATCTCGCACAGCAAGCGCAAAGCGACCGATCTACGGCCGATGCCGCGCTCATGGGTTTTATTGCCCGGTATTCGAACATCGGGCCGTTTCAGATTGCTGTGCTCTACGCAATTCGAAAGGAGCCTGACGAGATGTTCAAATGGCTCGAGACCGCCTATGCCACGCGCGACTCCGGTCTCACGCAGTTGGCCGTAACACCTTTCTTCCCTCCTTACGTGAACGACCCGCGCTTCACCGCGTTGTGTCAAAAGCTCAACGTGCAGTTGCCTGCAACGTCCGCGAAGCCATGAGCGGGAAGCCGTCTTTCTTCGCCGAACTGAAGCGGCGCAATGTTTACAAGGTCGCGGTCGCCTACATTGTTGCCGGCTGGGCTCTTTCTCAGGGAATCGCGCAGGTTTTTCCTGTCTTCGACATTCCAAACTGGGCGATTCGTTTGATTGTCATGCTTATCATTCTCGGTTTGCCGATTGCCATTGCTCTGGCCTGGACGTTCGAGCTGACACCGCAGGGAATTAGACGCACTGAAACGGCCGACGCCATGCCGGAGACGGAAGGACAAAAGAAACGGGCCTGGATTTTTGTAGTCGTCATCGCCGGCGCGATTTCGCTCGGTCTGTTTTGTCTCGGACGCATGACGGCGCCAGGCAAACAGAGCAGTGTAAATAAAATTTCTTCGAAATCGATTGCGGTGTTGCCATTCGAAAACTTGAGCAGCGACAGGGAGAACGCGTACTTCGCCGATGGAATTCAGGAAGAAATCCTGACGCGGCTCGCGAAGATCGCGGATTTGAAAGTGATCTCGCGCACCTCAACCCAGCAGTATCAAAGCAAGCCAGGCAATCTCGCCGAGATCGCGAAACAACTTGGTGTCGAGAACATCCTGGAGGGCAGCGTCCAGAAAGCGGCCGATCAGGTGCGCGTCAACGTCCAACTCATCCAGGCGGCCAGCGATTCGCATCTGTGGGCCGATACCTACGACCGCAAGCTCGTCGATATCTTTGGTGTCGAGAGCGAAGTCGCCAAAGCAATCGCCGAGTCGTTGCAAGCGAAGCTTACTGGCGGCGAGCGGCAAGCCCTGGCGGTTAGGCCGACCAACAATTCAGAGGCTTACGACGCGTATCTCCGAGGATTAGCTCTTGAAGCCCGCGCGTCCTCTCCAAACGATTTTGAGAAGGTCGTCGGCTTTTACGAGCAGGCGGTGCAGCTCGACCCAGCTTTTGCGCTGGCCTGGGCCAGACTCTCTCGTGCGAACGCTCACGTGTATTTCGCCGGTCTGGATACGGCCCCCGCCGCTCGTCGTGACGCGACAGAGCGGGCCCTAAACACTGCGCAAAAACTCCAACCGAACTCGCCCGAAACCCTGCTTGCGCAAGCTTATTATGAATATTGGGTGCGGCGGAATTACGAGATTGCCAAGGCGACGTTCAGCCGCGCACGAGAGCTTTCGCCGGGCAGCAGCGATGTCCCCGCCGCTCTCGCTTTAATCGCCCGACGACAAGGGCACTGGGATGAAAGCGTTGCCTGCTGGGAGCAAACCCTTGCGCTCGATCCGCGCAACACTGAGTGGCTAGGGAGCGCCGCAGAGACTTACTCGATGCTTCGGCAATTCCCGGCTGCGCTAAAAACATACGATAGATTGTTGGACATCGTTCCGAATGACCCCGCCACTGTCGCGTCCGAAGCAAAAATTTATCAGGCCGAGGGCAATTTGGAACAAGCCGGGAAATTGCTGGCTGGCGTAAACGCACAGACCCCTTCGTTTATTGCCTTCATAACGAAGGTGACCCAATTACTTTTTGAGCGGCATTTCGATGAGGCCATTCGATTGATTCATGGCCGACTCACTGAATATCGCGACCTGTCCGACATCGAAAGGCTCTTTAATCCATTCTTTCTGGTCGTCGCCCAGCAATGTGCCGGGGATATTGCCGGGGCGCGAGCCACTGCTCAACAACTGCTGCCTCCGGTAGAAGCGCTCCGCCAGAAGGCCCCGGATAATCCGGATTTTGCGCAAGCGCTTTCGTTCATTCATGCTGTGCTCGGCCAGAAAGATGCAGCGCTAAAAGAAGCTGAGCGTGCGATCAAGCTGCTGCCAAGCGCGAAGGATGCAGTGGATGGGCCCAAGTTCGAGGAAAATCTGGCGTCCGTCGAGGCGATAGTCGGCGACACAGACCGCGCGATTCCACGGCTGCAGCACCTCTTGGAGGTTCCGTACACTAACTTCCTTACGCCAGCGCTTCTAAGGCTCGATCCGCAATGGGACCCGTTGCGTGGCGACCCGCGTTTCCAGAAACTCTGCGAAGAGAAAGCAAAGTGAGCTCACGCAATTTTTTCGAAGAGCTAAAGCGGCGCAACGTTTACAAGGTCGCGGTTGCGTATGCGATTGTCGGCTGGCTCCTGGTCCAAATTGCCACGCAGGTTTTCCCGTTCCTGGAAATTCCAAATTGGGTTGTGCGGTTGGTCATCGTGTTGGTCGCGATCGGATTTCCCATCGCGCTTGTGATCGCGTGGGCTTTCGAGCTGACGCCAGAAGGGATCAAGCGAACGGAGGATGTCGATCTTGCGGCGTCGGCCCGACAACCGCGAAAGAATGCCTGGGTTTTTGTCGTAGTCGTTGGAGCTGCGCTCTCCATCGGATTGTTCTTCATTGGACGCTACACGGTCTCCCGCACAGGTGAAGGCGGACGGCCCAGCGGTCCGTCCCTACCAGAAAAATCGATTGCGGTTCTTCCGTTCGACAATCTCAGTCGCGATCCAGATAACGCCTTTTTCGCCGAAGGCGTGCAGGACGAAATCCTGACCCGACTGGCCAAGGTGGCGGACCTGAAAGTGATCGCGCGGACTTCCACCCAAAAGTTCAAGAGTTCGCCGGAAAACTTGCCCGATATCGCGAAGCAGCTCGGCGTCGCGAACATCCTGGAAGGGAGCGTGCAGAAAGTGAACGATCAGGTGCGGGTAAATGTGCAGTTAATTAACGCGCTAACCAACGCCCATCTCTGGGCGGAGATCTATGATCGCAAGTTGAGCGATATTTTTGCGGTCCAGAGTGACATTGCCAAAACGGTGGCCGACACCTTGCAGGCGAAGCTTACCGGCTCTGAGAAGCAAATGATGGCTGCGCAAGAGACGACCGACACGACCGCGTACGAGCTTTATCACAAAGGCCGATCGTTTTGGGAAAAGCGGTCGGGCGACAACATCCCAAAGGCGATCGCTTTCTACGAACAGGCGATCGCGCGCGACCCGAATTATGCACTGGCCTACGCCGGTCTGGGGCAGGCCTACATCCTCCTGTCGTTTTACACCAGCGCGGACCGGTGGGCTGTAGCTCCGAAGGCAAAAGAGGCGGCGCTCAAAGCTCTTAGCCTTGATCCGAATCTGGCCGAGGCGCACTCCGCGCTCGGGAAATTTCTCTTCTGGGCTGAACTCGATATCGCCGGAGCGATGCGCGAATATGAACGCGCGATCGAGCTCAAGCCAAACGACGCGTCGGCGCATCATTGGTTGGGCAACGACGCCCTGGCCGCGCTCGGCCGATTTGAAGAAGCCATTGTCGAGAGCAAGCGTGCCGTTGAGTTAGATCCGCTCTCGCCCATTATTAACACGGACCTGGGGGTGACCTTTTTATACGCCCACCGCTACGACGAAGCCGCTGCGCAATTGCGGAAGACGCTCGCGATCGACCCGACCTTTTTCTACGCGCACTTTAATCTCGGCATTGCCCTTCAAATGAAGGGCGACCTGTCCGGCGCGATTTTCGAATATGAAAAGGCAAAGCAATTGAGCAGTGACAACTTGTTAGTATTGGCGGCGTGCGCTGCAGCCAAAGCTCTGGCTGGTGACAAGGATGCCGCGCGCCAAATGCTGAGTGATCTCGATAAGATTAGTCAGAATCGCGAGGTGGTCGGTTACCTCCGCGCTTTGCTTTATCTCAGCCTGAACAATAAAGATGAAGCGCTCCGCTGGCTTGAACAGGGCTACGAAGAACGCGACGGCTCCAACATGTGCTGGATCAAGGTTGATCCACTGCTCGATTCACTGCACGGCGATCCGCGTTTCGAAGCGCTGGTGCAAAAAGTCGTTGCGCCGAAGACAGAGCCAAAGAAATGAACTCGCACAACTTCTTCGCCGAGCTAAAGCGACGCAAGGTATTCAAGATCGGCGCAGCCTATCTTATTGTGGCATGGCTCGCCGTGCAGGCCGCATCCATCGGATTCCCAGCCTTCGATGCACCGCCATGGGTACTGCGCATTTTTATTCTGATCGCATTGCTCGGATTTCCAGTCGCCGTAGTCATGGCGTGGGTGTTTGATATCACAGCTGAGGGCGTGAAACTCGATGCCGGCCCGTCAGGCAGCAAAGCTTTGTTTGCTGTAGCCGCGTTGCTGATCGTCCTGGCGCTAGGCTGGTATTTCTACGGACAGCCATCGTTTCGCAAAGGTGATGTCGCCACGCCAACGACCACCGACCGCAATTCGATCGCAGTCCTGCCATTCGCGAACATGAGCGGCAAGGCGGAGGAGGATTATTTCTCCGACGGCATGACGGAGGAGTTGTTGAACGTGCTGGCCAAGGTACCGCAACTCAAGGTCGTGGCGCGTACTTCGGTGTTTCAATTTAAGGACAAGGGAGGCGACGTCCGCGAGATCGGCCGCAAGCTCGGCGTTGCGAACATCGTCGAGGGTAGCGTGCGCCGCGATGGACCGGAGGTGCGGATCACCGCGCAGTTGGTGCGGGTCGCCGATGGGTTCCATATTTGGTCAGAGACCTACGATCGCAAACTCGAAAGTGTGTTTGCGCTGCAGGATGAGATTGCGCGGCGCATCGGGGCTGCGCTCAAACTTTCGTTAGGCGTTTCGGCCCCCGTCGCTACGCGCGCGCCCATCGATCCCCAAGCCTACGATGAATATCTCAAAGGTCGGGCGCTCCTGCGCCAACGCACTGATCTGCCATCCGCGATCGCGCATTTAAAGGCGGCCGTCGCGAAGGCGCCTGAGTTTGCCGCAGGGTGGTCGTCGCTCTCGCTCACTTACGAAGTGACCTTCTGGTACACGGCGCGCATGACTCCCGGCTTCGCCGCTGAGCTTCTGACCGGGGAGGCCGCCGCGGCAGAGCGCGCCGCCGCCTTGGAACCCGACTCCGCAACTACCGAACACGCCCTTGGCAACGTCGCGCGCGCGCAATTCAAGTTCAGTGTGGCCGAAGGCCATTACCTGCGCGCAATGCAGATCGACGCAAGTTACCCGGATGTGCGCGAAGATTACGCGGAACTTCTCTACGAAGTCGGGCGCGTCGAAGATTCGGCGCTGGCGGCGCGCCAGTTGGTGAAGCTTGATCCCTACTTTATTGTCGGCTGGGTGCGCCTGCGGGATGCCGCCGCCGCGCTGGATCGACGGGAAGAAGTCGAGGAGGCAGTGCACCAGATGCGCGCAATCAATCCAAACTACTCCGCCGGCAGGCTCGGACTACTCCAGTACGCGATCGCTTACGGTCGAAAGGATGAGGCCCGCGCCGCACTCGCAGAGGTCGTGAGCCGTTGGCCAAATGATGCCGCATTCGCGCAAATTTTGTTGCCCTGGGTGTTGGGCGAGCCCGGTATTGACCCAACCAAACTGCGCGCGGCGATCGCCGATGCGCCAGAGAACGAAGCGAGCATCTTCCTGATCGCGCGCCAGGACATCGACGGCTACAACGCAGACATTCAGAGTCGCGGCGCAATACTCGAGGCCTACTATTTCGCCAATCTTTACAGCAGCAACCCGGCCGGCCACACCATGCTGCGCGATCCGCGAGTCAAGGCGATGCTGGTCCGCTACGGCTTTCCGGCCTACTGGCGCGAGAAAGGCTGGCCAGGCGGATGCCGGCCCATCGGCGAAACCGATTTCGAATGCGGATTAGACACAGCGAGCGGCAAATGACATGAACTTTTTCGCTGAGCTAAAGCGGCGCAATGTTTACAAGGTCGCAGTCGCCTACGCGGTGGTGAGTTGGTTGCTGGTCCAAGCAACGTCCCTCCTCTTTGTTACTTTCGAAGCTCCGCCCTGGGCGATGAAGATTTTCGTCGTCGCGGTCGCGCTCGGTTTCCCGATTGCGCTCATTCTTTCCTGGGCATTTGAGATCACTCCAGAGGGAATCAAGCGTGAGTCAGAAGTCGCCCCTAACGAATCGATGAGACGCGGGAATGGACGGAAGATTGTTGGACTAACGGTCGTGATGGGAATCATTGCGGCCGGCATGCTTGCGTTCCAGCTATTGCGCTCCCATGCTCCGTCGGCCAGGCCCGCACTCACGGAAGAGCAAAAAATGATTCAGCAGGCGCGGACATTGATGGATGATCCGCTGGCAGTGCGCGAGAACTATCGCTTGGCGGAGGAGCTGGGGCAGCGAGCAGCGCAACTCAATCCCACGGATGCCGAAGCCTGGGCTGTGCTCGCCCAAGCCTCGTTAAGTTTGGTGGCTGGCAGGTATGACGACACTCCCGCTCGTCGAGCGGCGGCCGGCAGCCAGGCTGAGCGCGCGATTCGCCTTGCGCCTGATTCGGTTGAGGCGGGTCTGGCGATGGCCGGTTACCTGCTGGTCTCGCGGCAATTCAGCGAGGCAGAAAGCCGCACCAGAGAATTGCTGCGCCGTTTCCCGACCGACGATCGCGTCGTTGGTCTACTGGCAGCGTCGCTCCGTTTCCAGAACCGCAAAGATGAAGAGCGGGAACTTCTTCAGCAACACGCCAATACTCCGCGAGGCCACACCGACTTTCTTGATTGGGAGGCGTATGACTATTACGACAAAAACAAACTGGTAGAGGCGGATGCATTGCTGGATCAACTGTTCGCGGACAAACCGACGGCGGGCTCCTATCTGACCCGGCTCTTGACGCTTTGGACTGGCTGGGGCGATTTGCAAGCCGCTGCTAAGTTCGTCGACAAAATCCCTTCCCAATTGTTGCTGGAAGACGCTTTTGCTCATCATGCAGCCAACGTCTGGATGGAGATAGGGCAGACGGAGAAAGCGCTCGAGGCATTGCGACGGATTCCGCGCGAATTCTTGGAAGAGAAACGCGTGATTCGCCCGAAAGGTCTCGTGGTCGGCAATATCCTGGAGGCTGCGGGACGGACGGAGGCGGCCAAGGTTGAATGGCGGCAAGCGCTCGCGTTGGTGGAGAAGCGCATTGCCGCCGAGCCCGGGCGCCCCGACTGGGTGCGGCTGAAGGCGCTCTTGTTGGGGCGTCTCGGGGAAAAAACGGAAGGCGAGAAACAACTCAAACTGTGGCTGGAAATGATCGGACCGTCGGACCCTGATCAGGCGTTCCGGTCGCTTGATGTGCAGATGGCGCTGGGGAATAACGAGGAGGTCATTCGCGGGTTTCAAAGCGTGATCAATTCAAAAAAAGGGCGCTGGCTCACTCCGTTGAACTTGTTGCGCCATGATCCGTTTTACGCGCCCATCCGTTCGGATCCTCGGGTGCGGGAACTGATCGCGACCGGCGAAGCTTGGCTGAAAGATTTGCGCGAGAAGAAAGACCAGGGGAGCCGCGCAACTTCGTCTTCATCCCCTGAAATCGGGGACGCAAAGCAGTGAGGAGCGACAACTTCTTCGCCGAACTGAAGCGGCGCAACGTTTACAAGGTCGCCGTCGCATATGCGGTTGTTGGCTGGTTAATCGCTCAGATTGCGACGCAGATATTTCCGTTCCTGGAAATTCCCAATTGGATCGTGCGTTTGGTGATCGTCCTAATTGCGATCGGGTTTCCGATTGCGTTGATAATCGCCTGGGCGTTTGAAGCAACTCCGGAAGGAATTAAGCGCACGGAAGACGTCGATCCTGCTGCCTCGGTGCGACAACCGCAAAAACATGCCTGGATTGTTGTCGTGATCGTTGGAGCCGTGTTTTCCATCGGATTGTTCTTCATCGGCCGCTACACGGGCCGAAACACCGCCAGCAACTCGGAATTGTCGACAAAATCGATTGCGGTCTTGCCGTTTGATAATCTCAGTCGCGATCCGGACAACGCTTATTTCGCCGAGGGCGTGCAGGACGAAATCCTCGCGCGACTCGCCAAAGTTGCAGATCTGAAAGTGATCTCGCGCACTTCAACCCAGCGCTTCAAGAGCGCGCCATCCGATCTGCGCGAGATCGCAAAGCAGCTCGGGGTGATGCATATAGTCGAAGGCAGCGTGCAGAAAGCGAACGATCAAGTGCGCGTGAATGTGCAGCTCATCAATGCCATGACCGACGCCCATCTGTGGGCGGAAATCTACGACCGAAAGCTGACCGACATTTTTGCAGTGGAGAGCGACATCGCGAAAACCATTGCCGACACCTTGCAGGCGAAACTCACGGGTTCCGAGAAAATCTCGATTGCAAAAACTCCGACGGTGAATCCAGAGGCCTACGAGCTTTACCTTAAAGGCAGATTTTTTTGGAACAAGCGGACCGGCGCGGATCTGCGCAAGGCCATCGAGTATTTCAATCAGGCAATTGAGAAAGATCCCGGCTATGCCCTCGCCTATGCTGGCTTGGCCGATTCGTATGTAATTCTCTCGGTCTTTGGAGCGGCTTCGCCGCAAGACTCAATTCCGCAAGCGAGGGCTGCCGCGAAAAAAGCCCTCGAACTAGACGATACGTTGGCCGAGGCGCACGCCTCATCCGGAAGAATAGCGGGTCCATTCGACTTCGAGTTTGACCGATCGATTGCCGAATTCGAGCGCGCGATTCAGCTAAATCCAAATTACGCGATGGCGCATCATTGGCTTTCGTGGGGGCCTTTGACCGCACTTGCGCGGTTTGATCGCGCGATTGCGGAGGGGAAACGCGCAGTCGAGCTGGATCCTCTCTCATTAATCAACAACGCTGATCTCGGCGGAAATGTTTACTTGAATGCGCGTCGCTACGACGAAGCGATTGCGCAACTGCGCAAGACTATAGAAATCGATCCGCGTTTTTATCTTGCGCATTACTATCTCGGTCAGGCCTATCAGCTTAAAGGGCAACGCACTCAAGCCATCACCGAATATCAAAAAGCGGTAGAGTTGGACGACGATCCAGAGGCACTCGCTTATCTCGGGCAGGCCTACGCTCGTGCCGGACAACGAGATGAAGCGCAAAAAATCCTCGCGCATTTGAGGGAAGAAGCGAAATCCCGCTACGTCTCCGGCTACAGTATCGCGCTCATGTTTATGGGATTGGAGGATAAAGAGCAGGCGATCGACGCGTTGGAGCGAGCGTATCGCGAAGGCGCCGGCAACGATCTTTTCACCATCAGAGTCGACCCCATGCTGGACGACCTGCGCGGCCAGCCGCGATTCGAAGCGCTCGCTGAGAAGATTCTTCCGGCGCGAGAATTCGGAAAAGCCGCGCAAAAATGAATTTAGGCAACTTCTTCGCCGAGCTGAAGCGGCGCAACGTTTACAAGGTCGCGGTCGCGTATGTGGTCGTCGCGTGGCTCTTGCTCCAGGCGGCGTCGATTTTCCTGCCGGCTTTCGACGCGCCGCCGTGGGTGATGAAGATCTTCATCATCGTCATCATCCTCGGCTTTCCGGTGGCGCTGATTTTTTCCTGGGCGTTTGAGATCACGCCGGAGGGAATCAAACTCGAATCCGAGATCGAGCCGAGCAGGTCGATCGCGCGAAGAACCGGGCGAAAGATTGTTGCCGTAACGATCGCGCTCGCTGTCGTCGCGGCCGGTTTGTTCGTGTATCAAACTGTTCGCTCGGTAGGGACGGACCGCCGGGCCGTCCGGTCCGCTGACACCGAAGAAGACGGACGCCGCAGCGCGGCGCCCCTACCAATTCCCAACAAATCGATCGCTGTGCTGCCGTTCGACAATCTCAGTCGCGATCCAGACAACGCTTACTTTTGCGAAGGCGTGCAGGACGAAATCCTGACGCGATTGGCCAGGGTCGCCGATTTGAAAGTGATTTCGCGCACATCGACGCAACACTTCAAAAGCACGCCGGACAATCTTCCCCAGATCGCGAAGCAACTTGGGGTCGCTCACATCCTGGAGGGCAGCGTGCAAAAGGCTAACGACCAGGTGCGGGTGAATGTGCAGTTGATCAATGCGCAAAGCGACGCGCATCTCTGGGCCGACACCTACGATCGCAAACTGACCGACATTTTTGCGGTCGAGACTGAGATCGCGAAAACAATCGCGGAGACGTTGCAGGCGCGACTCACCGGCTCCGAGAAAAGTTCAATCGGCAAAGCGCCGACCGCTAATCCGGAAGCATACGAGCTCTATCTCAAGGGAAGATTTTTTTGGAACAAACGCAACGGCGACGACCTGCGCAAGGCGATCGATTATTTTAATCAAGCGATTGCCAGGGACCCCGGTTACGCGCTCGCCTATGTCGGCCTGGCGGATTCCTACCTGCTACTTCCAAACTATGCCGCCGTCTCTCCGGTGGATTCATTTCCACCGGCGCGGTCAGCGATAAAGAAAGCGCTCGAACTCGACGATTCGTTGGCGGAAGCGCATGCTTCGGCCGGCCTGCTCGCTTCCGTCGAGCTGAAGCTCCAGGCTTCGATTGATGAATTGAAGCGGGCGACAGATCTGAAGCCGAACTACGCCACCGCGCATCATTGGCTGGCTTTGGCCTGGATGACACTCGGCCAATTCGATCCGGCGATCGCCGAAGCAAAACGCGCGGTCGAACTTGATCCGCTCTCGCTCATCATCAATGCCGATTTCAGCTGGCTTTATCTCTGCACCCGGCGCTACGACGAAGCGGAAGCGCAAGCCCGTAAGACGCTGGAAATCGATCCCAACTTTTTTCTGGCGCATTACTACCTCGGCGAAATTTTGCAGTTCAAAGGACATTTGACCGATGCAATCGCTGAATATCAAAAAGCGTTCGACCTAACCAACGATCCATATCCGCTTGCCGCCCTCGGCCAGGCACGCGCACGAAACGGACAAAAGGACGAAGCGCGCAAGATTCTGGCTCGCCTCGATCAACAGGCGAAGTCACGCTTCGTCGCGCCTTACGCGAAGGCGCTGGTTCTTGACGGGTTGGGCGAGAAAGCGCGCGCTATCGATGAACTGGAACGCGCCTATCGCGAAGGCACAGGCGCCTACCTGTTTGTCATCAAAGTGGATCCGTTTCTCGACGATCTCCGTGGCGATTCGCGCTTCGACGCGCTCGTGCAAAAGATTACCGGCGGAAAATAGCCTTCGTTAAATCGCGACTTTCTGGGTAGAACAAGCCAGTGCCGGAATCTGACGACAATCTGCACCTTGAAATCGGGCATGTCCTCTTCATCGACATCGTCGGTTACTCCAAGCTCCTGATCGAAGAACAAAAGGAGCGCCTCGGCCAGTTGACGAAGATCGTGCTCGGGACGGCGCAGGTGCGCGACTCGACCGACGAACAACTCGTTAGGCTGCCGACCGGCGATGGGATGGCGCTGGTCTTCCGTCATAGCGCGGAAGAACCGGCCCGCTGCGCGCTCGAAGTTGCCGAAGCGCTTCAGAAACATCCCGAACTTCCGGTGCGCATGGGCATTCACAGCGGCCCGGTCAGCGAGGTGACCGACGTGAGTGGACGCACCAACATCGCCGGGGCTGGCATTAACATGGCGCAACGGGTGATGGATTGCGGTGACGCCGGGCACATTCTTCTTTCCCAGCACGTGGCCGATGATCTGGTGGCATTCCCGGCAATGGGCCTCACGTTTGCGCGACTTGGGTGAATGCGAGGTCAAGCACGGCGTTCGACTTCATCTGGTTAATCTCTACGCCGAGCCACTGGGCAACGCCGCCTTGCCGAAAAAGTTTCAACAGACGAAACAAAAGCTGAAGCGGCGCAGTAGTGCCGGATTGATCGCCGCGCTCGTGCTGGCCGCGATCCTCGTGGCCAGCGCGAGTGTATTATTTCACCGCATCGGCCCGCGACGAAAGGCGCCGCCATTCCCGAAAAATCGCTTGCGGTGTTGCCGTTCGAAAATCTGAGCGAAGAAAAACAAAACGAATTCTTTACCGATGGCGTGCAGGACCAAATCCTGACCGACCTTGCGCAGATCGCTGATCTGAAAGTGATCAGCCGCACTTCCGTGATGCAATACAAAAGCGGCGTCGCCGCGCAATCTGCGCGAGATCGGCCAGCAACTAGGCGTCGCACATGTCGTCGAAGGCAGTGTGCAGCGCGCGGCCAACAAAGTGCGGGTGAATCGCGCAGTTGCTCGATGCGCGGACCGACGCGCATCTCTGGGCGCAAACCTACGATCGCGATCTGGCCGATGTCTTCGCCATCCAAAGCGAAATCGCCAAGGCGATTGCCGATCAGTTGCAGGCCAAGCTCTCGCCTAACGAGAAGAAAGCCATCGAGCAGCCGCCCACGACTGATCTGACGGCATTCGATCTTTACAGCCGGGCGAAGTCACTTCTCCTCACGTCAGGTTTCAGCGTGACGGCCGATCCAGACCGGCGGAAGGCAATTGAACTTCTGGATGAAGCGGTCAAGCGCGATCCCTCATTTTTCGACGCTTACTGCCAGCTCGCCTCTGCGCACGAACAACTTTATGCAGTAACGGGGTATGATCACACTCCCGCCCGGCTGGCGCTGGCTGAAGCTGCTCTGCAAGCCGCGACACGGCTGCGGCCGGATGCAGCCGAAACGCATTTGGCGCGCGCACAATATCTCTACCACGGGCGGCGCGACTATGCCGGCGCCCTGGCCGAATTGGAGATTGCGCGGCGAGCGTTACCCAATGATCCGCGTCTCTTCGAACTCACCGGCTACATTCTGCGGCGGCGCGGCCAGCAGGAGGAAGGACTGCGCAACCTGCAACGCGCGGTGGAGCTGGACCCGCGCAACTTTTTTACTCTGCAACAGATCGCGCTCAGTTACCAAACATTGGGGCGCTATGCCGAGGCGATCGCTGCCATGGATCGGGCGTTAGCGATCGTGCCCGACAACGTCGAAACACGGGCCAATCGTGACCTAGATTACGTCTGCTGGAAAGCGGACACCCGGCCGCTCCATCAAACGATTGATGCAATCCTCGCCCAAGGGCCGAGCGCCATCGCCAGCGCCGCGGACGTCTGGTTCCTTTGCGCTCTGGCCGAACGCGATCCGGCTGCGGCCGAACGAGCACTCGTCGCGCTGGGCGACAACCCATGCTGGGTCGACGACACGATTATTTTGAGCCGCAGCTTTGGTGAAGGGCTGCTGGCGCGCATGACCAAAGATGAGGCAAGAGCGCGCACTGCGTTTGAAGCGGCTCGCGCAGAGCAGGAGAAGATCGTGCAGGCGCAGCCGGACTACGGCCCGGCGCTCTGCGTCCTCGGCTTAATCGATGCTGCTCTTGGGCGGAAAGACCTGGCCTTGGACGAAGGCCGTCGAGCGATCGCGCTCACGCCGTTGGAAAAAGATGTCTACAACGGCATTCTCGTTCTTCAATATTTCGCCATCACGGCAGCGTGGGCGGGCGACAAGGAGCTTGCCTTGCAGCAACTGGAAGCTGGGCTGCGTGCTCCCGCCGCATCGGTGATGCTGAGCTACGGCGCCTTGAAACTGTTCCCGGTCTGGGACCCGCTCCGCGGCGATCCGCGCTTCGAAAAAATCGTCGCGTCCCTTGCGCCAAAAGAAACAGCAAAGTGACCCGCCTACGCGCGAGGCTTCGGCGTGGCAAGCGAGTGACATGTAACAAGCGGTAAGGTGGATCGGCCCCCGTTTCGGCAAGCTCAAGGCCCAGAGCCGGTCGAGGGGCTCCGTCGGGGATGCTAAGCCACTGCCAGTGTGACGCACTGTTTCAGGATTCATTTGCGAACAATTTTGAAGGACGATCCAGCGTGAGGTAGAGACAAGCGTGCAATTCTCCAACGTCTACGACGATGCGCAGCGGGCCGAAGCCTACGCCACTCTCGAGTTTCCCGGGACATACTATCTCGCATATCGTGATCTGCCGGCGATAATCCACAAACATGTGATCGGACGCGAAGCCCTTGACTTCGGATGCGGGGCCGGACGCTCGACGCGGTTCCTGAAGAAGCTCGGTTTCAATGCGATCGGGATCGACATATCAAGGCGCATGGTCCAACTGGCCACCGCCGTCGATCCAGAGGGAAGCTATCGGCTGGTGGATGACGGCGATTTCAGCGCCTTCGATGAAACTCGGTTTGATCTGATTCTTTCTGCCTTCGCTTTTGACAACATTCCCGATGTGGCCTGGCGAAGTGAACTGTTACGTCGTCTCTCACGATTACTGAACGACGACGGGCGCATCATCCTGCTCGGCTCGACGCCGGACATCTACACCCACGAATGGGTATCGTTCACCACCAAAGATTTTCCAGAGAATCGCCGCGCCAAGGGTGGCTCGCCGGTCCGGATCGTGATGAAGGACGTGACGGATGCGCGTCCCGTCGTCGACGTTGTTTGGTTCCACGAGGACTATATGGAACTCTTCGCTGCCGCTGGACTCGACCTCATCGCGCATCACACCCCGCTCGGGCGAAAGAATGAGCCACACCAATGGCTGGCCGAGACATTGATCGCCCCGTGGGTCATCTACGTCCTGGCGACAAAACAGTGAAGATCGACCCGCCTTCGGTTCGAGCCGGACCGGCATCAAGTCTACGGCGCGGCAAGCAATTCTTCGCCGAATTGAGCGGCACAATGTTTATATAATAAGATCTGAACCGCGGATTACGCGGATTTACACGGATTACCGCAGCATTTGCTTTAACTCTTAATCCGCGTCATCCGCGTAATCCGCGGTTGTTCTTCTCAATATCGAAACAGGCTCGTTAAATTGCAGGTCATATTATAATAAGCGGTCTCATGCCACCGACCGAGCGTTCCTCAGATGTAAAGTTCGAGATCGGCCACGTCTTGTTCATCGACATCGTCGGTTACTCGAAATTGCTGATTAACGAGCAAAGCGAGCAGATCCAAACGTTACGTGAGATTGTCCGAGGAACCGAGCAGTTCCGTCTCGCCGAAGGTCAAGGGAAGTTGATGCGTTTACCGACGGGCGACGGCGGGGCGCTTGTTTTTCGAAACAGTCTGGAAGCGCCAGTTTTGTGCGCGCTGGAAATCAGCAAAGCGCTAAAGAGTCATCCGGAGCTTCGAGTGCGGATGGGGATTCATAGTGGCCCGGTCAATCAAGTCACTGATTTGAACGAACAGGCCAACATCGCCGGTGCCGGCATCAACCTCGCTCAGCGCGTGATGGATTGCGGCGAGGCCGGACATATCCTTGTTTCCAAACGTGTCGCCGATGACTTGGAGCAGTACGCACAATGGCGCTCGCTTCTGCATGAACTCGGCGAATGCGAAGTCAAACACGGATTGCGCATCTCGATCCTGAATCTTTACGGTGAGGACGCTGGCAATCCGGAAGTGCCGGAGAAATTTCGTAAGACAAAATCGCAAACGAAGCCCGCCGCGGCGGGGCACGGAGAAGAGCCGTGGATCGCCGTGCTTCCTTTCAAAAGCTCCGGTGACGCGGAGATGGGGTCGTTTGCCAACGGTCTTGGCGAGGAAATCACGACCGGGCTTTCGCGGTTCGGTTACCTCTCAGTGGTCACGAGCGAGAGGGCGGGCGGTGACAAACTCGGCGCGCGTTATGTGTTGCAAGGAAGCATCCGCAAGGGAGGCTCCGGTATTCGCGTAAGCGCACAGCTCGTTGACACCAAGACGGGAGCGCAGCTCTGGGCCGAGACCTATAACCGGGACCTCCAAACATTATCAATCTTTGCGGCGCAGGACGACGTCGCCGCCCGCATCGTCGCGACGGTTGCTGACAGCTACGGTGTCCTGGTTCATTCACTTCGGGACGCAGCCAGGCAGAAAAATGACAGCGATCTCACTCCGGCGGAGTGGCAATTCCAATATTTCGCCTACCGGGAGCAGATTACACCTGCATCTCATGGGGCGCTAAGAAGCCGGCTCGAACGCGGGGCAAAGTCGGACAATCGGCCTTCGGACTTATGGGCCTGTCTCGCCCAGATCTACGTCGACGAATACGCGTTTGGTTTCCCCGGGGCTGACGCGACCTCTCTCGATCGGGCCCTCACTGCGGCCCGTCGCGGAGTCGAATTGGATCGGGCGAACCAGTTCGCGATGGTAGCGCTGGCGCAGACACACTTTTTCCGCCAGGACCTCGCGGCGTTTGGTCCGGCCACCGAGCGCGCGATGGCGCTCAATCCACTCAACACCGACGCGCTTGGAATTTTGGGATTGCAGATCGTGCATACGGGCGAGTTCGAGCGCGGCACCGCGATCGTTAGGCGCGCGATGGAACTCAATGCCAATCATGCGGGCTGGATGCATTTCGCTCCCCTTTGGCAACATTTCCACAACGGCGAGTACGAGCAAGCTCTCGCGTGTGCGAACCGGGTCGACGTCCCCGGGCTGTTCTGGCCATTCCTTGTCATGGCCTCGGCCTGCGGCCACCTTGGACGGCGCGCCGAAGCCGCCGCCGCGATCCGGGATCTTTTGGCACTCGATCCGGAGTTTGCTGCGCATGCACGGTCGAACGTCGGGACCTGGCACTTCGCGAGCGGCCTGATGGAGCCCATCCTCGATGGGCTGCGCAAAGCAGGGCTCTCGATTCCCGAGAACGGATCGTCCGACTCGCCAAAGCGAAGCGAGACGGTCGCGGTCAGAGCAGATCGAGCAAAATCTGTCGCCGTGTTGCCGTTCGTGAACATGAGCGCAGACAAACACGACGAGTATTTGAGCGACGGGATGACCGAGGAACTAATTAACGCGCTGGCCAGGGTGCCAGGGCTGCGTGTGCCGGGACGAACATCTTGTTTCGCTTTCAAAGGCAAAACCGAAACGGATATTTTCCGGCAAATCGGGGATCAACTGCATGTCGATACGGTGTTGGAAGGAAGCATCCGCAAAGCCGGAGAGAAGCTGCGCGTCACCGCTCAACTCATCAACGTGAATGATGGTTACCATCTCTGGTCGGAAGATTACGATGGTGACGTAAGAGATATTTTTACCTTTCAGAGCAACGTGGCCCAGCACGTTGTCGAAGCCCTGCAAATCAAATTAGGTGTCGAAGCGGCGCGTGCTTTGGCGAAAAAGCCGACTGAGAACCCGGAGGCTCATCGCCTCTATTTGCTGGGGCGTTATGAACTTGGCAAATACAGCGAAGCCGGCTGGACCAGCTCGATCCGCTATTACGAGCAGGCGCTGAAGCTCGATCCCAACTATGCGCTGGCCTATTGCGGCCTCGCCGACACCTACGCCTACATGGGAGGAGTAGTGATGCCGAGCAAAGAAGCGCTGGCTAA
This sequence comes from uncultured Verrucomicrobiae bacterium, assembly GCA_963737545.1. GTDB lineage: Bacteria > Verrucomicrobiota > Verrucomicrobiia > Chthoniobacterales > UBA10450 > CAVTTH01. The sequence continues at coordinate 169,823 of CAVTTH010000006.1, read as the reverse complement.
AGAGAAGGAGCTCGCGGAAAGAGCGATTCAGCTCGAACCGGAGCTGGCGGAAGCGCATCTTTCCCTCGCCTGCGCACTGGCCGGGGCTTTTGATTGGCACAACGCCCAGGTTGAATTCGACCGCGCCATCGAACTAAATCCTAATCTGGCCTGGGCCTATGAAATATATGCGTGGTTTCTGGGTGGGCTTGGTCGATTGGACGAAGCGATTGCGAAAGACAAAAAGGCGATCGAACTCGATCCGCTGAATTCGTTCTTTCAAGCTGCCCTGGCTTACTATCTGTATCACGCACGTCGATATGACGATGCACTTGTCCAAATCAAGAAGACACTGGAACTGGATCCCGCTTCGACGCTCGCCCATCATTTGTTAGGCTGCTGCCTCCTGTGGAAAGGCGACACGGCGGGCGCAATCGCGGAATTTCAAAAATCTAAAATCATGATTGCCGGCGCGTGGTATCAAGGACTCCTCGGTTACGCTTATGCCATTTCTGAAAATCGACCGAAAGCCGAGCAGATCTTGCGCGAACTCGAAGAGGTGGCAAAACACCAATACGTCAGTTCGACAGCGTTAGCTGACATCCATCTGGGACTTGGCGAAAAGGAGAAGGCTTTGGATTGGCTGGAAAAATCTTACGACGACCAGGAGAGCGCCGTTTGGTATCTAAAGGTTGACCCGATTTACGATAGTGTGCGCAACGAGCCGCGTTTTCAATCGCTGCTGAAAAGGGTCGGGCTTGATCAATGATCGCCAACGTGGCGGGACTGGAGATTACCCGCGGGAAATAACGCCTTCCGAATTGGACGTTGGGCGTTTTCTTCCGCTCCTGTCTAATGTTTATCGTAAACGGCCTTGCCGCTGAACTTCTTTCCGTCGGCGCCGGTTCCATTGATCGTGACCGTCCGCGATTTGCCATCCGCCGCGACAGTGATCGTCCCCGTCCAGGCGACTTTCCCATCTTTCATCGTGGTGATGTCGTTGGTCCGGTCGTTTACGACTTTGTAGGCGGCCGAGCTCCAGGACATATTCCCTTTCGTGGGGTAGGCCTTCCCATCCCACTTGCCGACCCAGACGCTGTGGGTCGGTTTCCCATTCTTGTCCACGCCGTCCACGGTCACCTTGATCTTGTCCCCCTGCCCTGTGTAAACGACCGTCGTGTTCTTGCCCATCCCCGGCACGAGCTTCGACTTCGCCTCATTGAGCTTCCACGTCCCCATTTGCGGGCTGGCCGCAAGACAGGCTGTGGCCGCGGCCAACGCCAGAACCATTACTGCAATTCGAGTTTTCATCATGGCGGCGATTCGGGCAGAAACGCCGTTAGGCGTCAATACCAATTCGAGCGCCGAACCCAAAATTTTCAAGGCGCTCCCCCTCGCAGTTTGCGGAAGTGGGGCTTGCGACCTGGAGTGATGCGATGATTGCGTCGTCCTCAACTGTGTGGCAAGAGCATCGCCATGAGCACCGAAACCGAACAGCGCAAGCTCGCCGCCATCATGTTCACCGACATGGTGGGCTACAGCGCGATGGCCCAGCGCGACGACAAACTCGCGCTCGAGTTGCTCGAAGAACATCGGGCTCTGTTGCGCGAAATTTTTCCGCGCTTTCACGGCGCGGAGATCAAAACCATCGGCGACGCTTTTCTGGTCGAATTCGGCAGCGCTCTGGAAGCGGCGCAATGCGCCATCGAAATTCAACGCACCCTGGCGAAGCGCAACACAGACGTCACACCCGAACGGCGGATCCAGGTCAAGATCGGTATTCACATCGGCGACGTCGTTCATCGCGGGGGCGACGTCTATGGCGACGGCGTCAACATCGCTTCACGGATCGAACAACTGGCCGGCGCCGGCGGCATCTGTGTCTCGATGGACGTGGAACGGCAGATTCGCAACGCGCTCGAAGCCAGATTCGAAAAATTCGGCTCGGCCGATTTGAAGAATATCAAACTGCCGATGGATTTGTTCCGGATCGTGCTGCCGTGGGAGGCAGGGGTGAAGGCCGGACCCGGCCAAACACATGTCTCGAAAAAATCACCTCTCGTCGCGGTAGTCGCAGCCGTCTTGCTGGTTGCTTTGCTCGGCGGCTGGTGGTGGATGCAGCGCTCCGGCCGAAATCCCCAGCCCGCGACAGGCGCGCCCGCAGCTGCGCTGCCCGCCGCGCCCGCCAACGCGCCGGATCAAAAGTCCGTTGCCGTGCTCGCCTTCGCTAACCTGAGCGACGACAAGGGGAGCGAATATTTTTCAGACGGTATCAGCGAGGAGTTGCTGACTGTGCTGCAAAAAATTCCCGGCTTGCACGTTGCCGCTCGGACTTCGGCCTTTTCGTTCAAAGGCAAGAATGCGACGGCACAGGAGATCGGACAAAAACTCGGCGTGGCCTATCTGGTCGAAGGAAGCGTGCGCAAATCCGGCGAAGCGGTGCGGATCGCGGCCCGGCTCACGCACGCTGACACGGGCGAGGAAGTATGGTCGGAGAATTTTACCCGTGATTTAAAAGACGTGTTCGCCGTTCAGAGCGAACTCGCGGAGACGATCGTGGCGCAAGTGCGCGATCGGTTGACCGGGGGCACGGCGGGTTCAGCCGACAAACAGAAAATTCAAGCGGAAGTGCAGGCGGCGGAGAAAGGCGGGACGAAAAATGTGGAAGCGCATCAATTGTATCTGCAGGGCCGCTTTTATGAAAATCGCCATTCGGAAAAAAGTGCGCGCGAAGCTTTAGCTGCCTACCAACGCGCGACGGAGTTGGACCCCGGGTTCGCGCTGGCATGGGCCGGAGTCGCGGGAACGAATGGCTGGCTTGCCGCGTTTGCGACCGAGGGCGGACAAAAGACTTTCGAGGCGCATTTGTCGAGTGCGCGTGACGCAGTGACGCGGGCGCTCTCCATTGAGCCTAACTTGCCGGAGGCGTTACTCGCCCGCGGGTCGATCGAGACGAATTTCGATTTTAACTGGAACGGGGCAGCTCAAACGTTGAGCAAGGCATTGGCGCTGGCGCCGGCAGATCCGAACATTGTGATCGCCGCGGGCAACCTCGAAATAGCACGCGGAAACATGGATCGAGCAATCGAGCTCTATCGCAAAGCAGTCGACCTGGACCCGGTCAACCCACAGGCACGAGCATTTCTCGCTTTTAACCTGGCGGCGACGAAACGATTCGCAGAAGCGCGCGCAGAATTTCCGCGCGTGGTGGAGTTGAATCCAGCGGCGCCCTGGGCGCACGCCGGTCTCGGGTTGTCGTATCTGCTCGAGAACAAATTCGAGGAGGCAGCAAACGCGGCGCAAGCTGACGCGGGTGATTGGGCGCGGCTTTTGATTGTGGCGTGCGCACGCTGGGGCCAGAAAAAAATCCCGGAGGCAGACGCCGCGCTCGCGCAGTTGACCAGGGATTTTGCGGAAACGGCGGCATACCAGATCGCCGAGGTTTACGCGTATCGCAGGGACAAGGATAAGGCTTTCGAATGGTTGGAGCGGGCGCGCCAGCAACGCGACCCGGGTCTGGCCAGTTTGCGCAAAGATCCGCTCCTAACGAATATTCAAGATGACCCGCGCTGGAACGCATTCCTCCACAAGATGGGCCTGGGCGATGACCAATTGAAAGCGAGCGCCCCCTAAAATGCATTTGGCCCGAGCCGCTGTTTGCCCGAATTGAACCTAACGAATTGTGTCCCGATGACGACGCTTGCAACGTCAGCCCGAACCTTCTCAACCAGCGGCGTCTGGAAATAATATTGACGGAAGATGCATGTTTCGAGGCGCTGATCGAGAAAGTGGTTGGGCCGAAAATAGACTTCGTTAAACGCCGAGCTTCTGGATAAAACCAAGCCTATGCCGGCCGAGCAATCCTCCGATTCGAAATTTCGAGATCGGGCACGTCCTCTTCATCGACATCGTCGGTTACTCGAAGCTTCTGCTTGAAGAACAGAAGGAGCGGCTGAACCAGCTCACTCAGATCGTGCTCGCGACCACGCCGGTCCGCGAAGCGACCGACGAACAACTCGTTAGGCTACCGACCGGCGATGGGATGGCGCTGGTCTTCCATCATAGCGCGGAAGAACCGGCCCGCTGCGCGCTCGAAGTTGCGGAAGCGCTTCAGAAACATCCGGAACTTCCGGTGCGCATGGGCATTCACAGCGGTCCGGTCAGCGAGGTGACCGACGTGAGTGGACGCACCAATATCGCCGGGGCCGGCATCAACATGGCGCAACGGGTGATGGATTGCGGCGACGCCGGGCACATTCTTCTCTCCCAGCACGTGGCCGATGATCTGGTGGCTTCCCGGCAATGGGCGTCGCGTTTACGCGACCTGGGGGAATGCGAGGTCAAGCATGGCGTCCGGCTCCATTTGGTCAATCTCTACGCCGAGCCGCTGGGCAACGCCGCGTTGCCGCAAAAGTTTCAACAGACGAAACAAAAACTGAAGCGGCGCAGTATCGGATCGATCGTCGCCCTCGTGCTGGCCGCGACACTCCTGGCGGTCGGAGTTTATTATTTCGCGCAGCGAACCTGGACTAAAGGCGCTGCCATTCCCGAAAAAAGCATCGCCGTGCTGCCGTTCGTCAACATGAGCGAGGACAAGGCGAACGAGTACTTCTCCGACGGCATCTCGGAGGAACTGCTGAACCTGCTCGCGAAGATTCCGCAGTTGCAGGTGACGGCGCGTACCTCGTCGTTCTCGTTCAAAGGCAAAGAGGTTGCGATCCCGGAGATCGCGCGCACGCTGCACGTGGCGCATGTGCTGGAAGGTTCGGTGCGCAAGGCGGGCAACTCGGTCCGGATCACGGCGCAGTTGATCAAGGCCGGTACCGACACGCACCTGTGGTCGCAGACCTACGACCGCAAGCTCGACGACATCTTCGCGATCCAGGATGAGATCGCGGCCGACGTGGTCAAGCAGTTAAAGGTCACACTGCTTGGCGCGGCGCCGAAGGCGCGCACGACTGATCCCGAAGCCTACGTGCTCTACCTGCAGGCCGTGCAGCTCGGACGGCAGTTCAAAGCCGAGGCATTCCAGCAATCCGACGCGCTTTACCGCAAGGTGCTGGCGATCGATCCACGCTACGCCCCGGCATGGATCGGGCTGGCTCACAACTTCGACAACGAGACAGGCCAAGGCCTCCTGTCCAGCAAGGATGGGTACGCCCAAGCGCGCGAGGCAGCGACGAAGGCGCTGGCGATCGATCCGGACTACGCACCGGCTCATGCCAGCCTCGGCTATATCGCGGATAGCGATAACGACCTCGCCGGTGCCGCGGAGCACTTCAAGCACGCGCTGGCGCTCGATCCGGCGGATCTAAATGTGCTGGGCAACAGCGCTACCCTGCTCGTATCGCTAGGCCGCCTCGACGAGGCGCTGGCGCTCGAGGAGGCCGCCGTCCGCCGCGATCCGGTGAACGTGACGACGCTCTTCAACCTGGGCTACCACCAGCGCATGGCCGGCCAACTCGACGCGGCGATCGCGTCGTTCCGCACCGTGCTGAGCTTGAGCCCAAGCAATGGAGGCGCCCACTGCCAGCTCGGCGTAGCGCTGCTGCTCAAGGGCGATGCGAAGGGCGCGCTGGCGGAGATCGAGCAGGAGACGAGCGAGATCTACAAGATGATCGGCCTGCCAATGGCGTACCACGCGCTCGGGCGTAAAGCCGACTCCGACGTTGCGCTCGCGGCGTTGATCGCGAAGTACGAGAAGGACGCGCCCTCCAACATCGCCGGCGTCTATGCCTACCGCGGCGAAGCCGATAAAGCGTTTGAATGGCTCGACAAGGCGGTCGAGTACGGCGACGGCGGCCTCGCCGAGATCGTGGCGGAAAACCTGTTCGACAAGATCCACGCTGACCCGCGCTGGCTGCCGTTCCTGCGCAAGATCGGCAAAGCGCCGGAGCAACTGGCCAAGATCGAGTTCAAGGTGACGCCGCCACAATGAACCGCCCTCATTCTCCTCCGAGTTGAAGCAGCGCAACGTCTATATAATAAGATCTGAACCACGGATTACGCGGATTTCACGGATTACTGAAGCCTGTGTTTAACTCTTAATCCGCGTCATCCGCGTAATCCGTGGTTATTCCTGAAGTATCTTAGCTCGAAACAGGCTCGTTAAATTGCAGGTCATATTATAATAAGCGATCTCTTGCCGACCGAGCTATACCCCGATCTGAACCGCGGATTACGCCGATTAACGCGGATTTCAAAAAATGACCCATCTAATTCATGAAGACCTGAGCCGGGAGATCATCGCCGCGGCCATGAAAGTTCATGGCACGCTCAGGCCCGGGCTCGACGAAAAGCTCTATGAAAATGCGCTCATCATCGAACTGGCAAAGCGCGGTCATCGCGCAGAACAGCAGAAGAGTTTCTCCGTTCATTACGATGGCCATTTCATCGGGAGAATGACGCCCGACGTGATCGTGGACGATCTTGTCATCGTGGATCCGAAAGTGGTGGATGACTTCAACAAAGATCACTTCGCACAAATGCTCGGCTACCTTGCAATCAGCGGATTGGAAGTGGCGTTGCTAGTCAACTTCAAACACGCGAGTCTTCAGTGGAAGCGCAGTGTAAAATCCGGCACCGAAACGAGAGATGAAATTATTCTGTGAAGACGTGGATTCCGAAACAATCCGCGTTAATTCGCGAAATCCGCGGTTAATGCTTCGGTTGCGCTTGGGGCGGAGCCGCGCTGGGTAACCAGTGGTTGTTCTTGACGACATTTTGAGGCGAAACAAGTTGCTCGTTAAATTGCGAGTCTTACGATAGTGACCAACTCTGATGCCGACCGAGCGGCCATCAGACGTGAAGTTGAATTTCTTCGCGGAGCCGAAACGGAGCGACATTCATAACAAGATTCGAACCGCGGATTTCGCGGATTTACACGGATTATCGCAGCCTGTGTTTAACTCTTAATCCGCGTTATCTGCGTAATCCGCGGTTGCTTGTGGTGAGCCCAGTCGAATCTGTTCTGCACGATTTCGTGAATCGGAATAGGCTCGTTAAATCGCGAGTCTTACGATAGTAACCAACTCTGATGCCGACCGAGCCTTCTTTAGACGAAAAATTCGAGATCGGGCACGTGTTGTTCATCGACATCGTCGGCTACTCTAAGCTGCTCATCACCGATCAAAGCGGCGCCGGCAGTTGCAGCGCGCGGCGAATCCTGCGGGGATAGAGTGGTATGTCGAAAATATCCATCGCTTAATGCATCTCGATCTTGCCAACGCGCTCAACCTAATTTCAGCCGTCACCCTGATCGGCGCGCTCGTCTTTACGGGTCTACAGGTGCGCGCGGCCAATCGCGCGCGCCGCGAGCAGGCGGCTGTGACCGTGATTCAAACCACCGCTTTGAGTGAAAATTCAGCCCGTATCCTGGAATTACTCGGCGACATCCCGGAAGGAGCGTCCGCCGCGGTGATCGACAATTTGAGCGCTGACGCCAGGCGCCAAATTCTCGAGTTTGGGCTGCGGTTGGAAGTAACGGGTTACATGGTTTCTCACGGCATAGTTGACCTTCAAATCGTCAACGACCTTGCTGGTGGCGCGATTCTCGGTTTTTGGTCACGCGCGAAACACTGGTCGGAGGAAAGGCGGAAGCGCACGGGTGAGGCAGAGTTTTTGGAATGGTGCGAATGGCTGGTTAGGCAAATCGAACACGATCGCACCAGGCGCGCATATGTTCCGGCTTACTCGCGCCGTGGGAGCTAACATGATCGAGTTCGCTTGCTTGTCACTCGTCACTTGTCACACGTCACTTTAGAAACATGAACTGGGAAATGCTGACCGCGCTCGGTCAACTGGCGGCGGTGGTTGTCGGAATTCCGTCGTTGATTTACCTGGCGCTCCAAATTCGGGCGCAAACCCAAGAGCGACGGCAATCCGCGGTTAATGAGCTCACTGCGCGGTGGGGCGACGCCATGTCGGCCTTCCATGAAAGCCGAGAATTCAGTGCCGTTTATCTCCGCGGCATGCAGTCGTTCCAGGATCTTGACGCGGTCTCGAAAACGCAAATCAGTGCGTTCTTCAATCGCACTTTCAAGAATTTTCAGGCGATATATTTCGCGCATCGTCACGGCATGCTCCCGGAGCCATTATGGGGCGAAGTCGAACGGACGATGGCAGATTTGATTGCGTATCCCGGTCCGCAACAATGGTGGCAAACAAGAAGACACTGGCACACGGAAGAGTTTGCGGGCGTCGTGGACGCGATGATCGCGCGCGGAATCAACCCCACGGCATATTCGACTTACGGTTTGACGAAGTCTCCGCCGACCACCTAGCAAGCTGCTCCCTCATGATCTCCATCCTATGAACTGGGAAATGCTGGCAGCAATCGGGCAGCTAGCGGCGGTATTTGTCGGAATTCCTTCTCTCATTTATCTCGCCCTCCAAATTAGAGCGCAAACCCGGGAACGCCGGCAGTCGGCGGTCAATGCTCTCACAGGCCAGTGGGGCGATCTAACCTGTGCTCTGCACGATAGCGCCGAGCTCAGCGCAATTTTTCTTCGCGGCGTCCAATCTTTCGCCGATCTCGATCCTGTCTCGAAACTCAGATTCAGCGCGTTCTTCAACCGATTCTTAAATCATTTCGAAGCAATGTACTCGCTCATGGTGAGGGCCTACTCACGGCATCGGCATGGGACAAGATCGAGCGGACGCTGAGCGATCTCATTGCCTATCCCGGAGACAACAATGGTGGAGAGAGCGCCGACATTGGCACACGGAAGAGTTTGGGCACGTCGTCGACGGGATCATCGCACGCGGCGACAAGCCCAAGGCTTACTCCACCTACAATCTACGCGAGATCATGAAGCAGAGTGACCTGTGACCAGTGACGAGTTAACTAAATTTGCGGAACGCTATGCCAAGGTGTGGTGCAGCCAGAATCCTGAAAGTGTCGCTGCGTTCTTTGCCGAGAACGGTTCGCTAAGCATTAACAACGGACCACCCTCAGTTGGACGCGCGGCGATTGCCAGGGAAGCGCAAGCGTTCATGACAACATTTCCGGACATGATCGTGACCTTCGACAAGTTGGAGCCTCGCGGAGATCGAACGGCATTTCATTGGACCTTGATCGGAACGAATACCGGCCCGGGCGGCACTGGAAAACGCGTTCGAATCAGCGGATACGAACTTTGGAAGATCGACAATGACGGTCTCATCGCGGAGTCGAAGGGCCACTTCGATGCCGCGGAATACGAACGGCAGCTGAAACACGGCATCGATGGCTAGCTCTCATTAGCGACCATGAATCTCAACGACCTCGCCAATCTTGGACAGATCATCGGCGCGATCGGTATCATTATCACGCTCGTTTACCTCGCCGTTCAAATCCGCGGCAACACGAAAGTCGCGAACGCTCAGGCCCGCCATGCTCTCTCTGAGTTCGCTCTGCGCTTCTCCATCTTTCGGGCCGAGCACGCCGATCGATTTGCCAAACTCGAGAGCGCCGCGGAGCTAACCGATGGGGATCGTTACTTCCAGTATTGGAGCCACATCCAAGTGCTCCTGCATGCCGAGACCTATTTTCATCATCACGAATTGAAGCTCATGCCAGATGCCCACTGGCGCGGGTACGCGCGATACATGACGAAGTACATCCAATCGCGTGGCTTCAAGGAAGTCTGGGATGATATTGGCCCGAGCTTTTCGGAAGACTTTGCGCGATGGGTGAATGGGCTGCTTGGTTGAACATGAATCTCAACGATCTCGCCAATCTCGGACAAGTCATCGGCGCGGTCGCCGTGGTGGTGTCCTTGATCTACGTCGCATTGCAGATCCGGCAGAACACCCACGCTGTCCGGTCCGCTGCCGCCCAGGTGGTGCACGAGCATTTCGCGAGCTGGTATCACTTGCTCGCCAACGACGCCGAGCTCTCTCAAACCTCAATCGATGGGTTAAAAGGATGATCCCTGCGTTAATCTCTGCGTTTATTAGCGCGGCTGTTGCCTTCATCGTGCTTGCCGCATCGCAATGGATAATTCATCGAAGGGAACGCTCGCGATTGTTGTTGGGAAAGTTGGAAGAAGTGTATTTGTTGTTGCTTGAAATTGGGGCACGCAACATGGAGCGTTTCGAGCCCGCTATGGTGGTCGCATTTCAAAAAGGGGCGATTCCCGCAAAATGGCCATTGCCGTTCGAGCAAATGCTCATGGCCGATCTGTTGGAAAAGTTGGAGCTGCTCGTTGAATTTTATGTTCCGCAGTTGCAGGACGATCTTGAAAGGATGTTCAAGACCAATCTGCTGTGCAACGAGATGTTGACGTCCTGTGTTGGACAGATTGTCAGCTACGATGAGATTAAGGAAAAATCGATTGGATTTGCAGAGGAAAATGCTGCGCTAAAGCGACGCATAATCTCGGAACGGGCTTCACTCATACGAAGTTGGGGTGCAAACATTCGCGAAGCTACTAGCCGTTGGACCTATGGTTGAGCATCTAGCGGAAGGGGACTGCAAGCGAAATCCGGGATCAAACATATTAGTGTTAACGTCAATCTACCCGCTGCGCTGGCCAAACTGGATCGCGATATTTACAGCGCCTAGTCGACTTAGTTTCTATTGGAGTAACCGGTGTTCGGAACGTCCAGGGAGAGAACACGATAGCAGAGGTCAGCCCGTTCGCCGCCGCACTGCAACTCCACGAGTTGCTGCCATTTTCTCAGATAAAGGATGAACACCTTTTCTGGTGCTTAAAGAACGCCTTTACCGAGGCAATCGATCGAATGGGTGAGTTTCTGGAGGAGAGCAGAGTCTTAGTACCTTTCACTCCCTAGGATCGACGACAATTAGCGGTGAAGACTGGAGATCGAGTCTTGGAAAACTAAGCACAAGGAGTTTGACTGGAAAAAATTCCCCGAAAAGATCGAATATTTGCGAGAAAAGTGTTGTGCTACTTTCCAATTTGACGAGCACGTCCTAACGCTGAATCAAGCGCGTAACTGTCTTGTGCACCGGCGCGGCGTTGTGTCCTCGAAGGATTCCAAAGGGAAGGATTTCTTCACGATCAAATGGCAGGCGATGCGCATGCGTGATCCATCGATTCTGTTCCGGGAGCCGAAACTTTTATTCCGCAGCTCACGCCAACAAGAAATGAATCCACGGTTAATCTCAGAATCGGGCCAGTAGAGAAGCGCTTTCCCGTCGGTGATCGGCTTCGTTTATCCCCCGACGAGCTGAATTATACGATGTGGACGTTTCACTCGTTCGCATTAGAGGTTCTTCAAGCGATCGAGCGACTGAGGCCTGATCCAAGCACCGCAACGTCATGACTCGATCTTCGACGGAACTGACAGTCACGGCTAACCGGAAATAGCCGAGATTTCATCGAGCCGAATACGTTGGCAATAAGTTCGTTCCCCAGCCCGGCAAACGCAGTTGTGTCACAAGCGTGGCAATCAATCGGACACCAACGTCTTGGTAAGTCTGCTCCTTTGCTTTGCGTGATTGTGTAAAGGGCCACATTTAAGGTCTCATCTGCGCAGCTTAAGAATGGCCGAATACCTGTTATTACTCATGCGAGCGACCGCCTCGATGACATCATCGCGATTCTCATTTTCCATGCGTCGACATTTAACGGCCAAGATCCAAGCTTCGTCGTCACCATGCTTGTTTGTTGACCAGCCTACACCGCCGGCCAGCTTGCAGCCGGGCCAACGAGATACCCACTTGAAATATTCGTACGTTTTCCCACGTCTGCGAATAACATGGTAAGCGGGATGAACGCCGACAACGCCAGAAGTGTTGCGGCGGGTCATTCTATCTTTTGAACTAATCGCGCTGGGTAACGTCGGAAGTTTCCGGCGCAACCAACTCTTCGCAGCGCGTTCCGCTCGAGCCCATGTTTTGTATTTGCTCAGACCGAAATTTGCCTGGAGACGGAGCTTTTGGCGCTGAATACGAGCGGTGACGCAGCGCTCTGCGTAATTTCTGGTGATGTGAGTCCAACGTTCCGAGGGAGGCATAGCCGGAATTTATATAAGCTCTTAACGAATAGTAAGATATTTCTCGACCACGGTCGAACCGCATGTCGAGGCAAATCGATCCAAGAGACTGTCTGACAGCCTTACGAACCGGCGTAATCGGCGATCGCTTTGGCCACGTCGAGCGTCGAGTTTTTGCCGCCCTCGCCACAGCTTGCCCGCCGTGGTGGGGCGAGTCCGTGTTGCCGCGGCGACCGAACATATCGTGCGTGGACACCTTGCCTTCGGCGATCACCCACGAAGCGGTTCCCTATTTTTTTATGATGTGGGTGTGGTGCCCTGTCGGGCTGCACGGTGCGTCCGGTAATTCGCCATGAAATAAAGCACCGGCACCGCCATGCGACTGATGAGAAGCGACGCGATTTCGCCGGCCATCAATGCAATGGCGAGGCCTTTGAAAATTGGATCGGCCAGAATGACGCTCGCGCCGACTACGACGGCGAGCGCGGTGAGGAACATGGGACGAAACCGGACCGCACCGGCATCGACGACGGCTTCGGCGAGCGGCATTCCCTCGGCAAGCCTTCGCTCAATGAAATCGACGAGGATGATCGAGTTGCGCACGACGATTCCGGCGCCCGCCATGAAACCGATCATCGAGGTGGCGGAAAAGAACGCGCCGAGCAGTCCATGCGCAGGCAGAATGCCGACGAGCGAGAACGGGATCGCGACCATCACTACGATTGGTGTGATGAAGTTGCGGAACCAGCCGACCATCAACACGTAGATGAGCACGAGGACGACGGCGAAGGCGGAACCGAGGTCGCGGAAGACTTCGATCGTGATTTGCCATTCACCGTCCCATTTCAGTGCGGGCTTCGCTTCGGTGAAAGGCTGGACGGCGTTGTAGATTTGCACCGGCGTGCCGTCGCCGCCGAACTCGCGCGTGTCGAGTTTGGCAAGCGCCTTGTTCATTTTCAGGATCGCGTAGACGGGACTTTCGGTAACGCCGGCCGCGTCGCCAATCACATAGGTCACCGGCATCAGGTTTTTGTGATAGATGCTTTTCTCCGTGGTGGTCTGCTCGATGCGCACCAGCTCGCGCAACGGGATGAGCGGCGCCGTGCCAGTGGCGCCGGGTTCGGGCAGCGCATTGGCGTCGCCGGACCGGACGCGAAGCGCGAGCAACTCATCGGGCGTCGTCCGCGCGGAACGCGGCAGCTCGAGCATGATGTTTACGTCCTCTTTTTCGCGCGGCAAATGGAGGAGATCGACCGACTCGCCGCCGACGGCGATGCGCAGCGTCTGCGAAATTGTCTCGGCGCTGATGCCGTGAAGCGCGGCTTTTTCCTTGTCGATAACGAAGCGCGCTTTCGGCTGGTCGGCTTCGACATACCAATCGACGTCGACCACGCCCGGCGTGCTTTTGAAAATGTCGCGCACCTTGCGCGCGAGGGCGTGACGATCGGATTCGTTAGGGCCATAGACTTCGGCGACGAGCGTTTGTAACACTGGAGGGCCGGGCGGCACTTCCGCGACCGCGACGCGCGCATCGTATTTCGCCGCGATCGCTGCGACGCGCGGTCGCACGCGCTTCGCGATGTCGTGGCTCTGCGCGCTCCGGTTCCCTTTCGGCAGCAGATTTACCTGAATGTCCGCGACGTTCGCACCCTGGCGCAGAAAATAATGGCGCACGAGTCCGTTGAAATTATACGGCGCGGCGACGCCAGCGTAGATTTGGTAATCGGTCACTTCCGGCTCCGTACGGACGGCGGCAGCTATCTCGCGCGCCGCTTGCGCGGTCCGTTCGAGCGAACTGCCCTCGGGCATATTCAGGATTACCTGGAATTCGCTCTTGTTGTCGAATGGCAGCATTTTCACTTTCACCCAGCCGAGTGCGACCAGCGCCATCGCCAGCAGGAGCAAGCCGGTGATCGAACCGAGAAAAATCCAGCGCCAGCGCGGCTGAGCGATCATCGGTCCCATCAGCCGCCGATAAATCCGAGTGAAGAAATCTTCCTCGTGCGCGAAGTGGCTTTGCGTGCCGGCGGCCGCGGTGCCTTCGGTTAGGCGCGAATACTTTTTCCCCCAGCGCAAGATGCGGATCGAAGCCCACGGCGTGACAATGAATGCGATGGCGAGCGACCAGCCCATCGCGGCGCTCGCGCCGATCGGGATCGGCCGCATGTACGGTCCCATCAGTCCCCCGACGAACGCCATTGGCAGGACCGCGGCGATGACGGCGAAGGTCGCGAGGATCGTTGGGTTGCCGACTTCGCTAACCGCTTCCACCGCGATCGCGTCCCAGTTGCGGCCTTTGTTTTGCCGGAGATGAAAATGCCGGACGATGTTTTCCACCACCACGATCGCGTCATCGACCAGAATGCCGATGGAAAAGATGAGCGCGAAAAGCGTGATGCGATTGAGAGTAAAGCCGAGCAAATAAAAAACGAGCAGAGTGAGCGCGAGCGTGGCTGGGATGGCGAGCGCGACGATGGTCGATTCGCGCCAGCCAAGCGTGAGCCAGATGAGAAGCGACACCCCGATGACGGCGAGGCCCATGTGAAAGAGCAGCTCGTTCGATTTTTCCGCCGCCGTTTCGCCGTAGTTGCGCGTGATCGAAACTTCTACATCGCGCGGGATGAGCGTCCCCTTCAGCGTCTCGATCTTCCGCAGCACCTCGTGCGTGACGGAGATCGCGTTCGCACCCGGGCGTTTCGCGATACTGAGGGTGACGGCCGGTTCTTCGCTGGCGAGCGCACGCGACTCGCCGACTTCTCCGCGCGAAGAGGAATCGCGGCGAGTCGCCGCGATTGGCACGCGAGTCGCGTGCGCTCCCCGGCCGAAAAACGTGTAGTTCGACGGCTCTTCCGCGCCATCGACGATTTTCGCAACCTCGCGCAAATAGACGGGCCGACCGCCGAAGACACCGACGACGACATTCCCCACATCCTCGGCGCTGGTGAGAAACGCGCCGGTTTCGATCACGAACTCCTGATTGTTCGTCGTTAGGCCACCGGAGCGATACTGCCGATTTGCCTGCTGCAGCATCGGCACAAGGCCGGCCGGACTGAGATTGCGCGACGCGAGCCGCACCGGATCGAGCAACAGGCGCACCTGGCGTCGCGAGCCGCCGATGATGGTTGTCTCCGCGACGAGCGGAACAGCTTTGACCGCGTCGTCTACTTCCGCGACCAACCGGCGAAGGGTGAGATGATCGTAGCGCGCGCTATGGAAAGTAAGCGCGAGGATCGGCACGTCATCGATCGACTTCGGCTTGATCAACGGGGTGCCGACGCCGTGCGGGATGCGGTCGTAGTTCGAGCGCAGTTTTTCCGTCAGCCTAACGAGACATTCCTCAGGGCCGGAGCCGACTTTGAACCGAACGATGACGAGGCTCTCGCTGTCGCGCGAAGTCGAGTAGATGTATTCAACGCCCGGGATTTCCCAGAGCAGTTTCTCCATCGGGCGCGTCGCGCGCTCTTCGACTTCCTTCGCGCTGAAGCCGGCCATGTTCACCATCACATCGACCATCGGCACCTTGATCTGTGGCTCCTCCTCGCGCGGCAGCAGAATGATTGCACCGAAGCCGAGCAGAATCGACGCGACCACGATGAGGGGCGTGAGTTTCGCGTCGATGAAGGCGCGCGCGATGCGCCCGGCGATGCCGCTCGCTCGCGCAGCGTCCGTCTTCATTGCTTTAGAGTGGTGGGTTGGCCGTCGCGCAGCGATTCCGCGCCGTCGATGACAACGCGTTCGCCGGAGCTGAGGCCAGCGAGAATTTCCACTTCGCCGCCTGCGTGTTTGCCGGTTCGGACGAGGCGGAGTTCGGTGTGCTCATTCACGACGACGAAGACACACTCCATTTGTCCGCGCGTCACGACCGCTGACGACGGCACGCGGATCGATTTGGTTTCGCCGGTCGGGACCCAGACTCGTCCGAATTGGCCGCTGCGTACGCCTTGCGTAGCGGGCAGATCGAGCTTCACGAGAAAGGTGCGGCTCGCGGCATCGGCCACAGGCGCTATCTCAACGACTGTGCTCTCGATCGGCGCCGCGCCTTCGGCCACTTGGACGGGAAGTTTGGCGCCGAGCTTCACGTTGCCGATGAGCGCCTCGGGCACGTCGGCCTCGAAGCGCAACGCGCGCGGATCTTCCATTTCAATAATTGGTTTGCCGGGTGCGGCGAGGTCGCCGACATCGGCCAGTTTGCGAGTTACGATTCCATCAAAAGGCGCGACGACTTTCGTGTAGCCGAGCATCGTCTCCATCTCTCGTGCTGCTCCTTCGGCGACGCTGGCCCGCGCCTGGACCGCATCGAAATCGGCCTGCGTCGTGATTTTCTTATCGCGCAACTCGCGACCGCGGGCGAGATCACGCGTCGCCTGTTCGCGAAGAGCGAGCGCCTGATCCAACTTCGCCTGGATCTCACGTGGATCCAGCTGCGCGATCAGGTCTCCGGCCTTAATCATCTGCCCCGGGGCGACCAGCAGTGCCTCGATTCGCGCGCTGACCTTCGCTTCAATCGCAGCGCGAAGTTTTGCCCGCACCGTGCCGACGACTTCTTCGCTCGATGGACGCTCCTTGCTTTCCACCACGACGGTGCGGACCGCGACCGGCGGCAACAACTCAGGCGCGCTTTCCTTTTTCGAATCACACCCAACCAGAGCGAGCCCGCCGATGACCGTGAGGAGCAAACGCGGTAGATTCATCGCCGCCTATTGACGGGCGGCGCCGCACTCTTCGCCGGCTCGGCCGATGCCCAGCTTGATGAGGATTCGCTCGAGCGGGCAAAACCCAGTGAAGGCTGTTTGGAAAAGGTTGAGGCCAACGAAGGCTGAGAGAAGCAGCCAGAGATGGCTCACCCAAAGGCCAAGGGCGAGACCGGTGAGCACGAGCGTGCCAGCGACGAGGTAGATGATGCTTTGTCTTTTCATAGTTTCGTGAATCTATTCGTGAGATTTGCTCGTGGCCATCCTCAATGATCGAACTAGATCATGCTTTGCATTGCTTGTTCAGAGCTCACCGTTTGTTGCGACAGGGCAGTCAGCGTGGCAATTTTAGAAATAGAGAAAGGCAAATGACACCAAAGAAGAAATGAAAGAATGAAGAAGACAACAAACTTGATCCTTGTTGCCACGGCAATCGCAGCGGCATTTGGAGTGTCCAGCGCTGCTGCTCAGCGAAACTACGATCCAAAGACGGTTGAAACAATCCAAGGAAAAGTATTGTCGGTGGAGAAAACTACACCGGCAAAAAATCGCGGCTACGGAGTTCATCTCATGCTGCAAACGGACAAGGAAACTATCCCCGTGCACCTTGGACCCGCCTGGTACATCGACAAGCAGACGCCGCACATCGAAACCAACGACACAATCAGCGTGATTGGCTCCCGTGTAACGATGGATGGAAAACCGGCTATCGTCGCCGCTCAAATCAAGAAGGGAAACGAAGTCTTGAAACTCCGCGACGACAACGGCGTTCCCGTTTGGTCGCGTGGAAGTCGTGGCGGGCAGTGATTAAACTGCAACATGCATTATTCACGAGATAGATGATGCCGGACACGTCGTGAGAGCCGGAGTTTGCCGGAGCCGATGGAGCGTCATGAGCTGGCGTAGTCACCAATGGCTTTGGCTACGTCGAGCGTGGAAGCTGTGCCCCCCATGTCGTAAGTCCGCACTTTGCCTCCGGCGATGACGGTTTTAAGACCCGTCGCCATGTCGGTTTCCTTAAGCCAGTCGAGCATTAGCTTTGTCGTCGCTTCCTTAGATTGCGACCTGCTCGTATGAGAAGCGTGGGATATCCGCGCGATCGCTGGCGTGCTCGACGGTTATGCCCCGGATATTTCCCTTATCATCTAAATCAAGAAGTGTGTTTTCATCCAGATCGCGGGTCTCTGCCACTTTTGAAGCCTTAAACTCGATGTAGAGCGTATCTGTGTCCTGGAAATACTGGATTTTCATGGCTTAAACGGATCCGTGCGTCGGCTTGAAGACGGTTGTCGCCCTGCTCAGATCTTCAGTGCGCGTTTCACTTCTGCGGTCGAATAGCGCTTTCCGTTCGCAGACTTTGCGCGCGCTTCGATCACAGCAAGATGATCCAGCATATCCCCGAGGTCCTCCTGCAAACGCGTCATCTCGCGGCGCTTGCGGGCGATCTCGACGGCGAACTTCTTGAATGAGGTTTTAATCATAAGCCTCTTTACGGTGCAGCACACGATGGACGAGAATTTCTGCGCCTTCAACATCGAATAGCACTCGATAATCTCCGCAGCGTAGCCGGTAATCACTGTCGAAATTCGTCAGCCGCTTGATGTTCCCGCGCAACCCATGTTCGAGCCGCGAAATCTTCGCCACAATCTGTGCGGCAAACCGTCTCGGAATGCGGCGCAAATCTTCGAGGGCGACGTCCGTATAGATGATTTCCATTTCGATCAACGACTACCGAGAACGGGCGCTGATTACGCACTCGCGTAATCCGCGATCGCTTTAGCGACATCGAGCGTTGAGGCCTTGCCCCCCATGTCGTAGGTCCGCACTTTGCCTTCGGCGATGACGCGGGCAACGGCGGTTTCAAGACGCGTGGCCATATCAGTTTCCTTGAGCCAGTCGAGCATTAGCTTTGTCGTCAGAAGCATGGCGATCGGATTGACCTTGTATTGACCGGCATATTTTGGGGCCGAGCCGTGCGTCGGCTCGAAAACGGCGTAGTTGTCGCCGAGGTTTGCGCTGGGCGCGAAACCAAGCCCGCCGACTAACCCGGCGCAAAGATCGCTGACGATGTCACCGAACATATTTTCCGCGACGAGCACGGAATAATCCTGCGGATTCTTGAACATCCACATGCAAATCGCGTCGATATTGGCGTCGTCCGCGCGAATGCCGGGGTAGCTTTTCGCGACTTCCTTGAAACAACGCATCATCAAGCCGCCTGTTTCGCGCAGCACGTTCGGTTTTTCGATTAATGTGACGCGTTTGCGTCCGGTTTTCCTGGCAAACTCGAAGGCCTGCTTGCAAATATTGGTGCAACCCTGTGTGCTCACAATGCGAGTCGAGAGCGCGATATTTTCCAAACCTGCTTTGTCTTTCCACGGCTTCATTTTCGGGTTCGCGCAGAGCGCGGTGTAAACCGCCTCCGGCAGCGGAAAGAACTCAACGCCGCCGTACATGCCTTCTGTATTTTCACGGAAGACGACCTGATCGATCGGTACATCTTCGCCGCTCGGATTCGTGATCTTGTTCCCGCGAAAATTCAGCGGATTGCCGCGATAGCTCTTACACGGCCGCATGTTGGTGTGGAGGTTGAACATCTGGCGCAGCTTCACGATCGGCGAAAAATAGACCAGCCCCTTGTCTTTCAGCTCCGGACTCAATTCTTCCTTTGCTTCACTTTGCGGTTTGCTCGTGATCGCGCCGAAAAGGCCACACGTCGTTTCTTTAAGAGCTTTGACGGTACGATCGGGAAGCGCGTTGCCTTCCTTGCACCAAAAATTCCAGCCGATCTCACACGGCACATATTCGGCGTCGAGTTTCAGGCGATCCAACACGAGACGCGCCGCCTCCATGACATCGTTGCCGACTCCGTCACCGGGCATCCAGGCGATTTTATATTTTGCCATAGCCGCGAGTTTATGGGTGAGAATCATGACCCGCAAGTCGCGACCAGCTTATCGCACGCGGCCACGAAATCGATCCCAAGGCTGTTCTTGTGGTTGAAACGACACGTCTCTTTCAGTTGCCCAACACATTTGCAGTCGTATTTCCATCATTTGGGATGAATTCTTTTGTTTGACTTACTTTTTGGAAATGCTTTACTTCTAGCAAATGAAGAACTCAACAAATGTCGACACGGTTTTGTTCACGGTGAAGGGGCAAGTGGTCATCCCGCGAAAAATTCGCAGGGAATTCGAAATCGAGAACGGCACACAGGCAATCGTGCAGACGACGCAAGAGGGAATCCTCTTGAAGCCGATTACTGGCAAGTACATCCGCAGCCTGCGCGGAAAGTACAAGCATCTCGATCTCATGAAGGGCCTGGTCGAAGGGCGAAAGGAAGATCGACAACGCGATTCGTAAAATGGCGACCAAGGTCCTCGATAGTTGGGCGCTCATTGCCCTCTTCAATGAAGAGTCCGCCGCAGAAGAGGTGGAGAAGTTGTTGCATGGCGCGACCTCCGGGCGCCACACGCTGCTGATGCACGTGATCAATTGGGGGGAAATTTACTACACGACAATGCGCCGTGGCAGCGAGTCTGCGGCGAAATCGATCGCTTCGGATATTGCCCAGATGCCGATCAGCATCGTGGAATCCGTCAACTTCGAACTCGTTCGGCAAGCGGCGATCTTTAAAGCAACAAGAAAACTCTCCTACGCCGATTGCTTCGCCGCGGCCTTCGCGAAACTACGCCGGGCCGAGTTCGTGACAGGCGATCCGGAATTTAAGGCGATGGAAAAGGAGCTCAAGATCGGATGGCTGAAATGAAGAAACGACGAAAAAAGAAGCGCAAGGTCCCTGCCGTCCTGCGGTGGTCTGAGCGCACCATGGAAAACCGCCAAGCAGAGTTTGAACAGAGGCAACGGGCAGCGTGGAGCCGAATGGTCCCTGAGATCGCATTCGTGCTACTTAAATGCAAAGCCACCAGAGAACGCGCAACGACGCGCGATGTTGCGGAGGAGGCTTTCGCAACCTATCCCGGGGTATTCGAGACATGGTTCGATGGGAAAAATATTCCAGACTCTGCGCTCGTCCTGCTGACACTAAACGAGGCTAAACGGCGCGAGTGGGGCTACGCTGCAGGAGATTGGTTCAAGGGCTGGCGACTGACAAAGAAGGGGCTCGCATTCGCACGAGACGTTCAGCGCCGCCGAGAACGACCGAAGGAGTGCTCGTAATGTTGATGGACACCAAGAAAGAAACAAAAGCGCTGCTGCCGAAGATCGCCACCGCCAGCGATGAGGTCGCTGAACTGAAGAAACTCTCGACCGAAAAACTGATTATTTGGATTGTCGGCAGAGCGCGTGAGCTTGGCATAAAGTTAAGTCTCGAAGAACTCGTCCTTGAGTGCTGGCTGATAAATCCTGACAAGCACTCATTGCGTGGCTATCCGCAGTTTCCAGACTCTCGAACAGTCCTGAAACGTGCCGGCGAGATGAGAGGAAAAAAAGGGAGCGTCAGATGAGGTTACAATCAATGTCGGCAACATGCTGGAGGCGCAGCTTGAACGCTGGAGAGGTGGTCGAAGCCACGGTCGGGGAATCGCCGAATACATAACAAATTCAGATGATTCGTACCGTCGACTTAAAAAGTTTCGCGACCAGAAGATTGAGGTCGAAATACATTCTCGCCGAGGACGGCATATCGATAAGATTGTCATTCGTGATTTCGCCGAAGGAATGTCCCTTGAAGACTTTGAAAACAAATTTTTCCTCTATTTCGAGAGCGCCAGCGGAAGACGGTACGGTGAACCTGTAAGCGGACAGTTTGGAACCGGCGGCAAGGCTTACGCCATCATGAATTTCCAGCATTGCTGGATCACTTCGGTCAAAGACGGTCGTGAGAACAAAGCCTGGTTTAAGTGGGATCCCAAACGGAAGAAAATCTTGCGGGATTACACCAAAGGCGGCTATCGAAACAAGCGGGTCAAGAAGCCCAATCAAACGGTCGTCGAACTAGAGAACAGCATCAAATCGACACAAGATTTGATGGAACTGGTAGCTGGCTTAGAACGATTGGCGCGCATTAGGCACGTCCTCAAGAACCAAAACGTCTCGGTGCGATTACACAAGAAATCGGAGGATGAAACGCTAGCGCTTCGGTACACCGAGCCTCGAGATGCCTTGAAAACCTGGAGGTTTCAGGCGCCAAAAGAACTGCACGACGGAGAAGCAGGAGTCCCGTCTCTGACGCTCAGGTATTTCCAAAAACCTCTCGACAAAGACAGCTTCATTGATGTGACGGACAGCATTTCAAGTGTCGCTGATCTGGAAGTATCACGATACGATGGGAGACCCTTCTCAAAATATTTCAATGGATCGTTGACGCTGAAGAAATTGTTGAATTCCTCCGCAGTTAAGGAAAATCGCAAGGGCTTAGAAGAAGGCGATGATCTGACGGAGGCGATTGAAACATTCCTCAAGGAGTCTGTCTATAAGGCGGTGTCCGAAGTTGAAGAGGAGCAACGCAAAAAGGAGCGAGAAAGACGGCTCACCGCTTCGAACGAAAAGATGAAGGAACTGAGCAAGTTTCTGAAACGATGCGAGCTCAACTTCAAACGGGAACTAAAGGAACTAAAGAAACGTTGCTCAACTACCGACAAACCTGATTTCGACGATGACGACGAGGACGCCCTTGGCGAAACATATCGAAGGCCCACGCCGGACGATCCGCCCGAAACCTTTGTAAAAGGTCGGTGGGTGGAAAAAATCCATGAAGGAAATGGCCATCGGAAGCCAGGCAATCCTGTTTTCGTTCCCGACAAAAGAGGCGAGGACGTCGCAGTCCGCGTCGGATCGAGGACGTCCACGACGATACAGCCTCGTAAAACTCGGGAAGGTTTGCGCGTGTTGATGTCCGACGATTCAAATGTTCCCCAGGATGATCGCCCGATATTCGGAGAGTTCGATGATCCAGTCAGCGATCGAGACATGATCACCAAGGGCATCATCTGGATTAATGCGAATCACCCGAGGATCGTGGAGCGAAGAACAAAGAGCGAGAATGATCCGGTGTTTCTCGAGATGGTGGCGAACTATGTGCTCATCGTAGTTGCTCAGCATCAGGTTCAAAAACAATACGATGCCGAGCCGGATGAGGAAAAATCCGATCCAATGCTGCTATTCAGAGAGAAGTTCTTCCGACTACAGCGAGATCTCATC
Organism: uncultured Verrucomicrobiae bacterium; assembly: GCA_963737545.1. Lineage (GTDB taxonomy): Bacteria > Verrucomicrobiota > Verrucomicrobiia > Chthoniobacterales > UBA10450 > CAVTTH01. Next base: position 147,048 of record CAVTTH010000006.1, on the reverse strand, counting down.
GAAGACGATGAGGTTACATACTTCGAGACTGAAGCCGCTGCAGCGGAATCGACACGGGTCTGACCGTCGCACTTTTCCAGACGTCGAACTCAATAATGCGACGGTCAGAGACCGCCGCTACAGCTAACAATAATCAACCTGCCTTCGCGCGGAGCCGGCTGGCCACCAGATTCTCAGCGCCGCCGGCCACGATTAATTCCTGGGCCGCGGGACTGAGCGGCGGGAATGGGAATGATTTTCCATCGATCGTTAGGACAGACTTGCCGTAATCAATCGTGATTTCGGAAGCGACTGTTGTAGGGGTGCGATTGGTCAGCGTGTTGCGCAGATGCGTCACCAGCTCGGGACATTCGAAGACGACGAAGCCATTGTTAAACGCGTTGCGCTTGTAAGTTTCCGAAAAACTCGCCGCAATCACGCAGGGAATGCCTTTGAATTTCAGCGCCGTCGCCGCCTGCTCACGACTCGAGCCTGTCCCAAAATTTAGTCCCCCCACAACAACGTCGCCCTTTTGATACAGCGTGTTGAAGTTCGGGTCGTAATTTTCAAACGTCACCGCCGCCATCTGCTCGGGCGTCATATCGTCGCGATAAGTATGTTTGCCCGCGTAAATCCCGTCCGTGTTTAAATTGTCTTTGTCGATGAACAGAACGCGACCGCGCACACTCGGCGGGAAACCGTCGATGATTTCCACTGAGACATCGGACTGCGGTTTCGTTTCTGCGCGACGAACAGCCGTCCCGGCTGCGCGTTCGGCAAATCTTTGCGGCGCGCAAATGAATCCGGCCAACGCGCTCGCCGCCACCACCGCCGGCGAACCCAAATACACGAGAGCATCGGGATCGCCCATGCGTCCTTTGAAATTCCGATTCGTCGCGCTGATTGCGATTTCACCTTTACCCACCAGACCGCGACCGAGACCGATGCACGTCCCACAACCGGGCGGCAACGGGATCGCGCCGGCGCCGACCAGAGTTTGCCAATCTCCACTGGACTCCGCTTTCGACTGCGTCTCCGCACTTGCTGCCGCCAAATAAAATTCGACGCCTTCAGCGACGCGCCCGCCGCGGGTACGCACCACTTCGGCAGCGTCATGCAAATCTTCGAAGCGCGCGTTTACACAGGATAGCAAATACGCTTTCTGAATCGGCACATGTTTTCGTTGCATTTCCGGCAATGACACCATTGTTTTTACTTCGTTAGGCCCGGAGACGTGCGGCACGACGGTCGCGAGATCGAGTTCGAGTTCGATCGCATATTCCGCATCTGCGTCCGCGCTCAACTCACTTCGATCCTTCCGCCACGCATCGATGTCGGCATTGGTGTAGCCGGAGCGACTCTTCGGGCCGCGTGTTCCCGGACGGTTCGGATTGCTGAACTCGGACACGCGCGAGCGCAAATACTTCACCGTCACTTCATCAAACGGAAACACCCCCGCAAGCGCGCCCCATTCGGTCGTCATGTTGGCGATCGTCATGCGCGCAGACATGCCGAGATTCGCCACCCCATCGCCGACAAATTCAACCGCGTGATTGAGCACTTCGTCTTTGTTGAACAACCCACACAAGGCGATGATGACGTCTTTGCCGGTAACACCGGCGGAGAGATTTCCTTTCAACACCGTCTTTGCCACCTTCGGGACTTGCCACCACGTCACCCCGGTCGCCCAAATACTCGCGGCGTCAGTTCGCACTACCGGTGTACCCAGCGCGGCGACCGCGCCGTATAAATTCGAATGCGAATCGCTCGCCACCACCAATGCGCCGGGAACTACGTAACCCTGCTCCACCATGACCTGATGCGAAATCCCGGTTCCCGCTGGATAAAAATCGATGTCGTGCTCTTTCGCGAACGCTTCGATCTTCGCGTACTTCTCCAGATTCTTCGGCGTCGTGTTTTGAATGTCGTGATCGATTGCGAAGACCGGTTGCGCCGGATCCGCGATCTTCGTTGCGCCGATCTGCTTGAACTTTGGGATGACCGCGCCGGTATTGTCATGCGTCATGACATGACGTGGACGGATCGAAACAAAATCTCCCGCGCGCACGACAGCTCCCGCGGCGAGACCGTCAGCATGTCGTGCGGCAATTTTCTCAACCAGTGTAAGACCCATAGAATTTCTTTCTGAATAGATCGCGTGAAGCCCATGTCAATTTCCATCTCAACAAAGGGTCGATCTTACCCGTGGCCGGGTCCCAATTTGATTGACGCCATGCGGCTGGGAGTCGCTTGATGAGCAGTGTGAATGCGGCAAGAGCGAAAGGGACTAATCGATGAATTCCGGTACCAATCACGTCGGTGCTATCCCGAACGAAATCACCGATCTGCCAATCGCCGCCGCAAGTGCAATGCAATCGCCGACCACAGTCGTTACTCGGATGAACTTCGCCACCTCGCCCGAGAAAGTGTGGGAAGGATTGATGTTCTACGAGCAGATTGCGAAGCGTCCTCCCTTGCTGTTGCGTGTGTTACTTCCGGTTCCGATTCGAGCCAAAGGTCGCAAGTCGGAGGTCGGCGACGAAGTAACGTGCCAGTACGTGAGCGGCCATTTGCGCAAGCGGGGGACTCACGTCACGCGCGAACGGAACTACACCTTCGAAGTCATGGAGCAAAATCTGTCGTTAGGCGGGATTAGACTCTCCGGAGGGAGCTACACGTTGTTCCCCCTTCCGGATGGCGGCACTGACGTCGTTTTGGAGACACGTTATCACAGCTCGAAACGCTCGGGATGGCTGCGGAGGCGGATCGAAGCGTTGGTGTGTCACTTGTTCCACCGCCACATCCTGCGAGCGATGCGCAGCAGTCTGGCGGCAGGGTGAACCAGGGCCAAGATGACGATGCTCGCTCTTCCGCCGCCGCCCTGGCTCCTCCATGTCGCAGTCGCGGGCGTGTGGTTGTATGAGGGCCTGTGGTGCAAACTACTGAGCGGTGAACCTCGCCAGGTGCAGGTGGTCGAGGCCGTGCCGCGTTACGGCCCGCGCACCGGAGCGGTTTTTCTCAAGTTGCTCGGCGTGGTCGAGGTCAGTCTCGCCTTATGGGCCTTGAGTAATATCGCGCCGCTGGTGTGCGCAGTCGCGCAAACAGTTTTGCTCGTTGCTCTGAACGCCTGTGGCCTGCTCTGGGCTCGTCACATCATCCACGATCCGGCCGGAATGGTAGTCAAAAACTTCGCCTTCCTCGTGCTCGTCTGGGTCGCCGCCAGCTTTCCCGCGTGGACTTGACCTCGACCATCGCCACGACGGCTTGGGAACGTGGCCGGTTCGACGCGCGCCGCGGGCCACACAAACTGTTGTTTGGGCGCATGTATGAGGACGCGGCGATCGAGCTCGGCGCGTTCCGGCCCGGTGGGCGCGTCTTCTGCATCGCCTCGGCCGGCTGCAGCGCGATGCAGCTGGCTCCTCATCACGAAGTGGTGGCGGTTGATATTAATCCCATTCAACTCGCCTACGTTGAGCATCGCCGGATGGGTGGCTCCAGCCAGCCGGGCTCCGCCGAGCGTTTCATGGCCTTCGCGCGTGCTCTCGGTCCTCTGGCCGGATGGTGGCCCGCGCGGGTTCGCGGGTTCCTCGACCTCGACGACCCGGCGGCGCAAATGGATTTTTGGCGCCGTTACCTCGATACGCGACGATTTCGCGCCGCCTTCGACTTGCTCTTGTCGGGTCCAACATTGCGCGCGATTTACGCCTCTCCATTCCTCGATTTTCTGCCGCCTCACTTCGGCGCTGTCATGCGCGGGCGGATGGAGCGCGGTTTTGGCCGATTCTCTAACCGCACCAATCCTTACGCCCGCGCGCTGCTTCTCGGAGAAATGCCTAACGAGCCGTGTCCTCCCGAAGTGCAGAACATCCGTCTTGTGCAGGCGGACGCAGCCACTTTCCTGGAGAACGAGCCCACCGGCAGCTTCGATGGATTCACGCTTTCAAACATCCTCGATGGAGCCAGCGCGGCCTTCCAAAAGCGACTTTTCTCCGCGGTAAAACGGGCCGCCGCGCGCGGGGCGATGGTTGTGCTGCGCAGCTTCCGCGAACCCCCAGATACGCTGCTGACCAACCATGCCGCCGAGGATCGCGCAATGCTCTGGGGTATCGTGGACGTTCGGCCTGCAGTCGAATTCTGAACACCTCGGAACGAGCCTGAGCCCAGGCGCAAGCCGATTACATCCGCGTGCGGATCAGGTTCCACGCCCGCCGGAATCCGGCCGGGGCTTCATCACCTTGAGGGTTTGAATCGAGGTATCTTCCGCCAGCCCATATGGTCCGAATTCGACCCCGATCCCCGACTGCTTGACGCCACCGAAGGGGGCGTTCGGCTGAATGGCTCCGTGCTCGTTGACCCAGGCGGTGCCGCACTCCAGGCGCGTGGCCAGCGCGGCCGCTTTTTTCAAGTCGTTAGACCAAATCGAGCCCCCGAGCCCGTTCGGGCTGGCATTGGCGCGACGAATCGCGTCCTCGATATCAGAATACTTGATCACCGGCAGGATGGGACCGAACTGCTCTTCGTCCACCAGGCGAATCCCGTCGGTCACGTCCGCCACCACCGCCGGTTCGAAGAAGTAGCCTTCTCCTTCCCTGACCCGGCCGCCGGAAAGGAAACGGCCGCCGTGAGTCCGGGCGTCCTCCGCCAGTTCCTGCACGTAGTCCAGTTGCGCCTTGTTTTGCACTGGCCCGAGCTCGGTCCCGGGTTTTAAGCCATCGCCCATCACCGCTTTCTTCGCGATCCTGGCAAGTTCAGCGCACAGCTCCTCATAAATGCTTTCGTGCACATAAAGACGCTTCAGACAGGCGCACGTCTGGCCGCTGTTGTGAAAAGTGACGCTGAACAATTTCGGCGCGATCGCCTTGGGATCCACGTCCGGCAGGACAATGCCGGCGTCGTTCCCGCCCAGCTCCAGGGTGAGACGTTTGAGGTTGCGTGCCCCGTCCTGCATGATCTTTCTGCCCGTGGCAGTCGAGCCGGTGAACACGATCTTGTCGATGCCCAGGTGCTTCGCCAAGGCTGATCCAACACCGGAATCCGAGGTCGCGGTCACAATGTTTAAAACTCCCCGCGGCAGAATCTCGTTCGCCAGTTCCACAAATTTCGCCGTGGCCACAGGAGTCAGGGCGGAAGGCTTGATCACGACGGTGTTGCCTGCGCGCAAGGCGGGAATGACGTGCCAGATGGCGATCAAAAGCGGCCAGTTCCAGGGCGTGATGGAGCCGACCACGCCCAGAGGCTTGCGATGCACCTCGATGCGCGCTTCCTCGTTATCCTGGATAACTTCAACCGGTAGCGTGAGATCAGCCGTCGCATGAGTCCACGCGACCGCGCCGCCCACCTCCATGCCCGCCCCGATATCATTGAGGCCTTTCAACGGCTTGCCCGTTTCTTTGGTCACCAATTCCATGAGCGCCGGCATATTCTTCTCCAGCGCATCGCCCACGGCATGCAGAAGACGCTGACGCTCGCTGTCGGCAGTCGTGCTCCATGCGGAAAAGGCCGCGCGCGCGGCGGCCACGGCTGCGTCCAGATGCGAGACGTCGCCGGCTGCGACTTCCGCAAAGGCGCGGCCGGTCGCTGGATTGATCACGGGAAACGTGCTTCGGGCTGAAACCGGTTTGCCACCGATGATCATCGGAACGCTTACTGCGGGTTCATTCGGATCGCGCACGGCCATCCCCCTATCTTATCGATGATTGACCCGAAGACGAGCAAACGAAGCGTGCCGCCATTTTTTCAACAAGGGTGAGACCTATGGCTATTTCTTGGCCGCGCGTTTCCCAAGCACTTTCGCAATGTCGAAGTCGACGAAGTCGGCGTGATGGAAGATGATCGATTCGATCGAGCGCTCCATCTTGTCGCCCTCATGGCTGTGGGTCGCGATGATATGCATGACTGCGCCTGGGATGCCGTGTTTGTAGGCGAGCGCGACGCCGCTGAACGGGTGCCGCACTTGCTGTCCGAATTTTCCCTGAACCACGTTGCCCGCCTCGTCCTTATCGAACTCGAGTGGCTTGCCCACATCGGCCAGGAGCGAACCGGCGATGAGATAGTCACGCTGAATGGGAATACTGCAGCGGAAGGATTTTTTGAGCACATCGGCGATCGCGATGCATTGCCGCGCGCAGGAATTGAGATGCTCGACGAACCGCATGTCGATGTCGCCGGCGAGGAGGGTGAACTTGACCGCGCGCAGCTCGGCAAAGGTCCAGCCTTTCCCGCCGCAGCCCGTGGTGATGGCTTCGCTCCAGACCGCCGCGACCTTTTCGCGCAGCGACTTGTTCTTGATCTTCTTTAGGCTGGGAAAGAGCTGCGCGATCTTGGTGACGCCGTAACTGGGTTGTTGGTTTGTCGTCGTGGTGGTCATAGCGATTTGAACTTGTATTTCATTTTGATGAAACCTGAGCCGTGATCGGCTTGAACAAATAAATCTGAGGAAATGATTGTACCGCGGCCCGATCCTCCCGGCGAGTGGCTCCGTCGATCATTGGGCCTTGATGATATATTGGTAGGGCAACGTATCCCCGTCCACCGAGACGACGGTGAAGCCTGCGGATTTTAGTTCCGACTTCACTTGTGTTTCCGCGAGCCGGAGTTCAATCGGCGGTCCCGGCGGTGTCTTCTCTTTCTTGAAGTCAATGATCACGAGCACACCGCCCTGGTGGATACCCTTTTTAAGCTTCTTTAGGTACTCGACCCTGTCTTCGATGTGATGATACGTATCTACGATCAGCACCATCTCGGCTTCGCTCGGCTTCAGGCCTGGCGAATCCGGCGTGGTCAAACGGGTCTCGATGTTGGAGCCGATTTTCTGCGTCTGTTTCTTATGGTCGATGTAATCGAGGAACCGCTGGTCGATGTCGATTGCGATTACTTTTGCCGCCTTCTTCGCGATCGGGAAAGCGAAGTAACCGCTACCGGCGCCGATGTCGGCAACGGTCTTCCCATCGAGCGGACCCAGGCTTGCAATAACCTTCTCCGGCTTTTGCCATGCGGCACGCGAGGGATCCTCGAAACGAGACACCAGCTTGTCGAAGTCCGCCCGGTGCATGTATTGATTCGCCGCGCTCTCCGGCGTGTCCGCGGCAGGCGCCGAGTCCGAGGATGTGAATGCGAAAAAAGCCGCCATACTCACTGAGAGTAGTCCTTTGATCATCCGTCGACTAACCACCGTTGAACACGAATGGATGTGAACAGTGGAAAGTTTATTGGTGGTCATTCCTGGTTTTTCCAACAGATCGAGCTGCAGGCCCGTCGTAGCCGTGTTTCACTGGATCGATCCGGCGCATTGGTTTCTCGCGCGTCTGTTCTTCGATGACATGCGCCACCAATCCCGGCGTGCGCGCAATCATGAAAATGCCGTTGAAGGCGGCGGGATTCATTCCCAAATCGGCGAGGATGGCGCCGATCGCGCCGTCCACGTTGATCGGCAGCGACTTCTTCGCGTCGGCAAAAGATTTTTCAACCGCCCGCGCGGCCTGCATGTGCGTCCCATCTACTCCAGCTTCGCGCGCCAGCTCGAACAAGCGCGCGGTGCGCGGATCCTTGGTGTGATAGCGATGGCCAAATCCCGGCATCCGATCGCCTTTTTCTTTCATCTCGGCGAGTGTCCGCGTCGCCGCTTCATCCATTGAAACCGAGTTGCTCCTGGCGCGATCGGCGATTTTCCTCAATTGCCGCGCGCAATCTTCGATCGCGCCGCCATGATGACGATTGATCGACATGATACCGGCGGCGACTGATGCGCTGAGCGACGCTCCGGTTGACGCCACGGTTCTCGCAGCCAGCGCGCTTGGTGGCGTCGCGCCGTGATCAATCGACGACACCAAAATCCCGTCCATCAATTTCCCGATCGCGGGCGACGGCAATTCGCCCGTTAAAATCAGATAGACTGCGGCGCCAAACGACGCGCGGCCCATCAGCTCTGCAATATCGTACCCGCGCACCGCGACGCGATTCGGTTCGATGCGCGTCACCGCAGTGTTCCACACCGCGTTCTTGTCGGTTTCGCTCATAAGACTCTTTCCGTTCATGCGTTTGAGAATTTCGACGACGGCACTTGGCAACTCGCCAAACGCATCGACCACCGTCGCGCCGGCGTCACGCAACGCCTTCACTTTGCCGTCGTGCGTACCGCGCCCACCTTCGATGATCGCGCCGGCGTGACTGAAACGCGTGCCTTCGCGTGCCGCTTTTCCGCCGATGTAAGCGATCACCGGCTTGGTGACTTTTCGATCGCGAATCAGTTGCGCCAATTCTTCTTCCTGGGACGAACCGATTTCCCCAAAGATCACGATCGCTTCGGTCAACGGGTCGGATTCGAACATCAGCGCGGCATCGGGAATACGAATCCCAAGAACCGCGTCACCGCCGATGTGCGCGATCGTCGAAATGCGCACGCCTGCCTGTCCCAAATAATAGCCGGTGCTCGAGGCCATTCCGCCCGAGCGGCTGATCACACCTACGCCAGTTGGAATGCCGGGCTTGAACCACTGGCGCGCACTTTCCGCCCGGCCACCGATCATGCCGACCACGGCCTTGCCCGGACTCAAAACACCGAGCGTATTCGGTCCAACAAACATCGCGCCATTCGCTTTCGCCGCCGCCGCAATTTCCATCGCGTCCCAAACCGGCACCCGATCGGGCACGAGGACCGTAAGTTTGATTCCCGCATTGATTGCCGAAATGGCCGCGTCCTTTACTCCGGCGGCCGGAACAAAAAGCACGGAGATATCGATGTTGCCTAACGAATCCACCGCCTCCTGCGGCGTGTTGAAAACCGGGACACCAAGGACCGTTTGTCCGCCTTTACCTGGCGTGACACCGGCGACAACGTTCGTTCCGTACTCGCGCATGAGACGCGTTCTTGCCTGGCCCTCCCGGCCGGTGATGCCTTGGACCAAGACGCGTTTGGTTTCGTCAATTAGGATCGCCATTTCAGGGATGATATCCGCGCGAGCATTCAGCGTGATCGCGGCGGAGGATGGATTTTCATCTGGAGAGCGCCGGCCGCCTCTCTCATGCGCCGGTCCGTGCAAACAATCTCCTTTGCCCTGGCAGCAAGCGCTGAGGCCACGTGTATTGCATCAAGCGCACGCACCCGGATGGGCCGCGGACGTGTGTAGCAAACTCTCAGAACATTTTCAAATTCTCTTCGGACATCGCTACTAAGCGGAACCAGGATGATCCGTCTCACCTCGACCTCGCTCTCGAACCGGCGCATGAGTACTTTCTCGGCCCCCGCGACAATCGCCCCATCTGCTCGTTTGCCCCATAACGCGCGCAGCAGTTCCAGGCGCGACAGCTCGGAGGTATGAATGTCTTCTGCGGTCTTCTCAATGAGACCTGAAAAAATGCGAGAGTCGTCTTCCTCAACAAATAGTTTGAGGAGAACGGAAGTGTCCCAATACATCATCAGAAGCGTTCCTCGCGGCCTTCGGAAACAATCTCTTCCGCCGTGCGTCCGGACCTGCCAGTGCTGTATTTCCTGCGGAGTCGAGCCAATTCTGCCAGCCACTTTTTCTTGTCCAGCCTTTTCGATTGTTTGGGCAAGCCCACAAGCTTTGCCACTTGTTTGCCATGGACCGTGATGAGCACGTCCTCTCCCGCCGCAGCGCGTTTCACCATTTCCGACAGTTTTGCCTTCGTCTCCCGCAGGGTCGCAACCATGTAGTCACCGTAGTCACAATTGGCGAATGAGTCAATTTCCAAGTGCGCATATTCCGACTGTCGTCGTGATCAAATCAATTCGTCCAGTCCGGGAATATCGAGTTCCAGATAGAATCCCTCCAATCCGGCAAGTCGACACTCGACATCACATGCCAGCAACTCGGAATCCTTGCTGGCAAATTCATCACTCGTTAGCGCCATCGCCGGCACGCCGTCGCGATCGACGATCAATCCACCGGAGTGCGTTTCGACGGCGCGACGAATTTCCAGCCACTTCGCCTTGTCGATCCAGACGCGGCCGCCTTTTACAGCGAATTTGGTGGCCGATGGATCATCCACGAATTTCGGCACTCGCGGTGCGCGCGGTTTCCACTTCGTTCCTTTTGCGTTCGCGACGAGTTCGGCGAAGCGCGTCGCGATTGTGGCCGGCGCATCAGTTTTGCGATAGCCTTCAACTGGAGCGCGCAGCAGCTTCGACATGCGCCGCAAAATATCCACGGCGCGATCTTCTGTGTTTCCGCCTAACCGAATCACGGCGGGAATGTCGAGATCGAGCTCCCAGAATGCTTTGGCCAGTCCATAGGCGGACCAAAATTGTTCCTGGCTCGCGACACCGGATCCGGAACCGAAATATCCGACCAGATCGGGCTGGGCCAAAATGATTCTAGCGGCGCGATAGACTTTCGATGCCGACGGATTGCCGCTGGTGTCGGTAAAATTGGCAATGGTGAATCCGGCGTTAACGATTGCGTCCATCGACATCATCGATCCGCCGCCACCTGCGCCGTGAAAACCGACCAGCCCTTTGGAATCTCTCGCCGCCGCCGTCGCCAATTGCGCGAAATAAAATGTGCCGCGATGATCGCTTTGCTCGACAGCGTAGGCGACGCGTTCCAACTCCGTCGGCGGGTGATCGAACTCGCGCGCAATCTCGATCTTCAATTCCGGATGTCGCGCAACGGCGTAATCATCGATCGTGATCCGACAATCGGCTGCTACGAAGTCGCCATCTTTGGTTAACACCAGCGGATTGATCTCAAGCGAACGAGCTTCCACGCTGCGCGCTGCGGAAAATAATTTTCGAATCGACTCGGCCAGCTGCGTTGCATGCGCGGGTGAAAGTCCAGACGAAGAAACAGCTTCAGCGACCGCCGAATCCAGCGGTCCGCTCTTCACATCACAGGCAATTCGTTTGGTGGAAGCGGCGCGTTCCTCGATTCCGCTGCCACCGCCGGCTGCGAAAATAATCACGGGCGCGCGAGCAGCATCATCGATAGCGAAAGAAAGAAAAAACTCCCGTTCGATGGCGATCTTCTCTTCCACGAGCACGGCTTCGACCGGAAATTGGCCAACTTTCATCGCGAGCATGCGGGCGGCGTGGCCACGAACATCAGCCGGTTTCTTGGCGAAAGCGACGCCGCCAATACCGGCGCGTCCGGTCGTCCAAGCCTGGATCTTGATCACGACTTCAGTGTCGAACTCTCTCGCGGTGACCATCGCTTCATCTGCGGTTGACGCGGCGCGACCGCGCGGAATCCTAAATCCGTTTGCCGCAAGAATCGCTTTCCCTTGATACTCGTGAAGTCGTGCCATGGCTGGGTGCTATTTCCACGATCCTAACCAATCCCGCAACTGCGGCAATGTGGGAGGGGCCTTTGTGCCCCGATGACGTAAACGGGTCGCAACAGATCGGGGCGCAAAGGCCCCTCCCACATTGGCAGCCTCGCGATGACACTTCCGCTTTGCTCTCGACAGACATGGCGACGAACCATTCAATGACGCGGTTGAGCGTAAAATAGCGAAATGGCTGCCGAAACTAACAAAGAGATCGGGCTCGAGATCGGGCATGTCTTGTTCATCGACATCGTTGGTTACTCCAAGCTCTTGATCGACGAGCAAAAGGAGCAGCTGCGCCAGCTTACCGAGATCGTGTTAGGAACGGCGCAGGTAGCCGAGTCCACGAACGAAAAGCTCGTCCGCAGTGTTCAGTAATTCGATGCTCCGGCGAGCACTGACGGTTTCCTGTTAAGAATGGCCATCGCTTCTTGCAGCTCGTCAAAATCAAACGGTTTGGTCATCATCATGTCCACACTCAGCTCTTCGTAGCCGCGAATGACCTCGTCCGAGAGATGAGCCGAGAGAACGAGGATTTTGCCGCTAAAGTCTTGCGCCCTGAGTCGGCGCACCAATTCGAGGCCGGTCATGCGGGGCATACGATGGTCAGTGATAACAACGTCAAAAGGTCGGGCCACAACGCCGATCTTAATGAGTGCCTCCCAGCCATTCCTCGCCCGGGCTACCTTGGCTGCTGGGCCTCCCAGCACCATTGCAATCATATGGCCGACGGCTTTTTCATCTTCAACAACCAGGATCCGCAAAGAGTCGCTCATGATTCCGAAGATTGAATCAGCAGGACGCGGGCCGAAGGCTGCCCCCAAAATGCTTCCCTTAAATACGAGGCGATCACTTTCGCGCTCTGCCAAAAAAAGAAGATGCGAGAGCTTTTGATGGTGCCGGGACGCGATATCGAGTGAAGTTTCCCGTGCCACAGAACAGATGAAAAACTCCACTTCTCTTTGCCTTGTCATCGCTGCCATCAGCGGCCTGGCCTCCGCCGGTGCAGCCGAATTGAAAATCACGCAGGACATCATCCCGCCGGGGAAATGCGGACGTCCCTTGCATCGGACGATGCGTCCGACATTTATCACGATTCATTCGACCGACAATCGGTCTCGCAGCGCCGACGCATGGCATAACGCGCTCGCCATGAAGAAGGGGCTCCGAAGCCGTCACAATCGCACCGGATTTCTGACCTGGCATTTCACGGTGGACGATCATTCCATTTACCAAAGCCTGCCGACTAACGAAACGGGAGAGCATGCTGATTACGAAGGCCCGGGAAACAGGTCGTCCATCGGGATCGAAATGTGTGTCAACCGGGGCAACAATCTTGCCAGCACGATCGACCGCACCGCGCAACTCACGGCCAGACTGATGCGTCAATATCGTATCCCTCTCGATCATGTTGTCCCGCACATGCACTGGCGCATGATCCGCTACAGTGACCGCCGCGATTTGGGGTTCAAACGATGCCCAAGAATCCTGCTCGATGGCGGTCGCCTCGGTCCAAAATGGAGTGCATTCATCGCCAAAGTCTCATTTATGCACGATGAAGTCCGCCATTCGACTCGGTCGGAGCCTCGCTCATGACTACGGCGTTTTTTGCGGCAGAATTGCGCACTTCGAAAAAATCGTGGAGTCGCTGGCGCCGAAAGAGACAGCAAAGTGACCCGCCTACGCGCGAGGCTTCGGCGTGGCAAGCGATGTGACAAGTGACAAGGTGGATCGGCCGCTCCGCGGGCGATGTTAAGCCACAGCGACGAAGCTGCGATTCTTTCCTTTCCGCAGCGGATCGTCTTAGGTAGAAAAAGCCAGTGCCGGAATCTGACGACAATCTGCACCTCGAGATCGGGCATGTCCTCTTCATCGACATCGTCGGTTACTCCAAGCTCCTGATCGAAGAACAGAAGGAGCGCCTCGACCAGCTGACGAAAATCGTGCTCGGGACCGCGCAGGTGCGCGAATCGACCGACGAACAACTCGTCAGGCTGCCGACCGGCGACGGGATGGCGCTGGTCTTTCGTCACAGCGCGGAAGAGCCGGCGCGGTGCGCGCTCGAGATTGCCGAAGCGCTCCGGAAGCATCCGGAAATTCCGGTGCGGATGGGCATTCACAGCGGGCCGGTGAGCGAAGTGACCGACGTGAGCGGACGCACCAATATCGCCGGGGCCGGGATCAACATGGCGCAGCGGGTGATGGATTGCGGCGATGCCGGGCACATCCTCCTCTCCCAGCATGTGGCGGATGATCTGGTGCAATACCGGCAATGGGCGCCGCGGCTGCGTGATCTGGGCGAATGCGAGGTCAAGCATGGGGTGCGTCTCCATTTGGTGAACCTCTACGCGGAGCCATTGGGCAATCCCGAGGTGCCGGAGAAGTTTCGAGAAGCCCGGCACAAAGCGGCGGCTCCGGCTAAAAGCAGCAGCGCAAAATGGATCGTTGCTGTTGCGGCAGCGCTCCTGATTGCAGGTGTAATCGCCGTTTTAGTCGTTCGAATGGTAGGGACCGACCGCCGGGCGGTCCGCGACGGCACTAATGGATCAACGCCTCGACAGAGCGAGGCGGCTACGCCATTCCCGAGAAAGCATCGCGGTGCTTCCGTTTGAAAATCTGAGCGAAGAAAAAGCGAACGCCTTTTTCACCGATGGCGTGCAGGACCAAATCCTGACCGACCTTGCGCAGATCGCTGATTTGAAAGTGATCAGCCGCACCAGCGTCATGCAATACAAGAGCGGCGCGCCGCGCAATCTGCGCGAGATCGGCCAGCAACTCGGCGTGGCACATGTCGTCGAAGGCAGCGTGCAACGCGCGGCCAACAAAGTGCGGGTGAACGCGCAGTTGATCGACGCCCGCAACGACGCGCATCTGTGGGCGCAAACCTACGATCGCGATCTGGCCGATGTCTTCGCCATCCAAAGCGAGATCGCCAAGGCGATTGCCGATCAGTTGCAGGCGAAGCTCTCGCCTAACGAGAAGAAAGCCATCGAGCAGCCGCCCACGACTGATCTGGCGGCTTTCGACCTTTACAGCCGGGCGAAGTCACTTCTCCTCACGGCAAATTTCAGCTCAACGGGCGATCCAGACGTGCGGAAGGCAATTGAACTTCTGGATGAAGCGGTGAAGCGCGATCCCTCATTTTTCGACGCTTACTGCCAGCTCGCCTATGCTCACGAACAACTTTATACACAATGGGGTGATCACACTCCCGCCCGGCTTGCCCTGGCTGAAGCTGCGGTGCAAGCCGCGACCCGGCTGCGGCCGGATGCTGCCGAAACGCATTTGGCGCGCGCACAATATCTCTACAACGGGCTGCGCGACTATGCCGGCGCCCTCGCCGAATTGGAGATTGCGCGGCGAGCGTTACCCAATGATCCGCGTCTCTTCGAACTCACCGGCTACATTCTGCGGCGGCGCGGCCAGCAGGAGGAAGGTCTGCAGAACCTGCAGCGCGCGGTGGAGCTGGACCCGCGCAACTTTTTTACTCTGCAACAGATCGCGCTCAGTTACCAATTCCTGGGGCGCTATGCCGAGGCGATCGCTGCCCTGGATCGCGCGTTAGCGATCGTGCCCGACAACGTCGAAACGCGGGCCTATCGTGGACTATTTTACCTCTGCTGGAAAGCGGACACCCGGCCGCTCCACCAGACGATTGATGCAATCCTCGCGCAAGGACCGAGCGCCATCGCCAGCGCCGCGGACTTCTGGTTCTCTTGCGCTCTGGCCGAACGCGATCCGGCTGCGGCCGAACGAGCACTCGTCGCGCTGGGCGACAATCCATGCTGGGGCGAGGACGCGATTAATCTGAGCCACAGCTTTGGTGAAGGGCTGCTGGCGCGCATGACCAAAGATGAGGCAAGAGCGCGCACTGCGTTTGAAGCGGCTCGCGCCGAGCAGGAGAAGATCGTGCAGGCGCAGCCGGACTATGGCCCGGCGCTCTGCGTCCTGGGCTTAATCGACGCTGCTCTTGGGCGGAAAGACCTGGCCTTGGACGAAGGCCGCCGAGCGATCGCGCTCACGCCGGTGGAAAAAGATGTCGTCAACGGCAGCCGCGTCCTTCAATATTTCGCCATCACAGCAGCGTGGGCGGGCGAGAAGGAGCTTGCCTTGCAGCAACTGGAAGCTGGGCTGCGTGCTCCCGACCGCATCACTCGATGCTGAGCTACGGCGCCTTGAAACTGTTCCCGGTCTGGGACCCGCTCCGCGGCGATCCGCGCTTCGAGAAAATCGTAGAGTCGCTCGCGCCGAAATGATCATGGCCGCCGACGCCTCGCAAACAATCAGCATGGAACAAAGTCTGTCATCCCGAGCCGCGCAGACAGCGAGGGACCTCACAAAGGCTCACACATTTCTTCAACCAGAAAATATGGCTGGAGTCCGAACGGTGTAGATCGCGAAGCGACTATCGGAGGCCACTTGCAAGTTGGAGAGGTCCTTCGTCGTCTGCGCGACTCAGGATGACAGCAGCGGGCGATGTTATTAGTGCGCGACTTCGTCGCGCCATTTTTAGCATCGAGCTCGCCACGGGACCAGTCCGTCGATTTGGCGGGGCAAGGGACTGCTCGATCCACCACGCTGCTCCGGCTCGATCCGAGGATGATGGTTGAAAATCCACCACTATCTGGTTGAATATCCACCATGAAACGGCGCAATCTCACGTCTCAAATCCGGGCCGCGCTGCGGGACACGCCGGTCGTGTACCTCCAAGGACCGCGGCAGGCGGGCAAATCCACGCTCGCCCAGGCGCTGCGGGATGACGGTTACGATGCGGATTATTTCACCCTGGACGAGGCGGCGACATTGGCGGCGGCACAGGGCGACCCGGACGGTTTCGTCAGTGGATTGCCGGAGCGGGTGGTTCTCGACGAGGTGCAGCGCGTGCCGGAGTTGTTCCGCGCCATCAAGCGGAGCGTGGATGCAAAACGGAAGCCCGGACGTTTTCTGCTGACGGGTTCAGCGCGGGCGCTGGTGTTGCCCAGATTGTCGGAGTCGCTGGCTGGGCGCATGGAGGTGTTGACGCTGTGGCCGTTCTCGCAGGGGGAAATCGCCGGACGCAAGGAAGGTTTCGTGGACGCCTGCTTCGCGCGCCAATTCAAGCCGGGCAAGTTCACTGACACCGGCTGGCCCGCGCTGGCGGCGCGCATCACCATCGGAGGTTATCCCGAAGTGCTGACCCGCACCGATGCGGCGCGGCGGCAGGCGTGGTTCAGCTCTTACATCACGACGATTCTTGAACGCGACGTGCGCGACCTGGCCAACGTCGCCGGCTTGCGTAATCTGCCCCGATTGCTGCGACTGGCGGCATCGCGGGCGATGGGCCTGCTCAACTTCGCCGACTTGTCGCGCGACGCCGCGATGCCGCAGACGACGCTGCAACGGTATTGGGCGTTGTTCGAGGCGACGTTCCTCGTGCGCTCGCTGCCGCCGTGGCACGCGAATCTCGGTTTGCGACTGGTGAAGACGCCGAAGGTGTTGCTCGGTGACACAGGGCTGCTCTGCCATTTGCTCGGTCTGGACGCGGTACGGTTGCAGGCCGACGACTTGATGACGGGCGCGGTTCTGGAATGCTTTGTCGCGGGCGAGCTGACGAAACAAATCTCGTGGAATGAAACGCGACCGGGCCTCTTTCATTACCGAACGCACACGCAACAGGAAGTGGACTTCGTGTTGGAGGACGCCCGGGGACGGCTGGTCGGAATCGAAGTGAAGAAGACCGCCAGCCCAACGAGCAGCGACTTCAAAGGGTTACGGCACTTAAGCGAGCAGACCGGCAAAAAGTTTCTACGCGGCATCTTGCTCTATACAGGTTCGACGAGCGTCGCCTTTGGGCCGAACCTTCATGCCGTGCCAGTCGGCGCGCTTTGGCAGCTTAAATCCAAGTTAGCCGAGCCTTAAAGCTTTTAACCTGCGCACACGACCCAGACCAACAATCCTCCCAGCGCCGCCAGCGTCACCGGGACGCCGAGGCGAGCGAAGTCGCGAAAGGAAATTTTCACACCCAGCTCGCGTGCCTGCTGCACGACGATGATGTTAGAGACACTGCCGGCGATGATGAGGCTGCCGCCAAAACTGTTGGCCAATGCCAGGATGTAAGCCGTCGTGGGATGGGAAACGTCGACAACCTTGAGCAGCAACATCACGGCCGCCGAGTTATTGATTAGATTGGATAGAGCGGCCGTGGTCAAAGTGAGATTGACCGGTGCGCTCAGATTAAAACCGCCGTGCGCTAACGAACGGACGGCTTGATCGCCATAGCCGGTGGATTGAAAAGCTCCGGTGACAACAAACAGGCCCATGAACAAAATGAGAATTGGCCAGTTCACCAATCGCAACAGGTCGTCGGTCCGAAATTTTGTGCTGGCGAGATGAATGCCGGCGGCAGCCAGGGCAATTAGCTCCTTCGGCAACGGCGAGAAGAACAATCCGATGACGACGACGAGAATGACCAAACCTTTGATGGTGTGAAACCGATTGTACGGTTGAGCGGTTTGTTCTGACTTGGATTTGGCCGGCAACGGATTGATTGAAGATGTCTCCGCGACATTTGCCAGATAATGACGTAGCCAAGCGCGAGCGCGACGATAACGGGAAGAGCGCACCAAAGCAGGTAACGGCCGAAGTCCAAATGCGCCACCTGCGCAATCATCATGTCCTGCGGATTGCCGATGATCGTTGCCGCCGCGCCGATGTTGCTGGCGACCGCCAGCGCGATCAAAAATGGAATGGGGTTAAGTTGTCTTTGGAGAAGGGCCGCGCCAACGATCGGGGTAAAGACGAAGCAAACGATGTCGTGATTCAATAGCGCGGAGAGGCCGGCTGTCACCGCCATCAACAACATGAGGAACCGCGCCGGATGGCCCAGTCGCGTAGCGATGCCATGGGCGACTTTGTCATAGAATCCGGACAAACGAAGTTGGGCCGAGATGACAAAAAATCCGAACAACAGGAAAATCGTAGGCCAGTTGATGTAGGAAATGACGTCATCGGTGGCGATGCCGCCGAAAATCATCATCGCGATGGCGCCGAGCAACGCGATCCCAACGCGATTGAGTTTCAAGCCGGGCACTCGTCCGATTGCGATCCCGAGATAGGTGATGGCGAAGATCGACAGGATGACCGGCTTTTGGTGCGAGAGCGGCTGCGCGACCGAGGCGAGATTGATCAAGGCAAACGTTTCCATGGAATCGTTAGGCCACCATCCGCGTCACGGCTGACATCGTGCTGCGCTGCGGATCGTTGCCGCCAAATTGGCGTAGACGACTGGCGGCGTCGCTTTGCGTTAGTTCGTCTGGGCCAGGCATGATCGCTTGCCAAATATTAGACAATTACGCTCACCGGATGACAGCGCATTTACTTTGGTTAAGTTAATTGGGCAATGAACGAAGTTTACATTCTCGGCGGCGGCCGAACCGATTTTAAGCGTAACCTGAAGAAGGAAGGCAAAACCATCCGCGACCTGATCACGGAATCGGGAAGAAAAGCAATCGCCGATGCGAAGATTGATCCGGGCGAAATCAAAGCCGGCGCGGTCGGCAATTTTAATGCGGGGCAATTTACCAAGCAGCTGCATCTCGGCGCGTTTCTGCCGGAGATCGATCCGAAGCTGCATGGTATTCCCACCATGCACACCGAAGCAGCGTGTGCTTCGGGCGCGCTCTCGGTTTTGCTCGCATCGCAATGGATCATGGGCGGATTTTACGACGTGGTGCTCGTGGTCGGCGCCGAACAGCAGAAGACGATGTCGTCGCTCGATGGCTCCGATGTTCTCGGCGCCGCGGCCGACTATCACATCGAGAAACCGGAATACGGCGACTTCATGTTCCCGAAGTTGTTCGGGAAGATCGCGCAGATTTACATCGATAAATATGGCGTCTCCCCGAACGCTCTGGCGCAGGTCGCATACAAAAATTACGCGCATGCCAAGCTCAATCCACTGGCGCAGATGCGGGACGCGGATCTGACCTACGATTGCGCCTCGCAGGTTTCCGACAAGAATCCGAGCGTTGCGCCTCCGCTCAAAGTTTCCGATTGCTCGCAGATCACGGATGGTGCCGCGTCGCTCGTTTTGTGTTCCGAGAAGTACCTGACAAGAATCGGACGCGACAAATCCAAGTCCGCACGTCTGCTCGGCTTTGGTCACACCACCGATTATCTGGCGCTCGAGAAAAAAGATGCGCCGACATTCTCGACCGCGCGGAAAGCGGCGACCAACGCATTTTCGATGGCGAACGCGAAGCCTCGCGACCTGCAGGGCGCGGAAGTCCACGACTGTTTCTCGATTACCGAGCTCATCGCCTACGAAATTCTTGGCCTGGCCGAGTCCGGCAAAGGCGCGGAGCTGGCGATCAGCGGTGCGACGGCGTTGCCCCAGGTGCGCGGCGAGCACGTCAGCGGCAAAATCGATTTCGAAATTCCGGTCAATGCCGGGGGTGGCCTGATCGGCGACGGACATCCGGTCGGTGCGACGGGCGTGCGTCAGGTGTTCGAGGCGTATCAGCAGATCACGAATCAGGCGGGCGCGCGTCAGATCGAAAACGCGAAAAAAATTCTCACTTTCAACATGGGCGGCAGCCTAACGACTTCAGTCGCCATGATCTGGGGTCGGGAATAGTGGGGTTCATTCTTGCAACGCTCCGTTTCGCTCGCTTAATTTCTCGCCCATGAACTTTCGCCTCACGTTGTTAGTGTTCCTGATCTGCCTGGCATCAGCGCGATTTTCTCACGCGGTAGTCGTCGGCCAACTCGATGATTTCCAGGATGGTTCTCCGGAGGGCTGGGGCAACAACGCCGGTACCGCGGTGATCATTCCTGACGGAGGTCCGATGGGCGTCGGCGACCAGTTTCTCCAAGTCACATCCAACGGTATGCCGGGACCTGGCAGCAGGCTCACCGTCTTCAACACCAGTCAATGGCTCGGGAATTACATCACGGCTGGAGTGACAAGTATTGAGATTGATCTGAGAAATTCAGGAGCGGTGGAACTGTCCATGCGGATTGCTTTCAAACAAGACAGCACCTTCGGCGCGCCGGGTTATTTGAGCGCCGCGTTCATTCTTCCGGCAGACGGGACCTGGTATCATGCGGTCTTCCTCATCAATGCCGGGAGCATGATCGCAGTTGGAGGGCCATCCGACTTCGACACTTTTTTTTCTAATCCCGGAGAGATGCGCATCATCAACGAAGTCGGCACGGCCGATCTCAATGGCGACGTGATCGAAGGCCAGGTCGGCATCGATAACATCAGCGCGGTTCCTGAGCCGGCCTCGTGGATTTTGCTCGGCCTTGGGGGAGTTCTCGCTGCACGGCTGCGCCGCCGGACGACGGCGCGCGCTTAGGCTGCGGTTGCGCGTGCGAGCTCGGCAAGGCGCGCTTTCACTGTCTCGCACCGTGCGCGCTCGCGGACTGCCTCAGCTTCCGGGAGATGCTGCGCCTCGTAGGGCGATCGCGCCGGTTTCACACAGGTCGCGACCAAATCGTTGGCCACGCCCGCACGATACAACGTCGCGTCGCTCGCGACTTCTTCGGCTTCCGCGAGATAGATGTCCCGAATCGCGATGTAGGCGTTGATCTCGGCAACCGCCTCCTTCGAGCCACCGTGGGCGACAAGTTTCGCTGAGTGACTTCGACGCTGCCCGGAAACGGATTCGATGGGAGTCGCACGCGGATTGAGAGCGCGAGTTAGCTGCATACCGAGTAAAGGAAAGCAGCTCACATGCCGACACTGATTTGTTAGTGCAGGCGCACTCCCACCGCTTGACGAACATTTTCGCTGTCTCACAGCTCGGATGTCGCTAACGTGCCTGTCTGATGAGCATTCCCGATTCTGAAGCTACGATGGCCGTCTTCCTCGACTTGGAGAACATCGCGATCGGCGCGCACGAGGCACAATTCCCTGCGTTCGATATCCGAAAAGTGCTCGAGCGTTTGCTGCTCAAAGGACACATCGTTGTCAAGAAGGCCTACTGTGATTTCGACCGCTACAAGTCATTCAAGCGCGGGCTGCACGAGGCCGCGTTCGAGTTGATCGAAATCCCGCATGTGCGCCAGTCCGGGAAAAATTCGGCCGACATTCGCATGGTGGTCGATGCGCTCGATCTTTGCTACACCAAGAGTCACGTCGACAGTTTTGTCATCATTAGCGGCGACTCAGATTTCTCCCCGCTCGTGAGCAAACTGCGCGAGAACGCCAAGACCGTGATCGGCGTTGGGGTGAAGAAGTCGACCTCCGATCTTTTCCGGGACAACTGCGACGAATTTCTTTATTACGACGATCTCGTGCGCGCGGAACCGGCGAAGAGACGCTCCGGCACTGCGGCGACTCCGTCGGTCGCGAAAGCCAGCAAAGATCACGGACCCTCCAGCGATGCGGCTCTCCATCTTCTAATGAAAACGCTGGAGGCGCTGCGCGCCGAGCGAGGTGACGATTATCCAATTCGCGGCTCGCTAATGAAGCAGGCGATGAAACGTCAAAACCCGGGATTCAACGAACGCGCGCACGGTTTTCGTGCCTTCAACGACCTGCTCCTCGAGGCGCAAAAACGCGGTCTGCTCAAACTCGAAGACGACAAGCAAGCCGGTACCTACATCGTCCGCGCGATGGAGTAGCCGTCTCGGTCAGGGTGCGTGCTCGGGGAAAAGTGCGCGGATACTCTTCTCGTCCGCGTTGCAAATGCCTCGCTCGGTGATCAGCCCCGTCACCAATCGTCTCGGCGTAACGTCAAATCCGTAATTCGCCGCCGGACTTTTTTCCGGCGTGACGCGTACTTCGACCTGGCGGCCGTCGAACCAACCATCGGCGTTCTTTACTTCTTCTGCACCGCGTTCCTCGATCGGAATCTCCGCAAGTCCATCGCGCAACTTCCAGTCAAAGGAAGACGACGGCAGCGCCACGTAAAACGGAACGCTGTTATCCTTCGCGGCCAGCGCCTTCAAATAGGTGCCGATCTTGTTGGCCACGTCGCCGGTGTATGTCGTTCGATCTGATCCGACGATGACAAGGTCTACCTCACCGCGCTGCATTAAATGTCCGCCAGTGTTATCTGCGATCACTGTATGCGGCACGCCATGTTCGCCGAGTTCCCACGCGGTGAGCTTGGAGCCCTGGCTTCTGGGCCGCGTCTCATCGACCCAGACATGAACGGATAAGCCGCTGTCATGCGCGGCGTAGATCGGCGCCGTAGCGGAACCGTAATCGACAAACGCAAGCCAGCCCGCGTTGCAATGCGTCAGCACGTTCACCGGTTTCCCGGAATTATTTTTCGCGATTTCCCGAATGAGCTCGAGCCCATGTTCCCCGATCATCCGGCAATGTTCGGCATCCTCGTCGGCAATTCGTCGGGCGGTGTCCAACGCAATGGCAATCTTTTCGTCCGCCGTCCTTCCCTCGGCGATACTCTTCAACTGCCGCTCGATCGCCCAGGCGAGATTTACCGCCGTCGGCCTGGTCGAACTGAGTTGTGCGGCCGCAGCAGCCAACCGGTCGTCGAGCGAACCACGCGCCGCGCCTTCGATTGTCGCGAGGTACATCCCATAACCTGCGCTCGCTCCGATCAATCCCGCCCCACGGACGTGCATCTCCCGGATGGCCGTTGCCATCTGCTCGACCGTCGTGACTTCCTCGATCACGAAGCGGTGCGGTAAGAATCTTTGATCGATCAACTGCACCGTACGGGCGTCATCTTCCTTGAGCCAGATGGTCCGAAAATGTTTACCGCCAGCCTTCACGTTTGGAACACTTGCGGTTTGACGCCGGCAACGTCAACTGTCTGCTCGCATTCAAGGGTGTCATCCCGAGCTACTCCGATTTCGCACTCACCATGAAGAACAGGTTTACTCCATCAGAACGGCGGAAGTTTCGGTCGCTAAAAACGCCCGCCGGTATTCAGCGATTCCTCGACGAGATGCCGTATCACCAGGAAATATCGGCGTGGTCACCGCGGGTCGCTTTGCGGGAACGAACGGCACATTGCCTGGAGGGAGCGATCCTCGCCGCGGCGGCCTTGCGCGTACTTGGCTTCCCGCCGTTGCTGCTCGATCTGGAAGCGGACCGTGATGTCGATCATGTCATCGCGATTTTCAAAGTGCGCGGGCACTGGGGGGCGGTGGGGAAATCGAATTATACCGGGTGCCGATATCGCGATCCGATC
Organism: uncultured Verrucomicrobiae bacterium; assembly: GCA_963737545.1. Taxonomy (GTDB): domain Bacteria; phylum Verrucomicrobiota; class Verrucomicrobiia; order Chthoniobacterales; family UBA10450; genus CAVTTH01. Next base: position 123,637 of record CAVTTH010000006.1, on the reverse strand, counting down.
TATCGAACGCCGCGGGAACTGGCGTTAAGTTATTTCCACATTTATTTCAATATGCGCGGCGAACGCACTCTCCGTCGCTACTCGCGTCCGGTGAATCTGGCGCGCTTCGATCGAGAGGAATGGATGACATCGGAGAAAGATATCTGGTTCGTGCCGGCCTATCTGTATGTGATTCCGCACATCCCGCTCTTCAAGCCCGCGCTCGAGAAGAATCTCACCCGCGTCGACCGTCGAACGATCCAGAGTGAGATCGTCGGTCATGAGCGGGACAGCTCGACACCGCTGCCGCGGATCTTTCGTTAGCGTGGCCGAAGTGTCTCCGAAATCAGGCGATCACGACCGGGAAAAATTCGTAGCGCAATAGAGGCGGCTAAGACGCGACACGTTCCGCTGGCCATTCGACCGCGTGAACCGGCACCGGTTGGTCAAAGCCTTTGAGGGAAACTTCACCGAGCGCGCGAAATGTCAGACTTTTTCCGATGCACAACTCCGCCACCACATTCGACACCAGAATTTGCTCGGGCTGCGCGTGAGAACAGAGACGGGCAGCGAGCTGCACGGTGCATCCAAATAAATCGTCGTGGTGCTCGACGGGCTCTCCCGCTGCGACACCCACACGAATTTGAATTGACCGATCGCTGTTCTTTTGGCCGTGACTGATCACCTCGCGCTGAATTCGACTTGCGCATTTGACCGCCGCTGCTGCCGAAACGAAAGACGCCATGATGCCGTCTCCGGTGTGCTTGATTTCGCGACCGCCCAAAGCGGTCAAAGCACCACGAACGATGCGATCGTGAAGTTCAATCAGAGCCATCGCCGCTTCATCTCCCATCGCTTGAGTAAGATTCGTAGAACCCACGATATCCGTGAAGACGACGGTCCGGATTCCGGGATCTCGCGCATCGGTATCGCCGGGAAGCAGCGCTGCTCCTTCGGCATTTACTTCGCTGCCACCAAGGAACAAGTCAGCCACATCGGACTCTACCGGAATGATCTTTACCGCGACCTGGCCGTGCGCTTCACGATGAACCTGGTTCGCGGCTTCGGCGCTGGGCGCGTGGCAAAGGCAAAATACCTTGCCCGCTTTCTCGTTGATCCAATACCTGTGGTAGTTAACGCCGTATTTCTCCTGCACCTCGAGATCGTGCGCGTGGGCCTTGGCGATTTCTTCCGCACTCACACCACCAGGAATCTCGTGAATGTCCATGTAAGTGGGCATACGACTTGTAAGTAATAACAAAGATGCGTGACTGCAAATTCACCGCGGCGCGATGGAACGGGCAACCTCGATCTCGGGAGGATGACTGAGCGTCTGGTAAACGACGCAATAGCGTTCGGTCAGCCGAAGCAAAGTTGTTAGTTGTTCTTCGCTCGCGTCGGTATCGAGATCGAAACGCAGCCGGATCCGTCGAAACCCTACCGGAACTTCCTTCGAGACTCCCAGCGTTCCGCGAAAATCGAGATCGCCCTCAGCGTGAATCCTTGCATCTCGAAGTTGAACGCCCAACGCAGTCGCCACCGCGCCTAACGTAACACCTGCACAGGCCACCAACGCCTCCAGAAGCATATCGCCCGAACACGCGCTCAGTCCGTCGCCTCCGGTCGCCGGATGAAGCCCTGCTTCGACAAGCGCCTTACCGGTCCCTATTTTACACGTGATCCCTTCACCGATGCGGCCCTCGGCTCGGAGCGTGATCAACGCCGTGGCCGGACGTTCTCGATACTGCTCTTTGATGGGCGCCTGCAAAGATCTAAGGACATCGGCGTTCATCGACTCTAACCCGCCGGCTTGATGTTTTGATTCACGCGAAAGAGATTCTGAGGATCGTACTTGTTCTTGATCGCGACCAGCCTTTCGTAATTATCCCCATAGGTTGCTTTCACGCGTTCCTCTCCCTCATCCATCATAAAGTTCACATAAGCCCCACCGGCCGAATAAGGATGAAGCGCGTCATAGTAATTCTTCGTCCACGAAATAATCTTTTCGTTGTTCGCCGCGTCAGGATCGACCCCGCATATTACTTGCGCCCAGGTGGCATCGCGGTAATTCCAAGCTGTATCGTCTTTTCCGACGCGCGCGGCGGCGCCGTTGATGGGATACAAATGCATCAGGGAATGCATGGTCGGAAGCTCGCTCCCAAAGCGAGCATTGAGGGCAATTGCCTCGTCGCCTAACTCATTCACAAAATCGGCGCGCCAATACCACTGCAAACCCGGTGGATAGAGCACATCGAACATGCTTTGCAAAGCTGGCTGCGGCAAGGGCCCGACCAGGTCGAGCGCAGCCTTCTTGAAAGCGCGGATCGGTTTGAATGTTTCCTCCGCTTTTGCGAGCGGTTCAGTGCATGCCCACACGATGCCGCACATTTTTTTCATGTGAAGATGTTCCGGGAAAGGAGGCCCCGGCGGCACCGTCAGAAACGCAAAGAAGCCATTCAAGTCATCGGGAGCTTTCTTAATTAACTCGCGATACCATTTCATCACCTCGGCCGTCTCACTGAGCTCGTACAGCATCGGACCGCCATAGACGGTATCAATTCGGTGTAGCTTGAACGTAAAAGAAGTGACCACGCCGAAATTCCCGCCACCGCCACGGATCGCCCAGAACAAATCAGTGTTCTCGTTCGCATTCGCTCTTACAAATTTTCCATCCGCCAGAACGAGATCGGCCGAGATGAGATTATCAATCGTTAGGCCACACTTGCGGGTGAGATGCCCGACTCCTCCACCGAGCGTCAATCCACCCACGCCAGTCGTAGAAATAATTCCGCTCGGAGTGGCGAGGCCGAACACATGCGTGGCATGATCTACGTCACCCCAGGTGCATCCCGCACCGACAGTTACAGTAGCGGCTGCGGGATCAACTCGGGTGTATTTCATCAGCGCCAGATCAATGACGAGGCCGTCATCGCAAATCCCGAGGCCGCCCGCGTTATGCCCTCCGCTTCGAACGGCAAGAAGCAAATGCTGCTCTCTCGCAAAATTGACGCAGCTGATTACGTCCGCCACATCCGCACAGCGCGCGATCAGACGCGGCTTCTTGCTGATCATGGCATTGTAAACCCTGCGGGTTTCATCATAGCCCGCATCGCGAGGTTCGATCACCTCCCCTCTCAGTCTTGTTTTTAGTTCCTTGATGGAATCTTCACTAAGCGAACTACTCATAGGTAACCTCCGGTTTTACTTAACAACTCGAAATCTCTTCAAAATTAAAGGGGGATTTTTGCAAGAATCAATTGGCTCCTGGCGAGCTTTTTATTCCGAATGAAAACCGTTAGTGATTAAGCCGTGGCGACATTTTGAAGGCATGCTTCCGCGTGGTAGGGTGCTTGTGATGAACTGCGCTCGATGGAGTTCAGTCGTTCTCGTATTGCTGGCGCTTATTTCCAGTGCCCAGGCCGACAGGGTCGCTCGCATCAAGGTGGACGGGGCCATCGGACCGGCGACCGCCGGCTACATCTCGCGCGGAATCCACGAAGCGCAGGAGCAAGGCGCGCAATGCCTCATTATCCAACTCGACACGCCCGGCGGTTTACTCGAATCGACCAAAACGATCGTCCAGGAAATGCTGGCCTCGCCGATCCCGACGGTCGTTTACGTGGCACCTTCGGGTGCAACCGCGACGAGCGCGGGATGTTTCATCGCGCTGGCAGCCGACGTCACCGCAATGGCACCGGCGACAACGATCGGCGCCGCGCATCCCGTGGAAATGAGCGGCGGTGGCGGAAACGAACAAAAAGTCGACGAGACCATGAAAACGAAGCTGGAGAATTACGCGATCAGTTACATCGAGACAATCGCGGTAAAGCGAAAGCGAAATGTCGAGTGGGCCCGATCGTCAGTGAAAGAAAGCGCGTCGATCACCGCCAACAAAGCGCTCGAACTCAAAGTCGTCGAGATCATTGCCAAAGACGCGAGCGACCTGCTCACCCAGCTCAACGGTCGCGAAGTGAATGGGAGGAAGCTCAACACCAGCGGCGCGAACATCGAAGAGATCGGCCCATCACTTTCAGAGCGGGTTTTCCAAATGATCTGGCGCCCGGAAGTGATGTTCATCCTCATGCTCATCGCCGTCTATGGAATCATCGGTGAAATGACTACGCCGGGCGCGATCCTGCCCGGGGTGGTGGGCGCGATCGCGTTGATCCTGGCGCTTTACATGGCGGCGATTCTGCCGGTTAACGTGAGTGGACTCGTCTTCATCGCGCTTGCGTTCCTGCTTTTTATTTTTGATGTCTACGCGCCGACTCATGGAGTCCTGACAGCGGGTGGAATCGCTTCCTTCCTCATCGGCTCTCTCATGCTTTTCAATCGCGCTGATCCGCTCTTTCGTTTATCGCTCAGCTACATTATTCCGGCGACATTGGTAACCGCGGCGTTCTTCATTTTCGTGGTCGGCAAAGGGGTGCGCGCCCAGCTCCTGCCGATCAAGACTGGCACAAACACGATGCTCGGGAAAATTGTCGATACCGTTACGCCAGTCGATTCTGCGAGCGGGAAGGTGTTTATTGAGGGCGAATATTGGAACGCCGTCTGCGACACGCCGATCGAACAGGGCCAGCCCGTCGAAGTGACCGCTGTGACAGGCCTGACCTTAAGAGTGAAACCGAAAGCAAACGCCAAATCATCAACCGCAACCGCCTAACGAAAGAACTAACATGCCCATCCAACTAATTTCCTGGCTCGTGCCGATTTTTTTCCTCGGCTTCATCATCCTCCCCCAGATGGTGCGCATTCTGCGCGAATATGAGCGCGCGGTCATCTTCCGTCTCGGCAAACTTCTTGGCACCAAAGGACCAGGACTGATTTTTCTGATCCCGCTAGTCGATCGAATGGTGAAGATGGATCTGCGCGTCGTCACCATCGATGTCTCGCGGCAGGAAATGATGACGCGCGATAACGTGCCGGTCACGGTCGACGCGGTTGTCTACTTTCGCGTCGTCGATGCGGAAGCGGCGGTGGTGAAGGTGGAGAGTTTCCTAAAAGCCACGTCACTCATGTCGCAAACGACGCTGCGCAGCGTGATCGGGCAATCCGAGTTGGATGAGTTGCTTTCTCATCGCGAGACGATCAATCAAAAACTTCAGGAGATCGTCGATCGTCAGACGGATCCATGGGGAATCAAGGTCACCGCCGTCGAAATCAAGGATGTCGTCCTGCCGGAAGGAATGAAGCGGGCGATGGCCAGCCAGGCGGAAAGTGAACGCGAGCGGCGCGCGAAAATCATCAACGCCGAGGGCGAATTTCAGGCGGCGGAGAAGTTGGTCCAGGCCGCGGCCATGATTTCCGCACAGCCGATTGCATTGCAATTGCGTTTTCTCCAAACGATGCGCGAGATCTCGGGCGAGCATAACACGACGACCTTTCTGCCGATTCCGATGGATCTGTTCACGCCCTTCATGAAAAAGAATACGGAGGACGGATCGTAGTCGCCGCGAACCTCGTTTTCGTTAGCGCTGACTCAGCCCATGTAGAAGCCGCCATTCACGTTGAGAACGTGACCGGTGATGTAGGACGCCATCGGCGAACAGAGGAACAAGGCCGCGTCCACAATATTCTCCGCGTCGCCCAATCGGCCGAGCGGGATTTGTTTGATGAAGTTGGCAGTCACCTCGTCGGGCATTCCTTTGCTCATGCCGACATCGATGAAGCCGGGCGCGATCGCGTTCACGGTGATGTTCTGACGCGCAAATTCGCGCGCGGAAACCTTGGTCAGCGCGATGATCGCCGCCTTGCTCGAGGAATAATTCGCCTGGCCGAACAAACCCATCTCGCCGCTGACCGATGACATGTTTACGATTCGTCCATCCTTGCGCAGAATCGCCGCCGCCTTTTGCGTGACATTGAAGGTGCCGGTGAGATTCACGCGCACGATGCTTTCGAATTCCTCGAGCGACATCTTCTTGATCGTGCGATCGCGAATGATTCCGGAGTTGTTAATCAGGATGTCGAGTCCGCCGAATTTTTCAGCGATCGTTTTCATCATGGCTTCGACCTGCTCGGAACTGCTCACGTCGCAATCGATAACGAGCGGATCGTGCAGCTCCATGGCGACGGCGGCAGCGTCGGTTTTGTTCTGGCCAGTGGAATCGGAGATGAAGTTGACGACGCATTTCGCGCCCCGTCGGCCGAAGGCCTTTATCATTTCCGCGCCCAGACCGCGCGAACTGCCGGTTACGAGGACAACTTTACCGGCGAAATCGAGTCGATCAATCATATGGCTGACGAGGAGACGGCTGGGAAAATCGCCGCACGATGAAGGCGATCGGCAGTCCAATTAGGATCATGTGCACGCAGACCGCGGTCACATCTCGCGAAATGGAAGGGTGCACGATGGGATAGGCGAGAGGCATGACGATCCAATACATAAAACCATAAACCATCACTCCGTAGAGTAATCCAGAAATGACGGAATGCCGCGTGAGGAAAGAAAGTCTGCGGCTCGCGATGTAGAAAACAGAGGAGACGACAAGGGCGATAAGAAAATGGATGGCGAGTCCCAAACCGGCCGTCGCCAGGCCGCCCGCGCTGGCCGATTCCCGGCCAACCAGGCCGGCGGCCACTCCCTGCAAGACCCGGATTGGACCGACGCCTTTAGGATAGGCGAGAATGAACGCGGAACTGATGTCCAAAACCCCGGCAACGATAGTGGCCCACGCGATCGCGGAAAAGGGGCACGATTGTTTGGCGGCAGTTTCTGACTGCAAAACACTCATTCGCGAACGTTAGGCTGAAACGGCGTTGCTCGACAAGCGATTGCCGCTAAGATTTCAAACTCCATGGCCTCTCCGATCCGAATTCTGACCGCCGTTCCGATCTGCGACGGACACGACAGCGCCATCAATACGATCAATCTCGAGTTTATCCGGCACGGGATCGAGGTCGTGTATCTCGGCTATCATCGCTACGCACAGGACATCGTGCGGGCCGCAATTCAGGAGGATGTGCGAGCGATTGGAATATCGAGTTACAACGGCGGACACATCGAATTCTTTGCCGAAGTCGTTAGGCACTTGAAGAAACGTGGAGCGAACGACATCAAAGTTTTTGGCGGCGGCGGCGGAACGATCACGCACGACGATCAGCGCGTGATGCAGCGCCGTGGTGTGGACAAGATTTTTTTTGCCGGCACTTCGCTGACCGACATGACGCAATGGGTTCGCAACCGCTACGGAAAATCAGGCAAACGGGTGGCGGGCAGAACGGCCGAGATGAAACTCGCGCGCAAACTAACAGAAATAGAAGACGGCTACGCCAACGGGAAACGACCGAAAAAGTCCGCAGTCAGCAAAGCGAAGAAATCCCTCGGGACGCGTGTGATTGGGTTTACCGGTCCGGGTGGAGCGGGGAAGACCACGCTGATTGATGAGATCATTCTGCGACTGCTGCATCGCGCACCAAAGGCTCGCATCGCAATTCTTTCGCATGATCCGAGTGTGGTCGGCGAAGGCGCGCTCCTCGGCGATCGGGCGACCATGATTAACTCGCAGGACGATCGCGTTTTCATGCGCAGCATGGCGACGCGCGGACAGGCCGGCGGTTTGTCGCCCGCGACGGAAGACTGCCTGCGCCAGCTCGCGCAAAGCGATTTCGATTACGTCCTCATCGAAACCGTTGGAACGGGCCAGGAAGCGATGCCGTTTCAAAATAAACTGGTCGATCAAACCGTGCTGGTGATGAATCCGGATTACGGCGCACGTTTGCAGTTGCAAAAGATCGTCATGCTCGATCTCGCCGACATCGTGGTCGTAAACAAAAGCGATCTCGACCGCGCCAGGACGGCGATGAGTGAAATCGAACGGCGACTTGAAGGAAGCGGGCGCGAGCAGAAGTTAATATCGACGGTGGCGAAACGTCATCGTGATCGCGGGGTGGATCAGTTGTGCGATCTGCTGATGCGCGCGAAATAATGGTTGTAGCGGCGGTCGATGACCGCCGACGCTAAAAAATTCGGCGCTCATAGAGCGCCGCTACAGGAAACGAAAATGAGCAAACTTGGACGCGTTATTGAAGCGGTAGAGAAATACAATCGGCACGTGCTCGATGAGGTGAAACGTGCGCGGACCGATAAGAAATTCGGCCGGCAAATGCTTGATCGCTGGGATGAAATCAAGCGCAACATCAAGATCGGCAAAGCGCCAACTGGTTTGGAGTTGCCACGGCTCGCGCTACCGGAGATCGATGAACCGGGGGAAATCGCGCGCTACTTGTTAGGCGAGGGATTGCCCGGGGAATTCCCGTATCTAAACGGCGCCTACAAAGAAATGTATCTCGAGCCGCTGCGGGAAGCGCCGGTCGACACCGGCAGCTTCGAAAAGAATGGCCACGGCAAGAGCACTCACGCGAAAAATGGGAAGGATGGCATCGCGAAACTTCAGCAGACGGAAGAGCCGACGCGCCTTTTTTCCGGGATGGGTTTGCCCGATGACACGAACAAGCGTTTCCATTATCTCGGCGCACATCAGCGTTCGAAGCGACTGAGCACGGCGTTCGACGGCCCGACCCTTTACGGCATCGATTCCGATGCCGACGGCGTTTTCGGAAAGATCGGAGAAGGCGGCGTGGCGGTTGACACGGTTGAAGACATGGAGCGGCTGTATGCCGGCTTCGACCTGGGCGCGTCGAGTTTTTCGGCATCGATGACGATTAGCGGACCGGCGCCGATTATCATGGCGATGTATATCGCGGCGGCGAAACGCCGCTTCGGTCCCAATGTTGTGCCGAAACTTCGCGGCACGATTCAAGCCGATATTTTCAAAGAAGTTCAGGCACAAAACGAAACCATTTTTCCGGTCGAAGCTTCGCTCCGGTTTCTCGGCGACATGATGGAATGGACCACGCGCAACATGCCGCGCTGGTATCCGGTTTCGATCAGCGGTTATCACATCGGTGAAGCGGGATCGACGCCAGTGCAGCAGGCGGCCTACACGCTCTCGAACGGTTTCGCCTACGCCGAGATGATGGCGAATCGCGGCATGTCCGCGGATGAATTCGGGCCGCGGCTTTCCTTCTTTCTCGATTGCGGACTCGACGTCGAATACATCGCGCTCACCCGTGTTTCGCGCCGCATCTGGGCGATCGGAATGCGCGATGCGTTTGGCGCGGGCGCTCGCGCGCAAATGTTCAAAGTCCACACCCAAACGAGCGGGCGTTCGCTCATTGCCGCCGAGTTCCGAAATAACCTAACGAGAACCGCTGCCGAGCTGATGCTGGCCTACATGAATGGCACGAACTCCTGTCATTCGAACAGCGCGGACGAGCCGTTCACCACGCCGAGCGAGGAATGGATTCGCCTCTCCGCTCATGGCCAGGCCATCCTGCTCGACGAATCCGGCATCTTCAAACACACCATGAACATGTTGAGCGGTTCGCCGGGAATGAAAGCCGTCGAACGTGCGGTTGAGGCGGCAATTCTGGAAGAGTTCCGGGAAATTGAACGGCTCGGCGGAGTGCTGGCCGCGGTCGAAAACCGCTACCAGCGCAGTCAGATTCAAAACGCCGCGCATCGTTACGAACAACAAATTTACGACGGGACACGACCGATTATCGCGCTAAACAAATATCGTGATGGCGACGAAAAGATGCCGGAAGTCGAACTCGTCCGCACCCCGCGCGCGAAACAACAACTCCAAGTCAATCGCCTGAAGAAGTTCAAGCGGAAGAACGCCGACAAAGCGAAACGCGCGCTGGATAACCTAAGCGACGTGGTCGAGCGGGGTGAGAATTGTTTCCCGGCGCTCATCGACGCGGTTGAGGTCTGCTCGTTAGGCCAGATTAGCGGCCGGCTGCAGGAGATCGTCGGACGTTTTCGTCCGATGGTGTGATACCAAAGCCGGTGGGGCGAGACTCCGTCGAGCCGACGAAATTCCACTTCGAGGCTGTGCTTATTCCAATATGCCTCGTGAAAATCCAACGACTGGTGTCCATATCCTTCGTGGCCAGCCAACGGTGGTTCTCCTAACGGTTTGTGCGCTGGAGCGAAAACCATTATTGGCTAATCAAGCCGTCCATCGGAATCTCTGGGCGGCGTGGAAGGACGCGGATGCGTGGATGGTCGGTTCGTACGTAGTCATGCCTGACCACATTCATTTGTTCTGCGCTCCTTTGAACGAACACGTTTCCATCGAACGATGGATCACATATTGGAAACGGCGATTTCATCGTCACTTCGGTGTTGATGCGCCGCGATTCCAGTCCCGCGGGTTCCACCATCGCCTTCGGCGGGATGAAAGTTACGCAGAGAAATGGGAATATGTTCGGTCGAATCCTGTCCGAGCGGGCCTTGTTACCAGTCCGGAAGATTGGGAGTTCCAGGGAACGTTGAACGAATTGCGGTGGTAAGAGACAAGGTTGCATTCGTCGGCTCGACGGAGTCTCGCCCCACCAATGGAGTGTTGGATCATTGGACGAAAAATGTAACGTCCGTCCGACTTCCCGTAGTCGGTGGGGCGAGACTATGTCGAGCCGACAAGAGCGGGATTCGCATTGTGAGCATTATGGCTCCCGCATTAATCTGCGCGCATCCATGACTTCCTCGCAACCAGACGCCGAAGCGCGTGCGCGAACTAGAATCGCGTGGCATCTCCTGCCGTTCCTTTTTCTCCTCTACGTCGCGAACTATCTCGATCGCACGAATATCGCCTACGCGACGCTCGGGATGAAAGGCGACCTCGGTCTGACCGACTCGGTCTTTGGCACGGCGAGCGGAATTTTCTTTATCGGATATTTCGCGCTCCAGATTCCCGGCGCGCTGCTGGTGGAACGCTGGAGCGCGCGACTCCTGCTCGCGCTAACGCTTATCACCTGGGGCGCACTCACCACGCTCACCGGTTTCGTGCGCACTCCGCTCGAGCTTTATGGCGCGCGATTCTTGCTCGGCGCGGCCGAGGCGGGGTTCTTCCCCGGAGTCATTGTTTATCTTTCGCACTGGTTCATTAATCAGGACCGGGCCAAGGCGACGGCGCGCTTTATGGCGGCGATTCCAATTGGATTTATGATCGGCGGACCGATTGCCGGCGCGATTCTGGGCGTGCACTGGTTAGGAATCGCCGGCTGGCGATGGCTTTTTCTTCTGGAAGGCGTGCCGGCCGTTGTGCTGGGAATTACCGCGTTGTTCGTGCTGCCGGATTGGCCTAACGAAGCACGATGGCTCCCGCCGGACGAACGCGATTGGATTATTGCACGCCTCGGCGAAGAGCGGCGCGCGAAAACACATGCGGAGCACATGACGATTTGGCAGGCGCTCCGGCATCCAGCGGTATTGGTGCTCACGGCCGGCCTGTTCTTCACCTACACCGGCGGGTATGCATTTTGGTTTTGGTTTCCCACCATGCTTCAGCGCTTCACCGGTTGGACGGATGTTCAACGCATCGGCTGGGTCGGTGCGATTCCGTTTCTCGCCGGCCTGATCGGAATGCTCATCCTCGGCTGGAGCTCCGATCGCGCGGGCGAGCGGCGCTGGCATTTTGCCATCCCTCAACTGACGGCCGCGCTCGCGCTCGGCGTGTGGTTTTTCATCCCGCATTCGAATGTGCTCCTCATTGCGGCCTTCACGCTGGTCGGGTTTGGCACAGTCGCCTATCTGCCATCGTTCTGGGCGCTGCCCTCTTCGTTTCTCGCCAGTTCGGCGGCGGCCGCCGCAGTCGGTTTCATCAATTGCACCGCCAGCATCGGCGGATTCGTTGGTCCAAAGATCGTCGGCGAACTGAGCCAGCGCACCGGCTCGTTCCATACCGGGTTCATCTTCATGATCGCGTGCTGGATCATCGCCTCACTGCTCGTGCTGCTGTGCCCGCGGGAGAATAATCCCAATGTGGGAGGGGCCTTAGTGCCCCGATCTGATGAATGATGAGAACAAGAAGGTCGCTGCACTAAGGCAGCTCCCACATTCTCAAGCCCCACATTCGAAAAATCTGCGCCTGCATCGCTGGGCCGATGCGTCAGCAACTTTCTTTATCACCAAGTCACTCCATCCAAAGAAGCCGGTGCTCGATTCAGTAACACGCGCGGTAATTGTCTCCGCATTTCGTTTCGCGGTGGAAAACAATCGCATCTACCTCCGCGCTTTTATTGTCATGCCGGATCACTGGCATGCGCTGTTCGCGTTACGTGAGCCGTGGACGCTACCAAAGTTCATGCACGACTTCATGAGCTTTATCGGAAGAAAGACCGCTCAATTGCTCAGTGCGCATGACACTAACTGGCAGGAGGGCTACTACGACACCCACGTCAAAACAGCCAGGCAGTTTGAGTGACGTTTCTTCCTACATCGAGCAGAATCCCGTGGCGAAAGGATTAGTCGACTCACCGGAGCAGTGGGATGCAAGTAGTGCCAGCTGCAGGGATGTGGTCACTGATCCTTGGCCGCTCATCTACGATTAATTTGCTCTAGTCGGGGCACTGAGGCCCCTCCCACATTCATCAGTGCTTCAGCGCAACCTCCAACGATGCGCCGGTCTCCGCGGAGGCCTATTTGCCAGCGTCTTTCGGCGCGAGCGAGGCGACGATTTTCTCGAAGCGCGGATCGCCGCGGAGCGGGTCCCAGACCGGGAAGCAGTTTTAAGGCGCCGTAGCTCAGCATGGCCGATGCGACGGGAGCACGCAGTCCAGCTTCCAGTTGCTGCAAAGCAAGCTCCTTGTCGCCCGCCCACGCTGCTGTGATGGCGAAATACTGAAGGACGCGGCTGCTGTTGATGACATCTTTTTCCAGCGGCGTGAGCGCGATCGCCCGACGGCCTTCGTCCAACGCCAGCTCTTTCCGCCCAAGAGCAGCGTCGATTAAGCCGAGGACGCAAAGGGCCGGGCCATAGTCCGGCTGCGCCTGCACGATCTTCTCCTGCTCGGTGCGAGCCGCTTCAAACGCAGTGCGCGCTCTTGCCTCATCTTTAGTCATGCGCGCCAGCAGACCTTCACCAAAGCTGCGGCTCAGATTAATCGCCCCTTCGCTCCAGCATTGATTATCGCCCAGCGCGACGAGTGCTCGTTCAGCCGCAGCCGGATCGCGTTCGGCCAGGGCGCAAAGGAACCAGCTGTCCGCGGCGGGAGCAATAGCGCTCGGTCCTTGCGCCAAGATTGCATCAATCGTCTGGCGCAGCGGCTGGGTGTCCGCTTTCCACACTATGTAATCTAGTCCACGATTGGCCCGCGTTTCGACGTTGTCGGGCACGATCGCTAACGCGCGATCCAGCGCAGCGATCGCCTCGGCATAGCGCCGCAAATTTTCGTAACTGAGCGCGATCTGTTGCAGAGTATAAAAGTTGCGCGGGTCCAGCTCCACGGCGCGCTCGAGACTGCGCAGACCTTCCTCCTGCTGGCCGCGCCGCCGCAGAATGTAGCCGGTAATTCGAAGACACGCGGATCATTGGGTAACGCTCGCCGCGCAATCTCCAATTCGGCGAGGGCGCCGGCATAGTCGCGCAGCCCGAAGTAGAGATATTGTGCACGCGCCAAATGCGTTTCGGCAGCATCCGGTCGCAGCCGGGTCGCGGCTTGCACCGCAGCTTCAGCCAGCGCAAGCCGGGCGGGAGTGTGATCCAACCCCGATACTGCATAAAGGGATTCGTGCGCCAAGGCGAGCTGGCAGTAAGCGTCGAAAAATGAGGGATCGCGCTTGACCGCTTCATCCAGAAGTTCAATTGCCTTCCGCAGGTCTGGCTCGCTCGTCGCGCTGAAATTTTGGGTGAGGAGAAGCGACTTCGCCCGGCTGTAAAGGTCGAAAGCCGCCAGGTCAGTGGTGGGCGGCTGCTCGATCGCTTTCTTCTCGTTAGGCGAGAGCTTCGCCTGCAACTGGTCGGCAATGGCCTTGGCGATTTCGCTTTGGATGGCGAAGACATCGGCCAGATCGCGATCGTAGGTTTGCGCCCACAGATGCGTATCGTTGCGCGCGTCGAGCAACTGCGCAGTTACCCGCAGTTTGTTGGCCGCACGCTGCACGCTGCCTTCCACGACACGCGCGACGCCGAGTTGCTGACCGATCTCACGCAGATTGCGCGGGGCCCCGGTCTTGTATTGCATGACGCTCGTGCGGCTGATCACTTTGAGATCCGCGATCTGCGCGAGGTTGGTCAGGATCTGGTCCTGCACGCCCTCGGCGAAGTAGGCGTTTGCTTTGTTCTTCGCTGAGATTTTCAAACGGAAGCACGGCGACGCTCTTCTCGGGCACAGCGGCCGATGCACCCAGGTGCGCCTTTTCTAAGATAGAAGAACGCGGCCGCGATCACCGCGGCGACGAAGGAAGCGACGACGACGATTTCGTGCCACGGCATCCGCTTCGGTTTAATAACCGGCGAGGGCATCGACGCTGACGCGGCAATCTGGCGAAACTTCTCCGGCACTTCGGGATTGCCCAATGGCTCCGCGTAGAGATTCACCAGGTGGAGCCGCACGCCGTGTTTCACCTCGCATTCGCCGAGATCACGCAGACCGCGGCGCCCATTGCCGGTATTGCATCAGATCATCCGCCACGTGCTGCGAGAGGAGAATGTGCCCGGCGTCGCCGCAATCCATCACCCGCTGCGCCATGTTGATCCCGGCCCCGGCGATGATTGCTGCGCCCGCTCACGTCGGTCACTTCGCTCACCGGCCCGCTGTGAATGCCCATCCGGACCGGAATTTCCGGATGCTTGCGGAGCGCCTCGGCGATCTCGAGCGCGCAGCGCGCGGGCTCTTCCGCGCTGTGACGAAAGACCAGCGCCATCCCGTCGCCGGTCGGCAGCCTAACGAGTTGTTCGTCGGTCGAGTCGCGCACCTGCGCCGTCCCGAGCACGATTTTCGTCAGCTGGCCGAGGCGCTCCTTCTGTTCCTCGATCAGGAGCTTGGAGTAACCGACGATGTCGATGAAGAGGACATGCCCAATTTCAAACTTCGAATCGGAGGATTGCTCGGGCGGCATGAAGTTCGTTACTATGTCAAAACTCGCGACTTAACGAGCCCAAAACGTTTGCGTGCATCTACTGCGGCTTTGGTGTGACAGCGCTTTACTCCGGCGCGCGGCCGAATCAGCTGCATTACAACTCAGCGCTTGAGCGCCACCTCGAACGGTGCGCCGGTCTTGGCGCGAATGTCGTCCACCGTGACCGTGGCGCCAGGATGCAGCTCGGTGAGGATGAGTCCACCACCCTGCTTCACTTCGAACACGCACAGGTCGGTGATGATGAGGTTGACGACTCCCAGACCCGTGATGGGCAACGTGCATCGTTTCAAAATCTTCGGGCTGCCATCTTTCGACGTATGTTCCATCACCGCGACGACGCGCTTCACGCCGGCGACGAGGTCCATCGCTCCGCCGGGACCTTTCACCATTTTGCCGGGAATCATCCAGTTCGCGATGTCACCTTTGTCCGTCACCTCGAACGCACCGAGGATGGCGAGATCGATGTGTCCGCCGCGAATCATCGTGAATGAGTCGGCGCTCGAGAAAAAGGCCGAGCCGGGCATCGCCGTGATGGTCTGTTTGCCGGCGTTGATCAGATCGGCATCCACCTCGTCCTCGGTCGGGAACGGGCCGATGCCGAGCAGGCCGTTCTCGGATTGGAGCGTAACGTTCATGCCTTCGGGAATGTAATTGGCCACCAGCGTCGGGATGCCGATGCCGAGGTTAACGTAATAACCGTCGCGCAATTCCTGCGCTGCGCGTTTCGCCATCAACTCGCGGATCGGATTTTCTTTCTTCGCGGCCGCGCTGCCTTGCACGGTGCGAAACTCGATCCGCTTCTCGTACTTTTCTCCCTGGATGATGCGATCGACAAAAATGCCGGGCGTGTGGATCTGGTCGGGATCGAGTTCGCCGATCTCGACGAGTTGCTCGACCTCAGCGACACAGATTTTCCCGCAACTGGCGATCATCGGGTTGAAATTCCGTGAGGTCTTTCGAAAGATGAGATTGCCGGATGTGTCGCCCTTCCACGCTTTCACCAGCGAGACCTCGGCTTTGATGCCGGGTTCGAGGACGTATTCCTTGCCGGCGAAAATTTTCGTCTCCTTGCCCTCGGTCAGTTTGGTGCCGAAGCCGGTGCGCGTGTAGAACCCGGGGATACCCGCGCCGCCCGCGCGCAACCGCTCGGCCAGGGTGCCCTGCGGGACGAGCTCGAGTTCGAGTTCACCGGCCAGGACCTGGCGCTCGAACTCCTTGTTCTCGCCGACGTAGGAGGCCACGACCTTTTTCACCTGTCGCGTCGTAAGCAGAACGCCCATACCGAAATCATCCACCCCCGCGTTATTGCCGACGATGATGAGGCCCTTCACACCACTATCGTGCAATGCGGCGATGAGATTCTCCGGGATGCCGCACAGCCCGAACCCGCCGGCAGCGATCGTCATGTTGTCGTGGAGCAGGCCGGCAAGCGCAGCCTTGGCGTTAGGATAAACTTTGCTCATGTCGAAAAAGATTTAATCACGGATTGGGAGAATGGCCACTCGTCATCCCGAGCGCCGTCGAGGGATCCCGGGGCGTTACCTTCAAGATTCCATCGCGGGATTCCTCGACTTCGCTCGGAATGACAACTGTTGCCCCACCGCGATTCATCGCCAGATTGCAGGCTCGCAATATGTCCAAGTCACTCGCCCATCGCCTCGCTGAATACGCCTGCTCCTTAACCTACGAAGACCTTTCCCGTGAAGTCGTGCACGAAGTGAAACGGCGGGTGATCGATTCCTTTGGCTGCGCACTCGGCGCCTGGCACGAGGAACCGTGCGTGATCGCACGCAAAGTCGCCTCCGATTTTTCGGCGAAGAACGGCGGCACCATTCTTGGAACCGATCACAAGGCGCCGCCGGATTGGGCAGCATTCGCGACCGGCTGCTGCATTCGCTATTTCGATTATAACGATACCTATCTCTCGAAGGAACCGGCGCACCCGAGCGACAACATCGCCGCCGCACTCGCGGTGGCGGAGAGCGTGGGCGCCAACGGCCGCGAGCTGATCACCGCGATCGCGCTTGCTTATGAAGTGCAATGCCGTTTCTGCGACGCGGCCAGCATTCGTGCGCGGGGCTGGGATCATCCGACCTACGGCGCGTTCTCGACCGCGCTAGCCGCGGCGCGATTGATGAAACTTGACCCGGAGAAGACGCGGCACGCAGTCAACATCGCGGGCGTGAACTGCGCGGCCTTCCGGCAGGCGCGCGTCGGCGAACTCTCGCACTGGAAAGGCGTCGCCTTTGCCAATGCCGCGCGGTGCGGAGTGTATGCGGCGCTGCTGGCACGCGCGGGCATGACGGGTCCGGCACCGATTTTCGAAGGCCAGATGGGTTTTGAAAAGGAACTGGGTGTTTCGTTAGGGGACGTCGGCGAAGTTTTCGTGAAACGGCCGAATGCGAAGAATGTGAACGAGGGGACGGCGGCGATGATCCTCAACACCAGCATCAAGTATTGGCCGGCCGAGTACCACAGCCAGAGCGCGATCGAGGCGGCGATGTTCCTGCGCAAGGAAATTGGCGATCCGTCGAAGATTCGAGTCAGTCCGGATCGAGAGCCATGACGCCTCGGTCGACATCATCGGGAGCGAACCGGAGAAATGGAAACCGGAGACGCGCGAGACGGCGGATCACAGTCTGCCCTACATCACCGCGATCGCGTTGATCGACGGCGAGGTGACGGAGAAGCAGTTCCAACCGGCAAGGTTCACCGAACCGGCGATCTGGAAATTCCTCGAGAATGTGACCGTGGAGCGCAACGACGAACTCTCTTCGCTCTACGCGAAAGCCGTGGCGAACATTGTGCACGTCACGTTGCAGGACGGCCGCGTGCTGACGAAGCGGATCGATTATCCGTTAGGCAACGCCTTCAATCCGGTGAGCGACAAGCAACTGGAAGGGAAATTCAACGCGCTCGTCGTGCCGGCGCTGGGCGAAGCGGGCGCGCAAAAGATTTTGGCCGCGGGCTGGAAACTGGACGAAGCGAAAAATCCTGACGAACTGATGAAGCTGGCGAAAATGCCGGCCTAACGAATGAGTCCAGCCGCTGCATTGCGAAAACTGATTAGCCAGGGCGTCGTCGCGATGCCGGGAGTGCCGAATGCCTCGATGGCACGCCAGGTGGAGCGGGTCGGATTCAAGGCGGTCTACATCAGCGGTGCGGGACTGGCGAATTGCACCGCCGGTTTGCCAGATGTCGGGTTGCTCACGCTCAACGAAGTCGCGACTTTCGCCGGCTTCATTGCGCACGCCGTGAAAATTCCGGCGATCGTCGATGCTGATACCGGCTTCGGCGGCGTTGAGAATGTGGGGCGCACGATTTATGAGTTGGAACGCGCCGGATTGGCCGGTTGCCACCTGGAAGACCAGGAATTTCCGAAGCGCTGCGGTCATCTCGCGGGCAAGCGCTTGATCGAGACCGAAGAGATGGCGGCGAAGATTCGCGCGGCGTTGGCCGCCAGGCACGATCACGATTTTCTGGTTATCGCGCGGACTGATTCCCGCGCGCGCGAAAATTTCGACGGCGCGGTGAAACGCGCGCAGGCGTACGTCGCGGCGGGCGCGGATGCGATTTTCCCCGAGGCGCTGCAAACGAAGGAAGAGTTCCGCGATTTCGCGAAAGAGATGAGAGTACCGCTGCTCGCGAACATGACGGAGTTTGGCAAGAGCCCACTCCTGAGCGTCGACGAGTTGGGCGAGCTCGGCTATCGCATGGTCATCTTCCCGCAGAGCGCGTTTCGCGTTTCGATGAAAACGACGAACGAATTCTTCCGGGCCTTAAAGGAGGCCGGCTCGGCCGAGGGTTGGCTCGACCGGATGCAGACGCGGAATGACCTTTACGAGACGCTCGATTACGATCCGGCGGCGGAAAGCTGGCCGGGATACGACGCCGCGAAGGAGGAGAAAACGTCCAACGCTCAACGTTCAACGTTCAACGCTCAATGAAGGCAGCGCATCGCGTCCGTCTTTCTGTAATTGGACGTTGAATGTTGAACGTTGGACGTTGGACGTTAAGAATAACGACCAGACCTCAGGATAATTTATGACCACTGAACAAAAACCAGCCTACAGCCCGGGCCTTGCCGGCGTGATCGCCGGCGAAACTGAAATCTGCTGGGTCGATCCCAACGCCGGCCTGATGTATCGCGGCTACGACATTCATGAGATGGCGACGAAGGCCAGCTTCGAAGAAGTCGCCTACCTCCTCCTCAACGGTCAACTGCCGACCTTGGGAGAGCTCCAGCGCTTCAGAATGGAGATCGCGGCCGCGCGGCCCCTGCCGAAACAGGTGATCGAGATGCTGCGGCTGTTGCCGAAGAAGACGCATCCGATGGATATGCTGCGCACCGGCGTTTCCATGCTCGCGCCTTTCGATCCCGACCTGAACGACAACTCGCACGACGCCAACATCCGCAAGGCGACCCGCCTGATCGCGCAGGTTTCGACGCTGATTATGGACGGCTACCGCATTTCGTTAGGCCTCGATCCGTTGGCGGAGCACCCGGACCTGACCGTGGCGGGCAATCTATTTTACAAGCTGAACGGTGAAGTGCCGCCGACGTGGAAGATCCGGATGATGGACACGATCCTGATCCTGTACGCCGACCACGAATTCAACGCCTCGACCTTCGCAGCGCGCGTGACCGCATCGACGCTCGCCGACATGTACGCTGCAGTGACAAGCGCCTGTGGCACGCTGAAGGGTCCGCTGCACGGAGGCGCTAACGAGGAATCGATGCGCATGCTCGACGACATCAAGACGGCCGATCGCGCCGAGAAATGGATGATGGATGCCTTGGCGAAAAAGGCCAAGATCATGGGCTTCGGACATCGGGTTTACAAAAAAGGGGACTCGCGGGTGCCGATTATGCGCGAAATCGCGCGCGACCTGGGCAAGCGGGTCGGGAAGGAAGATTGGGTGCCGATCTGTGAAACGCTCGAGGCCACGATGGAGCGAGAAAAACATCTCTGTGCCAACGTCGATCTCTACGCCGCGCCGGTCTTCACGATGCTGGAGTTTCCGCCCGCCTTGAACACGCCAATCTTTGCGACCTCGCGCGTCGCCGGCTGGTGCGCGCACGTGACCGAACAGCAAGATCACAACCGCTTGATCCGCCCGCTCTCGCTTTATACCGGACCCGCGATGCGGCCTTACGACGGAATTTCGCCTAACGGCGCGAAGTAATGGCCGGCCGGATTGTAGCGGCGGTCTCTGACCGTCGGATCGGCTGTAGCGATCCGCTCTGAATTGCAGAATGGCGACGGTCAGAGACCGCCGCTACAAGGAAGTTAAACCAGCCCGAACAACAAATGCCTGACGATCAAAGATCGCTGCAAGAGCGTTATGCTCCAAACAATTCCTGCTGGGGTTGCGGCCCGGCCAATGCCGAAGGATTGCGCATCCGCAGTTTTCCGCGCGGCGAAGAGGAAGTGATCGCGGAATGGAGGCCCGAGCCAAAATACGAGGCGTTCCCCGGCGTCCTGAACGGCGGTGTCATCGGCACGTTGCTCGATTGTCATTGTAATTGGACGGCGGCCTACCATCTCATGCGGCAGTCCGGCGAAGATCATCCACCGTGCACCGTCACGGCCGATTACGCGATCAAGTTGCTCCGCCCAACTCCGACTAACGACTCGGTCTTTCTTTCGGCCAAAGTCGTCGATTCGTCCCACGATCGCGCCACCGTTGACGGAACGCTGACTGCAGGCGGAAAGGTCTGCGCGACATGCCGTGGGACTTTTGTTGCCGTGAAGGAAGGCCATCCCGCCTTTCACCGCTGGTAGCGACAGAAAAACGGCTGCTTGGCTCAACGCCGGGAAGCGTATAATGCAATGTGACTGGGGACGAAAATCACGGGACGCGGGAGCCTGATTCCGCGTCACCCGCAAAAAACACAGAGTTAGATCAGGACGATCCCACACCGGGAGCGCAACCTCCGCTGGAAATCGAGGGAGCAAGAATCGGCCGGCCATCTCAAATCGCCGCCGGTTTGCCAGCGATGTATCAAACGACGCGTTTTGCCGTCCGTGAAATGGGCATCGTTCGCGGAGCGAAGGCGCTGCTTCAAGTCAACCAGAAGACCGGTTTCGACTGCCAGAGCTGCGCGTGGCCGAGTCCGGACGACGAACGGCAAGTCGCGGAATTTTGCGAGAACGGAGCGAAAGCAGTTGCAGACGAAGGGACGACAAAACGCGTCGCTCCCGATTTCTTCCGCGAACATTCGCTCGATGACTTGCGCAAGCAAAGCGATTTCTGGTTAGGCCAGCAGGGGCGGTTGACGCATCCGATGGTGAAACACGAAGGCGCCACCCACTATGAACCGATCCCATGGGATGATGCGTTCAAGCTCGTCGCCGCGGAGTTGAACGCGTTGCCAACACCGAACGCGGCGGCGTTTTACACCAGTGGCAGAACGAGCAACGAAGCGGCTTTCCTGTATCAGCTTTTCGCCAGGGAATTCGGGACCAACAATCTGCCGGATTGCTCGAACATGTGCCATGAGTCGAGCGGCGCGGCCTTGAATGAAGCAATCGGTATCGGCAAAGGCTGCGTGAAACTGGAGGACTTCGATCATGCCGACGCAATTTTCATTATCGGCCAGAACCCGGGAACCAATCATCCGCGGATGCTAACCAGTTTGCAGCGCGCGAAGCAGCAGCGCGACGGGAAACCGGGGGCCAGGATCGTTTCGATCAATCCCCTCCCCGAGATCGGAAACTTCCAGTTTAAGAATCCGCAGGATTTGAAGAATCCGATTCGCGCGGCCGGATTGATGTTCGGCAGTGGAACGCGGTTGAGCGATCTCTGGTTGCCCGTGCGCATCAATGGCGATGTCGCGGTGCTAAAGGGAATGATGAAGGAGATGCTGGCCGAGGAAGAGAAATGCCACGACGCCGTTTTCGACCAGGAGTTCATTCGAAATCACACCGCCGGATATGACGAATTCATCGCGGATCTTCGCGCGACAAGCTGGGACGACATTCTGATCAGCAGCGGCCTAACAAGAGAACAGATTCGAGATGCCGCGGAAATCGCCATGACGTCGAAGCGCATCATTTGCTGTTGGGCCATGGGTTTGACGCAGCACAAGAATGCGGTCGCGACGATTCAGGAAATCATGAATTTCCTCTTGCTCGGCGGAAATATCGGACGCCCAGGCGCGGGCCCATGTCCGGTGCGCGGACATTCCAACGTCCAGGGCGATCGCACCATGGGAATCTGCGAGCGGATGAGCGACACCTTCCTCGATAAACTGGGCAAGGAATTCAACTTCGAGCCGCCGCGCGAACATGGCACCGATACGGTCGAAGCGATCAAACGGATGCACGAAGGGAAGATTCGTGTCTTCTTCGCCATGGGTGGCAATTTTCTGTCGGCGACGCCGGACACAGAATACACAGCGAAGGCATTACAGCGTTGTCGCCTGACCGCGCACGTTTCGATCAAGCTGAACCGATCGCATCTCATCACCGGCGACATCGCGCTCATTCTGCCGTGTCTTGGACGGTCGGAAATCGACCGCCAGGCTGGTGGTGAACAATTCGTGACCACCGAGGATTCGATGGGAATCATCAATTCTTCCCGGGGCGTTCTGGAGCCGGCGAGCGAACATCTGCTGAGCGAGCCGGCGATCGTGGCCGGTATCGCGGAGGCGACGCTGGGCCTTCGCAGCAAAGTCGATTGGAAAGGCCTAACGGCAAACTACGATCGGATCCGTGAGCATATCGCGCAGGTCGTTCCGGGCTTCGAGCGGTTCAACGAGCGGATTGCACAGAATGTGTTCTATCTCCCGAATGCGGCGCGTGATCACCGCAAATTTAATAACGCAATCGGCAAGGCGAAGTTCACGATTCATCCGATTCCGCGAAATGAACTCGATCCCGGAAAATTCATCATGATGACGATTCGCTCGCACGATCAGTTCAACACCCACATCTACGGTTTGGATGATCGCTATCGCGGGATTTACAACGGCCGCCGCGTTATTTTCATGAACCCCGAAGACGTCGCGGAGTCGGGTTTGCAACAGGGGCAGCTGGTGGATCTGACGAGTCATCATGATGACGAGGAACGAACCGCGCGGCATTTCCAAGTGGCGCCGTACAAAATTCCGCGTGGTTGCACGGCGACCTATTTCCCCGAGGCAAATGTTCTCGTGCCGATCAACAGCGTGGCCGATCGATCAAACACACCGACGAGTAAGTTCGTGATTATCTCAGTCGCACCGTCGCCCGATGTGGAAGTCGCAGTCGAAGAACTTCGTCTGGCTGCACGCGAACCCGCGTCCCTGTCGATTGCGCCTGCCGCGGGCAAATCAGGCATCTGATTCGCGTCAATCTGCGAGGTGATCCGAGCACAACGCGCTCGACATGTGAGTAGATATTGAAGGTCGGTGGTCGCAGAAAACCAATCAATGTCTGTCCGCTCGCCCGCGCGAAATTTACCGCAAGGGTCGATGGTGCGGAGACAGAAGTAATGATTGGAATTCCGGCCGCCAGCGCCTTCTGGACGATCTCGAGCGAGGAGCGTCCGCTGACCATCAGGATGTGTTCGCCTAACGGCAGCAAGTTATCGAGAAGGGCGCGACCAATTGTCTTGTCGACCGCGTTGTGACGACCGATGTCTTCGCGCAAAATGAGAAGATTGCCCGAAAGGTCGAAGACAGCCGCCGCATGAATGCCTCCGGTTCTCGAAAAATTTCCCTGCGCCTCGCGTAGTCGTTTTGGTAATTCGAGAAACGTCGATTCTTGGACTCGGACCCTTCGTCCGACATCAATCGCTGGAAAGTGTTGGTGGATAAATTCGATGCTTGTTTTTCCGCAGAGGCCGCAACTTGTCGAAATCGTGCCGAAACGCTGCGCCGATTCCGGGGTGAACTTGATTCGGGCGGCGAGTCTAACGTTCAGAATGTTCCCGTACGAATTGTCCAACGGAGAATGCAATACTTCCTGCACATCCTCGCGCACGCGGATAACTCCCTCCGAAAGCAGAAAGCCGGCGGCCAGTTCATCATCATTTCCCGGCGTGCGCATCGTCACAACGAGTGGATTCTTTCCAATCCGAATTTCCAGAGGCTCCTCGACCGCCAATTCGTCAGTGACACATTCCGTGGCACCGTTCGCCTTGCGCCGGAGAACAGTGCCAGCGCCAACTCCGCCTGCTTCAACTTCCGGAAGACTCATGATCAATATACTCGCACAGCGCGGGCGTATGGCGCGACTCGTAAGATGTTGGCGGATATTTCCGGCCAGGTGTTATCATATCTTGTGAGAATTTTGAATCCCGCTCGCGCATGACTCTGAGCGCGGTACTACTCGCAGGCGGCGAATCGCATCGAATGGGTGTGGAGAAGGCGACAATCATCTTTCCAAGGCGAGCCCCTTTGGCAACGGCAGATCAACTTATTACGTGAGCTCCAACCGCGAGGAGATTTTCGTTTCCGCAAGAAGCGAGCGCTCCTGGCGACCTGCCGTTACGAGATTGGTTTTAGACGAAGCCCCCTCGCGTGGTCCGCTCAGTGGGCTCGCCGCCACTTTGAGTTGCACGCAAACGGACCACCTCATCGCGCTGGCGATCGATATGCCTTTCATGACAAGCATGCATCTGCAGTCTCTCATCAACCTGGCCACAGCGGGCCGAGGCGTTCTTCCGATGATCGGGCAACGGGCGGAGCCGCTGGCGGCCGTCTATCCGCAGACAGCTTGCGACGATTTGATTGCCGCCCTAACGAGCGATGAATTTTCGCTTCAGCCGCTCGTCCATGATTTGGTTCAACGAAACAAGCTTCGAACGCTTCAGGTTTCAGAAAATAAGGCGAGGCTCTACAAGAACGTGAATCAACTGGAAGACCTGGCGTCGAACTGATCGGGCAACATCGCGGAATTCGCTGCCTGAAATCCGTCGATGCGCATCGGACTAGTGATGCGCTTACGCTCACATTATGAAAACTTCACCGTTCAGAGTTGTTCCGTTACCAACCGAAATTGCCGAGCGGGCCCGCCACGCTGTCAAGGCGGGCGCGCTGGATCACGCGCTGATGACAGCGGATTCTCCGACAGGTTATCCCTGCCGTCATTGTCTTCGTTGGGTAGAACCGGGCGAACAAGTCGTTCTGTTTCCGTACGCTTCGATCGCGCCGGGTCGTCCCTATTCGGAAAGCGGACCTATTTTTGTCCACGCGCAACCGTGCGAACAGTACGCGGCCATGGATGAATATCCGGCAGAATTTCGAGCTAATCGCGTATTGCGCGCGTATAATGCGAGTGACGAGATGATCGACGCCGAAGTGATCAATGGCGATGAAATCGCACCCGTAATTGAAAAATTGCTAAGCAATCCCGACGCCGCTTTTTTGCAGGCTCGCAGTGTCAGTCGCGGTTGTTATACACTGAGATTGGAACGCAAATGAAAACACCGGAATTGCTACCCCCTAACGACATGATGTATCGCGCGCTCGTCAGCCGCGACGCTAGTTTTGAGGGCATCTTTTTCGTTGGCGTGCGCACCACCGGGATTTTTTGTCGTCCCACTTGCTCGGCAAAGAAGCCGGCGCGGCAAAATGTCGATTTCTTCGCGACGCCGAGTGAAGCTTTGCACGGCGGTTACCGCCCATGTTTGCGCTGCCAACCAATGGATCCCGGAAAACCTGCACCGAAATTGATTGAGCGGCTCCGCGCGGAAGTGGAGAAAGCGCCTGGAGGACGATTAACCGACAAGGAACTGGCGGCACTGGCGATCGATCCGTCGACGGCACGCCGCCAATTCAAACGTTACTACGGGATGACCTTTCAAGCCTATCACCGGGCCAGACGCATGGGACTCGCCTTGCGCGAGGTACGTCGAGGTGGGCGTGTCGATGAAGCAAAAAACGGCAGCGGTTTCGAATCCGCAAGTGGATTTCGCGAAGCATTTACCCGCATTTTTGGCGACCCACCGACAGGAGCCAGATCCCGCGCCGTCCTCGTGGCTGAGCGGATCGAAACACCACTGGGAGCGATGCTGGCCGTTGCCGACGACGAAGGATTGCGATTGCTCGAGTTTGCAGATCGGCGCGCCCTTGAACGCGAACTTATGATTTTGCGACACCGGTTGCGCACGAATGCCGTGCCGGGCGAGCACCCACATCTCGATGATGTCCGCCGACAACTGGCCGACTATTTCTCGGGCAAGAATCTGAGATTCGACGTTCCGATTGCACCGATCGGCTCAGTTTTTCAACTACGTGCGTGGGATGTCCTGCGTTCCATTCCGATTGGGGAAACTCGCTCTTACGCATGGATGGCGGAGAAGCTGCGTGCCCCAGGTGCTCAACGCGCGGTCGGTCGTGCGAATGGCACGAACATGCTTTGCATTATTGTTCCGTGTCATCGCGTGATCCGAGCCGATGGCACGCTCTGCGGATATGGCGGCGGTCTCTGGCGAAAAAAGTGGCTGCTTGATCATGAGCGAAAGTGGAATCACTGATCGCGATGGATAATTCGTTAACTCGCGAACTTGAAATAAACCGAACTGCAACCCGGAGATGACAAATCCCATTGAGTAACTAACGAGAGATGGTCGTCACTTTTTTTCGCAAAATAATTTTGCGAATCACGGAGATGGATCAGGAACTGGGCTCTACTCGCTTCGGAATGAGGCCATGATGGCATGAAATTGACACTTGTCTTTTTCGCGCGAATCTGCTTGAAAAAGGAACATGCCAGCGCTTATCAACGCATAAACACTTGTCGTTGAGGAGTCCATGTTGACGCCCTAGTAGAAACCTGAGGCACATTGGGCGTTCCCGGAGTGCTGGCACAGATACTGATAAGAGAAAACGAAAGTGAGTGCGCCGAAGGACAAAAAAGATACGCTTGGCGGAGAACCAAAAGTTCAAAGACAAAAGCGTGTCAAAGAAAAGTTGATCCGCCTCGATGATTTGATCCCAAAGGGGAACGTCAAAGGCGGCCGTCAATTGCTGTTCGGCGCAACCGACACTACACAGCAAACAACCAACACAGGAAAAAAACAATAGTATGGCTACACAGAAAAAAGAAGCGAAGAAGAAGAGCATTCGAGTCAGGGATCTTAAACCCACCAAAGATGCAAAAGGCGGCAGTGGTCGCGGCCTTAACACTGGCCGCAACTTGGACGGTGGTGGCCGCAACTTGGACGGTGGTGGCCGCAATTTGGACGGCGGCGGCCGCAACTTGGACGGCGGCGGGGGCCATCTCAACTAAGACGGAGCGCTTTTCACGAGCCGCAGTGCGGTCCAAACCCGCACGGCGGCTTACTGCGGCGTTCTCCTTCCCTTTCTTCAAAGGAACACGCGCCCGGGGTGACTCGAACACCCGACCGACGGATTAGAAATCCGTTGCTCTATCCAGCTGAGCTACGGGCGCAAACTCGCACCACTATCTGGCGAGACATCTGGAGAAATCCAGTCTTATCGTCCTTGGCGCCTCTGGCGTAGAATCCTTTTAGCCTGACCAGGGCGCAATGTAAATTGCGCAGAAAGCGCCTCCACCAAACAAGGTCGCTGTCTTGGCTAAAAATCAGTCGTTAATGCGCTGTTTCAGCTCCCAAACCCGCAGAGCCGCGAGGAGCAGGCTCTTTGTCCGGGTCAGCGTTCCGACCGCAGGCAAACTGCGTTCTGCTGCCGCGTCTTCGGAAGGGAGCGATCGAGACGCACGTTTTCCTTTGCGTGAGGTTCCACATTTCGGTAGCGGACGCGCTGCCGATCCGCTTACTCTGAGATGACCACTGGTATCCATTTTACTTCGGCCATGAGTATTAGCAGCTTCTACGCCAGCGTCTTTTTTGGAGGGAGAAAAGAACACGGATTGGCCGCGCTCAAATCCCCGAAAAATCTCTTTTGCTTCCTTCCGACTCAATTCCCTGAAGGCGACCTGCCCTTGTCTGAGATTAATTGGCCCAGCGCTCGTGAAAACGGCTTGTGCGGCCTGTGGTTCTCTACCAACTTCAAGCCGTCATGGGGAATCGGAAGCTGGGTTGTCTTAGCATTTTCTTGTTTGTTGTTCTTTGCGCGAGCATCGCAATCAACATCATCCTAACGATCGGTGCGCTCGGACGAATCGGAAGCGTCTCAGGTGAGGAATTGCGCCGGCCTCGCTTTCAGGAAACGATCGTTCAACGAGGAAATCGCAGTGGTGGTAAGATCGCGCTAATCGTGATGCGCGGGCTGATCAGTTCTGCGCTTTCTGGGAACATTGGCGATTCCATGGTGGACGATATGCGCATCGCGCTACAACAGGCGCGCGATGACGATGAAATCCGCGCGGTCGTTCTTGAGATCGATTCGCCCGGTGGAGAGGTCACTGCTTCGGACGTGATCTATAACGCTGTCGTTAAAACACGGGCGAGAAAACCAGTGGTCATCTATATGGATTCGGTTGCGGCCTCGGGCGGATATTACGTTGCGTGCGGCGGCAAATATTTGATGGCAAACGATACCACCATCACCGGCAGCATCGGTGTGATCATTCAGACGCTGAATTATGAGCAACTATTTAACAAGATCGGACTCGCGTCCGTTGTCTTTAAGAGCGGCAAGTTTAAAGACATGCTGAATGGCGCGCGACCGATGAGCCCGGAAGAACGCGACTACGTGCAGAGTTTTGTTATGAAGACGTACGACAAGTTCCTTGGCATTGTCGCGAGGGAACGCAAACTTCCCGCTGAGACTCTCCGCACGACCGTTGCTGATGGTCGCATTCTCTCGGGGAAAGACGCTCTCGACAACAGATTGATCGACGGACTCGGGCAGATCGAAGATGCATTTGAAAAGGCGAAGGAGCTCGGAAATGCTTCAGATGCAACTGTCGTCAAATACGGACCGCCTTTCACTCTAAGCCGATTCTTCCGCGCCCTGGGAAACTCAGGCGACAGCAAGATCGAAATCACACTGCCCAAGGAGTTGCTGCCACGGTTGGAGTCCGGACGCGCGTATTTTCTGCCGAGCTTCTACGCACCCTAACGAACGTTCCGGCCGCATATGTCTCACGACGGCCTTTTTACGGCGCTTGGCGCCATCGCGAACACTCTCTTTGTTCTCGCCGGGTTTTACGTCTACCTGTCGCTGATCCGCCAAATCGGATCTCGCCAGCCAGCGGAACCTGATTCAACAAAGCAATTTGGGCTGGCGGAGGCGATTTGCGGAGTTCTCCTAACGACCTGGTTTCTTCTCAATGCCGCCGCGTCGTTGATGATCCCGAGTCGTTCCGTGAACATGGGAACGCGAGATCTCCTTCTTAATGTCCTTTTCTCCATCGGACTCGTCCTCTTCCTGGGGGCTTTCCTCCGCTTTCGCGGTTTCGACATCGGCTCGCGAGCTGGACTGTCGAAGACCAGCTTCGGTCGCGCCTTGAGCACTGGATTTGTTCTGCTTCTCGCCGCCTACCCGCTCATTGCTATCACCGATGAATTGATTCAACGATTCACTGGAATTGGAACAGGCAAGCAGGAGATCATTGAGCTCTTCAGCAATTCGGGAACTATCGGTCAGCGAATCATGATTATTGTCGTGGCCGTCGCCATCGCACCCATCGCCGAGGAGTTCATTTTTCGCTTTTTTCTTTATGGATTGGTCAGGCGGTATTTCGGGAAAGCGGCTGGTTTGTTTGTGAATTCACTGATCTTTGCCGCCGTGCATGCCCACCTGCCATCCTTTGGGCCCTTGTTCGTTCTCGGCGGCTGTTTCACACTTGCCTACGAATGGAGTGGCTCGATCCTCGTCTCGATGACGATGCATGCTCTCTTTAATTCAGCCACCCTTATAGTCCTGGCGTTTCCACAAACTGTTCCGCAATGAACCTGCGGCAGTTGGGTGAAGACCGCTTGATCGAACGTTTCATGGCGCATCTGCGGCCGCACAATCATGTGATCGCAGGAGCGGGCGATGACTGCGCGGTCGTTCAGTCTCCGCAAAGACACCAGTTGCTTCTGCTCAAGACCGACTGCGTGGTCGAAGGAGTTCATTTTTCGCCAGCGGCATCCGCTATAGCCGTAGGCTGGAAAGCGATGATGCGACCTCTAAGTGATTTCGCCGCAATGTCAGGTTTACCGCGGTTTGCTCTGATCACTCTCGTCACGCCATCGACGACGAATGTTCGATGGACAGCGAATCTGTATCGTGGCCTCGAACGGGCGGCCGATGAATTTGACGTTAGCATTGTCGGTGGGGAAACAAGCGCGACGCGCGGACCCACCATGATTTGCGTGAGCGTGGCGGGCGTCGTCGAACGAACGCGTTGGGTCAGGCGAAACGGCGGTCAACCCAACGATGAGTTGTTCGTTACCGGCCGCCTCGGCGGCTCGCGGCACCAGAGACATTTGCGTTTTCGGGCCCGGATCACAGAGTCACGCTGGTTAACAAAGCACTTCCGAATCCATGCGATGATGGATTTAAGCGATGGACTGGGAGCGGATCTACCGCGAATGGCGCGTGCGAGTAGACTCGATTTCGAGATTGATGAGAGATCCCTTCCCCGCAATCGCGGTTGCACCATCGAGCAGGCAATCAATGACGGTGAAGACTATGAATTACTCTTTTCCGTTTCGGCAATTAATAGCGACATGCTGCAAAGAAAGTGGAGCAAGCGTTTCCCAGATCTCGCATTAACGCACATCGGCCGCTTTACACGAAAAGCGAAAGCCAGGAACAATCCGAAATTTCGCGGTTATGTTCATTTCCAATAGCCCCGACGAAACCGCCGCGTTCGGTCGTCAATATGCAAACGCGGCGCAAGCGGGGGATGTCTTAGCTCTGAGTGGCGATCTGGGCGCTGGAAAGACCGAGTTCGTCAAGGGACTCGTGGCGGGGCTGGGCAGCAGGACGCCGGTTACAAGCCCCACATTCACGATCCTCCATGAATACCAGGGCGGCCGTCTGCCAGTTTATCACTTTGATTTCTATCGACTTGAAACTCCGGAGGCGGTCCTGCGGCTCGGACTCGATGATTATTTTTTCGGCGAGGGTGTTACGATTGTAGAATGGGCAAATCGGTTTCCCAACGTAATACCCGAGATCGCGCAGTGGATTTTTTTTGAATTGAAAAGCGAAACAAGCCGCGTCTTGAAGCCGAAAGCACGGCCATGAAGATCCTTGCGCTCGAACTTTCCAGCTCACGCGGCGACGTTGCATGGATGGCTGACGGAGAGGAAGAGGTCTCATCGGCGTTCGCGAACGACCGGAAGCATTCGGGATTATTCTTCGAAAACTTAAGGCAGTTTTCCGAGCGGTTCGGACGACCGGACACGATCGCAGTTGGATTGGGCCCCGGATCGGTACGCCGGAACCCGCATCGCCATTGCCGCTGCTATCGGCCTGCGAGAAGCATATGGCGCGTTGCTCGTGGGATTGCCGTCGATCTGCGCGATGGAGAGCGACGCCGATGCTTATTGCGTCGTAGGCGACGCGCGTCGCCAATCGTTTTTCTTCGCTCAAGTGAACGAGCGCCAATTGCTCGATGAGATTACGCTCCACGATGAGGCCGGGCTCCGCCAGAAGTTGGACCAGCTTCACCACGGGCTTCCAGTTTATTCTATGGAGATGCTGCCGCAGTTCGAGAAAGTAACGATGCAACGTCCCTCGGCCATGGTGCTGGCGCGAATTGTTCGCGATGGAGTCGTTGCTCCTCAGAAAATGCCGCTTGAACCAATTTACCTGCGCAAGCCGTACATCACCGTGCCGAAAACCGCGGCTATTTTGACGGCAAAATGATCACGCCCATCCCCAGATGTTGGGCTGAGATCGATCTCGCCGCAGTTCGCCATAATGCCAAAGTAGCTCGCGATCGGGTAGGACCGGGTGTCGAGCTCCTCGCTGTCGTCAAAGCAAACGGATACGGCCATGGGATGGCACGCGTGGCCGAGGCACTCGCGGCGGAAGCGCAATCATTTGGCGTTGCCAATCTCGATGAAGCGATGGAATTGCGGCGATCTGTTACCCATCCGATCATGATTCTCGGACCCGCCCTGCCGGAGGAACGCGAATCGATCGTGCGACATCAGTTCATTCCTTCGGTATCCGATTTGGGCGAAGCCGTCGCATTCGATCAGGTCGCCGGAAGTGATCCGGTCAATATTAACGTTGTGATTGATACCGGCATGGGGCGGATGGGGACTCTTTCCGCAGATGCTTTGCAGGTAGTGGGTCAAATTGCAATGCTGCGGCACATCACACTGCACAGCATATCGACGCACCTTCCGGTGGCGGACGAGGATGAAGAGTTCACCCGTCGCCAGTTGTCAGATTTTGCTTTACTCGTTAGGAGAATTCGAGAAGCGATACCCGGGAAATACAAGGTCCACGCATTGCTCAGCGCCGGCGTTCTGGGATCTCGCGAGACCGCGTTCGACATTGTCCGAGCCGGTTTGATTCTTTACGGAAGTTCTCCGCTTCCCAAGTTCCAGAACGCGCTCGTTCCAGTGATGACCCTTAAAACGCGGGTTGTTCTCGTGCGCGATCTTCCGGCGGGGAGTTCGATCAGCTATGGCCGAACGTTCATCGCGCCACACGCCATGCGCGTCGCGACCCTCGGCGCCGGATATGCCGACGGTTATCCGCGATCGCTCTCGGGTAGCGGCGCATCGGTTTTGATCGGCGGCCAACGTTGTCCCCTGCTCGGTCGTGTAACGATGGATCTGATGATGGTGGACGTTTCCGGCGTACCCGACGTGAAGGTAGACGACGAAGCAGTTTTGCTTGGACGGCAGATGAACGATGAGATTCCGGTTTCCGAACTGGCCGGTCGCGCCGGCACAATTCCATGGGAAATTTTCACCGGCATTGGCAGTCGCGTGCAGCGAGTGTATCTCTGAAAAACAGGCCATGTTCCAGATCATCTTCAACGAGCTGAGCGCGGCAGAGATGTCGGCCCTGCCGAAAATGCTCCAGCTCGAT
The DNA here is from genome assembly GCA_963737545.1 of uncultured Verrucomicrobiae bacterium. Classification (GTDB taxonomy): domain Bacteria; phylum Verrucomicrobiota; class Verrucomicrobiia; order Chthoniobacterales; family UBA10450; genus CAVTTH01. The sequence goes on along the minus strand of CAVTTH010000006.1, from coordinate 90,821 downwards.
TTACTCGCCGAGTTCCAGATCATGCCGGAAGATCTCGATCATCTTGACGCACGGAATTTTGGGGTGATCGAGCGGAAAGGTAAGAAGCTCTACCGATATCGGGCGAAGGATTACCGTATTTATTTTGAAAAGCGCGAGGAAGGCATCACCATCCATCGCGTCCTGCACAAGAACACATTTCGCGACTTCCTTTTCCGCAGCAAACTACCGATGGCGGAAGACGATCAACTCGGCAAAACACGAGAGTTCTGGAAATTAATCGAACAAGGCGAACGGACACGCAAAGCTTGACAGGACGCAGGACGCGCCTCAAAACCTTGGCCTTGATGAGGTTTGCAGATGGACAATACAGTTCCGGACGAACCTTTTAAACGTTAACAAGAAAGAACAACATGCAGTCATTCATTCGTATTCTCATCCTCACCCTTCTCGGTGCGACACCGCTCACCTTACAAGCTCAGAGTCCGGCGCCAGCCGCCGCGGCGAATCCAAAACGGACCGACGTCTATCACGTTTTCTTCGTTAAAGCGGCCCTCGGCAAAGCCGCGGAGCTAGCCGACTTTCTGAAGTTGCCGGATCCAAACGCAAAGGGTCCGCAGCATGGCATCATCCTTCGTCATCAGGACGGTGATGCGTGGGATTACGTGGCGATTGAGCATCTTGGAACCAAGGCAACCGTAGAAGCGGCGGGCACTCCCATGCCACCATCGGCGCGAGCCCTGATGGATTGGCATAACGACACGTTCGTGAGCGGCCCACCGTGGGAGGAATTCGCCAAGGCCATGGGAATCGATGGAGACGCGGCGAAGACGGCCGGTTCCGTGTATGTCGTCTCGGTCTATCGCCCGGCCCCCGGCCAACGCGATCAATTGGAGAAAATGTTGAGCGAACCGCCGAATGCCTCGGTCGATACCTCTGCCGGCAATGTCTTGATGCAACATCTGGAAGGAGCGCCGTGGACTTTTCTTGCCGTCGCCCGTTACGATTCGTGGCAGAAATTCGCCACTAACGAGAGCAACAGCATCGCGCAAACCAACAAGAAGCAGGGCGGCTGGTTCCAACTCCGCGAGTACACCGCCTTCCATAACGACACGTTGACCGATCGTATCGTGCCGTAAATCTCGGGACGGGTTTCTGCGATCAGATTTCGTTCGAGTGGCCGGACCGATTTCCGGTTCGGCCGCGTCGGATGAAACATGTCCGCACGGCGTTATGCCGCGGGCGACGCATCCTGGGTAACGCCGGAACGACGTTACTTCATCAACAGCACCGAACGGCTGCGCTTGATTTCGCGCGTGATTTTGCGGTGCATGTGGGCCGGCATGCCGGTGACGCGGCGAGGCAAAATCTTTCCGCTCTCGGTCACGAATTTCCGGAGCAAATCCGGATTCTTGTAATCGATCGCCTCGGCCGCGATGTCGATGCGGCGCCGGGGCATGGTGCGGTTGGCACGGCGAAAGGCGGAACGGCGTTTGGCGGTTTTCGGTTGCATGGCTACTTCGTCTCCCGATGCAGCGTGTGTCGCTTTAAAAAGGGATTATATTTTTTCTTCTCCAATCGATTCGGCGTGCGCGGGCTTTTCTTGTTCCGTTTGCTCATGTAGCGCGAAACGGGCGCGCCGGCAGCTTTCGCTTCGGTGCATTCGAGGGTGATGATCTCCTGCGCCATTTCGTCTATTCCTTGTTTTCGGTAGCGGCGGGTTCCTCTTCCTCGTTTTCGCTCTTTTCTTCATCGGTTAGGCCGAAAAGAGAAGTGACGGATTGCCGGACACGCGAGGCCTTATTCTGTTTCTCGAGCTGTGATTGACATTCCACCGTAAAACGCGCGAACGGAATCGCTTCAAGCCGCGCCCGCGAAATGGGCTTGCCTGACATTTCGCACTTGCCATACGTTCCCAATTCAATGCGCTTGAGCGCCTGATCGATCTCGTAAAGCGCATCCTGTTCCTGCGAAAGTAGGCTCAAAGCGAAATCGCGATCGTATGCATCACTTCCTGCGTCGGCCTGGTGCATGCCGAACGCGGAGGCTTCACTGCCTTCCGCGCGCGAGCGAAGGTTGTCTTTTGCGACACCCGCCATGGAATCGACCATGGCGTCGCGCAGCTGCAGAAGCTTCTCCTTCTGCGCCCGGGTAAAGGGATCGAGCCTTCGCTGCTTATGATTGTTCCCGAGAAGCGTAAGCAGATCGTTGCCCCCATCCGCCTCAGAATTCCGGCGCGATGCGTGCTTCGCCGCATTTACGCGAAGCACCGGCTTTTTTGCGTGAGCGCCATGTTTCTTCCCATGCGCCGCCTTCTTTGCAGCCGGTTTCGCTACCTTGCGCGCGGCATGCGTTTTCTTCGCTACTGCCTTGGCGGAAGCTTTTTTCTTAACGGGCTTGTTTGGTTTTTTCTTAGAGGAACTGGCCATAAGTTTTTACCTCAACCCTCCATTTGGGGGAAAGCGGAGGCATACATAAGGGCATTTCCATGGGACGCGCAAGGGGTTTCGGTTGTTCAAGAATCGACTCCTTTTTCGCCTGCTTTTCACGCAAGTCATGAACTTGCGCTCGAGTAGTGACGGAGGGCGAAACGCCAAAAAATGCGCGACAGCCAGAAGACGATGGCCGCGGCCGCAACGAGATGAAACATCAACCACCCGGGCTGACCAAGCGGCTTGATCAGGAGGCGCGCCGGAATATTGGCCACGATGACGACAGGAATAATCCAGCCGAAGACAAAACGAAACAGGCGCGGAAAAATAACGTCCGGATATCGGGCGATGTTAAGGAAATTGAAGTAACCGTAAACCAATCCTTGCGCGCGCACGATCCAGAAACTGACGGCGGCGAGACTGAGCATGATCGAATAATGCACAGCCACTCCAAAACCGAGCGCGACCAGATAAATGGCCACCGACGTGGCGTTGGGCACAATCCCGAGGCGGGAGAGCGAAACGAGAACAACCACTCCGCCGAGCAAACCGTTGATCACGCTATCGAGACTGAATTGCTTGGTCGAGACAGCGAACTGACTATCGAGCGGCAGGACCAGCAACGAATCCAGCTTCCCCGTCCGCACGAGTTCGGGGATATTCGAAAGATTCACGAAGAAGAAGGCCTGGAATAATTGCGCGATCATCTGATGCGTGCCGACGAGCAACACCACTTCCCATTTCGTCCAGTCACCGATGCGATCGACCTGCCCGAAGATGATGCTGAAGAAAAGGATCTGACCGCAAAACCACAAGACCTCGACCAGCATCCAGAGAACAAAATTCGCCTTGAAGCTCATCTCGCGAATCAGCGAGTTGCGCAGCATGATCCCGTAGATTTCGAAATAGCGTTGCATCAGGTGAATCTTTTCTCTGGCGAAGCGGAGACGAAGTCAATCGCAGCGCCCGCGAAATGGGCGGCGAAATTCGATTGCCCAAAGGAAGTCGCGTTTGCCAGGGCCTTAATTGTAACCGATCAACTGCGCACACGGTCATAATCGACGAAGTCCCATGTCCACGAAGCGAATCACCCTCGTTCTGGCGATCGTCGCCCTGCTCTTGCTCACGATTTTCGGCTTGCGCCGCTGCCGGGGCCGCGGCGGAGAGGATTATCAGACCGTCGCCGTAACGCGCGGTCCCCTCACCCAGGCGGTCACTGCGACGGGCACGCTGAATCCGGTCCTTAATGTCCAGGTCGGCAGTCAGATTTCCGGCAACATTCAGAAGCTCTTCGCGGATTTTAATTCGAAGGTTAAAGCCGGCGAAACGATCGCGCAGATCGACCCGGTGGTTTTTCAAGCGAACGTCGCACAAGCCGAAGGCGATCTCGCCAGTGCCCAGGCCGGGCTTGAATTGGCGCGGATCAATGCGGTGCGCACAAAAGAGCTCGTGGCGAAGCAAAATTCCGCGCAATCCGAGCTTGATCAGGCCAACGCCAGCCTCCATCAGGCGGAGGCCAATGTGAAAATTAAGGAAGGCGCGCTCCAAAAAGCAAAGGCTGATCTCGATCACTGCACGATCACTTCGCCGATCGACGGAGTCGTGATTTCCCGCAGCGTCGATGTCGGACAAACCGTGGCTGCCAGTCTCAGTGCTCCCGTCATTTTCACGATCGCGAATGACCTGACGAAGATGCAGATCGACGCGAACGTAGCCGAAGCCGACGTCGGCGTGGTCGAGACGAATCAAGCCGTCGATTTCACAGTCGATGCTTTTCCGAACCGCACCTTTCACGGCTCGGTCGTGCAAGTGCGGAATGCTCCGATCATCGTGCAGAACGTCGTGACTTACGACACGGTGATCGGCGTGAGCAATCCGGATTTGAAACTCAAGCCGGGCATGACGGCAAATGTTTCGATCGTTGTCGCTCATCGCGATGATGTCTTGAAAATCAGCAACGCCGCATTGCGTTATCGTCCGCCTGACGCGGCCGCGAACACAAAAACAACGCCAGCACAGAGGGGCACTGCGAGCGGGCGACCGGGAGGCGATCGCGCCGCGCGCGAAAACCGCGGCTCGCGCACGGTTTACGTTTTGCCGACTGGAGCCGGCACTCCGCAGCCGGTCACAATCAGGACCGGGATCAGTGACGGAATCAGCACGGAAGTGCTGGAGGGATTGAAGGAAGGCGACCACGTCATCACGGCGCAAATCGGACCGAGCGAATCAGGAGCGAGTGCGCGGCCGACCAATCCTTTCGGCGGCGGTGTTCGGCGCGGACCGTGAGCGCTACGATTTCAGCGCGCTCGGATGTCGTCGTTCAACTGTCCGACGTGCACAAGATTTATCGGACCGGCGAAGTGGAAGTCCACGCCGTGCGCGGTGTCTCTCTCGAGATTCGGCGTGGCGAATTCGTCGCCTTGATGGGCGCGAGCGGCTCGGGCAAATCGACGCTTATGAACATCCTCGGTTGTCTCGATCGGCCCACCAGCGGGCAGTACCGGCTCGATGATTCGGATGTCTCGGGACTGGATCGGGATCAGCTTGCCGATATCCGCAACCAAAAACTCGGTTTCGTTTTTCAAGGTTTCAATCTGCTGCCGCGCACTTCAGCGCGTGAAAACGTCGAGCTCCCGTTGCTCTATGGAACGCATCGTCTCACCGCCGCCCAACTTCAGGAAAAGGCGGATCGCGTTCTCGCCTCGGTCGGATTGCAGGGTCGCGAGGATCATCATCCGAGCCAGCTATCCGGCGGGCAGCAACAGCGCGTCGCGATCGCGCGAGCATTGATCAACGATCCCAATGTTCTCCTCGCCGATGAACCGACCGGCAATCTCGATAGCCGCACCAGCGTGGAAGTGATGGGAATTTTTCAGCACCTTAATGACAACGGAATGACCATTGTCATGGTAACGCACGAGGCGGACATCGCATCTTATGCACGACGCAACATCATGATGCGTGATGGAGAGGTGAAAACCGATCAAGCCGTTTCTCGACGCCTCGATGCTTCGGTTGAGTCGCAAAAAGTCGCGTCCGTTGATAGCGACGGCACGTCGCCGGTTTCCTGACCCGATGAAAGCCACTTCCACCTTCAAAATTGCCTTCCGCGCTCTGCGTCGGAACAAACTGCGCTCAGTCCTGACCGCGCTCGGCATCATCATCGGAGTCGGCGCAGTCATCGCGATGGTGGGCATCGGCAACGGCGCGAAGGCGCAGGTCGAAGCCCAGATCGCCAGTCTCGGCGAAAATGTCATTCTCATTTTTTCCGGAAGCACGACTTCGAGCGGCATTCGCACCGGCTGGGGCGGCGCCGGCACTTTGAAAATCGAAGACGCGGAAGCGATCCGGCGCGAAGTGCCCGGCGTTACATTGGTCAGCGAAGAAGTGATCTCGACCAGTCAGGTCGCTGCCGGAAATCAGAATTGGTTCACGCGGATTTACGGCGAATCGGCGGATTATTTCGATCTCCGGCAATGGCCGGTCGTCGAGGGCGCGCCCTTCACCGCACAGGACGTACGGAGCGCGAACAAAGTCTGCGTCATCGGCCGCACAACGGCGTCGCAGGTTTACGGAAACGAAAATCCCATCGGTCAAATTCTGCGGATCAAAAATGTGCCGTTCACAGTCATCGGCATTCTCGCGTCAAAAGGGTTGAGTACGCAGGGGATCGATCAGGACGATGTCGTCATCATGCCGTATTCGAGCGCAATGAAACGAGTCATCGGTGGCACCACTCTGCGCTCGATCAATGTCCAGGTCGCCAGCGCGGATCTGCTCAAGCCCGCGCAACAGCAGATCATCGCGCTGCTTCGCCAGCGTCACAATATTCGCGAAGGTCGCGACGACGATTTCACCGTTCGGAACCAGGAGGAAATCGCTCAAGCCGCGACTGCCACGACGGCCATCATGACATTGCTGCTGGGATCGATCGCGTGCGTCTCGCTCGTCGTCGGCGGGATCGGCATCATGAACATTATGCTCGTTAGTGTAACGGAGCGGACGCGCGAAATCGGTGTCCGCCTCGCTGTCGGCGCGCATGGTCGCGACATTCTCCTCCAGTTCTTGATCGAAGCGGTCACGCTCAGTTCTGTCGGTGGAATTATCGGAATTGTGCTCGGCCTAACCGCCTCGCAGGTGATCTCGGCCGTCGCGCACTGGCCGACGCTCGTTTCGATTAGCTCCATCGCCGTCGCCTTTCTCTTCAGCGCCATCGTCGGGGTCTTTTTCGGATTCTATCCGGCGCGCCAGGCTGCACGGCTCGATCCCATCGAAGCGCTTCGTTACGAATAGTTGTCATATTTTTTTGTCATCCCGAGCGCAGCGAGGGACCCCACAAGCAACGATCAGTTTTCAATAGTCGAAAAAGTCGCGCACTGCCGTGAGAGAGAACCTCACTTGTCGATGAGCCGAGCGTTTTGCTTTTCTGTGAGGTCCCTCGCTGCGCTCGGGATGACACGCATGGGTAGACTCGACTAACATTCGTCACCGTCGTCATGAAGAAAACACGCTGGCTCAACTCCACCGTTCTCGGAATCGGTCTCGCTTCGCTCTTTAGCGATTGGTCGCACGAAATCGCGACCGCGGCGATGCCCGCGTTCCTCGCCACCCTCGGAGTCGCCGCCGTTTGGCTCGGCATCATCGAGGGCGTTGCCGATGGACTGTCGAGTTTCGCGAAAATGGCATCCGGTTTCTACACCGATCGCCTTCCCCGCCGAAAACCGATCGCGGTAGCGGGTTATGCCATCACCGCGCTGTGCACGGCATCCTTCGCGCTGGCGACGAACGCCTGGCACATCCTGCTCGCGCGCAGTGGAGCGTGGCTCGGTCGCGGCGTCCGCACCCCAGTGAGAAAAGCGCTTCTCGCCGCCTCTGTTTCGCGTGAAGCGTACGGGCGCGCCTTCGGTCTCGAGCGCGCCATGGACACCCTCGGCGCAATCATCGGACCGATTACCGCGTTGTTTCTCCTCGAAGCGTGGCAACACAATTACCGTCTTCTCTTCGCCTGGACACTCGTGCCCGGCTTGCTCGCCGCTGCGGTCATCGCATTTCTGGTGAAGGAAAAGGAGCGCGTGCCGGTCGCGCATATTTCATTTGGCGAACGACTCCGCCTGCTGCCCGCGCCCTACCGCAAATTTCTCGTCGCAGTCGGCCTCTTCGGCGCGGGCGACTTTGCCCACAGCATGTTGATTTTGCTCGCCACTCAAAAACTCGCGCCCTCCATCGGCTCCGCCGCCGCCGCCAGCATCGCCGTCACGCTCTACATCCTGCACAACCTTTTCTACGCCACCTTTTCGCTCGTCGCAGGCTGGCTCGCCGATCGACTGCCGAAGAATTTTCTTCTCGCGGCTGGCTACACCCTGGGCGGCATCATGACCCTCGTCATCATTTTCCTGCCGGCAGCGATTTGGACGCTGGCCATCGTCTTTATCGTGGGCGGCATTTACATCGCGATGGAGGAGACACTCGAAGACTCGTTATGTGCCGAATTGGTCGACAAGAGCCATCATGGCATGGCGTTCGGAGTCCTCGCCACCGTCAACGGACTCGGCGATTTTGTTTCGAGCATCGCCGTCGGTGCGTTATGGTCGGCGTTTGGAACGCAGATCGCGTTCACCTACAGCGCGCTGCTGTTTTTCGCCGGCGCTCTTCTTGTCTCCCGCGTTAAGGCAAGCGGTGTATCCTCGTAGCCCGCTCCACGTTTTCGATCACTTGTTAGGCTCGTTGGAGAAATACGCGTCGAGCTTCAGTCGCTTGAGCACGGTGCGGAAGCGGGGATCGCCCTTGAGCGGAGCCATATTCTCGTCGATCGCAATGCTGGGCAGAAACGGGTCCCGCACCTGAAAAGCACGCTCGATTTCGGAGAAGGCCAGGTCGCGGTCGTTCAACGCCGCGGCGATTGCGACAAAGTCGAGTGGCGAAACAAAATGAGTCTCCCGGATCGCGGACAATCGACCGAGAACTCCTCGCGCTTTGTCTATTTGGCCCAACGCGGCGTAGCTCACGCCGAGCTCACGGTATAGGGCATCCTCATCTGGAAATTCTGCCACGGCTTTCTCCAGGATCTGAACCGATTCTTGTCGCTGGCCCGCCTGGCGCAACGTGCTAGCCAGGATGACGCTCCCCATAAAGTTGCCGTGGATTTGATCCGCAATCTGCCGGGCCAGGGCGACGGCTTCGTCAAAATGCTTTTTTTCCAAGAGCGCATCCAACTCATTGCGCTCGCGAGTGAGCGGTCGCTCCGGCTCCAATTCGGCCTTCCGCTGTTCCAACTCCTTTGCTTCGGCGGCGCGGTTCATCATCCGCAAATGCCCGGCCAGCCAGCCATAGACATTGGCGTAGTTGGGATCGACGATCAGCGCCTGCCGGAGAAGGCGTTCGGATTTGTCCCAGTCCCACTCATAGTGGAAGGCATATTCGCCGAGCGCGGTCAGGGCTTGGATGCAGCGCGGATCGATCGCCAGCGCGCGATCCGCGGCCTTCTTGGCCAGCGGGTAAACGTTGGCCGGAAAATCCTGACCGGAATTGCCCAGCGTGATGTAGGCCTCCGCCAGCGCCCCGTAGGCCAGCGCGAAATTAGGATCGAGCTGAATAGCCTGCTTGAACTGAGCGATCGCCTCCGTTGCGCCGCTCGCCATGTTGGCCTTCCATGCCTGCCGTCCCTTCAAGAACGCCTCATAGGCCGCCGTGTTCTTAGTCGTGCCCGTGATCAGCGCCCCGGTCTGGCCCGGTTCCAATTGCAGTTTCAGGGCCTTCGCGATCGCCGCGGTGATTTCCTCCTGCAAAGCGAAAATTCCATTCGCGGTGAGGACACGGTCGTAGTGCTCCGACCACAGCGTCTCTTCGCCCGCTCCGCGAACCAGCTGCACATTCACCCGCACGCGGTCGCCGGCTCGTTGCACTCCGGCCTCAACCAGATTGGCGACCTTCAGCTGAGCAGCGATGTCGGGCAGAGGGGTCGCGGAGTTGCGGAATCTTTGCACCGAGGTCCGCGACATCACTTTCAACCCGGGCACACGGGAAAGCGTGTTGATCAGATCCTCGTGAATACCGTCGGCAAGGAATTCCGCATCCTCACCACTCGCGCTACGGTTTTCGAACGGCAGCACGGCGATCGACTTTTTCGAGATGGCAGCTGTCGATATCGGCGCTCTGTTCGTTTCGTTAGGCCCGGCAACGGACGTGGCCGCTGGTTCCCGCGAAGCGCCGGCAAATCGCCAGAGAAATCCGCCGCCCATCGCCAGCAAGAGCGCCAGAATCAGCAGCTCGGTCCCGGTCACGCGCTGCGCGCCACGTTCTCCGTGATACCAGGCGAGGACCAGCGTAACGAAGAGGCCGACGCTCAGCGCGATGATGACGAGGCGCATCGTTTGTTCGGGCCAGCCAAATCGCTGCGCGACGATGTCGATCCCCTGGAGAAGCGCGAACGCCGCGGCGACATAAGCCACCGTCCATTGCACGAGCTTGCGCTGCTTCAGGCGTTGCAGGAATTCGTTCATCGTCGTCGTTCTCGTTAATCCCGCGGCAACTCGAAGTCTCGATCATCGGAGTGATGGCTCATTAGTTGAATTGATCTCACTGGACATAAAGGATGCGGCGAGCCGCGCGTGACCGGCATAGTGTCAACGAAGATTCGTGCCCGTCGAGATGCAAAAAGTGGTGTTCCAGAGGACCTCGAGCAGATAGCGTTTTGACAGCGGAACTCGTGAGCCTCAGATTTTAGCAACCATGAGAACGTTGGCCGCGTCGGGTTGACGTTTGATCAGCCAGTGAAATCCTAGCTCAGTGAAAACGCTGATCGCCCTTCTCGTCCTGTTTCTGGCCACCGTCTCTTTGTCGCTGGCCGGGGCGGCGAAGAAGACTTACTCCGGTTCCTACAAAGGCCAGCCCTGCGTTGTCAAAGTGACTTGGTATAACTGGGAGGGTTTGGGTCCCATTGCCGGGGCGATTCATCTCTCTTCCGGAGCCATGGTAACTTTCTCCGGCAGCAACTCCCAACCGGGCGTGATCGAATTGACGGCCGCTGGAGAATCATTTCGTCTGGTGCGAAAAGACGTGGGGAAAGCGGTGTCGTGGACCGGTTCCCGATTCTTCTTTTCGGAAGCGCCGGCACCGACGCCAACCCCGAGCCCGACGCCACAATCGAGCCCTGTGACCGAAGAAGTCCTGATCCCTGCAGTCGCAAGTGCCGCTGTCAGAAATGGTGGACGAAACCTACACCGGTTCATGGCGTGGCCAGCAGTTCACTGCGCAAATACGATGGGCGCCGGGCGATGAACCTCAAATCGTCCGACGGGGTCATGGCACGATCACGATGTCGGGAGGTCAGAAGTTTTCCATCGACGGATGGCAGCCGAGCGCCGATGCCGCAGAATTCAACATCAAACCAGACGCGAGCGGCGAAACCTACAAGACAACGAAAACCACCCGCGATGGAAGTGAGGCTTGGGAGAGCAGCTCGCTAACTTTAACGCAAACGAAGTGATCGGCGCCGCATTTGTGCCGTAAGCGCTCCCAAAGACGACCGAGGCGCAAGAGCTGGCGCGACCGCCTAAGGCTTACAGGGGATGTTCGTATCCTGCGCAGCCACGATCTGCCATTTCCCGGCGCGTTTCAGCCACGTGTCGGTCCAGATCAGACAATGCTTTGTCTCCTTGCCATCTTTAGCCTTGACCGCGCTTTCCGCTCCATACGCGATCGCGATGGAGTCGCCGAAAAATCTCACCTTTACCTCGCCCAGTTGGCAGTCGCGCTCGAGCGCCTTGGTATCTGTGGTGATCGCGTCCTTCTTGCCGTAGCGCCGTCCGCTTGGCGATGTCCCCTGGAAGTCGTCCGCAATCACGTCCTTAAGATCCGGTTGCGGACTACAGGCCGAGTTGGCCCACTTCGCCTCGGCCGCAATGATGAACTTCACCGTCTCCTCCCCCGGCGATCCCCATCGAGATTCCTGCCCAACGCTGGGTGAGACAAACCCACCGAGAAACAACAGTGCGGGAAGAGATGCTGGAATGATTGAGGCGAATTTCATTGGCTGAGGCTCCGTGTCCGTTTGTATTTCACCGGCCTCGCCGGGCAAGCCTTTTCTTCGCTTCGAACCAGGACGCCTTCGATGCAGGTAAAGACCGACATCGACGGCTATCGAAATTCTTCGCGAGCGAAGACTTCTTAATGGAAAGCCCGGCCGTTGCTGCGCATCCGTTACGGCTTCCTTCAACCTTCTTCCTTTCCCCGATGAAGTCCGCGGTGAAGACGGCGGAACCAAAGAAGTAACTCTGGCGACCTGCCGGTTTCGTCAGTCAAGATATGTTGACTGACCCCATTTTAAATTTTCGACAATTACGCTGTGACCTATGGTCAGACAAACACAGCCAGTTGGGTGGCAGAGCTCTCCTTCTCGTTTCTGAAAATATGAAACGCCGCGTGCCCGTAACCTGCTAGAAATAGGTCACCCGTCACGCTGGGTTGATCAAAGCGAGTGGCACACTTCACGAAAAACGACCGCGTCCCATAAGAGACGCGCAAGATCAACATCTACGCCCTTATTTCTTGTGTCGTTTCGTCGTTTTGTGGCCGGACTTTTTAACAAATCGACGAGTTGAGTGATCCGATACGGATGGACATTGTATAACACCAGGCCATTTAACTGTGCACTTCCCGCCGAGCTTACTCATATCGTCAAACGTTGGATCCCAGCGATACCATTGTTTGCCATTACGCGTGACAATCCGGTGTTTTACGCCAGCTGGGTAGATACCTTCAACCTCCCATAACGCAATTTTGCTAAAGTCGTGCCGCTCGTAGTTTGCTGATTCGAAAAAATGTCTGTACGGTCCGCAGGTGCTTAGAAAAGGATCAGCGACTTGGGTAAGCGCCTCTTCCATCAGTTTGCGCGGCACTCTTCCATCACTTTTACCGCGTCGGAGTGAAGCGATGAGCGCGGCAAGCTCGTGAAGTTGATCGTAGCGCAGCAACAGAAATTTTGCCAAAACGCATTCAGTAGGTAGCGGCGTTGGATTTTTTGGGTCCTTCTTATTCGGCTCCAGCTGCTGATCGGAGCGCTTGCTCAACGTCATCCTGCATAAACCCTACGCTCGTCACTCCTTCGGATATCGAGCTAAGAAGTGTTAGGACACGGGACACCTTTCTCTTGAAGGAAGGCGGGGGTACCTGGATGACAAGATCAAATCTCGGCCCGCGTTACGGCTGGATCAAAGAACCGGATGTCGTTTGTCGCAATAAAATAAATAACTTTGCGACGCTTCCAGAGTTCCCCAAGCTTGGGCAGCATACTCGTTGTAAGAAACCTGCCGAAGGCATCAGGCTCGACGTCTCGCGCGCGAACCATCTCGTCGATCTCGTCAAAAAGGATGACAGTGCGATCCAGCTGCATTAGCTGATCAATATTTTGTTTCGCGGTTCGTTGTACGTTTGAAAGACCTTCGGCAACGAAATGACTTGCGTGAAGTTCAACGTAATCCCAATCTATCGCGTCTGCGATCGCTCGACACAGTGTCGTCTTCTCGTACCGGGCGGACCAAACAAAATAGCTCCGCGGGCCTGCTTATCTTCAATGAGAAGGCTGTCAGGCTCTAACCGATCAGGTGATCGAATAGAAGTAATGGGATTTACAAATGACGTAATAAGCTGAGTTGCTGTGGACTTATCGCCCGGCGACCAAGTAGCACCACGGTCCCGCAGCTCCTCCATCGCCTCCGTGGGCGACCGGTGCGTCGTTGAGACATGTAATTCGGAGCCCGCAGTTTCCCGGGCCCAAATCCCCACCAACCGTCTAAGACTCTGGGCGTATGAAAAGACGCTCGCTGTGGCCCAGCTTTCAGCTTGTTTGCGAATTACTCGATGACCGGAGCTCCAACCCCAAGCCTTCCCGTCATCGCCCCGCGGAATCCGTGTTAGGGTTGCATAACGCCATAATCTAATCAGTCGTCCCACATATGGTGACAAAACTTTTCGCAAGAAGAAACTTTCAGGGCGGCCCGTTAACGCGCTCTGCAATAGAACCGCAAACGTTTCGAATACGTAGCAATATGCATTTCCGGAATTCGGATAATGAAAAAGAGCAGACCCTCGGCGCCAGATTCCCGAGGCGTTTTGTTGTTCAAAAAGACACTTTAATGCATAGCGAAGAAAATCTTGCTTTGGCAAATGGGCCTGAAAATCTTCTCCGAATTTTGTAATTATGGCGAGAGACCACGCCAGTTGATCTGAATCCAGTGTTGGAGAACCCGCGGCGTGTAACGCACTTTGATAACCCGCCGTCTGCCGAGCCCAAGCAAGCATTTGAGTACGACAATCGATCAATGTCGATGCTCGTCCCACTAAGCTCCGCGCGAATATTCGAGAAATCGTCACGAAACCGATTCTCGAGCGCGTCCAAAAGGTACAATGTCCAATAAGTATGAAAGGCGTTTTCCGGATACCAATTTGATGGATCATTGCCATCCTCCTGGGCAGCCTTGCCGATCGCCGATCGTTTCGGATTCACCTCTACTCGCCATAAGATTCGCCGTACGTGTTCACGAATGACGTCATCGTACTTTGGTAGATGCTTGACAACCAACGGAAGCGCACGGCATCGGCAGTAAATGTAAGCCGACTTTTCAGACCACCATCTCTTATGAGGACGGTGTAATGCGGCTATGCTGAATCTTCGTGCAATCTCATTAATGTCATCGACCTTCGACGGCGGCGCAGTGCTTCCGGACAGCCGAGTAACGATGCAATGCACGTTGCAGTGCTAGTTAGATTGTGGACGCCTTTGCCAGTGAGGGTCGCACCATTGTACAGCTTGAAGCATATTCCGCTCTCGAATCCGAACAAACTGCTGTAGTGGAGGGAGCAGAAGTTGAGAAGCTGTTGGCGATAGCTTACAAGATCATCGAAATATGCTCTAATTCATCCGCCATGGATCAGCTTCTGAATGTTAAGCAACTCCTTCCTTTGCACGACGCTGGCGAGATCAATCTTGAGTATGTTCGCCATGTGCACCACGTAGAGAAATACATCCGCTAGCTCAAGCTCTTCTTGATTCGGAATTGGTTTGCCATGACGAGCAAGCTTTACCCTCTTGCGCAGTGCGCGAGCTAACTCACCTACCTCTTCAACCATGAGCAACAGACAATCCTTAGCGTTTTCGCGGGAAAAGCCACGTTGCAGAGCAGCTCGTCGATAGTAGTGCTGAAAGCTCTTGATCGCCGGCGACGGCGGTAGAACTCGGTGTTGCCTAAATGCGTCGTACACAGTTGAGGGAGACTCACGACTTCGACGAAGTTCTTAATTGTAAGGTCCTTCAGCGCTGTGTCGGTATAGACCGGTATTCCACTAGCGCGAGCGAATCCAACTTCCAGTGCGCCAGTCGGTCCACGTATCCATCGGGGGCAAAAAACCATACAAAGTCGGCGTGCTGGATTGCGTCGAGGTGCCTATCCTCGATTTTGTCCGGCGTCTGCAAGGCTTCACTTCGCATGTAAACGAAACCTTGGTCCTGGTTTCGATGAATGGATTACTTGGCGATAGAACAGAGAACCCGGTATCCTTCAGAAGTTCGAGGTTCGACGCAACCCTTCCGGATCTTTGCGGTATGTTCCGCAGAGAACTACCGACCTGCCATGTGCCGCGGCTGCAGATCGTGACGAAGACTTTTTCTCGGCTGTTTCCTCGGCGACGTCACCGTACGGAAACAGAAGAATTTGGGATGGTGCTGCTGCGGTAGATCTGGCCATTGGTTTCTGTCCCGACGAAATACCGCCAGAGCGTAGCACAACAAGATGCGTACCGTTTTTGGTATGAGTTGAGTCGCGTGTGAACAATGTGTCAGTAGTTTCTACCTACGGGCCTATTTGCCTGTCAACAACCTGTTAACCAACACAAATTACTTTCCAAAAAAAAATCCTTGTGCTCCGTAACTCGTTCTGACACCGGATGTCCTCAGGCTCATCAAGTTGTGGATAAAGCAAGACCCGGGCAAAGTCGCAAACCAATCCGGCCAGGGCGCACATTTTTCGGCGCCCCGTCAGCGCGCGTTGCGTGTTGTGACGTAAAAAAAGGTTCAATATTGGCATAACTGGGGCGTTCGAACTCCTTCGCCCTTTCTTCAAGCCCGCGCTCGATGTCGTCCACCAAGCTTTGCTCAGCGGTATATTTCCTAACGGCTTCCGTTATCTTCAGAAGTGCGGCCCGCACATTGAGTCCTCCTTCGCCAAGGCTCCCATCTCCGCTGAAAAGCTACGACGTGGCGAGACGATGGGACAGGATATTGCGCGACGAAAAGTCATGGGGTCAGCGGTAAGCCTGACGACGATGACGGATTCGCTGCACTCGCACAACTCGAATCCGCGTAACCGCGTAAAAGGCTTCGCCTCGGTTTTGAAACTCGTTCGTTGCCCGCACTCACTCGCTCCTACCCTCGTCGCTTTACCTTCTATGTCGCGCGTCCCACGCACTCCGTTCACCAAAACCGAGTTGCCGGCTTCCAAAATTCCAAATTTCGGTGCCCGGCCTCCCTCCCAAGCACGTCCCCGTCCAGCCGTAAAGTTGACGCCCAAGCAACGCTCTAGACTGACTCGCAAGAACTTCGCAGCCTCCCGACGAACTCCCGACCCTGATTCCCAAGCCACCCGCGTTCTGTGCCGTAATGGTTGCACCCTGCGAACCCCTACGCGGCTGTCGCGGTAGAAAGAGAGCGGATGTTTTACGTCTACGATAGAAGATTAGGGGGCAGAGCTTATTATCGACAGTCGCATGGCGGTTTTCAGTTTTGGCGATTGCATTTTGGGTTGTGAGGCAGCGGGACTGGGGCGAGAATCGAAGGCATGAGTGCGACAGAGGCAACCGCAGAAATTTTCGTGACCGCATTCAAGGCTTTGAAGCGGAAGGAGCGGGAGGCGGTCTGGCAAAAGCTGGTCGCGGACGCAGAATTGGCAGGTGACCTCGCAGATACCCTTGCGCTCGAAGCGCGGCGGCATCAGCCTCGTTCGCCCTTGCGCGATGTGCTGAAGGATCTTCGGATTCGCGTGTGAGCTGGCGCGTTGACCTCGCCCGTGACGCGAAGAAGGAGTTAGCCCGGCTCCCAAGCGCGGTGCAAAAGCGTGTCGCCCGCGTGCTCGTCGCGCTGGAGAAGGATCCTTTTCCTGTCGGCTGCAAGAAGCTCAAGAATCGCGACGGCTGGCGCGTTCGCGTGGGCGACTATCGAATTCTCTACTTCGCCGACAAAGCTGCACGCGAAATCATCGTGGGAGTCATCGCGCATCGGCGTGACGTTTATCGCAGGTAGCCTGGTCATTTATTCGTGAATTCCCGCCTGCAAGCCGAGCTGGATGGAATTCAACCGCCGACTGCCTGGTAATGACCGAGGCCGCGCTTCCACATCAGGTGCGCTGCGGACCACATGACCAAAACCCATCCCGCTTGAATCGAGAGGGCTTCGAATAATTCGCGTCCGCGCAGGCGCTCCAGAAAAATGCCGATCGGGCAAAAGAGTTCGTAATAGAACGGCAGCCACTTCATCACCGCTTGCACGCCGGCCGGCATGATATCGACCGGAAACATCTGGCCGCCGAGGAAGTATTCGAAGGAATAGACAATGAAAACGATGGTCGAGATCTCGAGAATCCAGAAGGCCATCATGGCCAGCGTGTAGGTGAGAAAGAACTGGATGAACGCCGCCATGATGAGCGAAATGACTGCAAAGAAATATGTCGTTGGGCTGGATGGCAGCACGATGAAATGCCGGTAGTAGAAAAAAATCAGCGCGATCGGGACAATCGTGACCGCGGTGTAGACGAGTCGGCCGCTGAGGAAGATGCTGGTGCGGTAACCGAGATAGTTGACCGGCTTGGTCAGGTAGGAATTGATCTGCCCTTCGCGGATGTCGGCGGCGATCTGCCATTCGTCTTCGGTCGGTGTGACGAGATTGGAAACGAGAATCGCAAGCAAGTAATAATAGATCATCGACGAGTAGTCGTAGCCCTGCATCCCGCCGCCGCGCTCGTTAAAGATGGCGCGCCAGAGAAAGACGGTGCCCGCCAGCGGAATGAGACCGAAGAGCGCGCGCAGAAAATAATTCCAGCGGTAAACAAAGGTGTTTTGCAGACCGAGGTTAAAGACTGTGATGTATTTTTGGAGATTCATCAGTGGGGATGAGGCGTGCGACTCATCACTCATGCTTTTCTTCCGCGCTAGTTCCGCCGCGAGCTTGATCGCGGCGATCATGCTGTCGGGGCGGGCGATTCCTTTCCCCGCAATTCCGAAGGCGGTGCCGTGGTCGGGACTGGTGCGAGGGAACGGCAAGCCGAGAGTCACATTCACTCCGTCGTGAAATGCGTGCAGCTTCAGCGGGATGAGTCCTTGATCATGATACATACACAGAACGGCGTCCCAGTGACCCTGGGCGGCGTGATGAAATATGGTGTCGGGAGAAAAAGGCCCATCCACCGTCGCGTTTGTACTGCAAACACTTTGCAACTGCGCGACAGCAGGTGCGATCACCTCTATTTCTTCACGACCAAGCGCGCCGGATTCGCCCGCATGCGGATTTAACCCCGCCACCGCGATGCGCGGTGCGCGATCAAGCCGGCGGCGAAGAAACTGATCAAGCAGCAAACCGACTCGGACAATCTCTTCTGTGGTCAGCGATGAAGCCACATGGCTCAATGGCAGATGCGCAGTCACGAGCGCGACGGTGATTTTTCCGCCGGTCAGGAGCATGGCAAAATTCTGAACACCGCAACGCCCCGCAAAAAACTCCGTCTGTCCGGGAAAGGGAAACCCGACTTCGTACATGCGAGCCTTGTGGATCGGACCGGTGACGACCGCGTCAATCTTTCCGGCACGGGCGAGTGCCACTGCCTCCTCTAAAGCCGCCAAAGCCGCGCGAGCCGTTTCAGGCGATGGTTCGCCTAACGAACACTTCGGATACGTTCCGATGATTTCGTATTTGGCGTCGTCCGGGAGTCGCCCGGAACTGAGCGCGGCCTGAACAATCTCGGGGCCAACGCCGGCGGGATCACCGAGAGTAATACCGATGCGGAGACTCGCGCTCATGCCGAAACCTTGCCTAAATCGAGCTCGAGCACGAGCGCGATTACGAGCGGGAGTCGTCGTCGATCTTGCGATCGGTTAACTCAGAAAGTTTTGATGTAGGCCTTTTGCCGGAGTCCGGCCAGCCAGTGTTCCTGCAAGCGTTGGGCCTCTTCCTGTTTCAGCTTCGCTTCAATCGCCTGACGCACCTGGGCCATCGGAGTCACTACGCCGCCACGCTTTTCGTCGACCTTCAATATGTAAAAGTTCCCGCCGACTTCGACGATCTGACTCACTTTGCCGACTTGCAGATTGAAGGCCACCTTTTCCAGCGGCTCAGCCAGCGTCTTCTTCTCGATCCAGCCCCAATCACCACCCAGATCACGGCTGCTGTCTTCCGAATACATTTGCGCCATGCGATCGAACTCCGATCCGTGCACGAGTTTCGCAAGAATCTCTTCGGCCAGGGCCTTTTGCGTAGCTGCATCCGATCCATGACCGGGAATCATGATCATGCGCAACTTGATCTCCTCCTTACTGACAAATTCCTCCCGATGTTTCGCGTAATATTCATCAATCTTGGCCGGCGGAATGAGGGTGTTGGGCTTGGCGTTCTTGCTCCGCATCGCCGCGACGATGATTTTGTCCATCTGCATCTTGCGGAACTCACCCATCGTGAAGTTCTGCGCCTGAAGAGTCTTAATGAACGTGTTGCGATCGCCGCCGAAACCCTCCTGGATGACTCTTTTCACCTCCTGGTCAACGACAAACTGCGGGATTTCATACTTCTCTTTGTGAAAATTCTGTATGATGAGCTGGCGATCGATCAGATCCTGAAGCGCCGCCGTTCGGGCTTCCTTGATTTTGTTCGCCAGCTCTTCCCCTGAAAACTGGGAGTGGAGCAGTCTTTCGCGCGGAGCGACGAGCTCGCGCACCTGCGAATAGGTGACGACATCGCCATTCACGACCGCAGCGATCCCATCAATTATTTGCTGATCCGCGGCCAGCGCCCCGCGACAAAGGGGAGACAGGGGCATGAGCAGGATCACACTCAGGGAGGCGAAGAAAATTTGACGGATCATTGATTCAAAGGCTCTTAACCAGCTCCAGGATTTCGCCAAGATGCTGGTCGATTCTATCGGAACTTAAGCGAGGAAATTTGCCAGCGACAAGTATAAAATCCCCTCGTCGCGTCAGCATCAATTTTCCTTCGCGCACCTCAACGCGGCTTAAACCAGCTCTGGCGGCGAAGAGCTTGATGTCGGTGAGAAGGAGCAGATTGTCAACCGCGGACGGGAACTTCCCGAAACGGTCACGCCAATCCTTCCGCACACGATCCCATTGCTCGCGCGTCGTGATTTCCGCAAGCCGGCGATAGGCCTGGATGCGCAGTGTCGTGTCCGCAATATAATCGATCGGGATAAAAGCCGGCAGCCGGATAGTGGGGCCAGCGCGGAGGAATTCCGCTTCGTTCGTCGCCACGAAATCAAGACGAAGCTCGACCTCCAGCCGCGGCCGGAACTTCTCTCCTTTCAACTGCGCGACGGCTTGCTTGAGCAACTGGCAATAGAGATCGAATCCGATCGCCACGATATTGCCGCTCTGTGCCGTCCCGAGAATGCTGCCGGCGCCACGAATCTCGAGATCGCGCATGGCGATACGAAAGCCCGCGCCTAACGAGCTGTATTGTTTGATGGCGTTGATCCGCTTGCGCGCCGCCCCCACCGTCATCATTTCGCGCGGCAGCAGAAGATAGGCATAGGCCTTGTGCTCGGCCCGACCGACCCGGCCGCGCAATTGATACAAATCGGCCAGCCCGAAACGGTCGGCCCGATCGATAATGATCGTGTTCGCATTGGGAATATCGAGGCCGCTCTCGATGATCGTGGTGCAGACGAGGATGTCGATTTTCCCGGCAACGAAACGCGCCATGACCGATTCCAGTTCATCCGCATCCATTTGGCCGTGACCAAACTCGACCCGAGCTTGTGGGCAAAGCTCGGCGATGCGATCACGGACGCGTTCGATCGATTGCACGCGATTGTGCAGAAAGAAAACCTGACCCTGCCGTTCCAACTCGCGATTGATGGCATCGCGAATGATGCGCTCGTCGTAGCCACAAACCATTGTCTCGACCGGCAATCGATTCAACGGCGGCGTTTCGATGGTGGACATGTCTTTAACCCCGACGAGCGAGAGATAGAGCGTGCGGGGAATGGGCGTGGCCGAAAGCGTGAGCACGTCGACGAGTTTGAACAACTCCTTGAACTTCTCTTTGTGCAAGACGCCGAAGCGCTGTTCCTCATCGATCACGACAAGGCCCAGGTCCTTGAAGACAACGTCGCCGGAGATGAGGCGATGGGTTCCGATCACAATGTCTACCCCGCCCTCGCGCAAAAGCTCCAGAACTTTGCGCTGCTCCGCCGGTGATCGAAACCGGCTGAGCATTTCGATGCGGACGGGATAATCGAGCATGCGCTGGCGAAACGTTTCGTAATGCTGCTGCGCCAGCACGGTCGTCGGAGCCAGCACCGCAACCTGCTTTCCTTCCATGACCGCCTTGAACGCGGCCCGAATCGCGACCTCGGTTTTCCCGAACCCGACGTCGCCGCAAATGAGCCGATCCATCGAGCGCGGCTGTTCCATGTCGCTCTTTGTCGCGACAATCGCCTTCAGCTGATCGGGCGTTTCCCGATACGGAAACGAGTGCTCGAACTCGGCCTGCCATTTTGTGTCCGCCCCAAATGCGTGACCAGCCTGCGTCTCGCGCTCCGCCTGAATGGCAAGCATTTTGCCGGCGTAATCGAAGATCGAAGCGGCGGCATTTTTTTTCGCGCGAGCCCACTTTGCATCTCCCAGTGAACTGAGTGGTGGCGATTTCTTGCCGACACCGACATAACGAGAAACGAGATAAGCCTGCTCAAGCGGAACGTAGAGTTTCGCCTCGTCGGCGAATTCGAGGACAAGCACTTCCTGCATTCCGCCGCCTGCCGCCGGCATGCGTGCAAGTTCCAGATACCGGCCAACGCCATGCTCGAGATGGACAACCGGATCGCCTTCAATTAGCTCGCTGAAATCGATCTGCGCTCGGTTCCGACCCAACCGTTCGGCGCGTTGCAGGCGCCGTCGTCCATGAGTCGGGAAGCGCCCGAAGAGTTCAGCGCCGGAAAGAACAATCAGATTTCCAGCTGGAAAAACAAATCCACGCGAAAGCGTTCCCTCCACCAGCTCAACTCCCGCCAAAGCCGGCGCACCCCCCATGATTTCGCGGAAGCGCTCGATCTCGCCTTCGGTTTGGAAATAGATGACGATGCGCGAACCGGCCGCCTGCCATTGTTGCAAGCGCGAAGAAAAATGCGCGCGTTTGACTTCGACGAGCATGAAATCGCCCATTGCGAAGTCGCCCACTTCGCAGTCCTGAAATGCGCCGTCAAAATTCTCCGGCCCCTCCTCAATCCAGCCTTCGCTGATCTGGATTTCCGCGTCGTCGTTTTCCTCCGGCTCCACTGCAACGCGGAGATGATCCTTCGCGATGTAGTCGCGAACACGTCCGCTCAGGTCATCCGCCGCTCCGAGCAGGATGTCGAACGATCGCAAACTACGGACCGATATTTGGGTATCGACATCGAACTCGCGCAGCGATTCGATTTCATCACCAAAGAATTCGACGCGGACAGGCAATTGTGCCTGCCAGGAAAACAAATCGAGAATGCCGCCGCGGACAGCGAATTGTCCTCGCACAGCCACCTGAGCGACGCGTTCGTAACCGGCATCGGCTAACCGCTGCACTGAAGCTTCCATGGTTTCGGCGGTCCCCTGGCTGAGTTGAATGACACCTGACTGCAACGCTCCGGGTTTCGGTGCGGATTGATCGAGGCCGGCGCGAGTTGCCACGATTACGTGCGGACCGCGTTCGCGCTCGATCAGCGTCAGGAGAGCAAGTCGTTCCGCACCGATTTCGGGGTCGGGCAGAATATTTTCGACCGCAGCGAATTCGGCTTCGGGGAGGAGGAGTGCCTCCGGCAGCCAGTTGAGCAGACTTTCGTGGAGCAGTTCTTGCGAGCGAACGCTCGGGCAAATAATCCAGAGCGTGTGACGAACTTCGCGCGCAATCGCAGCGACGAGCAGCGCCTGCGCCGGCTCGATGACATGGGAAAACGCCACCGGCGCGCACGCCTTCGCCACCGCGCGCAACTTTTTTGCGATTGGTTCCGCGGCAATGACTGCAGAAACAACCATCGCGTCAGACGAATTTTCCACGCGGAACGCTTCGCTGATCTAACGAGAACTTCAATTTCCTGGCATCTCGCAGAGAAACCTGAGACCTGACGCCGCTGCCCGGTGCGGCTTAAAGTTCCCGGCCAACCGCTTCCGCCACCGCCCGGACACGAGGGACCAGTTCGGCGAATGCGCTCGGAGTGAGCGCCTGCTCTCCGTCGCTCCTGGCGAACTCCGGCGTGTCATGAACCTCAATCATCACCGCGTCGGCGCCCGCCGCCACCGCCGCAAGCGACATTCGGGGGATGAATTCGCGCAGCCCGATGCCATGGGTGGGATCAACCACGACTGGAAGATGGGTCTTCGATTTTAAAATCGGGACCGCATTCAAATCAAGGGTATACCGGGTCGCATTCTCGAATGTCCGGATGCCGCGTTCGCAAAGCAGGACACTCATGTTTCCTTCGTTCAGGATGTATTCGGCGCTCATGATCAACTCGTTGATCGTGGCGCTGAAGCCGCGCTTGAGCAAAACCGGCAATCGGCTTTGCCCGACCTCTTTCAGGAGCGAGTAGTTTTGCATGTTGCGAGTGCCGATCTGAAGGCAATCGGCGTAACGCTCCACCATCGTCAGGTCGCGCGGATCCATGATCTCGGTAATAATCGGCAGGCCGGTCTCAGCGCGAGCCTCGGCCAGGAGCCGCAGCCCTTCTTCGCGCAAACCTTGAAAGCTGTAGGGCGAAGTTCGAGGCTTAAACGCCCCACCCCGCAGAATTCTGGCACCGGATTCTTTCACAGTTCGCGCGACCGAAAGGATCTGCTCTTTGCTCTCCACGGCACACGGACCCGAAATCAGAACAATGTTTTCACGGCCGCCAACTGGCACGTTTCCAATCGTAACCGCCACACCTGTCCCGTGGTCTTCCGAAGCGGCGGCGAGCTTGTATGGCCTGAACGCCGGAACCACCGCCTCTACGCCCGGCATGGCGGCGAACGGCTTTTCGCGCACGCGATCCTCCGCACCAAAGACACCGATGATCATACGCGAAGCGCCGCGGCTGATCTGGGGTTCGAGGCCGAATTCACGGACTCGCGCCAAAATGCGCTCAACTTCTTCTTCGGTTGCCTGGGGCTGTGCGATAATGATCATCGATCAATTACCAGAATGTCCCCGAGCTGGATGAACTGCAAGCCGTGAGAGCCAAACTCGGCCGAAACTAAAGGTTCCTGATCAATTCGTAATTGTCACCGGCGTGCCGACTGAGACTGATTTGAAGAATTCTTCTGCCATGAATTCCGGCATCCGGATACAACCGTGCGAGGCAGGATACCCGGGAAGATAGCCGGCGTGCATCCCGACACCGCCCACGATCCGCATGAAATAGGGCATCGGTGCGCCTTTGAAATGCGTCCCGGCCGGCTTTGGATCCGTGTCGACGTTCACGTTCGGAACGACCACGTTGTCAGCCGCGTCGACATAGTCGCCATACTTGCTGGAGACGTGGTCGATGTCTTTTTGCTGTATCGAGAAATGACCGTTTGGTGTAGCCAATCCTTCTCGTCCAGTGGAGAGTTGCGAGATGCCGGCCAACTGCCCGCCCTTATAAAAATAAGCGCGTTGCTCGCCGAGAACGATTTTGACCGAGGGTTTGCCGGTCATCCCATCGCCGTCCCAGTACGAAACGGTGTCCTGGGGCGCGCCTGCCGAAACCGGGCCATTCCCGTAAACTCCGCCGAGATATTGAGTCTGCGAAGAAAATCTCGGATCATCGCTTTCACAACCCGCCAAAAAGATCGCGCCGGCGAGGGAAAAGAGCAGTAACGAACTGCGGAGAAAACATGACGACATGAGAAAAAAAGCGAGGCCAACTTTCAGCGCGAGCAATCTCAAAGTCAAGGTGGTCACCGAATGGATTGTCGTCAGGAACCGGGGTATCGGCCTCACCGTATATCTGGCAAGGCTTGAATTCTGCTTTATGTACCCGACAATGCCGACCTTCAGTCAAAAGGCGAGACGCACGACATGCCGACCTACGAGTATTCCTGTATGAAATGCGGTCAGAATTTCGACGCCTACCAATCAATGCGTGATGAGCCATTCAAGGAATGTCCCAGGGAACTCTGCCGAATGGAAAAGTGGGGGCATGGACAAGTGAAACGCCTGCTCGGCACTGGCGCCGGATTGATCTTCAAGGGCTCCGGCTTCTACATCACGGATTATCGCAGCAAGTCGTATCAGGAGGGAGCGAAGAAAGATGCGCCCGCGAGTTCAACTGCCGGTTCGACTCCAGATAAAGCCTCGGGCAAAACCGAAGGAACTGGCACGGCGCCAGCAGCAACTCCTCCAAAATCTTCTGAAAGCAAATCGAAGAAAGGACCCTCCACATGACCGCGCTCATTTGTCCTGATTGCCGGCGAGAGAACGAAGCGGAGCGCATTTACTGCCACGATTGCGGCGCGAAACTCGATCGTTCGAAGCTCACGAAAGAGAAGGCGATCGTGGAAGAAAAACCGGAGGAGACCCAGAAGCGGGTCAAGCGAATGTTCGGCCGGCAGGCGGATCGGTACAAATACGTATTCATCAAGCTATGCAAGGTCGTGCTTGGGGCCGTCGCAGCGGCGGCCGTCATCCTGGCACTGCTCGCTCCGGATGTACCGCCGAAAAAGAAAAACGCGGAGTTGCCAAGGCAGATCAATTTTGAATTAGAAGATGCGACCATGGCCCATCGCGGTGCGAAACTCCGGTTCACCGAGCAGGAAGTGAACGCTTACCTGGCTAATGCACTCCGGAGCAAACAGGCGGCTCTGGACGAGCCGCTCCTCCATTTCGAGCGCGCCCTGGTAAAAATGGATGAAGGGGTTTGTGAGATCACAATGGAACGTTCCGTGTTCGGGTACTCGCTCTACACCACGGCGGATTACGCGATAGCAACCGGCGACGGCAAGCTCACCGCCTCCAGCCGGGGAGGAAGCATCGGACGGATGCCGATTCATCCCGAGGTAATGAAATACGGCGGCGTGATTTTCGCAGATCTTTTCAAAGCACTCGACCGGGAACGAAAGCTGGTGGCCAAGCTGGCCGCGATTGAATTTCATCCACAGGCGGTGGAACTGACTGCGGCCCTGCAGTAGGCGACAAGCGGGCCGAAGACTCCTGCCTTCGACCCCCTCACCCAAGTTCGTTGGCCGTTACGACAGTCCCATCCTGGCCAAAAGGTCATCGTCGATCACACCGTCGACCGGGAGACGATGAGAACGTTCGTATGCCCGGATCGCGCTCCGGGTCTTACCGCCGATCAGTCCGTCGATCGCTCCATGATAATACCCGGCGCGAGCCAGCCTTTCCTGGACCTGTAGAATAAGCGAGGCGTCGCCGCCCTGATAAACCCCGGCGCCATTATAGTCGGAATAATATCCGCCATCATAGGGGTAATATCCGCCCCAGTAGGGGTAATACCCACCCCAGTAAGGATAGTCCCATCCATATCCGTAGTAGGGGTATCCGCCGATGAAGACGACGTTGTTACAACCGTAGCGATGCCCATGGTGGCCGCTCCCGTGCCAGTTGCCATTGCCGCGCCAATTGCCTGCTACGGCACCGGACCGACGCGAGAACTGCCCCTGGCGTTGATAGTTGAAACTTGCTCGCTGCGCCGCGTACCCCGCACGCGCTCCGTAGAAACCTGGCCGCGGGCCTCCGAAGTTTCCGCGCGGAGCCGAAAAGCCCGCTCGCGAACCGGCAAACGAGCCGCCACCATGGCCATGACCCGCCGCCATCGCGATCGGAACCGTTGACATGCAGGCCGCGACGATGGCACCAACGATAAGAAAGTTTTTCGAATTCATAATTTTGGGGTTGTAAAATTAGACACCACTCGATCCATGAATGTTCCACTTTTTTTGCATAAAAGGGAAGCATCATCTTCTTCCTGCTCGCCTCCAATGCCCCGGAGCCGTTACCATCGATTCGCTGTGCGAAACACGATCGCCCTCTCCGCTGCGGTTCTGATCAGCTTCCTTCTTTCCGGCCGCGCTGGAGCCGGCCCCCTCCCGCCACTGCCGCGAAGTGTGAGTCCGTCGCATCAATTCATCGTTTATGGAACGGACGCGCCCGTCCGCGGGGCGCTTTGCAATGCCGGTGAGCGGACGAAAGCCACGCTGCTCGCTCTCCTGCAGCAGCCTGATCACTGGAAGACGCCCATCATCGTGAACGCCCAGTATCCCCTGGCGAATTTGCCGGACGTGCCGCGCATCGCGCTCTATTTCAACCAAACCGGCTTTGGCCTAAAGCTTCAACTCGATCTTGTTATCGGACCCGACATCAACGGACCGGCGGTAGAACGGGAGCTGTTGCGAGCCATCATTCTGGAATTGATGTATCGCGAAAGACCGAATCTGCCTCCCGGAACAACCTACGTGCAGCCGCCTGATTGGCTACTCGACGGTGTTCTGGCATCGACCCCGGGTCGGGATCAATCCGCTTTCGTGAACATTCTGAAGGATCTCGTGACAACGAAGAAGCTGATGTCGCTGCAACACTTTCTTTCCCAACGCCCGGGATTTCTCGATTCACCTTCGCGAAAACTTTTCTCCGCCTGCTCGTACGCACTCATCTCACTTTTCATGAACGGGCCAGAAGGTCGCCCGCGCCTGGCACGTTACATTACCGATCTCCCAGAATCCCCTAACGACGTTGCCGCTGACCTGCGTGAGCATTTCCCGATTCTGGGCGCTTCCGAGGAAACGGCGGAGAAAGCATGGACCTCAAACATCGCGCGTATTTCAGCGAACGGTGGTTACCAGGCGCTTTCCATTGCAGAAACCGAGCGTCAGCTCGACGAACTTCTTCATCTTCACTTCGGCCCACCTCTTGGGTCTTGTCGTCTCGAGGATTACAAGAATTTCCTTCGCCTCCCCTCGCGCGTTCCAGTTCTCAATCAACTGACCCTGGACTTGATATCGCTCGCGACGCAGTCGAATCCAATCTCTCGACCGATCATTCTCGAGTATCAAAAGATCGTCTCTGCCCTCGCACGAAAGAAAACGCGACGAATTACGGAACGACTCAATCAGCTGACCAGCGCGCGGAGGGAGATGAGCAACCGAGTGGACCAGATCGATGATTACCTGAATTGGTTTGAAGCGACGCAATCACAAACGCGCAGCGGAAATTTCGCAGAATTTCTGAAAGCAGCAGTTAAGTCGGAGGAGCCGCGGCCGCGCCGACGAGACGCGATCTCGGTTTATTTGGATGTGCTCGAGGCGCAGTTCCAATAGAGTTCCGCTATGCACAAATCGCTCCCGAACACGGTAGATTACCTCGAAGTCCCGACGCGCAACCTGGCCGAGACCAAACGCTTCTTTGCCGAACTCTTCGGCTGGTCCTTTACCGATTACGGACCGGACTACGCCTCTTTCGACGATGGCCGCATGGCCGGCGGCTTCTTTCAGTCGGAGAAAACCGCCGGCGTCGATGCTGGCAGTCCGTTGATCGTTTTCTACCACGAAGCCCTCGAAGAAATCCGCGGCAAAGTCACCACGCTCGGCGGCAAGGTCACGAAAGACATCTTCGAATTCCCCGGCGGCCGCCGTTTTCACTTCGCGGATCCCGGCGCAGGCGAATTCGCGATTTGGTCGGACAAATAGAGCTTTCGCGCATCACGGCGCTTCAATTTGCATATCGGCTCGGCGAAAGCCTGCCACCAAGGGGATACGCAAGAAATGAACTATTTTTGCCAAGCAATGAGGAGCGTATCGGGACGGACGAAACCACGTTGGCGTTATGAAATCATTTCTCATAGCCCTAGTGACAGCTCTTGGCTTCTGTTTGAGCGAAACAAAGGCGCAGAGCGTCTTGTTCGACTTCGACAACGCGCCACTTCACTCGCCGTTGCCAGTGGATTTGACCGTCAGTGGAATCACCGCTCATTTCAGCGCTAATCCGGCCTATTACAATTATTCGATTCAACGCGCCGATGTACTGGGGTTCACGCCTGCCGGCTTTGCCGGCTACTGCATTTACCCAAATACGATCTACCCCTGCGATCTGCTGATTTCGTTCGATCGGATGTTGAGCGATGTCTCAATTCTCTACGCGCCCGAGGAGTACGACACCGACTCATCGTGTACAATGCGAATCACCGCCTACATGGGGACGACTTTCGTAGGAACCAATACTTATACAATCCCAATACCGGGCACATGGCCCACGGGCACGTTGTCGTTTAGCTCGACGCAACCGTTCGACAACGTGGTGATCCATTACGACCATCCGCCAGTCACGGGAGGCGATTACGGTCCGATTTTCATGGCCGACAATCTCTGGGTTACCGAAGCCCAAGTCCCGACGGCCCTCGGTGCGGTCTCTCGAAAGACTCATGGCGGCGCCGGTGCCTTCGATATCGACCTTCCACTCGTCGGCACGCCGGGAGTAGAATGTCGCGCAGACGAGCGGACAAGGAGATTATGAGGTCATCGTGACATTATCGAGTCCTGGCACGGTCGGCGACATCGCGGTTACGTCCGGTATCGGTACTGTCGGTGGCTACAGCGTGAGTGGAGCGCAGGTCACGGTCAATCTCACCGGCGCGACCAACGCGCAGACAATCAACATTAGGCTGAGTGGGATTAACGGCGGCCCGAGTTGGATTGACGTTCCGATGAGCATTCTAATCGGCGACACGAACGGCAACGGGAGCGTCAATGCGGGCGATATTGGCCAGACCAAAGCGCAATCGGGCCAAGCCGTAACGGGAGCGAATTTCCGGACCGATGTAAATGCCAGCGGCAGCATCACCGCAGGAGATATCGCATTGGTCAAATCGCAGTCGGGCACTGCGCTGCCATGAATTGGATCGGAGCAGGGTATCGGCGCGGCAGTTGCTCCCATTGGTGTTGCCGCGTATCATAGGCGGCGCGTCTGACGGCGCACATCTCTCGCATGCAGAAAATTGGATTTGCCGAAGCTCTCGATTCGATCATCGCCAGTGATCCGCGCTATCAGCGGGACGCTTACGTCTTTCTGCGCGACGCGCTCGATTTCACGACCAAACAGCAGAAGAAAATCAAAGGCGCGACCGTGCGCCATGTCGCAGGACCAGAACTGCTCGAAGGCGTCCGCGCCTATGCGCTGAAGGAGTTCGGGCCGATGGTGATCACAGTCTTTTCCTCCTGGGGAATCAATCGCTGCGAAGACATCGGCCACATGGTTTTCAATCTGATCGGCGCCGGCATTTTCGGAAAGACCGAAGAAGACTCGATCGACGATTTCAAAAACGTTTACGATTTCCAGGAAGCTTTCGCGAAGCCTTTCGCTCCGGAAAAAACGCTCGCGGCCAAGTCGCCGCCGAGCTTGCCGGCGCCGAAAGCTTCATGAAGGGATGCGCGCCGCGTCACGCGCTCCTCTCCGCATTTATGTTGAGCACTGCCCAGTTAAACGCCGCGCCGCCTGACAATTCCGCGGTCATCACTTATCCGCCGAGCTCGGCGCAGAAATGGGTCTTGCCTAACGGGTTGACGCTTTTGATTCAGGAGGATCACAGCGCGCCGGTCGCCAGCGTCCAGGCATGGTGCGCGACGGGAAGCATCCACGAGGACCAGCATCTGGGCGCGGGTCTATCCCACATCCTCGAGCACATGCTTTTCAAGGGAACGAAAAAGCGACCGGCCAACGCCATCGCGCAAAAAATCCAGGATGTCGGCGGTTATATCAATGCCTACACCTCCTTCGATCGCACGGTCTTTTGGATCGATGTGCCGAAGGATGGAGTCGCAACCGCGCTCGATGTTCTGGCCGATGCGATGATGAATTCGACTTTACCGCGGGCGGAATACGCCAAGGAACAGGAAGTCATCCGGCGCGAATTTGCCATGAGCATGGACGATCCCGATCGCATGGCGGGTCATCTTCTTTTCAAAACCGCCTATCACAAACATCCGTACCGACTGCCGGTGATCGGAGAACTCGGAGTCTATAATCAGCTGACGCAGCAGGACGTGATGCAGTATTACAAGACACGTTACGTTCCGAACAACCTCACCTTCATTATCGTCGGAGATGTGGATGCCGGGAAAATTCACCAGCAAATCGCTGATTACTTTAAGGATTATCCCGAGAAATCGCTCCCACCCATCTTCATTCCGAGCGAGCCTCCGCAACTGGGACGCCGTGAAGCGCATGAAGAATTTCCGACCGAGCTGACGCGGCTCTCGCTCAGCTGGCACATCCCCGAAATCACCAATCCAGATGTGCCGGCGCTTGATCTGCTTGCCACGATTCTGGGCGATGGCCGCAGTTCGCGGCTTTACCGGCGTGTACGCGAAGAGTCCGGGCTCGCATTTGCCGTTTCGGCGTTCTCCTACACACCGGGCGATCCCGGGCTGTTCGGTATCGACGCCACGACCGAGCCGGCAAAACGCGAGGCTGCCCAAAGTCTCGCACTCCAGGTCGTCGAAGAAATCAAGCAGGCGGGACCGACAGCCGAGGAATTAGCCAAGGCCAGGAAGATTTCACTCAGTCATCACCTCGGTGCACTTACCACGATGCGCGGCCAGGCGTCTGATGTCGGTTCGAACTGGTTCCTGACGCGCAACCTGAACTTCACCCGGGATTACCTCGAGGCGATTCAAAGAGTAACGCTCGAAGATATTCGAAACGTCACGAACAAATATCTGACCGACGACAATCTTACGATCGTTTCGCTGAATCCGAAGGGTTCGCTCGCCGCCAAAACCGAAATCTTAAAGCCCATCGCGGCCGGCGAGATTCAAAAATTCGAACTTTCGAACGGGCTACGCCTTCTCGTTCGCGAAGACGCGCGGCTGCCGCTTGTTTCGATGACCGCGGTCTTTCGTGGTGGTCTCCTCGCCGAAACCCCGGAGACAAATGGTGTGACGCGGCTGATGTCGAGAGTGCTGCTGAAAGGCACCAAGACACGCACGGCGGAGGAAATCGCGGATACGATTGAAGCGGTCGGCGGACAAATCGGGAGCGAAGCCGGCAACAACAGTTTCAGTGTCTCATTGGAAGTGACGCAGCCCGACTTCAAGCTCGGCGCCGAGTTGCTCGCTGACGTTTTGCTGAACGCGACGATGCCGGAAAAAGCGGTGACACGGGAGAAGGAAGTTCAGCTCGCCAGCATTCAGGAAGATGAGGAACAGCTCACGACCGTGGCGCGAAATATCTTGCGCGAAGCGCTGTTTCCCCGGCATCCCTACGCGCTGCGCGGAAAGGGCTCAGCCGATTCCGTTGCGAGGCTGACCCAAAAAGAGCTGATCGATTTCCGCGATCGTTATCTGGTGGCGAAAAACGGAGTCGTTGCCGTGTTTGGAAATGTCAAAGCCGCGGAAGTGAAACAAACGCTCGAGGATTTGTTCCGCACAATGAAGCCGGGCACAATGGCCTTGACCGATGCGGCCGTGCCTGGCCCGCTGACCAAAACACTGGCGGTGGAGGAAAAAAAAGAGAAGGCGCAGGGCGTCATCATGGTCGGTTTCCGCGGCGCGGATCTCTTTAGTCCGGATCGCTATGCTCTCGAGCTGATCGACGAAGCCAGCAGCGATCTCGGTTCGCGCTTCTTTATTCGCATCCGCGAACAAATGGGCCTCGCCTATTATGTCGGTTCAACCCAGATGCAGGGGCTGGTGCCGGGGCTCTTTGCCTTCTATCTCGGGACCGATCCGCAAAAGATCGTTCCGGTGCAAACGGCATTGCTCGACGAGATCAACAAGCTCGCCTCTGACGGCCTAACGAATCATGAATTGCTGCGCGCGAAAAAGAAATTGATCGGCCAGCAGCAAATCGCAAATCAAAGCAACGATCATTTCGCCTATGCGGCGGCACTGGATGAGCTTTACGGTCTCGGCTTTGACCACTATAAAGCTCTCGAGCGCGATGTGGAAGCAGTCACGCTCGAGGATGTCAAACGCGTGGCCGCCAAGTATTTTCGTAATCAACCCTATGTCTTAGCCGTCGTTCACCCGTCGGAGAAACCGAGGAAATAATATGGCCGAAGTCCAAACCACCAATCAGTCGGGCGAGCTTTCGCAGCGCTTCATCGAGTTTGTCATGATGCACGCGCAAAATGCGGCGCTGTTCCTCGGGCAAATTCCGAATCCGCAAACCGGGCAGGGAGAAGTAAATCTCGAGATCGCGAAAATGTTTATCGATCAGCTCGCGATGATTCAGGAAAAGACGCGCGGGAATTTGACCAATGAAGAAACAACCGTGCTGCGTAACGCAGTTTCGAATCTGCAAATGGCGTTTGTGGAAGTCTCACAAACGCACCGTGGAAAAACGAGTGCGCCTCTTCCGGGCGACGCTGGTGCGACCGCGACCGAAACCGGGCCCGCGGCGGCGCCGCCGACAGCCGCGCCCGCTGGAGGCGTCGACGACGCTTCTACTGCAGCCGAGAACGAATCGCGCAAGAAGTTCACGAAAAGCTACGGCGCATAGCGGTAGCTGCCGTGCCGCCGTCTCGGGGCAGAATGTTGCCACCCTCACGCGCTGCCGCCAGATGGCAGCAGCTACAACATTCGAAACAGTTTATTCCGCGAGATTTCGTCGTGCCGACGGCACTGGCACACGCGTTGCTTAATACAACGCCGCAAGCTAGGAAGACACATACCGCAATCAAGAATTACGAATTGTTCCTGTAGCTTTCGCAAGGCGCGACCAGCAATGGTCGCGTTCTTTTTCCTGCAGCCCGGGGCGCGGTCTCTTGCAGCTCAAGAGCGCCCGATACAGATCTAGAATTTGAGCAGGTCAGCCTTTTTTGATTCGACAAACTCCGCGTAGCTTACGGCGAGCGTTTCGTTCAAGTGTCGTGAAAGCCCCTCCGCCAGAACAATCGCGATGGTGCGCGGATCCCGCGTATAAACCGGAATCGGAAAAGCTCCCGCGTTTCGATCGTACCCATAAATGGTTCCGTCGGTTTCCCAAACGCAATAGGCATGACCGGCGGGATGATTCGCGTAACGAACGAGCAGAATTTTCGCCCAAAAATTTGGTTCGAGTCCATGCTGCGTTTTAACCGCGGCAAGATAGTTGCAGGCAGAAACCACACATCCGTTGAGTACAACGAGATCGTCTTCGCTTGGCGTGAGAATCACGTGCTGCTGTGGGCAGGCGGTAAAGGTGGAAAGAAGTATCGCGCACAATGCAATGCGGACGAAGAACGAGCGAATTTTTTGGCTATTCATCATAAAATGGCGATCCAGGGGGAATATGGCTATTATAGGAATCGTTAGAGATATATCATCAGACGCCTCCGTTTGGGAAGAGATATCTGTTCTTGCCCTAGGCATTCGAGCAAAATGCCACTGCGGAAGGCGCCAAACACCTTAGTTGCTCCCGCCCAACACAATTTCCTCGCCCTCGCGTGCGGCTGCCACAATCAGCTTGCCTACGTTCTCCCCGATCCCGTTTTGAGCCCGCTCCACCATCGCCGCGACTTTTTCATCGTTGTGATCGGGATCGTGGTGGAAAAGAAATAACCGCTTCGCACCGGCTCGCGCGGCGAGCTGAACCGTGTCGTCGGCGCAGGTGTGACCCCATGTGCGATGCGAGGGATATTCGACGGCATCGTATTGCGAATCGGCGATTATGACTTCAGCATCACGCATGAAATCCACCACCTTCTCGTCCTGGATTCGCGCGTACTCCAAACCATTCGGCGAATTTTCGTGTTCGGCTTTCTGGCGTTCGACTTCGCAACGCTCGTATGCTTCATGATCCGGCAGATAGACAATGTCACCGTGCGGTGTCGAGAGCCGATACCCGAGACAGATCCCGGGGTGATTTGCAAATATCGTCCGCACCTTGACCGTACCGAGATCGAATTCCATATCGCCTAACTCCTCGAAAGTAAGGTGGGTGGCCATCTGATGAAGTCCGACCGGAAAAAACGCGCTTTGCATTTGCTCAAAGAGCGCGCCGCGCAATCCATGGACCGCGCCTTCATAGCCGAGAATGCGAACCTTGACCCGCGGATGATAGGCAGGCACAAAAAAAGGGAATCCCTGAATGTGGTCCCAATGTGTGTGGGTAATGAGCATGGTGAGCGAAAGACCGTTCTCGCTCACCTCCTTCATCAACGATTGCCCGAGCTGCCGAATCCCTGATCCGGCATCCAGAATGATGATCTGGTTTCCCACGCGCACCTCGATGCATGACGTATTTCCGCCGTAGACGGCTGTATCACGCCCCGGCGTGGGGATGGAGCCGCGGACTCCCCAGAACCGGATCAATGTTGGTCCCCCGACCACTGCTTCCACCTTAGATTCAACCACAGCCGGCGCGGCGTGCTCACCATTCGGCGACACCATACGAAGGAGCTCGGCCGGGTTGATCGGCTTCAAAAGATAATCATCGGCACCGGCGGCAAACGCGGTTTCGCGGTCGTTGGAAAAGCGGCTGACCGTCATGAGAATTATCCGGGTTGGCTTGAGCGCGGATTGCTCACGAATGAGGCGGCAAACCTGGAAGCCGTTACGTTTCGGCGTGCGCAAATCACAAATCACAGCGGCGGGTCGGTGCTTGAGGACGAGTTCTACTCCGGTCTCGCCGTCCTGCGCCTCGAGTACGCACCAGTCCAGTCCGGCCAGACATTCGGAGACGAGCGCGCGCGTCAGTGGATCGCTCTCGATCAGGACCAGTGTTTTCATTTCGCCGGAGGCGCCTTCGGAAGCCGGATCCAAAAGCAGTTGCCGCCTTCTTCACGCGGCTGACAGCCAATCTCCCCGTGACAATTCTCGACCGCGATACGACAGAACTGGAGCGGCAATTGCGACTCTTGCGATTCAGTCCCGATAAATCCGGACTTGGCAAAAAGATCGTTGCAATGATCGGACGCCAATGCCGCGCCGTTATCGCAGATCTGGATGAGCAGCGATTCAGGCTCATCGACGAGATTGAGCTGCACTTCGCCGGCGGGAGCCGCGTTCTGCAGACCGTTTTCGAAAAGGTTCACGAGCACACGGCTCAGATGATCGGCATCCATGGCCACGCGTGCATCGCTTTTGGGGATGCTGAGCCGAACTCCCTTCTCCG
The DNA here is from genome assembly GCA_963737545.1 of uncultured Verrucomicrobiae bacterium. GTDB lineage: Bacteria > Verrucomicrobiota > Verrucomicrobiia > Chthoniobacterales > UBA10450 > CAVTTH01. Next base: position 55,109 of record CAVTTH010000006.1, on the reverse strand, counting down.
CAAATTGTGAGGCGACATTTTTTTCCGCCGAGTGAAAGACATCGCTTACCCGTGCCACCGCTGAATCGGCGCCATTACGGCCAAAAAGCATTTCCAACTCGGTCGCAAAGACGCCCAGCACTCTGTTGATGAGCGTTTGTTGCTCCTGCGCTGCGCGCGAAGCGAGGCTCAACAGCTGGCGCACTTTCGGCAGATTGTTCTCGCGTTCGATCAATCGAAGCGAGGTAATCACATTCGCGAGCGTTGTATTCATTTCCTCGGCAATGCAGCTCAGCAGAATTTCCTTTTTCTGCATCTCCGAATCGAGACGCTGATACGCAATCACGGTTTCGCGCGCCTTTTGCAGCATCGACTTCTTCGCTTCAAAGACTTCGCCGAGCCGCTCCAAAAGAAGAATCTTCTGATCGCCAACGCTGAAAGCGGTCGCTTCCAGCGTCAGCTCGGCTCCATCAGTGGCTTGCTCAATCCATGGACCGGATTGCGCACGGTTCTCTCCGCCTGCGGCCCAGCACGCACCGGCATCGACGAGGAAATTTTCGAGAAATGGCGACGCTTGATCGATCGGGAGTTGCGCATCAGGCGCGTTCAAGCCCGGCCAAATCGAATCCAGCCACTTCGGCGGCTTTCCCTGAAGACGAAGTGTACCTGAATTGTCCCGAAGGAAAACTGCAAACCCAAGGGTTGCGAAGATCTCGCTGGAAGAGTCGCGATTAGGGTCCGGCATGGCAGCGCTATTTTGCGGTCATCATTCGACCCAGTTCGACGAATGCTTCCTCAACTCCTGCTCCCTCTTTCGCGCTCGTCTTAAACAGCTTCCATCCGCGTGCTGTCAGGTCGTCTACTCGCGCATCGTCGATCTCCCATTGCGGTACGAGATCGGCCTTGTTGAGCGCCAGGAGAAATGGCACCGGACCAGTTGCCTCCGCCACCCGGTTCTGAATTTCGATCGCCTGATCGAGCGTGACCCGTCGTGTTCCGTCCGCGACCAGCAGATAACCGCTCGTGCCGCGAAGGTACGAGGTCTGCAACCGTTGATAATCGTCGTCGCCCGCCAAATCCCAGATCATCAGCATCACGTCTGCGCCATCCAGCGAAACCGTCTTCTTGTCGATCTTGACACCGACGGTGGTCAGATATTTGTCGGAAAACATGCTGTGCACGAACTTCGCGACCAGGCTGGTCTTGCCGACGCCGGAAGTCCCGATCATGCAAACTTTCTTTTGAATCATGGCGAGACGACGCGCGACGACTTGACTGTGAATGCGACCCGACGATCTGATTGCTCTGGCGTGGCCACCTCGCCCGCAGCCGGTTTCGCAGGAGCGCCCATGCCGACTGGAACCAGCATGGCGGAATTGAAGCCGCATGAAAGTAGGAAGTCGCGCACTTTTTCGGCGCGCCGCCGGCTCAGATCTTCATTCTTGGCTGCGTCACCGACCGCGTCGGCAAATCCCTTGATCTCCAGAACGATTGTTTCATCGAGTCGTTTGGCAGCCGTCTCGCATCGCCGAAGTTCATCCGGCAACCGGGAAAGCGCGGTAAAACCTTCTGTCGCGATATCATCCTTGTTCACCAGAAAATAAATGAACGCATGTTCGATGATCGCCTTGGACTGCTCATACGCGCGCTTGTCCAAATCGATTATGTCGTGATCATCCACCGAATCGATTCCGGGGAGCTTGCCGGCATCGGCCCGCACCCGCGTTAACCACCGATGAGAGGCCTCGCCCGAAAGCGTAAGGACGCCATTCGACACAACCGCGCTCGCTGTTTCCGGCAGGCCGAGCTGCTTTTCGAAACGTTGCCGGGCCAGATCCGGATCGTACTTGATGTCGACCTTTCCTTCATCGATTGAGGTCACACCCGGCACGAGCGTGGCCTCGTGGCGAACGTGCTCCAACCACTCGTATGGAACCGAGCCCGCCAGGGTCAACGCGCCATCCTTGATCGCAACCTGAGTCTCCTTCGGAATGCTGAATCGATTCTTGAAACGTCGCAGCACACTCGCCGGATCAAGCGCCAGAAAATCCTTCCAATTGAAGCGAATTCGCGCCGGATCGACCTGTGCTTCCCGCGCCAGTGCCGCCGGATCAACCGAGGAAGCGTCACGCAATCCACTCACCTGCGACGGCGAGAACCATCCTTTGCGCGCATCGGTTACGACCAGCCCGGGCTGCGCCCTGAGTCGCCCAAGAAAATCCTTCCACTTCCCTTCACTCTGCGCCGCCAGGACGAGCCCGGAAGTAGCCGCCGCGGCGGCGATCACAATCATCCCCCAGGCGCGAACCGGGCGTTTGTTTTTCTTTTGCGCAGCATATTGAGCGCGAAGACACGATTCCAATTCCGGCCGAAGCGATTCGAAACCCGATGCGTCCCCGTCGAATTTCGCGAGAGCGGAGCCTTTCAGGACGTGAATGCTGTCGATCGCTTCCTCGAGCGTCGTCCGGAATTCGCGCGACGGATTTCCACGAATGACCGCCGCGAGATAGGCCGAAGGTCCGGGCGCAATCCAAACATGCAGTTCGCCCACCCGAAACTCTTCCAGCGCTGAATCCTCGCCCACTGCGAATGAATCGCGGGCGAAATCCTGAATCGCGCTCAGCATCCCGGCGACCATGTCCGAATCCTTGGTCACGTCCGGGTCGGCGGCGACATGGAGTAACGAGAGGCTCGTCTTCCGATGAATGAGAAAGACCTGCTCCACGCGATAGACAAGGCTCCGCAGCATCACCACCTCCGCGAAACTTTTGCCGGTTCGTAACGCTTCGAAACGCCACTTCAATCCCCGCCATGAAAACGTGTGTTCAAGCGTCTGATTTAGCGATTGCAGCAAACGCCGCAGGCTCTCTGCCAGCGATCGTCGCACAATCGGCCCAATGATTGGATGCAGGGCATCGACAAAAGTCTCCGGCCTCTGTTCGATCGATTCCTTGATCGATCCTTCCACCGCCGGCCGCAACGCCCGCGTCAGCTCATCACCGCGTTCGCGGCTTCGCTTCACCGCCTCCGGCAAGACACCGGCTACATCCTGCGAGCGGCGCTCCTTGTCGGAAATTCGGTCCCGCAGATCGCGCAGTTGCTCCCGCTCCCGGCTCAGGAGCAGGCGACGGAGCTCTTCAAGCTCCCCGACCGGATCACCAGAAGATCGGCGCATGAGCGGCGGGCTCGCTTACGCTTCCGGAATACGAAACTCGTTCTTCAAACGCAGAGCGACTTCGCTCAGCATTTCGGCCAGCGATTCGCGGCCTGTCATCGCTCCGCGGATTTGCTCTGCTTCGCGATCGAGACCCGCCTTCATCTGATCGTGCTTCTCTTTGATTTCCGTACTCAACGCCTTCGATTGCTCGAGCAGCTGCTCACGCAATCCGTGAACCTCGCGGCCGGCGTGCTCGCCCAGATTATTGATTTTCATTTCCAACGCCTTGGCCGTTTCGGCGAGATCGCGCGTCAGTTTTTCCAACGCGATCCCGCGGTCCGATCGTTCCGCATTCAGTCGATTCGCCATCGATTCAACTTCGCGTTTCATGAAATTCTCGAGAGCTTCGAGCCGCTTCTGCACTTCGGTCCGAGCTTCCGCCGCTTCCCTGGTTAGGCGCTCATCGAGCCGCTGAAAGCGCCCATCGTAATCGCGCATTTGCGATCCAAAAAGAATATCTCGTATTCGGTCGACCTTGCCACTTTCGTCGATCCCGCCGTTGCGAGCCTCCGGGTTCACGTTCGCCTTCACTTCCAATTCCTGAGTCTGTGCTGGGTTGATCATAATATTTGGAGTTTGCACTGTTCGCGAGGCGCCGACGCCGTGACGAGGGACGCTCGCCCAACCACTCTACTCTTTTTGCATTGGCCGGAGCAAGCATTTGTGCAGGAGCTGGTTTCGTAGAAATGCGGTACCGAAAAGTTCCCCTGTTCAGGCCAAAGCAGCATCAACGGCCGGAGGGAAGATTTCGCTCACTTCCCCTTCGATTCGAAGGGAAACTGCCGGTTCATGATCGTGTTCCGTCTCACCGCGATTGACGATGACGTAGGGAATTCCCCGCCGCGCAATCATCAGCGGAAACGAAGCGGCCGGATAGACCGAAAGAGTCGAGCCCAGCGCCACGACGAGATCGGCTCCCATTGTCCCGCGTTGAGCACGCTCGAGCTCGCCGGGGTCCAGGTTCTGTCCGAAACTGATCGTCGCCGGTTTTAAGAACCCACCGCATGAGCAGCGAGGCGTCTTCCGATTGGCGCGGAAGAATTCAAAGTGCGGTTGCGGATCGCCGCGCCATTGGCAGCTCTGGCATTCAACCAGGGAGTTTGTGCCATGCAGTTCAACCAAACGCTCTGGATCGGTACCCGCCAGCTTGTGCAATCCGTCGATGTTTTGCGTCACCACCATTCGAAGTTTGCCCGCCTTCTCCAGCCTAACGATTGATCGGTGGATCGAATTGGGCCGCGCCTTCTGAAAGGCCTCCCACCCTTCGAGCTTGTAATCCCAATGCTCGATTCGAGCCGCTTCCGAAGTCATGAAATCCTGGTAGTAGACAGGCTGCCGCCGTGTCCAGACTCCTTGCGGCCCACGAAAATCAGGAATGCCGCTCCCAGTCGAAATTCCCGCACCGGTGAAGATCAATGCGCGTTTCGAGGCGCGAATATAGTCAATCAACTTCATCACGAGGCCGATCTGCCCGAAGACCTGGCCGTCGTCCCGAGCGAAACACAGCGCAGTCGAGGGATCCCGTGGAGCTGCCGTGAATCTCTCGCTTGCGCTTGCGTCTCGTCATTGTCCGGGATCCCTCGACTCCGTTTCACTTCGTTTGGGATGGCAATGGTTCGATGCCAGCCGCCTCGAGCTGACGATTCAGAGCCGCAACATCGGCTGGGACCGCGCGCCATCGTTCTTCCACTGATCGCGCGTCACGTTGCAGCTCCGCGATGACAGCTTGCTGTTGCGGGGTCGGCGCCGCATCTACGTCCTGAAGCTCGCCGAAGAGCCTTTTTATCTTGCTTAGAACATCCAACTCAAGGGGAGCGCTGGCTCGGACATTTGCCGGATTAGCAAAGCTCTCCATTTTCTTGTGCAACGCTTCGATCTGCCCCTTCACTGTATTGTCCCCGGCGCGTTCTTTCGCCTTGGCGAGTTCCGCGACCAGTGAGTCGAAGCTTTTCCCGACCGGGAGGAGCGCGGCGCGAATTTCGTAAAGCGTCTTTGAGAGTTCAAACTGCTTTGCCAGATCGGCAGCCGAAGCCTTCACCCGCGGATCCATTTTCACCGGCAGCGGCCGCGTGAAACTCTTGCCCCCAGCCGTCAATACAACCGAGTAATTCCCGGGCACAATCCATGGCCCAGTTGGCTGCGGCGCCGTCCCGTGCACAACGGCGGTCATCGGATATTCTGGATCGACACCCGCCAGAGGTGCGCCGTGCATGTCCCAAAGAAAGCGATGCAGACCGGGCTTGTCCGGCAACACCTGCGGCGAACGCACCCAATAACTTGGAATCTTTAGCTTGGAATCGATCAGCGGAATCGGATCCGAGCTCGCGTAGCGGCGGACGACAATTCCTTTCTCGTCCTTGATTTCAAGCGCTACCGGTCCGGACGCATCCTTGCCTAACCGATAATCAATCATCGCGCCTTCCGGTGGATTTTCGCCTGCCGGTTCATCGGGCGGCAGCGGGGTATCGGTATTGAAATTCCAGCGCACACGCATCGCGGCCTGCGGTTTGAACAGGAGGGTTTCCTGATTGCTCGCGTCGAATTGCCGCAACGGCGTGATGTTGTCCAAAATCCAGAAACCCCGCCCGTGCGTCGCAACCGCGATGTCGTCGTCTTTGATAATCAGATCACGCACGGAGGTCGCGGGCATGTTCAAGCGGAGCGACTGCCAGTTTTCGCCGTCATCGAACGACACGTAAACCGCACGCTCCGTCCCGGCGAACAACAGGCCACGTCGTTTGGGATCTTCGCGAACGACGTTGACGTTTTCGTTGGCCGGAATGCCGTTGGCGATTTCTTTCCACGTCTTACCTGCGTCGCTCGTCCGATAGATATGCGGTCGCAGGTCGTCGAGCCGAATCGTATTCACCGCGGTATACGCCGTGTCTTTGTCGAAGCGGCCCGCGTCCATCACGGAAATCTTTTGCCACGCGCTGACCTGTGGCGGCGTCACGTCGGTCCAGGTTTTGCCGTTGTCGGTGGTGAGTTGAATCAACCCGTCGTCTGTTCCAACCCAGATCCGATTTTTGTCGAGCGGTGACGGCGCCACCGTGTAGATCACGCCGCGTTGCCGGGGCTGTGCGGTCGGTTGCGAACGAAACTTCCCGACCGTCACCGGGACTTCGAAAGTTTTGCGCGTGAGATCAGGGCTGATCTGTTTCCAATTTTGCCCGCCATCGCGCGTCTGCCACAACACATTCGTCGCGAAGAAAAGTAGCTTTGGATCGAGCGGCGAGAAAAGAATCGGCATCGTCCGGATCATCCGGAATTCATCGTCACGAAACGGTTTCGGCAGAATGTTCTGCGCCTGATAGGTACGGCGATCGTAACGCGTCAGCTTGCCGCCATAGATGATGTCGGGATCGAGCGGATCGGCAACGACGTAACCGTATTCTTCCGCCGCGACCGGATGCCAATCGCGAAACGTGATCGCGCCGTCCGGTCCGCGGCTCGCGATTCCAACCGAACCGCTCTCTTGTTGCCCGCTGTAAAGACGGTACGGAAACGCGTTGTCCGCGCTGACGTGATAAAGCTGAGCGGTCGATTGGTTATACCACGAACTCCAGCTCGCGCCGCCGTTGACCGTGATGATCGCGCCCTGATCGCTGCCAAGAAGCACGATGTTTGAATTCGTTGGATTGATCCAAACGTTCTGATAATCGTCGCCACCGGGCGCGCCACGCCAGCCTTCCCAGATTTTCCCGCCATCGGTCGATTTCCAACAAACGACGCTCGCGGCATAAACGATCTTTGGATTCTGCGGATCAATTCGGACCACCGGCAAATCCCCGCCACCAATCCGCGCTCCCGGACGTTCGTCCATCGTTGCCAGCGTCCAGCTTTCGCCTCCGTCGTCGGAACGATAGAGTTTTCCGGCGTCAGGAGTCGCGACCGCGGCGATGAGTGTTTGTGGAGCGCTCGCCGCGATCGCGAGATTGGCCTGGACGATGTCGTTAGGCAAACCCGTGTTCAGCTGCTTCCAGTTCTTTCCGCCATCGATCGACTTGAAAATGCCGCCGCCAGTTCCGTTCCAGGCTCCATTTTCCCAGGGACCTTCCCGTGCTTCCCAGAGCGCCGCGTAAACCGTTTCCGGATTCTGCGGATCGATCTGCACATCGGCCGCGCCCGTGTTCTCGTCCTTGTAGAGCGTTTTCTCAAAGGTCTTCCCGCCATCTCGCGAGAGAAAGATGCCGCGCTCCTCGTTAGGCCCGTAAGGGTGTCCGGCTACCGCAACTAGCACGTGATCCGGTTTGCGTGGGTTGATCGCGATCTGAGCGATTTGCTGGCCGTCGCGCAACCCGAGATGCGCCCAGGTCTTGCCCGCATCGGTCGATTTGTAAACACCGTCGCCGACCGAGAGATCAGGACGATGCAATCCTTCGCCGCTCCCGACGTAGATGACATCGGGATTTGAGACTGAAACCGCCAGCGCACCGACTGAGCCGGTTGGTTGATCGTCAAAGATCGGGAACCATGTGCGCCCGTAGTCCGTCGTCTTGAAAACGCCGCCATTCACTTGCGCGAAATAGAAAACGTTCGGTTGCGACGGCACTCCCGAGACCGCGCGGGTCCGCCCGCCACGAAACGGCCCGATATTTCGCCACCGCAAAATGTTGGAAAAATCCTGTTCCGGCTGCTGGCCGGCAACGGCTTGATCGCTCAGCAGAAGCGCGAGGAAGAGAGAAACGATTGTTCGCAACCGCATCTAGGATGTCGCGGGCGGCGGCACTGCTGGTGCAGGTTTCTTCTTCGCGGCTGCCGCTACAAGATTCGCGTCAACCTCGGCGGCTTCGAGCGGATGAATGCTGTGATAATAGGTGTTCGATTTGGCCAGATCGTTCTTCCGCATGAGCAGCGCGTCGAAGCGTTCGCGCCGGCTTAGCTCGAAGACCTTGTCCATCTTGATCGCTTCAAACGGACAAACTTCGACGCAAATCTGGCAGCTCATGCAGACCGAAATATCGATGTCGAACGTGGCCGGATAAAATTGCGGTTTGCCCATGTAATCCGGCTTCTTGTCTTCGCTCTTTACGATGTAGATGCATTGCGGCGGACATTCCTTTTCGCAAATTTTGCAGGCGACACAACGCAAGCCCGCTTCGGCATCATCGGTGTCGTAAATCAGGAACGGAAAGTTGCGGTAATTCTCGGGAAGCGGAGCGCGCTCCTCCGGATATTGCACCGTGATCAAACGATCCTTCTCGAAATAACTTCCGACGAAGTTTCGCGCCGTCACTGCCATTCCCTTCAATATTCCCGTGCCGATCATGAGCGCATTCCAGTCATACAATCGTTAAAGGGCTACGCTACGCTCGCGCTTTCGTAAACGAGAATTCCACATCAGTCTTGTCCAAGGACGCCGCGAACAGATTCGCTGACGGCGAACACGTATCGGAAGGAAACGCTTCACGTTTTAATCTCTAGTCGCGCGCCGGCCTAACGAAATCGCTTTCCGTGGAAACCGTCGCTTCGCCCGCGCTTTGTCGCAACGCCTCCTCCAGCGCACGCCAGGCGAGCATGGCGCACTTGACCCGTTGAGGAAATTTTCGCACGCCGCGCAGCAGGCGCAGGTCTCCCAGGATCGACGGCGGATCATCGCTCTCGCCGGCAACCAGATCATGGAACGCGTGCAGCATTTCCTGCGCGGCGGCGCGTGACTTGCCTTTCAACTTCATCGTCATCATTGAGGCCGAAGCCTGGCTGATGGCGCAGCCGTGTCCGCTGAATTTGATCTCCTGCAAACTTCCGTCGGGACCGAATTTCACACCCAGATCGATCTCATCGCCGCACGACGGATTGTCGCCGTGCACATGGACGGAAGCGTTCGTGAGCTCTCCAAAATTCCGCGGTCTTCTCGAATGATCGAGAATCACTTCCTGATACAGATCCTCGAGTTCCGGGTTCATGAAAAGAATCGGACCGCCGCGCGCAGGATTTCCATCATGCGATCGATCTCGGCGATCGTGTTGTAGAAATAAAAGCTCGCACGCGTCGTGCCGGGCAAACCGAACCTGCGCATCAGGGGCTGATTGCAATGGTGCCCGCCGCGCAAGGCCAAACCATTTTGATCGGCAAAGGTGGTAAGATCGTGCGGATGCACATCCTTCATCACGAAACCGACAAGCGCCCCGCGCTCATTCTTCGGCCCGAGCACGCGCATTCCGGGCAGTTCCGCGAGCTGCTCGGCGGCATAAGCGGCCAGCTTCGAATCGTGCACAAAAATCGCCGGGCGTCCGATGTTTTCTAGATAATCAATCGCGGCACCGAGCCCGATCGCTCCAGCGATGTTCGGCGTGCCGGCTTCAAAACGGTGCGGCGGTTTCTTAAATGTGCTCCTCTCCAAAGCCACACTCACGATCATCTCGCCGCCACCGTGCCAGGGTGGCATCGTTTGGAGGATTTCCGCGCGGCCGTAAAGCACACCGATGCCGGTCGGAGCGCACATTTTGTGTCCGGAAAAGGCCAGGAAATCGCAACTCAACTCCTGCACATCGACCGGTAAATGACCGGCGCTTTGCGCGACATCGACCAGCGTTAAAGCGCCAACTGCGCGCGCCTCACGACAAAGCTCGACCACCGGGTTGATTGTCCCCAACGAGTTAGAGACATGGGTGAAAGCGAACAGTTTGACCCCGGGCGTAAGCAGTTGCGGAAGCTGATCGAGCGCGAGAGTGCCATCCTCGCGCACCGGCACGAAGCGCAGCCGCGCGTCCATTCGTTCCGCCAACAGCTGCCATGGCACCAAGTTGCTGTGGTGCTCCATCTCGGTGAGGAGAATCACATCACCGGCCCGGAGAAATTTCCCGCCCCACGATTGCGCCACCAGATTGATGCTCTCGGTCGTCCCACGGGTGAAAACGATCTCATCCGCGCTCACCGCGCCCAAATAGTCGGCCACGCGCTGCCGCGCGCTCTCATAGGCCTCGGTCGCGCGCGAACTCAGCTCATGCAGGCCACGATGCACATTGGCGTTGTCGTGCTCGTAATAATTCCGGAGCGCATCGAGCACCGCGCGCGGCTTCTGCGACGTGGCGGCATTGTCAAAATAGATCAGAGGCCGGCCATGGACCTCTTGATTGAGGATCGGAAAGTCTTTCCGGACCGCCTCCCAGTCGACTGAATCGCGTGAGATCTCGTGCACCACGTAATCTGCGATGGCGCTGGTGGCGCGCCACTTTATTTCAGCAGGGAGCTGCGTTCGTTCCGATGTCGAGGCAGCAAAATCCGGCGCGTTTTTGCCAAAGAACGGTGAGCCGAGAAGCGTCATCCAGCCCATTATTCGGCGTAAACCGAATCTTGGAGGTGAATCATTATCGTCAGTAAGCCACCCACCAATAACGGAAGAGTCCGCCTTCCTAACCAACGGTCCCGCAGGTCGGGAGCCTCCAGCGCCAGCATTGCCGTTCAGACCCAGTTCCGCCATAGGAAGGCGCCCAGCCACTCCTTCCCGGCCAGGATGCCGTTAGGCCAGTTTCTCTTCGAATACCTTCACCGCTGCGGCGTCCGCCACAGCTTCGGCGTTCCCGGCGACTTTGCTCTGCCCACTTTTGCCTGGCTTGAGAAATCAAAAATCCAAAGCGTGACCATGACGCATGAGCCCGGCGCTGGGTTCGCCGCTGACGCTTACTCTCGTATCAATGGCATCGGCCTGGTCTGCGTCACCTACTGCGTGGGAGGCCTCAATGTCCTGAATGCCATCGCCGGTGCCTATGCAGAGAAATCGCCCGTCGTGGTGGTGAGCGGCGCGCCGGGTCGCAAAGATCGCGAAAAAGATCCGCTGCTTCATCACAAGGTAAAGACGTTCGAAACCCAGCGCCGCGTCTACGACGAAGTCACGGTCGCGAGCACGGTGCTACTCGATGAAGAGCGCGCCGCCGCGGAAATCGTCCGGTGCGTTGATGCCTGCCTGCGTTACAAACGTCCGGTTTACATCGAAGTGCCGCACGACATGGTGGATCGCAGGATCCCCATCGCCCTCGCTCCACAAACCGTGATCGAGACCTCCGATCCGCCGACACTGGCCGCAGCAGTCGAAGAAACGCTTTCGCTCATTCGCGCGGCGAAGCGTCCGGTCATTCTGGCCGGCGTTGAGCTGGCGCGCTATCGCCTCGCGGCTCTGGTGGTCCAAATCGCAGAACGGATCAACATTCCGATCGCGACCGACCTCCTGAGCAAAAGCGCGATACCGGAAAACCATCCGCTTTACCTCGGGGTTTATGGCGGCGCGATGAGCAGCGACGAGCACGTGCGGAAGTACGTTGAATCCTCCGATCTCGTCCTCATGCTCGGCACCTTTATCACCGACATGAGCATGGGTTTCTACACCGCGAAGCTGGATCGCGAACGGACCGTGCTCGCCACTACGGAACGAGTCAGCGTGCAATATCATCGCTACGAATCGATCCAGTTCCGCGATTTTCTCGAGGCATTGGCCAAGGCAAAAATTCATTCGAAATCGTTTTGTCATCCCAATCCTCATGCGGTTCCCAGGCCGCTGCGAAAGAAGGAACGGTCCGAGGCGCTCACGATTGTCGATTTCTTCCGCATTCTCTCTCTCCATCTCGATGAGAACTGTTGCGTTGTCGCCGATATCGGGGACGCGATTTTCGGTGCGGTCGGGATTCGCAGTGAACGCCAAGCGCAATTCATCGCGCCGGCCTACTACATGTCGATGGGCTTTGCCGTGCCCGCGAGCATCGGCGTTGCCCTGGCTGCGAAAAAACTCCGCCCCTACGTCGTCGTGGGCGATGGCGCTTTTCAAATGACCGGGACCGAAATCTCGACCGCCGTTCGACTGGGACTCAACCCCATTGTTTTCGTGCTGAACAACGACGGCTACGGCACGATGCGAAAGATCCACGACGGCAAGTTCAACGTCATCACCCGATGGAACTATCACAAGATTTGTGAGCTGGTTGGAGGCGGGGAAGCGGTCGTGGTAACGAGCAAAGGTGATCTGGATGAAGCGATCCGGGAGGCGCAGGATTCCGGGAGGTTAACCGTGATTGAAGTCGTAATTCCCAGCGACGACATGAGTCCTCAGCTCGAGAGGATCGGCATCGAAGTGGCTAAAGTGCGCGGCTGGAAAATTCCTGCCCGGCCCGGGAACGACGGAAGTCGCGCGTAGCATCGAGGCAGGAGATCGCGCCATTTTTGCATCGCGTTTCAACCGATGCGGCCTACCTTTTGAGCAATCAGTAACGACGGAGTGCATTTATGAAAACAAAACTTTCTCCTTCTCGAAAAAATCGCCTCAGCGGCAACGGCGCTCCTCGCGTCGCTCGATCTGAAAAAAGTCTCGCTCGAACTGGGCGGCAAGTCGCCCAACATCGTTTTCGAGGACGCGGATTTGGAGACGGCGATTCCCGGCGCGGCGAGCGCGATCTTCTTCAATCACGGCCAATGTTGCTGTGCCGGCTCGCGGCTCTTTGTGCACAAGAAGCATTTCGACAAGGTCGTCAGCGGCGTTTCCGACGCGGCGAAAAAAATCAAGATCGGTCCAGGTCACCACGCGGATACCGAAATGGGTCCGCTCGTTTCCGAAGAACAGCTCCATCGCGTGCTGGGTTACCTGCAATCCGGACGGAACGAAGGCGCGAAGTCTGTCGTGGGCGGCGGACGCGCCGGCCAGCGTGGTTATTTCGTCCAACCCACCGTGCTGGTGAACACGAAACCGGGCATGAAAGTGATGGACGAGGAGATCTTTGGCCCTGTCGTCTGCGCCGTGCCTTTCACCGACCCTAACGAAGTGGTGAAGTCTGCGAACAACAACGTCTACGGCCTGGCCGCGGCGATCTGGACGCGCGACGTGTCCAAGGCACACCGGCTCGCCGCCGAGTTGCGGGCCGGAACCGTCTGGGTGAACTGCTACAACATCTTTGATGCGGCCCTGCCCTTTGGCGGCTACAAACAATCCGGCTGGGGCCGCGAGATGGGTGCTGAAGCACTGGAACTCTATACCGAGACGAAGGCGGTCTGCCTGCAGTTGTAAGCCTGCGGCCGCGAAGGCAGGCTCGACTTCCCCATCGCAATCGGAGATAGTCGAGCATGCTGCAAAATCTCTATCCGCAGTTGCTCGCCTTTCATGGATTGTTTCGCTGGATTGTCCTCGCAGCCGCGCTCGTCGCGATTTTCGTTTCGTTCTCTGGTTGGGGCGGAACAAAACCGGCCGGCACAAATCTCCGACGCTTCAGCATCATCTTCGTCATCGCGATGGATCTCGAGTTGCTCGTTGGCCTGTTGCTCTTCTTCGGCGCCAGCCCGATCACGCGCGCGGCGCTCACCAATCTCGGTGAGGCAATGAAACAGCAGGAGTCTCGCTTCTTTACGGTGGAACACACGGTACTCATGCTGCTGGCAGTCGTTTGCGCGCACGTCGGCGGAGCTTTGTCGCGCAAGGGTCGCACTGACCTGATGAAGTATCGCGGCGCAGCGATGGCCTACACGCTCTCGTTGCTCTTGATACTGAGCGGTATTCCGTGGTGGCGGCCGCTGCTCAGGTTTTGAGACAAACCTGAAAATTAAGAAGGATGAAGGAAGAATAAAGAATCGGAGTTCGAGTCAGTTTTCCTTCGATCTTTTCAGGATGGTCACGAAGATCGCAGTCAGTTCGTCAACTTCTCGGCGCAGCGGTGCAAGTTTTACGGCGGGAACGATGCCGGCGGTGACGAGTAATTCAAGCCAGTACCGATGTCTCCTCGATTTCCCGAAGGCAGTCGCCGCATTTGGCGATGAATTCGGCTTTGCTGCGTCCTTCGGTAGGCCTCCCGGTAGTTCGCTCCGATCGATGTTCCCGATCGCAAAAGCTGCTCCCAGTACTTGCGCCGCGGTTGCTTTCGGTAGCTGGGGAAAACATCCGCACGATGCGCAGAGCAAACTTCATCGTCCGATCCCTTAGGTCTTCTTCCTTCTGCATTCTTCCTTCTCACTTCTTGTCTTGCTCGCTACTTCCGCGCCTCCGGTGTGACGGTGAGGGTGACGCGCTGGCCATCGCGTTCGACGATCATTTTCACCGGCTGCCCGATTTTCACGGCGTCGAGCGCGTAGGTGTAATCGTAAATGTTGGCGATCTTCTGGCCAGCGAACTCAACGATCACGTCACCGCCTTTCAGCCCTGCCTTTTCCGCCGGGCTGGCGCCGCGCACGCCACTTAGCTTCACTCCTTTTACCTCGGTCGTGTAATCTGGGATGGTGCCGAGATAGGTACGGAGCGTTTCCCGCCCGCCTCCGACCGGTCCGCTTCTCTCGACTTTCGCGAGATCGGGGCGCTCCGCAGTTTGCGCGAGATCGAGGACGATCTGGTCCGCGAATTTCCCGATCCGCTCGAGGCCGTCGTAGTTCAATTTGTCGGCAGTATCTGTCGGCCGATGATAATCTTCATGTGCGCCGGTGAAGAAGTTCAGGGCCGGGACATTCTTACTGTAGAGACTGGTGGTATCGGTCGGGAGGTAAGGGTCGTCCTGAAGGGCGAGATTGAAACCGGCCGCGACATTGCGTTTTTCGAGCAGCCGGCGCCAGGCGTGAGATGAGCCGACTCCCTGGACGGTGAGTTTGTTGTCGCGCATTCGCCCCACCATGTCGGCGTTGACGTAGGCTACGATCTTGTTCAAGGGCACCGGCGGATGCTCACAAAAGGCCGCCGAGCCAATTAGCCCGATCTCTTCGCCCGACCAGGAGGCGAAGATCACGCCGCGTTTAAATTTCTCCGGATGCTCGGACCGTTCCTCGGCCAGCACGCCCGCGAGCTCCATCACCCACGCGACACCGGACGCGTTGTCGTCCGCGCCGGGATGAATCTTGTTTTCCTCGCCCGCACGATCCAACGAGCTGTTGCCCCCATGCCCGAGGTGATCGTAATGCGCCCCGACCAGGACATACTCGTCGTTGCCGCCCGGCCCCGCCGGCAGATAGGCGACGATGTCCCGGTCGGTTTTCTTGATGTGCTCGACGCCGCACTCGAGTTTCGCTTTCACTTTTGGCAAAATGAAACCGTGTTCCGCGTGCGGATTTTCATTGTCGAGCGCGGTCTGGAGTTGCTTCAAGGTCTTGCCGCTCGGCGCGAGGAGGGTCTCAGCCGTTTTCCCGCTGATCGAGGCGGCGACGATGCCGCTGCCTGCGGCCGTGCCATCATTCGTTAGGGGAAGAATTTCACCGGCGTTCGGCGAGTTTGGTCCGGTCACCACAAGCACGGCTTTCGCGCCCCGTTCGCGCGCCAGCATCGCCTTGTAACGCAGACCGGAATAGCGATTGAGGTGCGCGCGGCGCGCCGGTTCAACGCCTTCCGGCACGTAGCGGAGGAGGAGTACGATCTTGTCCTTCACGTCGAGGCCGTCATAGGAATTGTAGGGCTGGCCGTTTCCTTCCGGCACCACGAGTCCGTAGCCCGCGAAGACGACCTGGCCTTCGGCGTTTCCATTTTCACTGAAGGCCAGTGGCCGGAAGTCACGGTCGAGCGCGGCGTTGACGGTTGTTTTTCCATCAATCGCGATCTCGCAGCGCGTTTTGTCCGGCAGCACGCGTTCGCCAGAGGTAAATTCGAACGGCAACCCGTAATCCTTCCCAAATGATTTCAGCCCTGTTTTTTGAAAATAATCCGCCAGCCAATTTCCGGCGGCCTGCGCGCCCGCCGTGCCCGTCATCCGCCCATCACGTTTTTCATCGGCCAGCCATCCGACCTCGTGCTCCAAATCTGTCTTCGTGATTGCGGGCGAAAACTCAGTCGACGCCTGACTCTTCTCGTTGCCCCGCGCGGGCGCTTGTGCGATCGCCTCTTGCGCGGTTTCGTCGTTCCAATCCGCGAGGAAAAGCTGCGCCTTCCCATCGCTCGTTCGTCCGCTCGTCCAGCACAATTTTTTCCCGTCAGGCGAAAAGACCGGCAGCCCATCGAACCCGTTGGTGAAGGTGACCCGCACCGGATCATGCGCACCGGCTGCGTCGACCATGAACAACTCGAAGTTCTCAAAGCCGAATTTGTTCGAAGTAAAAATGAGGTATTTCCCGCTCGGATGAAAATACGGCGCCCATGACATCGACTTGAAATTGGTAATGCGCTGTTTGTCCGTGCCATCGGTCTTCATCGTCCAGATGTCGGCGATCACTCCGTTTTCCTCGAAATGTCGCCAGACGATTCGCTGACCATCGGGCGAAAAGAACGGGCCCCCGTCGTAGCCGGGCTCGTTCGTTAGGCGACGCACGTTCGAGCCGTCGGCATTCATCAGGTAAATGTCGCCAAACCACGACGGGTCCTTCTGGTATCGATCGCGCAGTTGAGGTGAAAGTTTTTCGAGCGGGAATGCGGCGCGGAGCGAACAGAAAACGATTTGCTTTCCATCCGGAGAAACCGATCCCTCCGCGTCGTAACCTGGCGATCGGGTGAGATTCACCAGGTCGGTGCCGTCCTCTTTGGCCGAGTAGATGTCGAAGCTGTCGTCGTAGTCCCAGGAATAACGGCGCGCTTTGCCGCTGGCACGAAAATCCAGCTCCGCTTTTTGTTTGGCCGCGGCCTTATGGTCGCTGTGAGTCGAGGCGAAGATGACGCGATCAGTTCCCGGCTGAAAAAAGGAGCAGGTTGTCTTCCCGATCCCTGGCGAAACGCGCCGCGTATCGCCGGTTTCGAAATCGAGCGTGTAGATCTGGTAAAAGGGATTCCCCGGCTCGCGCTCGCTCTGGAAGATGAGCTTGTTGCCGTCAGGCGAGAAATAGCCTTCGCCGCTTCGGCGGCCTTCGAAAATTAACTGGCGTGTGTTGCTGAGGAATCGCGCCTCCTGGGCGGCATCATCGGCCGCAAATGTTGGCGACGCAGCAAACGCCAGTGCGAAGACGAGAATCGGGAGCTTGAAGTTTGTGTTCACAATGAGTGATCGACCATGCACGGGATTATCGAACCCTTCAATCACCCCGGGGCTCGGTTCCCAAAAAATGCGCAGTGATTCCCAAGCCATGCGCAGGTCGTCGGGCTCGATCGTGCAAGGATGACGAGAGAAAATATGTCGAACGAGAGCGAAACTGACGGCAGCGCATCGCAACCCGGGGGAACGTGGCCCAGGAAACATAACTGGCGTTACATCGCGCGGGAAATGCCGGCGAAACGCGACGTCGCGGAGCGCATCTGCGACTTCGATGAAATCTACGGCCTGTACGATGAAGCAACCGCCCGCGAGCAGGCCAGTCGCTGCATTAATTGCCCTGACCCTCCGTGCGCTCAGACCTGTCCGCTCGGCAACCAAATTCCCATCTGGCTTGCCCTTGTCGCGGACGGACGCTTCCTCGAAGCGTCGGAAGTGTCGCGCTCCACGAGCAACATGCCTGAAATCTGCGGCCGGGTTTGTCCGCAGGAACGGCTGTGCGAAGGCGCCTGCATTTTGAACGCGCGCTCGGAGCCGGTCGCGATCGGGGCGGTGGAAAAGTTCCTTAACGAATACGCGTTTGCGCATGACGCGGTGGATGGGGCGCGCGCCGCGCCTAACGGATTCAAGGTCGCAGTTGTCGGGAGCGGCCCCGGCGGCATCGCCTGCGCGGATGAACTGGCCCGGCGCGGTTACGCCGTCACCGTCTTCGAAGCGCAAAGCCGCGCGGGTGGCTTGTTGGTCAATGGCATTCCGTCGTTCAAGCTCGAGAAGTCGATCGTCGAGAGGCGGCTCGATCTTTTGCGCAAGCGCGGTGTCGTTTTCCGCTGCGGCGTCAAAGTCGGGCGCGACATTTCGTTGTCGGAACTGCGCAAACAGTTCGACGCGGTCTACCTCGCGATCGGCGCGCAAAAACCGAAAGCCGCTCGGCATTCCCGGGGCCGATCTCCGCGGCGTCTTCGATGCGTTGCCGTTCTTGATTCAGAAGAATGTCGAGGAAGCGCCGGAAGAGCCGCTGATCGATGTGAGAGGAAAACGGGTTGCCGTGGTGGGCGGAGGCGATACCGCGATGGATTGCCTGCGCACGGCGATTCGCTCCGGTGCACGCGAAGCGATTTGCATTTACCGCAGGGACCTCGAGAACATGCCGGGAAGCCGTCGCGAATACACGAACGCCGTGGAAGAGGGAGCGCGTTTCATGTTCCTAACGAATCCGGTCGGATTGTCAGACAAAGGCAACGGTCAAGTCTCTGGAGCGCGCTGCGTGCGGATGGAATTGGGAGAACCAGATGCCAAGGGTCGTCGCAAGCCGCGAGAAATCGCGGGCTCTGAATTCGACGTGCCGGTCGATGTCGTGCTGGTCGCTTTCGGGTTCGATCCGGTACCGATTTTTGCGGCTGGCAATTCGGACAATATCGAAGTCAACGCGTGGGGTGGCGTCGTCGTCGATGCCAACCAAATGACCAGCGTGCCGGGCATCTTCGCCGGGGGCGATCTCGTGCGCGGCCCGGATTTGGTCGTGCGCGCCGTCCGCGATAGTCGCAAAGCTGCGGCTGGCATTCACGAGCATTTGTCGCCGCAAGAACCGCGTCAGTAGCCGGACGCGGTTACGGATAAAGCCATTGCCTTTGCCAGCCATTGGCAGCGCGCGTGTAGAGGACCCGTTCGTGACGCCGAAACGGCTTTTGTTTCCAAAATTCGATCTGCTCCGGCAATACGCGAAAGCCCGACCAAAACGGGGGCCGTGGCACTTCGCCCACGCCGAAGCGAACGGCCATCTTCGCCACTTCTGTTTCAAGTTCATAATACCCGCGCATGGGCGTCGATTGTTTGGAAGCCCAGGCTCCGATCTGGCTCAGGCGCGCGCGTGTCGCAAAATACGCATCGGCCTCGGCGTCGCTGACGCACTCCGCCCGGCCGCGAACGCGGACCTGCTTGTCAATCTTTTCCCAGTAAAAGCAGAGCGCGGCCCGTGGATCATGCAGCAATGCGTGCGTTTTCGGGCTTCCAAGGTTCGTGTAAAAAACGAACCCGCGCTCATCCACGCCTTTCAACAGAACCATGCGCGCGTCCGGGTGACCATCGGCAGCGACCGTCGCCAGCGACATCGCGCTCGGCTCTTTCAGTCCCGAGTCGATCGCCTCCTGAAACCAGTTCCGAAAAAGCGCGATCGGATCATCACCGAGTTGCGCTTCCAAAACCTCAGACATGGTGGCTTTTTGCCCGATCGCCGATGTAAGCCCGAATGGCTTCGAACTGGCCGGCGCCATCGAGACCCGCTTCTTTCATCACCACCGCGCCGGAACCGCTTCCGAGAAAATGACCGTGCCCGAATGGATGTAGCGAATGGGCGCGGCCGTAATCGGAGCGCACCCAGCGTGTCATCGTCGCGAAGGTGAAGTCGGTGATGCCCATTGCTTCCTGTTGATGGGCTTCCGGGAAGATTTTCTCGCGCTCGGTCGGCGGGAGCATGTCGAACAATTCCGATGAGGTAATGACGTAAACGTTTAGACCAAGACCGGCGTCGTTGATCATCGGCAATGTTTCGGTCACAAAGGCATTCGTTACGCCAGTGCCTTGAAGAACAATGGTGCCTTGCGAATGACCACTCACGGAACGTAGACGGTAAACGCCTTGCGCGGCCAACGCCGCGGGCGGCAGGCCGAGCGCGGCGCGATCAAGCACCATCTCTGCCGGACGAGTGACGAACGGGGCGATAATCGCGGGGCGTTTCGCCAGCGCCGTCGAAACGAGAAACCAGATTTCCTGCGGATCCCACGGAGTCAGAGTGATCATCGTCCCGAGCGGGAAATTATCCTGGAGCAGTTGCAGCGCTTGCGGGTCGGCGTGCGTCGGACCGTCCTCGCCCGTTTTCAATCCAGCATGAGCGCAGATGAGGAAGAATGGACGGTAGCCGCCGCCTTCCGAAGTGACTCGCGCCTGATTTCCAATCGCGTGGAGTCTCGCCGCGATATGTCCGAGAGGCGCGCTGAATGCACCATAGGATGAGCCCGCTCCGATGTGCGAGCCAAACGAAGAGATTCCCGATAACATCGCCATGATGGCGTCCTCGCAAATTCCGCCGATGGCGAGTTGCCGCGCGCGGGGATTGGTCTGGCGATTGTAAAAGCCAGGGGGAAAAGTGTCTCCGACTTTGTTGATGCTGGTCGATCCAAGCAGGTCGGCCGCGGCAATAACGAATCCGCCGTTTGTGATCCTGTTGTAATAGTTGAGCACGCGACCGAGTTCATCGCGCAACGTCGTTTTCGTTCGAAACTTGAGCGCGAGTTCGGTGGGGGCGTGGCCATCGATGTGCGTTGCCGTTTCGTAGGCGAGGTCGATCCTCGGCACATCCGCGCGCGGCTTGCGAGCGAGTGTGTTCAGTCGCGTTTGGGCGGCGCGCAGTCGCGCGGCTAACGCTTCCATGGTCGATGGCCGCATTTCGAGGGCATGCCGAATGATGCCAAGCGCCTGCCAGTAACAGTCCTCGAGGACGGTCGCGTCTGTTCCGCAATTGCAACGCTGGGCGCCGTCGCAGCGTGGGATGGCGGCCTCATCCTTCGGCAGCAAAGGCGCGATCGCAGTAAAAAACGCGTTCGAGCACAGGCCATGTCCGGCCCCATGCGAAGCGGATCCCTCGATTCCGTAGCGCCAACCTTTGATAGTGCGATAAACGATCGCGGTCGGCTGGCCGTTATGAAGGTCGAGCGCGAGACGCTGGGCGGTGGTGATCTGTTGCCAATCGAAACCGTCCGGCACATAAATCACATTCCAGTCGTGCAGGTAGGCTAGTTCGGCCGGAGTCCATTGCACATATTCGCCCGGCGTTTCGCCATCACGGCAAACGCGATTGGAATCGATCGACGCCTGATTCCAATCCACGTGCAAGATAATGTTATCGAGCGACGCGGTTCCGGCGGCGGCCAGCGCCTCTGCCACCCGGCCCGGGGTCATCCCGCCCTCCCCTTCGATCACGTGAACGCGCGGTGCGTCGTCGCTGTAAAGATCAGCCGCGGCCCAGGCCAAACCGAAGGACGCAGGAATGCCGACACCGGATGCACCGGTCGACAGCCTAACAAACGGTGTCGCCGGCGTCGGATGTCCATCCAGGGGTTTGGCGTTGAATTGTTTGAAGAGGGGCGTGTTGGCGGACGGGTTGCGGCGAAAGCCGAGCAAATCTTCCAGCCGGAGCTGAAACCGCTCTTGATTCGGCAACAGTTCGGGCGCGGCGATTCGCGCGATTTCGTTGCGCAACGCCCACATTGCGTAAAGGCCGAGCGCTTTATGCCCGGCTGCGTATGAAATGATATCGGCGTCCCTGCGAGTCGGTCGCGCCAAATCATAATCCATCGCGTCGAAGAGCAGGCGCGCCACGAAACGACCGGACGAGATGGAACCGCCCGGATGGCCGGACAGCGGCGCGTAGTTGTACATCAATGCACAGAGCGTGCGGTAAAAGAGATCGAACGTTTCGCAATCCTCGACAGCTGACTCGTCGAGTGGCTCGCCCTCTTCGACGAGCCGGTCCGCCGCGTTGATGTAAACGCCGCGACGCGGGCCGAATGACATGATCGATTTTCCCGGATGTGCCGGAGTTGTTTGTCGGGAGACAAGCTCTGTTAACATAGGTGTTCGCCTTTCTTGATGAAGTTTGGGAAATCGGTTGTCTTGAACAAGAGTTCTGTTCATCTGTCGGTGTTCCTGGCTCCGGTTCGAATCGTAGCCACCCCAATCATTAGTCCGGGTCGTGGAAGCGCTCTACGCCTCCATTGTCAAAAACGAGGCATTTCTTGCGGTGACGATCCATACTGTTCGGATCGCATTCTCGTCAGACTATCAGCCAGTCTGGTCGCTCATTTGCCAGCGAGCGCCTGGAAGCGAAAATTCCGAGGCACCTCGCGCGACTGCTCGTTGATCAACGATCCACTTCGCCCATCACGATATCGACGCTACCGAGAATCACCATCACGTCGGCGACGGTGTGTCCGAGGCAAAGATCTTCCAGAATCGTCAGATTAATGAAGCTTGGCGGGCGCACTCGATAACGATACGGGTTCGGCCCTCCGTCGCTGATCAGATAGAAACCAAGCTCACCCTTCGGACCTTCGATTCGCCCGTACGCTTCGCCGACCGGCGGCTTGAAGGCGCGGATCTTAACCTTCGGATTCATCACTGGACCCGCCGGTATTTGTTCGAACGCCTGTTTTAGAATTCCAATGCTCTCGCGCATTTCGAGTGCGCGCATCATCAGGCGATCGTAGGTATCGCCATGGTCGCCTAACGGAACGCGGAATTTGAAACGCGGGTAGATTCCGTAGCCGTCCACTTTCCGGATGTCGTAGTTTACACCAGACGCGCGCAACATTGGACCGGTGATGCCGGCACTAATCGCCAGTTCGGCCGATAATTTGCCGACCTCCTGAGTGCGCGCGATCAAGATTTCGTTTTCGACGATCAGTTTTTCAAACTCATCGAGAAATCGCGGAAAGGCATCGACAATTTTCTTCGCCCGTTCGATCCAATCTGGTCCGGCGTCGACGCGACAGCCCCCGAAACGCATGTAGTCACACATCATGCGCGAGCCGGCGAGCGACTCGAAAAGATCGAGAATCTTTTCCCGCTCGCGGAACGCGTACATGAGCGGCGTTCCCCACGCCCCCATGTCGCTTAGAAGAAATCCAAGTAGCGACGCATGGTTTTGCAGTCGCGTCAGCTCGGCCAGAATGACGCGCAAATATTCAGCGCGTTCCGGGACCTCGATACCCGCGAGCTTCTCCACGCTGAGCGCATATGCCCAGTTGTTCGTCATCGAACAAAAATAATCGAGCCGATCGGTGTACGGCATCGAGCCGAGATAGGTCGCGTTCTCGCCGATCTTTTCGTGATTGCGATGGAGATAACCAAAGACGGGCTTGAGCTTGCGGACGATCTCGCCGTCGAGTGCGACGTTCATCCGGAAAACGCCGTGTGTCGACGGATGCTGTGGCCCCATCGAGACCTCCAGCAACTCGCCTTCCAAACGAGAAGTCATCCCGAGCGGAGTCGAGGGATCCGGCTGAGCGACCTGAAGGGCATCGCCTCGGGATCGGTCGACTTCGCTGCGCTCCGCTCGGGACGACATCATTGCTGCGCCCCAATATTTTCCGCGCCGTCCAACTGCGGACGCGGCGCATAGTGCTGCTTCGCCTTCTCCAGCACTTCATCGTGCGGAGTCGGTTCCCATTCGTAATCGTCGGGCTCGCGATAATCCTTGCGCATTGGATGATCCTCGAACTCATCCCACATTAGAATGCGCCGCAGATCGGGATGGCCATCGAAATGAATGCCGTAGAGATCGAAAATTTCGCGCTCCTGAAATTCGGCACTGCGCCAGATCGGCGTGAGCGAAGGCAGTCGCGCGCCGACGGAGCGATCGACTGTTCGCATCCGAATGATCACGGGCCCATGTTTGTGCGCCATCGAATAAAGGTGATAGACCGCCTCGAGATAGCCGGGAAAGAATTCCTCCTGCGTTTCTTCGACTTCCTTTTCCTCACCATCGATGATCTTCTTCACTTTCACTTTCTTCGATGCCTTCCGATCGAGCCAATCCACGCCGGTCACGTTTGAGCAAAAATCGAGGCGCAGAGCGGGATCGTCCCGCAAGAACTGGGCGACAGCGGCGGCGTGCTCATTGTCGAACAGAAGCGTCGATTGATTCGCCGGGCCCGGATTTACGACGATGTCGATTTTCGCTCCGGGCATCGCTGCTTCGATGCGCGCCTTGATTTGCTCGAGCGGTTCCATTGACTGTTACAAAGTTAAGAGAGTTACAAACGTTACAACGGCAAGTCTGCGAACGCATTGGCGGCTTCTGAGTCTGTGTCGCCGGTTTCGCGGATGGTAGAAGAACGGCCGCGCAGGTAGCGCAAATAGCCGTTGATCAAGAGTAAGACGGCACGCGCTTGCTCTTTCAACTTCGCCACCTCGTCGCCGGAAAGGTAATCTTCGTCCAAGCAGACGTTGAGATCGTCTACCAATTCCTCGAGCGAGCCACGTGAATGAAGAAAAAATCGTATCTGGTCGGGGTAATGGAAACGCCCATGTCCTTCCGCCATGTTATTGGTAAGCGACACTGAGGCGCGTCGAATTTGGCTGCCCAATTCATGCTTTTCAAAGTTCGGTAGGCGGCGATTTGCCGCATACATTGCCTTGCGAAATTCGCGCGCTGCCTTGTAAACGTCTAAATCTTCGAATGTCTGGAATGCTTGTCGCTCGGCGATCTTTGTAACCTTGTAACTCATGTAACTTTTTTAACTCTGCCTTTCGATCTCCGGCGGCTGAAAAACGCGTGGGTTGGCCGACGGTTCCAAATCATGCGCGCCGAATGCCGGCACCGGAAACTCGCTCGGTTCATCCCGTTTGAGGAAGGCCGCTTTTCCCTCACCAGTTAGTTTCTGCTCATCGATTTTCCGCTGTAGTTCCATGAACGCGTGTAGCAATGCTTCCGGTCGGGGCGGACAACCGGGAATGTAAACATCGACTGGAATGTAACGGTCGATCCCTTTGAGCACGTTGTACCCTTGCTTGAACGGTCCACCCGAGATCGCACACGCGCCCATCGAGATGACGTACTTCGGATCCGGCATCTGGTTGTACAGCCTGACGATTTGCGGCGCCATTTTCTTGGTCACGGTGCCGGCCACGATCATGAGATCGGCTTGCCGCGGCGAGGGCCGGAAGACTTCGCCGCCGAAACGCGCGATATCGTAACGCGACGCCGCCGTCGCAATCATTTCAATCGCGCAACAAGCCAGTCCGAATTGCAGGGGCCAGATCGAGTTCTTGCGGCCCCAATTGTAAAGTTCCTGCATCGAGGTCACCCAAATGCCTTGTCGCTGCAGCTCGCTCCGCAAGCCTTCATCAATCTGTTCGCTCATTTGTCCCAGGCCTTAATGTCCCAACTTAAACAACCTTTGCCCCAGGCCCAAACCAGTCCTTCGATAAGCAGCAGCAGAAATACGAGGATTGCGATGAAGGCGCCGATCGGCAACCCGGTAAACGCGACGGCAAATGGGACCAAGAAGACCGCTTCGACGTCGAAGATCAGAAAGATGATCGCATACAGATAGTACTGCGATTGGAACTGAATCTGCGCTTCACCGATCGATTCGACGCCGCACTCGTAGGTCGCATTCTTTTCCGCCCCCGGCTTCGGAGGTTGGAAAAATTTTCTCCACGTCCAGGCCAGGATCAGGGGAACAACCGGAAACACGAGCGCCACGCCGCAGAAAATGACGATGAAAAGATAAGGACTTGGATTCACTAAGCGAAAATTGTTAGCGCAATGTGCGGTATCCGCGGTTTACTCAGCTAAAGATAAGCACGGATTTACTCCGATACAGAAGTATCAAATCTCTTTTTACATTTTTGTCCGTGTTTTATCCCTGCTTATCCGCGGCGAGATTTTCTGACGACCCGCTCTGCTAACCTCATGCGCCAGCGCGACTCTACCGCACCCTTCACGTTTTTCTTCCTCGTGCTTCCGTATGGAATCAGCAGCGGTTTCGTTTCCATCGCCCTGCCTTTCGTTCTGGTGCGAGCAGGCTTTTCAGTCGCGATCGCGGCGTCAATCGTTGCCATTGGTGTTTCGGCGAATCTCTGGCGATTTCTTTGGGGACCCGTCGCCGACCTGACGTTGAACCGCGCGCCGATGGTACCTGCTCGGGCTGGGAACATCGGCCGCCACCTTGCTCGTTCCCGGTTTTATCCCGCTCCATCCCAACGCGCCGGGGCTTCTGATGGCGGTTGTCTTCCTTGCGCTCCCCGTCCTTCGGTGGATCAACCTCACCCGCGCTCAAACCACCCGTGCCACGTCGACATGATTCGGCCCCTTCGGAACCTGTTCGATCTCTCTTCGGAAGGGCCGGGGAACCGACTTGGATTCCCTGGAGCGCTAGATTCGCGGCGTTTGCCCCAACACGTTCTGCCTTGATTAGCGAAGCCATGACCGCTTTCCTTCATCGGACGTGAGCGACTTCTTCGATCAAATCTTCATTCACGCCAAGGAGTGGCTGCTCTCTCTTGTCGCAGGCGCGCCTGATTGGGTAACCCAGATCGCGTCTGCGCTCATCAACATCGTCATGCTGCTCGGCGTTTTTCTCACGCTTTTCGCCGCCATGTCCGTGCTCGAACGAAAAATCCTTGGCCGCATCCAGAATCGCTACGGACCAAATCGCGTTGGACCATTTGGTCTGCTCCAACCAGTCGCCGACGGGATCAAGATGTTGATCAAAGAGGACATCGTTCCCGTCCGGGCGGACAAGGTGGTGCACTTCCTCGCGCCGATCTTGATCGCGGCTGCCGCCATTCTCGCCCTTGGGGTAATTCCGTACGGCCGGAACATGACACCGTTCGCGATCGACGGCGGGATTCTGTTTTTCTTTGCCGTGGGATCGACCACCGAGCTTGCCGTCTTTATGGCCGGCTGGGGCAGCAATAACAAATTCTCCATGCTCGGCGCGATGCGCGCGATCGCGCAAATGGTCAGCTACGAGTTGCCGCTCATCATCACCACGCTTCCGGTCGTGATGGCCGTAGGCTCGCTCTCGCCTGATGCGATCGTTGCGGCGCAAGGCGGTTATTCGTTAGGCGTGGTTCCGCATTGGTTTGTTACCACCCCGTGGGGGGCGGCGGCGTTCATTTTGTTTTTCGTCTCCGGTCTGGTCGAATCGAATCGTACGCCATTCGACGTGCCTGAGGGCGAATCGGAAATCGTTGCCGGCCACATGACGGAATATTCCGGATTCAAATACGCCACGTTTTTCCTCGCGGAATATTTGGGAATGTTTGCCGTCAGCGGGTTGACCGTGACCTTGTTTCTCGGCGGCTGGCACGCGCCGATCCGCTGGCTCGAGTTTGTTCCGTCTTACATTTGGTTTTTCGCGAAGCTCGGGGTCCTCCTTTTCGTCTTCGTCTGGATTCGGGGAACGCTGCCGCGGACACGGGTCGACCAAATGATGAAATTTGCCTGGAAATTCATGCTCCCGATGGCGTTCACCTGCGTAATTGCCGCCGCGGTCTGGCACTACAATGGCCGCGGCCTGGCCGGATGGCTTTGGTCGTTAGGGATTGTTGCGGTGGTTTACGTTGGGTTGTCGTTTCTGCTCGATACCGGAAAAAAATTTGGCACCCGCACTTATCGTTTTGCCGAATGAACGTCGTCGCCTTTGCTGCCATTGCCGTTCTTGCCCTCGCCGGTGCGCTGGCCGCCGCGCTGTTGCCGAAGCTTATCCACGCCGCGCTTTGTCTCGTCATCACGTTCGTCGGCATCGCGGCGTTTTTCTTTCTCCTCGGCGCGGAGTTCGTCGGCCTGGTGCAGGTGTTTGTCTATGTCGGCGCGGTTGCGGTTCTGATTGTCTTCACGATTCTGCTAACGCGGCGCGATACGGAAACGGCGGTTCGATTCAATTGGGGCGGCGCGATCATTGCCATCGCAATCTTCGGTGGCTTGCTGTGGGCCGTTCTCAAGACCACGGGGCTCTCCGTTCCTCCAGCGCAAATCGAGGCGCTTACCGTCAAACGGATCGGCGAAGTGTTAATGACCGATTACGTCTGGCCGCTGCAATGCGTCGGCGTGCTGCTTACCGCGGCGCTGATCGGCGCACTGATTCTTGTCATGGAGGAGAAACGCTGATGCCAACGCTTGCGCTCTTCCTTATCATCTCCGCCGCACTTTTCTGCATCGGTTTGCTCGCCGCGCTCAGCCGGCGTCATGCGATTTTCATTCTCATCGGGATCGAAATGATGCTTGCCGCCGCCAACTTGAATTTCATTGCTTTCTGGCGCTTCAATCCGCAATCGCAATCACCCACCGGCGTTATCGTCGCGATTTTCTCGATCGCAATCGCTGCGGCGGAGGCGGCCGTCGGACTGGCTTTGGTCATCGCCGTTTACCGCCACTACCGAACAACGAACGTCGACAAGCTCAATCAGCTCAAAGGATGAATACCTGGATCGTTACCAATCTCTGGCTGATCCCCGTGGTTCCGCTCGCGGCTTCGCTGGTCATTCTCAGCCTGGCCAATTCGCGACGTAGAGCGGCATGCTCGCTCGCAGTTCTTGGCCAAATTGTGGCGCTTGCACTGGCGATCACTGCATTCCTGCCGACGCTGCAAACGCCCGGCTTCCGCGCGTTTCACAATTTCACCTGGTTCACATTCGGCCAACAGGCGCTGCGCCTCGGTTGGGTCCTCGATCCGACGACGGCTGCGATGCTACTGATGGTCACGTTCGTCGGCCTCTGCATTTTTGTTTTCAGCATCGGCTACATGGCTGATGACGCGAACTTCACTCGCTTCTTCGCCTATCTCTCGTTCTTCTCCGCTGCGATGCTCGGCGTGGTCATCGCAAACAGTCTGCTCCTGCTCTTCGTCTGCTGGGAACTCGTCGGCCTCGCCTCGTACCTGCTGATTGGATTCTGGATCCACAAACCGAGCGCGGCAGCAGCGGCAAAAAAAGCGTTCATCACCACGCGCATCGGCGACATGGGATTTTTCCTCGGCATTCTCTGGCTCTATCACGGCAGCGGCACACTGCTCTTTTACGATAGCGGGAATGGCTGCCTCGAAAACTCGGCGCTTCTTGCGCTCGGCGCCGGCGCAACGTCCGTCGCGCTGCTGATCTTCTGCGGCGCCATCGGCAAATCGGGACAATTTCCGCTCCACGTCTGGTTGCCGGATGCGATGGAAGGCCCAACGCCGGTCAGCGCGCTGATCCACGCCGCCACCATGGTCGCCGCCGGTGTTTTTCTCGTGGCTCGCGTCTATCCGCTTTTTTCGTTAGGGGCGATAGGCGGCGTGACGCCGTCGCTGACCGTTGTCGTCTGGATCGGCGTGATTACGGCGTTGATGGCCGCGCTCATTGCCGTCGCGCAGGCAGATATCAAACGCATCCTCGCCTACTCCACTGTCTCGCAGTTGGGCCTGATGATGGTATCGTTAGGCGTTGGTGGCGTTGCGGCCGGAATCATGCATCTGCTGGCACACGGTTTTTTCAAGGCGCTTCTTTTTCTTGGTTCCGGCTCGGTCATCCATGGCTGTCATCACGAACAGGATATTCGTAAAATGGGCGGTCTGCGACGGCTCATGCCGGTGACGTTCCTCACCTACGCCATCGGGATGATGACTCTGAGCGGTGTGCCGCTTTTTTTCTCAGGCGCATGGACGAAAGAGGAGATTCTGCACGCCACATCGGAGTGGCCGCGATCGCACCTGCCGCATTATCTGATGATGGCCGGCGTCGTCCTGACCGCACTCTACATGACGCGGCAGATGATTTACGTGTTTCTTGGCAATCGACGCACCGCGTCCGAGCACGCACACGAAAGCCCCCGAGTGATGACCTTGCCGTTAATCGTCCTCGCAATTTGCACCATTGTTTTCAGCATCGTGCTCACGCCCGCGTGGCCATGGCTGCATGGTTATCTTAGCGGCGAGCCTACGCATTTTCAGATCGCGCAATTGATCCAGCCGATGCTCTTCGTTTCGCTCGCGCTCGTAGTCCTTGGCATCGGCATGGGCTGGTTGATGTATCGGGGTGCCGGAGAAATCGATCCGCTCGCGCAGGCGCAGCCGACCCTGTTCCGCTTTCTCGAAAACAAAATGTGGCTCGATGAACTCTACGCGCGAAGCGTCATCGCCCTCGCTCACCTGGCGGCGCGCGCGTCCGACTGGATGGATCGCTATTTCTGGGATGGAATTGTGCGAGCACTCGGCGGAGTCGGGCAGTTCTTCGGAATCCTAACGAAAGGTTTCGACGAACATGGCATCAATGCCGGAGTCGATGAAGCCACTGTGGGCACGCGTGGTCTCGGTCGGGTGATGTCCCATTGGCATTCCGGACAAGTCCAAACTTACCTGCGCGCCGTCGGCGTGGGTGTGCTGGCGCTGCTCATTCTTTACGCATGGCTGGGATGATGATCACTGCTCTCATACTTTTTCCGCTGGCCGGTGCCTTGCTCGTGAGCGCGGCGCGGCAAAATCATGCGCGCGCGATCGCTCTCGGCTTCAATGCGCTGACCGCGATCCTGGCCGTCATGCTGTGGCGAAATTTCGACGTCACCGCGGCCGGACTGCAAATGGTCGAACGCCATTCCTGGATCCCGGCGATCGGTGCCGAATATCTCGTCGGTATCGATGGCCTGAGTCTACTGCTCGTCTTACTGACCTCGATCGTCTTTCCGTTCGCGTTTCTCGCGCAAGAGATGAGACGCGGCGCCTGCGCGGCGATGTTGATCATGCAAGCGGCTCTCTATGGCACGTTCACCGCCCAGAATTTTGTTCTTTGGTTCCTGTTTTACGAGATGAGCCTCGTGCCGGCATTTCTCCTCATCAAAATCTGGGGCGGAGAAAAGCGCGATCGCGCCGCGACAAAGTTCTTCGTTTACACATTTCTCGGCAGCGTCGCGATGTTGCTTTCCTTTCTCGGGATCTATTTCGCGAAAGGGACGTTCGACTTCGCCGCCCTCGCCGACCTCGGAAAGACTGGATTGTTGAGTGGCAAGGTCGCGTGGCTCGCCTTCGCCGGAATTTTTCTCGGCCTCGCGGTGAAAGTGCCGCTGTTTCCGTTTCACACCTGGTTGCCCGACGCCTACGAGACTGCGCCTACCGGCGTCTCCATGGTGCTGACCGGTCTGCTCTCGAAGATGGGTGTTTACGGTTTCGTCCGCTTGCTTCTGCCGCTTTTCCCTAACGAAATTAGAATTCTCGGCCCGTGGCTG
Organism: uncultured Verrucomicrobiae bacterium; assembly: GCA_963737545.1. Classification (GTDB taxonomy): domain Bacteria; phylum Verrucomicrobiota; class Verrucomicrobiia; order Chthoniobacterales; family UBA10450; genus CAVTTH01. Next base: position 24,310 of record CAVTTH010000006.1, on the reverse strand, counting down.
CTCGGGCTGGCGGTCTGTTCGATTGTCTTCTCCGCCTTGGCCGCATGGGCACAGTCCGATCTAAAACGGATGGTCGCCTACATTTCGATCACTCATCTCGGATACTGCATGCTCGGTCTCTTCGCGATCACCGCCACCACGGTGCGGCCATTGGCGGAAATGCATGCCGCTCTAAGCGGCGTCTTCATGCAAATCTTTAATCACGGCATCACCGCCGCGGCATTGTTCTACTTCGTTGGATTACTCGAGCAAAGGCGCGGCCTTCGCGGTATCGAGGATTTTGGTGGATTGATGCAATGTGCGCCTCTGCTTTGCGGATGGATGAGCGTTGTCATGTTCTCGTCGTTAGGCCTGCCCGGACTGAACGGATTCATCGGCGAATTTCTGATCTTCAAGGGTTCATTCGCGATCGCTGCGTCATTCACGGCGTTCGCTGTGATCGGTCTTCTGGTTACTGCCATCGTGTTCATGCGCGCCATGCAGGCGCTTTTCAGCGGTCCGCTTGGAGAAAATTGCCGCAGTTTTCCCGATCTTGGGCGAAGCGAGAAATGGATCGTGGTTCCCGTCACGCTCCTCATGTTTGCCGTCGGCATCGCCCCCCAATTCATTTTCAACATCTTCAACACCACGGTCATTCAAATGACACGCTTGTTAGGCTGAGGCTCCCCGAAAATGACCAAAGCAATCGTCGCTATCCAGAGCGTTGCTGCAGCGATACGCGTAGTGCGGGGGCAAAAGGTCCTTCTCGATTTCGATCTGGCGCACCTTTACGACGTAACCACAGGGAACCTTAACAAGGCGGTTAAGCGAAACCGCGACCGGTTCCCCGCAGATTTCATGTTTCGAATCACCCGTGCAGAGGCGGAGCGTTTGATATTCCAATTTGGAATATCAAAGCATAGGGGCGGGCGGCGGCACCTGCCTTACGCCTTTACCGAGCAAGGTGTGGCCATGCTCTCGAGCGTCTTAACCAGCAAACGCGCTGTGAAAGTGAATATCGCGATCATGCGGGCTTTCGTGAAATTGCGTGAAGCGCTGGAAACGAATCGCGAGCTTGCGCGAAAATTCTCCGAGCTCGAAAGGCGCGTTGGCAAACATGACCACGAGATAGCCGCGATCATTGATGCGATTCGGCAATTGATGAATCCCGCGAAGGGGTCGATCCGCGAGATTGGATTTCATGTCCGGGAGGCAACCCCGCGTTATCGGACGCCCAAAACTCGAACCCGCACCAATCGATGATCGCCTGGACCATTTACATCACGTTTGCCGGGGCGGTCTTGCTGCTGATGCTGCCGCGCGTCCTTTCACGATGGATCGCGCTCGTGACTGCGGCGGCCGGTTTTGCGGTGAGCGCTGCAATGTTCTCTTGCCGCAACGTCGATCTCACCCACTTCAACACCATCATAAGGGTTCCCTGGGTGCCGATGCTGGGAATGGAATATCATCTCGCCGTCGACGGCATCAGTCTTGTCATGTCACTGGTGACCGGATTGACCGCGATCAGTGCGGTGCTCTTCTCGTGGGACGTGGAGGAACGGCCTAACGAATTTTTCTTCTGGCTGCTTCTCGTGGTCGGCGGGTCGTACGGCGTGTTCCTGAGCGCCGATTTGTTCCTGCTCTTTGTCTTCTATGAACTGGTAATCGTGCCGAAATATTTCCTCATCGCGATCTGGGGATCGACGAACAAGGAATATGGCGCGATGAAGCTAACGCTCTATTCCTTCGCCGGCGGAGCGCTTGTCTTCCTCGCCATTGTTGCCACTTACGTCACCGCCGGATCGCTCGATCTCCAACAACTCTCCCAATACAAGTTTGCCCCACAATTTCAGCTGTGGGCATTCCCCGTGATGTTTCTCGGATTCGCCGTACTCGCGGGCATCTGGCCGTTGCACACGTGGGCGCCGACCGGTCACGTCGCCGCCCCGACCGCAGGTTCGATGCTGCTCGCCGGCATTGTGATGAAGCTCGGCGCCTATTCCGGATTGCGGGTCGCGATGAATCTGTTTCCAGACGGATTCCATGCCTGGAGCAAATCGATCGCAGTTCTTGGCGTCGTCGGCATTGTTTACGCCGCGGCGGTGGCGTTGCGACAGCGTGATCTGAAATTCGTCATCGGCTATTCGAGCGTCAGTCACATGGGTTTCGTCCTGCTTGGATTGGCCACGGCCAATGCGCTCGGTGTCGGCGGAGCCGTTCTGCAGATGTTCTCACACGGTGTGATCGCAGCTCTGCTCTTCGCCGTCGCCGGACGCATGATCTATCGCCGCACCCACACCCGCGATCTTGATGCACTCTCGCGCATGAACCTGAGTCGCGTGCTGCCGTTTGCCGCGTTTTCCTTTGTCATCGCATCAGCCGCGTCCATGGGCATCCCCGGATTCAGCGGATTCGCGGCTGAAATCACGATCCTCATCGGCGTGTGGAAAGCTTACCCGGCAGCGGTGTTTATCGTCGGAGCCGGCATGGTTCTCGTTGCCGCGTTCACCTTGCGCGCGTTGAAACTGAGTTTCTTCGGCGAGCAATATCGCGGGGTTCACGTGCAGCAAGGCCGGGCGCCGGTCGATGCGGATTGGAACGAAGGCCAGGAGATCACTGGCCGGATCACGCTGGCAGAAAAAATGGGAGCCGGTCTGCTGATGTTCGCAACACTCGCCGTTGGAATTTATCCGAAACTGTTGCTCGATCGCATCCTGCCAGCTGTTGAATCGATGAGATTCTTGCAATGAGTTATCTCGAACTTCTCAAGCTCGCATCGCCGGAAACGATCGTCGTCGTGACGGCGCTGGCGGTTCTTACGATCGGACTCGCGAGCACGCGCATGACCGCGCTTTGTTCTGTCGTTGCCAGTCTCGGAATCGTAGCCGCGATTGGTGCGATCCTCATGCTGCCGCAACATGCAACGCTGTTTCACGGGATGCTGGTGATCACGCCGCTGACGTCGTTGTTCAAGATCATCTGCCTGGTCATCGCATTTTTTACCGTGATCCTTGTCCGCGGCGACAACACGCCGCGACATCAGGGCGAGTATCTCGCCCTCGTCCTGCTCTCAACCATCGGATTGCTCCTGCTCGTCGGGAGCGAGGAGTTGCTCATGATTTTCATCGGGCTCGAACTGACCGGTTTGTCGCTCTACGTCATGGCTGGGTTCGACAAAACCGATCCGCGTTCGGCAGAAGCAGGGCTCAAGTATTTCCTTTTTGGCAGCACGGCGAGCGCATTCACTCTCTTTGGATTAAGCCTTGTCTACGGAATGTGCGGAACAACCGGGCTCGCCGCGATCGGACAAGAACTCACTGCCGGCTCGATCCAGCCTCTGCTCGCCGCCGGGATTGTCATGACCCTTATCGGTTTCGCATTCAAAATTACCGCCGCGCCTTTTCATCTTTGGGCGCCCGACACCTACCAGGGCGCGCCCGCCCCGAGCGCCGGATTTATCGCCTCGGGCTCGAAGGTAGCGTCCTTCGTCGTGCTCGGGAAAATTGTGCTCGTCGGATTTGGACCTGCTCAGGGAAGCGCGGCCTGGCACGCGATGATCGCCGGATGGGCGCCGCTGCTGGCTCTATTGGCTGCTCTCTCGATCGTGATCGGAAACCTTGTGGCGCTCGCCCAATCGAACGTCCGCCGCCTGCTCGCCTACTCTGCCGTCGCACATGCCGGCTACACGTTGGTTGGTCTCGTCGCTGGCGGACGCGAGGGATTTGGCGCGGTTTTGTTCTACACCACAATCTACGCTTTCACGCTCGTCGGAGCATTCGGCGTCGTCGCGCTGGTGCGACGCGAAACCGGCGGCGACGACCTTGCCAATTTTTCCGGGCTCTCGGCCCGTTCGCCCTTGCTCGCTGGATGTATGGCTGTCTTCATGCTCTCGCTGGCCGGGTTGCCGCCGCTGGCTGGATTTTTCGGAAAGTTCTACCTTTTCAGCGCCGCGATGCATGCCGGCGAAAATCACGGCCTGCTCTGGCTCGTTGCACTCGCGCTCTTTGGCAGTTTCATCTCGCTCTATTATTACCTCGCCGTGCTCAAGGCCGTCTTTGTCGATAAATCCGCCACCGAGGTCTCGACGACCAACCTCGATTTCTTGCAAAGAGTCTCGCTCACCGCGCTCGCCGCGCTGGTTCTCCTCCTCGGTATCGCTCCAGCGCCATTGTTAGGACGGATTCTCGCTTCGCTCCCGTAGTGACGCCTCCGGCTTAACCATTCCTAACCGGATAGGTCTGGAGCGCTCGCATATACTGCGCGCGTTCGAACGCGCTCGGCTCGGGACAATTTTTCTGGCTCATGCTGCCTTTGAGCTGGTCGACCGATTCATATTCGTGTTCTTCCATCCATTCCCGCATCTCGCGCTCAATCACGCCAAGGTGAGCGATGCCGCGCCGGAGCAAGACCGAGCACAGCATGGTCACATCGGCTCCGGCCATGAGCATCTTGAGCGCATCGGTCGCCCGATGGATTCCGCTCGTAGCCGCCAGACTGGCACCGATGCGGCCATAGAGGATCGCGATCCAGCGCATTGGCAACCGCATCGCCATCGGCGTACTCAGGAGGATATTGGGCGTGATCTCGAGCGTCTCGAGTTCGATATCCGGCTGGTAAAACCGGTTAAAAAGCACGAGCGCGTTCGCCCCGTGTTGGTCAAGACGGCGCGCGAAGCGGGTGAAGTTGGTGAAGAACGGACTGAGCTTCACCGCCACCGGAATTTTTACCTGTGCCTTGACCGAAGCGAGAATCGTCAGGTAGCTCAATTCAACGTCCTCGCTGGACAGGTCAGGATCGGTCGGCAGCGAATAAATGTTTAGTTCCAGAGCATCGGCCCCGGCTTGCTCGATCTGGCGCGCGTAGGTCTGCCAGCCGCCAAAGGTCGAGCCGTTCAGGCTTCCGATAATGGGGATGCTGGTGGCCGCCTTCGCCTTCGCAATGTGCTCGACGTATGCCTCGGGACCGACCTTGAACTCGGGCGGCTCCGGAAAATAATTCAGCGCCTCAGCGAAACTTTCGGTGCCTTGGTTGAGATGAAAATCCAATTCGTGGCGATCGTGTCGCAGTTGCTCCTCAAAAAGTGAATGGAACACGATGGCCGAAGCGCCGGCGTCTTCCATGCGCTTGATGTTGTCGAGATTTTCTGAAAGCGGCGAAGCCGAGGGAACGAGCGGCGTCCGCAGTTTATGTCCGAGATAGGTGGTCGTTAGGTTCATGGCTTGATAGGTCGGGTTTGGTTTTTCGGGTTGCGAGATATTCGTAGAGGTCCCGGCGAGTGTTCACATCCTCCTGCGCCTGGACGAGCAATGCCCTCGCGGCTTCGGGATCGATCTTGTCCAGCATCCTGAAGCGGTTCTCGAGTTTGAAATAATCCGCCACCTGCATCCGTGGCGGTGCCGCATCGAGTTGCAGCGGATTTTCTCCGAGCGTCGCGCGATCCGGGTTGTAGCGATAAAGGAGCCATTGTGCCGAGTTCACCGCTGCCTTCTGGTTTTGCATCGCGGTCGTCATGTTGATCCCGTGCGCGATGCAGTGGCTGTAAGCGATGAGCAGCGCCGGTCCGTCGTAAGCTTCGGCTTCGAGGAAGGCCTTCAAGGTGTGTTCGTCTTTCGCTCCCATCGCGACCGACGCGACGTAGATCGTTCCGTAACTCATCGCCATCAGGCCGAGATCTTTCTTCGGACCGCGCTTGCCGCCGGAAGCAAATTTCGCGACTGCGCCGCGCGGCGTCGATTTCGAACACTGACCGCCCGTGTTCGAATAAACCTCCGTGTCGAGCAAAAGCACTTTCACGTTGCGTCCGCTCGCCAAAACGTGATCGAGGCCGCCGTAGCCGATGTCGTAGCCCCAACCGTCGCCGCCCACGATCCAGATACTCTTGCGGACGAGGGTATCAGCCAGCGCAAGCAACCGCCGCGCATCCGCCCGGCCGAGCGCTTCCAGTTTGCGTTTTAACTCAGTCACGCGCGCCCGCTGCTCAAAAATGTCCGCTTCGTCACGCTGCGGCGCATCCAGGATCTCTTTCGCGAGCCTCTCACCCACGAGCGGCGCGAGCTGCTGCAAAAGTTCGGACGCAAACTCGCGCTGCTTGTCGATTGAAACGCGAAAGCCGAGCCCGAACTCGGCATTGTCTTCGAAGAGCGAATTCGCCCAGGCCGGGCCGCGTCCATCGCTATTCTTCGCGTAGGGCGTGGTCGGCAGATTGCCGCCGTAAATGGACGAACAACCGGTGGCGTTGGCGATGATCAGCCGGTCGCCGAAGAGCTGGGTGAGCAATTTGATGTAGGGCGTCTCGCCGCAACCCGCGCACGCGCCCGAGAACTCAAAGAGAGGCTGTTGCACCTGCATCTCGCGCACATACCCAAGCGGCACTCGTCTCCGATCCAGTTCCGGAAGGGAGAGGAAAAAATTCCAGTTCGCGCGCTCGGTTTCGCGCAGCGGCGTCTGCGCCTGCATGTTGATCGCTTTCAAACGCGCCTCGGATTTGTTCCGGGCCGGGCACACGTCGACGCAGATTCCGCAGCCGGTGCAATCCTCCACCGCGACCTGCAGAGTGTAGCGCAATCCCTTCCATTCCGGCAATCGCGCCTCGCGCGACTTGAACGAGGTCGGCGCGCCGTCGAGCCGGGCTTCCTCGTAGACCTTGCTCCGAATGACGGCGTGCGGACAGACCATGACGCATTTGCCGCATTGGATGCAGACCTGCTCGTCCCAGACCGGCACTTCTGCGGCGAGGTTGCGCTTTTCCCATTGCGTCGTGCCGGTCGGGAAAGTGCCGTCGTTAGGCAGGGCGGTCACGGGAACACGATCGCCGCGCCCCGCCATGATTTCGCCCAGAACGTTGCGCACGAACTCCGGCGCCGCGCTCAGCTTTCCGTTAGGCTGTGAGACCCGGGCCGTGACCTCACGCGGCACATCCACTTCACGCAAGTGCGCGATCGTTTCATCCACCGCGCGCAGATTCTTCTCCACGATCTCGTCACCTTTTTTGCCATAGGCTTTGCGAATCGAATTTTTGATGGCTGCGATTGCTTCCTCCGGCGGCAGAACTCGAGAGATCGCGAAAAAGCAGGTCTGCATCACGGTGTTGATTCGGCCGCCCATCCCCGAATCACGCGCCACCTTGTTCGCGTCGATCACGAAGAAGCGCGCGTTTTGTTCGATCATCCGACGCTGCGCATTTTCCGGCAGATGCTCCCAGACCTGGTCCGGCTCGAAAGGCGAATTGAGCAGGACGATCCCGCGGGAGGCGAGATCCTTGAGCACATCGCAGGTCTGGAGCAGGAAGGCTTGGTGGCAACCGATGAAATTTGCACTCGTGACCAGGTAGGTCGATCGAATCGGGCGAGGCCCAAAACGCAGATGCGAGATTGTGGTGGCGCCGGCTTTCTTCGAGTCATAGACGAAATAGCCCTGGGCGAAATTGTCCGTGTTCTCGCCGATGATCTTGATCGATTCCTTGTTCGCCCCCACTGTCCCGTCCGAACCCAGCCCGAAGAACTGCGCCCGCACCACGTCCGCTGGTTCGATCGAGAAATTCGGATCGAACTCGAGACTGGTGTGCGAGAGATCGTCGTCAATCCCGATGGTAAAATGATTTTTCGGCGCCGGCTGGGCCAGGTTCTCGAAAACGGCTTTGATCATCGCCGGTGTGAACTCCTTCGAGGACAATCCGTAGCGGCCGCCAACCACCCGCATCTTTTCTCGGCCCTGCTCGTAAAGCGCATTCACGCAATCGAGATAGAGCGGCTCGCCGCCGGAGCCGGGCTCTTTGGTCCGATCGAGCACGGCGATCGCGTTGACCGTTTTCGGGAGAGCCTCGACAAAATGCCGCGCATCGAACGGCCGATAAAGCCGCACCTTGAGCAGGCCGACTTTTTCCTTCCGCGCCTGGAGGAAATCGACCATCTCGTGCACGGCTTCACAGCCGGAACCCATCAGCACGATGACGCGTTCGGCATCGGGTGCTCCGTGATACTGAAAAGGCTCGTAGCGCCGGCCGGTCAACTCCGCGAAATCGTCCATCGCCTTCTGCACGATGTCGGAACAAGCGGCGTAGAATGGATTCACCGTCTCGCGCGCTTGAAAATAAACGTCCGGATTCTGCGCGGTGCCGCGGATCACCGGATGATCGGGCGAAAGCGCCCGCGCGCGATGCTCGAGCACACGTGCTTCGTTAATCATCGCGCGCATCACCTCAACCGGCAGTACTTCAATCTTCGAGATTTCGTGCGAGGTGCGGAACCCGTCGAAGAAATGCAGAAACGGGAGTCGCGCTTCCAGCGTGGCCGCATGCGCGATGAGGGCGAGGTCCTGCGCTTCCTGGACCGAGGCCGAACAGAGCATGGCCCAACCGGTGGCCCGCGCCGCCATCACATCGCTGTGATCGCCAAAGATGGAAAGTGCCTGCGCGGCGAGCGAACGCGCGGCGATGTGAAAGACCGTCGGCGTAAGTTCGCCCGCGATCTTGTACATGTTGGGGATCATGAGGAGCAGGCCCTGCGAAGCGGTGAAGGTCGTGCTGAGTGCGCCGGTTTGGAGCGCGCCATGAATCGCCCCTGCGGCGCCGCCTTCGCTTTGCATCTCGAAGACGGCGGGCACGGTACCCCACAGGTTCTTCATTCCGCCGGCCGCCCACGCATCCGCCCATTCGCCCATCGGCGACGCGGGCGTGATTGGATAGATGGCGATGACTTCGTTCAGCGCATAGGCGATGCGTGCGACGGCTTCGTTCGCATCGACCGTTTTGCAGTGGGGTTTGAGGCGACCGTTCTTCGCAACTCGTCGCGGCTCGTGCCGGAAGTCAGGTTTGGAATTCTCCAGGTCGTGCCCGCCCGCCAAGGGGACCGCTGGCTTTTTCGTTCCGGAGGTTGCTGTGCGCTTTGTGTTCTTCCTGGTCGGCGGTTGCATTCGCTGGCAGAGTAGTTGGTGACTCTCTTCCCGGCTAAACACTCGTTGTGTTTAGCTGTGCAATTATTGCGCGATCGCGCTTCCGAGCACCGGAGTGCTGTTGCTCATCGCGAGCGAGGATGAAGCCCACTCGCTTTCAGACGCCTCAAAAGCTTGACGGCAGATAGCGCTCCATAAAGAATCGGCCTCATGAATATTTGCACGACTATGCTGAAATCACTGACATTCTTTTGCGCGAGTGCACTGATCGTCGCGCCCTCGTTCGCGCAAGACAAAACAACCTCTCCCACGGCCCCGGCGACGACTACGGCAGCGACCGCGCAACCGAGCGAAGCCGAGATGATGAAGATGATGGAGGAGTTGGCGAAGCTAAACGAGAATCACAAGCTCCTGGCCAGTCTCGACGGCAACTGGACCTACGTCGTCAAGATGTGGATGGACGGCGACACGAGTAAGAAGCCGCAGGAATCCAAGGGCACCGCTACGCGTAAGGCGATCATGGGCGGCCGCTTCATCGCCATGGACGTAAAAGGCAAGTTCGACATGCCTGGCGCGGACGGGAAGATGAAGTCGATGGATTTCGCCGGCCACGGCATGGAAGGCTACGACAACGGGAAGAAAAAATTCGTCGGCTCGTGGATGGATAATATGGGCACTGCAATCATGATGTCGGAAGGCGACTACGACGCCGCGACCAAGACCTTCACCTTCCTGACCGACTACACCATGGCGCCCGGGATGGTGCAGAAGATCAAAGAAACGTTGAAGGTGCCGGACAAGGACCACATGACCATGGAGTGGTTTGAGGATCGCGGCGGCAAGGAAACGAAGACGATGCAGATCGACTACACGCGGAAGAAGTAGCGGCTGCATTCGATCATGAGTCCGGCACCCATATCATTCTGCGCCATCCATCCAGCCGCCGTCTGACGATTCCGAACCATCGCGAACTGGCGAGAGGAACATTACGCGCTTTGATTCGCGAAGCCGGTCTAACCAAAGAACAATTCGCCGACCTCCTTTGAATTAAAATCGACGACATCTTTGTCATTGCCGAGTGGAACTCACTGGGAGCAGCATTGCCTCCATGATCCAAGGCAGTGAAATCCGAAAGGCCGATCACGCGATCGAACCGTTGCTGCTCGACCGCTGGTCGCCGCGCGCAATGTCGGGCGAAGAAATTTCCATCGACGAATTGATGCGCCTGTTTGAGGCGGCTCGCTGGGCGCCTTCTTCGTTCAACGCGCAACAGTGGCGTGCGCTCTATGCCCGGCGCGGCACCGAGCACTGGCCGACCTTTCTCAGTTTGCTCGTCGAAGGAAACAAAGCCTGGGCGCAATATGCCGCTGTGCTCGTCCTCTTCATTTCGCGGGAAACATTCGATTACAACGGCGAAGAATCCATCACTCACTCCTATGATTGCGGCGCGGCGTGGGAGAATTTCGCCCTCCAAGGATTCCATCAGGGCCTCGTCGTGCATGGAATGGAGGGTTTCGATTACGACCGCGCAAGAACCGAGCTTAACATTCCGGACGGCTTCCGTGTCGAAGCCATGGCTGCAGTCGGCAAGCCCGGCGCGAAAGAAACGCTGCCGGAAAAACTCCGCGCCAAAGAAAGCCCTAACGACCGTCGCAAATTGATCGCGAGCATTTGCGAAGGACCGTTTCGATTTTGAGGTGACCGCCGATCGTTGATCCCTGACTTCTGCTCAAGACAGGTCCCGAATGAGAAATTCCGCACCGGATCGCTATTTTCCCAGTCCCGCCTATAGTCTATGATGTTCAAACCATCCGGTATCTCCTTCGCGCGTCGTGCCCCCGACAACATCACTGAAGAGCTTGTTGCCGCGCTTTCTTCCAAGGCCTCGTATGAATTTAAGGCCCTGTTCGACATTATCTTCCTCAAGCTTCAGGCACGGAATGCTGCCGGTGGAGGGGAAGAGATGCTGCGTTTGCGCACTTATGAAAAGCTCCAGAGCCTCGTCCACCAGGGCACGGTCACGAGAAAGATCAAAGGTATCACCAAGAACTATAAGGGAGTCTCAGCGCGAATGGTCACGCTCAAGGCGGAGATGAAAATCATCCGCGCGGAATGGGCTCAGAAGCTTCGGCTCAAGGCGAAGGCAGCGGCAGCGAATGGATCGCTGTCGCGAGGTAGGGTCGGCACGCTGCGCTGACCGGACACCGCAGCGGGCGGACCTATCAATTTACCTCTTCCCCTTGGGTAAATTCTGTTAATCCTGTCCAACCGTCCAAGGGTTGGAACCGGAGAAGAGCACGGCCATGACAAGCGACGCCTCGAATTTGCCGGAGCACGTTCCTGCGCTCCCGGTCGAAGCGCGGGCCGCACCGCCGCCTGACGATCCCGTCGCTGCGCAACTGCGCGGATTTGGACCGCTTGGCCTTCTCGCGATTCTCATCATCGTCCTGACCTCGGTCGTCAAACCTCTCAGCGCCCTTCTCGTGCTCCTCTGGGCGTGGCGGTCACATACGCCATGGCGCGAGATCGGCTACGTGCGACCCCGCAGCTGGATTGGCAGTCTGGCCGTCGGCCTCGTTTTCGGCTGCGTGTTCAAACTCCTGATGAAGGCGATCGTGATGCCGCTGCTCGGCGCCCCCGAAATCAATTCCGCCTATCATTACCTGGTAGGAAATCGGGCTGCACTTCCCGGATTGGTGTTCACGATGATTGTCGGCGCGGGCTTTGGAGAAGAGACCATTTTCCGAGGGTACCTATTCGAACGCCTCGGCAAGCTTTTCGGAACTGGGGCCGGCGCAAAAGTATCGATTGTCTGCTCACCTCCGTGGTATTTGCCCTGGGCCATTACGCCAATCTGGGGCTTCCCGGCGTCGAACAGGCGATGATCACCGGTCTCGTCTTCGGGACGATCTTCGCAATCACCGGCCGGATCTGGATGGTGATGTGTGCGCATGCTGCGTTCGATCTAACGGCGATTGCGATAATCTATTGGAATCTCGAAGCGGCCGTGGCTCACCTCGTCTTCAAATAGTCGTGGGCTTGCTCAGCAACACACTCCAGTCCTCCTATCGTAAGCCGCTTACGATGCATGGAAAAAGCGAAAGAGTTCGTCGCTTTGTTGCAGTGAGCGCAGCGCCCGGTCAATAGATCGAGATCATCGAAGTCGACGACACTCTTGGAGACAACGGTTGCGCTCAGGACAGGTCCTCAGCTGATTGTCGCGACCTTGCGCAGTAACCTCTTGTATGTAGCCGGCGGTGGAATCTAAACTGCGGCGGTAGACGATTTTTCCTGAAAACGCGCGAACCAGTTAGACGGGCCTTGCGCCACAAGGCCATCGACGAATACCACGAATTGCTCGCGGCGGATAAAGGTTTATCGGCGGTGGTTTTCGAGAAGCTACGCGGCAACATGCGGACGAATCGCCTCCTCTACGGTGAGCGCCCGATCGGCATCGCCCTTCGGCCGCATCTGCTCGACGACCACCAATTTCTCGCGCTCAGCAAAAGCGCGCAGCTGATCGGGAGCGCGCTCGAAAAAGTCGCGTCCCTCGCTTTGCAATCCCCGGCCCTGATGAACCAGCTCGGCTTGACCGAGACAGAAGCCAGACTGGCGCTGGTCGATCCTGGATTTTCCTTCGCCGGCGTGACCACGCGCCTCGACGCTTTTGTTCACAGAGATGAGATCAAGTTTGTGGAATACAACGCCGAAAATCCTTCCAGTCTTTCGGATCAGGAAGGGCTGAACCGGCTTCTGTTTGAACTGCCGGCTATGACGTCGTTTGCCGAACGGTATCGGCTCCGGCAGTTTTCCGCGGTCGAACAATTGCTCGAAACGCTGCGCTCTACTTACTGCGAATGGAGCGGCCGCGACCAGTCGCCCAATATTGCCATTCTCGATTGGGAAAATTTGCCCACTTCCAATGAATTTGTTCTCCTGCGAAATCATTTCGCTGCTCATGGCGTTCGCACAATCATCTGTTCGCCGGACGATCTCGACTACCGCCGCCGAAAGCTGTGCTGCGGCGACTTTCGAATCGATCTCGTTTACAAACGAATACTGATCCATGAATTCCTCGCAAAATTTGACGAAACGCATCCGCTCATCCGCGCCTACCTGAACCATGATGTTTGCCTGGTGAATCCGTTTCGCTGCAAAATCATGCATAAGAAAGCCGGCTTCGAGCTGCTGACCGATGAAAAGCACCAACGCTGGTTTACTCGTGCCGAAAACGAAACGATCCGCCGTTCCGTGCCCTGGACTCGCCGGGTGGCCGACCGGCGCACGACACGCCACGGGCGCTCCGTCGATTTGCTCGAATCCATACGCAAGAACCGAAACAATCTTGTTCTCAAACCTAACGACGATTACGGCGGGCACGGCGTCTACTTCGGTCCGCGCCTGGACGACCGCGCGTGGAACGATGCCATCGCCACGGCGCTAGCCGGCGATTACGTCGTGCAGGACGCAATTGATTTGCAGTCGGAAAACTTCCCCGTTTTCGGCGAAACCGACTGGACCCTTCAGCCGATGTTTGTCGACACCAACCCGTTCCTTTTTCGCGGAACCGTCTGCGGCGCGATGGTTCGTCTGTCTGATTCGCCCATCGTTAATGTCACCTCGGGCGGAGGCGAGACCGGATTCTTCGTAATCGGCGCTAAGGCGTAGTTTCTCGCTTTCGCCGCCGCAACCGTGCACCGGCGCCGGGCACGGCATCGGGACCGCCTTAAGCGAGCGCATCAAAGAGCTTGCCGACACCTACTCATTCCTTTTCGCGCAACTCGACATGCCGGCAAACGCGAAGAAATAATTTCTTTCTTCTCCGCTCTACCTCGCATCCCAACTGTCGATAGCGTTGTGATTTCTTCGCCAAGATCATGCGCGCCGTGGTTTCACGCGTCCAGATCGCCGGCTCGGTAGAGGTCGCGGATTGGTCTTCGGGTGCGCGGCGCCGGTGCGGATTATCTCTTTCACCGCGGCATACAGCGGGTGCTTCGGATTTGCGCGATAAAACCGCTGATAACCATTGCTGCGGCTTACGATCAGATTCGCAGCCTCCAGCTTTGCCAGTTCATCCTGGACCGTCCTAAGCGCGAGGGAGCTTAAGCGCGCCAGTTCCCGCGTATACAGCTCCTGACCCGGGTTCGTAAACAACAGTCGCAAGATCTCAGCGCGTACGATCGGAAACAACCCATGCAACAGCGTCCGTTTAATGCTCCTTCGAATACTCGAATGCTTTAAGCAGTCAAGTTCCGTCGTGACGGCACAGCCAGTGTCGCCATTCCCAGTGTCATCTCGGGAGGAGGCAATTTCTAAAGGCAGGAAAACAGAAACGGAAAGAAGCTCGCTATACGTTCAACAACCGAGAGCCGAGTGAGTCAGAGCCGGGATCCCTCGACTCTCAGGTTCGTCACCCATAACTCGAATGCTTTAAGCATTCGATCTTCGCAGCCTGGGCGGGAGTTTTCAAAGTTCCGTGGAATTCGAATTCGACCCGCGAAAAAGCGAAACGAACAAGGCCAAACACGGAATTGATTTGGTCGAAGCGCAGGCTCTTTGGAGATCAAAACACGTCTTGCTCGGTGCCAAAGATGCTTCAGAAAAACGCTACATGGCTATTGGGCGGATCGGCTCCGAGCATTGGTCGGCGATAATCACCTATCGCGGAGGGACGATCCGGATTATTAGTGTAAGGAAATCCACTCCAAACGAGATCGACACGTATGAAAAAATCGCAGGCTGACGCTACGACAACAAAGAATCTCGAGGAGAAATTCGATCGAGGCGAGGATGTGCTCGATTATTTCGATGTGCGAAAAGCCCGCGTAATCGATCCGCAATCCAAAAGGTCGGCTTCCCAAACAAAGTTTTCCTATCCGGTGAAGCGAAACGGCAAACGCCCAGCCGTTGTTCGCGAGAAATCGGCGCTTTATCGCAAAAAGAAGTAGGAAACGCCGGTTGCCTTTCTGCTAAGGTCGACATCGTGAAGAGAAAGCCTGCCCTGAGCGGAGTCGAACGGGTCGACGACAGAATTCAGGCGGTCGCTGGGGCGACCTCTACGGCGGGAGTCACCGAGGTTTGCGAGTGTGATTAGGAAATCATGCCGCCTTGCGGCAAACCGAAAACAGGGAACAAAATGGATGCACTAGCGGGAGCGTAAGCCGGGCGCGCGATTGGGAAAATCGAGAATCACGACCTCGTTACGGAGGAAAAGGCGACGCTCCAGAAGGGAATGAATTTTGGCGTCGCGAAGAAGTATTCGGTGTTCTTGATATCGTTGCGCGAGAAATGCGCCGTATGCAGAGGCGTTAGACGAAGTCACGGGGATGTTGACGTATGAAGGTCATGATGAAAATGGCGGAAGTCCGAGAAGGAATTGAGGAACACTTCGCCCGGATCGGTCTTAACTTTAGCTGAGATTGGATATCGAATGCTTTAAGCATTCGAGTTTCGTCAGGCAGCCCGGATTGGAAGGGCAGCGAGTTTCATGACGTCGATCCGGACGGCAATCCGGTGTCATTCCTTTTCGCGCAACTCGACATGCCGGCAAACGCGAAGAAATGATTTCTTTCTTCTCCGATCTCACACAAAATCCAAATCGACGGAAACGAAGCGAGGTACGCCGCGCGTTCCGCTGATTCTAACAAACAGGACGCGCTTTGAGGTTGGAGCTAGAGCCGCTTGACATATTCGCTATTCGCGAATAGCGAATGAGCTGTGATTGCCAAATCCTTAGATGTCGTCGTCTGGCTGAAGCTCCTTTCATCGGGCTCTCGAAAGACTTTTGCCCAGCTATCAAATGAGCTAGGCATGAGCGCCTCTGAAATTCATTCCTCGGTGCGACGGGGTGCTATTGCAGGATTGATTGATCCGAAATCCAGGATTCCCCTTCGAAAACCGCTGGAAGAATATTTACTATTCGGCGTACGCTACGCTTTCCCGGCGAAGCGCGGGCCTGTCGCACGTGGAATTCCAACGTCGTACGCGGCTCCAGTTCTTGCTCATTATTTTCGGACACAAGATGACCTGCCCCCAGTCTGGCCAGATCCTCACGGATCGACCAGGGGCTACTCCTTGGAGCCGCTTTTCAAACCGATCAAAAAAGCTATCGAACAAGATGCAAGACTATACGAATTGCTCGCATTAATCGATGCGATCCGAGATGGCCGCGCACGCGAGCGCACACTTGCCGAGGACAAACTGAAGGCGCTGATCGCTCATGCCTACTCCCACTGAGTCGATGCGCCTGGTTGCGCAAGAACTCGAATCAGTCGGTTTGTCCTTTGCATTCTTGGGCGGCTGCGCGGTGTGGTTGCTCGTTGATCGTCCGGACTTAACAGATTTCAGGCCGACCGAGGATGTGGATGTCATCGTTGAGGTCGTAACGCTTAACGAATTGTACAAGATAGAAGAGATTCTCCGTGCTGCGGGTTTTCAGCACGATACTTTCGACGGTGCGCCAATCTGCCGCTGGATGATTAAAGATTGCCGAGTCGATATCATGCCAATTGATTCGCGCGCGCTGGGCATGAATTCGCAATGGTTTCGCGAAGCACTGGAGTCCGCGCAATTAGTAACGATCGATGGAAAACTTCAGGCGAGAGTTATCACCGCTCCCTTCTTTCTTGCGACGAAGCTCGCTGCGTATCACGATCGCGGTGGCGAAGATTTGTACGGCAGTCATGATCTCGAAGATATTGTTACTGTTGTCGACGGACGCCGAACCATTGTGAACGAAGTAACCGACTCGCCCGCTGGTGTGCGTGAGTTTATTGCAGAGGGATTTTCAATCCTTATACGACACGCAGAGTTTGACGATGCATTGTTTGGGCACCTGTCCGCAACTTACGGCGCGCGCGAGCGCGCAAGTGAAGTAAGGGAAAAGTTCACTGCAATTAGCGCCCTCGCCTAGCAATTCGTGGAAGTCGACGACATCATTCAGGCGGTCGCCGGGGCGACCTCTACGGCGGGAGTCACCGAGGCTTGCGAGTGTGACCAGGGAATCATGCCGCCTTGCGGCAAACCGAAAACAGGGAACAAAATGGATGCACTAGTGGGAGCGTAAGCCGGGCGCGCGATTGGGAACGGAGCTGATGGGATCAGCGACATAGAAGGCAAAGCCGCGGGGTGGCGGCGAGGAAGTTGGGTTACGAACGAGTTTCAAATCGAGGACCACGACCTCGTGACAGAGGAGAATCTTGCGCTGTAATTTCTTCTGCATCGTAAGCGGCTTATGATGCACGCATGATGTCGATTGACACTCGAATGCTTTAAGCATTCGAGTTCTCGTCAGGCAGCCTGAAAATGACGGAAGCCGAGAAGAAATCAGCGAACATGAAACTCTTCGGTTGCGCCATCCGTCTTAATGAAAGGACGAAGATCGTTTAACAGCTTCGTTCCTATACTTTGGAGTTTGGTCAGATCGTCGATGCTTTGATATGGGCGGTTTGCGATAATTAACTTTGCTCTCGCGGGACCAATTCCGGGCAACGTTTCTTCCGAGACGTGGCATCGTAAGCGGCTTACGATACATGATTTCGTGCCTAGTCTTGAGGGGGAGAACATGAAGACTGACACCAGTTTGGAAATCGAGCGCGCTGGAGCGGTGCGAGAAGGACGGCAAACCTTAGCCGCCGCTCGGTAGCGGGAACGCGACGTCTGCGAACAATCGGTCCTTTCATCTCGGCACAGATCAAACTTAATCCATCGTAAGCCGCTTACGATACATCATTCGTGACCATCAGGTTTTGCGATACGCGAACTTTTCGAGCAGCCGATCCATCTTGCGTGGAATTTTTGCCGTATCGTAAGCCGTTTACGATGCATCGGTCGTGACGATCTGGTTTTGCGATACGCGAACTTTTCGACAGTCGTTACCCAATGACGATCCGGTTCACCAGGAACCGCGCGCGCGAGTCCGCAGAGCGAAGCGCTTAATATCATAAGCGGCTTATGATGCAGATGACCTGCCAGCCGGATTTTGAGAACGAAGAAAGCAATGCATCGATCCATCTTGCGTGGAATTTTTGCCGTATCGTAAGCCGCTTACGATGCATCAGTTTTGACGATACGGTATTGTTGAACACGCGATTCGTCGGACGCATGCCAATCATTTTTCGAGAAAGCGTGGCTCCTCCAATCATCATAAGCCGCTTATGATGCATCCATTTCTAGCGGTCGATATTCTGATCGGCCGATTCAGGGGACGTGAGTAGTCATCCTTTAAAAATCGCGACGCCCCCTGATCATCATAAGCCGCTTACGATGCATGCCGTCGGTCAGATCTTGAATGCTTAAAGCATTCGAGTTTGCCAGCGCCTCTGAGGTGAGATTTGGACAGTGCGTCCACGTCGTCTTCTCTCCGCCAGTCGGACAAATTGCGTTTATCGTCCGGTCAATCGCCGACCTGAGAGATTGATTGGGTTCTCCTGGTCAACGACATCGGATTCTGATTCACTCCGGCGGCGAATGGAAGTCGACGACATCATCAGTTATCACGACCTCGTTACGGAGGAGAAGGCGGCGCTGCAGAAGGGAATGAACTTCGGCGTCGGGAAGAAGTATTCGGTCTTCCTGATGTCGTTACGCGAGAATGCGCCGTACGCGGACGCGCTCGATGAAGTCACGGGCATGCTGACGTATGAAGGTCACGATGAACCGCAACGGCAAGGCGGACCGGATCCGAAAGAAGTTGATCAGCCGTTAACGACGCCAAGAGGATCGTGGACGGAGAACGGAAAATTCTTTCGCGCGGCGATGGATTTCAAAAGCGGACTGCGCGAGAAGCCGGAGCTGATCAAAGTTTACGAGAAGATTTCGCGCGGAATCTGGAGCTACAAAGGTTTCTTCGAGTTGATCGATGCGAACATCGTTTCGGATGGAAAACGAAAGGTGTTCAAGTTTTCGCTGAAGCCGGTCGAGAAGAAATCATTCGGTCGCATTGTCGAGCTTCCGCACAACCGATTGATCCCGACGCCGGTGAAAGTTGAAGTCTGGCGACGCGATGGCGGTCAGTGCGTGCAGTGCGGTTCAAAAAAGAATCTTCACTTCGATCATGACATTCCGTTTTCGAAAGGCGGCAGCAGTCTGACAGCGGCGAACGTTCGTTTGCTCTGCGCCAAACACAATCTTGAGAAATCAGACAAGATTCTGTCGATCGCGCCGTGGATTTTCGCAGGCGCTGCAGCGGCGCCGCACATTCACAAACTGTCGGGCTGAAAAGATGTCAATCAAAGTCGATTGTCGGCGTTGCGAGTAATCTGTATCTTTAGCCGCTTATGATGCATGGTTCCCGGCGCACTCAGATCGAGGGCCTCAGGCTCACGAACGAAGCCGACGAGGGCAGGACCGGCCCGCGAACTTCATTTTGTTCGAGCCGGACGGCGACCGGTCTTCCTCGACTATCTATCGTCATTCCTAGTTAATTCCGACATCGTCGTACGATTCCGCCGCAGTCGCGGGTCGCAACCTTTTCATACAATGCTTGCAGATGAATCTGCCCGACAAATTCGAGCCGAAGTCTTTGGAGGAAGCGGTCAGGATATGTGTCGTCCCAATCGACGATTGCCTAGCCGAACTCCGAGTGCCAATCCCCGATCGGGTGTTCAAGGCGGCATTAATGTTTCTCGAGCACAACGTTGTCGGAACCAAAGGCGACTCAAAAGACGAGTTCTTTGATAGTGCATGGTTTGAAGTCATCTTCCGCACGATTCGAAGTTGGGGAACGACGAGAAGTATGGAGCAGCTCTCAAACGACCAGAAGCTTATCTGACAGGAGCATGCGAAATAGCAGGAGGATTCTTCGAGATCCGTGTCCCTCTCACATTGAGGCGTATCGAAAAACCTGGCGAGACTGTTTGGTTGATCTTTCCAATCGACCTTCAGCCGGGGGAAGATCCTGCGAAATGGTTTGTCGCTCCGCCAAACCTTGCAGCCCTGGAACCGCCAGTGCGAGACGCGGGGTATCAAGAGTGCGAGCACCGCGGGCAGGCTCCTTCGAACTATACACAGCGACCTAATGACGGCGGAGCGACCCGACGCGATTGCAGAAGCCCTGTCCGAGAAGATTCAGTCACACATTGTAACAGCGGCAGAACATCTAACTCAGCCACGCAGGCGTGTATTGGACTAGCGGTATGGGAATCCCATCAAGCTCTCGAGAGCGCTTTGAAGCTATTATCTCGCCAATTGAATGGCCGTCACGCTAGAGACCACGAGCTCGTTGGTTGTCCCGCGACGTTTCTGGTTCACTCACTTCTCTCACGGAGAACGCTTTTGCAATTCTACCACCCGAAAGGCCGTGCGTTAGAGGTTAGAGCCGGCGAAGGCGCGCCAGTGAGCGCGGCGAGTGCCTAGCCTGAAATCTACAGGACGAGCCTTGATCTGACTGCACAGGTAACGACGGCGATGCCGAGGGAAATCACGATGCACAATGGACGGCTTCTACTCCGGAAACCTCGATTCATCTGAGAGACAACTATTACAGCCCTCTGTTTCTGGAGGAGCGTCGGTAATTCATCGCGACTCAAATGTAATGCTTGAACGGCAGCGGCGGCACGTTCGCGAAAGGTCCACTTGTCAGAATCTCGCCAATAGCGTCGGCAAAACGCAGTGTCACCGGCTCACCGTCGGCAAAAATACATGCGTTGTAGTTCAACTTCGTTAAGGCCATCAGGTCGTTCAGAACGGTTTCGATGGCGACATCGCCTTTGCATACGTCAACGAGTAGGGGGCGCGGAACTTCGCGTCCGGGATAGGTTCGGAGTCGGGGCGTGAAACCTTTCGTCATTAGGTACGCCGTTCGGTTGTCTCGTACGTATGCGAGGCCGCGCAGTATCGGCTGATCCCCTCTACGATAGAATCTCAAATCGCCTTCGGGCCGAATGCGGACGCCCACGAGATTTGTCTTCGGCCTGCGGCTTCGCGAAACCCATTCCATTCACGCTCTTCGAACCTGACCTTGCCATGGATGAATAGTTCCTTTGGAGCTTTCCGTCGTGCTTCAGCCGATATGCCTTGACGGCTTTCGTCACGAGCTCCCTCGCGGCGTCAACGCCGAGATGATAATCGCCGGTGTCTGGAACGTACCACGGCCCCACATTCCCTCTGAAAACAACGCCGTCCCCAGAATCCAGAAACATCTGCGCGGCACAACACGCCGAGCGAGGTCCGCACTGTTATCCTCACGCTTGAAGACCAAGCCGATATAGCAAACGCCGGGGCGTATGCTTGTGATCTTCCAAGGACGACCGCCGCACTTGTAGAAGGCGGTGCTACACAGATTCCATGCGATCGCAGACTGAAGCTCGTCGAGCCTACGACGTGGATGCCCGGCCGCGTTTAAGAAATCGCGATGCGCGATTGTGCTCTCTCTGATGATTTGCGTCGGCGCGTTGTGTTCAAGTAATCGGCCTTTGAGCTGGTTGTGGAAATTGACCTCGAATTGATACGGAGTCGCCGCTTCTGCTTCTTCAGAAAGCAGAAAGGGTTCGTTGTTCATGCGTCTGGCCCAGCGGAGATTCATTCGCTGGTCCGCTTCTACGCGCAGGCTCCGAGCGACGATTGATTTGGGCCGGCAGTATTGATGCACTTCATCGGGCACAATCACGAACCACATGTCGGGCTTTGTTTCCTCGGTCCGAAGCGCTTCAATTATGGCCGACGAAAACAGATTAACCGTTTTGTAAACACGCCGATATGGGTCAGCAATCAGAACTCTTTTGCCAAGTTCGGTAGAGTTTACGTCTAGCTCAATTGCTGGAGTTGTGCTCCACGGGATATGGAACGCAGCTTCAAAGCCGGGGAACATCGGTCTGCCGACGCGAGGTGGATCGTTCGAAATTGAACTCTGAATTCGTTCGACCCACCTACGAAATCGTTTTCTCCCCGCTGTAGTGCCGATGACGCCAGCGCGAACTCCGTAAGGCTTACCTTCATCTAAAGGCCCGAACAGCGTCAGCCCGTCTCGCGGGTCTTCCACAGATTGGCCATACTTGAAAAGCAGAGGAGGCTCTTCAAGCCGGATGAGCGGTGCGAACGAACTCATTCGTCGTTCTCCTTCGCATTCATCTTCATCTTCGTCTTCGGACTCGATCCGTCATCACCGCATCTTCTTCTGATGGCAGCGGATGGTCCTCAAAGCTGACGGGCGCCGTGAAAGCGAGCGGCAGAATCCCAATCTCCAGCGCTTGGTTCGGTGCTACTGGAATGCTGAGCGTCGGATTCCCGCGCGAGAGATGGCTCATCGTCGCGAGCAGTAAGTCCCTCCACTTCGGATTCCACCACATGCTGCATTGGCTTCGCCGCGCTTTATGTAGCCGTTCCTTACTTTCCCAAATGGTAAACCCGTCATCCGTGAAGAGCACGTGTGGCTTCAAGCAATATCCGATAAACGGATAGACCATCGCTTTAGCTTGAAATGCGAAATGCCAGGGGCGCTTCACCGAAATGCCATCCTTATTCGCACTCAGACTCTTGAAACCGACGACTTGTCGTGAGGCTTTGCGCCCATTGATGCCCGTGAAATGCAGCGTGTCTTCAGGCACTGCATCCTTCTGGAACCAGAAGCAGCGCGCGTGATTCGAGAGCTGATAATCAGGCAGTTCGCGAGCGCGCATCAAGCGCTCCCAGGCATCGCGCAACAGAAACACGACAATGTTCCTGCTTTGCTTCCGGTCGATGAGACAGTTCTCCAAGCTCCCTTGGACAAAGTGCTCGGCGTTGTAGCGCGTCGTGTTCTCGATTTCGTAGCTTGATTGAAACACCTGCGTCTCAACAAAGCTGACGATGAACCGGTCATGCCGGATGGCGGGGTAGTCGACAGTGTCGAGGCCGCTACCATCCTGTTCATTATTCGGCCAGCCTGCCACCTCGTGCACGAAGATCGGTGGCAGCGCCACTTGTTGAGCAAACCAGTTCGACAAATGGTCGTCCGGCTCGGTCGTTAGTGCGCGTTCCGAACCATTTTGGCTACGCCACCACTCGGTTACCGCAGCAGGACTAAAGGTGTCCTTTTTGGGAACCCCTTCATCCTCAAGCTTTTTGAGCAGCTGCTTTAATCCAACTGCCCAACTGTGTGCGAAGTCGATTGTCGTTAGGCGTGATATCTCAATCTGGATCTCGCGGTGGGGGAGGTCGTCGATAAGCAGCGGGATGATGAAATCATGCAGCTTGTGGCCACGCTTCACGTTCGAGGCAACATGAAGCTCATTCAACGGGCCATCTTTAGCGTTCGATGTGCGTGACAACACGTACAGAAACTTCGCAGTGCGTTCCCGCACCGCATGCTCAATGTCGGACCAAAACGTCTCGCCACCGAGGAGCTTCGTTAGGTCACACCAAACGGGATAACCCTGCTTCGCCAGTTGCAAGGATATCCAAAATGCGAATTCGTTGTCTTCTGCATTTGCGTGACTAACGAAGAGCATGTCGCGCATCGGTAAACTGTAGAGTCAGTTCACTTGGTTGCGAGCGCATTCGGCGTAGCATGTGCGCGATCATCCTCCATACGGAAAGTGTTCGCCACGGTGTTGTGGGCGTTGTCGACTCAGTTGAATGGGAAAATCACTCCAGTCGGGCGAGTACACGTCAGCGGTCGACTCGACGCCGTCGTCCGGTTCCCAGGACCCGAAATAATCCTCTACTAAGCCTTCTGTGGCCAGCAGATTCAGGTTGAACGGGCCTGCCATCTGACGCTTCCAGAAGAACACGCGGTGTAGATCGTCTTCGTCGACCACCGTGCCGGAGAGGCCCGGATATTCGAAGCACGTCTTGAGCGATTCCATGTCCAACGCGGGGAGTTGATCAGCATGCTTCTCGATCGCAGCGTGAAGGATTTCAGTTCTTAACTGCGCAACTTCACCAAGTAAACGACAGATGCGGCGCACCGAGGGCCAATCGGCAGGGGCGGCAAGTCGTTGAATTCCCTCAGCCGGGAATTTGTAGCTGAACATTTCGCGCTGCTCCAGAGCGGTTCGTGCGGTTGTTTCAACTTCAGCGGAAAGAGTTTTCGAGAGTTTCTTTATCGCATCCACTGCCACGTTGATCGTCTTCGAATGTGTCAGTTCGTAAAGTCGGTCGTCCCATCTCTGCTCTGGAAGTGTGAATACGACCGCTCGGCAACATGACAGCGTCGCGTAGTAGAGAAGATACGGCTCAACGATTCTGAGGTTCTTTTTTTCCGCGTATCGAGACGAACTCATCATTACCGACGCAGCCAATATCATCTTCAAAGCGAGATAGTGGCGCGCAAACCACTCGGTGTTCAGCGTCGCGTTCCACTGTTTTGTAAGCGTGGTGAACTGTTGGCGCGTTCTATCACAATATGCGGCGATATCGGCTTCGGAAACGCTGGTTTCGATGACCGGGATTCTCGCCATAGCCCAATCCTGTATGCTGGGACACGTCGAACTCATCGGTGAAACTCGAGAAACCGCAGGCTTCG
>CAVTTH010000005.1:0-358120 GCA_963737545.1 uncultured Verrucomicrobiae bacterium | reverse complement strand
TAGACGGCTGGTCGTCCACGTATGCCTCGACACTTTGACCACATCGACCTGAGAGTGCCTAAGCTTGCAGATGTGACCGCTTTCTACGGGGCGCTGCTTCCTGCCTTGGGGTTTTCCAGTCGAGTGGCTATGGAAGGGTGGTTTCAGTTTGAAGCTGCGGATGACGGCATCACTGAGTTTTTTGGGATTACCGAGTCTGCAGCACATATTGCGAATGAGAATCGCATCGCCTTCTGGGCTGAGAGTCCCGCAGATGTTGACCGACTCGCGCAGGTAGTAACACGTGCTGGCGCTCAGAACATAGAAGGTCCCATGCAGTATGAGGCAGGATATTACGCTCTTTTCTTTGAAGATCCTTGCGGCAATCGCTTCGAGATCTGCTATCGCACCCGGAATGCACCTAAAACCGTCTAACCAAACTTTGGAGCGAACTCCGGAGGCGTTGGCGAGCAGGCTGGCGGACCGCCGCACTGAAAGGCTGAAGGATGAATTATGAAGGATGAAATGAAAGCAAAGCTCGCCGCCGCCAGCGCTGCGCCACGTGCTTATTTACGCTGGGTCGTTCACCTTGTCTCGTTAGGCGATAATCTCCCGCCGAATGACGATCGCCCTTAAGCAGCTATCGGAGTGCCCAGAGCACCTCGAGACCGTTGGGCGCTGGATCTACGAAGAGTGGTGGAGCAAGCGATGCGACTCGCCCGAGGCTGTTTTCAACTGGCTCCGGGGCCACACGAAACTCGATACTGTGCCGTATAGCGTGATCGCTCTGGCCGAGGGCGAACCAGTTGGAAGTTGCTGCGTCATCGAGAACGACTGCATTCATCGCCCCCAATATGCGCCCTGGGTCGCTGCAGTTTACGTCAGGCCGGACTTTCGCCGCCGAGGGATTGCCTCGATGATCCTCCATGAAGCCGCTTCGATCGCTGCACGAGCACGCATCAAAGGCCTTTTCATTGACTGCCTCGCTGTGACCGCTTCAGTTTATGAAAAGAATGGATGGGCGATATATGAGCGCGAGGTCGGCGACAAAGAATCCGTCGTCATGCTTCGGAAAATTGAAGCCGCCTAACCAATCACTGGCCGCTGTGGAAATACAGTTTATGGTTGAGAGATTATTGTTGAGAGTAAAGACGCTCGCTCTCGCCAGCGCTGCGCCACGTGCTTATTTACGCTGGGTGGCTGAGCTCCGTCTCGTTAGGCCCATGCGTCGCCCCACACACTTCAGGAGAACTCATGTTTGACCACGTCAAATTCGGAGTCAGCGACTATGCAGCGAGCAAAGCGTTCTTCCTCAAGGCGCTCGAACCGCTCGGCGTAGCTGTTGTCTCGGAGGGGCCGCCGACGTACGGTGTCGAGCTTAGCGCAAAGGGTAACGCTTCGTTGTGCCTGTACCAAACCGAGGAGAAGCCGGCGCCTCTTCACCTGGCGTTCAGGGCCGAGAATCGCCAGCAAGTCGAAGCTTTCTATCGCGCGGCGATGGAGGCGGGTGGCAAAGACAATGGTGCGCCTGGTCTGTGCCCGGAATATCACGCGAACTACTATGCAGCTTTCGTCATTGGTCCGGACGGGCACAACATCGAAGTGGTTTGCCACGAACCCGAGGCCTAACCAGAATTAGATGAGAAGGCGGAGAGAGCGGCGCGGTTGGGCGCTGCGGTAAACTCTACGCCCATGAAGCAACGAGAGAAGAAGCAGAAGAGCAGAGAGGTCACGATTGGATTTGATCTGGGCGATCGTCGGCACCGGTTTTGTGTGCTGGATGGAGCGGAGAAGCAGGTCGATTCCAAAAGTAGAAATGTGAAATTAGAAAGTAGAAAACTGAAAGCAAAGCTCGCCCTCGCCAGCGCTGCGCCATGTGCTTTGTTTACCCTGGGTGGCTGATCTTATTCTTGTTAGACGGTGGCATGGATATCATTGCTGATCTCATCAATCCACTTCTTGGATGTTTCATCATTGCGGGGCCATTGATTCTGTGGCGTGTTAAACATGCGCATTCTCGGCCATGGATGTTCTGGGGCGCATCGTTACTGGCAGTGGCGATGGTTTATGTGCTCACTTTTATAGACAGATATTTTCAGCTCTGGTCAAAATTCGGCCTTAATTTCAGTACGCACACCGCGCTGGCTGTGTCGCTTGTCACGTCCCTTGGAATCCTTTATCGGCGCTCGCTCTTTTTCCTGGTCCCTCTGCTTTTTTTCTATATCTGGTTGATGTTGAGGTTAGGATATCATTCCGCTCTTGATGTTATTGCTGCGGCGGTGATATCTGTGCCAATTACTTTGATGAGCCATTGGTTATGTCTAATGGGAAGAGGAAAATCAGTTACCGTCTAACCGATCATTCAAGCGGACGCCCCACATCGGCGCCGCTTGATTCAATGCGTTACGCCGACGTGCTTTGATGGCGCCAGATGAAAAAAGCGAAAATGAAATCAACCGCCGGAAAGCACAGTTCCTATCAGAAACCAGCCCTGCGGAGCGCAGCGTTTGCCCGAGCCCTCAGCGAAGCAAAATTGCGGGTCGTCGGTTCCGGGGGTTTGCGCTCGCTTTTTGAACAGGCCGCGAAAGAGGCTGCGTCGCTCCCCCGGCAGCGGTTCAAGGAGAATTGGCCGTATCTTCAGACGATGCTGCGGCTGGTCCGCGCGCACGAGCGCGGTGAATACACGCAGGTTTCGAATGATGCTCTGCTCTGGATTGTAGCTGCTCTCAACTATTTGGTCGATCCATACGATTTCATTCCAGATCGGACTCCCTTTCTCGGCTTCGTCGATGACGCGATCGTGGTCGAATTTGTCGTGGATAAAACCCGGCAAACGCTGGACGATTTCATGATCTGGGAAACCACTCGTTAGGCCCGGCAGCGAAAATTCGATGAAACGCACATGGACGATCATCGGAGTGCGCGATGTGCCGATGAGTTTCAGGTGGTACCAGTCGCTCTTCGGCCAGCCCGAGACGCCGCCGAGCCATGACTACTTTGGTCAGATTCTGGATACGGATGGAACCGTCTTGCTCTGTCTCCACCAATGGGGCGCGCACGAGCATCCTTCCTTGATGAGCCCCGAAGAGGGGACGCCCGGCAATGGTCTTCTGTTGTTCTTCCGCGTCGACGACTACGACAAGGCCCTGAACAGGGCACGCGCTCTCGTCGCCCGGTTCGAAGAGGAGCCGCACGTGAACCCGAACACTCAAACATGGGAGTTCTCACTCCGGGATCCGGACGGATACTACGTCACCATCAGCGCACTCTCGGCCGACTGAAACGCCGATCGTTAGGCCAGAGCAGGTAATCCGTTTTCGCCGATGAAATAGATTTGCAAACCAATCATGAATGCGAAAAAGAAAGAGAAACACTGAAGTGGTTGAAAATGGATGGAGCAGATTCACGATGGAAAGGGATTAAATGATCAGCAATGCCACCAAACGTGCGATTCTTCGCTGGATTCACCTCATCCTTGCCATTCCGATACTCGGTTACGTTTATAGTCCGTTTGCAGAACTTCCGAACTACGCCCCCGTGGTCCGGTTTGTCTCCGTTCCTGTCCTTATTCTTTCGGGATTTTGGATGTATGCAGGTGTAGTCTTCGCCATCATCGGCGTCACGGTATGGCTCGGTGCATATTACCTGTCTGGAATTGGGGCGGCTATCCTGAGTCTGGTCGCGCTCTTCATCGCGCGGAAGATTTGGTTGGTGATCCGTGCGCGGCAGTCGAAGTGATCGCGCCTAAGACGACGCTGCAGCCCCGAACGCTTTTGGGGGTCGCGAAGCTTGAGCGTTGGGCCTGAAATGAAGGCTCTCTTCATACCGATTCTCGGTTTCGCAGCTCTGATCTCAGCGCAACCGAAGCCTGCCTACGAAGTCACGCCGTCGGACAGAAAATTTCTCTCCAGAGTCCTCGCTGCGGTCGAAAGAAAAGATGCAGATTGGATCGCCGCTCACACATCGCTTCCCATCGCCGTCACGCTGAATGGGGACCGCCGCGTTCTAAAAAAGAAAGAAGAGTTTGCCGCAATTGTGGCACAGTCACTGACCGACGATTTGCGTGCTCGATTTCGTTCGGAAGGAAAGAAGGAGCTATTCAAGAATTGGCAGGGAGTGATGGCAGGTGACGGCATTCTTTGGTTTGGGGAGCTTCGCGGAGTGGACGATTCTCCTCCGGAGTATGTAATCCTCGCGTTTGGCGACTTTGCGTTTCAACCCGAGGAGCCCAGCCAGTCGCTCGGCCATGGAGATTAATGGTGCGAGATGAGAAGCCTTCGCGCGAGACTACGGCCCGCCGCGGGAGCATGATGTTCGCGATCAAAACCGAGGTGAGCGATCCGCGGGCGGAGACGTTCGGATTCAGCGTGCAGAAGACGATGTATGGGGGCAAACAGATCGCCAGAGGCGATACGGTCTTCGTCTTCGCGAGCGAGAATGAAGGCGGTCCAGGTCTCATTGCGAACGGAGTCGTGACTTCGGCCAAAGCGATCGCAAAAGAACGCGGGATCGCCCGGCAGACGCCGCGCGTGAGCATCACCATCAGACGCACTGCGCTGGCAAAGCGGCCTCTGGGGCGAAGCGAGCTCAGAATTTTCGCTGACTGGAACGACGGTCGACCCGAGACCGAGCTCAATTTCAAATTCTATCGTCAGGCAACGAACAAAATTGTCGGCATCTCGGATGCAGCGGCGGCATTCCTCCGCGGGTTCTTTTAACGCCGCAGACTTCGACAAGGGTCAGTGCAATTGATGCTCGCCTTGGCCCGTCATTATATGAGTTACTCCACTTCATGAACAACCCGTCCTTGATCATGCGACAGTTCTTCCGCCTGGAATCGCGACTGTTTCTCGCGCTGTTGACGTTCTCCAGCCTCTCCTTCGCCGGGGCGAGGACGAGTGTCGCTGGAAAGGTGAAATTTCCCTCCGACAACCCCGCCTTCACAGTCGAGTTTCCTCCCGGCTGGACGTACGCACGTGATAAAGACGGAAATCTCAACGGCGATCCCCGCGACGATTCCGGCTACGCATTTTCGATCCTGGTTCTAGCGGAGATTCACAGCGACAAAGGCCTCAAGGCGGAGTTGCCTGAGCTGGCCAAGAGCATGGCGAGCGGTGCCAGTCTGAAGAATTTCAAGATAGGAGATGTCGAAGGCACCGAAAATGGAATCGGCCTTCAATTCGCTGAGATCAAGGGCCATGGTACGGCTGAGGGCACGACTTTTGTCGTTGTGGTGACGGGCTTTGAACCTCAAAAGGGCAGGTTCTGCGCAATGGTAAGCGCAGGCTCGGAGAAAGCGGACAAGAAGCACGCGAAAGATTACGAAGCAATCGCCGCATCCATTGAGCCACTCAAGTCTAAATCCAAAGACCAGGACGCTGACTCGAAGCCGCCGAGAACAGAGGAAAACGCTGCGGCGGATCAGGCGAGTTCTGCGCAAGAGCAGTCGGGCGACACCCAAGCCACATCCACCGGGTTGCCGAAGCAATATGCGGATTATTTGATCGCACCGGACTCGCGCTCACCCGATGGAAAATTTGCGGTGATTATTCCGAAAGCGAAACTTTGCCCCGACGAACCAAAAGAGGGTGCCGCGAACCGATGCAAAGACCATCTGGTCGCATTGAAACCTTTTCAGATTCTTACTACGCTCGATACCGAATCGCCCGA
Organism: uncultured Verrucomicrobiae bacterium; assembly: GCA_963737545.1. Taxonomy (GTDB): domain Bacteria; phylum Verrucomicrobiota; class Verrucomicrobiia; order Chthoniobacterales; family UBA10450; genus CAVTTH01. The sequence goes on along the minus strand of CAVTTH010000005.1, from coordinate 352,471 downwards.
GTTCGAAAACAAAAACCACGGTGGAATGCGGACGACGTGGTCGAAGGACAGTTCGGCTGTGCTGGTAACGCTGGATCAAAAATGGGGCCCTAACGACATTTTTTTGTATGAGATCGACGGCAAGCTGAGTCGTTCGACCAATCTGCTCACGAAGATGCGCGACCTGCTGGCAGCGGATTGCAAAAAGGCGCTGCCTGATCGCGCCAGCGATTGCGACGCGTTCGTTTTTGTGAGCGAGGACGACTCCCCGGCGTGTCGGTTTGCCGGCTCATCGGAGGTGCAAATTCGCGTGACCGCCTCAACGGATCCGAAAGAAACCCCCGGCCGAAAAGAATGGGTTGGCGCGGTGGAAGCGACCTGGGATATTCCCAAGGCCGAGTTCACTTCCCAGAAAGTGACGCGAAAGTTTGCCGGCATCCGGAAAGAAAGTGATCCCTAGCGCTGGTTTTAGTTGCGCGCCTGTTTGCGAACCGCGGTGCCCCGGCTTTTGATGATTTCCACATTCACCCGGCTTTGGCCAGCGATCGCTGATCTTGTATCTCGTTAGGCGCTAAAACCCATGTCGCTCGAACAATTGTCCAGTCTCGCGCAAATTATCGGCTCGGTTGGCCTGATTGTGTCTCTCATCTTTGTCGGTCTACAGATCAAACACAATACGGCCGCACTCCAGCGTAACGAGCACAATTCCACGATGGCGCAATGGACGGTGATCCGGATGGCGATCGCCAAAAACCGCGACATCGCCGAATTGATGACCGCCGGCCTGGACGGAGAGCGTAGCCCTCGATGCCGCCGATCAGCTGAGGCTGGAGCAAATGCTGCAGGAAAACGCCTGGGCATCCTTCCACATCTGGGAGAGAACGCAGCGCGGTATTTTCCCGAAGGGGACCTTCGAGTTGATGGCCGGACCTCTCTTGAGCGGCCTGCTCAGAACGGAGCGCGGCGCGCTGGTGGCGCAGCGCCAAACATACCGGATTCATTCCGGCGTTCGTCGCTGACGTCGACGCGGTGCTCGCGAAGGAGAGTGGAAGCGCTGCAGCCAACCGCCGGCCGACATGAAAGTAGCAAGTGGAAATTAGAAAGTAGAATGGACCGGAGGATGCGCGCTTTGATTCGGTCATTTCCCATTCACTCCTTAGACCTGTGATGAAGACTCCAAAATCCAAATTGGGATGCCTTTTGATCTGCGGCGCCATGCTTGTGATCGCAGGAAAACAAGCGTTCGGTCAGGAAGCGCCGGAGAAGCTGCCGACGAAAGAAGACCTGGCAAAGGACAACAGGCTCTTCATCGAGCTTGCGTCCAAGTATCTCCACTGGGATGAACCGACCGACCCCATTCATATAGCTGGGCCGCTTTATTTCGTTGGCACTCGAGGCTTGAGCTCATGGCTTTTCCTGACTTCGGAAGGAAACATCCTTTTGAATACAGGCACGTCGAAATCCGGTCCAATGATCGTCGCCTCGATCCGCAAGCTCGGTTTTAATCCTGAAGACATCAAGATCATCATCAACGGTCACGGACATTCGGATCACGCCGGTGCCTTCGCTTACATGAAACAACTCTCCGGCGCCCAAGTAGCGATCATGCAGGAAGACGTGCCGATGATCGAAGATGGCGGCAAAAGCGACTTTCATTACGGCAAGGACTGGCAGATTATGGGCCAGCCGCCGGTTAAGGTCGATCGCGTCCTACGCGATGGCGATACGGTGAGACTGGGCGAGATCGTCTTAACCGCTTATCACACGCCCGGCCATACCAGAGGCGCTACGACGTGGGTCACTACCCTGGTCGAAAATGGAAAGGCGTACAAGGTGGTGTTTCCCGACGGTGGTGGATTTAATCCTGGGTACAAGGTAGCTAACGCAGAGGAATATCCGGGCATCAATCAGGACTATCGCAATACACTTCACTTCCTGGAAAGCCTGCATCCCGACATTTGGGGTGGGCACCATACCGAATACTTTGACCTTGAGGGTAAGCGAAAGCGCGCTGCCGCCGAGGGCGTAAACGCGTGGGTTGACCCGGAAGGGTATCGTCGCTTCATCGCGAGTAAGCGTCGCGCATTCGAAGATGAAGTAGATGCGGAAATGGGAGTGAAAAAGGAAACTCCAAAGTAAGGCCAACGATTGGCTCTGACCTCTTTTGAGGTTCTTTCGGTTTGCCTTAGGCATCATGAAAACCTCTTCCATCGAGTCGCAACTCGCGGGCTTCCTCGAGAAATACGACCCTGAGATCGAATCCCAGTTGCGCGAGGCTCGCACTCGACTTCGAGCGATGTTTCCGCGTGGTTTCGAGTTGGTCTTCGATAACCACAACGCCCTGGTATTCGCCATCAGTACCGACCGATTCCTTGTTGCCCCGACCTCACGACGGTCATCCGTTTCCACCGGCCAACGTTCCATCTGGCTTATGAATGGAACCGCTCTCACAAGCGGTGTCTACATTCCCAGCACTTCGGTGCAATGGGAGATCCGCAATCGGTAAGAATTTTTTGGAGTCGCCCTGCTTCTGTCGAAGTAGGTCGATCGTCGCCCTTCTACTCGTGCGCTCTCGTTTCGTGAGCGGCGGGCTCTCTCTTTGCCGGTCGCTTCAGGAGTGTGATCTGCTTGATTCGCGCGGAATCCGACGGGCTCCAGGTCGCCACCTCGGGATCGTCTTTGAATGCGTTGTGGACAATGCGGCGCTCGTAGGAATTCATCGGCTCGAGCTGCAGGGAGCGGCCCGTGATCCGCACGCGTTCGGCCAATTCTCTCACCCTTTGCACGACCCGGTCTTCGCGCATGGAACGATACATCTCGCAATCGACGATGACTTTCGGCGCGTCTTTGTTTTTCGCCTGGATCATTCGGTTCAAAAGAAATTGGATGGCCTCGAGCGTCTCTCCATCGCGCCCGATTAATGCGCGACTTTCCTCGGTGTAGATCTGCAATACCGGATTGCCACCCTCGCTTTGGGTCTCCTCAATTTCCACGACGAAGCCGAGATAGCCCAGAATGGTATCGAGTAATTCTTTCGGGCTCATCGTTGTTTCTTTCGTGCTTTCTTACCCGCGACCGCAACTTTTTCCAAGACCGGAACCGGTTGGTTCCGAGTCTGGTAGAGCTGCAAGATCGTGAACAGGTTCTGAGTTGTATAATATAATGCCAGCGCCGCGGCAAAATTGTAGCAAAAAACAACGAAGATGAGCGGCATGAACATCATCACCTTCTGCTGCGTGGCATCGCCGCTCTTCGGCGTAAGGCGCATCAGCCAGAGATTGGTGACGGCCATGATCAGCGGCAGAATGTTGATCGGCCAGCCGAAACCCGGGACATGCGCGATCGTATCGGGCTGGGAAAGATCGTGCACCCAAAGGAAGCTGGCGTTCCGTAGTTCCACCGCCTGCCGCAACATCGTGAAGAGCCCGAAGAAAATCGGGATTTGAATCATCATCGGCAAACAGCCACTGACCGGATTGACGCCGTAATCCTTGTAGAGCTTCATCACTTCCTGATTCATCCGGGTCGGATCATCCTTGTACTTCTCGCGCAGTTCCTGCATCTTTGGCGAGAGCGCGGACATGCGGCGCATCGAACGGTTCGCTTTATTCTGCAACGGCCAGAGCAGCAGCTTTATGATCGCGGTCAGGGCCAGGATCGCGACTCCATAACTCTTGAACACGCTGTGCAATGAGTTCAGCGCGTTCAGCAGAATCTGGCAGACGATTTTGAAGATGCCGAAATCCATGATTTCGGCTTCGTTGTGATCCAATTGCGCAAGGCGATGGTAAAGCTTTGGGCCGGCGTAAATCTGAAATTTCACCGACGCAGTCTGTCCAGGTTGCAATTGAAAGCCGGGCATCCCCATCGCGCCTTCGATTCCAAAAATGCTCGCTGCCGGTGGGGCCGGGGCGGGCTTCACTTCAAATCGCCGCGCCCAAATCTCCGTCGCCTTGGCGTCGAGCGGAGTAATGAGGGTTGCGAAAAACTGGTTACTGACGCCAGTCCACTCTGCGCCGTTTAGTTTCGCTGAATAGAATTCCTGTGCCGGGCGTTTTTGCAGACCAAAAAACTTGTTCTGCTCTGCAAACCAACTCACGTCCGTATACCTGGCTGTTCCACCCACACACCACGTCACGCGGGTGAATGTCGGCCAATCCTTTTCGTGCATCGGAGCAGCTGAGCCCAGCGCGATGAAGTAGCCGGGATTAGCGTACGGCCTGGTACCTTCGTTTTTGTAATTTATCTCCAGTCGCGCGATGTAATTGTCTTTCTCGTTAGGGGGAGCAGGAAGGGAGAATCTTTTCTCGAGTGTGACTTGATCGGGGAGGACGCGTTTGAATTGGACACTGCCGTCGGATTGGCGCGCGATTGCGAATTCATTCAGCATCGGAGCCGACGGTCTCTCTAGAATCGCGCCGATCGGAATATCACCTTTTGCGTTTAGCCTTACGTCGGCGCCGTTTTCGACCACATGCCCCGGCAGGATGGCTTCCTTGATGCCGCCGCCGCGATTGGTCAACAGAAGGTCGAGATCGGAATTGCGAAGGACCTCGGTCTTCTCTGCGAAATGCTCGGGGACCGGAGTCGGCGACGGCTGATCCGCGATCGGTCGAGACTCAGTTGGGCCGTCGGGACTAGTCGATGCCGGCGGTTGCTCTGCCGGCGTGCTCGCCGCGGGAACTTGCGGCGAAGGAACTGCGCGCGGCGGTGGCGCGTGGCTCGTCACGTACCATTGCCAGGCGACGAGCCCGAGAACACAGAGCGTAACGGCAATCCATGCTTGTCGATCCATACACGATGCCGGGACGGCTATTCACAAACGAAATGAGACGCGTGATCTTCTGTCGGTTTCGATTTCGGCACGGGATCGTAGCCCTGCCCGCCCCAAGGCTGACAGCGCGCGAGCCGCTTCAAACCCATCCAACTCCCATGAGCAATGCCGTGGGTTTCAGCGGCTTCGAGAAAATAGGCGGAACAAGTGGGTTCAAACCGGCAACCCGAACCCGGGCCACCGAGCCATGAGAGCATCGGCGAGATCGTATGCTGATAAGCGCGAATAAAAAACCGCACGAGGAGAACCATCAGGGCGCTAAAATAGAAGCGCGCTCTGCCAGACGCAACCACTCATCTTGCAGCTCCTCATAACTCGCCCGCGCCGCGCTGCTTCGTGCGATCGTGATAAGCCAGAGGTCTTGCCTGAGCTGCGCCTGGTGCAGTCGAACAATCTCTCGCAGACGGCGCCGGACACGATTTCGCACGACCGCGCCTCCCACCCGTCGTGACGTGACAAAGCCCACGCGAAGCGATGAGATATCATCGCCATCCATGACGCCGAACGTCATGAGGTTTCCGCGAATCGTCCGGCCTTCCGCGCGGACGCGAGCAAAATCCGAAGAACGAATCAGACGTTTCGACTTGCCAAGAGTAAAACCTGGCCGGTTCGGTTCAGCTTTCACCGGCAGACTCTCGCCCTTCTTCGTGTACAGCAAAAGTCTTCCCGTGAACCAGTCCCGAGAAGACCTCGCAAGAAAAGCAAATATCAGCTTCGAAAATTACGGAGAAGGAGAAGCAGAGACAGCGGGCATAGCCGATGTGTCGCTCGGGCTGGCCGCGGTGGTCGCTTCCGGAACCGGAGCGGTGGTCATACTCGCCTCGGGCGTACTCGAAGCAGCCGGAGCCGTCGTGGTCGTGTCGCTCGGCGAAGCGGCCGGAGTGGCAGTTTCAGTTTTTTGTTCGCACGCCGCGAGGAGGGCAGCGCTTGCCAGAATGCAGATTGCTTTCTTCATAGTTGTGGAATTGGACGCGCCATAATGGGGCCAACCCTGATTCGGAGCAAGGGAAGTTTTCGGCCCTGTTCCATGATCTAAAAGGGTGATTCGTAATTCAAACCGTGTGCTTCGGCCACCGCTTTACAGGTCAGTTTCCCATCGCGGGTGTTGATTCCACCGGTTAACGCCGGTTGTTTCTTGCATGCGCCTTCGAGACCATCGTTGGCCAGCAGTTCGACGTAACGCGCGGTGCTGTTCGTCAGAGCCTGGGTCGACGTTCGCGCATAAGCGGCGGGCATGTTCGCGACGCAGTAGTGTGTCACGCCTTCTTCCACATAAACCGGATCGAGATGCGTTGTCGGTCGCGAAGTCTCGACGCACCCGCCCTGGTCAATGGCGATGTCGACTAACACGCTGCCCGGCTTCATTTTTTTTAACATCTCACGGGTGATGAGTTTGGGAGCCTTCGCCCCCGGCACGAGCACGGCCCCGATGAGAAGATCAACTGTCGGCATCAGTTCCATTAGATTTGCTTCGTTTGAGTAAAGCGTGCGCGCGTTGTCCATGGCGAGATCGAGAAATCGCATCCGTTCCAGGTCAAGTTCGAGAATCGCCACATCAGCGCAAAGACCCATCGCCATGCGCGCGGCGTTTACACCCGAAGTGCCGCCTCCGATTACAACCACGCGCCCAGGCAAAACGCCCGGCACGCCGCCGAGCAGCACGCCGCTGCCGCCATTATGTTTCGCCAAATAATACGCGCCCATCACTACCGACATGCGGCCGGCGATTTCACTCATTGGCTCAAGCAACGGAAGCTTGTTCCCGACCTGAATGGTTTCGTAGGCGACGCCGGTCACTCGCGATTTAAGCAACGCTTCGGTGAGCGGCTTGCTTGCTGCCAGGTGCAGGTAGGTGAAAAGGATCTGGTCCTTCCGGAGCAATCCGAACTCGGCCGGGAGCGGCTCCTTCACCTTCACGATCATGTCCGCCTGCGCGAAAACCTCTTCCGCCGTCGCAACAATCTTCGCTCCCGCAAGCACGTATTCCTCGTCTGGATAACCGGCGCCAGCTCCGGCATTTTTTTGGACGAGAACGCTGTGACCGCGGCGAGTCAATTGCGCTGCCAGCGAAGGCAACAGTCCGACGCGATGTTCCTGCTGCTTTATTTCCTTGGGCGCGCCAATAATCATTTCAGAGAGTGATAAGTGACGAGCGACAAGTGACAAGCCTAAAGCGACCGGCGCAAGAATTTCTTCTCGTCACCCGCCGCGTGTCACAGGCACTAATTTAGCGACGGATCGTCCGGCGCGGCAGCGAGCATTCTATACCACGGACCCAAACCACGCATGATATCGAACCACAGCTTCGGGAGCGCTTCGGTTTGCAAGGCAGCGGGGCTCGGCGGCTGCACGAGCCACGCATTCTGTCTCATCTCAGCTTCCAGCTGTCCCGCGCTCCAGCCCGCGTAGCCGACAAACGCGCGAATCGAAGCTGGATCTTCGTCCGCGCGCTCGTTCGCCTGTTCCACGTCCACATTGTGATTTAACCTTAATCCAGCGCCTTCCTGCCATTCGAAGGTCGCGAACATCAGTTGGTTTTTCCCAACCGGGCCGCCGAGAAACACCGGCACGTCTCCCAGTCCCTCCAACGGCGCTTCCGTGACGAGATCGGCCACCTGCTTGTCGAGCGGCCGATTGATAATCACCGCGCCGGTTCCGTCTATCAGATCATGGGAATAAACAAACAGAACACTGCGCCGAAAATTCGGATCACGCAGATTTGGATGGGCCACCAGCAGAGAACCCGCCAGGTTTTGCGGAGTCTCCCCCATGTTACGCATAAGAAACTAAAATGCCCGCCCGCCGGCTGCGCAAGTGGAAGCTTGGTCGCTCTGTTTCAGAGAAATGCTCCCCAGTCGCGTAATGCAAAGACCGGGCCGTCGATGTGGACTGTCCGCCAGTTCAGCGTCGTTGCGGTAACGAATTTTTGAGACGCGTTAGGCAAATGCGCCAGGAGAGCATTTCGCCGGCCGGGATCAAGTTCGCCAAAAATATCGTCGATCAACAAAAGCGGCGGCGAGGCGCCCGCTTCGGTCGCAAAACACCGCGCTTGCGCCAGTTTCAACGCCAGCGCGACCGTACGCTGCTGTCCTTCCGAAGCGTATTGGGTCGCCGGCATTCCCTGCACGGATAGTTCAATTTCGTCGCGATGCGGACCCACCATCGTTTGACGCAAACGCATTTCCTGTTCACGAGTCTTCTCCAAATCATGGGCGAAATCATCCGTGCCGCCCGGCAGGAAACGGACATGCAGAACTTCATCGCTTCCGCTAATCTGGCGGTGCGCTCGCGCGGCGAGCGGCGCGATGCGCTCCACCAGTACGGCCCGCATCGACATCAGTTGCGACCCATGGGTCAATAGCGGCGCGTCGTAGGCAGCGATTTCGCGTGCTCGCGGCAGCGGTGACTTTAACAACGCGTTGCGCGCACGCAGAGCGCGCTCATAGCTTCGCAGAGTCGGTCGATAAAGGGGCTCGACTTGTCCTCCCAGAAAATCGAGATAGCGACGCCGCGCTTCCGAGCTACCGCGGACGATTTCGATGTCGGCATTGGCCATCGAAACGACCCGGGCGAGACGCAAATATTCCGTCAGTGTGCGCTGTTCAACTTCATCGAATTCAACCTTGCGGCGCAATCCACTGTAGCTAAACCGGAGAGCATGACTGTCGTACCGCCCTTTCACCAGCAACGATTTCGCTCCCAGCTTTATCAGCGGCGCGAGCGAAGAACTGCGTTGCGATTGCAACCGCAGCAAGACACAAGCGGCTTCGAGAATTGAAGTTTTTCCCTGGCCATTCGCGCCGACGAAGAAATTGAAACCCGGCTCCAGTTGGAGCGAGAGACTCTCGAAGCAGCGAAAATTTCGCATCTGCAATTCAGCAAGCATGGCAATCTTGGGATTCATCTTCGGGCATCTAACGTTGAGCGAAGTTGTAGGGGAAGCTGTTAGCTTCCCATTAGATCGGCGCCATTCCCACGGGAAGCTAACAGCTTCCCCTACAGGATTGCGTTTTCAAAGATGGATTAGCTCGAGCCGGCTCGTCATCTGAGAGGGGATCGTCTCGCGATGAAAATAACTGCCGCTGACCGGAGTGATGTCAGCCGGGACAAGGCCGACTGCTGCGCTGATGAAGTTGTGGTTGGAAAAAACGCCATTCGTAGCATCCATTCCGATCCAGCCGGCTCCCGGAAGAAATACCTCGGTCCACGCATGAAGTGAACCTTCGGCGCGACGTGAATCGGTGTCGGCTTCCCGCAGGTAACCGCTCACCAGCCGCGCCGCCAATCCCAAGTCCCGCAAGATTTCTGCAAGAAGCACTGCGACATCGCGGCACGCACCGCGCTTCAGGTGCAATGTTTCCAGCGGCTGGCGAGGACCTCCTTCCTCGCGCCGTTCGTACGCGATGGACTCGTGGATGGCTTTATTGAGCGCGACCAGCGTGGCCACCGTCGGCTTGCGGTTCTCGTGCGTCGGCGGCAGCCAGCCCGGCGCTCGCAAATCTCCGGAAGTGCGGCGCTCCCGATATGCTGCCAGGATCGGGAGGAGCGAAGGCTCGTAGGCAAACGGCAGATCGACTGCGCTGTCTTCGAGAAGAAAATGAAACGGATCTTTTTCTTCCAACTCCAGATCGATTGCGAGTTGCAACTGCAATTCCGTCGCGCGTTCCGGGAAAAAACATTCCGCTACGATGTTATCGAAAACGTCGCGGGAAAAACGGATGGTTGCGTTCGGTTTGGTTTTGAAATTAAGGGAACGCACCCGGGCGTGGCGACCAGCCCGCGGGAATAGACGCACGTCGTGAGTCGAAAAGCCGACCTCCGCACCGTACCCATAAACTGTTTCATAGCGAATCCCGAGTTTCATCGCCGACTCTCTTTCAGCCTCGCAAATGATTCGCGCAACTTCACAGAAAAATTTGTTGCGACGATTCGGTAGCTCGTTTAGTTGCCCAACAGTTTTGCAAGATTGTTCTGGGGGGAACAGCCGCCCTTCACGCTCTTCGAGCGTGGGGGGCGGTACTTTTTTGGAAACGAAAAGAAAGCGTTTTCGCGGAAGATCCAGCGGCCAATGTCGAACTCAGCAATTTCAGGGCGGGTCTCATGGCCGGTCGCGCTAACGCTGGTTGCGTTGATTATTGCCGCTGTCGTTATCTTCGTTTTTCTGCGCCTGGAAAGCTGGCCGGGACGAACCGCATCGCAGGGGGCAGCCCAGCTGGAAAAGCTCGGACGCGATCTTCGGGCTGCGTTCGTGGACGTGGCGCACTTGCAGCCACGGATCAAGATCCGAAACCGTGTCTACTTCGAGCAAACCACGGAGGCGGCCGAGCTCGTCACGGTGACGCGGCGGACTGAAGTAGAACACGAATTCCTCCACACCTGGGCGGGAAGCACCAAGCGAATCAAACTGCACGGCCTGTTTCTGGTGAAAGCCGGATTCGATTTGCACAAGAATTTCCTGGTCGAAGCGCGCGACGACCAGATCCAGGTGCAGCTTCCATCCGCGCAAATTCTTGGTGTTGAACAAGTGCAGACCGAAGTCCTGGCCTACGAAAACGGTTTATGGAATCCGATTTCGGCGGAGGACTTGGAAACTGAATTGAATACGCTGCAACAACTGGCCCGGCAAAAAGCGGTCGAGCGAGGGTTGACCGCGGATGCGGAGCGCACCATTAAGTCACAGCTCGAACAGAGAATTAAGACGAAACAGCCCGTCCATGTCCAATTCATCAGCTCGATTCCGGCGGACCACGACGGCGGTTGAGGCCCCGACTGCCTCAGAGGCCATCGCATTTGTTTTTCGTTAGGCCGGACCCGGAGAAGCAGCTTTTCCTGTCTCGCGTTTCACGATACACAAAGTGACGTTTATGGTTCCCAAACGACGGTTGCGCTTCTTCCTGCTGGGGCTTGTGCTCCTCGGCATCGCACTGGTTCTTTTCGCGCCGCTGCTCATGCCCCCGGGGATTCGGCTTTTGGCGCGTTGGCAGGCGAGCCGGCAAGGACTGAAGATTACCATCGATAAAATCAATGCCCCGCTCCTGCGGCCAATTGAGCTCAGCGGGATGCGGATCGTCAGTCAGCCGGATTGCGCGTTTCAAATCGATCTCAATGTTCCGCGCGCGGAAATCGATCTCGATTTGGGCGCTGTAATCAAAGGTTCGCGCGATCGCGCCCTGCGGCGTTTGTCTCTGCATGGTCTTAGTTGCGACGTCAAGCGCACGGCAACCTCGAGCTCCGCCAAGTGCCGTCTGGATTGGGGCACTCTTCACTGGCTTTTGCCTGACGAGCTGGAGATCTCGAACTCGAGCTTTCACTTGGAAAATGGGGAGTCGGAAGCGGATCTCCGCGGTCTTTACCTTTCTGCCAGCGAAATCGCCGCCGGACGAATGCTGGTGCGCGATGTCAAAATATCCACCCCATTTTTTCGTCAGGAATTGCGCAACCTGCGAGGCGCAGCTTCCTGGGAAAATGATCGTCTCACCCTCGGTGCCATCGAGATTACGCGCGGGGTTGATCTTGAATCTGTTACTGTCGACTTCGCTCGTTTGAAACGCAGACAGGTGGGACTGGAAATGAATCTGGATGCCTTCGGCGGAAAATTGCGGACCAGCATTTCGATTGAAAATCGGAACGATGTAACGACGTGGGACGTCGCGGGTACCGCCTCGGCAATCTCGTTGGCACAACTGTCGGAAGCTGCCCGGCTGGCCACGCCGGCCCGAGGCTCGGTTCGGGCGAGCAAATTCACCTTTCGGGGGGACCTCCGTGATTTTTCCCACGCGACTGCGTCCATCTGGGCAGAGGTGACCAATCTGACCTGGCGCGAGCGAACGGCAGAGACCATCATGCTCGGCGCCTCGCTCTACAATCGCCACATCCAGGTCGAGCAACTTTACGTAAAGCAACTCCGCAACGAATTTACGCTCACCGGGGAGTACCTCCTGCCTGACAAATCATCGGATTGGTTGAGTCCGGATTTTCAGGGAGATATTTCTGCTTCGATCAGCGACTTGGGTGATTTTGCGCGGCTGTTCGGCGGCGCCGGAACTGATTTTGCCGGCGTTCTGTCCATCCGCGGAAAAGTAAGCGAGCGCGACCGGAAAATCAGCGGTCAAATCACGATGGACGGAGAATCCTTGCGAGTTTTCCGGGCGCCGGTTGATGTGATGACGGCCACTCTCGGCCTGCAAGGATCCGAGATGCAGGTGGAAAAATTTGAAGCCGTGCGCGGGAATGATTTCTTCCGGGCGAAAGGAAATCTCGATCTCGCCCACGAACACAAATATTCGGGAAGTGTCAACGGTTACGCCGAGAAAATTGCGGACTATGCCGCGATGCTTCCAGACTACTGGCGGCAGCAGAAGCCTGATGGCTCGTTAACGTTCAACTGGAATGGAAGTGGAGACTTCGCCACGCACTCAGGCGATCTCCAGCTGCAAGTGCAGCATTTGCAAATTAGAACAGGTTTCGACCTCGCTCCTTTCGATGTCAGTGTGAACGGAAAATATTCGCCGCGGAGTTTTTTCTTTCAGGAGTTTCGAATTTCGAATGAACGCGCCACGCTCAGCGCCTACGTCACGGTCGCTGGTAATTACCTGCAAGTACAAATGCTGCGCCTTGATCTAAGTGGGAAACCTGTGCTGCAAGGCAATGTCTTCCTTCCGCTTCAATTGAACGACTTCGTCCGCGACGGCGATTTCTTTGGCGCACTGGACACGAGCCGGAACTGCGACGTCGACCTTTCGCTGGCTGCGTCGGACCTCGGCGAATTCTCGATTGCTCTCACCGGCCGGCAAGGCATTTCCGGGATGGTCGCTGGGACGTTGAAAATCTACGGGAGGCTAGGCTCCTTTAAGTTGAGTTCCGATGTATTCTTGCAAAATCTCGCGGTCGCAAAAGATCCGGCAAAAATCTCTGGGGAGATCCATGCGAGAACAGAGGCAAACACCCTCAAATTGCAGGCGCAGGCGCTTCCGACCGGTTCCGACGCGATCATCCTCGATACCGCGTTGCCGTTACTGCCGGCGCCGAAGGAAAGTCCGACCCATGCTGTTCTCGCACTCGATCAAGCCGCCACCGCCACGCTCGATTTTCCGCTGATAATGATCGCGAAACTTCCGCGTTATTTGAAGCGGGATGAGGCTGCATCTGGAATTCTCAGCGGCAAACTCATCCTCTCCCAGACGCTGCGAAATCCCGGATTAAACGGCGACGCCCAATTGATCGATGGACAGTTTCGCGACAGTTCGCTCCATCCTTTTGCCGCGAGCGGCCGAGTTTTGTTCACCGGATCAGAAGCAGAAGTTGAATTCCTAAATCTGGCGTCGGGCGAGGGCTCGGCTCGATTTCATGGGGACGCCGAGTTCGCGAGCTCGAGGGATATTTCCATTCGAGTGCGACCCGATACGCCGGTAACCAATCTAATGCATTACTCGACGAATGAATGCATCCACGGTTTTGCTTTTTCGTTGATCGGCCGCACTGACTCCGGTCACAAAGATCGCAAGCCCGCAGGATCGGGTGGCCCTGAAGATACCGGAACCTTCTCGGAGCTGTCGGAAGCTGTTGTGCGCAGCCCGATTTCGAATGGACCATGGACCTTAGCGCTGGTAGAACAATCGTGGGACAACTTCTTCAAGTCCGAGAAGGAAACGAAAACCGAGTATCGCCTTTGCCCCGGCGAATCATCGAGGTGGAACATCTTGCAACTTGGCGTGTCGAACCTTTCGAAATCGGATCGCGGGCACGATCCGCTCGCGAAATTTCGAAGCGGGCGATAACTCAAGGGTCCGTCGCGGGCGTTAGCCAGGGCGAGAGCTTCTGTTCCAATTCCGGCGTGAGCGCGATGCGAAATTCGCTTCCGGCATCGACACAGAGCGCTTCGCCGGTCGGCCGCCCGAACATCAGCTGAACGCGCAGGGGCCCGGGGGAACTGCTAAGAATCTGCCGTACCTCGCGCAGTTCATCCGGCGTGGCTCCAGTCGTGAAGCGCAATCTCACGGTTGCCGCTGGCGTATCGCATGGTGGTTTGTCGGACTCGTTAGGGACAACGTTCTGCCGTTTCTCCGTTGTGAGCACTTTTACCTTCTGCGCGGTCGCGCGTACGGTATCATCACGTTTGTCGAGCGTTCCTTTGAGCGCGATCACGGCGCCCACTTGCAGAGCGTCCGATACTTTCACGAAAACTTCATTCCAGAGAACTACTTCAATGGTTCCGGTCAGATCCTCGAGCCAGACGACAGCGAAGGGCTTTCCTTCTTTCTTCGTGAACTTCCGATCCACCTGTGCAATCGCGCCGCCAATTCGGAAAACCGAGCGATCCGCCAACTCATTCAATGACGAAATCGGCTGATATTTCTCCGCCGCGAAGAGAGCTGCATACGCGTCGAGAGGATGGCCGGTCACGTAAAAACCCAGCAGTTCTTTCTCGTAGGTCATTCTTTCCCGCTCGCTCCACGGAATCACCGGTTTCTTCCGACGCGAATTCCCCGGCGGTGGCAGTTCGTCGAAAAGGGAAACCTGTCCCGCCGCGCGATCACGATGGGCCGCGGCCGAGGCAGCCAACGATTCTTCAATACAACCAAACAACTCGGCACGGTCGCGGCCGAGAAAGTCGAATGCGCCGGCTTTGACCAGACTTTCCAGCATCTTCCGATTGGCGATCCGAGAATCGAGCCGGGCGCAAAAATCCTCCAGCGAAAGAAAGGCGCCGCCGCGTTCCCGTTCGCGAATCGCCGATTCCATCGCGCCTTCGCCCACGTTCTTGATTCCGGCGAGACCGTAGCGAATTGCGATTCCTTCTTCGTGCGCTTCGGGTGTAAATTTCAGGCCGCTGCGATTAATATCCGGCGGCAGGATCGCGATTCCCATCCGCTTACATTCGCCGACGAAAACCGAAATCTTGTCCGTGTTGTTGATTTCGTTGCTGAGCAATCCGCAGAAGAATTCGACCGGATAATTCGCTTTCAGATAAGCCGTCTGGTAACTGATCAAACCGTAGGCGGCGCTGTGACTCTTGTTGAATCCGTAGCCGGCGAATTTCTCGAGCAAATCGAAAATCGCGTTTGCTTTTTTTTCTCCGATTCGATTCGTCCGCGCGCAACCTTCGATAAAATTGGCGCGCTCCTTTGCCATCTTCTCCCGATCCTTTTTCCCCATGGCGCGGCGGAGCAGGTCGGATTGGGCTAACGAATAGCCGGCGAGCTTGTTCGCCGCCGCCATAACCTGTTCCTGATAGATCATCACGCCGTAGGTGTCGGCGCAGACCTCCTCGAGAAGCGGATGCAGGTAGCGGATCGGGGTCGTTCCTTTTTTCGCCTTCACATATTCCGGGATCAAATCCATCGGGCCGGGTCGATAAAGCGCGATCAAAGCGATGATGTCGTCGATTTTCCGGACATCGAATTGCTTGGAGACGCTCGTCATCCCACCGGATTCCATTTGGAAAAGACCGAGCGTTTCGCCACGATTGTAGAGCGCGAAACTGGCGGCGTCATCGAGCGGAATGTTCTTGAGCGAAAAATCCGGTTCGCGGCGGCGAATGAAATTGACGGTGTCCTCGATCACCGTCAGCGTTTTTAGCCCGAGAAAATCCATTTTCAGCAGGCCAAGGTCATTCAGCGGCCCCATCGCGAACTGGCTGATCACGTCGCTTCCTTTCGTATCGCGGCAGAGCGGCACGTACTCGGAAAGATCGCGATCGCCGATGACGACCCCGGCGGCGTGGACACCGGCGTTGCGCGAAAGCCCCTCGAGCGTGAGGGCATAGTCCCAAAGCTGACGTGTGGCCGGTTCGCTCTCGATGGCTCGTTTCAACTCAGGCACTTTTTCGGCGGCGGCGGCGAGTGTGATGTTCAACTCGTTAGGGATCATTTTCGCAAGTCGATCGGCTTCGCCGTAACTGAGACCGATCACTCGGCCGACATCGCGAATTACGCTCTTCGCTTTCAATTTTCCGAAGGTGATGATCTGCGAGACGCGGCGCTCGCCATATTTCTGGCGCACGTAGTCGAGCACTTCGCCGCGGCGGGCTTCGCAAAAATCAACGTCGATGTCCGGCGGCGAAATACGATCCGGGTTCAAGAAGCGCTCGAAAAGAAGATTGTATTGGAGCGGATCGACATCGGTGATTCCAAGCACATAAGCCACCATCGATCCCGCTGCCGATCCGCGGCCCGGCCCGACTGGGATGCCGCGTTGCTTCGCGAAATGGATGAAATCCCAAACGATCAGCAGATAGCTGACGAATCCGGTTTTCTCCAGCACGTCGACTTCGTAGTCGAGTCGCTTGATCACTTCGCTGTCGGTCGTCGCACGATCGCCGTAGCGTTCATGCAATCCCTTGTAGCAGAGCTCGCGCAGATAACTTTCGCGCGTTTTTCCTTCCGGAGGCGGATAATCGGGATACTTCGAGCGTCCGAATTCGAGTTCGAGATTGCAGCGTTCGGCAATTTCCAATGTGTTCGTGATCGCCTCCGGATAATCCGGAAAGAGCGCCCGCATTTGATCAGCCGATTTGAAGTAAAGTTCCGGCGTGTAACGCATCCGTTTTTCGTCGTGCACCATCCGTCCGGTGCCGATACAGATCATCACGTCGTGGGCTTCGTGCTGGGAACGTTCGAGAAAATGGACATCGTTGGCCGCGACCAGACCGATCCCAAATTCCTTCGCCAGTTGCGGCAGAACGCGATTGCATTTTCGCTGGGCTTCGATGCCGTGATCGTGCATTTCGAGGAAAAAATTCTCCGCCCCAAAAATATCTCGCAGCTCGGCCGTGCTCTGCCGTGCTTTGACCAGATTATCCGCCTGGATCGCCATGTTGATTTCGCCTTTCAAGCAGGCGCTCATGCCGATCAAACCGGTGGAATGGGCGGCGAGCAGTTCCTTGTCGATCCGCGGCTTGTAGTGAAAGCCGTCGAGATGCGCGATCGAGATGAGTTTGACGAGATTCCGATAACCGGCCTCGTCCTTTGCCAGAAGGGTGAAATGATAGGCCGCATCACGCTGGGAATTCGGGCGATCCTTGATCGAACCCGGTGCCATGTAAGCTTCGCAACCGATAATTGGTTTGATGCCTGCCTTCGTCGCTTCCTGATAAAATTCGATCGCGCCAAAAAGATTTCCGTGGTCGGTGATCGCGACCGCCGGCATCTCGAATTCGACCGCCTTTTTCATCAACTCCTTCATCCTCACCGCGCCATCGAGCAGCGAATACTCGGTGTGGAGATGGAGATGAACGAAGGAATCGTCGAGCATGCGAAGCCACTATAAACTTCGCGTTTGACGCGGCAACAAAGTTGATGCTTGCGCATCGCCTGCGGCATTGCTAAGACAGCGCGTGCCGCGATTCTCAATTGCATTTACGCTGGAAACCGGACCACCTCGCAAGCTTACTCCACATGAAAAAACTCGAAGCGATCATCAAGCCGTTTAAACTCGAAGAGGTCAAAGAAGCTCTCGCTGAGCTCGGCATAGAGGGCATGACTGTCACAGAGGTAAAAGGATTTGGACGACAGAAGGGCCACACCGAGATTTATCGTGGCAGCGAATACACGGTCGATTTCCTGCCGAAGGTAAAAGTCGAGGTCGTTCTGTCCGATGAAATGGTCGACAAAGCGGTCACTGTGGTCGTGAGTGCCGCCAAGACGGGCAAGATCGGCGACGGAAAAGTCTTCGTCATCCCAGTGGAGCACGCGGTGCGCATTCGCACGGAAGAAATAGGCGAGAAGGCAGTGTGACGAAGTCGCGCTGCAGGATTATCGTCATTCCAAGCGCAGTCGAGAAATCCCGTGGCGCAAGCTCCAAGGTGACGCAAAGTTGCGTCTTGGAATCCTTCGACTTCACTCAAGGCAACCTCTGTCCTCAATTTCAATCAAACCCCAACCATCAACCTCCGAATTAATCCATGGCCAAAGAAAAAAGCCCGTCCGATGTCAGCAAACTAATCAAAGATCACGGGGTAAAACTCGTCGACTTCAAATTCACCGATTTGCCCGGTGCGTGGCAGCATTTCACGACCACGCTGACCGAATATAACGAAGACATTTTCACCGAGGGTCTCGGTTTCGATGGCTCGAGCATACGCGGATGGCGCGTGATCAATGCCAGCGACATGCTGGTCATTCCGGACGCGACCACTGCATGGATCGACGTCTTCAACGCCGAACCCACGCTTAGCCTCATTTGCACGATCGTTGATCCGATCACGCGCGAGCCATACGATCGCGATCCGCGTGGCCTGGCGGAGAAAGCCGAAGCCTATTTGAAGAGTACCGGGATTGCCGACACCGCCTCGTTCGGGCCGGAGGCCGAGTTCTTCATCTTCGACGAAGTGCGTTACAACTACGCCGGCAATTCGTCATTCCATCTCGTCGACAGCGGGGAGGGACATTGGAACAGCGCCCGCGAAGAGTTTCCGAATTTAGGGTACAAGATTCGCGCGAAGGAAGGTTATTTCCCGGTGGCGCCGGCGGACAGCTTGCAGGATATCCGCAACGAAATGTGCCTCGAGCTCGAGAAAGCCGGCGTCGCGATCGAGCGGCAGCATCATGAGGTGGCGACAGCCGGTCAGGCGGAAATCGATATCCGGTTCGCGCCCATGAAAACGATGGCCGACTACCTTCAATACTACAAATATATTATCCGTAACGTTGCGAAAAAGCATGGTAAGACCGTCACGTTCATGCCGAAACCGCTTTTTGCCGATAATGGCTCGGGCATGCATACCCACATGTCGCTCTGGAAAGAAGGTAAGCCGCTCTTCGCGGGAAATGGCTATGCCGGTCTCAGTGAAATGGCGCTCTTTTTCATCGGCGGCATTTTGAAACATGCGCCCGCGCTCACCTGCATTACCAATCCAACGACCAACAGTTACAAGCGCCTCGTCCCCGGATTCGAAGCGCCGGTTAATCTGGCGTATTCGGCCCGCAATCGCTCCGCCGCCATTCGCATCCCAACGTATTCGGCGAATCCGAAATCGAAACGGATCGAGTTTCGCACGCCCGATCCAGCCGCGAATCCCTACATTGCATTTTCCGCGCTGCTTCTCGCGGGACTCGACGGAATCCAGAACCGCATCGATCCCGGCGATCCGCTGGACAAGAATCTGTACGAACTTCCACCCGAAGAACTGGCACAGGTCCCGAGCGTGCCAGATTCGTTAGGCGGAGCGATTGCTGCACTGAGCGCGGATCATTCCTTCCTGCTCAAAGGCGATGTCTTCAACGCCGACTTCATCAAGAACTGGATCGAGATGAAGCAGAAGGAATACGACGCCCTCCGCCTTCGTCCGCATCCGTACGAATTCGCGATGTATTACGACGTGTAGGAGCGGCGTCATTTTGCCTGTCATCCTGAGCGAAGCGAAGGACCTCGCCTAAGATCCTGTGTCTTCGAGGAAACATCTGTCTCTCATAACGCTGCAGACGGTGCGCCGACGTCTATTGACTTGTGTGATCTCGCGACCTGTCGGGAGCTCCTTCGCCGTCTCCGCGGCTCAGGATGACAAACCGGGGGTCGGTTGACACCCCGGGGAATTACCTTGCAACTTGCAAGCTCAGGCTCATGTTCAATTTAGCTTATGAGTTTCCTCGCCAGCTTGATGAACCTTGGCGGACCGGATTTGATCGTTATCCTGTTGATCGTTCTGGTGCTGTTCGGCGCGAAGAAGTTGCCCGAGCTGGCGCGCGGAATGGGGCAGGCGATCAAGGAATTTCAAAAAGCAAAGGACGAGTTTAGCGACGAACTGAGCAGCGCAGGCAAGGCCGATACCGCAGGTTCCAAATCTGATGTTCGGCCAGCGGGTGGGACGATTCCTCGAATCGAGAATGCGGCTGGCGGCGGTGATGTTCGACCCGATCCAAATCAGAAGATTGCCGGCGATCGGGCCGATCAAGTTTAGTCTCGCTGCGGGCCCGGCAAACTCTGAGACCGTGCGGGGCGGTCGCGATTGACTTCGACTGCGTTTGCGACAATGTCGCCGCGTCTGGCGTTCTCAGAACGAATCATGAATGCGAACACGCGTATGTCCGAGCCCGATCTTCGCACCCGCATCAAGGAAATGCTGATCAAGAATCTTATGTTGCAGACTTCCATCGACGAGATCACGGATGATCTTCCGCTCTTCGGCGAGAAGGGGCTTGGCCTGGATTCGATCGACGCGCTCGAGCTGGCTGTGAGCATGGAAAAAACCTTTGGCGTCGGCATTCCAAATTCGGAGATCGCGAGTAAAGCCTTGCAAAGCGTGAACACGATTCACGACTACCTCCTGGAAAAAAAACCAGAGATGGAGCGGCAGCCGGGTTAACGCGGACTTCTAATCCGCCATCGCGCTTGATGAAAATCCTTCGCACGATCTTCGGCAATCGTTGGGTTGTTCTCGGGCTCATCCTGTATGCCGGGAGCCTGGCGCTACTTTGGAGAAACAAGGACTTCGGGCGCGAGGATGCGATCAGCGAACTGATCCTGTTTGGATTCGCTTTCCCATTGTTAGCCTGGTTTGCCACGATTCGCGCGAGACCACTGTCGATTTCCCTCCAACCTTCGGGCTACGAAATGATCCTTCTCGCAGCGGCTCTGGTCGCCGTTTCGCTTTATCTTGTCTTTGGAAATGAACTCATCAGTTCGATTCTGCCGGAGTCATGGCTCGCATCCTCTCGCATCATGTTTTTCGTGACCCTTTGCAAGAAGCTGCTCGTATTCGTCGTTATTCCTTTCGTGCTTTTTCACTTTCTCTTTGGCTATTCGATTAAGGATTTCGGGCTGCAACGCGCTGGTTTGAAAGCGCTCTTTCACGATCATCTCCCTGCGGTCCTCGTCCTGAGCGGGGCCATTCTCCTGTTTCAATATTTTCTCGGAAACGGAGCGGCTCCGTTGCGTCGCGGCGAGTTCAACGCCCACCAGCTCCTCCTCGGCCTTCCCCTCTGTTTTGGGTGGCTCATTCTGGAAGTTGGGCTGGTCGAGGAGTTCTTTTTTCGCGCGCTCGTGCAGTCGCGTCTTGCGGGCTGGTTTCGCTCCGAAGTTAGTGGCGTCGCCCTCATGGCGTTGATATTCGGGCTGGCTCATGCTCCCGGTTTCATCCTTCGACACGCAGGAACTGCGGAATCGCTCGGTCCGAATCCATCAGTCGGGGATTCGATCGCCTACTCGATTGTAGTTCTCTCGGTCGGTGGAATTTTTCTTGGCATCGTCTGGGCCCGCACCAAGAATTTGTTCGCCGTGATGATCATTCACGCCGCGGCTGATCTTCTGCCGAACGTTTCGGAATTCATCAGAACTTGGAAAATCTAGAGCGCACTCGACTTTGGCTGGGCGCTATCTGGTTGGAAACGCGCGGCCTCTTTACCGCTTGTCGAACGCACTTCAGGCCGCCAACGAAATTGTTGGAGCAACGGGTTCGGTTTGTCTTCGACCGCGTCGGCGATCAGTTCACCCAGCACGGGAGCAAACTTGAATCCGTGTCCGCTGTCGCCGGCTGCGACGATCAACCCCGGGCGATCAGGATCAGGGGCGATCCAAAAATCGCCATCGTTCGTGTCGCAGTACAAACAAATCCGCGTGTAAACAATCGGCGCGTCCGCCAGTTTGGGGAACGACCACGACAGAAACTCGCGCAGATTACTTTCCTCCTCAGGTGTCACCGCGCGTGCCGGCGATTCTGGCGACATCTGGCGGCCCGGTCCGTGATTCGCAACTTTCACGACACCGTCGCGGTTGAGGGGAAAACCATAATAGCCGGTCCGCGAAATATCCGCGCCGAAGACAGGGAAACATTCTGGCAGGAAAAGCTCCGGCTGCGATGGCTTGAGATGAAAAACCGGGTGCCCGGTTGCGCGAAAAAACTCTTTCGTCCACGGCAACACGAATGGCGTCCACGCGCCGGTCGCGGCGAGGACGAGGTCTGCCGCGATCCGTTGTCCATCGGCCAGCACCACGCCCTTCACGCGGTTATCATTTTCGTCGAGGTGGGCGAACGCGGCCCCGTCACGCAATTCCACGCCTAACGATTTCGCCCGCGCGACGAGTGCAGCCACGACGCGTCCGCTTTCCGCGTAACCGCCATCAAAATCGAGAATGCCGTCGGTGTAACGGTCGGCATTCCATGCCGGAAAACGCTGACGCAACTTTGCCGAAGTGATGCGCTCGAACTTGCGGTGACGCTTTTCGAACACTCGAAGACTCTCGTATTCGAAATCGCCTGGCTGCATCTCCGCCTGGGTCAGGAACATGTCACCGACTTCGTGATAGAGCGGAACGTCGAATTCTTCGTTCCACTTTCGCCAAAGTCCGATCGCGCGTTCGGCCAGCGCGGTGTAATCCTGATCGGCGCCATAAGCGGCGCGGATCGCTTTGCTGATATCCGAGGAGGCGGCCAGGGGATGTGGCAGTGGCCCCGGATCGATGAGGATGACGTGATGATCGCGACGTCTCAATTCGATCGCAGCTGTGACGCCACTAATGCCAGCGCCGATGATAATGACAGTGAACATTTGTCCTCGCATTGATGCCGGCCCTCAAAAGTTTCCGGGTGTCCGCGCGCACGGATCGGACGGGGCGCGTTCACGCGTGATTCGCGCGGCTTTTTCCGGGTCCAACTCGTCGACCGCGAGCCCGCTGCTGCTGCGAATGCGCAGCCACACTAAAAGTCTGCGCCGCACCGCCATCAGCGGCGTGTAAAATCCCCGCCAGAGCCGCGCGCCTCGCGGACGCAATTCCTCCAGATTCGGCGCGTCGGGCGGCACAAGGTCGGGCCGGTGCCAGCGGACATGTTTCTGCAAGTGATAGAGGTCGCCAGCCTGCAATTCGTGCAGCAGCCATCGCACAGGCGGCAGCCACGCTAGCGCACGCGGCGCGCGGAAGTGAATCTGAAAATCCACGAGCAGCGGCGAGCCGGCATCAGTTACGATGATGTTCTCGCGCTTGTTCCCGTCCACATAAGCCATGTCCAGTCGGTGCATCGCCTTCACGGTCCCGTCGAGCCGCGAAAAAAAATCGTCCTTCGTCCTCTCATCGATGTGCAGCGGGTGGCCCTCGACAAAAACATGCGCCACAGCGGAGGCGACGCGGCGCCCAGCGACGCGCACCTCGCCCGCGTCGGCCGGAACGCACTCCACACCGCGCAGCAACTCCATTGCGCGCGCCTCGCGTCGCGCCAGCCAGCGCCCGAGCCAACCCATTGGCACGAACAGCAGCGGCTGCCGGCGGTTGAACTTTACCACGATCTTGCCACGGGGATTTTTATAAAGCGCCGTTGCCGCCCAACTATCGTGCTTGAACACTTCGACCAAATCGAATCGCGCTCCGCCGGCCTCGATCATGGCAGGCGGCTCGTGCTTCCCGAGCGCGCGGAAAATCGCCGGACGCGCGCGCAACGAATTGCCCGCACTCCTTGTTCCAGTCGGGTCTGGATGGCGAGGATGGTCATGAGTGCGTTTGAAGGGCACGCATAAGGTTGAAGGGAAAGTGCTTTGCCCTTCAATTCGAAAACTACGAATTCTTTCCGGCCACAATTCGAAGCGCGCCTCGACAGAGCGAGGCGACTACAGCAAGCCCTCTTCCAGTGTAGCCATGGCGCTCTGTCGCCGTGCCGGCGCGGCAAATCAAGTCTTGTCGCGTTCCTGATCTACTTGTGGGTTTCCGCAACGCCTAACGGTTGGATTGCAGCATTCGCGGCAGTCCGATAATCCCGCAAGTGAGCGAGTTCTTCGCGTGATCCGTCGGCTTTCGCCGTTTGTTCATTGAGCTTCGCGTAGTATCGGCGGGCCGCTTCCTTTTCGCCGGATTGTTCTGCCGCCAGCGCCGCGCCATACAGGCCTCGAAAGCGTCCCGGATAGATTTTCAGCGCTGTTTCAAATTCGCGCTGCGCCTCCTTCGGTCGATCCAGTTTCAGCAGCAGATCACCCAGTTGTTCGCGGGCCGGAACGAGCGCGCCGGGCGAAACAGGATGCTTGCCGAGAATGTCTTCCGCATCCGCTGTGTGCTGCAACAGACTTACGGCATCATCCTTCTTGCCTTCGCCATACGCCACCCAGGCTGATGCGGCTTGCATTTGCAGATCGAGGTGCCGTTTGAAGTAATCAAATTTTGGATCACTCGTCGCATCGCGCAATTCTCGCATTCGATCTATCGCTTTGCGCGCACCAGCGAGATCGCCGGTATGTGCGCGCCCGAGCGCGTGGGCATACTCGATTAGCGCTTCCATGAAAGGAAAGGAAGACCAGTGGGGTAATTCAGGAATACGCAAAGCTGCCGCGTCCGCCCAGGCGTTGCGCTCGAGGGCGTAGCGTGACGGAATCGCAGCCAGCGCATATGCTCCGCTGAATTCCAACTCGGGATTGGTTTTGCGCACAGTTGCCGCGAAATCCACGACCTCCTTCGCCTTCGTATCTTGTGCTTCCTGCAAATAGGAATAAGCCATGTAGTCGAGCGCGTGTAGCTCCTCTGCTTCGGTGGCGTCGCGATGTCGCAACTTCGCGTAAGCGCGCGACGCGTCCGCGGACGAGCGATTCGCGGCAACTGACTCTTCCCACATGCCCAGGCGTGTGAAGATGTGCGACGGCATATGCAAGGCGTGAGGAACCCACGGTGCGATGGAACTGTAGCTCCGAGCGGCTGCCAATCCGCGCTGGGCGAGCGCGGGATAATCGTAGCTGTGGATCAGGTAATGGGCGACGCCGGGATGGTGCGAATTTTTTTTCCACAGCTTCTCGAGGATATCGGCCGCTCGAAGTTGATTGGATAACGTCGTGTCGGTGGGCGTTGCGTAACCAACTGCCAGAACCGCCAGGGCATAAAAGGTCTGCACTTCAAAATCGTCGGGATATTTGTCGTAAAGCTTGCGCATCGCTTTTTCATACGCGGCGACGCGATCGCGCGGCCCAACCGGCCCATGGCAGGACTGTCCGACTTCGCCGGTAACTGGACCATCCGCAGTGTTGTAATAGCTATTCAATGCCGCGATAAACAGCCGCTCGCGATCCGTGCCACCGGTCATTGCCATCGCCTTGCCGATGGCTGCCTTGCCCGCCTTCATTTCATCGGGAGTCGGAGGCGTCCAGATCGGATGCCACCAAGTCATCGCGATTCCCCATTGTGCCATGGCACACATCGGATCCTTTTCCGCGACGCCGGTGAATATCCGACGAGCTTCCTCATAAAAGAACGAGTGCAACAGCGCGACGCCCCGGACGAATTCCGCCTGGACGGCAGGAGCGCACGACACCGGAAAATCCACTGTTCCGGCCGTACGCAAATCGCCAGGCTCGGGGGCACCGGAGTTTTCAGCGCCCACGACGTTTAGACTAACGAATACAACGGCGAGGACGGGGACAGCGCGAAAGAACGTTCGAATATTCATGTGGAGATTTTGGTTGCCTGCCGTATCGGACCGCGGTCCACCACGAAAGTTGCCAGGATCGAATTCGGCGATGGGATGAAGTGCTCTTCGACGCTGGCACAGCCGCCGCTACGCTGCAAACTCGAAGAGGATTTTGCCGCTACGTTTTCCTTGCGCCGCGTGCGTCACTGCCGCCTTCACCTCAGCCAGCGGATAAGTCTTCTCGATTTTCGTTTTCAGCAGCCCGCGCTTCGCCATTTCGAAGAGCGCTCGAAATACTTCCATGCGTTCCTCAATCGTGGCGCGATCGTACCATTGATTGATCCAAATCCCGCGGAAGCGAAGGTCCTTGAAAATGAGCAGTCCGTTCGGAATGCGCAATGGCTGCAAGCTCATTGCGCCGTAGGTCACGAGTGTGGCGCTCGGAGCGAGCGTGTTGGCCAGACGCAGTGCGCTCTCGCCGCCGACCGCATTCAATCCCAGCCGGATCGGCGCGCGCCCGGTCGCCTCCGCAACTTCCTCGCGCAGTTTCTCGCCATCGAGCAAAACGACATCGCCGCCTTCGGCGCGCAAGTTCGCGACTAATTCTTCACGACGAACGACGTTGACCGTTTTGTAACCGAGTTCGCGAGAAATCTGGATGACGGCGCGTCCCGCCGCCGAGTTCGCCGCATTTTGAATCAGCCAATCGCCGCGCGCGAGCGTCACATAGCCGTGGAGCAGCCGCCAGGCGGTGAGGGGATTGATCTTCAACATCGCGGCTTGCGTGAAATCGATTTCGTCAGGAACGACAACCACGTCCGTTGCCTTAATCGCACCGGCTTCGCGCCACGTTCCGAAATTGTGCGGCAGAATCACGTGCGCACCGACGGAAATGTTTTCCACATTTTGGCCGAGTTCCACTACGACACCGCTGCCTTCGAAACCCGGCGTCGCCGGCAACTCCGGGCGAACCGGATACTTCCCTTCGATCTGATTCAGATCCGCCGGATTGATGGGCGCCGCCCGCATTTCGACGACGACATCGCCCGGGCCCGGCGTTGGCCACGGCCGCTGTTCAATTCGTAGAACATCGGGCGGATTTCCGTGCTTATCGTAGATGACCGCGCTTATACTTTTGCTCATTGATGCCTGCGGCAGCCCATCCTACAACGAGCACTCCACTGAGCAATCTGCAAAGCGGCGCGCGCGTGGCTCTGCTCGGCATGGTGATCAATGTCGTGCTCGCCGCGGCCAAGATTGCCGGCGGGGTCATCGGAAATTCCTACGTCCTGATCGCCGATGGAATCGAGTCCGCGCTTGATGTCGCCGGTTCGTTCGTGATCTGGGGTGGGCTCAAAGTAGCCGCTCGCCCGCCCGATGCCACGCACCCGTACGGTCACGGGAAGGCGGAACCGATCGCCGCGGTGGTCGTGGCGCTCGGTGTGTTGGCAGCCGCGTTCGGGATCGCCGTCCAGAGCGTCCGCGAGATCTTTCTGCCGCATCACGCACCGAAACCGTTCACGCTCGCTGTGCTCATCGTCGTCGTGATCGTGAAGGAATTGCTTTATCGCTCGGTCATTCGGTTAGGGAAAAATGTGGAAAGCACAGCCGTGCAAACGGACGCCTGGCACCATCGGACGGATGCATTGACTTCCGCCGCCGCCTTCATCGGTATCTCCATCGCGCTTATTGGCGGACCATCATGGCAGACGGCTGATGCGTGGGCGGCGCTTTTCGCCTGCGCGCTGATCGGAGCGAATGGTTTCCGGTTGCTCGCGCCCGCGCTCCGCGAAATCATGGATACCGCCCCACGTGGAGAAATCAGCGCGTCGATTGCGCGAGCGGCTCGAGCTGTGCCCGGAGTATTGGAAGTGGAAAAATGTCTCGTCCGGAAAATGGGTCTCGATTTTTACGTCGATCTTCACATCGGAGTGGATGCCAACATCTCGGTGCGCGATGGTCATCAAATCGCTCATGCGGTTAAGGCAGCGATAAAAAAAACGAACCCGCGCATCGCGGATGCGCTCGTCCATGTGGAGCCGGCAACGTCATCTCCTCCAGCTTAGAATCGCTCGCTGAGGAGCAGCTCGACGAGTGCGGAAGTCAGAGCCTCACGTGCCCGGGAGATTTGGCGGGCGAATCCGATCAGGCGTGGGACAGACATTGGATGTGTCGTTAGGTGAAATGCCAAGGCTGCCAAAGGAGTTCTTTGCCGGTTGAGATCAAACAGGACGGCGGGTGGCGCAGGAAGCGACTGAAGCGGCGTGTCGCTGATCACTCTGAGCGAAAGCATCGGAATGTTTCGTTCGCTGCATGCGTGCGCGATGAACTCGGTTTCCATGTCGACCGCCACCGCTCCGGTTTCCGTCGCCAGCGCTGCGCGCCCGCTCGCATCATCGATCATCGTGGTTGCGGTATGCAGCCGACCGAACTTCGCACGATGCTTCACGAGAAGGTCGCGACTGAGCCCTAACAAGTTCGGATCCGAGAAGTTTTCCGCGACCAATAATTCGCCGACAGAAATATTGTCATCCAGTGCTCCTGCAAAACCAGAACTGATCAGGCAAGTAATTGGCTGGGCGCGGAGAAAATCTCGAATTCGCTGCTCGCATATCTTTCGTCCCACGCCGGTGTGAAGGAGAGCAACGCCTTTTCCGTGGATCTCACCA
The DNA here is from genome assembly GCA_963737545.1 of uncultured Verrucomicrobiae bacterium. Taxonomy (GTDB): domain Bacteria; phylum Verrucomicrobiota; class Verrucomicrobiia; order Chthoniobacterales; family UBA10450; genus CAVTTH01. Next base: position 324,678 of record CAVTTH010000005.1, on the reverse strand, counting down.
TGAAGGACCTCGACGCCGCTCGTTGAAACATCTCGGCGGTTTATCAGCAGGCGTCTGAAGCCACAGCTTTCAGTGGGAAGCGCAAATGTCAGGCCAATCATCCGCGAGCGGGAATAGTGGAAAGCGGCAGACTAAATCCCACTGTTACGGCGTCCTGGCCGGCGCGATGGTTGTGATGCGCACCTGGAGGAGGATTTTGTCTTCCGACGTCCCGGCCTTCTCCGAGGCCGCATTCGGAACCGGTGATGGCCCGCCGACCGAAACGAGCGCCTGCTCAAAAGCTGACTCATGATTGCCCGGTACTTCCGCCAGGACGGTCAGGCCGCTGTCATCCGGCAATCCCTTGTTGCCTGCGCCGCCCAATTCGACTGCCATCGCTATGATTTTGTCGGCGATCGCATCCCTCTGTGAAGCCAAAGCCGTTAGCTTGATTTCCTTCGCGATAACGGGCAGAGGCAACGCCGCGTTCGCCGCTTTTTCAAGAGACTCGGTCAGCTGCGCGCGAATCGATGCTTCCTCGGCGCTCGGATCCTGCGCCTTCTTTCCGTGCCGGCCGATAATCACTGCGATTCCAAACAGGACGTTGAGCAACGCGAGGGCGGAAAAAATAATTGCGATCCGGCGGCCCAGGGTTCCGGGTCGTTGCTGTTTGACTGACGCGTCGGCTACTCCCAGGACTTCACGCGATCCAACGCCGCGTTTATGAATTTCCCGGGCGATCGCGACCTCGCGTTGCAGCTGCGGATCGCGGGCAATCTCCTGCTCGAGCTGGTCGCGTTCGGCCTTGGGCAGATTGCCATCGAGGTAATCAAAAAGTTTGTCTGGATTCATCGAGCCAGGGCATCGTCACGCGTGAGCGGGCCGCGCGCAATGCCTAAGGGTAGGAATCTTGACCGCCGTTTGCTCTTTACCCCTCGGGAAATAGAGTGGAACCCTCGTGGGAAGCGACGATGATCAACCGATCGCGAAAATATCGGGAAGACGGCGCCGAAAGGGCGTGCTCGTTTGGCTCCTTTTGTTTGCGCTGCTGGCGCTCTTTCACCGCCCGATCTTATTCAACATCATCCAGAAGGCGGCGCGTCATTATGCGGCGAAGGAAAATCTCAGAGCCGACTTTCGTTTGGAAGGCACGCTGTTCACTGGATTGATCGTGCGCAACCTGCACGTCGTTGCGATGGGGCCGTCGGGGGTTGAATCGATCGACGCGGATTTCATTCGTGCGGATTACAGCCTGATTTCGCTCGCCTCACACGGGCTCGCCGATTTCATCGAAAACCTGGAGGTGAGATCGGCTTCAATCGTTCTCGATCCGAGCAAGGCACCGCCGCCGAAACTACCGAAGGCGAAAAAAAAGCCGAGATTGTTCGGATTGTTTCCGAAGCAGGTCCAGCTAGCCGGCGTGAACGTGAGGGTACGCGATCGGCCCAAAGATTTCCTAATGACCAATCTCAGCCTCAGTCTTTACCCGGATCGAGAGGGGAGGTTGACCATTCGAGAATTGCACATTCCGAAGGTTCACGCCTGGTCTGACATCACGGCTGCGACGTCGTACAAAGATCGGAACCTGTTTCTTCGGGATGTCGTGCTTGATCAACAAACGCAATTTCGTGTGGTGAACGTCGACGCGTCGAAAATCGATTCGAAGATTCTGAGCGGCGCAGCGGATGGAGTTCTCGCGAGCGGATCGCTCTCTGGCTCGGTGAAGCTGGAACAAACGAGAAAGTCGCTGGCCATTGGCATGCAATTCCAGGCAAGAGACATTTCGCTCGACGCACTGGGCAAGTATCTCGGCCGGCCGGATCAGCTCACCGGGGACGTTAGGCAAATCAACGTTGACTGGCACGGAGTTCTGAACGTGCCCAAAACATGGAACGGCTCCGTCGCCGCTTGGGTTGAAAATGTTCGGCGCGACAAAATGGGGATCGATGCCGCCAGTGTTGAGCTCACGGCAGCCAGGGGCACCGCCATCGTGCGGGATGCGCTGGTCGTGGCGGGCGAGAATCGCGTCCAGTCAACGGGCAGGGTCGAGCTTCCCTCCTCAATCGAGGCGTTTGGCCGAACACCGGGAAATTTATTGCTCAAGGTTTCTGCTCCGAATCTCGAACAGTTGACCGGTTTCTTGCAGAAGCCGATTACCGGTTCGCTGCAGGTTGAAGGCAGCATCAATATCAAAGACGCCATCGTCACCGCCAACCTGAGATCGACCGGCGAACGTCTTGGATTCGAGAATGCGACTCTGGAGAAGCTCTCCGCGACAATCGAGGCATCAAAGAAAATGCCGCCGCCGAAATTGGCGCAACCGTATTACGCGAATCTCAAGTCCACGATCCACGCCGACCTGATCAATTTGCGCTACGATCAACATTTGATCGATGATCTCCGTGCCGATCTCCGGAGCGACGGCAACTCCGTTGCATTGGAGCAGGCGGTGGTGGTCCGGAAATTGAACCGGCTCACGGCCGCCGGCAAAATTCAACTGCCTCCGCCTAACGAAAGGCTTTCCGATCAACCCGGTGAGATTGAGTTCACCTTGCAGGCGCCGGAGCTGGTCGATTATTGGCCGTCCGATGATCCTGCCAGAGTGACCGGCTCTCTCCAGGGAAACGGCCAGATCTCATTTCGGGAGGGTCTGGCGAGTGGCCAAATCGCCTTGTTCGGCGCCGACATTCGGGCGAAGGAGTTGTTGATCAGGCAATTCACGACCGAGGCGACGATCGCGCGTAATGTCGTTTATCTGAATGATCTTCGGGCGACGCTGAACGAAAAAGATTATGTCGGCGCGCACGGAACGATCGCTTTGCGAAAACCGTTTCCCTACAGCGGAGGTCTGATCGCGGACGTGCAAAATCTCTCGACGTTTGAGCCGCTGCTTCGCGCGCTCGGCAATTCCGGACCGCTCGCCGGGTCGCTGAACGTGACGTGGGAGGGAAACGGCGATGCCGCAACATTCAAGAACACTGGCCAGTTGAAAGTAAATCTGGAAAAAGGCCGGTTCGCCAATTTGATGCGACTCCAGGCGAAGGTCGAGGCCAGCTACACACCGGATGGGTTGAACGCCCCGATCATTTATCTCCAAAGCGACAAGACAGAGTTCCACGCCACGATGGAAACCAAGGGACCGCGGTTGGAGATCAATCAAATTCAGGTCAATCAAGCGAAGGCGAAATACGCGAACGGATACATCTCGCTGCCGTTCAATTGGAAGAATCTCGGAACGGGCAAACCTCTCTTTGCGAGCGATGGGAAAGTGAACGTCAACATCCAGTCCGAGAATCTCGATCTGAAAAAGTTGTTTGGAGATCTCGGGATGAAGCTGCCGGTCCTGGGGGAGGCGAACGTGAAAATGGATGCGCAAGGAACGCTGGATGAACTCGCCGCCACGCTCGATTTGCGCATGACGGGGTTGCGCTCGGAGAAGTTTCCTCAGCTGCAACCGGCGACGTTTGATCTCGGCGCGCGCATTCAGAACAGCGAACTGGTCGTCTCCGGCAAATTGCAACAAGCCCGCGTCGAACCGGTTCAGATCGACGCCCACTTTCCATTCAACATCTCGAAAATTATCGAAGCCCGGAAGCTCGACGAGAACACTCCCGTTGTTGCCTCGGTCCGGATGCCGCGGAGCCCGGTGAACTTCGTCCGGGAGTTTGTCCCGGCCCTGCGAACAGTGGACGGGAGCCTCGCGCTGGACGCGAAGGTGGGCGGGACAATCGCGAAGCCCGCATTGAGCGGAACGGCCGACATGAACATCAACCTTCTCCGGCTGGAGAACCCGACGCTGCCCGCCCTAACGAACTTCAAAGCGCTTGTCAATTTCCGCGGCGACACCATCAGTTTCGACCGCTTCGGCGGCGATCTGGCAGGCGGCCCTTTTACCCTCAGCGGCAAGGTCACGCTCCCGAAATTGACCGCGGCGAATCTCGACCTCCGGCTGCAGGCGAAGAGCGTGCTCGTCGCGCGTAATAACAATGTAACCGCCCGCGTCGATGCCGACCTCAAGATTGAAGGTCCGCTGAAGAGCGCGACCGTGAGCGGCAACGTCGCGACGACGAACAGTCAATTCCTGAAAAACATCGATATCATTCCAATCGGTTTGCCGGGCCGTCCCGCGCCGCGCCCGACGGAATCGGCGCCACGGCTTTCCTTTTCAACTCCGCCGCTGCGTGATTGGAAATTCGATGTTGTGATCAAGAGCAAGGATCCGTTTCTGATCAGGGGAAATCTCGCAAATGGAACCGCGATTATCGACACGAAAGTCACCGGCACGGGACTGCATCCGGTGGTGCAGGGCCAGGTGCGGCTGAAGAATTTCGAGGCGACACTGCCGTTCAGCACACTAACGATTGAGTATGGCTTCCTTTATTTCGACCCGGACGACCCGCTTGATCCGCGGATCGAGCTCCACGGAACGTCGCTCCTGCGCGATTACACGATTCACGTTTTTGTTTACGGAACGGCGCGATCGCCGGAAGCGGTCTTTAACAGCGAACCACCGCTCCCACAGGAGGAAATCATCTCATTGCTGGCGACCGGTGTGACCCGGGGAGAATTGAAGGGGACCAACAACATGATCGCCGGCCGGGCCGCATTTGTCCTGGCGAAGCAGCTTTATCGGAAGATTTTCAAGAAGGACGCCGGGCCCGAGAACGACTCGGTCTTTAACCGGCTCGACGTCGAGTTTGGCAACGTTGATCCGCGCACCGGGCAGCAAACGGCGACGGCGAGATTCAGAGTGAACAAGAACGTCGTCCTCATCGGAGACGTTGGCGTGGGCGGAGATTTCCGCGGTCTGGTAAAGTATGTGATCCGCTTTCGTTGAGATGAAGAACTTTCCTCCCATCGCGGTTGCGTTCGGTCTGACGATTGCCTCGGCCTCAGCCCAGAACGCAGTCGCGCTGCCGCAACAGGAAGAGAAGGAGAAACAGGAGCAGGCTGTCGAGAAACAGCAGGAGAAAATCGCACAGCAGGCGAATATCGAGTTCGCCGGCAACGCGGCCTTCGGCGAAAAGGAGCTGCGCTTGCAATTGAAGGAGCAGATCGCTACCATCGAACAATATGGCCTAACGAGTGCACGGGGCGACGATGCCGCCTTTTTCCTGGAACTGTTTTACAAGAAACACGGCTACGCCAGGGTGGAGGTCCGCTACACTCTGGAAGGCGGAAATCGACTGCGGCTCGATATTACCGAAGGGCCGCTCGTTAGACTGGGCGCAATTCAATTTATCGGGAACAGGAGTCTGCCGGAGCAGAAGTTATGGGAACATGCGGTCGGTCCGACGCGCGAGCGTTATTCCAAGATGCGATCGTCCCTTCCGTTCGTTAGCGCCGATCTCGATGAAGGCGCGGATTTAGTGGAGCGCTACTACCTTTCCCAGGGTTTCGTCGATTGCGTGGTCGATAAGCCACGCTACGACTACGTCAATCCCGACCTGGTCAATGTCCAAATCACCGTCCACGAAGGGCAGCGATATTTTTTCGGCAGCCTCAGTTTTGCCGGCGATACAATTTACGGACCCGAGACGTTGCGCGGACAGATCCTCGATTTGCTCAAGCAGCCTTACACCGAGGGGCGACTGGCTGATATCCCGCGGCGGCTCCAGGCCTATTTCAAAGCGCGCGGGTATTTCGCGGTCAAAGTCGACGCGTTTGCCGATCCGACGCTGGCTATCAATGGGCGGGTGCCGGTTCGGGTAACGGTCGCGCCGGGGAGGATTTACTATTTCGACGGAGTGACAGTGAAGGGTACGCAAAAGCTGCGGCCCAGTTATCTCGTGAACCGCTTCCGCAATCTCAATGGCACGCCCTACAGCCCCGACACGCTCGACAAAAAATTCCGGGCGCTGATGCGGACCAGCCTCTTCAACAACCTTCAGATCAATCCGACGCCGGTCGATGGCGACCGGCTCCGCCTCGACATCACCGTCGAAGAAGCGAAGCCGCAGGAATTCGGCTTTTCCGTCGGCTATGGCTCGTTTGTTGGCGGAATTCTTGGCGTGCAGTACAGCAATCGCGATCCCTTTGGCTACGGCCGCCCGATCACGATGTCGGCGGAATATTCCACGCGCGGTTACAAGGGCGATATCACTTTCGAGGACCCCTACTTATTTGAAAGCGATTACGACCTCAAGGCTCGGTTGTGGGCATTAACGTTCGATTTCCAAGGCTACACGAAATTCGAACTCGGCGGGCGGCTGGCGCTGACGCGCAAGTTGACCGAACAGTACGAAGTTGGCTTGATTTTTTCAGCGCGGCACGTCGAGATCACGTCGGCAACCATCAGTCCGATCCTGCTCGGCGACGCCTCCTATTTGGTCAACGCAATTGGGTTCACCCAAACGCTTGATCTTCGGAAGGACCCGCTGGTCGCGCCACGTGGCCTGATCGTGGACAACACCCTCGACTTCGCTTCGAGTGCGTTCGGGAGCGAGATCGATCTCCTGCGCACGACCGCGCGGGTGAGCTACTATCTTCCGTTCGCGCCGGAATCAGCTGTCGTCGGGGGCGCCGAGGAGCTAACGAAGTCGAGGTTGCAGCGCTGGTTCGAGCAGAGCTCGCTCGCATTCGGTGCGCGCGGCGGAATCGTCTACCCGCTCGATTACAGCGGGAGCGAGGCGCTGGCGCTGCCGATCGACGAGCGATTTTTCAGCGGGGGCGCTACGACGGTACGCAGCTTTGCCGAACGCGAGTTAGGCCCGCACGATTTGAAGGGCAACCCAATTGGCGGCGAATTCTTCACAGTCTTCAACGTGGAATATACCTTCCCGATCTATGGCGAATTGCTCGGCGCGGTCTTCTTCGATGCCGGTAATCTGCTGCCGAGCGCGGGCTCGCCATCCGTGGACGACATGCGCTACGCGATTGGCGCAGGACTGCGTTACAATCTGCCAATTGGGCCGATTCGCCTCGACTACGGGGTTAATCCCGATCCGCACTTCGACGAGGCGTCCGGCGCATTTCATTTCAGCTTCGGCTTCGCGTTCTAGCTAGTTCCTGTAGCCGCTCTCTGTAGCCGCCGCCCTGTGGGCGGCGTTGGTCTCCCGGAAGTTATCCTCGACCTTGTGGATACCACGATTTACCTATCTCTGTTGCTGATAACACAAAATGTCAGCCGAGATCAAAAAGGAGATTCCACTCGAGATCGCGCATGTCTTGTGCAGCGACATCGTCGGTTATTCGAAGCTGCTGATTAACGAGCAGCGCGCATTACGCGATACGCTCAGTCAGATTGTCCGTAGCACCGAGGAATTTCGCAACGCGGATGCGGCTGGAAAATTGATCAAGATTCCCACGGGGGATGGAATGGCGCTGGTTTTTTACAATAGTCCCGAAGCGCCGGTGGAATGTGCGCTCGAAATCAGCCGGGCGCTAAAAGGATACCCCGATCTGCCATTGCGCATGGGAGTGCACAGCGGGCCGATCAGTGGAGTCATCGACGTGAACGGGCAAACAAACGTGGCCGGCGCCGGGATTAACATGGCGCAGCGGGTGATGGATTGCGGCGACGCCGGACACATTTTGCTCTCCAAACATGTGGCGGATGATCTCGAACAATACCCGCAATGGCGTTCGCATCTGCACGACCTTGGCGAAACCGAAGTGAAACACGGCGTGCGCTTGCACGTGGTAAATCTTTACACTGAAGAACTCGGCAATCCCGCGGTGCCGGAGAAGTTTAAAGGCGCCTCTGTAGCGGCCGCCGTCTCGGCGGCAAACGGATCGTCACGCAATCAGAAATATGTCTTCATCGGTGGCGCGCTCGTCGTCGCCCTTGGCCTCGGTGTTCTTATGTTGCGAATGGTAGGGACGGACCGCCGGGCCGTCCGAGCGAATTCTGCGGAGGATCACGGACGAGCCGGCGGCTCGTCCCAATCAGTTCCGGAGAAAAGCATCGCGGTTCTGCCTTTCGAGAACTTAAGTGAGGAAAAGGCGAACGCGTTTTTTGCCGATGGGGTCCAGGATGAAATTCTCACCGACCTGGCCCGAGTGGCCGACCTGAAAGTCATCAGCCGCACGAGCGTGATCGGTTATCGCGACATCGCTGCCCGGAACCTGCGCAAGATCGGGGAGGAACTGGGCGTCGCGCATCTTCTCGAAGGCAGCGTGCAGCGCGCCGGTAATCACGTGCGGGTGAACGCGCAACTGATCGATGCCCGGACCGACGTCCATCTCTGGGGCCAGACTTACGATCGCGACCTCGCCGATGTGTTTGCCATCCAGAGTGAGATCGCTAAAGCCATCGCCGACCAGTTGCAGGCGAAGCTTTCGCCTAACGAAAAGACAGCGATCGAGCGCGCGCCGACCACGGATGTCACCGCCTTCGATCTCTACAGCCGCGCGCGGACCCTGAGCCTGACGACCTCCTTCATCGGCGGAGGCGGAAAGAATCTGCGCGAGGCGGTCGATCTGCTCAACCAGGCAGTGGCGCGCGATCCTTCGTTTTTTCTCGCTCTTTGCCAGCTTGGTTTTGCCCATGACCAGCTTTATTTCCTGGGCATCGACCATACCCCGGCGCGTCTGGCGCAGGCCGATGCCGCCGTGCAGGCTGCTTTTCGGTTGCGGCCAGATGCTGGCGAAACGCACTTGGCCCGGGCGCAAAATTTTTATCGCGGACATCTCGATTACGAGGGAGCGCTCAGCGAGCTCGAGATCGCGCGTCGCACCCTGCCAAATAACGCTCTGGTCTTCGAGCTGACCGGATACATCGCCCGTCGCCAGGGCAAGGAGGAAGAAGGGCTGCGCTATCTCGAGCGCGCCCTCGAGCTGGATCCGCGCAACTTCCAGATCCTCCAGCAGATCGCGCTGAGTTATTGGACGATGAGCCGCTATCGCGAGGCGGTGGCGGTTTTGGACCGAGTCTTGGAAATCAAACCGGATGATGCGCAAACGAAAGTCGCGCGTGGCATGACGGAATTTGGCTGGAAAGCTGACCCGCGGCCCTTGCGTCGGGCGATCGACGAAATCCGGGCGCAAAATCCGGCGGAAGTCCCGATGATCGCCGGTCCCTCATTCTACTGCGCGCTGGCCGAGCGTGACGCGGTGGCCGCCGCGGAAGCCATGCATGCGCTGGGCGACAACTATTTCGGAGACGATGCGATCCATCTCAAGCGCCACTTTGGCGAAGGCCTGATCGCGCGGATGACGAACGACGAAGCGAAAGCGCAGGCCGCCTTTACGGCGGCGCGCGCGGAGCAGGAAAAGGTTGTGGAGGCGCAATCTCATTACGGTCCGGCGCTCTGCGTCCTGGGTTTGATCGATGCCGGCCTCGGGCGAAAAGAAGAAGCGTTGCGCGAAGGCCGGCGCGCGATGGAGCTGCTCCCGCTCGAGAAAGACACCATCAACGGCGCGCACATGATCGCTTACTTTGCCATCACCGCCGCGTGGGTCGGCGAGAAAGAGCTGGCTTGCGAGGAGCTGGCGCGCGCGTTGCAAAGAGAAAGCTACGGGGTGACCACTTACGGTGCATTGAAACTGCTGCCTTACTGGGATCCGCTCCGCGACGATCCGCGCTTTGAAAAAATCGTCGAGTCGCTTGCTCCGAAAGAGATGAAATAGATTCCTCGGATGTCTTCCGAAGTTAGAAAGGAGATTCCACTCGAGATCGCGCATGTCTTGTGCAGCGACATCGTCGGGTTTTCGAAACTGCTGATTAACGAGCAGCGCAGATTGCTCGACACGCTCAACCATGTCGTCCGTGGCACGGAGCAATTTCGCAATGCGGAAGCAGCCGGGCGGTTGATAAGAATTCCTACGGGCGATGGGATGGCGCTGGTTTTTTACAGTAGTTCGGAAGCACCGGTCGAATGTGCGCTGGAGATCAGCCGGGCGCTCAAGGAACATCCAGAACTGCGACTCCGCATGGGTGTGCACAGCGGCCCCATCAGTGGTGTGGTCGATGTGAACGAGCATGCGAATGTCACCGGGGCCGGGATCAACGTGGCGCAACGCGTGATGGATTGCGGTGACGCGGGGCACATCCTGCTTTCAAGACACGTTGCGGAAGATCTGGAACAATACGGGCATTGGCAGCCGTATTTGCATAACCTTGGCGAGACCGAAGTGAAACACGGCCTGCGCTTGCACGTGGTTAATCTCTACACCGAAGAGCTGGGCAACCCTGCGGTGCCGGAGAAGTTCCAGCAGGCAAAATGGAAAGAACAAACAGGAGCGACGGCACGTTCGCCTGCGCGAAGCAAACCGCTGCTGATCGTCCTGGTAATTCTTGTCGCCTTCCTGATTTGTCTCGCAATTGTTGCCGTCATTTTTGCGCCCGCTGTCATGAAGTCTTTCTCCCGTCAGCGCGCTACCGCGATTCAGAAGCCCACACTCTCTGCAACCGCGTCAACCGTCCCAGAGAAATCGATCGCGGTGCTTCCATTCGAAAATCTGAGCGAAGAAAAAGCGAACGCCTATTTCACCGATGGCGTGCAGGATGAGATTCTGACCGACCTGGCCAAGATCGCCGACCTGAAAGTGATCAGCCGCACAAGCGTGATGCAGTACAAAAGCGGCGCGCCGCGCAACCTGCGCGAGATCGGCCAGCAGCTCGGCGTTGCCCATATCGTCGAAGGCAGTGTGCAACGCGCGGCAAACAAAGTGCGGGTAAACGCGCAGTTGATCGACGCGCGGACCGACGCGCATCTCTGGGCGCAAACCTACGATCGCGATCTGGCCGATGTCTTCGCCATCCAAAGCGAAATCGCCAAGGCCATCGCCGACCAGTTGCAGGCGAAGCTCTCGCCTAACGAGAAGAAAGCCATCGAGCAGCCGCCCACGACTGATCTGGCGGCTTTCGACCTTTACAGCCGGGCGAAGTCACTTCTCCTGACGGCAAATTTCAGCGCGACGGGCGAGCCAGACCTGCGGAAGGCAATTGAACTTCTGGATGAAGCGGTGAAGCGCGATCCCTCATTTTTCGACGCTTACTGCCAGCTCGCCTATGCGCACGAATACCTTTATGCAATATGGGGGTCTGATCACACTCCCGCCCGGCTTGCGCTGGCTGAAGCTGCGGTGCAAGCCGCGACACGGCTGCGGCCGGATGCTGCCGAAACGCATTTGGCGCGCGCACAATATCTCTACTACGGGCTGCGCGACTATGCCGGCGCCCTCGCCGAATTGGAGATTGCGCGGCGAGCGTTACCCAATGATCCGCGTCTCTTCGAACTCACCGGCTACATTCTGCGGCGGCGCGGCCAGCAGGAGGAAGGTCTGCAGCAATCTGCAGCGCGCGGTGGAGCTGGACCCGCGCAACTTTTTTACTCTGCAACAGATCGCGCTCAGTTACCAAATCCTGGGGCGCTATGCCGAGGCGATCGCTGCGCTGGATCGCGCGTTAGCGATCGTGCCCGACAACGTCGAAACGCGGGCCAATCGTGAGACATTTTACGTCTTCTGGAAAGCGGACACCCGGCCGCTGCACCAGACGATTGATGCAATCCTCGCGCAAGGACCGGGCGCCATTGCCACCGCCGCGGACATCTGGTTCTTTTGCGCGCTGGCCGAACGCGATCCGGCTGCGGCCGAACGAGCACTCGTCGCGCTGGGCGACAATCCATGCTGGAACGAAGGCGCGATTATTCTGAGCCGCAGCTTTGGCGAAGGGCTGCTGGCGCGCATGACCAAAGATGAGGCAAGAGCGCGCACTGCGTTTGAAGCGGCTCGCGCCCAGCAGGAGAAGATCGTGCAGGCGCAGCCGGACTACGGCCCGGCGCTCTGCGTCCTCGGCTTAATCGACGCTGCTCTTGGGCGGAAAGACCTGGCCTTGGACGAAGGCCGTCGGGCGATCGCGCTCACGCCGCTGGAAAAAGATGTCAACAACGGCAGCCGCGTCCTTCAATATTTCGCCATCACGGCAGCGTGGGCGGGCGAGAAGGAGCTTGCCTTGCAGCAACTGGAAGCTGGGCTGCGTGCTCCCGCCGCATCGCTCATGCTGAGCTACGGCGCCTTAAAACTGCTCCCGGTCTGGGACCCGCTCCGCGGCGATCCGCGCTTCGAAAAAATCGTCGACTCGCTCGCGCCGAAAAATCTGTAGCCGCTTCGCTATGCGAAGCGCCGGAGCGACGTTTGTTGATTGCGACGTCTAGTTGCGCGCCGCCCGCAGGGCGGCGGCTACAGCCAGCCTTGCGGATGTTCATTATTGAGTGCGCGACTTCGAATCTGCGCCATTTTTAGCATCGAGTCTCGCCACGGGACGAATCCGTCCGACTGGCGGACAAGGGACGTGCACGATCCACCGCGCTGCTTCGGCTCGATCCGATGTTCGATCCGCTGCGGAATGACCCGCGGTTCCAAAAACTCGCCGCTTCGCCCGCGCCGAAAAAACTGTAATCGCTTCGCTACGCGAAGCGCCGCCGCGAAGTTTGTTATTGTGACGTCCAGTTGCGCGCCGCCCGCAGGGCGGCGGCTACAGCCAATCCTTGCGGCTTACGATTGTCGATCGTTTATCTGTCTCGACCGAGCCGCGTAGAATGTGAGTGAATCGCCTCGGAACATGGCCGCCGAAAGTAAAAAAGAGATCGGGCTCGAGATCGGGCATGTCCTCGTTCATCGACATCGTCGGTTACTCCAAATTGCTCATCACTGAGCAGAGCGAGCAGCTGCAAACGCTCAAGGAGATCGTTCGGGCAACCGAGCAATTCCGGATCGCCGAAGCGGCGGGCAAACTGCTCCGCTTGCCGACCGGCGATGGCGGTGCGCTGGTCTTTCGCACCGATCCCGAAGCGCCGGTCTTGTGCGCGATCGAGATCAGCAAGGCGCTGAAGAGTCATCCTGAACTTCGGGTGCGGATGGGCATTCACAGCGGTCCGGTCAATGAAATCAATGATCTGAACGAACAAGCCAACATTGCCGGCGCCGGCATCAACATCGCGCAGCGGGTGATGGATTGCGGTGATGCCGGTCACATCCTTCTCTCCAGGCATGTGGCGGACGATCTGGAACAATATCCGCGCTGGCGCGCCAATCTCCATGATTTGGGCGAATGCGAAGTGAAACATGGGGTGCGCATCGGCCTTGCCAACCTTTACGACAGCTGAAATCGGCAATGCGCAGCTGCCGAAGAAACTTCAGGCGGTTAAGAAACATCGCGCCCAGGTGCGCTGGGCGGCACGTGGCGATTGGGCTGCTGGTGGTGGCCGCGCTCGCCGCTGCCGCTCTCTCTTTTTTGCGCGAAGGACCGGCTCGTTCGCTCGCCGCTGCCGTGGAAAAAAGCATCGCGGTGCTGCCGTTCGAAAATCTGAGCAGCGACAAAGAGAACGCCTATTTCACCGATGGCGTGCAGGATGAAATTCTTACGGACCTGGCAAAGATTGCGGACTTGAAAGTGATCAGCCGCACGAGCGTCATGCAGTATAAAAGCGGCGCGCCGCGCAATCTGCGCGAGATCGGCCAGCAGCTCGGCGTGGCGCATGTCGTCGAAGGCAGTGTGCAGCGCGCGGCCAACAAAGTGCGGGTAAATGCGCAGTTGCTCGACGCGCGGAACGACGCGCATCTGTGGGCGCAAACCTACGATCGCGATCTGGCCGATGTCTTCGCCATCCAAAGCGAGATCGCCAAAGCGATTGCCGATCAGTTGCAGGCGAAGCTCTCGCCTAACGAGAAGAAAGCCATCGAGCAGCCGCCCACGACTGATCTGGCGGCTTTCGACCTTTACAGCCGGGCGAAGTCACTTCTCCTCACGGCAGGTTTCAGCGCGACGAGCGAGCCAGACCGGCGGAAGGCAATTGAACTTCTGGATGAAGCGGTGAAGCGCGATCCCTCATTTTTCGACGCTTACTGCCAGCTCGCCTATGCGCACGAATACCTTTATGCAGTATCGGGGTCTGATCACACTCCCGCCCGGCTGGCCCTGGCTGAAGCTGCGGTGCAAGCCGCGACCCGGCTGCGGCCGGATGCTGCCGAAACGCATTTGGCGCGCGCACAATATCTCTACTACGGGCTGCGCGACTATGCCGGCGCCCTGGCCGAATTGGAGATTGCGCGGCGAGCGTTACCCAATGATCCGCGTCTCTTCGAACTCACCGGCTACATTCTGCGGCGGCGCGGCCAGCAGGAGGAAGGTCTGCAGAACCTGCAGCGCGCGGTGGAGCTGGACCCGCGCAACTTTTATACTCTGCAACAGATCGCGCTCAGTTACCAAATCCTGGGGCGCTATGCCGAGTCAATCGCTGCGCTGGATCGGGCGTTAGCGATCGTGCCCGACAACGTCGAAACGCGGGCCAATCGTGGACTATTTTATCTCTGCTGGAAAGCGGACACCCGGCCGCTGCGCCAGACGATTGATGCAATCCTCGCGCAAGGACCGGGCGCCATCGCCAGCGCCGCGGACATCTGGTTCTTTTGCGCTCTGGCCGAACGCGATCCGGCTGCGGCCGAACGAGCGCTCGTCGCGCTGGGCGACAATCCATGCTGGAGCGAGGACGCGATTAATCTGAGCCGCAGCTTTGGTGAAGGGCTGCTGGCGCGCATGACCAAAGATGAGGCAAGAGCGCGCACTGCGTTTGAAGCGGCTCGCGCCCAGCAGGAGAAGATCGTGCAGGCGCAGCCGGACTACGGCCCGGCGCTCTGCGTCCTGGGCTTAATCGACGCTGCTCTTGGGCGGAAAGACCTGGCCTTGGACGAAGGCCGTCGAGCGATCGCGCTCACGCCGGTGGAAAAAGATGTCATCAACGGCAGCCGCGTCCTTCAATATTTCGCCATCACGGCAGCGTGGGCGGGCGAGAAGGAGCTTGCCTTGCAGCAACTGGAAGCTGGGCTGCGTGCTCCCGTCGCATCACTCATGCTGAGCTACGGCGCCTTAAAACTGCACCCGGTCTGGGACCCGCTCCGCGGCGATCCGCGCTTCGAGAAAATCGTCAGCTTCGCTCGCGCCGAAATAAACTTCCAACCGCAGATTACGCGGATTAAACGAATGAGCTCTTCGTTTGGGGAGCGCACGCGCCCTCGCGTGCTGGTTTCGGCGCCTCGCCGAGACAGTCTTTCCTTTGAATTTCGCCCGTAGCGGAGATGAGGAGCCCAAGAGAAAGTTCGCGATCGCGAGGGCGCGCTCGCCAGCACGCGAGGCGCGTGCGCTCCCCTTGCGGGGGGCGTCTGTCGATCTTATAATTTGATGGGGTCAATCAATACGAAGGAATCTTATGCCAACGACAATTGCAGCTCCGAAAAAGGCTCCCGCAGCCGAAACGGATTTTCTTCCGCTTCAGGGAACCGATTACATCGAATTCTATGTCGGCAACGCCAAACAGGCGGCGCACTTTTACAAAACGGCTTTTGGTTTTCAATCGCTCGCCTATTCCGGGCCGGAAACGGGAACGAAAGATCGAGCGAGCTACGCCATTCGCCAGAACAAACTGACATTTGTTCTCACCACGCCGCTCAAGCCGGACAATCCGATCGCCGATCACATCGCCAAACACGGTGACGGCGTCAAGGCGATCGCGTTGAAGGTGGAAGACGCCACTTCCGCCTGGAACGAAACGACGAAACGCGGCGGCAAGAGTTTCATGAAACCGACGACGTTGAAGGACGATGATGGCGAACTGGTCATGAGCGGCATTCACACCTACGGCGACGTCGTTCATCTTTTTATCGAGCGCGAAAATTACAACGGCGCTTTCATGCCCGGCTTCCGAAAGTGGGAATCGTCGTATCGCCCGGCCGAGACCGGGTCTGCTCTATTGCGATCACTGCGTCGGCAACGTTGGCTGGAACCAGATGAATCCGTGGGTGAAATTCTACGAAGAGGTGATGGGGTTCCGCAATATCCTCACCTTCGACGACAAGGATATCTCGACCGAATACTCGGCTCTGATGAGCAAAGTGATGAGCAATGGAAATGGTTTCGTGAAATTTCCGATCAATGAGCCGGCCGAGGGCAAGAAGAAGTCGCAGGTCGAGGAGTACCTCGATTTTTACAATGGCGAAGGTGTGCAACACGTCGCCATCGCGACCAAGGACATCGTCAAGACAGTGACGGACCTTCAGAGTCGCGGCATTGAGTTTTTGAATATCCCAACAAGTTATTACGACACGCTGCCGGATCGCGTGGGTCACATTGATGAAGATCTGGAGCCGTTGAAGCGGTTAGGCATCCTGGTCGATCGTGACAACGAAGGTTATCTGCTCCAAATTTTTTCCAAACCGGTGGAAGACCGGCCGACGCTCTTTTTCGAAATCATCCAGCGCAAAGGCGCGAAGAGCTTTGGCAAAGGGAACTTCAAAGCGCTGTTCGAGGCGTTGGAAAAAGAGCAGGACGCGAGAGGCAATCTCTAAAGGACAAAACACATGCCGTATTATCAGAAGCTCGGTCAGATGCCGAAGAAGCATCACATTTGGTTTCATCGCAACGGCGCGGCGCCAACCTACAAGAACGAAGGCATCGCCTACGAGCACGTCTTCACCACGGAAGGATTCGATGAGGCCTACGCGATCGTGTATCACCTGCGGCCGCCTACGCGCGTGCGCAATGTCGAGCTGATCAAACATTGGGAGCCGAAAAAAGTTACCGATAGTCCGTTGCGCCATCATCATTTCAAGACGGCGGACATTCCGCGCCGGGGCGATCTTTACACCAGCCGCATCCCGATGTTGTTCAATCAGGATATGACGGCGTATCGCGCGCGGCCCGCGAAGACGTACGACAAGTTTGAGTATTACAAGAACGGCGGCGCGGACGAAATCATCTTCGTCTTCAAAGGCGGCGGCACGATTGAAACTGTTTTCGGCAAGCTGCCTTATCGCGCGGAAGATTACATCGTTATCCCGCGTGGCATCACCTACCGGCTCGTGCCCGACAAGGTGGAAGAGGAAGATTATCTTATTCTCGAATCGGTTGGTCCGGTCCGAATTCCGAAGCGTTATCTCAATCACGAAGGCCAGATCAAAATGGGCGCGCCCTATTCCGAGCGCGACCTCCACGGGCCGACGGAGATCATCACCATCGACAAGGAAGAGGATGTCGATGTTCTGGTCAAAGATGGTTCGCGCTTTACCCGTGTGACGATGGCGCATCATCCGTTCGATGCTGTCGGCTGGGACGGCTATTTGTATCCGTTCACCTTCAACGCCCAGGATTTCGAACCGATCACCGGCACGGTCCATCAACCGCCGCCGATCCATCAAACCTTTGAGATTCGCGGTTACGTTGTTTGCACGTTCGCGCCGCGTTTTCTCGATACCCATCCCGAAGCCGTGAAAATTCCGTGGGTGCACGACAACGTCGAAGCCGATGAGGTTTTGTTTTACGTGCGCGGAAATTTCGGATCGCGGCGCGGCATCGAGAGCGGATCGATCACGCTGCATCCGCGCGGGATCCCGCACGGGCCGCATCCGGGCACGATCATGGCGAGCAAAGATGCGCTCCGCACCGAGGAATTGGCCGTGATGTTCGACACCGCGCACACCCTCGAGCTGACCGAGGAATCGCTCGCGCTGGACGATCCCAACTACCCGCTCAGCTGGCTGGACTAACGAGCGAATTGCAAGAGCGGGTTTCCTGTAGCGGCGGTCTGTGACCGCCGAAGGAACGGAGGATAATGCGTGAATTCTGCGCGTTTCGGCGGTCGTAGACTGCCGCTACAGCGTGGAGTGACTCGGCGAGTGGGTTATCAAAGAGTAATTCGCGCTCGTGTAGTCGCCTAACGAGCGATTGAATGTCGCATCCATTGTCGAGCTTGATTTATTCTCCCGCTCTTGATTAAAAAAATTGCGTGTGGCACACTGAATCAGATTCTCCGCAAGGAAAGGTGTGAATGAAAAACGAGTCAACCTCGTGCGCTAAAGCGCATCTTGAATCCGCTTTCTTCAATCTGCGCGTTCTAATGGGCCTGTTTATCGTCCTGGTCGGCTTCTTTCTGGGGCTGGCAGGTTTCGGCGCATTTTCTGCGCTCGCTCAGAACATGGCGCAGTCGCAGCAGAAAAATCAGATCATCACCAACTCCAAAGATCCTCTCGTTCCGAATGGATTTGATTGTTCCAAAATTCACGAGATCGGCATCGACAGGCAAATGAACTTGCGGGCCGGCGCCATCATGATTGCCTGCGGCCAAGCGCGGGGAGGCGGGGCTCATGCGATTTCGCCGAGTTCCCCTCTGGGTGCTTTGACCCAGTTTGTGAAAAAACTGTTCTCACCGCTGGCCTACGGCGGCACGGACGTTGACCTGATCAACGGCACCGAGGAGTCTCCCGCCGTTATCCAATCGACGACATTCTCCTGGGGTAACCCGGATAACACCAATCAAATCGTGGTCGGTTACGACGACTCACGAGGCCGCAGCGTCACGCCGATCAATGGGTCCGGTGCATCTGTCTCGACCGATGGCGGCAATACTTTCGTCCGTCTCACCGGCGCCAATGGTCAAAGCCCCTTCGGGGGTACCGAGGGCGATCCCGTTGTTCTGTATAACCGCCCCACCGGCACCTGGTACACGGTCTGGCTGGACACGGCCTGCGGCAGCCAGGGTCTCGGGGGGTATAAATCCACCACTCCTTTGGACCCATCGCCGGCTAGCTGGACCCATTACAACTGCGTTCACATCGGCACCCAAGACGACCGCGAATCGGGCTGGACTGACATGAACCCATCATCGCCCTTTTACGGGAGGATGTATGTCTCCTGGAACGACTTCGCTCGCGGCGCGAATATCTTTCTTCGCTACTCCACGGATAACGGCAACACTTGGACTAACGAACGACAGATTAACAGCGGGACCTTCATCCGCAACGTGCAGATCACCGGAGACCTGGCCACGGGGAACGTGTACATCGCCGGCATGAATGAAGGCGGCGGCGGCTTCCCCCACAACTGCAACAACGTCTTCTACCGCTCCACAGACGGCGGTAACTCCTGGACCAACACCTACACCGGCCCCACCTTCAGTGGCCCTGGCCGTTGTGCTGTCGGCTACTTCGCCGACATGTATTGCAACCCCGATCCCGCCTGGCGATATGAGGGCTGGGGCGAGCCGGCCGCCTATAACGGCGTGGTTCACTACGTTTATTCCGCACGCAACCCCGGCAATGGCGACCCTGCCGACGTCTTCTACATCCGCTCCACCGATGGCGGCGTGACCTTCAGTGCCCCATTTCAACTGAACAGCAACACCGATCCCCTCAAGGCGCAGTGGGAGCCGAACCTTTCGGTCAGTCCGAGTGGCACCCTCTTTGCCGTCTGGTATGACGAGCGTGATGGCGGGGGAGCATCGACTTGCATCGCTGGCAGCAACATCCCGTGTTACCGGATGTATGCGCGCAGGTCCGACGACAACGGTGCCACCTGGTTGCCTGACGATGCGTTCTCGGATGTTGTCAGCCCGCTGTCAGCTCAACCCGATCCGGGCGTCGTCCAAAACTATGGGAGCGATTACGATTACGCCTCGGCCTTGGCCACCAGACACCTCTCTTCATGGGTGGACGGGCGCGTGCCCATCAACGGCACCTACCAGCCGGACGCCTTCACCGATGGGGAACTGGTGGCCCAAGCGCCGATGGCACAAAGTGCGTTCTCGCGAAAGACTCACGGTGCAGACGGCACCTTCGATATCGATCTACCGTTGAGCGGAACGCCCGGAATCGAATGCCGCGGCGGCGGAGCCACAAACGATTATCAGATGATTATTAACTTCGCGACTACAGTCACGGTCGGCAACGCCTCAGTAACTTCTGGCACAGCGAGTATGAGCGGCTTCAGCGGGAGTGGTACGGCGCAGATAACGGTCAATCTGACCGAGGTAAGCAACGTTCAGCGAATCACGGTTACGCTTTCTAATGTGAATGATGGCACCCGTACGGGCGACGTTCCTGTTTCCATGGGTGTGCTGGTCGGCGATGTAAATGGAAACGGTGCCGTGAACGTCACCGACGTGAGCCAAAGCAAGTCGCGGATCGGCCAGCAAATTGACGTGACAAACTTCCGTTCCGATGTGAACGCCAACGGGGTTATCAACGCGTCGGATGTATCATTTGTGAAATCGTTAGCCGGAACTGGGTTGCCCTGAACTCGCGGAGGAATCGCTCGCGCTCGACGATCCAAAGTATCCGCTGAGCTGGCTGGATTGAATTGTAGCGGCGCTCTATGAGCGCCGATCCCGTCCGGCCCCGGCGATGCCCTTCGGCGGTCACAGACCGCCGCTACAGAAGGCGGGATAGCGGATTTGTCCTCTGGCGTCCCTGCCGCTAAAGTCTCGCCATGCCGGAGACTAACCTCGACACTTCCGAACGCCTGACGTTGAAGCGCAACCGGCTCGGGACGGATCGCGTGGAGAAGTTGGAGCGCATCTTTAGCGATCTGCTCGAAGCGATCGGCGAAGATCCCGACCGTCAGGGATTACTCAAAACTCCGAGCCGGGCCGCGCGCGCGTTTGAGTTTCTCACCCAGGGTTATCGACAAAATGTGGCCGACGTGATCAACGGCGCGATCTTCGATTCGGATGCGAGCGAGATTATTCTCGTCAAGGACATCGAGCTTTATTCGATGTGCGAGCATCATTTGCTCCCGTTCATCGGCCGCGCGCATGTTGCGTACATCCCGAATGGGAAAGTCATCGGTCTTTCGAAAGTCGCGCGTATTGTCGATCTTTTCGCGCGCCGGCTGCAAATCCAGGAAAACCTGACCACGCAAATTGCTGAATCGCTGATGAACGCGCTTCATCCCGATGGTGTCGCCGTCGTGGTTGAAGCGAAACACCTTTGCATGATGATGCGCGGGGTGGAGAAGCAGAACTCAGTCATGAAAACTTCCTGCCTGCTCGGTTCGTTCAAAGACGACGCTCGAACTCGTTCGGAATTTCTCTCACTGCTGAAAGAGTAAGAGGCTTCGTCATTCCGAGCGCAGCGCAGCGGAGTCGAGGAATCCCGTTGCTAACCGCAAAGATTGCATCACGGGATCCTTCGACTTCGCTCAGGATGACTCACGAGTTGCGAGATCATCTTCAGCGTGTTTGCTGCATCATGCTGTTGACGGTCAGCAAACGTCTCGAATTTTCGGCTTCGCGCCGCCTCTTTGTTCCGCGCTGGACCGACACAGAAAACCTCGTCGCGTTCGGACCCGAGACGCAGGCGAAGCATGGGACCGGTCGCAATTACATCGCCTATTTTGTTTTCACCGGAACGATTGACCGCGACACCGGCATGCTCATCAACATCAGCGAAATCAAGGAGCGAGCGGGGGAGATTGTGCACGAGCGGTTCGATCACAAATTCCTGAACGAAGATAATCCGACCTTCCGCGATACGGTTCCAACCGTTGAAAATATCGCGCGACAGCTTCATCTCGAAGTGGCGCCGCTTTTTTCCGGCATCAATGCACAGTTAACAATTACTCACCTTGTCGAATCGCCTGAGCGCAGCGCAACTTATTACTCGGATGGCGCCTGCGAAGGAAATTATTGGTTTGAATTTTCCGCGGCGCGCCGGACCTGCTCTCCGCATTTGAACGACGCCAAGAACGCCGCGCTCTTCGGCCGCGCTTTTTCCATTCACGGGCACAACTATCGGACGCGTCTCACTTTTCGTTCCGAAACGAGATTGGGAGACAGGCCGCTGGTCCGGTACGACGATATTAACCATGGAGTGCGGTCGCTCCGGATGGAGCTCGATCATCGGTATCTGAACGACGATGTCGCGGCGATGCAAGATCGTCCGATGACGACGGAGAGTCTGGCAGAATACATTTACGAGCGGGTGAATGCGCTCAAGCCTTTGTATCGTGTCCGTCTGCATGAGCGAGAGGATTTCTTCGCCGAAGTCTGGGACGACGAAAGCATGTTTTTGGGAATGCGCCGGCCGTTTTGTGCCGCTCACCGTTTGCACGTGCCGACATTTTCAAACGAGCAGAACGCAATTCTCTTCGGCAAGTGCAACAATGCGCGCGGCCATGGCCATCGCTATCTGACGGAAGCGACGATCGGTGGAACCTACGATGAACGCACCGGAACGCTCTTTGATTTTACGGCAATGGAGCGCGCCATGGATGAGTCGCTCGATGCTTGGCGGGATAAACATCTCGATCTCGAGACGGAAGACTTTCGAAAAACCCCGTCCACAGGTGAGAACATTGTTCGCGCGCTCTGGCCGAAGATGAATGCGCGGTTGAGCGATCGCCTCGTGCGGCTCAGGCTCTGGGAAACGCCTAACAATCGATTCACGCTCCGGCGAACATCATAGCGCATTCGCTCCGGTTGAGGTAAGACTTATCATGCAAGGTTTCGGCGGCGACATCACCATCAACGTGATCGCATCGGTCATCGCGTCGCTCGTGCTCCTCGGCGCCGGTTTTCTCTGGGGAAAGTACAAAGAACGGCGCCGTTATGGCCGGAATCTGGAAGAGTACGATTTCTATCCGTTCACGATCAATCGCGACAACATCCCCGAGTTCGATCTGAAGGATTTCCGGCTCGGGATGCATTATTTCCTGAAGAACAACGACTACACGGCCGCGCGGCAGCTCATTTTCATCGGCGAACAAAACAACGTCCGCGCTCAGCTCGAGCCGGCCGAGCAGAAGGAGTACGCCAGGCTTTTCGAAAAATACGAGGGCAAGAAAATCGCGGATGACACGAATGAGTATCTGGAGAATTACACCCGCCTCGTGCGCCTGATCGGAAAATCATTTCCAAACACCGGCATCGAAATCCTGCTCCACAATCTGGCTGATCCGTCGCATTCGCTCATTGCGCTGGAGAATAATGTCACTGGCAGAAATCTCCGTGACGGGACGACCAATCTCCTGATCGATCTGAAGAAGCGCCAGCTTCTCCACGAGGATAAATTGAATTACGAACTGAATATTGGGTCGCGGAAATTCAAATGCACAACGATCCCGATCATGCGCAAGGAGTTCGGCGTCGTCGGCGCGATCTGCATTAACATCGACACGAACTATCTGACCGATGACGTCCTGAAAAGTCAGGAGAGGATCGAGGCGTGGTTCAGAAACCTGTGCCGTGTCGACATGCAGATCGAGGAGAATATTTTGAGCAAAGACGAGTTTGCCAAGGCGCAGAAGGGCAAACGCCACTTCAAAGACGAATCGGTCTGAGACCGCTGGCGGCTGATCAACTGGATCCCGATCACTTCGGCGAGGCCTGCATCACCGCCTGAAACTCCGGATTCTTGTGATACTCGACCAGCCGGAACCCCCAACCAATCAGTGTTGATAAATCCTTCGTTGTTACCTTTTTCTGAGTGAGGAATTTTTCGATCCTGGCTTTCAATTCGGGTTGCTGATTGGTCGTGTCGAGCATCTCAAAAATTTCCATTGATAACAGCCAGTCGCCGGGATGATCCGCCTGCTGTGTCTCCCAGATTTCCCCCAGCCGTTCGTATCCAGCTTTGCTCTCGCGAATCTGGCGCACCTGCGCGTACAGATTCTCGAGTCGTTTGCGTTTCGCATCCGATGGAACTTTGATCGTCCGCTCTTTCGGAACGAGTGCGACCTGGTTGTAAGCGTCTTTGTCCGCCGCGCCGTTGAAGACCGAACTGATTCGCCCGCCGACCGCCATGTCGTAAGTGCCCCAGGAAGGATCGAAAAGAATCCGATCCTGATACTTTACCGTGCAATCTGAAAAGGTGATAAGAACCAACTTCCCATCGCGCCTGATTATCTTTTCGATTTTCCCCTCGACCGTCACGCCGCTAACGAATCGGATCGTTGACTTCTTCCCGGCCTCGAAACCCATCCATGTAACTCTTCGTCGCTCTGCTGTTCGGGCCATTTGTTTACGGTCTTCCAGTCGCCGATCGGCGAACCGAAACCCTCCTTGTGGTAATCGCGTCCATGGCCAGGCAATTCCTTGCCCGCGTATGCGAGCGCAGTCGGTCCGGTTGTGCGCAGATAAATCGGCGCCTCGCCCTCCGTAATCACCTCGGTAAATGCGCCGCTTACTTCCAAGCCCGACGAATACTCGCAGGTCGCGGTGTTGCCGCACTCGATCGCTTTGTTGATTCCCTCAAGTCCACCGACCATGAACGCCATCTGGCTGGCGAATTTCTCGAGCACATCGCTGAGATGCTTGAAGTCGCGACAGACAAAAAGCTGCGGCTGTTTCGTTGTGATATCGAATCGCGTATTCGCGGCGTCGATCGAGTAGGGGACCTTTTCCACATTCGGTTCGAGACAGCTGACTGATTCGCCGATCGAAGAAAGCAATCCCGCGCCATAAATCTTCGGATTTTCCAGTGTGCCGATAAGTCCGTACTCGACTGTCCACCAGTGGAGGCGGGAGAGAAGCGCCATCTCCGAGGGCTGGCCCAAAGTCTTCTGCCGATGTTCGACTTCCTTAGTCGCTTCCTCCACTTCCTTCGGATCAGAGTTCGGCAGCTCCTTCAGGATCGAAAGGTGCCGGATCGCCTCATACAGTTCGAAGTCTTTCTTCGACGACATCGCCTTCGCACCGACTTCGCCGAAGCGCTGGAGATAGTTCGAGTACTCGCGATCGACGATGATCGGCGCGTGCCCGGCCGCTTCGTGCACAATGTCCGGCGCCGGCGTGTATTCAATATGATGGAGCTGCCGCATGTCGCAGGCGATGACGAGGACCTTGTACGCCTGAAACTCCATGAAGGCGGCGGGCGGAATGAAACCGTCCACCGCGACAGCGCCCCAGCCGATCCGCGCGAGAATGTCGTTCATTTCCTGGATGCGCGGGATGCGCTCGAAAGAGATGCCGGTGTCGAGCAGACCCTGGAAATAAACCTTGTGGGCGTACTCCTTTAGAAAAAAAATGTTCTGACGCATGATAAATCGCCAGACTGCGTGATCGATTGGCGTGTAATCGTCGTAGCGCTGATCGACGGCAAATTGCAGCAAATGTTTGGGAAGTGAAGCAACGGCTGCGTTGTTCGTGGGGATTCCGCTTTCCGTTTTCATGGCAGCAAGTAATTGGCAGACCCGTTTCCTGAGATAGTAGCCTGAATCAAGTTTATTGCTTAAGCATGGGCCGGGCAAGCGCGATTCGGCCCGTTACGAACCAACTGCCCCGCTTCCCACCGCCTTCGCGCCGGTGTTGCGAGACCGCGGGCCGATTGCCGGAGTCCGCATCGCCAGATAAGTTTGGCAATGCCCAATGTGCCGGAATTGGTGGCCGAGCCTGCCGCTTCAGTCTCGGATGGCGTCCGCTATTCGCCCATTGTTTGGTTGAATCTTCTCTGTCTCGACGCCCCCATCGTTGCGGTCAGCTGGCAGTGGCTCTTCGAGCACACCTTTGGAGCGCATCTCAACTTTGCCTTGCGCGCGCTTCTCTTCCTCACCGCCTGGTTGATTTATCTCGCCGATCGTTTTGTCGATACGATCAAAATGCCAGTCGGCAGTCCGATGTCGTTGCGTCACGAGTTTTGCCGGAAACACATGATCGGCTGGTGGATCGCTGTGGTGCTGATTTTTGTTGCGGATGTCTCGCTCGCTCTGCGCAGCCTCGACCGGCAAATGCTCCTGCTCGGTGGCACGCTCGCAGCGATCTGTAGTTTCTATCTGCTCGTGAATCATTCGTTAGGTGGGAAGTGGCGGCCAATTCCAGTGAAAGAAGAGTCGATCGGCGTCCTGTTTGCTGCCGGCACGGCGCTGGGCGTGGCGGGCCTGCTACCTGGCCTAACCATCTCGTTCGGCGCCGCGGTGATTCTTTTCGCAATGCTGTGCACTTTGAATTGCCTCTCAATCGCAGTTTGGGAACGGGAGCTCGACTTGGCCCAGGGGAAAACTTCGTTCGTGACCGGGCGGCCCGCGGCTGCGTCGCTGCTCAGGCCGATCGGATACGCTCTCGCGCTCGCCGCTCTCGGGTTCGCCATCTTTTGGCGATTTGCCTTTCCGTTTTGCCTTTGCCTTGGGATCAGCGCACTCTTGCTCGTTAGGCTAAATGCCGGCGGGCATTTGCCGCGCGACAGTCGCACTGCGCTGGCGGATCTCGTTCTGCTTACGCCGCTGGCGGTCTTGCTCTTTTCACTGCGGTGAGCTTCGATCGCCTCGCGCGGCACTATCGCAGGCTGGAAACGATTGCGTTCGGAACCGCGCTCCAGCAGGCCCGAACCTGCTTTCTCGCTGAAGCCGCAACGGCGCGGCGCGTACTGGTCGTGGGCGAGGGGAACGGACGTTTTCTTCTCGAGTTCCTCAGGAAATCTCCGAACGCCGCGGTGGATTGCGTGGACGCGAGCGCGGCCATGCTCGATCTCACGCGCCAACGGCTGCACCGCCACCACCCCGCGTCTTTTGATCGGGTGAAGTTGATCCACTCAACGATTGAAGATTGGCCAGCGCCTGAAAGATTTTACGACCTGATCGTGACGCATTTCTTTCTCGATTGTTTTCCGGCGACGCAATTGCAAACCATCGTCGAAAAATTGGCACGGGCCGCAGCTCCAAAAGCAAAATGGTTGTTAGCCGATTTTTGTTGCCCTGTCTCGCCAGCCGGACGTTTGCGCGCAGGGCTTTGGATTAAGGGAATGTATTTGTTCTTCCGCGCGTTCGCCGGGATCGAGGCGCGCAAGTTGATTGATCCTTCGCCTTTTCTGCAATTACACGATTTCGTCTGCACGCAGCGAACGGAGTTCAAGAACGGAATGATCAAGACGGAAGTGTGGAAGCGGCTCCCGGATCATTCTACTAGCGCGCCCTAACGATTCATCGCCACGCGAAGTTTCCGCATATCGATAGCGCCGAAGCGCGCCAGATCCAATCCGGTGACCCGATAGTTGAACGCCCGAATCGGTTCGCTCAGATAGGCCAATCCGTCGCCGGACTGCAGGACACGATGCAGTTCGGGAGCCGCGATGGTGTATTCATATTGATTGTGCGTGCTTTGGGCAGGTGCCAGGACCGCGATCAGCGGTTCCCATGCTCCAACGACCACGTACTCCGGCCAGGCAGCGCTTCTTCAGCGAAGGCGATGAATCTTGTAACGTCCTGGAGAGTCCTTTGTCGTTCACGATGATCAGAAATCACGGGACCCGGTTGAATGGATCTGCCAGAGAAATCGATCCAGGGCGAGGCGATGAAGCAAATGCAGCAGATTTGAAATGCTCGCCTCGGTGCGAATCGAGCGCAGAGAAGGAGAACGGCCGGAACGATCGGCAGAAGATAGCCGGCTTGATCCGGCAGTCGCAGGTAAGCCAGGAAATAAATCCCGACCATCATGATGATCGCCGGGACAATCCACGGATTTGCCATCTTTGGTAATGCTGCGTCGCGATATCTCCAGAATTGGAGAATTATTCCACCTATGACGACAGCGAGGCCGAGCAGGCCGAGGCCTCCCCACACTTCCCATGTCCCACGGATGGCGATCGTTCGAAGATCAGGTCGATCGTGGCTTTGATAAAATGTGAAAAATCCCCAGCCGTATCGCATCCAGACCGGCAGGAAAGCCAGCCCGGCCGTGATTGTCGTAATGGCCGCGAAACGAAATAACGACCACCATCGCGATGCGTTCTCGCATTCGCTCCAAACTACTAACGCAAGCGGAATCAGCATTGCGGCCGATGTGGCTCGACATCCAATCGCGACGCCTAACAAAATACCGGCCAGACCCGGTTTGCGGGAGATCGCCGCCCAAAGTGCCAGCAGCACAAACGCCAGTGCCCAGATGTAATCTTTCGAGGTGACACTGCTGACAAAGAAGATCGGCACCGAGGCGATGGCTGCTGCGATGAGCAGCGAATCGCGGCATCCGAGACGACGGGCGATCGACCACGTGGCAACGGCAGCGAGAATCCCAAATGCAGCGCTTAGTCCGTTCAGGGCAATCGGACCGCCTTTCCAAAACCAGGAGCTGACAATCTCCTGCACCGGATAACCGGGAAAGCGCGAGACTTCGTAGACACCGGTCTGCGAGATCTTGCGCGCGGTCCCGGCTACACGCCACGCATCGACATTTACTCCGTATCCAGCATCAAGGAATGGCAGGCGACTAAGAGCGATCAGCGCGAAGACCAGCACAGCGGCGTACCGGTATTGTTTCGCTTCCACCCTCTCAAACGGAGCAGCCGTGGTGCCATTAGCACTCGTGATGTCGGGACACTGAGTCCCTCCCACGTTTCAGAAAATCTCGACCGTGTTCCCTTTGGTCACGAGGTCTTTGACTCTCGCTGCATCCCAGTTGGCCGTACGAATGCACCCATGGCTCCCGGCACGTCCGATCGTTTCCGGATTATTCGTGCCGTGAATTCCGATGCCCGGTTTATTTAATCCCATCCAGAGAATGCCGACCGGATTATTCGGCCCGGGCGGCAGATTGAAAAAGTTCTCCGTTCGCACGCCGTAGTTCAACACACCCTCGTCGTGCCGGAACCACGGCAACGTCGCGATGCCGAGAATCTTCCACGTTCCCAAAGGCGCCGGCAAAGTCTTCGAACCAGGAGTGATGGGAAACTCGGCCACCAACTGTCCGTTCTCGCGCACCTCGAGTGTGCGCTCTTTCGTATCGATAAAGACCTTGCGTGCGGCGAGGCAGGATTTTCGGGGACGAAAGCTTCCGAAAGCTTTTCGATCTGGAATGGAAGCACGTTCGGCACCGTCAGGGAATCGCCTGGCTGCAGTTGGTCAAGATTTTTCCCTGGATTCAATTTTCGCAGGAACGCTTCGGAGGCATGAAAACGTTCTGCCACGAACTCGAGATACGAACCGTAAGGAAGCTGCTTCAGACGCGCCTGTTCCGATGGCTTGCTCGCGGTGATGCCGACAAATTTCGCGTCGTCCGGTGCGATCGTATAATTCGTTAGGGCGACTGGCACCTGGTCGATGAGCCATTGATCGACTGCGCCGGTTTCCGGCATGCCGTGCGCGCGCTTGTAGGCGATGAGAGCCTTTCGAAAAAACTCGCCCATCTCGCCGTCAATTTTCCCCGGCCCGAACCAATTGTTATCGAGAAAAATCTGGAGTCGCGTGCTCGTCTCCGTGTCGTAATTCGGGAGCGCGACCAGCACCTTCGGCGTCGGAACGGGAGTGGGAGCTGCTGGAGTCGCGCGTGTTTGCGGTGTCGCGATGGGTTGCGGCGGACGCCTCGCTGCTGGTGTGCGTGACTTGAACAGCTGCGCATCCGCGCTGGAAATGAGCGACACGACTGCGAGCAGGACAACTAATTTGGGCGGCATCGGCGGAAGCTATCCGCTGTGAACCGCCGCTGCGCAAATGATGGCGGCGATTGTTTATTCCAAACAAATTTCGAATTTGTATTTCATGGGCCGATGGCCTTGAATCTCCGCTCTGTCCCGCGTAATCCGTAATTCGGCCTTCGTATTCTTTGCCTGCTTTCTCTTGCATGGCGCTGGGACCTGGACCCTGCCGCTGATCGATCGGGATGAGCCCCGCTTTGCCGAGGCCTCGCGCGAGATGCGCGAGCGCTCTGATTATGTCGTTCCCTATTTCAATAATGAGCCGCGATTCGACAAGCCGCCGCTTCTCTATTGGACTCAGGTCGCGAGTTTCCATTTCTTTGATGAAACCGATTTCGCGGCGCGGTTGCCGTCGATAATGGCAGCAGCTGGCATTGCTGTTTTGCTTTTTGCGTGGGGCCGGCGGCTGGGCGGGGACCGCCTTGGCTGGTGGGCTGCGATCATTTTCAGCCTTTGTCTGCAAATGTTCCTCCAAGGCAGGGCTGGGCTCCCCGACATGTTGCTGGTTTTCTTTGTCACGGCAGCGCACTGGGCAGCGTATGAATTAATCGCGGATTCGTTAGGAATAATCACTCCACCTGCCGATCCGAAATACCGGAAGTACTGGCGGCTGATCTTTTACCTGGCGCTGGGGCTGGCCTTCCTCGCCAAGGGCCCCATCGGATGGATTCCTCTGCTTACCGTCGCCACCACCAGATTATTCCTGCGCAATCGCTCGCTCAATTCGCGGTTTCATTTTGCGACTGGCCTGTTATGCACACTCGCGATCGTGCTGGCGTGGGGCATTCCGGCGCTCCTCCGAACCAATGGCGATTTTTTTCGAGTGGGCATTGGGCATCACGTGTTCGAGCGCGCGGTCGGAACTGCCGTCGAACACGAGGAAGCAAATTCCGGGATCATCTATCTCGCAATGCTTCCATTCTACTTTCTCACGGTCTTTGTCAGCTTCTTCCCGTGGTCGATCAAGCTGCCCGCACTCATTCGACGACTTTGGCGCGACCGCGATGGAATGGATAACTATCTCATCGCTGGAATCGTCCCCATCTTTCTCATTCTGACTTTCGTGAACACGAAGTTCTTTCACTACACCCTGCCGGCCTTCCCATTGCTTTCTCTTTTGCTGGCGCGGCATTTGTTCGAGTTGCCGGGTTCAGCGCGATTCGCTCAGCGCGCCGCGGTCCTCACGCTGGCAGTATCTCTATGCACGAGCCTCTTCTTGTTTCCGTTGTTCGCGCGCGCGGTCCCAAGCATTCAACTTTTCAATGAAGCGCGTGCTAATCTGCGGCCGGAGATGGAATTCGCGAATGTCGGATATCGGCAACCGAGTGTGGTCTGGTATTTTCGCAGCTCGTGTTCACGGCTGGTTTCAAACACTCGATCCCGTTCACGATCTGGGCAGCGTGCAGAGGTTCATGGGATCGCGCGGGCCGCGATTCATCATTATGCCGACGCAGACCGCGCGGGAACTTTACCCGGCGCTTCCACAAAACTGGAAGTCGTTCACGGCGCGCGGATATCTTCCTCCCCGGGGAAAGCGCCTCGATCTCACGCTAATTCTAAAACCGTAACTGCTGGACTGCTCGTTAGCCCACAATCTTCACGCGCTCGTTTTGACCCAGCAACGCAGGACTTCCGCCACGCTCCAGGCTTGCGCGATACAGCCGCCGGCGTGGTGCGGCTCGCGCGCGTCAAACACTTCGCCGATCGTGCCGAGGCCATTGTCATTGAGGTGAACCGGAAACACTTCGAGAAATTTGCGCGCACCTTCTTTGTCATTCGCGTGCACCTTCAGCCAGGCGTCGATGAATGGCCCGATCAGCCAGGCCCAAACCGTGCCCTGATGGTAAGCGCCATCGCGCGAACGCAGATCGCCTGAGTAGATCGGTTTGTATTCCGGATCGTCCGGCGAGAGTGAACGCAGCCCGACCGGCGTGAGCAATTTTTTTTGGGCAACATCGACGACGGAAGCCCATCCGCTCGGAGTCGAGCACCGGATGATCGAGCGAAATGGCGAAAATCTGATTCGGCCGGCAGGATCGATCGTAGCGTCCCGCTTTCACCATTGCAGTCGACGACATCGTAAAGATAACCGCCGTCAGCGAACCAAAAGCGTTTGTTAAATGATTCGCGCGTGCGCGCGGCATGATCCTCGTAACGCTTCGCGGCTCCTGCTTCCGTCTCGCGCAGCCAGTCCGTCAGCAGACGAAGCGCATTGTACCAAAGCGCGTTGATCTCCACCGCTTTCCCGCGACGCGGCGTCACCACCCAATTACCCATCTTCGCGTCCATCCAGGTGAGTTGAAATCCATCCTGACCCTGCGCGAGCAGACCGTCGTTAGGATCGACGTGAATATTGAACTTTGTGCCGCGCAGGTGGTGCTCGACGATGTCGATCAATGTTGGCAACAAGAGTCTTAGCGTAATCCGATCGCCGGTGACGACGAGATATCGGTTGAGCGCGTGAAAGAACCACAGCGTCGCGTCGGCAGTGTGATAGAGGCCTTCTTTTTGGCCCTCGGGAAACATGTTCGGAATCAAGCCGTCGCGAACGTAATGCGCGAACGTGCGCAAAATGTAACCCGCTTCCAGCGAACGCCCCGTCGTCAGGGTCAGGCCTTCCAGGCTGATCATGGTGTCGCGCCCCCAATCGGTAAACCAATGGTAACCGGCGATGATTGTGCGCACCTCGTCACCGGCGGCATGAGCTCGCGCAGTTTCTTCGAAGCGACCCGCCGGTGTAATGACGAATTGATCCGCGGCAAAAACCAATTCCGCAGCAACGCCCTCTTGCGCTTCCGGCACAGCTTCCACGAGCAGGCGCGCGCGTCGTTCGCGCTCCGCCGCCAGAACCTCCCCCGGACTCAGCACGTCGATGATCTCCCACGATTCCGTCGACCCGACCAGGGTAGCGATGCTTCGCTGGGCCAGAGCAACGCGGAAAAATCCCGGACTCCAGAGATTGCCTTCATGCACATAGCCGCGTTGTTGCTCACTTCGGTACACAACCTGATGAATATTCGACGGCGCGATCGTGAAAGCGGAGTCGTGGTCGCAGAGTCGCATGCGGAGCGGCGGCATCTTTCGCTTGGACGATGCGATTTCGTAACGGCCATCGACGGCAGTGAGTTTGTAGGGGGCGGCCAACCCGGCGTCAACGGGCGCTTCGTGACCGCGAAAATGAAATGCCGGCCGCAATTCGAGGACCGGCGGATTTTCCCCGGCCGTAATTTGATAGCTGACGTGCACCGTGTTTTGCAGATGGGGAAGCAGCACACGTTTCTCAATCACAACTCCGCGGACGTGATAAATCCAAACCGGAAGTCCTTCCTCGAGCCGGAATTCGCGCAGATAATCCGCACCGCGAAGATCGAGCTGCCCACCGGCGCGCTCCTCCGCCCCGAGGGAAACGACATCGCTGTCGCTGAAACGAAGAAATTCCGAGACGTGACTCCACATCACCATGCGGCCAAGCGGCGCGGGCAGGGCCGCGATCAACAGTCCATGATAGCGGCGCGTGATTGCGCCGGAAACAGTGCCCGAGGCATAGCCGCCCAGTCCGTTTGTCACAAGCCATTCGCGGTTGAGCAGGAGCTCGCGCGACATTTGCGCGCCGTCCCACGGCATCGTGCGAACTACCGCGTCGCCCTCCGCGATTTTCTTGTCCGTGAAATCGTGCATGTGCGAGCGCCGAATCTTTAGCCGCGCTTTCTCGGTTTACGTCGCGGCGCGGTTTCGCGAACGAGTTTCAACGCAATCGCGGCTTCGCCCGGCAATTTCCAATTATCCTGTGTTGCCACAGGAGTTACTCCCGATCCGCCATAGCGATTTGATTCGCTCGACCAAAGCGTCGTCCATTCGAATCCGAACCGGGGGCGCGAGAAGCGGTTCCGGCATGGGCTCGAGCAATTGCGCTTCACCGAAGTTTACCAGCAGCAGACGATCGTCATTTTTCTGCGCGAAATATCGGAGCACGAAACTTTTCGGCCCAAGGACAGCGCCATCCACGCCGCCAATCTTTTGTTCCCGAAAGCGCGAATCTTCGCGACGCAGCTTCATCAAGTCGACATGCAGGGCGTAAAGTTGTTTGTGTTTTTCTCGTTCCGAAAAATCCAGCCTGCACGCGGCGAAGGTCTTTGAATCCGAAGGCAGCGGCAGTTGTTTCTGAATCTCCGGCCTCGCCAGCGATGGAAACTGGGAGAGAAACTGAAAGCGACCTTTGCGAATCGCTTCTCGCAGTTTGTCATCGCCGATGTCGCTGAAATAGAGAAACGGTTTCGACGTTCCAAATTCCTGGCCTTGAAAAAGCATCGGTGTCCAGGGCCCGAGGAGAAGAAGCGCAGTCATGGCGCGGTATCGGCCGGGCGACGTCTCAAAGCGCAATCGCTGGCCCGCGAGCGTGTTTGAAACTTGATCGTGATTTTCGATGAACGCGACGAACGCTTCTGGCGGCGCGCCCAGAGCTACCGTGCCGCGAGGGGCCTCCTGCCAGGAATATGGCTGCCCTTGAAAGAGGTAACCGTACTTCGCTGCCGAAATGAATTCCTGCGGGGCGCCGAGATAGTCGGTCAAATACGCTTCACGCCGACCGGTCAGTGCGACCTTCGCACTGTGATGAAAATCATCGTTCCACACTCCGTCGAGATCATCGCCGCCTTCGCTCCGCGGCCGAATTAGTTTCACCTCCTGACGCTCATTTTCGGCTATCAGAATGATGGAACGCCTGCCTGCGGCATCACGCGCAGCCCGGCTGATCGCGCCGAGGATGTGCTCGTCGGACTTGTCATGAATGCTTTCTGTCGCGTCGAAACGAAAGCCATCGAAATGAAATTCCTCAATCCAGTAGCGCGCGTTGGTAACAAAAAATTCTCGCACCGGCGCCGAGTTTGGCCCGTCGAAATTAATCGAGTCGCCCCAGTCATTTGAACTTTTGCGCGTGAGATAATCGTCAGAGAAGACGCCGAGGTAATTTCCATCCGGGCCAAAATGGTTGTAAACGACATCGAGAATTACGCCCAGCCCTAACGAGTGAGCTCGATCGACAAAACCGCGCAGATCATCGGGCGAACCATAGAGACGGGTGGGCGCGAAAAGATCCACCCCGTCGTAGCCCCATCCGAATTTCCCCGGGAAATCCGCGATTGGCATCACTTCGATGACGGTGATGCCGGCGCGCGCAAGTTCAGCGAGTTGTTCCGCGGCTGCGCGCCACGTCCCTTCGGGCGTGAACGTGCCGATGTGAATTTCATAGATGATCTGGCCTTTTAAGTTAACGCCTCGCCATTTCGAGTCGGTCCATTGGAACCTTTTGGGATCGACAATGCAGGATGAGCCGTGTGGTCCTTCCGGCTGAAAACGCGAGGCCGGATCGGGATGAAAGTCTTCGGCTTCGTTCACGCGAAAGCGATAGAGCGCGCCTGCGCCCGCTTCCACCGCTCCGGAAAAATAACCATCCGCTTCCCGTTCGAGCCGATGGAAAGCTTCGTTTCGCTGTTTTGTCTGCGCTCGCCTCCAGCACCACGTCCAGCCGTTTCGCTTTCGGCGCCCAGACGCGAAAATGTGTCCGACCGTCGCGGAGGACTTCGGCTCCGATCGGATAGCGGCGTGCAGGGCGGAAAACAGTCACGCTGTTTTTTCGCCGATCATCGGCGTCGCGGTCGCGTAGACTCTTTGTTTTCCCCTTCAGCATTGAGACGACTCATAGCATGTCATCCCGAGCGGAGCGAGGGACCTCACAACAACGTCCGGGGCAACAAGTGAGGTTCACATTCGCTTCGCTCAGTGCAGGCTTTCGCTCGCTCAAAATGACAGCTCCCGATTTTTCTTCGTTACAGGTTGCGCGTGGTAACGCCCCGCCTGCCACATTCTCCTCGACGGCAACCGGCGCGGCTGCCCTACAATGCCGCGCAATGAATCCGCACGTCACGGTTGTCGATCATCCCCTTATCGCCAGCCAGCTCACCATCCTGCGCGACAAAACAACCGCCCCGGAAGAATTTCGGCGCAAGATGCAGGAATTCTCCGCTCTCTTGCTCTTCGAAGCCGCGCGCTCCTGGAAACTGAAAAGCATCACCGTGCAAACACCGTTGGAACCTTCCGCCGGTTCCGTGCTCGCAGCGCCGGTGATAATGGTGCCGATCTTGCGCGCCGGTTTGGGCATGCTGGAAGGAATGCTTCATGTTTTGCCCGAAGCAGAGGTTGGCCACATCGGCCTTTACCGCGACGAAATCACGCTCCGCCCCGTCAGTTACTACTGTCGATTGCCGACGAATCTCACCGCGGCCGAAGTTCTCCTGCTCGATCCCATGCTCGCTACTGGCCACAGCGCCTGCGAAGCGGTGGCGATGTTAAAAAAAGGAGGCGCGCGCTCGATTCAATTCGTCTGTCTCCTTTCTTGCGCTGCGGGGATTGAACAACTACAGCGCGCTCATCCTGACGTGCGAATCATCACCGCCGCGATTGATCCCGAGCTAAATGAGCGCGGCTACATCGTCCCTGGCCTGGGCGATGCCGGCGATCGCTACTTCGGGACCGGATGATCGTTGCGATCGATCGGGAACCGAACGCATGCGGCTACATTCTTCGACTAACGGATACGATTACGGCAACGGCCAATGGGCGCGATAGAAGCGCTTCGGAAAACTTGCGGCGTCCATATCTTCAAAGATTAGCAATCCGTTCGCGTCGGTGTAGCCGGTGCCAATGTTGGTCCAGTTGATCAGATCCGTTGAGGCCTGAATCTCAAAACCGGTGTTGGGGGTCGAAAAGAGTGTGAGCTGGAAATATCCGTTCGCCTCAAAACCTTGCGCAGTCAGAGCGGCGGTCAAAGGCGGCGTCGGGACCACTATGTAATCTCCGACGACGGGATAATGGTCGCTGCCGGTGAAGTTGGCGCCGCTGCCGGTGAGCTTGATGTCGGCGTAAACAGTCTCGGCGTTCGGGACCGTGTTGATGAGATCATCCAACGAGTGGTTGGCGGCGTCGGTCGCCGAGCGGCTCCGGGGCGTCGTCCCATTGTTGCCGAAGGTCTCGAACGCGTACGGGTATTGCGCGGAGGGAAAATCCGACGTGTCGAACGGGTCCGACGTGTCCGGCGCCAGCTGCACTCCTCCCTGGTTGTTGTAAACGCCCAGCATCGGGGCATTCACGAGCTGGACGTCGATGCGCGAGGTCAACGAGGTCGTCGAATCGCCGTAGAGATAGGTGGCATTGTCCGCAGTCACATTTCCCCAGGTGGTGATGGTCGGCGGCATCGTCCTCGACGTCGGGATCGTATGCCTGCGTCGGGTTGATGTTAACCCAGATCGCGCTGCCGTCGCTCCAGTCGATGCTATCGGAAGTCGTCTGCCCGGTCAGACATTTGTAGGCGTTCTCTCCGCTCCCATGGAACAAATTCCAATCTCCGGAATACATCACGTGCGCCCCGGGCGGCAGATTATATTTCGCGTCGCTGCGGACCTCCTGCGCCTCGGCGTAGCGCGCGTCTCCGACCGAGTTGTCGGTCGTACTCCGCGCGTGGCTGACGTACATGTAAAAATCTTCGTTCGATCCGTAACCGATCGGCCGGAGCTGATACAACATCGGTGCGCGAGTAACGCCGTTCATTCCGCCGCCGGGCGAATGGGCTGCCGTGTAAGTGCCGTCCGCCTGCAAGAGCACGATTTGTCCGGTCCGCAGCGCTCGCGCCGATACCACCTGCACCGTTTGCGTGTTGTAAATCAGTCCGTCCGGTCCGCCGCCAGTATTTGGATCGGGGGTCGGATCAAACGCGTAAGCCCCCGCGCCATAAATATTGTTCAGCTGTGTGACAAAGGCTGAGAGCGTCGTCGAACGCAATTCTTCCACACCCAGCACGTCAACCGGCTGCGCATTGATGCCGAGATGATGCAATCCGATCGCTTGAATCACGGTCGGCAGGCTGTGTGTCGGCCCAGTGATGTTGTTATCGCTGCCCTGGTCGGCGCAATCGATATTGTAGGAAACCACGCGAAGCGTCGTGCCGCACGCGCCGGAACCGCAAAGCACAATCTCCAACACTGTCGCCACAATTCTCCCGACTCGGTGCCACCTCATATTTTCACGGGGGCATCAAGACGGGATCGGTTCCTGGCGCGACTACAGCTGCTCACGACCGCAGGTTAGAACATTGCGCGGTTCTCGTCGAGGGGACCGGCGGCAGCCATCGGCGTAGTGGGGCGACGAGAGCGGAACAGCTTTGTCCGCGCCAGTCGCCCTCGATATAATCGTATTCGTGGTGCCACTCTTGTCGCGCCTCAAGAAAGTTCAAAAAAAGATTTGCCAGTGAGCTAGTGTTATAGTTGACTATAACACAGATGAAAGGAACTGATCGACCAAAGCGGCATCCCGCACCTTTCTGGCAAGGACTATCTGGAACACCGGATGAATCGTGAATGGAACGACAGTCAGCCGATTTACCGCCAGCTTCGCGACCGGGGCGTCCACATGATACTCGATGGCGTGCTCAAAGAAGGCGATCCACTCCCATCGGTCCGCAATGTCGCGGCCGAGTTTCGGGTCAATCCGCTCACGGTTCTCAAGGCCTATCAACAACTCGTCGATGAGCAGCTGGTCGAGATGAAGCGAGGACTCGGGATGTTCGTCAAACCCGGCGCGCGCGATCTTTTGCTCAAGGGCGAACGCCAGAAATTTCTCGCCGACGAATGGCCTCGGGTCGCGGAAAAGATTCAGCGACTTGGTCTGACCCAAAGAGAACTCGATGTCGCTGCGGTCGAAATCAAGAGCCAGGAAGGAGACACGCTGAGGCCATGGCAACGATAGAAGCGCGCGGTCTGCGCAAGGTCTTTGGCACAACCATCGCGCTGGATGGTGTCGATTTGCGTGTCGAAGAGGGTCGTATCCTCGGACTCATTGGCCCTAACGGAGCAGGGAAGACGACCGCGCTCGACGCGATTCTTGGCCTTACTTCATATGAGGGAGAGCTGAAGGTGCTCGGACGCGACCCCTGGGCCGCGCGCGAGCAACTCATGCGCGATGTCTCCTTCATCGCGGATGTCGCAGTGCTGCCGCGCTGGATCCGCGTTTCGCAGCTGCTCGATTATGTAGCGGGCGTGCATCCGCGATTCGATCGCGCGAAGGCGGAAGGTTTTCTGGCGAAAACGACGATCAAGCGCACCAGCAAAGTGAGGGAATTGTCCAAGGGGATGGTGGCCCAACTGCACCTCGCTGTAGTCATGGCGATTGACGCGAAACTGCTGGTGCTGGACGAGCCGACACTTGGCCTCGACATCCTGTATCGCAAACAGTTCTACGATTCGCTGCTGAACGATTACTTCGATGGCCGACGCACCATCGTGGTAACGACCCATCAGGTGGAAGAGATCCAGGATGTGCTGACCGATCTCATGTTCATCGACTGCGGCCGCATCGTCCTCGAGTGCAGCATGGAAGAATTCGATTCGCGCTACGTGGAGGTCATGGTGCATCCGGACCATGTCGCGGGCGCACGGTCGCTCAAGCCGATGCACGAGCGCCAGGTATTCGGGCGCAGCGTGATGCTTTTCGAAAATGTCGATCGCGGCCAACTCGCCGCCATGGGAGAAGTCCGCACACCCGGCATCGCCGATTTGTTCGTGGCGGTAATGGGCAAGA
This sequence comes from uncultured Verrucomicrobiae bacterium, assembly GCA_963737545.1. Classification (GTDB taxonomy): domain Bacteria; phylum Verrucomicrobiota; class Verrucomicrobiia; order Chthoniobacterales; family UBA10450; genus CAVTTH01. Next base: position 285,960 of record CAVTTH010000005.1, on the reverse strand, counting down.
ACCAGAGGCCGGAGGTCGGCGGTCAGAGATCAGTTGGAGGAGCTAAATGACTGCGCAACCAAATCCTCGACCACTGTTCTCGGGAAATCGCGAGGCCAATGGCCTTGGCTACTACGGCGCACCGACGCGGCCACTTTACTGGTCGGTTTGGCGGGAGTTGTGGGAGAATCGTTCAATCTACATCGCGCCGCTGATCGTCGCCGCGGTCCAGGTATTCGGCTTTGCCATCAGCGCGATTGGTCTGGCGGAACGAAGGCGCGCCGGATTGTTACTCGATCCGGCGATCCAACGCATCCGGATCGAGGCGCCGTATGACGTCGCGGCGATGATGATGATCTTCACCGTGTTCATCATTGGCGTGTTCTATTGTCTCGACGCGCTGCACGGCGAACGTCGCGACCGCAGCATTCTTTTCTGGAAATCGCTTCCGGTATCGGACCTAACGACCGTGCTCTCGAAGGTGACCATCCCGCTGATAGTTCTGCCGGCGATCAGCTTCGTGATCGTTGTTTGCGTGCAACTGATCATGCTGCTGATGACCAGTATCAATCTCGTAGCCCACGGAATGAGTCCGGCGTCGACGTGGGCGCACGTGCCATTTTTTCAGAACTGGTTGCACGCTACTCTACGGTCTGGCCGCGATTGCGCTCTGGCACGCGCCCATCTACGGCTGGCTGCTGCTGGTTTCAGGCTGGGCGCGGCGTGCGACATTTCTCTGGGCGGTGTTGCCGTTCATCGCGCTCGAAATCCTCGAGAAGATTGCGTTCAATACTGATTATGTCGCCGCCCTGTTGAGGGACCGCTTGTTCGGTTTCGCTCCGAACGCTTTTGAATTCCTGGGCCATGGCAAGCCGACCGTCGAAACGCTGGCACAACTCACTCCGGAAAGATACCTGAGTACGCCAGGTCTCTGGATCGGACTGCTATTCGCGGCCGCATTCATCGCCGCAGCAGTTCGGCTCCGCCGTTATCGCGGACCTCTCTAATCAACCTGCAATCCTAACAAACCGACAAAGGAGAGAAACCTATGCACCCAATCAAGAAAGCCGCGCGCATCGCCGGCGCTATTTACCTCTCGATGGTAGTCACCGGGCCATTCAGCCTGATTTATGTGCCGAACAAACTGATCGTGCGCGGGAATGCTGCTGCGACTGCCGAAAATATCCTTGCTCACGAGACCATGTTTCGTCTTGCGATTCTCGCCGATCTTGTTGGGTCGGTCATTTTCATCTGTCTTGCAATCGCTCTCTACCGGTTGCTTAGCGGCGTAAATAAGATCTGGGCCGGCCTGATGGTCGCATTCGTTTTGGTCTCGGCCGCGGTCGGATTTGTTAACACGCTCAATGATATCGCCGCGCTCACTCTCTTCCGCGGCGCAGATTTCCTTGCCGTCTTCGATAAACCTCAACGCGACGCGCTCGGGATGTTGTTTGTTCGGTTGCACAGTCAAGGCATCTTCATCAACGAGATTTTTTGGGGATTGTGGCTCTTTCCTTTTGGGCTGCTGGTCTTTCGCTCCGGTTTCCTGCCGCGGTTCATCGGCGTTTGGTTAATGATCAACTGTTTCGGCTATGTCGCACTCAGCATCACCGCATTATTCTTCCCAGATTATTACGGGGCCGCCTTTAACTATTCCCAACCTGTTTTGTTTGGTGAATTGGCGATCATGCTCTGGCTTTTGATCAAAGGCGCAAAGGTGCCAACTTCGGCGGATTCTCCTGTAGGGGAAGGCGCTGCCTTCCCAGGGAGGCTGACAGCTTCCCCTACAGGTAACGGTCCGTAAATCGTGATGCTTCCGTCTCGTTAGGCCATTGAAACGGATTCTAAAATGGACTGGAGCCACAATTTTATTCGCGCTGCTGTTAGTGCTCTTCATCGCTTACTGGACATCCACGAACGAATGTGATCGCAACACTGTTCTGACTAATCCGATGAGAGCAATTCGTTACTGTGAGTACGGTTCACCCGATGTCGTGAAGCTTGATGACGTCGAGCGACCTGTGCCGAAGGACAACGAGGTTCTGGTAAAAGTTCGGGCGGCTTCACTCAACGCGCTTGATGCCTACATGATCCGCGACGCGTGGCTTAATCGCTTGATCTTCGGGTTGCGCAAACCCAGAGACACGCGGCTCGGCCGCGATGTCGCCGGCGTGGTCGAAGCGGTCGGCAAGAACGTCACCCAATTCAAACCGGGCGACGAAGTTTTCGGCATCTGTCGGGGCTCGCTGGCCGAGTATTCCGTTACTCCCGAACGAGCCCTGGTCATCAAGCCGCCGAACGTTTCCTTTGAGCAAGCCGCCTCTCTCCCGTTGGCCGGACTTACCGCGCTGCAGGGTCTGCGTAACGGAAACATTCAGGCCGGACAGAAGGTTTTGATCAACGGCGCGACCGGAGGTGTAGGAACATTCGCCGTGCAAATCGCCAAATCTTTTGGCGCGGAGGTCACGGCTGTTTGCAGCACACGCAACCTCGATCTTGTCCGATCAATCGGCGCAGATCACGTCATCGATTACGCCAAAGAAGATTTCACCAAAAGCGACCAGCGTTACGACGTGATCTTCGATAACGTTTGCAACCATTCCTTCTTCGAACGCCGTCGCGTGTTGACTGCCAAAGGCATTTGCGTTTTGGCCGGCATGGGCGGAGCCGGGGTAAAAGGAGGCGAGGCCATTGGACGCATAGTTGGTAATCTTTTCACAGCGCGTGGATTGTCATCATTCACCGATCAAAAGTTCGCTCAATTACATGACCAAGATGAGCAAGGACGATCTCATCATGCTCGGCGACCTCGTTCAGACAGGAAAGGTCAAGCCGGTCATCGAGCGGACTTACAAATTAAATGACGCGTCTGAAGCTCTCCGCCAGCTCGATGCCGGGCACGCTCGCGGCAAGCTCGTCATCACGGTCGGAGAGGAGTCGCGCTAATCACATGAAGCCAAAGACAATCCTTAAGTGGACGGCACGCGCGCTCTTGTTCGCCGTAATATTCGCGTTCCTGTGGGGGTTCATCGCCTACTGGAGATCGACTAACGATTGCGATCGCAAGACTGCTTTGATTAATCCGATGAAAGCCATTCGTTTTTGCGAGTATGGTTCACCTGACGTTCTCAAGTTTGAAGACGTGGAAAAGCCGGTTCCAAACGACGATCAAGTCTTGGTCAAAGTTCGCGCCGCGTCTCTCAATTTCATTGATCCGGGTCTCATGCGAGGCCCGTTCCTGCTTCGCCTGATGCTCGGGACCGGGCTGCGCAAGCCAGAGAGGACACGGCTAGGTAACGACCTGGCCGGACAAGTCGAAGCGGTTGGCAAAAACGTAACGAAGTTCAAACCAGGTGACGAGGTATTTGGCGTGGGCCGAACGACTCTGGCGGAGTATGCGTGTGCTCGCGAGCGAGGATTGGTTATCAAGCCCGCTAATGTGACCTTTGAACAAGCGGGGTGCGTCGCCTGGGCAGGATTCACCGCCTTGCAAGGTCTTCGAACCGGAAAAATTGCAGCGGGGCAAAAGGTCTTGATCAACGGCGCGTCGGGCGGCGTCGGAACGTTTGCCGTTCAAATTGCGAAAGCTCTCGGCGCCGAAGTCACGGCGGTGTGTAGTACGAACAAGGTCGATCTTATCCGATCAATCGGCGCGGATCACGTCATTGATTACACAAAAGAGGATTTCACGAGGAGCGACCAACGTTACAACCTGATTTTCGACAACGTGAACAACCATTCGCATGCCGAACGCCAGCGTATTCTTACGCCTAACGGCATCTGTGTTTTGGCGGGCATCGGCGGAGCGGGCCTGCACGAAGGTCAATTGTCCCGCATCGGCGGAAACTTTGCAGCATTCCTCGCGTCGCGCTTTTCGCGGCAAAAATTCCAAATGTACGGGACGACGACAAAGCAGGAGGACCTGGTGGTGCTGCGCGATTTGATGGCGGCGGGAAAGGTGACGCCAGTCATCGACCGAACTTACAAGTTGAGTGAGACAGCGGAGGCAATGCGATATTTCGAAGAAGGGCACGCGCGAGGGAAAGTCGTAATTACTGTGGACTAACAACAAGAGCTGATCACGCTGACAAAATAAAATGAACATTAGCAAGATCGATCCGCCAAAGGACGGATTCGCCGTGGCGAACAAGTCACAACGCACAGCCGCAAGAGTCGCGGGAGTCGCCGGACTTTTCGCATTCGTCCTCGTCGTCTTCGGCAATTACGTTTTGCTCGGGCCGCTCATCGTCCCGCGCAACGCAGCCGATACCGCCCGAAATATCCTCGCACACGAAACGCAATTCCGCGTCGCACTCACTTGTTTCATCGCCTACGGCGTCGGGGTGATCGTTCTGCTCACCGCGCTTTATGTCGTGCTCGCGCCAGTGAATCGCGGGCTCGCGCTCGCCGGCGCATTGTTTCGCCTTGTCTTTGCGATGTTGTGGCTCATTGCGCCGCTCAACAGTCTGGCCGCGCTCCGTCTTCTCGGCGACGCAAGTTATCTGAAAGTTTTCGAACCCGACCGCTTGCAGGCACTCGCGCGTGTCCGACTCGCCGGAAGTTTCGACGATTATTATGTGGGCCTGCCATTTTTCGGTTTGGCCGCGACCGTGTGCGCCTGGTTGTGGCTTAAGTCGAAATACATTCCACGCGGATTGTCGATCTTCGGTGTGATCGGTTCGGTTTGGTGCGTCTTTTGCGCCTTTGTCTACCTGATCTTTCCCAACTTCAACAAAATCGTGAACGACTACATTTTCGATTCCCCGATGGCTTTGTTTGAATTGGCCGTGAGTGTGTGGCTGCTGGTTAAGGGGCTGAAATCAGTTGAGTCCGATCAATCGCAGGCTGGTATTGCTGAATCTTTTCGCAGATGATCAATTTCTCCAACCAACCTTAAATGCCCGGCTTATGAAACGAATACTTAAGTGGATTCTCCGCGTCGTCGCTGTCCTTTTGGTGCTCGCATTCCTTTTTGTGTTTGTCGCCTACTGGCGATCGACCAATGACTGCGGCAAGACCGCGGCACCAGCCAATCCGATAAAAGCCATTGTCTACTGCGACTATGGCGTGGCGAACCTCAAACTTGAGGACGTCGAAAAACCAACGCCAGCTGACGATCAACTCCTGGTCAGAGTCCGCGCCGCATCGGTCAATCCGTACGACTGGCATTTCGTTGAAGGCACGCCTTACGTCATGCGTGCGCTGGGAGTTGGACTGCGAAAACCAAAAGATACACATTTAGGTGTCGATTTTGCAGGAACGGTGGAAGCCGTCGGCAAAAACGTCACCCAATTCAAACCCGGCGATGAAGTCTTTGGCGGACGCGGTGGCGCGTTCGCGCAGTATATCTGTCCGCGCGCAACCCGGGCGGTCGCGTTGAAACCGGCGAATGTGAGTTTCGAGGAAGCAGCTTCGGTCAACATCGCGGGAATCACGGCGTTGCAGGGGCTGCGGGACAAAGGAAAAGTTCAACCGGGGCAAAAAGTTCTTATTAACGGTGCCTCCGGCGGCGTCGGCACGTTCGCCGTCCAGATCGCGAAATCGTTAGGCGCGGATGTGACCGGTGTTTGCAGCACGCGCAATGTCGATCTTGTCAAATCGCTCGGTGCCGATCACGTGATCGATTACACGAAGGAGGATTTCACCAAGGGCGCGGAACGTTACGACGTCATGCTGGACAATGTCGGAAACCATTCGCTGTCGGAATGCCGGGGCGTCTTAACTCCCAACGGCAAATACGTTCTCATTGGCGGTGGCGGCGCCAACGAGCAAGGATTTCTCGGTGGTTTGGGCAAAGCGCTTTGGGCGATGGTGTTCTCCAAGTTCGTCAATCAGCAAATGGGCATGATGATGGCCGACGCGAACCAAAAGGACCTCACCGTCCTCGCCGATATGATGCAGTCTGGAAAACTGAAACCGGTGATCGATCGGCGTTACAAGTTGAGCGAAGTTCCTGATGCGATTCGGTATGTGGAAGGAGGCCACGCCCGCGGGAAAGTCGTAATAGATGTCGAAAGTCCGGCGCCGGTGCCGTGATCTGCCGCGCTCCATACTTGGTTTGCGCTGGGGTGGTGATCTCCCCTCGCTAGACTTGGACCGCGCAAGCGCGACCATGCGAATCGACTATCTTGCCGACCACGAGGAGTTCATTCCGCTTCTTGCCCAGTGGCATCACCGTGAATGGGCCTATCTGCGACCGGGCGATTCCCTCGAGGCGCGGACTGAGAGGTTGCGGGAGTGTTGTGGCCATCGTGAGATACCTAGCGTAGTCATTGCGTTCACTGACGGCGTGCTGATCGGGTCGGCCATTCTGGTCGAGCACGACATGGATACACGGATGGACCTGTCGCCGTGGCTGGCCGGAGTTTTCGTCGCCCCAGATCATCGCCGACAAGGCGTCGGCGCCGCGCTGGTTCAGCGAATCGTTGACGAAGCCACCGTGCTTGGCGTGCAGAAACTTTACCTCTACACTCCCGGCGGTGAGCACTTTTACGCGCGCTTTGGTTGGTTGCTTGTCGAGCGGACGAGATATCGGGGAGCAGACGTAACTGTGATGTCCTATGAATGTCAGGCGGTCTGACACTGCAATGGCGCGAACGATCAGAGCGAAAAAAGGATTGCATGGAAGATGAGGGATTTTTTCTGGCGATTGCGCAGATCGCGGTGACTCTGGCAGGGTTTCCGGCTTGGTTGTGGCTATTCGTGGTGCGCCTTCCAATGCCTGGCATCCCAGGGACACATGGTCGTTATCGTGGATGTTTGGAACGAGTTGCGGCGCTCTGTTCATGACGCTGCTACCGCTCTTGTTAGCGTCCTTTCGCCTGCAAGACGGATTGGTTTGGACCGTCGCGAGTCTGGTGATGTGTGCCTTCATGATCGCCTTCGGTGTGGCGATGGCGTTTTCAGGTCGGCGCCTGACAAAGCTGGGCCATCGGCCGCGCGTTCGCTACTTTCCCGCGGCCGCGACTCTTCTGCTCTTGATCTGCGGCTTTTTGTCGGGTCTGGAAGCGACTGGATTATTTCCGCAAGTCAGAATCGGAATCTTCGTTTTCAGTCTGATCGCATGCTTGCTCGTGTCGGCGCTTTCGCTGGTTGTGTTTCTAGTGCTGCTGGCGCGCTCAGCGGGAGCGCGCTCATGAATGCGCGCACCAAACGGCGTCCTGCGCGTTTTTGGTCGATCCATGACCCGAGCGCTTATCTCTTCGGGCGCGAATTATTATTTTATGGAAGATAACAACAGCGTTGTCCGTCGTTTCATCGAGGAAGTGATCAACCGAGGGAACATTGAGTCGGCGAACGAATTCGTTTGGGAGGATGTAGTGGAGCAGGTTCCATTTCCTGGCCAGGGTCCCGGGTTGGAAGGATTAAAAGGCGTACTGCGAGGAATGCGCGACGCTTTTCCCGATCTTCATTTCTCGGTCGAAGAACAAATTTCCGCGGGCGACAAAGTCCTGACCCGGTTTGAATGGACGGGAACGCATCGCGGTTTCTTTCTGGGAGTTCCCACCACAGGTCGTCCGGTCCGGGTCTGGGGCATGGTCATTGATCGGCTGGTCGATGGGAGAATCAAGGATACTCGCATCATCATGGATACGCTCGGGCTGATGGCCCAGCTGGGCGTGTTTCCGCCCGGACCCGCCTAAGCGGTGCGCGCAAGGTGGCGGCGCAAAACGGTTGCATGCTTGCTTCCTCCTGTGAAAGGCGTTCAGATACAGTGATGACCGAGGCCGAAAAGAAGATCGAGATTTTCAAGCCCTTCGGCGAAGCCTTCGAGCTGACGAAGAAAATTCTCTTTCAGCCGTTCGATATCGGGAAATGGTTCGTCATCGGTTTCGCCGCCTTTCTCGCAAATTTTTCCGGCGGGATGAACTTCAACTTTAATCCACGCGGACTCAGGAATGGCGATTGGCAAACGCATTTCTACAGTCATTCGCCTTACCAAACGGACGGAAGCACATGGCCGATTTGGGTGATCCCATTCATCGTGATCCTGGCTCTGCTGATCGTGGCGTTTGTCGTCGTGCTTTTGTGGCTCGGCGCGAGGGGCAGATTTATTTTCACGGATTGCATCGTAAAAAATCGCGGCGCGATCGTCGAACCGTGGCGGGAGTATCGAGCCGAGGGGAACAGCTTCTTTTTCTTTTCGCTGCTGGTTGGTTTGATCGCGCTGGCCGATCGTGGCGCTAGCCACGCTCCCGATGGTAATTCCCGCCATGATGCACGGGACCAACGCCACTTTCGGCATCGGCATGACCTTCGGTCTCATTTTTCTGGTTGCCGTTATCGTCCTTCTGGCCATCGCATGGAGCCTGATCGCGCAACTGATGGTGCCGGTGATGTATCGCCAGCGTTGTCGCGCGGCGGCTGCCCTGCGTCAGGTGCTCGGCCAGATCACGGCCAATCCCGGGCCCATCATCCTTTATTTCCTTTTTTACTGCGTCCTGATCGTCGCGATGGCGATGGTCGGTTGCCTTTCGGTTTGCGCGACCTGCTGTATCACGGCCATCCCGTACATCGGAACCGTGATCCTGTTGCCGATTCCTGTGTTGCTGCAGAGTTTTACGCTCTTATTCGTTAGGCAATTCGGCCCCGATTACGACGTCTGGGGGAACGTGACTCCACCGGAACCGCCAGCCATTCCGGAAGTGCTTCCGGCATGATTGCGATACCACAGAAAGATTTGCATCTCGGCGCCGGGGCAGTTTGGTTCCGCATCGGATGGCTGGGGTCGTTCCTTGGCGGCATCGCACTCTTGCGTTACTTCCAGCCAAATCAGCTTTCGGCGTGGATTCCATTTCACACTGCGTGCGGAGCGATTACCGGTCTGCCCTGCCTGTTCTGCGGAACGACACGGGCGATGCATCATCTGCTTTATGGGAATTTTTCCGCAGCCCTTTATTACAACTGGCTCGCCTTTCCCATTCTGGCTGGCGCGCTGGTTCTCAGCGTGCTTTTTCTGGCTGAATTGATCGCAAATCGGAGACTTCTCGTTATTCCGAATAAGATTCGCGCCACGCCGCGATCGCTCGCGTTTGGCCTCGCCATTGTCCTTACACTTTGGTCGCTTCAGATTTATCTGGCGGTTTCACAGCACAAGCGCGAACTGCTCAATCCGTCCGGCCTGCTTTACGCCTTCTTCGTGAAGTAAACGCACAATCGCCCGACGCCGGTTTTGGGAAGTCGACACATCAAATCTGTGTGGCAGCCCAGAACTTTTGGAATGCTTCCGGCCAACTGCGATCGATGACGCGATCCCGCGCATTGCGGGACATCTCCATTCGCAGGTTCGGATTCTCGACCAGAGATCGGATGGCGTCTGCGAATTTCGTCACGTCGAGCGCCTTGGCGATCAATCCGTTGACGCCGGGTTCGATCAGTTCCTTGGGACCGCCCAGATCGGAAACGATCACAGGAAGGCCCGAGGCCAGCGCTTCAATTACAACATTTCCAAAAGTGTCGGTCGTGCTCGGAAAGACGAAGATGTCGGCCGAAGCGTAGGCGGTGGCGAGTTCCTCTCCGGTCCGATAACCGAGAAATGTTGCCTCCGGCAATGATTCCGCCAACGCGGTTGAGTACGGCCCGTCTCCGACGAAGTAGAGGGCGACTGGAACATCGGCCTCTCGCAACTGGCGATATGCGGTCGCGAGAATATCGAGATCCTTCTCGCGCGAAATGCGCCCGACATAGAGCAGGCGCACTTTGTGGTCCGAGCAGCCGAATCGCTTCCAAAACGCCGGATCGCGCCGCGCGGGATTGAACAAATCGGTATCCAATCCGCGCGGAAGGATCTTTAGTTTCTCCGGACTAAATCCCCGATCGATCCAGCCGCGACGGTATTGCTCCGAGTTTACGAAAACGGTATCGAGCTGTCCGTAAAACCAATGCATGTAAGTCCAGGCAAAGCTTTCGAGAAAGCTGTCCTCAGTCAGGATGCGGATGTATTGCGGGAAATCGGTGTGATAGATTCCGCTCGTCTGCAGGTTGAGCATTTTCGCGGCGAGTAATCCGGTCAAGCCGATCGGGCCCGGCGTGCTAATGATGATCTCGGTGAATTTTTCTCGCTGAATGTAATCGAGAATTTGCAGAACCGGCGGGAAGCTCAGCTTCTGCAATTCGTATTCCGGCAGCTCGAATTCTCCGATCGGCTGGAAATTCTTGATTGGGATGTCGCCAATTTTCAGTTCGGCGCGTGAGGTAACGACGATCAGTTGCTCACCGGCGGCTGTGCCGGCTGCGGTCATCTTGTGAATCGTGGTGGCGACGCCGTTGACGTCCTCAAGCGTGTCGGTGAACCACGCGCGCTTCCGGTTTTGAAGCGGCGGCGGAATAGTCCCTGTCAGCTGGAGACAAATTTCGCGGAGCCAGCGGCGCGAGGGAGCCTGGCTGTGAAAGGCGTAGATGTAAGGCGCGAGTACGACCAGAATGGGAGCGATCCCGCTCAGCGCCTGCATGCTTTCCAAAATGTTTCCGCGCGTGATCTGTTTGATGAATTTCTCAAAAAGACGAAAAGCGAATCGCTCGCTGGCCAGGTTCGCCATCAGGAAAGTGCGGCGTTCCGGTTCGGATACGCCCTCGATCGCCTTCGCCAGTATCGCTTTTACTTCCGGCCGCGCGAAATGACCGGAGAGGTCCTTCCAGAGCGACACGTTGGCCGGCTTGGCTAGCTCGAAGATTTTCCCGGAGATGACTCCTTGGGCGGCGAATTTTGCCTTTTCCCGGAGTGTGAACTCCGTTGGGTCCCGCCCCTCCATGAAGCGCGAAAACATCTGCCTAACCAATGGCGCGCCCGGTCCAAGTTTCTCGGTGAAACGATCCTGGATGAAACTGGAGAGGGTGTTGTAGAAACCGTGAGAGAGCGCGAGAGGAGTGCCGCCGCTCCCTTTTGGCTGACAACGACCCTCCCGGACGTGGCGCAGAAAATCGTCCGCCGATTTGGCGGTTGGCGTTTCGGTATAGGCCGAGGCCACGAACATGCCGCCGTGATCGTCGGAACCGCCGGTGAAGATTTTCTTCCACGGCTCGGAATGGGTGGGCGCGAGGTTGTGGCGGTTGGCGAGATCGTCGATTTTTTCCGGAGAGAGTTCGCCGAAAAGCTGGCGGGTCAGATCGCTCAAGAGCGCATCGCGCAAGCCGTTGATGCCTTCGAAATGTTTGAAGAGAAGAATGAGCCGCTCGAGGTGTGAGGCTTCGAGCTTGCCATTGATGCTGTAGAGCGGGTGGGCGACGGCGTGCGCGATGTGATTGTTTTGCAGATAAGCTTGAAGATCGAAAATGTTTGCCCGAACAAACGAAATGACGCGGTGCTGCTCTTCGGACAGCCCCCAGGCAAGCAAATTTATCTTGCAAACATCTTGCGGAAAATATGTCGTAATCTGCTCACTAATAAAGACATCTCTGTATTCACTAATTTGCAAACAACCGTCGATTGTGTCGTGATCGGTGATGGTCACAAAATCCATCCCGTGACTCTTGAGAGCCCGGTAAAGTTCATGCGGCTCGGAGTAACTGTCCGGAAAATCGAAGCGCCGAAAGAGCCATTCCTCGGACCTGGCACTGCAGCGCGAGTGAATGTGAAGATCGCAGCGGCTCATCGCTCGCTAACTTCCATTACGGTTTCGAACGCGCTCCTCGTCCAGCCAGTTTGCGTACGTCGTAACCTTCCGGGCCGCGATCGCCGTCTCGATGATGCGCAAAATCTGACGCCAAATGTCCGGGCAACCGAAATCGGATGGATGAATGCTGAGACGAAGCAGCGCTTTCCGGTTGGCGTAGGGGAGGAGCGCGCCATTCCAGGCGAGGCTGACTGCTCTGCGCCATTCATTGCGGACGCTATAGACGAGCGAGCGTGCCTGAAAATCTTTGCCCGATCGAAAATCGCGCACTATCCGAAGCCGCGTGGTGTATTCCAATCCCGCATCGATCGCGGCGGATTCGCCTTCGTCGCTCAACAGCCAGGCCGGGGCGATGAAGCCACGCGGGCGCACGCCGATGCGTTGAAATTCATCACGCGCGCGCGTGATTCGGAGAAGCGCTTCTTCATATCCGAGATCGTAAAACTCGCCTTCATCATTGGTATAAAACCGAGTGATAAACCTGGCGCGGAGATTCTCGTTAGGCTGGCGCGGCCGTTCGTGAAAATATCCGTGAATCACGATCTCGTGTCCGCGCCCTTCCAGCTCTCGCAACCAGAGAGAGAATTCCCGGTTCTCGACCGACGCACCGAGATGATGGTAATTCGGCACGACCAGCACCGAGCAGACCGAAACACCGCGGTGTGCCAGCGCCGCCAGAATTTTTTCTGCCCCCTGATAGGTGGACGGCGCCACGTCGTGCAGCGATACGACGAGTGATCCTTTCTCGATCCGCGCCGTCGCTCCGAGAGGGAGGAACGTGGTCGCGGTCGCGGAACTCATGAAAGGATATGTTGCCGCCGCCCGACGGCGCGACAAGTGCAAAAGCCGGCACTCATTTTCCCATCCGAACGATCTCGCGAAATTGCAGCGCGGTCAGCGGTTGCACCGACAATCGCGAACACCGAAGAAGCACGAGATCTTTGAGCCGCGCGTTCGCCTTGATTTCCTCCAGCGTGACCGGATGCGGCAGCGGACCTTTCGGGGCGAGATCGACCGCGCTCCAGTCCCCTTCCTTCGCCGTCGGATCGCGGTAAGCTTCACGTTTTACTTCCGCGATGCCCACGATCGCCTTGTCGGTCACGCTGTGATAGAAAAAGACTTCATCACCTACGCGCATCGCCCGCAGGTTGTTTCGGGCGGTGTAATTTCGGACCCCGGTCCAACTGGTGCGGCCATCCTTTTTGAAATCGCTCCACGAGTAAGCGGTCGGTTCCTGTTTCACGAGCCAGAACTGTTTCACGTTACGATTACCTAGAGCACGGGAAGCAATTCGACAACTGCCGGCGGAAAGTAATGTCATCCCGAGCCGCGAAGACGGCGAGGGACCTCTCTATTGCAGATTGCGTCTTCGCCGCTGAAAATGCCCTCTTTGGCAGGTGAGAGGTCCTTCGCTTCGCTCAGGATGACATGCTTGCTGTCACGCGCTCTCGTGTAACTCGTCGCCGGATCCAATTCATTTCCTCACAATTCGACAACTGCGGTCACTTGCTTCACAATCGCTTTCATGCCGCGCCTCCCATTCATCACTTTTGAGGGCTCGGAGGGCTGCGGCAAATCCACCCAGGTCCGACATCTGGCGGAGCGACTCGAACGATCAGGTGTTCCTCTCCTGGTTACGCGCGAGCCGGGCGGAACACCCATCGGTGAGACGATCAAGGAATTGTTGCAATTCGCGCCGCATGGTTCCGCCATGACGGCTGAAACGGAGCTCCTCCTCTTCGAAGCCAGCCGAAGTCAGCTCGTTAGGGAAACGATCAGGCCCGCGCTGGAGCGTGGTGTCTGTGTTATCTCCGACCGTTTTTTTGATTCGACGACGGTTTACCAGGGCGTGGCACGGAAACTCGACGCCGCCACTGTTGCGCAATTGAATGCGTTCGCGATCGGTGATTGCATGCCGGACGTAACGTTTCTTCTCGACGTGGATATGGCGACAGCGCGGACACGCATGCTTCGCCGCGTTCGGCCGACAGCTTCCCCAGATCGGATGGAACAGGAGCCGGCGGAATTCTACGAACAGGTTCGCGAAGCTTATCGTCAGCTCGCCCGACGCGAAGCAGATCGGATTCGTTTGATCGATGGAAGTGCAGCCGCGGAAAAGATTGCGCATGAAATTTGGCGAGAGATCGCCTCGCGCTTCCCCGCGCTCGGGACGAAAGAATCACAAGTCACAAATCAGAAATCGGAAATCTAAATGGCATTCTCTCGCGATGCGGCGTTGCGCTACCTGCGGCGTGCGCACGAGCAAAATCGCCTGGCCCACGCTTATCTCATTTCCGGAGCGCCCGGGAGCGGGAAGCGGATGCTGGCCGCGGAGTTGGCGAGCCTCGTGAATGGCACCTCTGCTGAAAATGTTTTCACCACAAAAGCCACTGAGATTTTCGTGGCCGAGCCGGAATCAAAGTCACGCCGGATTTTGATCGACCAGATTCGCGATCTCGAGCATTCCCTGCAAATGCGCGCCTCGCCGGGCCGGCGCAAGGTCGCGATTGTCTCCGATGCCGACCGTCTGCAGGCACAAGCCGCGCACGCATTTCTCAAGACGCTGGAGGAACCGCCCCGCGATTCACTCCTGCTTTTACTGAGCGCGTTGCCGGAAATCTTACCGGACACGATTCTCTCCCGTTGCATCGGAATTCCCCTGGCGGCGGATGATGCAGTCGAGATCTCAAAGGAGGAAGCCGAGTTGGTGGAACTTCTGCGTGCTGCCGCCAGCGCGAAAGATTCCGGCGTGCAGCGCGCCTATCGACTGGCGCAGGGATTTCACCGGCTACTCGGAAAGATACGCGAGACTATTCAAAGTGAAAATGCTGCGGCTTTGAAACGCGATGAGACCCGCTACAGAAACACGACCGACGGCGCGTGGCTGGAGGATCGTGAGGATTACTACAAAGCGCTCAGCGAAAGTCGCTATCTGCAAAAGCGCGCGCGTCTCATCGAAACGTTGTACGCTTTTTGGTCGGATGTCTTGCGCGCGAACACCGGCGTGGCGAAAAGAGAATTGTCTGCCGCGGAGGCGGAAACGAGCGCGCTGGCGGGCAGATTAAACACCTCGGAAATTTTGCGACGCGTTCGCCATGTCGAAGAATTGCGCGACCATCTCGGTCGCAATATTCAAGAAGCGCTCGCGCTCGAGGTCGCTTTGTTGCGCGTTTTTGAATAGGGCGAAGGGAAATCTTCCCTACGTCTCGCGCGAATCGCGAAAGTTGAGCGTCGCCATTTGGCCACCACATCTGGCACCGCCAAGACGCAGCGCGGGGAGACCGGGCTCGGGAAAGCGATATTGCCGATCAAAAAGATTCGAAGCACGCCATGCGCGAGCTGATTTAACCAGCACGACGCTGCTTGCCACGAGGGCGACAGCGAATCCGGCGATGATCCAACCGCGCGGAATCGGCTTTGACGGCCCGGGCACTCGCTCGGCTTTAGGGGGAGGCGTGGGCGGCGGAATGTACCGCTTTTCATCAAAAATGGAGGGATCGGGCTGCGAAAACGCGAGTCGTGCCGAGATGGCAAAACCGATCAGAACAAACACAAGAATGGCGCGAGACCGCGCAAACGCGAAACGGGAAAGCACCATCCAGGATTTATCAAGTCGCGCTTTCATTCTATCGCGCGGCTGATGATGGGGCGCTGTCGGCAGCAATCATTTCCCGTTTCGCGTTCGCCGGCGGGTTGGCGGTTTCCAGCCGCCGGGAAATCTCGCGCATGCGCTGTACGGTGCGCGCGATGCAAATCGCGATCCCTCCGGCGAGATTGCCTTCATGGAAGGCGGGCGCGGCCCTGGATAAAATATCTGCAAGATCATTTTCCTGAACATATTTTTCCAGACCATAGCCGACGGTGAATGCCGCGGCCCCCGCGACTGCATCAATCACCAGGAGCAGATCGAAGTTCTCCGATCCTACTGTTTCGATCGAGCTGAAACGCCCGCGATTCGCCAGCCAAAACGCATATTCGGCAACCGACACGTCGGACGGGAGCTCGGTGACAAAGACTGAAAACAACGATTGCGGGAATTTCTTTTCGAAAATCTCCAGCTCGGCGCGCAACTTCGTCATTTTACTCAGTGGCAGCACGCCCGCGCGATCCGTCAGGTAACGCGAGTGCTGGGGCGGTCGGCCGAACTTCATGTCGCCTTTGCAGAGCGCAAACTTGCAACTCGGACACTGCTCGACCGGTTGGGAGAGCGTTGTTCTACAGGAAGGGCACTTCATTTGGGGTTCGAATCACAAAATGGCGAGCGCCGAAGCATTCGTTCTCAGGCGCGTTCGTATTCGAGCCTATATAACGATTCTTCGCACTTTTGCATCTACCCGCCCATTACGTTGGTTGACATCGATCAACGCAAGCGTTGAGGATGTTGTCGAACCATGAGATTCGAGAATCAAGTTGCTATCGTCACCGGCGCAGGGCGGGGGATTGGACATGCGATCGCGGTCCGGCTGGCGAGCGAAGGCGCACGCGTGGCGTCAGTCAGCCGGACGGAAGCCAACGCAAAGAAAACCGCCGAAGAAATCAACCGGAGCCGCGCTAATTCGGCGAAAGCGTACACCGTCGACGTCTCGAATCATGCGGACGTGCAAAAAATCGGTGCGCAAATTCTCGAGGACTTCGGGCGCGTCGATATTCTGGTAAACAACGCCGGCGTGACACGCGATGGCCTGAGCATGCGCATGTCGGTCGAAGACTGGGACACAGTCCTCAACACGAATTTGAAAGGCGCGTTCAATTTCGTGCAATCGGTCCAGCGCTCGATGATCAGGCAGCGGAGCGGGCGGATTATCAACATCAGCTCAGTCATCGGTTTGATCGGCAACGCCGGCCAAGCCAACTACGCCGCCAGCAAGGCGGGTTTGATTGGTCTCACAAAATCG
Source organism: uncultured Verrucomicrobiae bacterium (assembly GCA_963737545.1). Taxonomy (GTDB): domain Bacteria; phylum Verrucomicrobiota; class Verrucomicrobiia; order Chthoniobacterales; family UBA10450; genus CAVTTH01. Next base: position 269,474 of record CAVTTH010000005.1, on the reverse strand, counting down.
CTCGCGCGCGAGTTGGCCAGCCGGAGCATTACCGTCAACGCGGTCGCGCCCGGTTTTGTCGTAACCGATATGACCGATGGGTTGTCGGAAGAGGTAAAGAAGGCGATTCAATCCCGGATTCCGATGGGGACGCTGGGACAGACCGACGACATTGCAAGCGCGGTTGCATTTCTCGCCTCAGCCGAAGCGAAATACATCACCGGCCAGGTGCTGACGGTGGATGGCGGGATGGTAATGTAGCTGCATAGCATCAAACTTGCTGATTCAGTTCGTAGCGCTCGTTAGGCGCACTGACGAACTTGAAACCACTGGCGGTCATCGCAAGCGTTGCTTTGATTTGGCTCGGATACCACGAGCTGCATCGACCGATCACCTATTCGCCGGGTGTTTTGATCCAATCCGATCCGGTGCAGACAGAAGCAGGTCCGGAGGACGGATCCTTTGATGTTGGGAGATTCCATCTAAAAACGCTCGCGCATTTTTCCCTCGATGCGCGCGTCCTCCATCGCAAGATCTATCGCTACGATAACAATGCCGCCCTGGTTCCGATCGATCTCGCAGTGGGCTGGGGTCCGATGTCGGACCAGGCCGTGCTCGACAAAATGGAGATCAGTCAGAGCGCACGCTTTTTCTGGTACGAATATCGACAGCCTCCAATTCCGCCGGACCAGATTATCTCTCATGCGACTAACCTCCATCTGATTCCTTCGACACCGAAGATCGCTGCGGACTGCAAATCCCTGCGGACCGGCGAACTGGTTCATTTAGCGGGCCGATTGGTGGAGGCGACCGGGCCCGGGATCGGGACGTGGCGAAGTTCGCTCAGTCGGACCGACACCGGTAACGGAGCTTGTGAGCTAATTTGGGTCGAGGAACTGCACTCGCTTTCGCGTTGACGTTGAGTGCACTGGAGCGCTTCCCGACATGGTGCGCGGTTGCGCCCGAGAGTTTCTCGCTTCATGGTGGAAAATGGAAAAAGCGACTTTCGGGGCAGGCTGTTTCTGGGGAGTGGAAGAGACATTTCGCAAGATCAATGGTGTCACGTCCGCAGCCGTCGGGTACGCAGGAGGTAGAACGGAGAATCCGACTTATGAGGCTGTCTGCAGTCATGAGACGGGACACGCGGAGGTGGTCGAGCTTGAGTTCGATCCAGCTAAAGTTACCTACCGGCAATTACTCGACGTCTTCTGGTCAAATCACAATCCGACCACATTGAATCGGCAGGGGCCGGATGTGGGAGATCAATATCGTTCGGTCATTTTTTATCATTCGCCCGAACAGAAAGCGGCCGCCGAAGAATCGAAAGCCAATCTCGAAAAAAGCGGGCGGTTTTCTCGACCGATCGTTACGCTGATCGAGCCGGCGCCGAAATTTTATCGGGCCGAAGAATATCACCAGCGCTACCTCGAGAAGCGGGGTTTGTCGCACTGCGCGGTTTGATTGACGCGCCGCCGCGATGAGCCGCGAGGTCATTCACTCGAAGAACTTCGCCTCCGACGCGGCCGAGTTTCTATTGCAGCAAGCCCACGGTGCACTGACGGAGCGGAACCAGTTTCGCGTCGCGCTCTCCGGCGGAAATACGCCGCGGCCGGTTTATGCCGAGTTCGCGCGGATCGGAAGCAATCTGCCGTGGGAGCGTGTCCATTTCACCTTCAGCGATGAGCGTTGCGTCCCGCCGGATGATAAGCAGAGCAATTTTCGGATGGCGAACGAATCGCTGTTTCGGACCGGCTGCAGTTCCTGAAAGTTCGATCGCACGGATGCGAGGGGAAATAGAGCCGGCGCGGGCGGCGCAAGAGTATCAGGACCACCTCGATCAGCTCGCAGCCCAGTGCGGAGAGAAAGTTTATCGGCACGATCTCATTCTTCTTGGCCTCGGCGATGACGGTCATACCGCCTCGCTTTTTCCCGGGACGAAAGCACTCGAAGAAACGGCGCAAAGAGTAGTCGCAAACTTCGTCCCGAAATTGAACACCTGGCGGCTAACCTTTACTTTCCCGTTGCTCAACCAGGCGCGTCACATTTGCTTTCTCGTAAACGCGAACAAACAGCCGGAGCTGGTTGAACGCGTGCTCGCGGGCGACGCTCGTTATCCCGCGGCGCGCGTCGACGCGCCTGACGGACGAGTAACGTGGATCATCGGCTAGAACGAGCGGATGAATCAGCCACGAACGATTATTGTCACTGGCTCGGCTGGGCTGATCGGGTCCGAAACGGTCCGGCGCTTTGCGCAGGATGGTTGCCACGTGGTGGGCATCGACAACGACATGCGGAGCCGTTTTTTCGGCGCCGAAGCGTCCACGAAAAAAACGCGCGATGAACTAGTGGCGTCGGTAGGCGGCTACGAACATCATGATCTCGATATTCGCGATGCCGCGGCCATGAGCGAATTGTTCAAGCAACAGGAAAAGATCGCAGCCGTTGTGCATACGGCGGCGCAGCCGTCGCATGATTGGGCCGCGCGCGATCCGCAAACTGATTTTACGGTGAATGCAAATGGCACCTTGAACTTGCTCGAAGCGGCCCGCAATTTTTGTCCGGAAGCGCCGTTTGTCTTTGTCTCGACGAACAAGGTTTATGGCGACACGCCTAACCATCTGCCGCTGCGCGAGCTTCCTTTGCGCTGGGAAATCGAGCCCGGGCACGAATACGAGCCGGGCATTTCCGAGACGATGAGCATCGATTACACAAAGCACTCGCTCTTTGGCGCATCAAAGGTAGCGGCGGACATTCTGGTGCAGGAATACGGCCGCTACTTCGGAATGCCGACTGCGTGTTTTCGCGGCGGCTGTTTGACTGGCCCCGCCCATGCGGGCACGGAACTGCACGGCTTCCTTTCGTACTTGATGATCTGTGCGGTAACGGGCCGGCCCTATCGCGTCTTCGGATACAAGGGGAAACAAGTGCGCGACAACATCCACAGCTACGATCTCGTCGAAGCATTCGCCGCTTTTATCGAGAAGCCGCGCGCGGCCGAGGTCTATAATATTGGTGGCAGCCGGCACAGCAACTGTTCGATGCTGGAAGCGATTAGTCTGTGCGAAGAAATCAGCGGACGCCGCCTAACCTGGAGTTACGAGGAAAACAACCGCATCGGCGATCACATTTGGTGGATTAGCGACGTCCGAAAATTCCAGGGGCATTATCCAAAGTGGAAGTTCCGTTACGGATTGCGCGAGATGCTGGAGGAAATCCATCGCGCCGTGGCTGCTCACTGTAGCGGCGGTCTCTGACCGTCGTCGCGATTCCCGGATATTAAAATGCGACGGTCAGAGACCGCCGCTACAAAGCCATCAATATTGTTCGCCCTGTTGCTGCGCGCCCGGCGCCACGCGATCATCGATTGCGTATGCGTGAATCATGACGCCGATCCAGTAAATCGCCATCAGGCCAAGGCCGAAGCCTGCTGTCGCGGTTGCGGCCAGCGCGGCAAGTCCAACCGCAAACGGAATTCCGATGATGAGCAAAATGCCGACCAGCCTGTGACCCTTATATATATGACCAAGGCCGGGAATCACGCTTAGCAAAACGGCGAAGGCGTCACTCGCCTTTCCTTCCGCGCCTTCCGTTTGTCCGTGTCGCGTCCAATCGCATCGATCACAGCTCTCGGCGTCCTTCGCGAGCATGTTGCCGCAAAGCGGGCAGGGCATCATCCCAGCAGATGGCTGCTGTTCGCTTGGTGGGGCGTCGGTGTATTCCAAAACGTGCTCCGGTTGATTTGAAGGCTGTTACTGAAACCAGAGTCACAAGTCACATGCAAATGGTCAAGAAAACTCGCGACGTTACGAGCGGTCATCCCGAGCGGAGCGTAGCGTAGTCGAGGGATCCCGTGGCGCGACGGTCCGGTTTTTTCTACGGGATCCCTCGACTTCGCTCGGGATGACGGGCGGATCGTCCGTGCATTTGATTTCATTTCGCGCCAGACTGCGGGCATGGCGTCGGCAGGAGAGGTCGTGGAATATGCGAACAGCTATCTTCGAATCAATGAGATTGAAGATTGGCCGAACGCACTCAACGGATTGCAGATCGAAAATTCGGGATGCATCACGAAGATCGGCGCGGCGGTGGATGCGTCATCGCGCACACTGCGGATGGCCGCGGAACGCGGCGTTGATTTTCTCCTCGTCCACCACGGATTGTTTTGGCCCGGGCTGCAACCAGTAGCTGGTGGTCTATACCGCCAGTTGAAGCTTGCCTTGGAAAATGACATCGCGCTCTACAGCGCGCATTTGCCTCTCGATCTGCACGCCGAAGTGGGGAACAATGTGTTGCTGGCGCGCGCGCTCGGATTCGAAGAGACAGAGCCGTTTCTGGAAACAAAGGGTCAGCTTATCGGTCGGAAAATCATTGCTTCGTTGCAGCGGGACGATCTGATCGCAAGGCTGGAGAAGATTTTGGGAAGCCCGGTGCGTTGCGTGGGAGCTGGTCCAACCGAAACGCGCGCGATTGGGATCGTCACGGGAGGTGCAGGGTCGGACATCTACGCCGCTGCCGGAGCGGGCGTAGAAACTTTTATCACCGGCGAAGCGCCCCATTGGGCGGCGGTGGCAGCGGAAGAGCTGGGTGTGAACTTGTTGCTCGGCGGTCATTACGCGACCGAAACATTCGGTGTCAAAGCGCTCGCGGCACATTTGTCGGAGCGTTACAGAATTCCGTGGGAGATCAATTGATCACCCGACGGGATTGTAGCGCGTTTCACTATTGCCTTCCGGTCTTGAGATCGGTCACAGTCTGGCCTCGATGGAAGCCCTCATCGGATTTCTCGTTTTGTTCGGCCTGGCGATTCTAATTGTTCCGTTCGTGCTCTCGATTGTTCATTCGAGCAGAATTCGCGCGATCGAGGCGGCGCTCAAGAAAATCAGCGAGCGTCTGACAGTTCTGGAAGCCGGAGATCACCAGCCTGCTTCGCCACCCGCAAGAGAGGCCACGCCAATTCCTCCGCCGATTCCGATGCCCACCGCCGCAGCGAAGACCTCGCCGCCTCCGCAACCGCCCCCGAGCAGCGTTCCGCCTCCGCTGCCAGTTCCTTCCCGTCCCCTAACGAGCGCCGCTCCACCTCCGCCACTGCCTGTTCGGCCCGCCATTGATTGGGAAGCGTTTATGGGAGTGAAGCTCTTCGCTTGGATCGGTGGCTTCGTGCTTTTTCTCGGCGTCGTTTTTCTGGTGAAGTATTCGTTCGAAAACAATCTTGTCACGCCGCACATGCGGATTGCGATCGGGATCGTGATTGGCTTAAGCCTGATCGCAGCCGGATGGCGCGCCGCGAGGAAGAACTATCGCGTTCCCGGGCAGAGCCTTTGCGCTACTGGCGTTCTCGTGCTCTACGCAACTATTTTCGCAGCCCACGCCTTCTACAATTTGGTTTCGCTCACGCCGGCTTTCGCCTTGATGTCGTGCGTCACGATCGTGGCTTTTTTCCTCGCAGTGACTCTCGATGCCCAAGTTGTGGTCGTGCTCGGATTGCTCGGTGGATTTCTGACGCCGATCCTCCTTTCGACCGGCGAGGATCGTCCCGTTGCGTTGTTTGGATATATCGCGTTGCTCAACCTGGGCGTCGCCGCCGTCGTCCTGCGCAAGCGCTGGGATTATCTCGTCCTCCTGTCGGCCATCGGAACGGTGCTGATGGAATTGATGTGGGCGGCAAGATTTTTTGACGTCGCGAAGGAGATCCTCGCGTTTGTCGTCTGTCTTGGATTTGAGGCACTCTTTCTCGTCACATTTTTTCTTCGGCGAAAAATCAGTGGCGCGGGAGTTTGGACAACCGTGGCAGCTGCGCTCAGTGGATTTTCAGCGCTCGGATTTGCTTTTTGGATTCTTTCCTATCGGCAGCTGGCCGGGCAACCAGCTCTGCTTTTTGGCTTCGCTTTCCTTGCCTACGTTGGCCTGTTGGCGCTTGCGATCGCACAGCCGAAACCGGCGCTCTTGGGAAGTGCCGCGGGCCTTGTCTTGTTTGCCTTCCTTGCTTGCTGGACGGAATTCTATCTCACCGACCGTTCTCTATGGTGGGCGCTCGGTGCGTACTTGCTCTTCGCGATTCTGCACACCGGGTTCACCGTCCGGCCGAGGTCCGCTTCGCCCGAGCCAGCGACGGCGGTCCGTTGGGAGAGTCTCGCGCCGTTGTTTTCCCTCGCCCTGATTTGGTTGTGCGTTTCGCGAAACGAAACTTCGCCGGCCGTGTGGCTCTGCGTCTTCCTGATCGATCTCGTGGCCATCGGGCTCGCCCTCGCGACCTCTTCGTTCCGTTCACTGGCGATCGCGTTGTTCTGCACCGTCATCGCCGCTGCGATCTGGATCGGGACCGCTCCCTCCGACATCGACGATCTGAACGGTTTCCTCGGCGTGACTGCCGGATTCGGAGTCTTCTTTTTCTCCGCGGCAATGTTCCTGGCTCGAAGGCTTGCGGTGTCGTCTGAGAGTTCGAAGCGAAACATTCCGGCTCTCGCCGCCATTCTGCCATTCCTTCTCCTGTTAATGGTGATTGAGAAATTGCCGGTTGCTAATCCGATGCTGCTGTTCGGTGCAGCGTTTCTCTTCGCCATTCTGCTTCTTGGGCTGGGAATTCTTTCCGGTACGAGCTGGGTCGCGGCCATCGCGCTGGCGGGTGTGTGGGCGGTCGAGCGCGCATGGCAAACACTCCATTATTCCGCTCTTGATCCCACGATTCCGCTCGGCTGGTACGTTGTCTTTGCGCTTCTCTTCATCGGCTTTCCGTTCTTCGCCGCCAAAAAAGAAGGATCGGTGCCTTGGGCTGTTTCGGCGGTCGCCGGAGCGCTGCATTTCTGGCTGGTCTTCGAGATCGTCTCTTCCGTTTATCCGTCGCTGCGGAATGGACTGCTTCCCGCGACCTTCATTTTTCCGTACGCATTCGGGACGTTTTATCTCGTCAGGAAATGCGAGATAAAGCCGGCCTCTGGCGACGCAAAACTGGCCTGGCAAGGTGGCGCAGCGCTCCTGTTTCTTAGTCTCATTTTTCCGATTCAATTCGACCGTGAATGGATCACGCTCGGATGGGCGCTCGAAGGCTTGGCGCTGATCTGGCTGTTTCAAAAGGTGCCGCATCGTGGCTTGCGTCTGGTTGGAGCGGGCTTGCTCTGTGTCGCATTCGTCCGGCTCGCACTCAATCCCGCCGTTTTGGAGTATCACCGCCGCGCTCCGCACAAAATCTTGAATTGGTATTTGTATGCGTATGGCATCACAAGCTTCTGCTTGATTCTGGCGGCCCGACTTTTCCGCCCGCCGTGTGATTACATGGTTGAGCGTATTTCTCGGCGGCTGCTCTATTCGTTAGGTGCGATTCTCGTTTTCCTCTTGTTGAACATTGAGATTGCCGACTATTATTCAATTGGTCCGACCCTGACCTTTTCCTTTTCCGGTAATTTTGCCCGGGACATGTCGTACTCGATCGCCTGGGCGCTCTTTGCCTTTGCACTCCTGATTGTCGGGATGAAGCAGAAAAGTGGAGCCGTGCGTTACGCCGGGTTGGGCCTTCTTCTCGTGACGCTCGTTAAGTTATTCATCCACGATTTGAACACCTTGAGCCCGCTCTATCGTATCGGCGCCTTTATGGGTGTCGCCGTCATTCTTATCGTGGCCTCATTCGTTTATCAGCGCTTCCTCGCTCCCAAAGCCGAGAAGGACGCAACCCGGCAATGATTTCGCTTTCGTAATTTGCCACTCCGCTGTTCTTTGGCGTCCGTGACAGCGACCGAGAGCTCAAACAGACGAGTCAGCACGCGTGCGACCGGCGTCGTCGGCATTGCGATTCTATGCAGCCGGGTTCTTGGACTTCTGCGGGAGGTGATCTTTGCTTCGCTCTTTGGCGCGAGCAAGAACATGGACGCATTTCTGACGGCGTTTCGCGCGCCCAACATGTTGCGCGATCTGTTTGCCGAAGGCGCGCTCTCCACGGCGTTTGTCACGACTTTCTCGAGTCGCATTGCCACCGACGGGGATCAATCGGCCTGGAAGCTTGCGAGCAAAGTCGCCACTCTCACCGTCATTTTCATGAGCGCGGTGACCGTGCTCGGTGTCGTTTTTGCGCCTGCTCTCATCACGGTCCTCGCGCCGGGTTTCGCTCCGGACAAAGCGGAGCTCACGATCATGCTCACGCGAATCATGTTTCCATTCATTCTCCTCGTCTCGCTCGCCGCTCTGGTTATGGGAATGCTGAACGCGAAGCATGTTTTCGGAATGCCGGCGATGGCCTCGAGTTTTTTCAATCTCGGATCGATCATCGCCGGTGTCGGATTTGGCTGGCTGCTCGATCCACATTTCGGCAGCCGCGCGCTCATTGGGTTGTCGTTAGGCACGCTCGTCGGCGGTTTATTGCAGCTCCTCGTGCAGGTGCCGTCCCTCGCGCGCGTCGGCTTCCATTTCAAACCAGACTTCGATTGGCGCGACCCCGGCGTGCGCAAGATCATCACCATGATGGTTCCCGCGATAATCGCGGCCAGCGCCGTGCAAGTGAACGTCGCGGTCAACAGCGGTTTTGCTTCCGGTCTGGGCGATGGCCCGATGACCTGGCTCAACATTGCTTTTCGATTAATGCAGTTGCCACTCGGTCTTTTCGGAGTCGCAATCGCTACCGTCACTCTCCCGCTTGTCTCCCGCAGCGCCGCGCTCGGCAATACCGCGGAATTTCGCGGCGCGATGGCACACGCGCTACGCCTTGTCATGCTCCTGACGATTCCGTCCGCGATCGGTTTGATCATTCTCGCCGAACCGATCATCAGTCTCATTTATCAACACGGGCGCTTCAATGAGGAAGCCATGATACAAACAGCAGCAGCGTTGCGCTTTTATGCGATTGGTCTCGCCGCCTACGCTGGAGTGAAAGTGCTCGCGCCCGCGTTCTATGCCGTGGGCAAGAAACAACTGCCGATGCTGGTGAGTTTATTTTCGATTGCGGTAAATTTTGGGCTGAACTGGTTTTTCCGGTTTCAGCTCGGGTTTGGCCATCGCGGTCTTGCGCTTTCCACCAGTCTGGTCGCGATCACCAATTTTCTGCTCCTGTATATGATGATGCGACGGCATGCCGTTCGTCTCGAGACGCGCGCGCTACTCTTTACGCTGGCGAAGCTGGCGATTGCGGGCACCGCGCTCGCGCTCGTCTGCATTGGAGCGCAATGGGCTTTTTTTCAATCGCTTCAGAGTTTGCGGATCTGGCAAAAGGCAATTGAAGTCTTCGTCACCGTCGCACTTGGTGGGGCCGTCTTTTTCGGCGCAGCTTATCTTCTGCACGTCGCGGAATTGCGCGATGTAGTTCTCCTGCTCCGGACCAAGCTCGGCCGCATCCGTCCTTGATTGGAGGGAAGCGTTCCGTCGCGTTTGCGATCTTTCGATTGTCATCCCGAGCCGCGCAGACGGCGAGGGCGCCCACACAGTTTGCATTGATCAAGAGACAGTCACGTCAAATCCGAAGTCCACGCTGAATGTAACGCGAAAGAGCTTGGCCCCTTGCGAGGTCCTCCACCGTCTGCGCGGCTCGGGATGACAACGCTGGAACGCGAATCACTCGCGGCGTGATCTGCCTTACGACAACGCCTGCGCTAGATCTTCGATCAAGTCATCAGCATGCTCGAGTCCGATTGAGAGGCGCAGCAAATTATCTGGCGTTTGCGTTCCTGGTCCCTCGATCGAAGCCCGATGCTCGATCAAGCTCTCCACACCGCCCAGGCTGGTCGCGCGGGTAAAGATCTTCGTTCGCGCGGCGACCGCCATTGCTTCGACACATCCACCGCACACTTGAAAGGAAAGCATCCCGCCAAATGCTGACATCTGCCGGACGGCAATTTCGTGGGCGGGATGCGAGAGAAGTCCGGGGTAATGCACCGTCTCGACACGCTTGTGTCCGGCAAGAAAAGTTGCGACGCTCAAGGCGTTTTGTGAATGAGCACGCATCCTCCAGGGCAGTGTGCGCATCCCGCGCAATACCAGCCAGCAATCGAATGGTGAAGGCACCGCGCCGCCTTCGCTTTGAATCGTTCGCAACTGCCGAAAGAACTCGCCATCACTTTTCGCGACGACAATTCCCCCCAGAACATCGCAGTGGCCACCAAAATACTTGGTGGTCGAATGCATGATCAGATCGACCCCGAGGTCGAAAGGCCGCTGAATGATCGGCGTCCAGGTATTATCGCAAACGCAAAGCGCGCCGGCCGAGTGCGCGATTTCGGAGACGGCGCGCAGATCGACAATTTTCAAAAGCGGATTCGATGGCGTTTCCGCCCATAGCAGCTTGGTCTGCGGCCGTAGCGCTTTTTTGACAGTGTCGAGCTTCGCCATGTCGACAAACGTGGCTTCCACATTCCAACGTCCAAACAATTCGCGAAGCAGCTTCATCGTCCCGTAATACGCGTCGGCCGATGCAACCACGTGATCGCCCGGCCCGAGCGATTGAAAGATTGCCACCGTTGCGGCCGAACCCGAACCGAACGCGGCGCTGGCCTGGCCACCTTCCAGAGCCGCCACACCCGCTTCAAGGGAGCGACGGTTCGGATTATCGCGGCGCGCGTAAATGTACCCCTTCGGATAATCGCCGTCGGGCGCGCGCTCAAACGTCGTGGAGAGATGGATCGGCGGCGTCACCGCTCCGGTGCCGGGATCGATTTCCTGCCCGGCATGCACAGCCAACGTTTCAATTCTCATGCGAAAAGTTTGGAACGCATTTCATCATGAAGGAAGCAGCGCGAACTCGCCAGCGATTTCGATTTGACGGCTTGGCGGTGGCGGCGCAAATAGCAACTGCATTCCCCGCACGGGTGCTTTAACCTCCCGTCCTGCTCCTATGACTATCTATCACGACGAAGTATTCCAGATGGCTTGCGATCAATTCCAAGTCATCGCCGATTACCTGAATATCGATCGCAACGATCGCGATCGGCTCATGTATCCGAAACGTGCCGTTTCCGTCACCTTGCCGGTTCACATGGATGATGGGAGCACGCAGACTTTCCAAGGGTACCGGGTGCAGCACCATCTTACGCTTGGTCCTACCAAAGGAGGCACGCGTTTCGCCCCGAATCTCTCGATGGGGGAGACCGCCGCGCTCGCGATGTGGATGAGCTGGAAATGCGCGCTCGCCAACTTGCCTTACGGCGGCGCGAAAGGCGGCATCGCCTGCGACCCCACAAAACTTTCGCGCAATGAACTCGAGGCTGTCTCACGCCGTTACATGCAGGAGATGATTCCTTTTGTTGGGCCGTATACGGATATCATGGGCCCGGACATGGGGACGAACGAGCAGGTCATGGCGTGGTTCATGGATACCTATTCGGTCCACCAAGGTTACTGCGTGAATGAAATTGTGACTGGCAAACCGGTCTCGATCGGCGGGACCGAAGGCCGTCGGGAATCCACCGGACGCGGAGTCGTTTATCTGATCGAACGCGCGATGGACATGTTGAAGATGAATCCGGAGAAATGCACCGCGATCGTGCAGGGATTTGGCAATGTCGGCTCCGTCGCGGCGTTATCACTCGCGCTCAAGACCGGGGTAAAAGTCGTCGGTATCAGTGACGCGACCGTGGCGCTGTACAATCCGAAGGGCATCGATGTCGCGAAGGCGGAACAGCACGTCATCAAGAAAGGGAATCTGCGTGCGTTTGACGAAGCCGACCGGATCGATCCGAACGAGATGCTCATCATGCCTTGCGACGTGCTGGTACCGTCCGCCGTCGATCGGGTGATCAACGGAACGAACGCCGCGAAATTGAAATGCCGGATTCTTGCCGAAGGTGCGAATGGACCGACGACGCCGGAAGCCGATCTCATTCTCAACGAACACTGGGAAGACGTTTTTGTTATCCCCGACATTCTCTGCAATGCCGGCGGCGTAATCGTTTCCTATTTCGAATGGGTCCAGGGCTTGCAGGCGTTCATGTGGACGGAAACGGAAGTGACCGACAAACTATTCCGCATCCTCGAACATTCCTTCACCCAGGTCATTCGCCGCGCCAAGGCGCACAAGATTTCCCATCGGACCTCGGCGATGGCAATTGGTGTCGAGCGTGTGATGAGGGCGAAACACGCCCGCGGATTGTTCCCATGACGCGCGATGAAGCTTTCGCATCGCGAAGAGCAACGGGACGATCGTCTCCTCGATGTCCTGACCGACGAAGAAAGTGGACTTCGTCTCATCGTTTCGCGCCTCGGTGCGGAACTCGTCAGCCTGGCGCGACGCGATAAGCAGGGCAACTGGGTCGGATTCTTGCACCGCGACAATGACATGACTCGCCCGGCTCAAGGTTGGGCGAATCACGCCACGGTCATGGGTTACTATCTGCACCGCATCAAGAATGAGCGCTCGCTCTATCGCGGCCAGGAAATCCGCGGCGGCACGCACAGCTTTCTCCGTAACAAACAGTGGCATCCGGTCGAGTCCGGCCGCGATGACGAATTGACCTATCGCATCACGCCGGATGATTTCTCGCCGATCGAATATCCGCTCAAGGTTTCGCTCGATCTTACCTACCAAATCGTAGAGGGCGGCGTGCGGGTGATCTTTCACTTCAGGAACGACGAGCCGGAGCTAACGGCGCACGTTGGATTCGGATTGCATCCCGGATTTCGCGCTACGTCGTTTGAGAGCTTTCGTTTCGAGATGCCCGCTGGAACCTACCGGCGTCATTTTTCTCCGGATAATTATTTAAGCGGTGAAACGGAAGACATGGAATTCTCCGGTGGCGATATGCCTTTCCCAAAAGCGAATCTGCGCGGCTCGTACATTTTGGAGTTGCTGGACGTGCCGGAGAGAACGTTTCGGTTTTCCGATCCGCCGAGCGGGCGGTCCGTCATGCTGGATTTAGGTGGAGCGCCCTATCTCACCTTGTGGTCGGACGGTGGCCCGTTCCTCTGCGTTGAACCGTGCTGGGGCCTGACCGATCATCATGAGCAGCGGGCGTTTGAGAACAAGGAAGGCATTCAACAAATTCCAGCCGGACACGAGCTGCGAGCAGTTTTCGTAATGAAACCGCTTCTGGGAAATCCGGCTTAAGCTTTGTATTGACGTTATGGTCGCTGCTTCGCTTCGCGTCTTGCTCGAACACTCCATTGATTACGCGGGACTCTTTCCGCCATGTAGTCTCGATCTTGAGACTGCCATGAAAAATCAGGCGCGATACGTTGCCTTGGACGACAGATGGATGCTCGGCGCGTTCGTTCTCCCCGTTGAGCGGTTTCACGCGGCAAGAGAATTCCTTCGGGAGTTTGATCCCCAACATCCGCTCCGTGTTTCTGCGCTTGGATCAAAGACGGGGAACGCGACTGCGTTTGGCGATGCGATCGAAGACGTCGATGCGGCTATTCGTTCGTTAGCGGCGCATAATGTCGATCTGGTTTCGATCAATCAGCTGGAGATGTATTTGCCGCCGGATGTCGATCTGGCTTTTCTCAAAGAGGTCCGATCCATGATCGGAAGTTTGCCGGCGTTTTGGGAGGCGCCGGCGGAAAGAGCACAGGAAACCATCGCGCTGCTGGCTGAGCACAACTCCAATGCCGACGCACCAACCTTCGGCTACAAGTTGCGGACCGGCGGGGTAACCGCGGATGCATTTCCAACGTCGCGTCAGATTGCGAAGGCGCTCGTCACCCCTGCGACACATCAGGTCCCGATCAAGTTCACCGCGGGTCTGCACCACCCACTCCGACAATTTCGCGACGAAGTGAAAACCAAAATGCACGGTTTCCTCAACGTCCTTGGTGCGGCCGTGTTGGCGGCCGAGCACAAGTGGAACGAACAACAAACCGTCACGATGCTCGAGGACGAGGACCCGAAATCGTTTTCGTTCGATGACGAGTTTTTCGCGTGGCGCGAATGGAAGATCGGCGTCAGGCGACTAACGGGTCGCCGGAGATTCGTCACCTCATTCGGCAGTTGCAGTTTCGATGAGCCGCGAGAAGACTTGCGCGCTCTAAATCTGTTGTAGCTGCCGCCGTCTCGGCGGCGGCTGTAACAGGCGGATTTCATTTGGCGTCTGACCCCGACCGATACAATCTTCCGGAAATGCCGCTCAAATCTTTTATCGACGTCGCGCCTGATTCGCATTTTCCGATTCAGAATCTTCCCTTTGGAATTTTCAAACCGGCCACGGGCGCGGCTCGAGTTGGCGTCGCCATCGGTGAGTTCGTCCTCGATCTGGCCATGTTGGAAGAGCTCGATCATTTTCGCTTCCCGGAGTTTCAGAATCGCCGCGTTTTCTCCGAAGGTTCGCTCAACGCTTTCCTCGCCCTCGGTCGTCCGGCGTGGCGGAAGGCGCGCGAAGTCATCCAGGATTTGCTCTCAACCGAGACCCCGACTCTGCGCGATGACGTCGGCATGCGCGGCAATATTTTTCACGCACAAAAGGATGTCGTTATGCAGTTGCCAGCGCGCATCGGCGATTACACGGATTTCTATTCGTCCTATCATCACGCCCATAACGTCGGCACGATGCTTCGCGGTCCAGAGAACGCGCTCATGCCAAATTGGAAATGGCTGCCGGTGGCATATCACGGTCGCGCCAGCTCCATCGTTGTGAGCGGCTCTGATGTGCGCCGGCCGAAAGGACAGATCAAACCTTCGAACAAGGAGACACCAATCTTCGGTCCGAGTCGAGCGCTCGACTATGAGCTTGAGACCGCGTTTTTGATTGGCCCCGGAAACGCGCTCGGCGAACCGGTCCCGATCGATCGCGCGGTCGATCACATTTTTGGCATCGTCCTGATGAATGACTGGAGCGCGCGCGACATCCAAACCTGGGAGTACCAGCCGCTAGGTCCATTCCTGGCCAAGAATTTCTGCACCAGCATTTCACCGTGGGTGGTAACGCTGGAAGCGCTCGAACCATTTCGCAAACCGCTGCCGGCGCAGGATCCCGAGCCTTTGACGTATTTGCGCCTAACGAATGATTTTCTTTACGACATTCGACTAGAGGCGCAGTTGCAAACCAGCCGGATGAAGTCGCCGCAGATTATTACGCGCACCAATTTTCAAAGTCTGTACTGGAGCATTTCTCAGCAACTCGCACATCACACCGTCGGCGGCTGCAACCTGCAGCCAGGGGATTTGCTGGCCAGCGGAACAATCAGCGGCCCGACCGAAGAATCGCGCGGCTGCATGCTTGAGCTGACCTGGCGCGGGGCAAATCCGCTGAAGCTGGCCAGTGGAGAGGAACGAAAATGGCTTGAAGACGGCGATACGCTGACCATCACCGGCTGGTGCGACGGCGGTGACTATCGGATCGGGTTCGGAGAAGTGAGCGGTTGCGTGTTACCATCAGTCTGACCGGTTTGGGCTTCTCAAGTCTTAATGCTTTCGGGATTGGTCGCCGATGAATTGCGGTGTTTAGTCGTATCAACATGCGGGCCTATAGCTCAGCGGTTAGAGCAGGGGACTCATAATCCCTTGGTCCCAGGTTCGAATCCTGGTGGGCCCAAGTAAATTTCGGATTGCGCAATGCGCAATGCGGAATTGGGATAGCGGAGTGTTCCGTCGCGCACTCCTGTTTTTCGAAATCGCAATCCTAAGCGCCCTTATTCTGGCGGCGCGGTGTGCCAACTATCGAAACGTTTTCATCGCGGGAAATGTTTATTTTACCGACGCGGATTGCTACGCGCGCATGACGCGAGTGCGAATGTGCGCCGAACATCCGGGTTTGATCGTGCGATATCACGACTTCGAGAACTCTCCAATCGGGACTTCCCCGCACACGACTGCGCCATTGGATTATGCGATTCTCGGATTGGCCGTTACGCTCCGGCCGTTCACAATTCATTGGCTTGATCTGGCCGGCGCCCTGATTTCTCCACTGCTTGGACTGGTGGCTGGCTGGTTCCTTTGGTGGTGGTCACGCCGGATGCGATTTCGATTCCGGTGGGTAATGCTGTTGCTCTACGCTATCAGCCCGATTCTCGTTCACGGCACCGAGCTGGGCCGGCCAGATCACCAGTCGCTTCTCATTCTCCTGGTGATCATCGCGCTTTGTGCGGAGTGGTCTTTGCAGACTGTGTCGTCGCGCAAATGGAGTCTGATCGGTGGCGTTGCCTGGGGTTTCGCCTTGTGGGTTTCATTGTACGAACCACTAGTTCTACTCATGGCGATTCTGGTGTGGTACGGAATCGCTGCCCGAGATCAATTCACTGCGCGTCATCGCCGGATTGGATGGATGGCTCTCGTGTTCATGATCTTCCTGATGTTGATAATCGAGCGACGGATTCCCGGCTTCTCATCTTCCATCGATCCGAAGCTGTTGAAAACCTGGGCCGGTTCGATCGGCGAATTGAAGCCAGTGCGAGTGAATGATCCGGTCTGGTTTTATTGGACCGGTTGTTTCTTTCCCCTAACGATTGGGCTACTTGGTTGGTTGCTGTTCAAGAAACGGAATCGACCTCCGAACTTCTTACTGATCGTTCTTCTCCTAACCTGTGTACTCACATTGTGGCAGGCGCGTTGGGCCTATTTTTTTGTTGTTGCTCTGCTTATTCTCCTTCCAACATGCCTGGCGGTGATTGAGCGACGTTGGTTAGGCTGGATCATCGCAACAGTGGCCTTCGTTCCGATAGTGCAAGACTTGGACAATAGTCTTTGGCCTAACGAAACGACAATCGCGCACGATAGCCAGCAACGGGCTTCGGTGGTCCAGTTGCGTGAACTGGCAAGTCAGCTGAAGGCCGAGAGCATTAACCCATTTCTCGCTCCCTGGTGGCTCTCGCCTTCGATCAGCTATTGGTCACGTCAGCCAGCGGTCGCGGGAAGTTCGCACGAGGGTTTGGCCGGCATCGCGGATAGCGCTCGGTTTTTTTTGGCAACGGACTTCAGTGTCGCGGAAGCAATCTTAAAGAAGCGCGATGTCGTTTGGGTGCTGGCAGTTGACGCGGAGGATGTGATCGAAAATTCCGCTACTCTCCTTGACCTGAAGACGCCGCCTGCGCCGCTCGTGCGAGTTCTGGTCCGAGCGCCCAGTCAAGCGCCGCCGTTTCTGTCGCTCGCGGGGCAGAACGGTGCCGGCAAGATCTATCGAATGGTCGATCTTCAATGAAAATTGTTGATTTCCACTGGAGAGTGTTTGACAGGAGGATATGATGGTTACAATACTAGGGCGTGCTGAAAAAATTTATTCCTCAAAGACCCGCGGCACCCAATAATGAACCACCGGCGAACCAAGGTTTCGAAAGGAACGAGCGTCCGGTTCATCGGGAAGAACCAATAACATCACCACCTCCACCAACCGATCACAGAAAATATATGGCCGAACATGCTGGGAAAGACGTTCTCTCGAGCGACGTCGAAATTAAAGGCTCGATAAAATTCCAGAAAGAACTCCTGATCGACGGGAAAGTTGAAGGGGAAATAAATTCCGACGGCGTGCTCACGATCGGGGAAAACGCCGATATCCGAGGCGAAATCAAAACAAAATCGATTACGGTTTACGGGAAGGTCCACGGCAATATCACAGTGGGCGAGCGCTGCGAGCTGAAATCTCGCTGTGTCTTGCAGGGCGACCTGAAGGCGGCTCGTCTGGTGATTGAGGAAGGTGCCACCTTTATCGGCAAGTCGGAAGTGACCAGTGGCAAGAGTAGTTCAGCCGCCCGACCGGAGATCGTACGCAATGAAGAACCTGCGACGCCGGTGAAAGCTGCTTTCGGGGCACGCGGATAACTTTCGACCCAGGGACTCGTGGCTAACTCGTTGCCTGCGAAGGTCAGTGTGGATTGCCCGCACTGCGGCTTCAAGCAACTGGAATATGTAGCGGCCAAGAGCACGATGTGCCGCCAATGCGGCGGCAGCTATGCTCCTTCCGCGCCGAAGCAGGAGTCCCGGCAAAAATTGTTCGCGCCGCCGCGACCCGTCGCGGCGGATAATTCCTCGATCCTGAGTAAATTTGAAGGCATTTGGGCGCGCAAGAGCAGCGCCGTCGTCGAATGTTTCGATTGCAAGGCGAAACAGGAAGTTAGCGGGAACGCCAGTTCGACCATCTGCCCGGCGTGCAGCGCTCACATTGATCTCCAGGATTACAAAATCACAACCAGCTTCAGCCGCACGATTCGGACACAGGGCGAGGTCTACCTGACCTCAAAGGGTGACCTCAGCAGCAGCAGCGTGATTTGTCGCTCCGCTCTGATCGAGGGGAAACTGCGCGGCAACTTGCAGTGCAGTGGCTCGGCCACAATCAATTTCAGCGGCAAGATTCCCGGGCGCCTGACCGCGCGGCAAGTCATTATCGAAAAAAGAGCGGACGTTCAGTTCTTCCGGCGTTTACGCGTTGGCAGCATCGAAATCCGGGGGCGCATGTCCGGGGAGATCATCGCGGAGTCCGAAGTTTCGATTCGCAAGGGTGGCTCGCTCGACGGCGATGTCACCGCGCGATCCATCTCAGTTGAAAAGGGCGGAGTGTTTTCCGGTCAGCTCGTCATCGGCCAGGGAGCACTGACCCAGGGAGAGCTGCTATCGTCCGCTGGGCCGGCTTCTTCTTCGGAGAAAGCAAAAGATCCGGTGATCGTGACGCAGCCGTTGCCGGCATCTTCGTAGGACGACAGTTCAATGCAAAAGCTGCTTCCGCGTAGTCCCTACGCAAAGCTGGGTGGCTATGTCCATCTGCCGCGGCTGATCGATAAGGCGCGGCTTCATCGAAAGGGTTTGCTCGATGGTTATAACTATAAGACGACGGGATTCGATAAACATTTGCTCGCATTTGTAAAAGTTAATCCAGATGCCTTCGAAGAAGCGGCCAATCGCCTTGATGATGATCAGGCAATTCTCGATTGGGTGCAGGAACATGGGGTCGAGCATTCGAATGAAGAAATCGAACGGTGGAACGAAGCGATGATATCTCGTCATCCCGATACCCCGGTTAAAAGAGCGCGCTTCCTGCATGCCTTGAAAGAGGCGGGCGGGCAGGGCCGAAAGGACATCCGCACCTATTTCGATCTCATTGAGTTTGACGAGGGCCGGATGAAGTAGCGGCACCTTCAAGCAAACTGCGCGAAGATTTGATTTGCTTCTTCGAGCGTTTCCTTGCTTCCGATATCGAACCACGTGCCTCGAATCTGAAAGGTCTTGACTGGCTTGCGCGTGTAAAGCCACTGAATGAAACGTCCCGGTTGATCGGGATTATTCCCTGCGGCGATGTAGGTGGCGAACAGCGGAAGCGTTTCCTTCGAAAAATAGTAGAGCGCGATACCCGCCAAAGTACTGTGCGGCTTTGCCGGCTTCTCTTCGAATTGCGCTATCACTCCATCGGCATCGATCGCGATGTTGGCGTATTTCTTAATCGCTTCAAGATCGCCCACGTCGTAGGTGGCCAGCATCGCCACGGAACTTCTCGCCGCGGCCACGAAATCGGTTAGCGGCTCGCTGAACAAATTATCCCCGGCGACAATAATCAGATCCGTGCTTTCCAACTTTTCTCGTGTGACGACCAGGTTGATATCGCCAATGGCGCCGAGCTTGTCCGAGTCGCTCGTGGAACCGTCGTTAACGATCTTAAATCTCAATTCCGGATGCCGCGTCTTGTAATGATCCGCCCATTCTTGAAATGATTGGGCAAACTTGTTGTTCGTGACCAGATAGATCGTTTCCAAATCGGGCACAGGCGCCAGATTATCCATCACCCATTCAATCATCGGCTTTCCCGCCACTTCGAGAAGCGGCTTCGCTTTGTCGAGTGTAAGCGGATAGAGTCGGGTGGCGTAGCCGGCCGCGAGGATAAGGACGTTCATTTGATGGTTGAAGAGTCCGGGAGAGTAGGCGGGAACTCAAGTCCCGGAAAGGATCGCCCGCTTCAATTCGTTCTGGAGCGAAGCAATCCGCTGGGGATCCGTAATCTTGTTTCGCGTGAGAGCGTCGGCCAAATAGAAGGTGTCGATCGCGGCTCCTTTTTCGGTACTAATGCGGGACAACGCGATATAGAATCCGGCGCGGCCTAGACACGAGAGCACATCGTAAAGTAGTCCCAAACGATCGGGCGTTTGAACCTGCACGAGCGTGTACGCAGGATGGATCTTGTTATCGACCGTAATTTGCGTGGCGACATCGATCCCCCGCGGAATCGGGCTCCCCGCCGTCCGGCGCGCTTTTTCAATCAACGGCTGGAAATCAAAATGCTCATCTTCCAGGGAACGGCGCAGTGTTTCTTCAACTTGGCTCATCTTCCTCTGGTCCGTTACCGCCTTCGCCTTCGCATCGCACACGCGAAAAACGTCCAGAACCAAATGATCGCCGCGCGTATAGATGTCAGCGCTCAAGATGTTGATGGGAACGGTCGAGAATGATCCGGCGATTTTGGCGAGCAGCTGCCGGCGATCCCAGGTGCAAAACGACACGATGCTATGGCCTTGCTTGGGAAACGCCTCCCACTTGATGGCTGGGAGCAGGGAGGGCTGGTCTTGATTGTAAAGGTTCGAGAAAAATTTTCGGAACAATTGCAGATGGGAAGCGATGTCATCGACCTCGAAGGAGTGAAAATAATTGTCCGGCATGAACTCAAAATGGGCGTCGATCTCTTCGGAATATTCCTGCCCGAGTCTCTCGAGGAGAGCGCGGTTCAACGTTTCCCGGTGAATTTTCGTTTCTTCGAAGAATGTTTTTTGATCTGCGAGATAGCGCGAGGTTGCGTGATACAGCTGCCAGACGAGTGACTCCTTCCAATCCGACCACGCATCCGCGCTTGTTCCCTGCCCATCGGCCAGAGTGAGAAGCATGAGGGCGTCCAGGTTCTTCTGATCCTTAACAATCTTGCCGAGTTCGATCGCCGTTTCCGGATCGTCCACGTTGCGCTGCTGCGCGATACTGGAAAGCGTCAGATGATGATCGACGAGCAGGATGAGCGATTTGCGCTGCTCGGATGAAAGTTGCAAGCGAGCGGCGGCGCGCTGAGCGAAAACCGCACTCGCCTCCGAGTGCGGCCGGGCACCGACGGCTTTGCCGGTATCGTGAAGGAGCAGGGCTAGGTAAAGAACGAGCGGCTCGGCCAATTTTTCGAGCAGATCGCGATAGGCGATGAGCTTGGGATCTTCCGTTCGCATCAATTCGTCGAGCTTCTCGATGCAAACCAATGTGTGCTCATCGGCTGTGTAGCGATGGAAAAATTCATGCTGAACCAGACAAGTGAGCGGGCCGAATTCGGGAATGTAACGGCCGAGAAAATCGACCTGGTGCATCAGTCGCAGTGTGCGTCCGACTTCGCCCTTTTTCTCCAGGATCTTTTTGAAGATTTCGCGAGGCCCTTTCGCGTACTGGTAGGTCCGGGTGACGGCGCGCAAACCGCGTGTGAAAAGATCGGCCAGGTCCGGGCTGATATCGAGATTACGCTCTTGTGCGAGTTGAAAAGCCCGCATCATCCGCTCCGGTTCCTTCGCGAAAATATCGCTCTCTTCTGCGAACAGTTTGCCGTGGCGGCTGAAAAACCCCTCGAAGTGTTCCTCCCTCACTTTTTGCAAGGGGAGAAAATTGAAAAGTGCGCGGAGCCTTCCGGAAGATTCGCCGCTCGCAAATTGCTGCGTGATTCGGTCGGTAATGCGAAAGCTGTTCCGGGTGTGATCGTAATAATCTTTCATGAACGCCTCGCTGCGCTGGAGAGGGTTCTCTTGCGGATAACCCAGTCGCGTTGCCAGACGCTCCTGCACATTTAAGTGCAGCAGATCGCTGGCGCGTCCGGTCAGGTAATGTAAATCGTTCCGGACGCGGAGCAGAAAATCATACGATTCATCGAGATCACGCCGCTCCGCTTCGCTCAGCCAATCGCGCCCAACGAGTGGTTTCGTGCTCAAGGCGCCATCGTTGAAATAGGTCATCCAAAGGAGATTTTGATAATCGCGCAAACCGCCGCAGCCTCTTTTCACATCGGGTTCCTGCATGTAAACGCTGCTCTGATTTTTCGCATGACGCGCGGCCTGATCGTTCATTCGGAACTCGATGTATTCGCGTTCACGCCCGCGAACGCATTTGGCCCGGAATTGCAATCGAAATTTCGACACCAGTTTGGCGTCGCCGGCAATGTGACGCGCTTCGAGCATGGCTGTCTTTGTCAGCATGTCGCGGTTCGCTTGCGCCACAGCTTCCTTGATTGATCGCGTCGAGTGTCCGACCTTGAATCCGATGTCCCAAAGCAAGTAAAGCACCTGCTCCACCACTTGTCCGACGTAGCTGGAATCGTCGGTTGTGCCCGCATCGTGCAGAAACATGACATCCACGTCGCTAAAAGGATTGAGTTCACCGCGGCCGTAACCTCCCAGAGCGATCAAGGCGAGCCGGCTCTTCCGCACGTCGCTTCGTTTCTCCGTAAACGCCGTCGCCGCGGAAAAGACATGCTGCAATAGCACATCGACCAGTTCCACCCGAAGCACCGAGACTTCACGTCCACCTCCGCCGGCTTGATGGCGCAGGCGGAGACGATGTTCCTCGAGTTTAAGGAATTTCTTATACAACGGCAGGACATCGGTCGGCCGCCGTTCCCGTGTCGAAATGAGACCGCGCTCGGCGTGAGCCAGGATTTTATCGAGATGGCGGGACATTGCCTTTCGGTTCGAAAGATGCAGCGACTTGCTGCTTCAACCAAGAACGCGATTCAAAAAGCGCAAATGATCACAGCTCGATGCCGTAGCGTTTCATCTTGTTGTAAAGCGTCGGGCGCTGGATACCGAGAATTTGGGCGGCTTTCTTCTTATTGCCATGAGTTTGGGCGAGCGCATTGATGATCGCGTCCCGTTCCATCTCATTGAGACTTTGCTGATTCCCCGGCAGATGGTTCTTCCGTTCGTTTTTTTGAAGGACTATTGGAAGCTGAACTTCGGACGGGAGCTCCTTGATGCTGATCACATTCTGGCGGGCGAGGACCACGGCATACTCGATCGCATTCTGCAGCTCGCGCACATTTCCCGGCCACGAATAATCGAGCAATTTCTGGAACGCGTCCGCGGTGATTTCCGGCTCTACCTTTCCCAGCTGCTGTGCGAACTGCTTCAAAAACAACGAGACGAGCGGTGGGACGTCTTCTTTGCGCTCGCGCAACGGTGGCAGTTCGATTTGAAAAGTGTTGAGCCGATAATAGAGATCCGGCCGGAGCCGATTTTCCGCTAGCGCTTCGTGAATTGGCCGGTTCGTCGCTGCCACAAGCCGAAAGTCCGCTTTCAATGTTCGGGTGCTTCCGAGTGATCGATATTCGCGCTCCTGCAAGACACGCAGAAACCGCGTCTGTAAATCGGAAGGCATGTCTGAGATTTCGTCGAGGAATAAGGTGCTGCCATTCGCTGCCGCGATCATGCCGGGAAAATCATTCATCGCGCCGGTGAACGCGCCTTTCACATAACCGAAAAGTTCCCCCTCGATCATTTGCTGTGGGAACGCTGCGCAATTCAACTTCACCATGGGTTTGGGCGCGCGCCGGCTTCGGCTGTGAATGAGATTTGCGATCACTTCTTTCCCGACACCGCTTTCGCCCGTGATTAGAACATTGGCTTCCGAGGGCGCCATCGCGTTGATTAACTCCGCGATCTGCTGCATCACCTTGCTCTTTAATACGGGAGCGAGGCGTGTCTCGGCCAGCTCGAGGCGTCTTTCCAGCTGCTGTGTTTTCTGGCGCAGCTCTTCCGTTTCGCGTAGCAGCGACCTTTTCTCGAGCGCCTTCTCGACCAGGCTGAGCAGTTCCTCAGGCGCGTACGGTTTGCTGATGAAATGATAGGCGCCGCGCTTGATCGATTCGATCGCATTGTTCAACGAATCATGCGCGGTCAGGATGATTACCTGAATTTCGGGATGCTCCTGCTTGATCTTTTCGAGCATTTGCAGGCCATCAGCATCGGGCAGCTGGAGATCGAGCAAAACCAGCGCAGGATTTTTTTCCTTCAGCGCCCGCAGACCGAAGGAGGCGTTGCCTGCGACCTCCGGCTGGTAACCATGGCGGGTCAACAACGCTTCCAGCGTCATTACAATGGGACGCTCGTCATCCACGATCAGGATGCGACGATTGTCAGCAGTCATCTCGGACAATTTGTGGAATCCTGTGCTCCCCGATTTTCATCATCGCCAGAACCGGAATAATCCAGATACGAGTTCCGTTCGAAATATCACGACGCTTCTGCCGCGAGCAGTGGGAGGGAGATCGTTGTAATGAGCGAAGAGCCTTCATGTCGCGCTTTCAGAGTGCCTCCGTGCGCTTCGAGAATAACTCTCGCGCGGTGAAGTCCAAGACCATAATGGCGCCGTTTCGCGTGGCGGAGCGGCTCGCGCGCCCAGTTCTCGGTCGACAATTCGAAGCTCGTTTTCGGTTCGCGCAGCGTGACGGTCAGGCGGCCCCGTTTTGCCTCCGCCTTCACTGAGATCGGGCCATCGGCTCTTTCGTGCTGGAAGGCGTTTGTAAAAAGCTCGTTCAACGCCAGCTGCAGCTGCTGCGGATCAATCTGCAACATCTCGTCGCGTAGATTCCAGGTCCAGTTGACGGCCCCGTGCTCTTGGGGAAAGTCGGCTTCGATCTTGGTTTGCACGTCTTCCAGAAAATCCGAGACCTTGTATGGCATCGTCTGCAACTGGATTTGGCCTAACGAAGCGGAGAGCTTTTCCAGGAGCGCGCCCATGGCAGATGTCATTTCTCGCAAACGCTTGATTTCGGCTTGAGTTTCCGCGTCCTTTTGCAGCTCGGTCAGGCAGGCAATCTGCAGCTCCAGGGCATTCAAATGATTACGCAGATCATGACTGATCTGTCGAACGAACCTAACCACGTCTGGCCAGGGGACAGCGGGAGTCTCGACCGACTTTGCAGTTTGTGACTTCACAGGCATACGGGGAAGAAATCCCGAATTTAGCCAACTGATGTCGCGGTGCTACTTCTTCCGATAGAATTTCTCGTCCGCCGGCTGGTCCGCTGAGGTGATGCGAATGGAAGAATCGTTGGCGGCGGCGTGATGCAGGGAGTGGAAGACATCTTCCGGATCTGCGTTGAGTGCGGCAGCAATTTCGGCGGCTGTTTTTCCAGGCGCGGCAGTGAGTTGCGTCAAAACGCGGCTCTGCAATTCGAGCAGCCGAGTGGCGGCTTTTTTCCCGGCCTCGACTCCGGGTTGGTGATACGCGTTGACGTTCACGAGCGAACCATAGAAGCCGACCGCGCGCTCGAACAACGCAATCAAAGCGCCGACCGAAAACGCATTCACTTCCGGAATGGAGATGGTGATCGATTCGCGTCCGTTCTCGTGGAGCGCTGCGCGGGTTCCACGGAGAAAACCGTGGAGATAGTCACCGCTCGTGAAACCCGGTTCGACTTCAATTTGTTCACCCGTGCGATCCCGCTCCACTTCCGCGAAGGTCGCAAAAAAATTCGGCACGCCATCGCGCAGCTGCTGGACATAGGCGTGCTGATCGGTCGAACCCTTGTTGCCGTAGACCGCGATTCCCTGATGCACGATATTGCCATCAAGGTCTTTCTCTTTCCCTAACGACTCCATCACAAGTTGTTGCAAATATTTGCTGAAAAGAACCAGCCGATCCTTGTACGGCAGGACCACCATATCCTTTTCGCCCCGGCCATTGCCGGCATGAAACCACATCAAGGCCAGAAGCATGGCAGCGTTTTGCATCGGATCGGTCGCGCGGGTGTGTGCATCCATCGCGGCCGCGCCGGCCAGGAATTGATCGATGTCAAAGCCTTCCAAGGCGGCGGGGACGAGCCCGACCGCGCTCATCACCGACGTGCGGCCGCCGATCCAATCGTACATCGGAAACCGCGCGAGCCAGCCGTTCTTGACTGCATGCCGATCGAGATCGCTGTCGATCCCCGTCACGGCCACAGCCTGCCTCGCGAACGACAATCCTGATTTGGCGAAACGCGCCTCGGCTTCCAGCATTCCGTTGCGGGTTTCCTTCGTCCCGCCCGATTTCGAAATCACTACCGCCAGCGTCTGTCCCAATCCGGCTCCGATCTTGTCGAGGACACGATCGATTCCGTCAGGATCTGTGTTGTCAAAAAAATAAATGTCCATCGGGTCGCGCACTGAGCCGAGCGCATCGGCGATGAATTGCGGCCCGAGCGCCGAACCACCGATCCCAATCAAGAGAATGTGCGCGAACCGATCTCCTGTTGCAGTCTTGATTTTGCCGCTGTGAATATCGGCCGCGAACGCTTTGATCTCCGCCTTTGTTTTTTCGATGGCGGAGCGTAACTCATCGTTAGGCGCGAGCTCCGAATTGCGGAGCCAGTAATGTCCGACCATTCGCTTTTCATCGGGATTGGCGATGGCACCGGCCTCCAGCTCGCGCATCGCCGCGAATGCCTTCTCAACTCGCGGCTGCATCTTCCCGAAGAAATCATCCGCAAACTGCATTCGGCTGATGTCGATCGAAAATCCGAGATCGTCGTAGCGCAGGAAATACTTCTGGAATCGGGGCCAGAGAGAGGTCGAGTCCATGCTAATTATGTTATGGAGGGACGGCCTCTGTGTCGTCCCATTTTTTGAGGAGGCGGGACGAAGCCGGTCCGCCCCTCCAATCACATCTGCGAGATCACGTTGTCGCCGAAGGCCGAGCATTTGATTTCGGTCGCGCCGTCCATCAGGCGTGCAAAATCGTAGGTCACCCGCTTGCTCGCGATCGCGCCGTTCAATCCTTTCAGGATCAGATCGGCCACTTCGTTCCAACCCATGTAACGGAACATCATCTCGCCGGATAAAATGACCGAGCCCGGATTAACCTTGTCCTGATTTGCGTACTTCGGCGCGGTGCCGTGCGTCGCTTCAAACACGGCATGACCGGTGATGTAATTAATGTTGCCGCCCGGCGCGATGCCGATGCCGCCGACCTGCGCCGCCAGCGCGTCGCTCAGGTAATCACCGTTCAAGTTGAGCGTTGCGATGACGTCGAAATCTTCCGGCCGCGTCAACACTTGCTGGAGCGTGATATCCGCAATCGCGTCCTTGATCACGATGCCGGAGCCCGGTTTTCCGTCAGGAATTTTGCACCACGGCCCGCCGTCAATTTCTTCGGCACCGAAATACGATTTCGCAATCTCGTAACCCCAATCGCGAAACGCACCTTCGGTGAATTTCATGATGTTGCCCTTGTGCACGAGCGTTACGCTCTTGCGCTTGTTTTGGATGGCGTAACTGATCGCGCTATGGATCAGGCGCACGCTGCCGGCGCGGCTCACCGGTTTGATCCCGATGCCGACCATCACGTCACTGCCTTCGGGCGCGCCGACCTCCTTCCAAAATTCTGCCGCCTTCTCTTTTGTCCCGAAACGAATCTTGTTGAATGCCGCCGGGAATTCTTTCTCGATGAAATCGAGCATCTTCTTCGATTCGGGCGTGCCCGCGGCCCACTCGATCCCGGCGTAGATGTCTTCCGTGTTTTCGCGAAAGATGATCATGTTCACTTTTTCCGGGCGTTTCACGGGCGAGGGGACGCCCTTGAAGTACTGCACTGGCCGCAGACAAACGAAGAGGTCGAGCAACTGGCGCAGCGCCACGTTGAGCGAGCGAATCCCGCCCCCGACCGGCGTCGTCAGCGGGCCTTTAATGCCAACGAGATATTCGCGGAACGCCTCGACCGTGTCGTCCGGCAGCCAACTGTCGAACCTGTCCTTTGCCGCCTGTCCGGCGAAGACTTCGAACCACGCGATCTTGCGCTTCCCGCCGTAGGCTTTTTCGACGGCGGCGTCGAAAACGCGCTCACTCGCCGCCCAGATATCGGGCCCGGTTCCGTCACCGCGAATGAACGGAATGACTGGCCGATCCGGCACCGTCAATCTTCCCTGAGTTTTCGAAATCCTGTCGCCTGCGGGCGGAGTGATGTCTTTGTAAGGCATAAGGCGTCACTGTAAATGCCGCCGTCTCAGCGGCAAGCCTCTGTATTTCCGTGGTAGGGCGCGACCGCCGGGCGCGCCGCCATCGACTTCGATAATTGGAGGGACGACCGGAGCCCGTACTGAGTCTTCGAAAGGTGTCGTCCACGTTTGTTATCATCGAAGCGAAATCATCGACATTGCCCGCGCAAGATTGCGCCGTTACGATTGCAGCGTGCCAAAATCCAAGACGAGAAGATTTGTTCCGGAAACTATATCTCGTTAGGCGCTTTAAGTTGTGAGCGACTTCACGCCAGAATTTATCGCGGACTTTCGCCGTCGGACCGAGGAGTTATGGAGCCGCGCCGTCATCGATCCGAAAATTTTCAGTTCCAGCGTGGCACTCGGTGGATTCCGGGTTTGTCGAAGCCGCAGATTGCACCGCAATCGACGTTCCCTTGCGGATCGGAATTGGATGCTCAGCGAATTGATCAACAACGACGGGAGGCCGAAGCGCTGCGGAGCCAGTATGGAGGCGCTTGTGTCAAGCCCAAAGGCGGATGGCACAGCTGCCCCTACAGCTTATCCGAGGCGATAAACGATGCGCGCTTTGTCGACATCGTAGGGGGACATTTGTAGTTTCACCCGGTCGCCAGTGGTTAGGCGGATAAAACGTTTGCGCATTTTCCCCGAGATATGCGCGAGCACCATGTGATCGTTCGCGAGCTGCACGCGGAACATCGTCCCGGCCAGAACGGCCATCACTTTGCCTTCAAGTTCGATTGCCTTTTTTGCGTCCATATGAAGTTGCGAAGCCGGCGCTCCCACTTAGGGAACGCCGGCTCGCAGAATCAAAACCGCTGGATTACCGGCGGTTTCCGGCGAATTGCCGCGGCCGCTCTTCGCGTGCGCGCGCTTCGTTCACGGTCAATGCCCGGCCGGAAACTTCCTTGCCGTTCAACGCGCCCATGGCGGCGTTTGCTTCCGTGGTGTCGTTCATGGTCACGAACGCGAAGCCGCGTGAGCGGCCCGTCGTGCGATCCATCATCAGCGCAACTTCGGTTACTTTGCCATGTTGTTCGAAAAGATCCTGAAGATCATTTTCAGTGGTCTCAAAAGAGAGATTTCCTACGTACAGTTTCATTATCATTAATTTTGGAGCAATACCTGCCAGCTACAGAGCCGTTCCCGAGAATCGGGTTTCAGAATCACCACTGAGGAAATCTCAACTGACGATCTACCACGCAACGAACAAAACAGAACTTATCCAAGAGCGGGGAGAGTCGTCTGGTTTCGGGGAAAAGCAAGCGAGCATTCGCGGAACTTGAAAGACTCGATGGGAGTGATGCAATTGCTTCGGGATGCCTGTTGCTCGCCTTTGAGCTTCATTCCCGCTCGTTTCTCGCTTTTAGTTTGGGCATGAATGCCGATGATGGCACAACATCTCTTCCTGCCAACATCGTGAAAATTCTCGGTATCGAATTTTTCTACGGAACGGCGGCGGCGGCGGCCCGCGAGATGACGCGTCGCTGTGGCTTTCTCATCGCTCCTTCCGCCCCTGGCATGGTGCGATTACGATACGACGAATCGTACCGCACCGCCGCTACGCACGCGGATCTCGCGATCGCCGATAGCGGCCTCATGGCATTAGTCTGGCGACTTGTCGGCGGCGGTAAAGTCGACAGGATTTCCGGGCTGAATTATCTGCAACAGCTTTTCAAGCTTCCGGAGCTGCGCGCGCCGGGTGCTCTCTTCTGCGTTCTGCCGCATGAAGCCTCGAAAGAAAAGGCACTCGCCTGGTTCGCAAAAAACGGATTTCAGATCGGCCCCGACGATTGCTATCTCGCGCCGATCTACGACGCGATCGTGCGGGATGAGCGGCTCGTGGAAATCGTCAATCAACGAAAGCCGGCGCATGTTCTCGTCTGCGTGGGGAGCGGGCCGCAGGAAAAGCTCGGATATTATTTGAGAGAACGAAGTGCTGAGCGCTCTGCGATTCACTGCATCGGAGGAGCACTGGGCTTTATCACCGGCGACCAGATTCCGATCCCGACGTGGGCCGATCGACTTTACCTTGGCTGGCTCCTGCGGTTGCTGGCGCAGCCGAGGCTCTTTTTCCCGCGCGCAATCATGGCCCTGGAATTACCCGGCCTGATCTTTAGATATCGCGAGCAGCTGCCACCGCTGGTTCGTCGCTAAGATGTTTTCGATGAGGCGGGAATCATTCCAATCTTGTGCAGCCGAGCGACTCAGGTGAAAGATGAGCGATGCCTGACCAAAAAAACGTCGCGCTGATTACCGGAATCACCGGTCAGGACGGATCCTATCTGACCGAGCTGCTGCTGGACAAAGGCTACTCCGTTCACGGAGTCGTTAGACGCACGAGTAATCTGCTCCGCTCACGGATCGAGCATTTGCGGAACGACAAGGATATTTACGGGAGCCGCCTCTTTTTACATTACGGCGATCTGTTCGACAGCACGACCTTGCGCCGAATTTTCTCCCAGGTCCGGCCGACCGAGATCTATCACCTCGCCGGCCAGAGCCACGTCGGTTTGAGTTTCGAAATTCCTGAATCGACCTGCGAGGAAGTCGCAATGGCTACGTTGTCTCTACTGGAAATTGCGCGTGATCAACCGCAGCCGGTGCGCTTTTACCACGCCTCGAGTTCCGAGATTTTTGGGAGCGCAGAAGAATCTCCGCAAACCGAAGAAACGCCGCTGCGGCCGGCCTCTCCCTATGGCTGCGCCAAGGCATTTGCCACTCAACTGGTGCGCGTTTACCGGCAGGCCTACGGCCTCTTCGTCTGCAATGGCATTCTCTACAATCATGAGTCGCCCCGGCGCGGCGAGAACTTTGTCACCCGAAAAATCGCGCGTGCCGTTGCAAGAATAGCCCGCGGTTTCCAGCACGAACTGGTCCTCGGCAATCTGGAAAGCCGGCGCGACTGGGGCCGGGCGCAGGATTACGTCGCGGCGATGTGGATGATATTACAGCACGGGGTGCCGGACGATTACGTCGTCGCGACGGGCGAGGCGCACTCTGTTCGTGAGTTCGTGGAAACGGCGTTCGCGGTGGTGAACCTGGAGCCGGAAAAGTATTTGAAGCATGATCCGGCCTTTGATCGTCTGGCTGATCCCGCCAGCCTGGTCGGATCGTCGAAAAAAATCCGGCGCATTCTTGGCTGGAAACCTTCGGGGAGTTTCCCGCAACTGGTGCGCGAAATGGTGGAATCCGAGCTGGCTGCGATCGACGCTCAACGAAGCGATCGGCCTAGCGATTAGATTTCCTTCGACGGCGAGGACGCTGCCCGTTCGAGAGTGTCTCGATGCTGGTAATCAGCAAAACGTCTACCAAGTCAAAAGATCCGTCGGGCTTGTAGACGATCAGCGTCCGCCCCCGGGGCGAAAGAGATATGAAATCAGGATGAGGAACGTCGACATGCTTGCCGTTGGCCATGTGGATGCGGAAGGCGCGAAAGGGAATCGGCGAGGACAAACTACGGATCTCCTCGGCGGTCATTGCGATGAACATTATGGCACGGTCGAGAGCGATTCAAGCCGGCAGGGTTGCGCTTTATCGGGCGGCCTCTACCTTCCCGCGGTGAAAAAATCGAAGCGATTCGGCGTTCGGCGAAAACAGATTTCGTAAGCGTGCACGATTACCTGCTTTCGATTTTTCTGGGAGTCGTGGAGGGCCTGACAGAATTTCTGCCGGTGAGTTCGACGGCTCACTTGCGCATCGCCGAGGCAGCGCTCCATCTCGATCTGCACGACAGCTTCTGGAAAATGTACACCATTGTCATTCAGCTCGGAGCGATTCTGGCGCTGCCTGTTTATTTTCGCGAGCGAATCATGAAGTTCATTCGGACTTTTCCTTCGGGAGAGCGTGGCGATCGCAACATTTTCACGCATCCGCTCAGTCTGACCATGATTGCGTTTGTTATCACCGCCGTACCCGTCTGGATTCTGAAGAAGCAGATCGGGCAGAACCTGGAAAATCTTTCTGTGATGGCGTGGGCGCTTCTCGTCGGAGGCGTCGTGATGTGGATCGTGGATGCGTTCTTCACGACGCCGCGGGTTGACCGCCTCGAAGAGATGAGCCTTCCGCAGGCAGCATGGATCGGTGCGGTGCAAATCCTCTCCGCAGTTTTTCCGGGAACTTCACGATCGATGTGTACGATCGCGGCCGGCCAGGTCGCTGGACTCTCCCGCTCCGCCGCGCTGGAGTTTTCGTTTTTTCTTTCGATGCCAACAATGGTTGTGGCCACCGGTTACGACCTGCTCAAGACCGTTTTGCCCCATCATGGCGGGGGAACTGCCATTGCGATTGCGCCCGCGACCATGAATTTCCACGGTTGGGTTGTGCTCGCGATCGGGTTCATTGTTTCCTTTGCCGTCGCGCTGGCGGTCGTCGCCTGGTTTATGCACTGGGTGCGGAGGCGCGGGTTTGCTCCGTTCGCCATCTATCGGATTGTTCTTGGCCTGTTATTGCTGGTGTTCATCGCGCGCGGAGTAATTTAGAATCAACGATAAGGTATGGAAACAAACACGATCCTCCCGGACTTGCAGAGCTCGCTCCTCTGCGAAGACGTGCGCTGCGAACTAAACGGCATGCAAACGCTCGTCGGGGTGATCAATGTCATTCCAACGCCGCAGCTGCCGATCAATTACATGCGACTCTGCATCTGGTCGCGCTGGTGCAGCGGCTCGGGAAGGTTTAAGCAGAGATCTCGAATTGTGGGAGTGGACGAACATCAGGTGATCGCCCAGGCGGAAGTTGAATTCGAGCTCAAGGAAATGGAGGGACATGCGACCAATGTCCACTACTTCGGGGGCGTGCAATTCCAGCAATTTGGAATGCATCACGTCGAAATTTATCTCGGCGACGAGCTGCGTGTTCGGTTTCCACTTCCCGTCGTCCGCGTCACCGTGACGCAAAATCGCTAAGTACGTGGCTTCGGCGCGACCATCGCGATCCGGGGTCCGAAATTTCTTGCAGCAGTCGCTGCTCATTCTATTCTTTTTTCGCAGTCCCGAGTGCGTCCGGCAGGATGCACCGGGACAATTTGTTGCCCATATTTTTCGATTCCATGGCAAACACGATTTTGATTGGGGCTCAATGGGGAGACGAAGGCAAAGGCAAGATTATTGATGTCCTTACCGGCAAGTCCGACATCGTTGTGCGGAGCCAGGGAGGGAATAACGCGGGACACACTGTCATTCACGGGGGCAGGAAGTACATCCTGCATCTAATCCCATCTGGCATCCTGCGACGCGGCAAGGTCTGCGTGATCGGCAACGGCGTCGTGATCGATCCTGTCGCGCTCGTCGCGGAGATGGATGAGCTGAAAAAATCCGGAGTCACAATCGCGAAGAATCTCCTGATCAGCGACTGCGCGCATCTGGTTCTGCCATATCACCGCGTGCTCGATGAACAGCGGGAACTTCGTCAGGGGCGCGCGAAAATCGGAACGACCAAGAGGGGAATCGGGCCGGCCTACGGCGACAAAGCGGCGCGAACCGGATTACGAGTGTCCGACTTGATGCAGCCAGTTTTGTTTTCGAAGAAACTGGAAGCCAAGATTCGCGAGAATAACAGCATTCTCGTGGCGTTGGGCGCAAAACCGATAAATTATCACGAGGTCAGGGCCGCCTACCTCAAGGCCGGGAAACGATTGCAGCCCTTCGTAGGCAATACCGTCGTCTACCTCCATCGAGCGATGCAGCGCGGGAAAGACGTTCTCTTTGAGGGCGCGCAAGGGACATTTCTCGACATCGATCACGGAACGTATCCGTACGTCACCTCATCGAATACGACGGCGGGGGGTGCTTGCACCGGCTCGGGGGTTCCGCCGCATCGCATGGATTTAGTTATGGGGGTGATGAAAGCATACACAACGCGGGTGGGGGAAGGGGCGCTGCCGACCGAAGACGCCAGACTGGCAAAAATGTTGCACGAGATGGGTCGCGAGTTCGGAGCTACCACGGGGCGGGCTCGACGCTGCGGATGGTTCGACGCCGTTGCCACTCGCTATGCCGCGATGATTAACGGGATTGACGAACTGGCGATCACTAATCTGGACGGATTGGACAACGTCGATCCGATCAAGATTTGCGTTGCCTATCGTTTGAATGGCAAGAGACTGGATGTTCCTCCCTGCGATGCTGATCAACTCGCGAAATGCGAGCCGATTTTCGCGAAGGTCCGCGGATGGAATCAGGCCACGTCAAATGCAAAAGAATTTGAGCAACTACCTTTGAGAGCAAGAGATTATATAAATCGTATTGTCGAATTGAGCGGTGCGAAATTGAAGATTGTCAGTGTCGGCCCGACGCGCGCCGAGACGGTGTTTCTCTAGCATCATTTTATGGCCGCGAGCGCCAAAGCAATCCCACGCCACGTCGCCATCATCATGGATGGCAACGGACGTTGGGCGCGGGCGCGTGGTCTGCCCCGAATCAAAGGTCACGAGAAAGGCGCGGAGGCTGTCCGCGAGTGTGTGGAAGGATGCGGCGAGTTAAAGATCGAGTTTCTCACCCTCTACGCCTTTTCGGCGGAGAACTGGCAGCGGCCGAAGAGTGAAGTCTTTGCCTTGATGCGACTCCTCGAGCGTTTCCTGAAAGAGAAAACGCCCGAACTCTTGGAAAAAAATGTCAGGTTGCAGGCAATTGGCCGCCTAACCGATCTGCCGGCGAATTGCCAGCGCCAATTGCACGAATCGATTGAAGTGACTTCGAACAACACGGGATTGACTCTTATCCTGGCGCTGAGTTACGGAGGACGGCTGGAAATTATCGATGGTATCAAAAGCATCTTGCGCGGGATCGAGGCCGGACACCTCGACAAGGGAATGATCGACGTGGAGATGTTCAGCAAGCATCTCTACACGCGTTACTATCCCGATCCCGATCTGCTCATTCGCACATCGGGGGAGATGCGGCTTTCGAATTTTCTGCTCTGGCAACTTTCCTACACCGAGATGTATGTCACGCAAACACTCTGGCCTGATTTCACGAGGAAGGATCTTTTCGAGGCGGTGGAAGATTTTAGCCGGCGGCAACGACGATACGGGGCGGTTCACCCCTAACGAATAAACTTTGGCCTGTCATCCCGAGAGGAACAGAGTGGAGTCGAGGGATCCGGCGGTTGAACGTTCGGCTTGCAACACGGGATCCCTCGACTGCGCTCAGGATGATAGTTAGATAAACGCTTCCGCGACCGAATCGGCCAAAAGCTTGCCCGCGGGCGTGAGCGAAAAATTTCCCTCCGACTCGCGCATCAGACCGAGATCCAAAAATTTGCGAATCTCACTGCTCTTTCCCTTGAGCCAGGACGCGGGAACGCCTTGGCGCGTGCGCAACGAGAGGGCGATTCTCTCCCCGATCTTCATCTTGGCTGTGAGCGTTTCGGTTAATCCAATAACCGATCGTCCGGAGAACAGTGCATCCGAGTATGCCCGATAATCGCAGACATTCTGCCAGCGTTGCAGGCCAACTGTCGAAAACGCGCTCGGTCCGGTTCCCAGATAATCTTCGCCGGACCAATAGGACTGGTTATGGGCGGAGGCATGTCCCGGCCGGGCGTAGTTTGAGATCTCGTATTGCAGATAGCCCGCTGCCTCCAGAGTTTCCAACGCCATCGCAAAAAACTCAGCATCGGTCTCCGGATCGGCGCGCAATTCGCCGCGGGCCTGGCGTCTGAAAAATTCGGTGTCCTCCTCGTACGTCAGGCAGTAACAGGAAATATGCTGCGGCTGCAACGAGATGGTTTGGTCGAGAGAGGCCTTCCAGTGTTCGATGCTTTGCCCGGGGATGCCGAACATCAGATCGACGCTGATATTTGTGAATCCTGCATCGCGAAAGGTCTCGAACGACGTTCTCGCTTGCGCTGCGTTATGTTCTCGCCCGAGGCCCTCGAGCAGCCGGTCATCCCATGATTGCACCCCCAGACTGATGCGACTGATCCCACTCCGATGGAGTACTGCCGCCTTGCGCGGGGAGACACTGCCCGGATTAGCTTCGATCGTCCATTCAACGATTTTACTCAGATCGAGCCGCTCGCGAAACCCATTCAATACCAATTCCAACTGCGCCACAGTCAGGCTCGTCGGCGTGCCTCCACCGAAGAAAATCGTCTCAGGTTGAATGACAAATTTTTTTCGGTGTTGATCCAGCTCGAGAAGCAGAGCTTCACAAAACCGTTGTGTCTGCGATGGATCAGCCCGCTCTTTGTAAAATGCGCAATATGGGCAAATCCGAGCGCAGAACGGAACATGAAGATAAAGATGGCGGATCGCTTCGAGTTCGTTTTCTCCATCGGCAAAGTTGTGGAGTCTGTTCTTGTTCATAGACTCCGTTGCCACCGCGTGAATCTCATGGTTTCCCGAACCCTAGCTTGTCTTCTTTGCAGCGCAGCCTCTGTCTTGGGGCAAAATCCGCGACCGACTCCGCCACGTTCGGTGGTTTACATGGTCCATGATTCGGCAGCCATCCAACAATACCGCACCAATTCGGCCGTGGTGCGCGCGATGGTCAATCGGCTTGTCCTGGCCGTCACCGGGCAACCAGATGTCGCAAGAGCCTGGCGTTCACTGGTTGCGCCAACCGACAAAGTTGGAATAAAAATCTCGGCGGCGGGCGGGCAGCTTTTCACAACTCATCGCGATGTGGTCAATGCGATTGTCGACGGCCTGGTGGCGGCGGGTCATCCGCGTTCGGAAATTATCGTCTGGGATCGGACGCTTACTGGAATCGGGGAAGCGGGCTACCGCCCTGGTGCGGAAGGCTATCAGTTGCTTTCTATTCTTCCGCGCGATGGCTACGACCCCAAGGCGGTGATCACGGCGCCGTTAATGGGGCAACTGATTTGGGGTGATCTCGATTTCAGGAGTGATCGTGGCAAAATGCCGCCCCTTTCCGACACCGAAAACACGAGCGACCGGAGTTACTTCTGCCGGATCGTATCGACCGGGGTCACGAAAATCATCAACGTTCCGGTGATGAGCGATAACGAAATGAATGGCCTTGCCGGCTGCCTTTACAACGTGACGATTCCGAACATCGACAATTGGCGGCGCTTCGGAGAAAAATCCGGGTTCGGCGCGTCCAGCGTTGCAGAGATCTACAGTAGCCCGACGATCCGAAACAAGGTTGTCCTTAACATAATGGATGGCTTGGTAGCGGAATACGCCGGCGGCCCGCAATCTCAAACCAACTTTGCGCTTCATCACGCGACGCTCTACGCGAGCAAGGATCCTGTGGCGCTCGATGCGGTGGCATTGCGGAAATTGGAAGAGTGGCGGGCGAAATACCGTGTTGCGCCGATCGGCAAAGCTGCCGCATACGTAGAAATCGCTGCCGAATTAGGGCTGGGGAATTTCGATCCGAACCGAATCGAGATTAGGAATGTTGGACAATGAACGAGCGGCAACGGGGAATTCTGCGGTCGGTCTCGCGCTCGTTTTACCTTTCGATTCGGATTCTACCACGCGATCTGCGCGATCCGGTGGGGTTGGCCTATCTCCTGGCGCGCGCCACGGACACGATCACGGACACCGCGGAATTGAGCGCGGCAATCCGAAGTGAGAATCTTCGAATTCTCGCGGATGCAATCCAGGGAATCTCTCCCGTCGAAGCGTCCAAAGAATTGCGGGAATCGTTTGCGCCATTGCAGAAGAATGTCGCCGAACGCGTGTTGATCGAGGAGCTGCCTGCCTGCCTTGATTCACTCGAACGCCTGGCGGAGGCGGATCGCGCCGACATCCGGGAAGCGTTGCGACACATCAATCGTGGTCAGGCGCTCGATGTGCAGCGCTTTGATGATCCGAAGCAACTGCGCGCGCTGGTTACGGCCGCCGAGCTTAACGAGTACACATATCTGGTAGCTGGATGCGTCGGCGAATTTTGGACGCGAGTTTGCTTTCGCCACGTTCGGAATTTCGCAACATGCTCGAGCTCAGAAATGCTCGAACTCGGCAAGAATTATGGAATGGGTCTGCAACTTGTGAACGTCATTCGCGATGCCGGATCTGATCTGCGCGCTGGACGATGTTATTTCCCCGCGGCTGAATTAGCTGAACAAGGGCTTACACCGGAGAGAATCATGGACGAGCCAGAAAAGATGGCCCCAATTCTCCAAAAATGGTGCGAAACAGCGAGGACCGGCCTTGCGGCAGGTCTCGAATATTCCTGCGCGATCGGAAACGCGCGCGTTCGTTTCGCGACAATGTTGCCCGCTTTGATCGGTGCTCGAACTCTCGCTCTCCTCCGTGACGCCGGGTCGGACGCGTTGAGTGATCGCGTAAAGATGCCGCGCGCCGAGGTCCGGAATATTTTGATTTCAACCGTTCTTATGCGCGCATCGCCGCGCTCGCTGCGAAGAACCTTCGAGCGTCTTTCCGGCTCCGACCGCGGCGATCACAAAAAATAATTCCGCTGCTTCTCACTAATCGGGCGTTCCAACCGTTCCAGAACTTGCAGCATATCTTCCCAAACTTTCCGTTTTTCGGAAGGGGCTTGATTTCGCAACAGGTACGACGGGTGATAGGTAATCATCAGCGGTGTGTTTTCGTAGGAATGCCAGCGGCCGCGTAGTTCGCGCATCGTTCCGCGAAACCCGAGCAACCCTTCGACCGCGGTCGCTCCGAGCGCGACCAGCACTTTCGGTTGAATGATTTCGATCTGCTCTGCGAGATAAGGCAAACAGGTCTGCATTTCCGCCGGTGTTGGCGGACGATTGCCCGACGCCCTCCCCGGTGTGTCGGGGCGGCACTTCAAGACATTCGCAATATAAACTTCCTCGCGGGCGAAACCCATCGCTTTGATGATTCTCGTCAGCAGTTGTCCGGCGCGGCCAACGAAAGGTTCGCCGCGCGCATCTTCATCGGCACCGGGCGCCTCGCCGATGAACATCAACTCCGCGTTGGGATTTCCGACGCCGAAAACAGTCTGGGTACGGGAGCGGGCAAGGTGCGGGCATTTTTGACAAACACTGACGCGCTCGCGAATTGGCGCGAGCAGATCTCCTTTGCCGGGAACCGCGCAACGGAGGTGAGCGATAACGCGGGTCGAGGCCGCCGGCAGGCGGTCGTTGCTCTGACGAATTTTCTCAAGGGCGGACAAGACCAAATCGAGTGCCGGTTGAAACGCCATCAATATATCTTCGGAATTTTTGCGCAGCACGGCAACCCCTTTGATGGTGTGCGGCGATGAGCGCACGGCTTTCAGATTACGATTACGCGCTGCCGGAGCATCTCATTGCCCATCGTCCGCTCTCACGCCGGGAAGATTCGCGAATGATGGTCGTGCATCGAAGAGATCAACGCGTCGAGCATCGGATGTTTGCGGACTTCGAGAGTTATCTTCGATCCGGCGATCTGGTAGTTCTGAACAACACTCGTGTTCTTCCGGCACGAAGATTTTCAGACGACGGCAAGGTGGAATTTCTTTTCCTGGAGAAAATCGATGCTGGACGCTGGAAATGTCTGGTGAAACCGGGACGGAAGATGAAGACCGGGAGCGCAGTACAACTCGCGGGCAGCATCGCTCGCGTGGAGGCGATTCTCCCCGACGGAGAACGAATCATTCAACTCGACCGCGAGATCGATCTGCAAGCGGGAGGTCTTCTCCCGCTGCCGCCTTATGTGGGGCGGCAAAGCGATGCGGAGGACGAAACACGTTATCAAACGGTTTTCGCACAAGTTCCGGGAGCGCTCGCGGCGCCGACCGCTGGCTTGCATTTCACGCCGGAAATGCTGAACAGGATCCCGCACGCTTTCGTGACGCTTCATATCGGAACCGGGACGTTTCGACCGGTGCACTCGGAAGACCTTCGCGATCATCGGATGCATGCCGAACGCTTTTCGATTTCCGCAAGCGCAGCCAATCTCAGCAATGATGCCCGGCGAATTCTCGCGGTCGGAACAACAACTGTTCGGGTCCTCGAGTCAGCCCGGCGCGAAGGCCGTCTCCTGGTGGAGCAGAAGGGTGAGACCGATATTTTCATTCGCCCGCCGCACGAATTCAGATCGGTCGATGTTTTGCTCACGAATTTTCATCTCCCGCGATCGACGCTGCTCATACTGGTGAGCGCGTTTGCCGGACGCGATTTCATTCTGAGTGCCTACGCCGAAGCCATTCGCAGAAAATATCGTTTTTTCAGTTACGGCGATTGCATGTTGATCCTCTGAACGGCAGCTTCCCGGATGAGCGACAACGACAAGCCGAAGGGCGAATTGGTCATTCGGACCATCGCGATGCCGAAGGATACGAATCCGAGCGGCGATATTTTCGGCGGTTGGCTCATGTCGCAGATGGATCTGGGGAGCGGGATTCTGGCCGGGAAAACTGCGAAGGCCCGGGTCGTTACGGTGGCAATGGAAGCGATGTCGTTTCTGCAACCGGTCTGGGTGGGAGATACGGTTGATTGCTATGCCTGGGTGGAACGCGTCGGTCGAACGTCGATGACGATTCCGGTGGAAGTTTGGGTGCATCGCAACCGGCACGGAGAACACATCCGCGTGACCCGCGGGGTCTTTACTTACGTTGCGGTTGACGATAATGGCCGACCGATTCCGGTTCAGCGCGATCCGGCCTAACGAATTAACCGGCTACTGGTCCGACACAGCGTCGTTGCCACTCGTGACGGATTGTGGTCCTTCCGAGACGTTGGTAGTGATTTTGGGCTCAGACGGGACTTGTCGAAGCGGCATATCACTCTTGCTCATGCGAAATTTCACCGCCTGCTTCACCCGCGTGCTACTCGATTTCCGAACGTAATGCTCGTAGGAGCGCTGTTGCCTTCCTTCTTTCGTCAGCATGGAACAACCGCTCAATGCGGCGAGAAGCAGAAAACAAAGCGCTAGTTTGCTCATATACATAATCAGGCAACCATGGAGAAAGCAGTTTTGGGACCCTCCCGCGGGGCTAAACCAAAGTGTTCCGATCGAACGAGCGTGCTTACAATCTGATAAATCTTCAGTTCGCAAACCGAGCACCTTTCATACAGGCCTAACAAGGTGATCGGTGCGCTGTACGCTATTTGCCAGACTTGCTGGGCCAGATGTTCGAGATCGGCTGGCGCGTTTGTCGGCCACGCGAAGTTAAGTTTCTGTCGCAAAACCACGGTCGTGTTGTCGCCCATTTGCTGCCGAAGAACGTGGTGCTCGTCGCGATGCTGCAAAGCATTGATCAGAAGATCGGCCGGGTGACGATCGAGTTCTCCGCCAGTCAGGGTGCTGGGCGCCGACCGCGTTCCCGAGGAAAACGAAAACGTGCCTTCGAGCGATTCTTTCAGAAATAGTTGCCAGAATGCCTCTTCACCACAGAGGTGCTGGAACTTTCCACGCCGCGGCTGGCCTTCTTCGAAGAAAAAGGCAGAAACTACGGCGTCGTGATCATCCTTGATCCGCAGTTCGCCGGTTTGCGCGGAGTGGGTGATGGTTTGATAAATCGTGGTCAGGTCGAAGTTTGACAGACTTCCGCTGAGCTCCAGGCAATGGCTCTGGGAAAGCGGCGGCACGACGTCTTGCCTTTTGAGCAATCGAAAGGCGAGTCGTTCGCAAAGATACTTGAAGAACGTCGGCACGCGACGAACCAGCTCGGGGAAATCACTGCTCTGGAAAGCCTGGAGGCTCACCGGTTCCCGCGTGCGGACGAGGTGGCTGCGAGGTTGGCCGGTGATGGCTTCCAAGTCGCCAAACATGTCGCCGCGCGATAGGTAAGTGCTTGCCTGACTGGGGGTCACCCCGGAGTAATCCACTTCGACGACACCCCGATTGATGATGTAAAGAGCGTCGCTCGGGGCGCCGGGCGAATAGACGACCTCTGCTTCGGACAAACGCAGGACCTGCGAGAGTTCGCCTATGGCCTTCAATTCGATTGGCTTAAGCGACGTGCAAAAGGTAAAGAAATCGCGATCCACGGTTCGTTTCTGTAGAGCAAAAGCCGTGCGGGCGGCTGTCGCTAAGTGCTCTTTGGGAGAAAATTGTGACGAAATCAGGTGTCCGGCCTTTGCAACCGGAGGTTCCGCCCGTTAAGTCGTCCTGATGACCGAGATCGCCTACCTCTTCGAACGTTTCCCGTCTTACGTTCAGACGTTCTGCTATCGCGA
Source organism: uncultured Verrucomicrobiae bacterium (assembly GCA_963737545.1). GTDB lineage: Bacteria > Verrucomicrobiota > Verrucomicrobiia > Chthoniobacterales > UBA10450 > CAVTTH01. Next base: position 227,622 of record CAVTTH010000005.1, on the reverse strand, counting down.
GGTCGTTGAGCTTCAACGCCAGGGCGCGGCACTGACGATTTTTTCCATTCGTCCACCTGAAAATGAGTCCGCCCGGGACTGGGACCAGCAGCTCATCGAGAAGGTTCACTACCTCCCTGATGAAGCACAGCTGCGTGCCGAAGTTGAAAAGGCGGTGCAGAAAGGCCCGCTCTCCAAAGCGGTTTCTCGTGAGATCGAGAGCTGGGGGCGTCAGCGCGATTTCTTGCGTTTGTTCCAGGCCGTTTACATCGGTATCCGACTGAAGCAGGCCAATCTTCGCCACGTCCATGCGCATTTCGCCGGGATGGCCGCTCGAACCGCCTTCTGGATCAAACGATTCTTTGAGATTGGTTACAGCTTCACCGCGCACGCGAACGATATTTTCGCCCCGCGTCCTTTCACTGTTGGTCTCGACAAGCTGATTGACTCGGCCAGCGCCGTGGTGGCCGTGTCGGATTATTCGACGAGACTATTGCAGACTCGATTCCCGCAGGATTCGAAGAAGGTCTTCCGAATTTACAACGGCATCGATCTCTCGCGATTTCGTGAGGCCCGCTCCGACGCTGTGGTCCCGCTGATTATTTCGATCGGCCGATTAGTCGAAAAGAAAGGCTTCGCGCATTTGATCGAAGCTTGCCGGAAATTGAAAGAAGGCGGCGTCAATGTTCGGTGCGAAATCATTGGCGACGGACCGCTGAAAGACGTGCTTCTGATGCAGATTTGCGAGAGTGGATTAGAATCACTCGTTAGTCTGGTTGGACCGCAAACGCAGGGGGAAATTGTGGAGCGACTTTCGGTCGCGACAGTTTTTTGTTTGCCCTGCGTCGTCGAGCAGGGCGGGGGAATGGACAATCTGCCCACCGCAATTGTCGAAGCAATGGCGGCAGCGCTGCCGGTCGTCTCCACGCCGATCGCCGGCATACCCGAGATGGTGATGAATGAGGTAAGCGGACTTTTGGTTCCGCCAGGCGATGCGGGGGCGCTCGCGAATGCCCTTGAAAAAATCATTCGCGACAAGGAGCTGGCCCGACGATTCGGCGAGAGCGGTCGAAAGCGTGCCAGAGAAATTTTCTCGATCGAGGCGAGCGTGAGTTCGCTCATGGATCTTTTCCGAGGCCTTCTGTAATGCGTTCTGTAGCCGCCGCCCTGTGGACGGCGACAGCCCTTCAAACATCATTGGCACAATTCCGTTCCGCACCGCGGAGCGACTACAGCAGATCGCGGACGCATTCGATCGCCCGCAGATAAACTCGTTTTGATCCGCCGCGCCTCAATTCTTCGCTCATCAAAGCCACAGGATCGTCGCTGCCGGCTGGGATCAATTGACAGGCGCCTTTCTCGTTGCGTTTTCCGTGGGAAACTGCCAACAGGTCCGAGCCCGTCGGATGCGAAACTGAAAAACCCATCTTCCTGCTGAGCAAAAAGATTCGCCCGATCGATTGACCAGATTTCTCACTCAATTCTAAAGCGATGCGGCGATTCGACGGATCGACGAACTGAAGCGCGCCATCGCCATTCCTTTCCTGAAGCTGCCATTTCAACTGCGCCGCCAGCCAGCCCGCCAGCAAAGCAGCTGTGGACTTGAAGCCGGGACCGAAGTCGATCTGCACTCGATCGATCTCACTGAGGTGATGCTGGGTGGACGGATGGTCGAAGAACTGGGCGAGGGCGAGACGAATGTGAACCAGCCGCGTCCAATTTAGATCGCACAACACAATGCGCTCCCTGGCTTCCGTCTGCGCAGTCTCGATCGAGCGCATCTGCGCACCGAAGTCCTTCCAAGCCTGGCTGTCGTAAATCAGGCGATCAACCCATGCCCAAAGTTGTGGATCCATCGGGTCATGAAAGTCGCTCTGCCACCACAGATAAAAGGGGAGATCGGAATCGAGATGGGAAAAGACGATGCTCGGGAGAAAATTGGTGAACGAGCCTTCGAGCCGAAAAGAAATTTGCTCGGAGCAAATTTGTTTGCTGCCCGCACGACCGACGTGGCAGTGCGCGCTGATCCACGCCGCAACACCATCTTCAGAGGCGCTGGGATTCGCACCGATCACGATCGCGCGACATGCGTGGTCTTGGGTGATTCGGGAAATGAGCTGTGTGTTCGCGGCCAGCGATTCCGGAGCTTCGCTGTAGACTGCGAGATTAATGAGAGACGCGCGCGTCATCGCGCCTTCGCTCACTTCCCATAGTTTCTTGAGTTCCCGATCGATCTTGCCGATCTCGACCGGCATCCCCGGAGCGAAAGTTCGAGCCGGCGCACCATCCGGAATTTCCGTCGCGATCATCGCCTCCTACAGTCTGCGCCACGCGCGACCATCGCGTGCGAGAAGATCATCCGCTTCCTCCGGTCCCCAGGAACCTGCCGGATAGTGGCAAAGCGGCGGCGCGTTTATCTTCGCCGCCCATGCTTCCTCGATCGGGTCGATAAATCTCCAGGCATGCTCCACTTCGTCGCGCCTCGCGAAAAGAGTGGCGTCGCCGCCCATCGCGTCGAGGAGCAGCCGTTCGTATGCTTCCGGACTCGCCTTGCCGAATGACGTCCCATAGTGAAAATCCATTTTCACCGGCTCAATCCGGAGACTGATGCCGGGAATTTTTGCCTGCATCCGCAGCGAAATTCCTTCGTCGGGCTGGATGCGAATGACGAGCACGTTTTGGTCGAGCGCGATCGATTCTTTATTGAAAAGAACGAGCGGCGCCTTTTTGAAATGGACCGAAATTTCTGTTCCGGATTTCGGCAGCCGTTTCCCGACGCGCACGTAAAACGGAACATCTGCCCAACGCCAGTTATCCACCAGAACGCGCAGGGCGGCGTAGGTTTCCGTGGTTGAATTCGGCCTGACCTTGTCTTCTTCAAGATAACCGGGAACCGGCTTCCCAGTAATGGCGCCTTTTTCGTATTGTCCGCGAACGACATCGCGCGCGACTTCTTCCGGGTCCATGTGGCGGAGCGAGCGCACCACCTTTACTTTTTCATCGCGGATACTGTCGGCGCTGAGATCGGTCGGAGGCTCCATCGCGACCAGACAAAGAAGTTGGAGCAGATGATTTTGCACCATGTCGCGCAACGCCCCGGCGTCATCGTAATAACCGGCGCGGCCCTCCACTCCGAGCGTTTCCGCCGCGGTGATTTGGAGGTGATCGATGTAACGATGATTCCAGAGCGGTTCGAAAATCGCATTGGCGAATCGCAGAACGAGGATGTTCTGCGCTGTCTCTTTGCCGAGAAAGTGATCGATCCGATAAGTCTGTTCTTCGGAAAAGGCGTTTTTTACGACGCGATTCAATTCCTGGGCCGAGGCCAGATCCGTTCCGAATGGCTTCTCCACCACGACACGCGCCCAACTTCCCTTGCGGGCCTCGTTCAAGCCCGATTCCTTCAAGTGCTTCAGGATTGGTTCGAATTGTTCGGGCGACACGGCAAAGTAAAAAAGCCGGTTGCCGCGGGTCCCGCGTTCCTGATCGATTTTGTCCAGGCGCTCGGACAGACTCTTGTAGCCGGCGGCATCGGCGAACTCGCTCTGGTGATAAAAAATGGAGTCAGCGAAAGTTTTCCAGAGATCGTCGCGCACTTCCTGCCGCGAATATTTCCGCGCGGCTTCCTCGAGATCGCTTCGAAATTCCTGATCGGTTTTCGGGCGTCGCGCGAAGCCGACGACAGTCACGCCGGGCGGCAATTCTCCATCGGCTGCGATGTTGTAAAGCGCGGGAATCAGCTTGCGATGGGTAAGGTCCCCCGTCGCCCCGAAGATGACTACGGTGCACGGATCGGGAACCGTCCGGGCAGTCAGTCCTTCGCGCAGCGGATTCGAATTCGTTTGATCACTCACCTGGCTCATCGTTCGGAAATTAACAGATCAACGATGACTTGGCAGAAAGAAAATTTTCTGATGGCGTTACACAATTCTTTCCGGTTCAACGATCAGGTCGCGCGGCGAACAGCGGGCCCGCATCACATTGCGCCCGGCGCGCAACCTCCATAGAGTTCGCTGATTTTGAATAAGAGGAAAAGAACCGATCCGGCTAATCCGTTGCCGATGCCTTTTTACGGCGTTTGGGACGCAGTCGCTCGCTTCGCCGATGAAATTCGAAAGAGCAGCTTCATGGCCGAAATGGCGCGCCGGCGCGATGCGAGCGGCGTTGACGGGCTGATGGGAGAGCTGGATTGCGCGACGCTCTATGGATTGACCCGCTGGCGTCGCCCGAGCGTCATCGTCGAGACCGGCGGGTTCGTCGGGATGTCGTCCGCTTTTATTCTGAAAGCGCTGGCCGACGCCGGCCTAACGGATACAAAGTTGTATAGCATCGAGATGAGCAAGGAGGGCGATCACGGAATCTTGATCCCTGATGAATTGCGCCCGCAATTCAATCCTCTCAACGGGAGAGTGGAAGATCTTGTCAAGCGCGGTGAACTTCCCGCCTCGATCGACATGTTCCTGCATGACAGTTCGCATCGGTACCGGCATATGCGGTGGGAGTTTCGGGAATTTTGGCGCCGCTTGCCGGATGGCGGTTTGCTCGTGTCCCACGATGTCCATTTCAACGCGGCCTTTCCGGAGTTTATCGCCGGAACGTACTCGCATGACAAAAGAACTGGATTGATCGATTCAGAACGGACATCGCATTATGAATGGGGACGCTGGGGCTATCTTGGCTTTGCGCTAAAGAAGAGCAGCTAGACAGGTAATGTAATCCTGCTGCGCCTCGCGACCAGCAACTTCGCTATGGGCATCCGCTACCGAGTCCTCGAACGCGACTTGGGAACGAGAGGGCAATCAAATGGGACACGATCGAAATTAGACTTGCCTGCGGTGCCATGGATCCATTAACTAGATTATTCGTTATGCGCAGTAGAGCCAACAGCGCAACAGCGCAACAGCGCAACAGCGCAACAGCGCAACAAAAGAAAAAACGACAGCCGTGCTGATCTGCAACTGCCGTCATCTTTAGCAATCGAGCGGCAAGACGCTCGATGCAAACCTCGGGCAGGAAGCTCCCAACTGCGATTTAGAGCCTTCCAAAACAGCTGTTGCTTGCGCTTGCCTGAGATACAAAACCACAGCCCGACCCAAACAGCATGATATGAAAACAAAATCGAAATTCACGCAAAGCCTCGTCGAAGCCCGTAGAATCTACGTCATCATGGCTCTGCTCTTCTTCCTATTTCTGGCGAGTGAAAAGGCCTCTGCCCAAAACGCCACCGGAGTCCTGGCCCAGACTGGGACGGGTCTCACCACATTCACAATCGACCTTTCGACGACGACAACCTTCCAGTTGAACCTGGATATCACCAACTCGTTTCTTTCGACCTACCTGATATATTTTTTGCAGTCGAATGACGGAAGCGGGTTGTTCACGATCATTGGACGTGATATCGCTTCCTCGCCCTACGTTGATCTTACGACTAGCGACGCGGAGGCACTCGGAAACCCGAACGGGATATTGAACCCATCGAACGCTCGCGACCTTGGTGCTGCCATTAATAATATCGGTATGCCACTCGCAGCCGGCAGTTATTTTGTTGCCACGCTGACGCTCCAGATAAACGGTGCGATTACGCCAGGCACCTACCACATCTTTTTGGATTCCCGCTCCGTGGTCGACGATCAAAACTTAATGGACCATACGCTCACGGCAAACACGGTCACCATAAACATCGTCCCGGAGCCTGAGACGACTGGCCTGATTGTGCTGGGCAGTGTGGTGCTCTTTAGGCTTGCGTACGAGCGCGGTCGACTTCAAACGAAGTCCCAGGCGAACTGAGCGCTTCCATCAGTAGATCGGGCGGGTTGCCAGGTGCAACCCGGGAACTGCCTGTTCCTCTATCGTTCAAGATCGCGCAGTCGCTCGATATCGACCTTGTCTTGATCGCGATAAGTTTCCTTGCTTCTGATCAACGTCTGTAAATCAACGTACGGGACCTCGACGTCCCGGATTGTTGCGTTGAGCGACGTTTCGATCGCGGCGGCGTAGCCTACCTTCCAAGCGCGTGTGCTTACATCCACCTCGACTTCATCCGCGATTTTCACGACCACGTTTTCAGCGAGGTCTTCGGGTTTCAATTCAGCAGCGGCATGATCTTCGAGTTCTGACAGGGCCGCGATGACGCGCCGATGATTTTCCAAATCTTCGGGGATGAGAATGTCCACATCGATGGTGGCGCGAACATAGCCGTGCAACCAGCACGCTCGGGCGCCCACGATCAGATAGCGCGCGCCGTGTTTATTGAGGAGAGAGCAGACACGCAGCAATGGCGTTTGCTCGCTCATCAATGGCGGATTTGTCGATGCCGCGCGCGCGCACGCTCATCTTCCCAGCGTCTAAGTTCGTCCCAAGTGCGTGCTTTGAAAACGAATCCGCGGGCGCGCGGCAACGGAGAGAGCAGCTTCGCTTCCTGGTCCAGCTGCGCGCCGAGCGCGTAAAATTCCTCGGGCCTCTTCGGCGCCTTGCGGTGACCCACAACTTTTGTCGCGCGCATGGGAAATCGGAGCTACGACGGCAACGGAAACCGCCGCGTAAGTTCGCGCACTTTTGCTCGGACGCTATCCAGGGCGGACGGATCATCGCGACGGCTGAGCGCTTCCACCAGCAGATCGGCGATCTCGAGCATTTCCTCTTCCTTCATTCCGCGCGTCGTCACCGCCGGCGTGCCGACTCGAATTCCGCCCGGCCGGAAGATCGGGTAGGTGTCGAACGGAATCGCGTTCTTGTTTACCGTGATGCCGGCGAGATCGAGGGTTTCCTGGGCTTGTTTGCCGTTGATCTCTTTCGGCCGCAGATCGACAAGCATGAGATGATTGTCGGTGCCGCCGGAGACGATGCGGAACCCGTGCTTGCTCAAACCAGCCGCCAGCGCTTTCGCGTTTAGCACCACCTGCCGCTGATAGTCGCGGAATTGGGGCTGGAGCGCTTCGTGAAAACAAACCGCTTTCGCGGCGATCACGTGCATCAGCGGACCGCCCTGAATTCCTGGGAAAACCATCGAATCGATTTCCTTCGCGAAACGCTGCTCGCAAAGAACGATCCCGCCGCGCGGTCCGCGCAAACTTTTGTGTGTTGTGGTGGTGACGAATTGCGCATGGGGAATCGGGCTTGGATGTTGCCCGGCCGCGACCAGTCCAGCGATGTGCGCCATGTCGATGAAAAGAAGCGCTCCGACCGAATCAGCGATTTGCCGAAGGCGCGGATAATCCAGTGTTCTCGGATAAGCCGAGGCGCCCGCCGTGATCATGGCCGGTTTGGTTTCTTCGGCGAGTTTTTGGAGCGCGTCGTAATCGATCTGCTCCGTCTTTTCATCCACACCGTAATGCGTGACCTGATAAAACTTGCCGGAAAAATTTGCCGGATGCCCGTGAGTGAGATGACCTCCGTGCGCCAGATTCATTGTCAGGATCTTGTCGCCCGGTTTGATGGCCGCGAAGTAGACCGCCATGTTCGCCTGCGCGCCGCTGTGGGGCTGCACATTGACGTGCTCCGATCCAAACAAACGCTTCGCGCGATCGATGGCCAGCTGCTCGACGGTGTCGACGTTTTCGCAGCCGCCGTACCAACGTTTCCCGGGGTAACCTTCGGCGTATTTGTTCGTCAGCACGCTGCCCTGCGCCTCCATCACCGCGCGGCTGGTGAAGTTCTCAGACGCAATCAGTTCGATATTTTCACGCTGGCGTTTCTCTTCGGCGGCGATTGCGTCAAAAATCTCGGGGTCGACCTTGCGCAAACCGCCGCTGTTCACTGCGGCAGAAGTTCGTCCGGTGGTTTCGGTTTCGCTGCGTTGTGGCGCATCTCCCATGGGATATGAAGTGGTGAGACCGGCGCGCGATGTTGCCGGCACGGCAATCGGGCTTTGTTCTACGAAAGCCAGCACACTCGGTAAAGCATTTTTGATCGTCGCTGCGCATTGCACGTAGACATCGCGTCCCATGCCGATCGGATCGGGCACATCGCGCCAAACGGTTGTCCCCAGTTCCTCAAATTCGCGCAGGAGAAACGATTTCTCTGCGCCATGTGGAAAGAGCATCTGAATGGTTTCAAGGTGTCCGCCGGTCATCGCGAAAATATGAGTGGCGCGATCGACCAGGGTGGCGGTCAATGGCTGGCTGCGCAGGCCGCTGATATCGACGCCTTCCTCTTCCAGCACGTAAACGGCGTGCAGACTGGGCGGCTGGCCGGACACTGCATGGACGCCGGCCGAAGCGACTTCGATGTCCTTGCGGTTGCCAAGCAGACGCCGGAAAAGCCCTTCTGCCATCGGGCTGCGGCAGATGTTTCCAGTACAGACAAAGAGAACGTTTTTCACGGCGGGAAGCGCGGGCGCGCCTGGTCCGTGAACCTAAAATCAAACGCTTTTAAGTCAACGCACCGAGGGTTGGGACGCTTCGTGGTTCCTTGGGCGGAATATGGCTTCCGAACGTTCCTCCGGCCTAAAGAGACTTGCCGAACGGCGCGATGATGATCACGTCCTTGGCGTGGCAATGCCTGTCTGGAGGAAGAAGTTTCGCTACCGCCTCGAGTGGTGTGGGTTGTCGCTGGCGGCAAAGTCCATTCCGCGATTGTCGCGCGAAGTCTGTTTCCGCCTTGCCCAGGTCATTGGAGCGCTCGGCGCGACTCTCGACCGCCGTGGCCGTCGGGTTGCGCTCAGCAATCTGGAGGTCGCGTTTGGCACGCAGTTCTCAGCCGCCGAACGCTCGAAGATTGTCCGGGAATCATATCAGATCTTTGTCCGCACGATGCTGGACTTGATGTGGACGCCGCGGCTGAACGCGCAAAACCACCGGCGCTGGATCGACGTCGAGAATCTCGACGAAACTGCGAAGGAGATTGGGCCGAACGGGAATTGTATTTTCGCGACCTTTCATTACGGCAATTTCGAATGGGCCGCGCAGGCTGTCGGTCATGCCGGCGTCCCGTTGTCCATTCTGGCACAGGAGTTCAAGAATCCTCTGCTCGATCCGATTTTCGAGCGGCTGCGCGAGCGGGCCGGCCACGAACTTGCGGGCCGCGCTGGCGCGATCATGAAACTGTACAAAGCACTGCGGCGCGGTCGGACTGTGGCAATCCTGACCGATCTAACACTGCGCCCGCAACAACCGAGTGTGATTGTGCATTGTTTTGGGCTGAAGACATGTGTGACGTACGCGCACGCCTGGCTGCACAAGCGCACGGGCGCGCCGATTTATCCCTGCTACTGCGAACCGTTGCCGAACGGGCGTTGGCGGTTCGTGATGCAGCCGAAATTGGACATTCCGGAGAACGCCACCGTTGCGGAGATCGCGCAGCTTTGCTGGAATCGTTTTGAACCGCTCGTTAGGGCGAATCCGGCGCCGTGGCTCTGGATGTACAAGCATTGGCGCTACCGCCCAGCTGCGGCCGACCGACCATATCCTTTTTACGCCAACGAAGGATGGGATTTCGAGGAACTTCTCGCAACCCCCGGACAATCATGAAGCGGCCAGCCGCGATCGACTGGCATTGACACGGCGGTGCGGCGTCCGGCCGGCGGAGCGCACTGACTCTATCAAACAACCCGGCGCGCACGCGTTGCAGTTGACAAACCCCCCCGCATGCGCTTCTCCAATACTCACCCTATGCGACTAATTTCTCGATTGTTTCTCCTCGCGACAGCGGTCTCGCTCTCCCTGTTTTTTTCCAGTTGCGAAACGGCGACAACCAGTTCCGGCAACTATCACGTCGTCGCGCATAAACCGACTGACCCTTCCAGGGTCCGGGTAAAGGTTTCGCTCTCGCAACAAAATGTCTATGTGATGGAAGGCGATCGCTGCCTGATGGCTTGTGCGACGACCGTGGGCATTCCGAGCAAGCCGACGCCCAAAGGTAACTTCACCATTTATTCCAAGCAGCCGGAAAAGCGCTCCGGCTCGTATGGCTTTCGCGTGCAGGGTGGTCGCATCGTTCCGGCGGAAGCTTCCGCAGCGATCCCGGGGCAGTACGTCGGATATCCGATGGGATACTGGTGCGAGTTTTCCCCGGCCTACGGCTTTCATCAGGGGTTCGTTCACCTGCATCCGCGCAGTCACGGCTGCCTGCGCTTAAAAGGCGAGGCGGCTCCGAAGTTTTATGCACTGGTCAGAATCGGCACGCCGGTCAACATCGCCGAGTCGCAACCGGAAGATGCGACGATCGGTCCAAAGATTCAGCGAGTGGATGATTCGAAGACGCCCGATCCGCCGTTGAGTGTTTCCGTTTCCAGCGCGGCTTTTGAAAAACCCGCCGGTCCGCTCTTAGAGGATTAGACGGGGAGGCGGGCTCGGCGCCTGCCACGATCTTGTGAGTACAAATCTGATTTCCAGCGGCACGACTGCCCGCGAGAAAGTGAACTTGCGCACGCCGGAAGTGATGACGGCGGTGCAGGAACAGGTCGAGTCGCATTACCGCAGCGACATCGTGGATAAGATTCGGCGAACCGGCGGAGTTCTTTCGGTCGGCAACACGACCGTCCGGCTGGCGAAACAGTTTGGATTTTGCTATGGCGTGGAACGTGCCATCGATCTGGCCTACGCGGCGCGCAAGGTCTTCAAGGATCGGCGGCTTTTTATCGTTGGCGAGATCATTCACAATCCCGAAGTCAACGAACAGATTTCCTCGTTAGGGATCAAGAACCTGCTCGGGACAAGCAAGCAGGCCAACATCGAAGACTTGCAGCCGGATGACGTGGTTATCGTGCCGGCCTTTGGGACTGAGCTGTCGACTTTGCAGCAAATCAAGGAGCGCGGCTGCCAGATCGTCGATACGACGTGCGGTGACGTGATGAGCGTTTGGAAGCGCGTCCGGAAATACGCGAGCGAATCAGCCACTTCCATTATTCATGGCAAAGCGGAGCACGAGGAAACAAAAGCCACCAGTTCACGTGCGCTGGGTGATGGACGAGGCCACTATCTGGTCGTACTGACGCTCGCCGAAACGGATTACGTTTGCGATTACATTCGTCATGGCGGCGATAAGCAGGCCTTCCTCGAGAAATTCCGGAACGCTCATTCCCCGGGGTTCGATCCCGATTTGCATTTGCGCACTGTGGGGGTGGCAAACCAAACCACCATGCTTCGTGGCGAGACGGAGGAAGTCCAACGTCGCATCCGTCAGGCGATCGTGGATCGGGATGGTGTAGAACTCGCGGCGCAAAATTTTCGCTTCTTCGACACAATTTGCGGCGCAACCCAGGAACGACAGGATGCGTTGCGCGAGTTGCTCGACGTCCGGATGAATTTGTTACTGGTCGTTGGCGGCTATAACAGCTCCAACACATCGCATCTCGCCGAAATGGGAGAGGAAAAATTGCCGACCTACTTCGTGCGTAACGCTTCCCGGTTACTCTCGGAAAAAGAGATCCTGCACTACAATCTCCATGAAAAAGACGAAGTAATCGCGAAGGATTGGCTGCCGAGCGGGCCGCTCGTGGTCGGCATTACGGCGGGCGCTTCCTGTCCGAACAATCTGATCGAAGAGACACTGATTCGTCTTTTCGAGCTGCGCGGAATTAAACGCGAACAGCTCGAGGCTGCTGCCTGAGCCGTCGCCCTGTGACGGCACCTCTCTGAGTTCGAGATTGCGTGCGCGGGGTGGAATTTTTATTGTTGCCGTGCTTGCGGGCGCGGAAGCGAAATCGGCTCGACATTGCCAATCGAGCTGCACTAAAAATCGGCTCGATGCGGGCGCAGTCCGGTGCTATCGCGTCAGTTCCATCTTTTCTCTTCACCAGATCGCGGCCTTGCGCGACAAGGGCGATCGGCGCAGCGCTGATAACGCTGCTCATCACGACCGTGGTACAAAGCGAGAGTATTTCGGTTTCTCGGAAAAGCTTTGCCGCCATCGCCTATTCGCCAGTCACCGGCGAGTTCGCCTACTCCTGCAATCAATCCAGCCGACGTGCGGCCGAGGCGGCGGCGCTGCGCAAATGTAATTCGGAGGGCGCGCGTATTGCCTGTTGGGTGAACTGGGGTTTCTGTGCGCTCGCCGTGGCGGACAACAAAGCCTGGGGAACCGGCTGGCGTTACGGCCCAACGGCCAGCAACGATGGCGCGATGAAAGCGGCCATTCAGGAATGTGAAAAGCATTCGAGCGGTGCTCACATCGCGATTTGCCTCAGCTCTGACGGACAGTACATCTATGAACCGCGAGCGAAGAGCGCGGTAGTGCCGGCCGCAAGCGGGCCGGCCCGGGTGTTTCTTCAAAACAAAGAGTTGGCTGAAAGACTGCAACAAGCCGCGCTCCTGGCCGGACTTTCCCCTAACGACTCCGACTTGACAAATTTAACGCCGGCACAACGTCTCCGCCTCGGCATCGCTTACGGCCTGGATTATCCATCCGACCTGTCGACCTGGACCAAAGTGCTCCGCGCGCGGGGCCTCGATCCCAACGATGACAGCTTCGCGCGCGACATCGAACTTCTCGATTCCGTGACGGACGAGATTCGTGCCCGGCGAAAGAACTACATCAAACAAGCGATCGCCAGTCATGTTCTGGACGCCCTCCTCGGTGAGAACAACCTCTCGAAAGGACTCGGCGTCGTCTCGAAAAACAGCCATCCCATAAGTGCGCTGGGCTCCGAGGACGTTTCGAAAGCGTTGCGCGAAAGCAGGGAGTTCATCGATCTGGTAGAGAGGGCGTGCGCGACGGCTGGTTCCGCCGGTGAAGCCCCGGCCGAATCAACTGTTTTGTCGCCGGCCGTGGCAAAGGCGCTGGCCAATCTTTTGCTCAGCGAATCGGGGCCTTAGTTCCGAACGTTCCCCGCAACCACGATGTTGGCGCTGGCGATAGCGAGCGACTCCGCGTATTGAACGAACGATGGAACATCCCCGGTTCGTGCCGCCGCCGGAAATCGAGCGTCGATCTGACGCCGAACTCATTCGGCACGCACGCGAATTTTACGAAGCGATGCAGCGGCGCCGAACGATCCGCGATTTCTCTGATCGACCGGTGCCGCGTGAAGTGATCGAATATTGCCTCCGTGCCGCCGGGACCGCACCGAGCGGAGCGAACTTGCAGCCGTGGCAATTCGCAGCGGTCAGCGATCCCAAGGTGAAGCATGAGATTCGAGTCGCGGCCGAGGCAGAGGAGAAGGAATTCTACGAACAGCGCGCCCCGAAGGCCTGGCTGGATGCGCTCGCTCCGCTCGGGACCGATTCTCGAAAACCGTTTCTTGAGGTCGCGCCCTGGCTCATCGCCGTGTTCGCACAGCCGTTTCGAGTTCTTCCCGATGGAACGCGAACAAAAACATACTACGCGATTGAGTCGGTCGGGATCGCCACCGGCCTGCTGGTTGCGGCCGTGCATTCATGCGGGCTCGTATCGTTGACCCACACGCCCAGCCCGATGGGTTTCTTGAATCGAATTCTCGGCCGGCCGTCGCACGAGAAACCATTTGTGCTTCTTGTCGTTGGTCACCCCGCCGAACGTGCAGTCGTTCCAGACATCTCGCGCAAGCCGCTGGCCGAGATCAGTTCTTTTGTTACTGGAGAAAATAACAATTAGTGAGTTTGCTTTCGCGTCAGACTTCCGCGGAATAGAATGGCGTCATGGCTTCAACGTCTTCCCTGCCACCTCCATCCGGTTCGAATAGTCGCTGGAGATTTCTCCGCGATGTCGTGGTCTTTCAACTGAAGATGTTCCTCGACAATGTGCGCGATTTTGCGCTCATGCCGATCTCGTTAGTCGCGGCGCTGATCGATCTTTTCTTCAAAGGCGAACGCGAAGGAGCGCTTTTCTACCATGTCCTGAAATGGGGCGCACATAGCGAAAAGGTGATTGATGTGTATAGCGCGATCGAGGATCACGCGAGCAGCTTCGAGGTTAATCCCAATTACACGGTCGACGCCGTGATCGCCCGGCTCGAGGGCGTGCTGGTGCGCGAGTGCGAAAAGGGAGGAACCGCGGCGAGCATCAAAACCGCAATGGATCGAACGATCGATCAAATCCACAGGGAGACGCGCGGGCCGCGCGACGTCGCCGTCAATGCAGTCACGCGAGCGGCGGACACATTAAGGAACAAGTTCGACAGCACGCCGACTCTACCGCCACCGCCTTGAATTGGATCACGGCGATGGCCTGTTCGGATCGGTCATTTGCGCGGCATTGTCTCTTTGTCGGTTGCCAGCGGCGACGAAATGCGGCAAAAACACGTGCATGAAGACGAGAGAAGTGGCAACGAGGTTAGTAAGTTTGTGCCGCGAGCAAAAGTGGATGGACGCGATTAATAGCTTGTATGGCGATGATATTGTGAGCGTCGAAGCTCAGGAAATCGGCGAAATGCCGGCCGAGACGAGTGGGCTCGACAAGGTGCGTGGGAAAACGCAGTGGTTTCTCGAGACGAACCAGGTTCACAGCTGCATGATCGGAGGACCGTTTGTCGCGCGCGACAAGTTTGTCGTGCGATTCGATGTCGACGTTACCGACAAAGCATCGGGCAAACGGGCGAAGATGTCGGAAGTTGGAATTTATACGGTTAAAGATGGTAAGATCGTCCGGGAAGAATTTCTGCCACACACCGAAAGCGAAGGATGAAAAACTTGCTGCGCGATGATAACTGAACTCCCTTCAGTCATAGAACGCCGCCGTCTCGAGTCTCCAGCGGTGACGCCCCAAGCGCTCGCCTGGCATGATGGCGCGCTCTGGATGGGGTCTCGCGATCTGCGCCGCATCTATGGGATCGATGTGAAGAGATGGAAAGTCTTCGAGGAAACCGAAGCTCCCGGAATTCCGTGGGCCGCGGTCTCGGTGAATGGCTCTCTCTCCTTCACGATCGGGGAAGATCCGGATGACGACCGATACATTCGACGATTCACTCCCGGCTCCGGATTTTCCGAAAGCGACCGGATCGCCTGTCCAGAGTTTACCGGCTCATATCTTAGTTTCGACAGGGAGTATCTCTACCTTAGCCAATGGTACAAGCACCGAATACTCAAGCTCGAGGCGAACGGAAACATCCTGCGGGTTCTTGACGTTGGGGCCGAGATTTGCGGCCATGTTTTTGTTGACGGATTAATCTACGTCCTGCGCGGTGCCGAAAAACCAAACGAGGATTGGCGGATCGCCCGCTTCGATCCGCGGGAATCGACGCCGCGGGTTGAAGACGTCGCGCGCGTACCGTTAGCGTGTCGCTCACTTACTTTCGATGGCACGTACTTTTGGACGAATCATCGTGCCGCGAACGAGATCGTCTCATTCTCACTGCCAGAATGAATCGGGAGTGCAGGATGTCGAACCTCTTTTCCAATTGAAATTGTTAGTCGATCGACCGTACTGTCATTTGGAATAAGGCTGAAAGTCCATGCTAGGCCAGCGTCCAAAGCGAAAATCGCTTCGAGTCATCGATTCAACGTCGACTCGCAAACTTGTCGCGCACCAATTGCTTTGGGAACCGCTTGGAAGGTGGAAACGATCAAGCCCCGAATTGGATCGGATTCAATTTCTAAAGACGGTGCCGTTCTTCGATGAGCTGTCGAATCGGCAGCTCAAGAATGTTTCCGGTATCATGTTCGAACGCAGCTATGAATCCGATGAATTGATTTTTGAGGAAGGCCAGCCGGGCGCCGCGCTCTTCTTGATTTTGGATGGCAAAGTCGGGATTGAAATCTGCCGCGAAGAGAACACCCTCACCCTGGCCGTTCTGGAGAAAGGGGCCTTCTTCGGTGAAATGGCTTTGATCGATGAGGCTCCCCGGTCAGCCGATGCTCGTGCCTTGGAACCTACTCGTGCTTTGGCGCTGTATCGCAGCGACCTTGGCGAATTGATTCAGCGAGATCCGCAAACTGCCTGCCGGATCTATCGGGCCCTTGCATCCATGATCAGTGATCGTCTCCGCCTAACCAACGAATTAGTGCGGACAGAAGCTTCTTCGGAGAAGGCCGGAGCAGAATGAATCACGTTTCGGACTTCGAAACGAAAGAACTCGAACGCAAGGCCCGGCGCAGAGTCTTTCATATTACCTTCTTAAGTCTTGCGTTGGTTTTGAGCGGATTGCTGATCTGGAAGTTGGGCGGCCTCATTTTGCCGATCATCGTCGGCGCCCTGCTCGCCTTCCTTTTTCGCCCGATCAAGGAGCGTTTCAGGATTCCTTGGTTGCCTCACGAACTCCAGGTCTTGTGCTCTTTTGCGGCCATCGGTCTGGTTTTGTTTTTCGTCTTCGACACTGTCCGCAAACACATTCCCGATGAAAAGCAGAAGCTCGAGTTCAAAGTGCGTCTGAAGTACAAATTAAACGAAAAGTACCAGCAGATGATGGCGAAATCGCCGGGTGGCAAATCGAACATGATCACGCCGATGGTCGCCAAGGAAACCGGCCCGCTGATGGATCAAATCAATCGGTTGCTTGATCTCGATCCAGAAGAGCGAGACTTGTTCTTCAAGTACCGCGTTGGCTATAACGGGAAACCTCCGATCGAGGATAAGTTCTTCGATTACTTCCGGACTAACCAGCGCACGAGTAAGTACGTAGTACCAGAGAAGCCTCCTGCCGGCGCGGCTCCGGTCGCAGCGCCGGCGACCGCCGCTGCGTCCGAACCTCTTCCTGGCGGTGAAAGTCCCAATTCCAAGGGTGACCTGTCTGTGTGGATTCTGACGCCGCTTATTTTTATCTTTCTCGGTTTCGATAACGGCCAAATGCGCCGTTACTTCATCGGTCTCGTGCCCAACCGTTACTTCGAATTGTCTCTGACACTCCTCGACAGATTGGATGATGCCATTGGCAAATATCTACGAGGAACCTTGATGGAATGTTTCCTGGTTGGTCTCACTTTTGGGCTGGGAATGATCTTGCTTGGGATTCCGGTGGGTGTGGCGGTGGCGATTGGTGTGGTTTGCGGTCTGGTCAATGCGATTCCGTTTCTGGGCACGGTCATTGGCCTGGTTGTCGGCCTTGGTTATGCCTTGATCGCAGAGGACATAAAACCGCTAATTCCCGGTTTGAATCCTAACGACCTGGCGATTTGTGTACTGATCCTGGTGGCCATCACTCATGTCCTGGATAATGTTGTCTTCCAGCCTTTCGTTCTGGGTAGTGCGGTGAATGTTCACCCTTTGGTAGTCGTGATTGCGATCATCGGCGGCTCCTTGATCATGGGTTTGTGGGGCATGCTCTTCGCCATTCCAACTGTGGTTGTGGTCAAAACCGCCACTGAGACATTGTTTAAGGAACTAAAGGCTTATCGAATCACTTGATGGCTCTTCTCTGGGGGATGAGCCTGTTGACGAGCGCGTTAGTCGCCTTCTCGAGAACGATTCCCCACGCACTCATGACGGCGAGCGTGGCTGCTGCGGTGAGCAGGAACATCCAGATCGGTTGCTCGCGGATGCGAAGTCCGAGCCAGATCACGTAAGGCTGATGGACGAGGAAGATGCCGTAGGAATAAGCTCCGACGAGCGCGATGATTTTGGCCAGGCTTGCGACTCGTGAAATAATTCCGGCGAGACCGACGATGACGAGGAAACAGCAACCACCCGTCGCGAAGTCGACAAAGATGTAAGTGTAACCGTTGTGGTAAAGCTGCAGCGCCGCAGGGTAAAGAAGCACCCCGGCGAGTAATCCGGCGCCGCCGAGGAGGAAACGCTCCGCCCGCTCAGGCGAGCGGCAATGCCACATTCCCAGGGCCATGCCCAGGGCAAATTCCGGAAGCCGGCAAATGGCAAAGCCTCCGAGAACCCACAACCCATTTTGCGGATAGACGATGAGCATCAAGTAGCGCGCGAAGAATCCAAGCGCGGACGCGGTTAACAAAAACGTCCAGGGCCCGAACTTTCTCGCCGCAAAAAAGAGCAGCGGAAAAATCAAGACGAGCTGGATCAGCATCGCGAAATACCACCAGGCCGCGTTCAGGTACATGAAGTTCATGGTGATATCCACGAAGCGCAGGCCGAGCAGGCTCATCACGATGCGGCTGTCCACTGGTTCCAGGCGCGCGACAAAAGGCGAGACCAGATAAACCAGGTGCGCGACCCAATACATCGGATAAAGACGCACGAACCGCGCAAAGTACCACGCGCCCCACGGCACGCGACCGGCGGCGGCTTTGCGCATCGTGGATTCCATCAGCGCCCAGCCGCTCAGGGTGATGAAAACTCCAACCGCGTGAAAGCCGAGCCCGGAAACCTGGAGCCAGGCGAGTCTGAAAAACGTCACTACGCCCGCAGCCAGATTGCTCCAGTCGGACGGTGGAAGCGTTCCGTGTTCGAAGTAGGTGGTGAAAAAATGAAAGTAAACGACAAAGAGAATGGCCAAACCTTTTGCCACATCGAGCCAGACCAGCCGTTTCATTTCCACCGGCTTTAGCAGTCGAATCGGATCGGTCAAGAATAAGGCGCCTCGAGTTGTAGAACGTGATCGCCAGAGGAATCAGGTGCGGCGGTGTTAACCGGAAATTCGCTCGCGTTTTCAAACCGGCACTGATCTACTGGTCAGGCCCCCATGTTTGAACCAATTCACAATTGCTTCCTTCATGAGCGAGACGCGTGCTTGTGTAGTTTCCAACGTTCCCGGCGAAGGGTGAGTCGCTGAACTTGCCCTAACGAAGTCTCGACCATGAATCGCCGGCTAAAGAGAAGTTTTGCAGTATCTTTGATAGTCGCCTTCGGCATCTCTGGAGAGTGCGAGGCGGGTAATCCGATTAGCGATTTTTTTAAAAGACTGGGTGACTCGATCGCCCATCCTCATCAAAGCCCGCCTCCTCGGAAGACTCAAAAGAACAGAGCCAGGGCAACCACCGTGAAAGAACCTGCTGGTAGCCAGGATGAGAGGACGAAGACCGCGACTAAAGATGCCCAGGTTGGCGCGCCGTCAGCCACGCCCACTCCGTCGATCGCACACGCAGCGGTCAGCGTTCCTCAAGCCGACCGCAAACCTCGCGATCCACCCTATGGCGTGCCTGTGCCAAACAAACCCGGATTTGTGACGAGTCCCTATGCACCGCATCAGGGTTTCGTCGACGTTCGCGGTTTCCCCAGCGGCACCGAAGTCAAGGATCCGTATACCGGGAAGATTTTTCTGACGCCGTAGAACTTCGCACTGATCTCCAGTGGAGGCCGCGCCACGAAATTGATCGCCTGAAATTCGTTCAAGAATCGGGTGGCAAACCAGCGTCCATCAGAGACCGTTACGGGATGGCAACTGAGCGCGACTACGTTCTCGGTACGCATGATGAAGAAATCTCCAGACTAGGATTGCAACATCGAGTCTGGCGGCCGGTGGTTTTGGATTGCTGGCAGAGAGCCGGGATTACTGTCGGCAAGCGCGTGCTCGATCTCGGCGCCGGCCCGGGATATGCAGCGATCGATTTGGCCGAAATTGTCGGACCAACCGGCGAAGTGGTCGCGATCGAACGTTCGCACAAGTTTGTTGGCGCCATCAGAGAAGCCTGCCGCGCCCGCTCGCTCGGGAACGTGAAGATTCACGAGCTGGATCTAATGGCGGATGATCTTCCAAAAGCGGACTACGATTTCTCCTGGTGCCGTTGGGTTGTTTCTTTCGTTAGCGATCCGTCTCTCCTGATCAAGAAGCTCGCCGGCGTTATGCCGCGAGGCGGTGTCTCCATTTTCCACGAGTACGGGCATTACGAAACGTGGCGTTTTTTTCCTCGTCTTCCAAATCAGGAACGTTTCCGTGAACACGTCATTGCAACCTGGCGCGAATCGGGCGGCGAACCCGACGGCGCTTCCAGATTGGCGGCGCTGCTGATGCAGAACGGTTTTGTTGTTCGTTCGACCAGGCCGCACATTTTTTGCGTTCGACCGACCGACTACATGTGGCAATGGCCCGCCCAATTCATTGAGGTTTACCTTCCCCGGCTGCAGGAGATGGGACGAATCGATCAGAAATTCGCTGATCAACTGCTGGCCGATCTGGCGGAAGCGAAAATACGTCCGAATTCAGCGATGATCACGCCGCTGGTGCTGGAGATCATTGCGCAAAAGATGTAGCGGCCGAACCGGCAGCCTTACACATATTAGAATCAATTAGCTCGCGCTTCCGGCGAGGCCGAGGCGATCAGCGTCCGTCCTAAGCGCAGCGATGACCCCGGCAATCACGTTATCAAGAGGCATTCCCAGTTCTTCCGCTCCGCGAATAATATCCTCGCGATTCACCGCGCGTGCGAACGCTTTATCCTTCATCTTCTTTTTCACCGCCGCCACATCCACTTCATGAATGCTCTTCGACGGGCGAACGCGCGCGACCGCGATGACGAACCCACTTAATTCATCGACGGCATAGAGCGTTCGCTCGAGTGGCGTCTCGCGCGAGACGTTCGCGTAACTCGCGTGTGAAAGAATCGCGCGACAAATTTCTTCACTCCAACCGTTTTCGCGGAGCCACGCCACTCCGACGAACGGATGGCCATCGGTCGGACTTTGCTCCTGATTTGGATGCCGCTCATAATCCATGTCGTGCAACAGACCGACCGCTTCCCACAAATCGGCGTTCTCCCCGCGCAGTTGCGCGAAATGCTTCATCGAATCAGCGACCGCGTAACAATGCCGCCGCAGACTTTCGGATTGGACCCATTCGTGCAAAGTATTGAGAGCGCGGGCGGCGAGCATGGAATCTGGAAGATTGCCGCAATCGGGCCGGGTTGTCGATTGTCGAGGTTATGCTGCATCTGAATGATTCGCTCGCGATGAACGAATGAGTACCCCCGATCAAAACCCGCCAAAGCTTGATGCGATCCAGCAGGCAGCGCGCGATCAATTCGCGCGACAAAGTGAGCGCTACGGAAAAAGCCACATCCTCGCCGACGTCACTGATGTTGAGACGGCTTTGAAGCACATTGCGCTGCCCGCGCGGGCGCGAGTGCTCGATGTCGCCACGGGCGCCGGGCACGCCGGACTTCATTTCGCCAGCCTCGGACACGACGTCACGCTTTCCGACCTGGCCGGGCCAATGCTGGAGCGCGTCTCGGAAGCGGCAGCGGCGCGAGGCCTCATTGTTGAGCTTCGCGAACATCCAGCCGAAGCGCTGCCGTATCCGGACGAGAGTTTCGATCTCGTTACTTGTCGCGTCGCTCCGCATCATTTCAGCGCGCCCGAAAAATTTCTTAGCGAAACCGCACGCGTTCTCGCCGCGGGCGGTTGGCTGTTACTGATCGACGGCACCGTTCCCGATGACGAACCCGAAGCAGAAGCATGGCTGCACGAAGTGGAGAAGCTGCGCGATCCAAGCCACCACCGTTTCCTCACTCCACGGGCATGGAAGAAACTCTGTGCCAATGCTGATCTCGCCGTCACCTGGACAGATCTCCACGTGAAGAAGCAGCCGGACCTTGAGTGGTATTTCGAAACCGCGGGAACTTCGGAGGCGAACCAGCGGCGTGTTTTGAAATTGATCGAAAAGGCTCCTTCATCCGCCCGCCGAGTTTTCAAATTGGAAGGCAAGGACGGCAAAATCGGATGGCAGTGGCCGATGTTGACATTGATCGCGCAGAAGCCGGGATCATAAGGAAACTGCGAGAAGACATCTCGGGGACGCTCTCGCCGTGGAGGGACGGGCGCTGTCCCGTCCGAGGAGAAAAGGGGACGCCACGGCGGGCGTCCCTCCATGTTTTTGGAATCTGGCCTAACGAACGCTTGCGAAAGTGTTCACGAGGGTGAGATCGAAGGTAGCATCGACCTTGGCCCCATCGGCCGCGCTATCGTCGATGTGCAATTTGCCGGCGAGGTGGTTCGGCTCAGTGGTCGTGAGCTTGAAGGCTTCGGCATCGGTGCCGCCGGAGTATTGCAGGCGTTCACCATTCAATCGAACTGCGTAGGCGAGGTGGCGGGCATCGCTGAAATCGACCATCGCGCCGTCCGTGAGTGCGTTGTCGGCACAGGAGAGAGTCTTGCACGCTTTGATCTTTGCGCCGATGTCGACGCTTGAGAGGTAAATCCGCAGAACGGTTTTGCTCGGATCCATCTCATCCGGGCCGCGCACGAGACATCCGTATTTCACCGCGCACTTGCCGTTCTTGAACGTAATCGTCCCGCTCGCGCTATCGCCCGCAAGAGCCAGGGCGGAGGTGGCGAGCCAGATCGCGGACACAACCAAAACATTTCGTAGCGATATCATTCCAGCAGTTTGAGACGCCTTTGCCAAACTTCAAGTGCGCCGTAAAGGTTGGGATATGCGAATCTCAAACCGACTGATTGCGGTACTGGGCCTAACGATTGCAGCGAAACTTTCCGGGTTCGCCGCGAACGAGACAGGCGGGTCGATGATGAAAGCGGCGGTCGTGCACGAGCACGGCGGCCCGGACGTTTTCAAATACGAAGACACTCCACGCCCGGAACCGAAAGCGGACGAAGTTCTGGTTCGGGTAATCGCGGCCGGCGTGAACCCGGTCGACACCTACATACGACAGGGGAGTCGGTCGAAAAGTGCGTCCGAGACTGGCGCGATGATCATCGGTTATGACATTGCCGGCATCGTCGAAAAAGCCGGGAGCGCGGTGAAAACATTCAAAGCCGGCGATGCGATTTACGCTTACCTGCCGGTTCCGCGCGGCGGCGGTTACGCTGAGTTTGCGATCGCGAAAGAGGGCGAGATGTCGCTCAAGCCGAAGAACATTGATTTTGAAAAAGCCGCCGCGGTGCCGTTGGCAGCGACCACCGCGTGGCAGGCGCTGATCGATACCGCCAAGCTCGAACCCGGACAAACCGTGCTCATTCATGGCGGTTCCGGCGGAGTCGGATGTTTTGCGGTGCAAATTGCCAAGGCGCGCGGCGCGAAAGTGATCGCGACCGCTTCGACCGCGAACCAGGATTTGCTCAAGCAACTCGGAGTCGATCAGCCAATCGATTATACGACGACGAAGTTCGAAGATGTGGTGAAGGACGTGGATGTGGTCCTGAATTGTGTTCGTGGTGATACGCTCGCGCCTTCCTATGGCGTGGTGAAGAAGGGCGGCATCATCGTTTCAATCACGGACGCGCCCGATCCGGCCGAATGCGCCAAACATGACATTCGTTGCACGCGAATGATGGCGCATCCCGATGCCAAAGTGCTGGAGGAGCTGACGAAGCTGATCGAGGCGAACAAGATCACGCCGATTGTGTCGCAGACATTTCCGTTGAAGGACGTGGCCGAAGCGCATCGGCAGATCGAGACGCATCATACCCGCGGGAAGATTGTGCTGAAAGTTGCCGACGAACCGAAGCAATAGTGAGGTGGATCGAGTAGTCCCTTGTCCGCCAATCGGACGGACTCGTCCGGTGGTGAGCTCGATGATTGCCGCTTCGCCAGCGACAAAGGACATCTTTGCGACTGCGATGTTCAACGCCTACACTGCCGCGCATGAGCACGGATTTGGCGCAACTGGCCGACGACCGTTATGAAATTGCGGACGCACTGCATCGCTACGCTTTCGGTCTCGACCACGGCGATGCCGATTCGCTGGCCTCGGCATTCACGGAAGATTGCGTTTTCGATTTCAGGCGCGCGGGCCGGAAACTCGAGATCGACTTCCCGAAGTTAACTGGCCGTCAGGCTATCTTGGAGACTCTGCTTCCGCTTCTCGGCCCGCTCGATACCAGTCACACTGCCCAGCAATCTTCAGATCGAGATCAGCGGCGATACCGCCACGCTGTATGCGTATGTGATGTCGCAACATTTCATGCCGCGCGAAGGTTCGCGTCCCGGATCGGAGTACGCGCTCCTGATGAACCGCTACGATTGCGAGCTGGTGCGCGACGGCCCGAGATGGCGCTTCAAGCGTGTCACGATCGACAATGCCTGGGCGCTGGGTAATCCGGAAATTCTCAACGCCATGGCCACCTACCGGGTTCTGTCCACGAAACCGAAACCGCCGAAATCGTGATGGTGGATCGAGCACTCGCTTGCTCATAGCGGGGTCGCGAAACGGTCGTTATCATGATGCCATAAAGAGAGAACAGGTTATGCGTAAAAGTATCATCTTTATCCTCGTGCTGAGCAGCTTCGCGCAAGCGGCATCAACACCCTCCAGAGACAAGATATTCATTCAGGGGAACGAAGCTGGCACGCAGACCGTGCAGACCGAATCCAACGGCGCGGTGCGCGCTGAATACTCCTTCAACGATCGCGGGCGCGGCGATCACATCATCGCTACCTGGAAACTCAATGCTGCCGGTGTGCCGATCGAATACGAAGGCCGCGGCAATGATTACATGAAAGCGCCGGTCGATGAGCGCTTCGAAATTAAGAACGGCCGAGCGAGCTGGAAAAACCGCAGCGAAAAAGGCGATCAGGCGGTCTGACGCGGCGAGGCCTTCTATCTGCCGATGAATGCGCCGCCCGAATTCACTGGCGTGCTCGCGCGAGCGCTGCTCAAAGCGCCTAACCACAAGTTGCCGCTCCTGCCTGCCGGCGAGGCGACCATCGAAGAAGCCGGCAAGCTAGACCTCGACGTCCGGCAAGGGCGAATTTACGCAATACCGCATCACCGGCCTCGGCTTTTCGCCGCAATCGATCTGGCTCGATCGCGACGGTGCTACGCGGCGTCGATATCGAGCTGGTTTTCTGTTGTGTCGGCTGGACTCGAGTCAGCATCCCGCAATTGCTGACGGCCCAGGAAAAAACGGACGCCGCCTGGTCGGAGCGCATCGCTCACGCGCTCGCACATCAGCCGAGTGGCGACCTCGTTATCCGCAACGCCCGCTTGTTCGATCCGCGCGACCTTAGCGTCACCGCGGGAACCAGTGTGCTCGTTAGGGGCAATCGCATTGTCCGGGTCGGGCCCGACGCCGACGTTCAAGCCATCTGCCAACGCCGAGATCATCGACGCGCGCGGCCGCTTTCTCATGCCCGGCTTGTGGGACAATCATCAGCACTTCAGTGATGTCGATGGCGCGCTCGATCTCGCTTGCGGCGTGACAAGCGCTCGCGACATGGCGAATGACACCGACAGTTTCCTCGAGCGCGTCGCGCGGTTCGACGACGGCCGCGAGCTTGGGCCCGAGCGTTCTCAAAGCCGGAATTATCGATGGGACCGGAGAATTCGCCGGCCCGACCAAGATGCGAGTCGACACCGCGGCGCAGGCGATTCAGGACGTCGACTGGTATGGCGACCACGGCTACGCCCAGATCAAGATTTATTCCTCCGTCAAACCGGAGCTCGCCCCGATCATCGCCGATCGCGCGCATGCCCGCGGGATGCGGGTGAGCGGACACGTCCCGGCGTTCATGTCCGCGCGCCAATTCGTCGAGGGTGGGGCGGATGAAATCCAGCATCTCAATTTCATCGAGCTGAACTTTCTCTTTCCGGAAGTGAAGGAAACGCGGAATCGCGATCGCTTCATCAAAGTCGCCGAACGCGCCCGCGAATTCACGCCGGACAAACCCGTGGTTCGCGAGTTCATCGGTTTTCTGAAACAGCACCACACTGTCCTCGATCCGACGATGAGCGTTTTCGAAGGTGCTCTTTTGCGGCGACCCGACCGCTGTCACGCTCGGGCTCGAAGAGATCGTGCCGCGATTTCCGGCGCAGGTCCGGCGCGCGATGCTGAGTGGCGCCCTCGAAGTCCCGCCGGATAAAGCGGCCGCCTACCGCGAAGCGTTCCACGCCATGCTGGGGTTGCTCAAAGCGCTTTACGATGCCGGCGTTACCATTATTCCGGGCACAGATGCGCTGGCCGGTTACACGCTTGCATCACGAACTCGAGCTTTACGTGCGCGCGGGCATCCCGGCGGCCGAAGTTCTCCGGATGGCGACGCTCACGCCCGCACTGGTGATGGGTGTGAACAAAGATCACGGCGTGATTGCGGCCGGAAAACTGGCCGACATGATTCTGATCGATGGCGATCCGACAAAGAACATTCGCGACATCGACAAGATCACGACGGTGATTAAAGGCGGAAAAGTGTATGACCCGGCCGCGATCGAAAAGGCGCTCGGCATTGCACCGCGGCGCCGAACCGTAGAGGCCTCGCCGTTGCTTGTTGTCTCAGAATCTGTCCTCTGACTTCCGACTTTCTACTTGATCGAACGCCTCCGCACCGTCCACGAACTCAGAGTTGCGTTAAACCATCGCTGAAATGGCTGCTCGATTGCGCGGCCAAATAACTGCCGCCTCAGGGGAACCCGGCGGATGAAGCATTGCGAACCCATAATGCCGTGCAACTAGCAACAACGATGGCTCAACGGTTACGCAAGGAGCACGCAGCTCGACGAGTATTGCCAGCGTTCGACTGTCGATGCTCTCCCTCCAAAGGTGACGGTAATTGAAAAAGAAATCGTTTAGAATGCCCTTTAGTTGGGCAGCGATATCGGAGGCATCCGCTCCGCGTATTTGCGCTGAGCCGCCGTGTTCTGTGCGCGAGATCGACACCGCTAGGAAACCACGCACGCGCTCGGGATCGACGCTCGCATTGTATCTCGTCACGAGTTGCCGAAGCCCCTTTCGAATGAGGTTACCGATCTTAGCCTTTGAAAAAGGACGCTTGCACTCAACGATAAAACGGATGAGGCGATATAGGGATTGAGATGTCGGCCGGCGGACTCAGGTCGACTGGCAATCCGGCTGAGACTACCGCGGCCGCGATCGATAATTCAAAGCCGATGTTTCGCGGACGGTTGGCGTTCGGCGTCTCCGCACTAAGCATTGGAGCTCCAGCAACAAAGTCTCGCAGTCGCTCCGCGAGACGCGGGTCCTGAGATGACCCTAAGCCAGACTGGATGTCGATAAATTCAGTGGCTTCGAGAATCGCATTTTGGAGTAACGGATAGCCGCACTCCGTCGATTCAATGGCGTCCATCCGCTTGTTCTCGTGGTGGTTTGCGATCCTTCTGAGGTAGACGCGCATATTCAGAAGCGCGCGTGCCGTCGACTGAGACACCCAAGCTTTGCAGCCAAGCACGAGCAGCTCTGAAGCGTCGCTCCTGCTCTCGGAAATCGAAGGTCTCGACGATCTGCATACTCTACGGATCGTTCACTACAGTGTCGATATCGTCACGGAATTTGATTGGGTGAAGAGCGGTTCGATCAAACATCCAATCAACCAAGAATTCATCACCTCAGACAAACTAGCGGGAGAATATTTGGGAAGTGACAAGTGACATGTCGGATGGATCACGCCAACGTAGCTATCGCCAGAGGACGCGCGTTCATCTGTATGCGATTTCGCTGCATTAGGTGTTGCTATCACCGCAGCGAATCGATGCAATCTCTGCCGCTCATGGGGGGCAAGCACGATACGGTGATCACAGGCGAAGCTACGTTGACGCGCACCGGCGACGCGACCTTCATGGGTCATCCCAAGGGGCCTTTTCTACCTCGCCTTCACCGAAGCGTGGGAGCGATTTTCCTATTATGGAATGACGGCGCTGCTCGCGCTGTTCATGGTGAACCAGCTGCTGCTGCCGGGACATGTCGAACACATCGCTGGATTTGCGGGATTCCGTGTTGCGGTGGAATCGATCGTCGGCCCGCTCTCAACGCAGGCGCTCGCGTCACAGATTTTCGGTCTCTACTCCGGTTTCGTCTACTTCACGCCGCTGCTCGGCGGCATGATCGCCGATCGCTGGATCGGACAACGCAATGGTGTCGTGATCGGCGCGCTGTCGATGAGTGCCGGCCATATCGCGATGGCTTTTGATCAGTCATTCCTCGTTGCGCTGCTGCTGCTCGTCATCGGCTCGGGTTTCCTGAAGGGCAATATTTCGGCGCAAGTGGGCGCCCTTTATCCGCCAGAAGACGAAGCGCAGCGGACCCGCGGTTTCATTATCTTCAGCACGGCAATCAATATCGGAGCGGTCGTTGGGCCATTGCTCTGCGGTCTGCTCGCACAGGTTTATGGCTGGCATTACGGCTTCGGTATCGCCGCGATCTTCATGCTCCTCGGTCTTGCCACTTATCTCTACGGATATCGCTACCTGCCGGCGCGAGTGGAGCGGCGCAAGTTCGAAGGCGCGCGACTCACCGCGACCGAGCGACACACCGTCGTCGCGCTCATCGCCGTGATGATCATCACGATTTTCCAGTCAACGGCTTTCTATCAGGTCTTCAACGTGAATCCGATCTGGATTCAACAGCATGTCGGGCTCGACGTTGGCAGGTTCCGGATCCCGGTCCCCTGGTTCCAATCGATCAATTCGGTTTTCAGCATCCTGGGCGTGCCGCTGGTCTTCTGGATTTGGCGTCGTCAGGCATTGCGACGTCGCGAGCCTAACGATCTGGCAAAGATCGGCACGGGCGCCTGGATCGCCGCTGCGAGCAACCTGATCCTGGTGGCCGCAATCTTCGCTGCCGGCGATGCGCGTGTTCACCCGATCTGTCCGTTCCTCTACAGCGCCGGACTGGGAATCTCTTTCCTCTACTACTGGCCCACGCTTCTCGCACTCGTCTCACGCGCTGCGCCGGCCAAAGTGAACGCCACGCTGATGGGGCTGGCCTTCATGAGCCTGTTCGTTTCGAACAATCTGATCGGCTGGATCGGTAGATTCTACGAGAAGATGAGCCCGGCTGAGTTTTGGGCGATGCACGCGGCCATCGCCGCGTGCGGAGGCCTTCTTGTCGTCCTATTCGGTCGTCGCCTCGGTCGGCTTCTTGAGGTGGATCGAGCAGTCTCTTGCTCGATATCTTAGATTCGGCAGCGAAGCTGCAATCGCCCGACGGAGCGGCCGATCCACCTAAAGAGCTTGCGCGATCAAACGTGCGGTGTGTTTTCGTTGCACGAGGTGGATCGAGCAGTCCCTTGCTCGATGATGATTTTTGCGGCTGCGCCGCCAAATTCTGGCGATCGCCCGACGGAGCGGCCGATCCACCTTACATCTTCAATGCAGTGCGAAGATGCGGAACGAGACGCCTGGTGAATTCGACGGAGTCGCCGGCGGAGAGATGCGACCACTCGGGGCAGGTAAAACTCGCAAGCTCGGGATAATCTTCGAAGTAAATTCCGGGGACCTTGGTCTCCTTAATCAACCGGTCCCAATCGCGTGAGCGGGGGTTGAGCCGGTCTTCGAGCGCCTTGAGTTCACCACTGTTCGGGAAAGCGGACGAAAACAATCTTGCCGCCGCGTGCTTCCAGTTTCTGCACGGCTTTGGCCGTGTCTTCGAATCGCGCGTTGATCGCCTTGCCCATGTTCGCCATGAAAATATCGCGAGGGACATAACTCGGCGGTGGCGGCGGCGTGAAAAGCGGCAACCAGATTTGCTGAATCGTTTTTGCGAGTTCGCTGCCGGGAGCGGCGCACTTCTCGATCATGCGCGCCTGGCGTTCACGATCAACGGTTTGAAAATAAGGCGGGAATCTCGGTGGCACCTGGGCGTTCGGACGATTCGGGATGGGCAACCGCCCGAGCAAAGCGTCGAGCGTGAGGTCCTCCTGTTTGAGAAACGCGATATGCTCTTCGAGGAGCATGCCGAGATGTTGGCTCACGTCGTTGGGCCGGCGTTTGCTTGTGATAGCGGCGGAGCGCCTTGTCGGAAGTTTCCAGAAGCGGACCGCCCGGCGCGAAGAACATGCCCGGGACGATGCTGCAAATGATGGTGCCGTGAAAACTTTCGTCGTTAGCGAGATCGGCGAACACCGGGTAGGCGCAACTTCCCGGAAGAGAGAGCTGGACCGGACGTTTGCCGAGTCCGCGTTCCAACTCATCGAGATCGAGATCGAACAACGGGCGCGAATCGCCGACGATGACAATCGACTCTGGTTTCACTCCGGCGCGCGCCTGGACCCACAGATCTTCGGTATCATTTAGAGTGGGGCCGTAGCCGATGGAGCGGACATAAATTTCCCACGCCGCTGCGGCCGCGAACACGGTCAACGCAACAATGACGGTGATCCCGCGCCACGGAATCGACGGGATTGGCCGAACAAAATCAGAACTGGAAGTAGATGAATGCACTGCCGTTTCCTTGAGTTGAGAATGATGGCGCAGGCCATGGCCGTCCACAGGCTGGTAACGAGCCAGCGCGGGAGGCGTTCGACCGCATGTTCGATGCTGATGTCGCGCAACGACCAATGCGCGATCATCATGAAGAAAGTGACGATACCGATCTGGAGCATTTCGCGGGTGGCCAGAATCGCGTCGCCGTGCGGATGACCGCCGAACATTCCGCGCAGCATCCGCGTGGCGATGGTGAAATCCGAGGCGCGGAAAAAAACCCACGCGATGCAGACGGCGGTGTAGGTCGACAAGACCGAGCAACAACTTTCACCACAAAATTATCGGCCCACGCTCGTTCGCCGACGATAGCTCGCAACGTGTGCTCGACCACCAGATAGAAACCGTGGAGTAATCCCCAGGCGACAAATGTCCAGGCCGCGCCATGCCAGAGGCCGCCGAGGAACATGACAATCACGAGATTGATTGCGGCGCGGGCCCATCCAACCCGGTTGCCGCCGAGAGGAAAATAGAGGTAGTCGCGCAGGAAGGTGGAAAGCGAAATGTGCCAGCGTCGCCAGAAATCCGAAAAGCCGATGGCGGCATAGGGAAATCTGAAGTTGTCCTTCAAGTGAAAGCCGAGACAGAGCGCCGCGCCGATCGCGCAGGTCGAATAGCCGGCGAAATCGAAAAAGATTTGCCCCGCGAAGGCGATAACGCCCATCCAGGAATCGAGCGCGATGAGCGGACCACCGTAACCGAATACTTTGATCGGCTGAACCCGAGAGCATGGTATCGGCCAGAACAACTTTTTCGAACAGCCCCAAAGTCATCATCGCCAAGCCCCAAAGAAAGCGACCGGTCTGCGGTCTTGGCGGGGAGACGAGTTGCGGGAGGAAATCTCCGGCGCGAACGATCGGTCCCGCGACCAACTGCGGAAAAAAGGAAACGGCAAGAACGAAATCACGCAGCGATTTCGTCGGCTGCATCACTCCACGATAAACGTCGAGCGTGTAGGAAAGAGAATGGAAGGTGTAAAAGGAAATGCCGACCGGCAAAAGAATATCGAGGTGTGGCGGTTGATAGGCGACGCCGATCTGCGCCATCAGCCATTTGAAATTTTCGAGCAGGAAATTTCCGTACTTAAAGAATCCGAGCATGCTCAAATTCATGGTCACGCTGGCGACGAGCCACATCTTGCGGGTATGGCCCGGTCTGGCTTTGGCAATTCTTGAGCCGAGCCAGAAATCCATCGCCGTGGTGGAAAAGAGGAGGGCGGCGAAGGGAGGATTCCAGGCGCCGTAGAAAATATAGCTCGCGACGACGAGCATGTTTTTCCGTGTGGTCCACGAACGTCATGCTCCAGTACGCGGTTACGACGACCGCGAAGAAGACAACGAACGTGAGAGAGTTAAAAAGCATCGGAAGCCGATCTGCCTACTCAGTCATCGCGGTCAGCACAAGCCTTTTCCGCATGCGCTGGTCAGGGATGGAAAATCGCGGGCGGTTGAACGATTCTGGCCTAACGAGAAGCGTGCCGTCGCTCACCAAATACGGACGCGTCCTTTCGGATCGACAAAGAGCTTTTGACCGGGCTTGACATCAAACGCGGTGTACCACGCGTCGATATTCCGCACGACCCCGTTGACGCGATACTGTCGAGGCGAATGCGGGTCACTCACCACCTGCCGGCGAATGGCATCGTCGCGCAACTTGCCGCGCCAGACTTGTGCCCAGCCGAGGAAAACACGCTGATCACCCGTCAAGCCGTCCAAAACTGGCGCGGGCTCTCCCTTGAGCGAAGCGCGATAAGCGTCGAGCGCGATCGTGAGTCCGCCGAGATCGGCGATGTTCTCGCCCATGGTGAGTTCGCCGTTTACTTTCGCGCCCGGCAGCGGTTCGAACTTCGAATACTGGGCGCCGAGAACCTTGGCCCGCGCTTCAAATGTCTTCGCGTCTTCGGCCGTCCACCAGTCGTGCAGCTTTCCTTCCGCATCGAACTTGCGGCCCTGATCGTCGAAGCCGTGGGTCAGTTCATGACCGATGATCGCACCGACGGCGCCATAGTTCATGGCGGGATCGGCGTTGGGATCGAACACCGGCGGCTGGAGAATGCCGGCGGGAAAGACGATGTCGCGGAGCGAACCATTATAGGCGTCGTTAGTTTGCGGCGTCATCTGCCATTCCGAGCGATCGACCGGGCCGGGAAGACGATTGACATAGAACGCCCAGTCCGCGGTCGCGCAGTTCCGCACGTTTCCGACGAGATTGTCTTCGCGGATTTCGATTTTCGAATAATCGCGCTTCTCATCCGGGTAACCCACCTTGATGTTGTACGTATCGAGTTTTTTGAGCGCCTCGACCTTCGTTTTTGCCCCCATCCAATCGAGCGCTTCAATGCGCGCGCGCATCGCCACTTTCAGATTCGCGACCAGTTCCTCGATCTTTGCCTTTGCTTCCGGCGGAAAATATTTCGCGGTATAAAGTTCACCCACCGCCCATCCCATGTTGCCGAATGCGTCGTAGCGATCGCCGGCGCCATAGTCGCCGCCGCTGACCGCATGCACGCCGCGTTTCCAGCGAGCCTGCTCCTCGGTCTGCCCGGAGAGCGTCTTGTTGCGCATTTGAAAGAAGGCTTCGGTGAAAGGTTTCGAGAGGTACGGCGCAACGTGGTCGGCAATGTTAAAGGCCTGCCACGCGCGGATTGTTTGCAGCGGCATCTCGGCGTAAATCGCCGCGATCTTCGGGAATGCCGATTTCTCCGCCACGATCACGCGATCCACTTTGCCGAGTCCCGCTTCGGCGAGGAATTGTCGCCAGGCGAAGTTCGGCGCCAGCGTCTCAAGTTCAGTAATCGACATCGGATTATAGGTCGCGACCGGATCGCGTTCCTCCGCCTTCGTCCAGCTGGCTTCGGCGATGCGCGTTTCGAAATTGACGACTTCGCTCGCGCGCAGATCGGCATCTGGCCAGTCGATGAGATGCAGGAGCTGCGCGACGTAAGCTTGATACTTCTCCTTCTGCTTCACGAAGTCCGACTTCAGGTAGTAATCGCGATCGGGCAGACCCAATCCCTGCTGGACGAGGTGAACGGTGTAGCGGGTGGGATCCGACTCGTCCACGTTGATGTAGATGCCGTAGATCGTTCCTTCGAAATCTGAATTCTGTCGCCCCATCATGGCGGCGAGCGCCTCACGCGTCTTTGCCGCCTGAACCTCCGCCAGTGTTTGCTTGATCGGGGCGGCACCCGCCTTCTCGATCCTGGTTTCGTCCATAAACGAATTGTAGAACGCGCCCACCTTGCCTTCGGTCGTGGTCGGCGCGGGTCCGGCTTTCTTCGCGGCTTCTTCAATCAACGCATGGAGCCGTTCGTTGGTTGTGTCGGTCATGGCGAGGCGCAGGCTGTAGGCGGATTTGTCCGCGGGAATTTGCACGTGATCGAGCCATGTTCCGTTGGCGTAGCGGAAGAAATCGTTGCCCGGCTTCGTCGCTTCGTCGGCGCCGGCACGGTCGAACCCCCATTTCCCGTACTGCGGTTTTGCGCCTGCGCTTTCATTGGTCGCATCCGAAGTCTGCTCGCTCGCGCCCGATTCTTCTTTTTCATTTCCGGCCCGAGCGGTAACGAGGCCAAAAGACGCGGCGGACAAAAAAGCGAGAGCGAAGAAGAATTTCATGGGAGAAGAAACTAGCGCAGACAAAAACGAAGCAAAACAGTTTCGGAAGCGGGAGCGGGAAGTGAAAGCGCGACTGATATTGACCGCCTGCCAATCCAATCTAATCTCGATTCAAATCATCTAACGAAAAGGAATTCATGAAAAAACTATTGAGTCTCGCAGTAATCACACTTTTCAGCGTCACCGTCGCATCCTTTGCCGCATCGGAAAAAGATGAGGCCATGCAGAGAGAAAAGGACATCTGGCAAGTGATCAAGGATAAGAAGTTCGAGGTCTTCCAGAAAAGCCTGACGGCCGATTTTCGCGGCGTCTATGCGAACGGTATCAACGCGGCCGCTAAAGAAGTGGCCGACGTCCGCACGCTCGATTTCAAATCCTTCACGCTTGGCGAGATGGATGTC
Source organism: uncultured Verrucomicrobiae bacterium (assembly GCA_963737545.1). Lineage (GTDB taxonomy): Bacteria > Verrucomicrobiota > Verrucomicrobiia > Chthoniobacterales > UBA10450 > CAVTTH01. The sequence continues at coordinate 193,770 of CAVTTH010000005.1, read as the reverse complement.
GTGTTCATCGATAAGGATACGGTTCTGATCACTTATCCCGTGACCATGGAAGGGACCGAGGCTGGGAAGGATATTTCAGGAAAGGCGAACGCCGCCTCGCGTTTGGAAGAAGGAAGGGAGCGTGTGGCGCATCGCCTTTCACACCGACATGAAAGCGGAATAGGAGACGCGAGAGCGGATCTTTCAACGATTTCGGGCGACAAGCGCAGCGCGCTTGGAATCTGTTTCGGTATCGTGCGACACGACAGCGCCGGCGTAGACAGCGTTGCGCGTGACAACGAAATCAACGCGCTCCTCGTTGAGTGCCCGGACACATTCTTCCGGACGGTTGACGATTGGCTCTTCATGCACGTTCAGGCTGGTGTTGACCAAAACCGGCAGGCCGCTGGCAGAGCGGAATCGCCGCAGGATATCTGCATAGAGCGGGTTGTCGGCATCGCGCACGATCTGTGGCCGCGCGGTGCCGTCCACATGCACGACGGCCGGAATGCGCGAGCGCCATTCTGCCTTGACCGTGCAAGTGATGGTCATGAATCGCGCGGCGTAGCGATTCACCGGAGTGATGTCGAAGACTCGTTCGGCATCTTCTTCGAGCACGACCGGTGCGAACGGCATGAACTCGGAACGATTGAGCCGTGCGTTCAGCGTATCGTTGATCTCGGCCCGGGCCGGGCTCGCCAGAATACTGCGATTGCCCAAAGCGCGCGGGCCGTACTCCATCCGTCCGACGAAGATGGCGCCGACTTTGCCCGAGCAAAGTAGCTCGGTCGCTACCGCCGCTGGATCGCCGGCCATCCGGCGGACGCCCGGCGCGTTGCCGAGACAGCGATCAATCGCATCGTTATAGTCGCGCCCGAAGTAAACATTCTCGAGCCGGCGACGGTGAGTCAGCCATTCCGGCAAACCGTCGCGTTCCAGCAGGAAAGAGAGGGCCGAGCCGACCGCGAGCCCATCGTCGCCCATGGCGGGAAAAATAAAGATTTCATCGATCGGCAGTGATTCTGCCAGAAGCCGGTTGATACAAACATTGGCGAACAGGCCGCCGGCGATTCCGAGGCGTCGCATCGCGGTGCGATCGATCCAGTGCCGCACCGAGCGCAGGATAAGATCTTCCGCGAGTTTCTGAATCGACGCTGCGATATTCTCGCGTGGATGGCCCTTTGACAGGGCCATGATTCGTTCGCCCATGAAGCGGGTTCTCGTGAAGTCGCTCACGACAAGTCCGTCATCGCTGATGCGGAAATCTCGGGCGAACACTTCGGCCAATGTCGGCTCGCCGCGAGCGGACAATCCCGTCAGCTTGCCTTCGTGTCGCCACATGCGAAAACCGCACGCCCGCGTCGCGTAGCCGTAGGCTGTGGCAAGACTGTCATGAGTGCGACGCGCTTTGGCCAGGAGGTCGTCCGTTCCGAATGCGACATCGAGCTTGTCCTTCCGCAGCGTGCGGATCGAGTAGCTGATGTTGTCGCCAATTCCATCCGCGGTATAGATGAGCGCGTCACTCCAGTCGGTATGAAATAAGGCGGCGAGGGCATGGGCGGCGTGATGATTGGCGAAAAATATTCTGGTGTCCGGGCGAAAACCGTTCTCGGCCAAAAAATGGCTGGCGCGAAAAAAACGTGACTCGTCCGATGTGTGGTGAGTGGTGCAGATGTGAGAGAGATCGCGGTGGCGGCGTTCACGTCCGATCAGCTTCCGCGCTTTGTAGTAGAATTCCCGCGCCGGCGAGAAACGAAAGTAGCGCAGTGGGAAGACACCGCGGATGGTCGCAATCACGTCGACATCACGGCGCGACCAGCCGGCGATACTCAAGACCTCGTCGATGGCGAGCCAAGGCACGTCATTTCCCCAGCCTTTGATGCGGCGAAGACGCTCTTCGGCAACCGCGGCCACGAGTCGATAATCTTCAAAAGTAGCCGCGGAGGCATCGTGAAGGCCGGATTGGAATGCAAGAATACGCATTGAGGTCGTAACAGGTCGAAAGCTTTATGACCTCGAAACACTACATGAAGGAAGACAAAATCACTCCATGGTTCGCTTGTCTCGCCCGGGCCGAGGCCGGTTTCAACACCTGCAACCAAGCCTAACGAATAACGGGCGTTTTTCGCCGCCCGATTAGAAAGCGAAATTGATGCCGGTGCGGATCATCCCGAAATCGTTGCGGGCGCCGCTGATCACATTCCAGCTTATGTCGTTAGTCCAGCCGACGTGCCGGGTGAATCGAATCTCAAGACCGCCGCCGAATTGGCCCATCAGTTCCGTTTTGGTACCGGAGTGGACCGTAGTGGCATTGACGAAAGGAACATCGCCCTCCTCCTGCTCGGGAGGAACTACGCCGGGGATTTCTGAAGTGATAACGTGGTCGCTCTCGCCCCCACCGAAGATTGCGCCGATTCCGCCCCACGCGTACGGTGCGAAACGCGAGCACGGCACCGGATAGCGCAGCGTAAACGTCCCCAGCACCGAGCCGACGAAGCGCTGCGTGGTGTTCTTTTGAAGGAAGAGAAAGTCGTCCAGCGGTCGCGACTCGATGTCGAATCCACTGAATCTGCCATTAAAGCCGGACCCTTGAATGCCGACGCCGAAATAGCGAGCAAAGAAATATTTGACGTCCACGCTTCCGCCCCAGGCATGGTCATCGGCCAGATAATGATCAAAGGTCCCGTAAACTGTGTGACCCTCGCTGCTGCTCTGGATCAGATCGATCAAGCTCGGGTTGGGAGCAAATTCCGTCCCGGTGAAGGCATAAGCGAGCGCCAGATTGATGTTCCATTCATTGTCGGCGTACCATTGCGGGCAGGGCGGAGTGACTTCCTTATCCGGAGGACCACCGGCGTAGGCCAGGCCGAAGAACGAGGAGAGGATGATCAGAGTCAGAGTAAGTTTTTTCATAGCAGGATTTCCGATAGTCATGAATTAACGATTGCGGGTTGAGGCCGGCGCCTCCCCGTGTTCCTGGCCGCCGGGGCCGAGTAGCCAGGAGAAAACAGCAAAGACCTGCGCGTCCGGAGATTCCTGGGTGCAGCCGATGAGAGCCGAAACATCAAAATGCGTATTGCGCGAAGTGCGCAAGGCAATGGTCGGACCGACCACAAAGCTGTTCGTCGGAGAACCGCGCGTGTCCTTGACCGTGAAATTCTTGTATTCCATCTCAACGCCGATCTTCAGGCGTTCACGATCGAGACCGACCGGAGTCAAAATGCTCTGGGCAAATCCCCATTCGCGGCCGCGGTCGCCGGTATTTTCCTTTTCGAAAAACCAGTTCATCGCCCATTCGAACTGCTTGAAGAATTCATCCGCCAGGAGCAGCCGGACCTCGTAGGCGTCGGGCACTTTGGGTGGGCCCGATTCCTCCTCCTCTTCGCCGGGAGGCGGGGGCGGGCCTTCCTCGTGCCGGATCGTCCCTACACCGAATTTATATTCCGCGAAGATTGTTGGGTTGAGTGGAATCTTGCCCCAATCCGCCAAGGCATAGCGCCCTTCCACACTGATCGTCGAAAGCCCGCCGCCGCCATCGAATTGCTCAAACTTAAATTCGCTCGCGACGCCGAACCGGTGCGGCAATCCCATCTCCACTTCCTGGGTAAAAAGATTATCCACCGGATCATCGGGAAACAGATCAGCCTCGTAGATTGTGCTAAAATCAAAATACCAAGGCGGCAGCACATACGCCGTCACCTCCGGGGAGAATCGCGTAACCGAAAATGCGGACGGGGCTCCATAGGCGCTCGCGCCCTCGATCGTCGCTCCAGTCACGACCAAACGCTCATTCGCGGCCTCTTGCGCGACGGCGGAGTGACTAAACGCGAGGGACGCGAGAAAACCGCAACCAACCAGAACGGGCAGGGCGGGGGAGATCAGGGCAGAAAGTCGGGATATGCGCATGCGCGCGAAATACACGGTTCTTCCCGGCGTGACAAGGAAAAAGATTGCGTAATTGTAATGACATCTTCGTCATCATGACAGGTTGGTCATAAATAAATATAGCGAAGCCGTTTAAACGAAATGCACGTTTGGCTTGTCGAAGATGGGAAACCACTGGAGCAGCATTCTGCGCCACCAAGATGTGGCAGGAGAAAATTAATGAGGGAGAGCAGGATGAAAAAAGAGGACGACAAGAAGGACAGCAAAGCGATCAATCTGCGTGATCTCGTCAGAGTGCGTGATCTCAAGCCAAAAAAAGACGCGAAGGGTGGATCGGGAATTGGCGGTGCGCTCGTCGGCCCGCCGCCCCCTCGAGCGAGCTGAATCTCCTTTGAAGTCATGGCAGGGATGAGCCGCCGGCTCGTCGCAGCGGCTAGCCGTTCGCTGTATCGATCACTCACGTTCCGTTTTTCTCGGTCGTCGGACGGAGGAATATGGTCTGTCCGACCGCCAGTCGACCGATGCGAGTGACCGTGCCGTAGATTCCCGCGGTGTTCTGGTGCGCACGAACAACCGCCTTCAGCACTTCCGGCGCAGGACTCGCTGAGTCGGGATCAAAGTTCACCATCGAACAGCGAACGTCGCGCATCGTGACGGTGACGGCGGGGGCGTCCTCCGCCTCGCCGAATGAGAGCACACCGCCCACCCATTCGTCCTCCTGGAAGGGAACCGGTCGCAATAAACGAACCACCACATTCGGGCGAAATCGTCGCACGTCGGCCTCCGCCCGGCCAGTCGTCCGATCTCGCGCACCGTTTCGGAGGCGATCACCGAAACGCTCGCTTCATCGAAGATGCCATGCCTTAGTTGCATCATCTGCACCGGAGCCCCATACCGGCGCCCGATCTCCGCGGCCAGGTCTTCCCCGAAGAGAGGCATCGCTTCGCCATTCGGCGTACGAACATTCGTCGGAAGGTCTCCTTCAGCACTGTCTTCACCGCGGAGCGGAGCAAACAGGAGCAGGTCGGGAAGCTGGCTCGCGCTCAGCCACGGGAACCCGCTGCGGTCATCCATCCGCCGGAAGGCGAGGCGCCTGTCACCATCGAGGCCGTACCAGCCCAGATTCGCAACCTCGAGTCGTTCGCCGCTCATCGACTTCACGGGATACCGGAAGATCGCCTCCACTTGTCCGATTTCCATGCGCATGCTCGATCCGAATTGGCCTAACGAAGAATTAAGGCGTCATTTGCGGTAGGACTTCAGGATCGACCGGAAAACATCGAACGGGACTTGGTCGAGCTTCTTAAATCGAATGCAGCTCTTCCCTACACTCAAACTAAAGGCGAGATCGAGCGTCCTGCAAATACCGCTATCAGGAGTAAAGCGTAAGTGACAGCGCGCAGCACTGACCACACCATCGAAACGCCGGCCATTACCGATGCGCTCTCGACCGTCGTGTAGTGGCTGTGCCTGACCCACTCTTGCGCAGCGGTCTGCGCGACCGGGATGACAAAACAAAGAACCGTAGCGAGGCCGAATCCAAGCAGAGCCCACATCGAGCCCTTGGAGCCCTGCTTCCACTTCGCGAGAACAACAACGCACGCCACAAAACAAACGAGCAACGTAGGCAACTGTATGGCGAACATTGAGAGCAACAGTTTAATCTGGTCGGTATTATTCATAAATATTCGATGTGCACGCTTTCGGTCTAACGAGACGGAGCTGAGCCGGCCAGCGTAAACAAAACACGCGGCACGGCGCTGGCCCACCGCCGCGGTTAAGCTGGGACGAGCCTTCTCCGGTCCTTTCTACTTTTCACTTTCAATTTTCTAATTCCTTTAGCGGTTCGTTCCATCGCTTTGTTAGATGGTTGCTCGCCACCCGTGGATCAGCCCACCAATAATCAGACCGCCGATCCCGCCGAGGATAAGAATGGGAACGTACTTGTGTGTGATGATGGCGTCAGGAAGGCTGATGAGCAGGCCAAACAACAAGCCGACAAGCCAGCCCGGCCAGCTTGGTAATTGGACACAACCAATGACGAAGCCAATGGCGAAGCGACTGGCGAATGCACCGAGCAGCGCTGTCGTCTTGTCCGGAAAAGACATCGGCAGCATCAGGCCGACATCCAGCGCTCCGAATACTATGCCAGCGATGAGACCTAGAATGACTTTCGACATGCGGAATGGTTTAGCGGAAACAGTGTGCGCTCACAACATCTAACGAGATACAGGCGGAATTTTTCCGTATTGTTTTACGGAATAAATCCGTCTAATCCGTTTCCTGGCCTTGGGCAAAGCCGACAAAAGCTGAATCATGGTTTGAGTTTTGATTCCGCGCGCATCCGAGGACAGGCTCGAAACTTCTCGATGCGCGATTGCGAAGGTGGATCGGCCCGCTTGCTCGCGAAGGCCGCGGGCGATGGACGCCCGTTTATCGAGCAAGGGACTGCTCGATCCACCAAAGCACCGAGCAAGGGATTGACTCCTTCGACTCCCGCCTCAGTCGCCGCTTCCTCGCGACTGCGCCGTCTATCCACCGCTCTCCCACGCGGCGTATTGCTCGATCCACCAAAGCAGTCGGAAAAAATCCGACAGCGATTCGCTTGCACGGCTGAATCGGTTCACACTAGGCGTCAATGAAGAGCAAAGTCCCGATCCTCACGTTCGCCTTTTGGCTGATCAAGATCAGTGCGACGGGTCTCGGTTATCTGTAACAAAGATGATTACGGGAGGATAACAATGGACGAGAGGAAATCGGAGCTCGTCGCAAAGGTCCCGCAGGTAACGCTTCTCTTCTGGATCATCAAGATCCTGGCGACCACGCTCGGCGAGACCGGGGGCGATGCTGTCACCATGTCGTGGCTGGGCGAAACGACGTCCGAAGCCAACGGGCACGGGCTATCTGATCGGAACGGCAATCTTCGGTGTGGTTTTTGTCGCCGCGGTGCTCGTGCAAATCAGGGCGAAAAAATTTCACCCGTTCCTCTACTGGCTCACGATCGTCGCAACGACGACGGTCGGGACCACCCTGGCGGATTATTGCACCAGATCGCTCGGCATCGGCTACACCGGCGGTTCGACGATCTTGCTCATCTTCGTGATGGCGTCGCTTCTGATCTGGCGTTGGTCGACCGGGAGCATATCGATCGAAACGGTGAATACACCGAAGGTCGAGGTGTTTTATTGGGTGACGATCATGTTCTCGCAGACACTCGGGACGGCACTCGGCGATTGGGTCGCCGATACCAATGAAATGGGCTATGTCGGGGCGGCCGCGGTGTTCGGTGGTCTACTTCTGTTGACCGCTCTTCTCTACTACTTCACGAGCATTTCACGCGTCATTTTATTTTGGGCGGCATTCATCCTGACTCGCCCGCTCGGCGCCGTCGTCGGCGACTTTCTCGATAAGCCGGTCGCACAAGGCGGGCTGGCTCTAAGCCGTTACAGCTGCATCGTTAGCGCTCGTGGTGGTAATCATCGCGTTGATTCTGATTTTCAAGCATAAGCCGGCTTCGAAAGGGCATTGAAGAAATCCGAAGACGACGCCGCTCAGTAGAGCAACTGAACGCCGAAATAGCCGATGAAGGCGAGCGATTGGTCTGGGTCGCGAATCTCGTGCCCAAGTGACGCGATCAGGATGCGAGTCTCAGTGAACTCGTGATGGAGACCGAAATTCACCGTCAAAACCTCTTGTGTGAAATTCATGCGAGAGGTGCCGTGAAGCTCCGCCATGAGCATTGTTGTTTTCGCCACCTCGACGCCGCCGACAATTCCATAGAGCCATTCGCCGGGGCCGATGGTACTGGCGAGCGGGCCGAACTCGGCGTCGGCATGGACGCGGCCGAAGCTCTTCGCCACTTGGAACGGAATTTGAAAGCGTGTGCCGTCCTCTGCCAGACCGCGACGCACGGATGATTGCGCGACGTTAAAAATAACTCGCGGAAACATCGAGACATCGACTCCGGCCCTATCTTCATCGAGAAATCGCCATTTTACCGCCGCCTCCGTCCCGCCCGGTCCGCCGATTACGCCATGATCGTTGCCGCTTCAGCCACGCCGTCCCGCCTTGGAGCGTGAGCTGAATGTGCTCGCCGATTCCGTAGTTCAAGTCGATGGCAGGTGCGTCGTACGAAGTCTCGTTAGGGCGATGCTCGAACATGACGGCGAGGTTTATTTCCCACTTCCCATTGCCCGGCGTGCCGGGGTCGTCGGTAATCATCGGCGGCCCGCCTTGAGCACGGGCGTCGTGTGCTGGGGCCGCGCTTAACGCAAACGCGACGAAAACCGAAGTCGTTAGGCCATGCGAGCGCAAGACAAGCTGTTATTCGGTCGGGCCGTAAACCAGAAGCTTTAATGTGTTCGGCACGATCGTCGGTCGGCCCGGAGAAGCGCCAGGTGACGGCGAAGGCGCCGGCTGAAATTGCGCGCTCGGGAGGTAAATCCGGTGCGTGCGGGGATCGATCGTCATCGTTCGCGCGCCGCGCTCGGTCGGGAGCGTTTGCACGACCGTCAGTTTGTCCGGTGTTTCCTCCTGCGCGATCGTGGTGGCGCCTTCGCCGCACGAGGCGAGCGCGAGCTGCGTCGCATCATCGAACGCACAACCGTCCACGCCGGCGCCAATTGGCACGGTCGCAACGAGTTTGCCCGTGCCGGTATCGAGCATCGTCATCATCTTGTTATGACAACCGGAAAACAGGCGATGATGCGCGGCGTCGAGCGCGATGCCGCTCGGTTCTTCACCGGGTGCGACCGGCCAACGCGCCACGATCTCGTGCTTCGTCGTGTCGATCGCGATTACTTCGCTCTTGTCTTCGAGATTGCAGTAAACACGACCAGCCGCTTCGTCGACCGCGGCAAACTCCGGACTGCCGCCGAGCGGAATCGTGGCGACAACGCTGGCCGTCTTCGCGGCGATGACGGTGGCGGAATTCCCCTTGTGATTGAAGACGTAGACCTCGCCATGATGCGGCTCGTAAACGAGGGCATCGGGACCTTCGCCGGTCTCGACCTTCGAAATCGTCTTTAATGTTGCGAGATCAACGACGCTGGCTTTCGCCTCTTTGCCGTTCGTGGAAAAGCCGCGTTGCAACTCCGGCACCGCGATGAATCCATGAACACCGGGCGTATCGGTAATTTCGCCGGCAACAGCGTTTTTCTCCAGATCGACGACAACAACCTTGCTGGCGTGCGCAAGATAAAGTCGATGGGCCGGCGAATCGACGGTGAGAATATCCCAACCGCCTTCTCCGCCGATTGGAATCTCGCGAAGGAATTTGTATTTTTCTTTTGTGGCTGCGCTCGCGCAATGCAAGGCGAGGACGAAGGCGACGGAGAGGGCAACCGAAATACGCATGCGATACCGATACCTGAAATCCCGCGAGACGCACATCGGAGGGCAGAGATCAGAAGGCAGAGGACAGAAGTCAGCGTCACTGCCCGGTCTCGATGGGTAGATTCTGCCAATAATTCGTTAAGAGTCGTCCGGCATCAGATGTTCGTCGATCCGTCTCGTGCCCGCAGGAATCAGGCGGCCGTTCTGATCGTAGCTGAGCATGATGACCCAACCGAAAACAGAATCGGGCCATTTGCCGCGCGGCAGAAGGCTTTTGGGATCTGCGCCAAGCGCCCGCAGCAGGTCGGGGATGTAGGTGTGATGCCAGGAGACCAGAATCCGTTTCCCCTCCTCCTTTGCACGCAGGGCCGCCGCCAGTTTAGCGGAATGATCGCTGCTAATATGCGCGTCGACCGGTAAACCCGCGGCCTTTGCGAACGGCTCGACCGTGAGACGCGGGCGCTGGCTTTCTTTTGAATCTTTCGCGGCAAAAATGGCATCGGGACGCAGAGACTTCGAGTCGACGGTGAAGTTCAGGAAGTAATTCTTGTATGCTTCGGCCCGCTGCTGACCGATGGGCGAGAGATAAGGGCCGCTGTCTGGTTTTTCTCCGTGTCGAATAATCAGCACGACCGCGTTTTTCGGCCCATCCTGGGAATCCGCTGCGACTGCCAGAGAGAAAGTAAAAGTGACCGCAACGAACAGTGCGGCTGCAAAATGTGGTTTCATCGAGTTAACCAGAGACACAGTCGGGCACGGCTTCCGCCCGCGCAACCGCCGGCCGGGGACTCTTGCGCAACGCGTCGGATGGTGGATGCAACGGAGTCAGGATAACGCGGCAACCGCAGCCTGATAAGCGGGGAGCGTCTCGCCAAAATCGGTAACGGTGATGTTCAAGTCCCGGAGAAGCCCATCCTGCAATCCATAAATCCAGCCGTGGACCGCGAACTCCTGACCGCGTTCCCATGCGTCACGCGCGATGGTGGTATGGCAGATGTTGACGACCTGTTCGATGACATTTAGTTCGCAAAGGCGAGCGCAGGTGTCGAACTCGGCGGCCGTGCCATCCAGGCGTTGCGCGTGTTTCTCGCGCACATCCTGAATATGACGCAGCCAATTATCGCTCAGGCCAAGCCGGTCACGCCGGAGCGCGGCTTGCACTCCGCTGCATCCGTAGTGTCCGCAAACAATCACGTGACGAACTTTCAGGATATCCACCGCAAACTGAAGAACCGACAGACAGTTGAGATCGGTGTGCACGACCAGATTGGCGACATTTCGGTGAACGAATAACTCTCCCGGGAGAAGCCCGACAATTTCATTCGCGGGCACCCGGCTGTCCGAGCAACCGATCCAAAGGTAACTGGGCGACTGCTGCTGGGAAAGCTTGGGGAAGAAATCCGGGTCCTGCCGTTGAATGCGCCCGGCCCAGGCTTTGTTGTTATCGAAAAGATGATCGAGCGTTTCCATGAGCAACGGTCTTTCGCGGCCTAACGAGAACGGAACTCATCTGTTTTCGGATCCGGAGAGTCGCCAGAGCCAAAGGCTTAAGGCGCCCGTAGCAATGAAAACAACCGCGCTTGGCCAGAGTGGAATGCGATGACCTCCAGCGATTATCTCGATTTGTGTCACCAGACGCAAAAACTGAGCCAGGGAGACGAAGGCGAAAATCGTTCCCGCGACTCGCAATCCCAGAGTTCGTGAGTTCATGTGTGTCTTTTCCGTTAGTTGAGTTTCTTTCTTTCTCGTTATTCTTTGATCTCGATCTCCCGCATCATGCCGACGTCGGCATGAGTCAGCTTGGTGGTTTTACCGTTATCCATAACGGGCATTTCACAATGCAGCACGTAACGCCCCGGAGTGAAGTTCTTTCGCAACCACACGACCCGGTGCAAATCGTGGCTATCGAGCGCACCGCCCAGGGCTTCCGCGGGAGCGGGCCCGGCGCCTTCTTCTTTCCGCCAGCGGTGCAGGTCTGCCGCCGTCCGGCCCTCGTGAAGACGGTAGATATCAACCTCATGCATGGCGGGGCCCGGAGTTTCGATTCGAATGACTTGCGTTCCCTTGTGCAAATCGCCTTCGAGGTCGAAACGATAATCAACCAGTTTCAGGACCAGATCTTCTTTCGGCGGACGGTCATCGGCTGCGCCGACGTCTTCGACGTTAAAAGGATGGACGGGTACAGTCGTGGCATGATCGTCATTCCAGCAAATGAGGATGTATCGTCCGGGATCGACGCTGAGCCACATCTCGGCGGTCTCACCGGGCGAAGTTAATCCCGCGCCAGAGTAGTCGAGGGCGCCCTTAGGGAAAGAAGAACCGTTCTTGACGGCCGCCACATAGTCGGACGCGCTCATGCCCTTGGGAAGTTTGACGAGCATGGCCTCATGAATCTGAGATCCACGATTCTCAAAGACGATATGACGGAGCCCGGCGGCGACACCATCGGGGGCCTCGAACCCGGCATCCGTCGCGATAATCCGAAACGACGAAGCATCCTTGTCGGCGACCTTTGCGTGGCAGCCAACGCTCGCAAGGCAAATGGCCACCAACATGCCCCGATGGATTGCGTGAGTGTTCACCACGGCTTCCTCTTCCGGTGCGTTGGCCTAACCACGATCCAGCCAAATAGAGTTTCCGAAGACACAGCCGCAACTTTCCTATTCGCTCAGAAGAGCTGACGCTGACATCGGATCATATATTGTCTGCGGGCAAATCTTTCTCTTCGCGACGATCCAACGTTGCAGCTGCGGAAGGGTTCTCGTCCGCGAGTGTGCGAAGAAGCGCGTCGTGCCAAAATCGCTTGCGCTCATTCAGATAGGCCTCGAGAGCAGCTGAATCCTCCCGTTTCAGGGTGGCGATAGCGTGGATGATCGTCTCTTCCAACGCACAAATCCTGGCCTGCGTCTCGACCTGGTCCGCCTTCATTTGCAAAAGCATTTGCTGGAATGTCCTCGCCCATTGCTCATCCATATCGTCCTGTCCTCAAACTTCGCCTAACGATAACTCGTGCTCAAGCACAGCTTTGACTACGAATGAACGTCAATCTTCCCCCAGAATGACCGAAGCGGCGCCGCAAAGGTCGGGAACGCGGCGAGACCGCTACATCAAACAATTATCCCGTTACTTGGCAGCCGGTTTTGCCTCCGGCATATCGGAGTGGAAAATCGCGACCCATTGGCCGCCCTGTTTCTTCCAGATCGAACCGCTATAGTAGTTGCCCGAAATATCTTTCCCCTCAAGGGTGCCTTCGAGCGCCACCTTGCATGTCACCGTCGCGGTGGTCGGGTCGGAGAAAACGACATTGCAGTCGCTAAAAGAGAACGATTTCATGTCCATCTTCGGCATCAAATCCATTTCTTTTTGCAGGGTATAAATGCCGTCCTGATAAACGGCCATGAAGTCGGCGTGCATCAGCTTTCTGAATTCGCCTGAATTTTTGTCTTTGAAGCTTTGCCAGGCGGCTTTCTCGTTTGCCATCAGCGCGTCCTTGTCTGGCGCGGCAATCGAAACGGCAATCGTCGCGAACAGGGCGGTCATTGCACAGGTAAGGTATTTTTTCATAGGTCCTTTCGGTTGAATTGAACGTAAGACTGAGGTGCGGCGGACTTCCGGTCAATGCCCAAAACCCGAATGCCTTTTTGCACAGTGAAGCGAAGCGCCGGGGCCAAATTGTTCCGGTAGGGTGCGAAAAATCATCTCGGGGTCGCGGCAGTCATGCTTCGCCTCCGGCATCGCGGCGCGGGAAGCTGCTGTCGCTCGTGGGGATCGAACCCGGGCGGAGCGGCGTGTTCAAAAGACGCGCCGCTCGTTCTTGCGCGGAAACCTAAACTCTGGGCGTTTAGCGTCTACTTTGTCGGCGCTTCCTCCTTCACGTTGGTGTGGAAAACGGCCTGCCATTCACTGCCATGCTTTTTCCACACCGAGCCACAGTAAAACGTGCCGGAGGCGTCCTTCCCATCATACGTCCCCTCGATCATCACCTTGTAGCTCGACATCACTATGTCCGCTCCAGAAGAGACAACGTTGTAATCGCTAATCGCAAACGATTTCATGTCCCACTTCTGCATGTCATCCATCTCTTTTTTCATGCCGGAGATGCCGTCGGAATAAATGCCAACGAAGTCGGCGGCGACGACCTTCTTAAAGTCATCCGTCTTCTTGTCCTTAAAGGCCTGCCATGCAGCTTTCTCTTTCGTTTCCGTCGCGGCCTTGTCCGGTGCGGCGATCGAAAGCGCGATCGTCGCGAACAGGGTGGTCATTGCATAGGTAATATACTTTTTCATAGGTCCTTTCGGTTTGATTGCTTGATGTGATGTTGAGAAGGACCGTTAGGATCGTCAATCCCTAAAGATTCCGAGCAACTTCGGCGGCAGTGACTGGGTGAAGCCACGGTTCCAGCGTGGCTACATCAAAAGCGGACGAAGTGAAAGATTCTTCGCTCCGCTCAGAATCACAGTGAGGTAGGCGACGCGATCAGAATCCCAAGGAGATTCCCGCGTAGGCCGTGCGTCCCGGTGCCGGCTCGATGGTGCCGGTGAGAAAGACACGCGAGTAATATGTGTGGTTGGCCAGGTTCGAAACGCCGGCGAAGAGGCGCACGTTCTTGGTCACGTACCATTCGCCGGAAAAATTAAAGACCGTGTAGGATGGGATGATCGCCGGGACAACCACAGCTCCTCCGGCTCTGAGAGGCATATTCGTGTCCGACCAGAACTGATCCGAGGCGTACACACCTGACACCGTCAAATTGAAACATTTGGCCTTTTGGAGGGAGATTCCGCCTTTCCACAATACGTCCGGCGCGAAAGCGGGCGTGTTGCCAACTTGGTTGGGAAGCATGCTCGCGGTAAACTGCGCATCGAGAAGCTGAAGATTGCTGAAAACAATCAACTGCAATGGCGGCGAGAGGACAGGCACGGGCATGTCTTTGCCCGACGACTTCGGATCCGGCGTAGACGTCAGCTCGTGTTGGAAAGGCGCCAGCAAGTCGTATGAGATTTCGCCCTCGAATCCTCGATGTCTCGTGTCGCCGGTGTTGACGATGATGAAATCGATGGGGCTGATGTTTTGGCTTTCGGTGCGGTTGTCGAAATCCATCCAAAACAGCCCGACGTCGTACCACAGGCCTTTGACTGGTGTTCCGTGCACGCCGAGTTCGAAATCGAGCGAATGGAACGGATCGGGTTCCTGGCCCGGCAGGATTGTTCGGCTGGTCCCGGCGATATCAAAAAATCGCGTGGGCCGCCATCCCGAGGAAGCGCTGAAATAAGTTTCGTTGTGGTTGCCGAAATCATTGCCCAATCCGATCCCCCAAAGCGGAACCGTGTGCTTAGCACTGCGACTTTCAGGCGGTCCATCGCCGACGTAGGGTGCTCTGGTCGAATCGACTTCGACGTTTTCATGATCGACGCGGAACGAAGTGACAACGTGAAATTTTCCAATGCGGAAGAGATTCTCCCCGAAGAGCGCCTGATAATCGGCCGTGCGCGATTGATCAAGAGGGATGATGTCCGTTGTCTCGCCGCGCGGCGCGAACAAATCCGTACTGATGTACCGGGTAAAGGGCGCGCTGCCGTGGTAGACGACGCCGCCGAAGGTGAGAGCGCTGCCTTTCAAAATTGTGTCGTCTCCCCAATATTTTCGAAAGCGCACATCAACACCGCCGTTGTCGAACGTTTCGTATCCCAGAGTGGTCGTCGCCGGCGGCCTGCCAGTTGGGCTCAAATTTCCGGCAGAACGCGAATCGATGTTCTGATGTGTGTACCAGCCTTTGGCTTGCAGGAGCCAGCCGTCCCCGAATTCCCGTTCGTAGCGCAGGACAGCGCTGTAGCGATCGACCCAGTTGTGGTTGTAGGGCGTGGGTGAAAAATTCGGATCGTCTTGAAATTGGGCCAGGGTCAACCGGCCCGGATCGCCGCCGCTGAACTGCCCGGCGTGGAAATCCAGGGCGAACAGTTGCTTGCTATCCGGGCGGTACCCGAGATAACCGTCGGCCTGCCACAAATTATACTGGCCGTTGTCTCGCTGCCCGTCCGCCCGGGTGTAGCCGCCATCGACGCGCATCTCGAGTGGTCCGGAAGCTTCCTGAATCGCGCCGTAGCCGGTATAAAGCCCGTACGCTCCTCCGACTTGTTCCAAGTAACCGCTCCATGGCGTTCCGGGCGCGGGATGTTTGGTGATAAAGTTGACGACGGGCGCCGGTTCCGGTCCGTAAAGAAGACTGCTGCCGCCACGGATGAATTGAATTTCGCTCAAGACTTTGCGGCAACGGTTGATAATACAACGTAGGGAAACCAATCCATTCACTCATCAGCGGCACGCCGTCCTCGAGGAAGAGGGTGTATTCGGATTCCTGCGGATTCCCCAGGCCGCGATAACTGTAATTGAATTGACCCGGGTTTTGTTGCTCAGTCACGAGCAGTCCCGGCGCTTTGGTAAACAGTTCCTGCTGGTTGTTGTTTTCGACTGGTGGCTGTTGGTCGAGCTTAATCACTGTCGCTTTCTTCGTAACGGTGATTTCCGTTCCTGCCACCTCGCGCATGATGTGATTGAGCTTTGGCTGCGGGGACGGAGTCGGCGTCACTTCTGAGGCTGTCACGACCACTCGGGAAGTCTCGGTCGTCTGTGCGCGGCCAGACGGGCCGAAGGTTAGAATCGCAAGCGAAAGGAGCGTTGATAACGTTCGGAAAATTGCTCGACAGGAATAGTGCATCGCGTCCGATTACAGATTTGTAATGGACATGGCAATACTTTTTTTGGCAATTAATCGCGCGAAAGGGCCGACCCCTAAGCGTTTGTTTTGAGAGCGGTCCGATTCGGGAACGTGAGAGTCACAGTCGTTCCCTGATCGACCTCGCTTTCGACAGTGGCGGAGCCGCCGTGAAGAGTGGTGATGGATTTGACGAGAGCCAGGCCCAAACCTGCGCCGCCCTGAGAACTGCGCGATGCATCAACGCGATAGAGACGATCAAACACACGAGGAACATGTTCCGCGGCTATACCAGAGCCCGAATCCTTGACCGAGATCTCCGCCTCCGCCTCGCGCGTCATGATTGAGACCAAAATGGTTCCGCCGGCGGGAGTGAAGCGCAACGCGTTTTCGATGAGATTGCTGACGGCTCGGCCAAACAGCATGGGATCGGCCCAGATCTCGCCCGCACCTGCGCAGCCAAGAGTAACCTGTCGCTCTTCCGCGAGCGGCTCGTAGAAAGCCGCGATCTTCTGAATCTCAGCACGTCCGTCGAAGACTGTTCGCTGAAGATGTCCTTCAGCAGCTTCGGCGCGGGCCAGGAACAGCAGATTGTCCACGATTCCGGAGAGTCGCTCACACTCCGAAACGGTTGACTCAATGACTTCCCGATACTCATCGGTTGCGCGAGGACGAGTAAGGATGACCTCCGCTTCGCCGCGGATATTGGCAATCGGAGTGCGGAGTTCGTGCGCGAGATCGGCCGAAAATTGAGAAAGCCGGGTAAAGGAATCCTCCAGACGATCCATCATCTCGTCGAATGCAACGGCCAGCGGCTGGAGTTCACGCGGCCATCCCGCCGGCGGCACTCTTTCATTCAAATGAGTCGGCCCCGTTCGTTGAAGGGAGTGAGTCATTTCCGCAACTGGCCGCAAACCGCGCTTTGCGACAGAAGTGGCGATCGCTGCCGCCCCCAAAGCGCCGAAGGCAACGACCGCCGCGAGGAGCAGGGCGAACTCTTTCATGAACTTGTCATCCTCCGAGCGGTCCTGCGCTACCTGGATCACGTAAGGGGAATGAGCGGCCTCATTCGCGACCGTGACTAACGAGAAAAGCTTGTTCTCCGCTCGATAATTCTTCGGGCTCCATCCGGACGAAGTTGAACTTTGCGTGCCGGGAAAGATGCCTGCCGGCAACAAGTGATCCATCTCCGGTGTCTCCGCCACCGTGCGCCCGCTCGTATCCAGCACTCGTACCCAGTAAACCAGGTGCTCGCCCGTGTTAAATCTCTTCGGCTCCTCGCGAAGTCGGTCCAGCCCGCCCGCCGCATTTAACTCGGCGCGCACCGCAAAAATCTTGTCTGCCAGCACAGCATTGTCTTCCTCAAAGGCATGTCGAACGACAATCCAGTACAAGACTCCGAGCCCGCAGCAGAGCAGGGCCGCTGCTGCCAGCGTGAAGAGGAAGACCAGTTGGGAAGTAATCGAGCGCGGCTTACTCGGTTTTGAAAACATAACCGGAGCCGCGAACTGTTTGGATGAATTTTGTCCGGAACGGATCGTCCACTTTCGCCCGCAATCGCCGCACCATCACATCCACGATGTTCGTTTCTGTCTTGAAATTGATGTCCCAGATCTGCCGCGCGATTTCACTGCGGGAGACAACTTCACCGGCCGAACGGGCCAGATGGGTAAGGAGCAGAAATTCCTTGGCGGTGAGATTAAGCGCGACGCCCGCGCGAACGGCGCGATGCCGCCGCGTATCGATCTCCAGATCCTCGATCCGCAATTTCTCGATCGCTTGCGTCGGAGTGCGGCGCAGGAGTGAGTGCACCCGAGCGAGAAATTCAGAAAACGCGAACGGCTTGACCAGGTAATCGTCGGCCCCGAGCTCAAGTCCTTTCACCCGATCCCTCACGCTGTCGCGGGCAGTCAGAAAAAGAATCGGCGTCCGAACACCACGGCGCCGTAGTTCCTCGACGATACTCCAGCCATTTTTTTTGGGCAGCATTACGTCGACAACAAAAAGATCGTAGCGCGTCGCGCGTGCGAGCTCCAAGCCCTCCTCGCCATCCATCGCAACCACTACGACGTGGCCATCTTCGCGCAGACCCTTGGTCAGAAAGCGCACGGTTTTCTTTTCGTCCTCGATCAGCAGAATTCGCATGTGGGAAAACTATAGAAGCTGTTTCAAAATCGTTGAAGCTCTGTTTTCTACCTGTCGTAATTGTAATTGTTCGCTCGGCGCAGAGGAGATCGACTGCTCAGTAGATCCGGTAATCGACGATCTTCCAATCGCCCGATTCTTTCGTTAGGAT
Source organism: uncultured Verrucomicrobiae bacterium (assembly GCA_963737545.1). Lineage (GTDB taxonomy): Bacteria > Verrucomicrobiota > Verrucomicrobiia > Chthoniobacterales > UBA10450 > CAVTTH01. The sequence continues at coordinate 175,564 of CAVTTH010000005.1, read as the reverse complement.
AACGCGTTCGGCCGCGACCGTCTTGTGCTCAAAAAATGTCTTGAACAGAATGGTCTCGTAATTGCCATCCGGTGCGCCGACCAGCTTCTGCGTAAAAGCAGCTCCATTGAAGCTTCGCTTCAGCACACGGCCGAACGGCGCGCGGCGTCCTTTCATCGAACGAACAAACTGCGCCTCCGTGCTGGACAATCTGAGGCGCGACGCTTGTTCCGAATAGGCCTCGGCATAATGCTTCGCGTCGAGTAATTCCACCCAGGCGAGGGCGGCGGCTCGGGCCGAGTTCTCATCCGCGCGCCTGACTTCTTTGGATTTGGAACCGGACTGAGTCGTACACCCGACGATCGAGATCGAGAGCAAGCAGATGAACACGGGGAGAATGCGTTTCATAGTGATCGTTTAGCGAACACGTGAGAATATCGCAATTTCAAAACAAGAAACTTCGTTAGTCTTTCAGGAGACATTGAATCGGAACAGCAAATTCAGTTTTCTCCCGGCACCAACTCGGGAGATAGTTGATTCCGTTCGAATGAAGCCGGTGCGGGTGGAGGTGAATGATCGGATGCAGAGCGGCTACGTTTATTTCCGAACGAAGCCGCCCGGCCGGGATTTCCGACCGGATTTCAAACCGGAGCTGACTCCGCGGGAGATGCTCGAGCTCGGTGTCTTCGGGGGAAAGTATCTGACTGATTGCACCGCCGAATTTCCCGCGGCCTGGTTTAAGAAAGCGAAACTCTGTGCCGAGCGACACGAACCGTCGCTCAATTACTTTGGCGTGAACGCATCACAGCCCCTTTCGGTCTGGCGGGCGAAGGGATGGATTTTCCGTGAGGACCCGCGCGGCTGGTTTCAATGGTATTGCCGCTATTATCTCGGCCGACGGTGTGCCGACGATTTGCGCCAGATCGCGCGCTGGCGGGCGGTGCGGAGGCACGTCGCACAATTGAAGAAGAACTGTGCTCGCTGCGACCTGAATTGCCGACGGAAGCAGAGACAGGCGCTCCTGCACTGGGCTTACGATTCGCGAAAAATCTGATGTTACGGGCCGTTGTTTTCTCGTTTTGCTCCAGAATTCGTTAGTGGACGTTGTGCGAGGAATCCGAAGGAAGCATAATCAGGTCATGAATATCTGGATCGGCACTTCTGGTTTTCAGTATCCGGAATGGAAAGGCACCTTTTATCCGGAGACACTTCCGCTAGCGAAGATGCTGGGATTTTACGCGGAGCAATTTTCGACCACGGAGATCAATTACACGTTCCGGAGAATTCCGAGCGTGAAAACGCTCGAACGCTGGTCGCTGGAAACGCCGGAGCGTTTCATCTTTAGCCTGAAGGCGCCGCAGAAAGTCACGCACTTCGCGAAGCTGCGCGATTGCACCGACACATTGCGTTACTTTCATCAGACCGTGTCCACACTCGGCGCGAAACTCGGGCCGGTCTTGTTCCAACTGCCGCCATCATTCAAGAAAGACGCAGCAGTATTGGCGGCGTTCCTTGAAGAGATTCCATCCGGGATGCGCGCGGCTTTCGAATTCCGTCACGCTTCATGGTTCGATGATGAAGTTTTCCCATTGCTCAAGAATCGGAACGCCGCGCTCTGCATCGCCGACAGCGAGAAGCTGAGTACGCCAGCCGTCGCGACCGCCGATTTTGGTTATTTGCGTTTGCGGCGTGAAGATTACCAAACTTCCGACATCAGTCGTTGGGCGGAAATGGTGCGCAAAAACGGAGGGAGCTGGAACGACGCTTTCATTTACCTCAAGCACGAGGAAGCCGGCATCGGTCCCAAGCTGGCCAGGGAAATGATCGGAATGCTCGAGGGCTCGTAGCCAGTGGTAGGAGCAGCGGCGTCTGTCTCACCGATAATGCAAACGAATCAACCGTGCCGGAGAACCGGGCATCACCACAAAAAGATTGTCATATTCAGAATCGGCAAGAGTGACAGGCGATGTAATGCCGAGCGCTTTGATGATCTCCGGCAAAGTATTTGAATGGCCGATGACGAGAACATTTCCGTTGGCGCTTTGCAGCTTTGCAATGAGCGCGCCGGTTTCTTTCGCCGGCACGATTGTCGCGCTGATTCCAATGGCTTTCGCAAGTGGCGCCGCCGTCTGCTGCGTGCGCTTGTATTCCGTGACGTAGATGGCGGTGATGGCGGAATCCTTGAGCGCGTAGCCTAACGATTCAGCGCGCAGGCGTCCTGCCTCGGAGAGATCGGGATCGCTCGCCATTTTCATCTGAGGTCCAGTCGCTGCGTCCATCCGCTCGGCGTGGCGGACAATGAAAATGGCGGTCGGCTCGGCTTGAGCAAGAGCAGTGAGACAAGCGAGAATCAGGTAAACGAGAATCGGGCGTTTCATATTCAGGCCGCGGATGTGAAAATGTGCGCGTGACAGCTCGAGCTAGGGTAGAACAGTGCCGGATCGGGATTTTGCCAATGCGACATCGCCGGCGCTGATCGAGCCGTCGGCAGTAAGGTCTTCCCGGAAGTTGGATGCGGTCACGGCGTTGCCGGATTCGGATTTGATCTGGCCGATATCGGATGTGTTGACCGACCCGTTGCCGGTGGTGTCACCGATCAGCACGCCCATTGAAACAGAGAAAGCGCCAAGCACGCGATTGGTCCTGTCGACGACAGTCGTTAGCGACACGCTAACGACCTGGGCATTGGTCACGCCTGTGAGATTGACAATGTATTGACGGGCATCGTTGGCGTTGATCGTGGCGCTGCTCACACTTCCGGTTCCTGAAGTGACGCTGGCGCCGCCGACGCTATCTAGAGGATTGGCGAAGGAAAAGACGATGGTGTAATCGCCGTTCGCGCCGCCATTGCGGCATTCGATCCCGGGCGAGCCGCTCGCCGGCAAGTCGACGTCGAATGTCCCGGCGCTGCCATGAGTTTTCCTCGAGACGACCGTTGCCAGCGCAGGCACGATTTTGTAAACATTGCCGCCGCCGATGTCGGTGATGTAAAGCTCGCCGCTGGCGTCTTCGCCGAACCCTGAAGGGTTGGAAAGGTTAACCGTGCCACCAGGGAGCAGAGGGATCGGAAAAAGCTGCGGCGTGATCGTTTGAAAATTCGATGCAGTCGAGCCGTCGTAGTCCAGGGTAAAGATTGAGCCGACGAGATAGTCGCCGAAAACGTAAGTGCCTTGTAGAGCAGGAATCTTGTTCCCGCGATAAACATATCCGCCGACCACCGTGCCGCCCGTTGTGCGTGGATAATCAAAGATGGGATCGACGCGTGGGGGCACGGGTGTTGCAGTGGGCGAAGGCGTCGGATAAGCGGGATTCTGAATGAATCCTTCGCGGTCGCGCCAGCCGTAGTTTTCTCCGCCGCCGGGATTGGTTGGTTGCTGCACGTCCACTTCCTCGCGGCTGCTCTGCCCCACGTCGCCAATAAACATTCGTCCGCTCATCCGATCAAAACTGTCCCGAAACGGATTGCGCAAACCAAGCAACCAAATCTCCTTCTTTATCGGATCCGGCATTCCGACGAAGGGATTGTCAGGTGGAATTGTATAGGTGCCGGTAGCGGGATCGACATGGATTCGCAACATCTTTCCAAGTAACGTTTCATTCCATTGCGCATTTCCTCCCGGCTCATGATGGCCCACACCGCCGTCATTGTCGTCTCCGGCGCCACCGTCTCCGCTCGCAATATAAAGATTGTCTTCATCTCCTGAGCGCGGACTGAATCCGATCCAACCGCCGTTATGGTTCTCTTGCGGTTGCGCGAACGTCAGCAGCGTTTTGATGTTTTCCGGCGTCGTATCCGCAATGTCGGGATCGGACGAAACCTGGTATTGGGTAATGTGGGTGGTTCCAGCACCTCCGCTGGCAACGTAGTCCACATAGAACTTGCCATTGGCGGCGTAGTTGGAATCGAATGCCAGGCCGAGCAAACCCTGCTCGAATCCAAGAGCCAAGACCAGTGATCGTCAAGAAACGGCGTCGTGTTCACGAGGCCGGTGGTGAGATTTAAAATCTTAATCTGGCCGTCCTGCTGGACGATAAACAAGCGATTGAAATCGCCCGGCGGCGCAGTGACGAAAAGAGGTTGCGTCAAACCCGACGCCACCAGATTTGCCGCCAGACCCGTCACCGCTTGAGCGGAGCAATTCGAGCCAGGAATCTTGCCGATCAGAAAACCGCAGAGCACGAAAACGGCGGTGCGAAAAATTCGCATTCGATAATGTGGCCGCACGCCATCTGATTAAAACACCGCGACGCAAATGCAACTCCCTGGCCTCTTGCTTGAACTGGAAATCAAGGCCGGAGATAATTCTCTCCAAGATGCAGCACGTCCGCGGACTTCATCACGTCACAGCGATTGCCGGACCGGCACAGGAAAATCTCGATTTTTATGCGGGCGTGCTCGGCATGCGACTGGTGAAGAAGAGCGTTAATCAGGATGACCCAACCACATATCATCTTTTTTATGCCGATGCCGAAGGACATCCGGGGACCGACCTGACATTTTTTCCGTGGGCGCAGATGGCTCCGAGCCGGCACGGCTATGGTTTAAGCACAGAAGTTGCGCTCGCGGTTCCTCCGAACAGTCTCACATTTTGGAGCACTCGTTTGAAGCGTTACGGCGCAAAGGTCTTCTCAATCGAAACGCGGTTCGGTCAAAGTGTCCTGCCCCTGGCCGACCCGCACGGCTTGCGTGTAGCATTGGTCGAGAGTGCCGATTCGTTAGGCCGGCCGTTTACTCCGTGGGAACAAAGTCCTGTGCCGGTCGAACGGCAGATTCGTGGACTCGAAAGCGCGCGGATGGCCGAGCGCGATCTGGCAGCGACGACCGCATTTCTCTCCGGCGCGATGGGTTTTCGCCATCTCGGCGCCGAAAATGGGTGGGAACGTTACGGAGTGGGCGAGGGGAAATCGGGCGAATACATTGATCTGCGCGCGCTGCCCGATGCTGGCCGCGGCGCCTGGGGCACCGGCAGCGTTCATCACCTGGCGTGGCGCGTAGACGACGAAGCGCATCAGCTCGAGGTTCGGCAACGCGTCGCGGAAGGTGGGTCGCGTCCGACCCCGGTGATTGATCGCTTTTGGTTTAAGTCCGTCTACTTCCCGGAACCGGGTGGCGTTTTGTTTGAACTCGCGACCGAGGGTCCGGGCTTCGGCGTTGATGAAGACAAAGCGCACCTTGGTGAAAAGCTGGTGCTTCCGCCATGGCTCGAGCCGGACAGAGTCGCGATCCAGGCCGCTCTTCCCCAGCTCAACGCTCCGATTCAACAGGAGATCCAGGCATGAACCGCACACACATCAAATGGCTCCCGATCCTGCTCGCGGGATTATTTTTCGCTTATCAATATTTCAGTTCAGAAAAATTCGTGAATCCTGAGACCGGCCGAAAAAGCCATGTCGGAATGTCGGCCGAACAAGAAGCGGCGCTTGGCTTTCAGAGTTATCAGCAGGTCCTGGCGCAATCTCAGACGATCGATTCCGGGCCAGAGCTAGAGATTGTGAAGCGTGTCGCCAGCCGGCTCGCGGCTGCGACCGGGCCCGCAGGAAGCAAGTTCGACTGGCGAGTCTCGTTGATTCGAGATGACAAGGTGAACGCGTTTTGTCTGCCCGGCGGAAAGATTGTCGTCTACACCGGAATTCTTCCGGTCGCGCAAAACGAAGCGGCGCTTGCGACGGTGATGGGACACGAAATGGCGCACGCTACGTCACGCCACGGAGCGCAGCGCGTGCTCCAACAAACTCTTGCCCAGACTGCTCTCACCGGTGTGGCAGTTTCGCTCTCGGACATGGATTACGACAAACAGCGCGTGGTGATGGGCGCGCTCGGTGCCGGCGCGCAGTATGGCGTCCTAATGCCTTTCGGCCGCGAACACGAATCAGAAGCCGACCACATCGGCCTCATTTATATGGCGCGCGCCGGATACGATCCTCAGGAAAGCATTCGCTTTTGGCAACGAATGGAACATACCGGCAGCGCGCAGCCGCCGGAATTTCTGTCGACGCATCCGTCGCACGGCACTCGCATTCAGCAGCTCGAGTCCTGGATGCCGCAGGCGATGGAAGAATATAATCGCTCTGAGCATCACGACCCGGGGAGTCGCGCTAACTAATGCCCGGAAGAGTCCTAAACGGCGGCGCGCCTTTTCTGCTTCACCAGGCTCGCAGTGGAACGGCTACCGGATCGGGCGCCGTTGCGTTTCGGCTTGAGCGATTGATTCCGGCTCAAGCTTTCCTGCAAGACCTTCACCAAATCGATCACGTTAGTTGAGCGGGGCGCTGGTGCTGGCTTGCCGGCGATCACCTTGTTCTGCGCTTTTTTCTCGATGATCTCGAGTAGTGCCGTGCGGTACTCGTCGCGATATTTTTCCGGCTCCCAAGGAACGGACATGCTCTCGATCAGCGCCTGAGCCATCTTCAGTTCCTTCTCGTTCACGGCACTCGACGGCTTCGTCAATTCGTCAGGGGTCAGGATTTCCTGGGCGAAATGCATCAACTCGAGAATCAGGAACAAACCATCCGGTTTGACCGACGCCAGATGTTCGCGATTGCTGATCACGACTTTCGCGATGCCGATCTTTCCACTGCCGGCGAGTGCCTTGTGCAAAAGCGTGTAAGCCTTTTCGCCGCCTTTCTGCGCTTCAAGAAAATACGGTTTGTAGAAAAATTTCGGATCCACCTGTCCCAAATCCACAAAATCGGTGATGTCGATTGAATGAGTGGACTCAATTTTCACCTTCTCGAAGTCCTCCTCCTTCATGACAACATAACGACCGCGCTCGTACTCAAAGCCCTTCACGATCTGATCGCTGGAGACTTCTTTCATGTCCGCTTCCGCCACTTTCTTGTATCTGATGACGCTCAGGTCACTCGCGCGAAGCTGCCGGAAACTAAGTTTCTCCTCGCGCGTGGCCGGATAAACGGCGATCGGGATGTAAACCAAACCAAAGCTGATGCTGCCTTTCCAGATGGGACGCATAATATGATAGGTTAGGCGACTCTAATAGCACCTCTCGTGCGAAGTCAATTACCCTGCGGGGCTGTGAGAATAGGTTGAAATCACTTTCTCGCGTGTGAAATAGCGGCGGCCGCGTTTTCTGCTCGCTTCTCCGCGCGGGTTTGAATAATCGAAGGCTCTGCTTATGAAATACAACGAGTTAATTCAGCTTTACTTTGAGCGGTCGAACGCGCTGCAAGCTTATTGGACTCTTTATGTCGTCATTCTCGGCGGGTTACTGGCGTTCTCTTCGCTTCGCAAACAGCCGGCGGCGCTGGCCACTGCGGTCGTGACGATCCTCTTTGCCTTGTTCGCATTCAAAAATCTCGATGCGATCCATGACGTGACAGTGCAGCGTTTCGCCGTGCTCGATGTGATCAAACACACCGATGCCGCCGCCAGCCCTGAAATCCAGCAACTTCGCACTACGGTCGAACCAACTTTGATCCCGGCGACTTTCGCCAGCGTGAAAGCAACCCATGTGAGCGCGGACCTGCTTACTATCCTCGCGCTTTGGGTCATGGAGTTTCGTAGGAGGAAGTACGGGACCAGCTCGACCCCAGCCTAACGACAGAACAACAGCTATCGGAAAGCGAAAGTCTCGCAAAAACTGCGGCCATCATTCTGAGGGAAGCAAAGCGGGGTCGAAGAATCCCGTTGCTGGAGGCCGCTGGGTAACGCCGCGGGATCCCTCGACTTCGCTCGGGATGACAAGGCGGCGTGGCCAGCGCGGCTGCGCCGATTATTTCAATAAAACGACCAGGGCGCGGCTCGTCAGTTGCTGCAAAAGAGGGTGATGAGTCACGCCAGAATTGTAGTTCCAATCTGCTGCCTCGCGGTCCTCAGCGCTTTCTCCGTTTTCGCCGAACGAATTAATCAGGAGGGACGAATCCTGGGGCCGTTCCCGCAAGTCACGACGTCAACGCTGTTTAACACTCCGCAAGCCGACGCCATTGTCTCCGCGATGCAGATCATGCCGCTGGATAATCCCTGGAACGAAGACATCTCACACCGTCCGTTGTTGGCGAATTCGGCGACGATGATCGCGCAGATCAAGAGCGACCTCTCGCCAAGTCGTCAGACGTTGCGCCCGTTTTACGAAATGAATTACGTGCTCGTGCCGGACAATCAGCCGCGTGTGACAATACCGTTCCTCGATTATCCCGATGAATCTGATCTCGACGGCGGTACCTTTCCGAACGGCAGCTATCCAATTCCGTCGAACATGCCGATCGAAACCTGGCCGCGCGAGACCGGCAATCTCACGCTCCTGCAATGGCAAATGGACGTGTACAACGACGGTGGCGACAGACATGGAATCATTGTTGCGCCCGGTGCGGGCTCGATTTGGGAAACGTGGCAAATGAAGTTGACCCAGAGCGGTTGGCAGGCTTCGAACGGCGCAAAATTTAATCTCAACTCAAATGCCTTGCGGCCCGCCGGCTGGACTTCCGGTGACGCCGCCGGGCTGCCGATGTTTCCGCCGACTGTTCGCTATGATGAATGCGAACGCGGAATGGTTGAGCACGCGCTGCGACTTGTCGTGGCGAGAACACGTCAGGCGTACATCTATCCCGCGACTCATTACGCTTCATCCATCACAGGGACGCAATATCCGGCGATGGGCCAGCGGCTTCGTCTCAATGCGAACTTCGTGATTCCCGCAAATTGGACGATTGAGGAAAAGGCGGTGCTGCTCGCATTGAAAAAATATGGCGCGATCGTCGCCGATAACGGCAATTTCTTTTCCGTCTCGGTTTGTCCCGACGATCGCTTTGCCGACAACGCCTTCGATCACCTTTCGACCATCGACATCAACAATTTCGAAGTGATCCAAACCACAGGCGCGAACGAAGGTCCGCGTTCGCCCGGTGCGCCGAGCGTTAACGCCGGACCCGACCAGTTCGTCGATCTTCCCGCAGGCGCGGTGTTGAACGGAGTCGCGACCGTGCCCGGTGGCAGCGCGACTCTCCTGTGGCGGCTCTATTCGGGGCCGGGCACAGTCACGATCGCGAATCCAAACAGCGCTGTAACAAGCGTCACGTTCCGCAAGCCCGGCACCTACACCTTCATGTTTAGCGCGGACGACACGGTTCACACTGTCGCCTACGATGCCGCCGTCATTACTGTCCGTCTCCCGCTCGTCACCTCACGCGAGCAAAACGATCTGCTTTTCAGTTTTCCGACGGTGATCGGCCAGACCTACCGTTTGGAACAGAGCAATGTGCCCGCAGGCGGCCAGTGGACTACACTTCTCAACAACGTCAACGGCACCGGTGGTGTCCTTATCTTGCGCGCGGTCAACGCGCTCGCGCAGCCGCACGCCTTCTATCGCATCGTCGCGTTGTAAAGGGAGGCCAGCACTTTGCCTGTTGCCTAACGAATCATCTGGTAAGGATGCCGTGCTGCTGCGTCCGGTCGGCACAGCGCGACCCGCGCTCCACTTGTGCATCCGCCGCTATTTGCCGATCAAAACCAAAATTCCGGCGATCAGAGCGAGAGCACCAAGAAGCACGACTGGAATCGCAATCGTGAACGTTGTCGCAATTCCGTAGACGATCAGGAATATGGCCAGTACGAGCATGCCGAGATTTTTTGTGATGTTCATCACGCGAGTCTTCACAGTGGGGCTCGCATGTCGACGCTGAAATGAAACCGTCCACGTCCGGACTTAGCGAGTCGTCACCTCTGGATTTGTGCGGCCTGTTCTTTGAGCGCTGCCCGGAGTGAATCAATTTCATGCTGCTGCCTTGCAGCATTGGCCTGGGACTCTTTCTCCTGCTGCGCGACAGTCGCTTCCAGGTCCTCGATCTTGCGATCCTGCTGTTCATTCCTGTGATGTTCTTTTAAGAATTCGTTGAGCAGCATCGCGTTCACCGCTTCGTACCGGACGGTATAAGGTTTCCCATGCTCGTCACGCGCGACCAGGTCTGGGTCAATTTTTTCCACTTCCTCAGCTACCAGACCAAATTGTGGGATGCCGTCCGGATCCAACTCGTGTTTGTAGCGAAACGTCACCGGTTCCAGCGCCAGGATTGCTTCGCTCTTCTTGTCCATCGGTTTGATCTCTTCCTTGAAGCGTTTCGAGGAAACGACCGTGCCGAGATGACCATTGCCATCAACAATCACGCCCACGCCTGCAGCGACTGCTTTCCCGCTAATCCCGGCGATATAGGTCGCCTGCTGCGTTCCCACCCTGCCGATCCGAATCGTGTTCGACTCCCCGGCCACGCCCACATTCCCGATATCGATGTTGTTGCTCCCAGTAGTCAGCGCCGAACCGGCGCCGCCTCCAAGCGCAATGTTGGCCCCGCCCGTCGTGTTGTTAAGCATTGCGCTCAGACCGACGGCCGTGTTGCTGCTTCCGGTCGTGTTGAGACGGAGCGCGTTGAGGCCCTCCGCCACATTGTAGCTCCCGGTCGTGTTATGCACCATGGCGTTGGACCCGTTTGCCATATTATAAAAGCCGGTCGTATTAGCATAAAGGGCGAGCGCTCCGGTGGCCATGTTGTTATTCCCGGTCGTGTTGTGAAGGAGCGCTTCATAGCCGGTGGCCAGGTTGTTGTTCCCGGTCGTGTTGTAAAGGAGCGCATCGGTACCGGTGGCCGTGTTGTTACTGCCCGCCGTGTTGTTACCGAGCGCCTGCAAACCAGTGGCCGTATTACCGGAACCGCCGCTGTTGACCTGGAGCGCATTAAACCCGGTGGCTGTGTTGCCATCGCCGGTAGTGTTGGCAGAAAGCGCGTAGAAACCATTGGCCGTATTAGCGATTCCGGTAGTGTTGCCATAAAGTGCATTACTACCATTAGCCGTGTTGTAGTATCCGGTGGTATTATTAAAAAGCGCGTATGAACCGATGGCCGTGTTGCTGGAGCCAGTGGTGTTAAAAAAAAGCGTACTCTCCCCCAAATAGGTGTTCAGGTTGGTGCCGCCGCAACCTTCCCGGCAGGCAGCTCGCACCGTCGACACCAGCGCGAGCAATGCGAGGGCAAGGCCTAGCGGGGTGAAAAGCAGACGGCGGCGAAAAAGCGACCCGATGATCGAATTTCTGACGGTTGAAATCGGATGAGTTAGCGCGATCGAAGCATACATGACGTGCCTTCTTTCTCCTCCCGGACGTTGACTCTGGGATCACGGCTCCGAATCCAGCAAAGAAGCCACCGGGAGGAAACTCCCGTGCCGATTCAGATTGATTGTTCAGAACCGAGCGTCAAAAAAGCCTCGGAGCATGTCAAGACAAAAGCCATTACGTCTTGGCTGCGAATTGCATTCGCCGCCAGCCGGGGCGCGGCTTTGCTGATATTGGAAAAGCAGTTGCAGCGCTTACTTCACTTCAGCAGGGCGCTTATTTTCTGGATGCGCGATGCCTGTTCTCCGACGCACGCCGTGAGAGCCTGAAACATGGGAAGAAGCCCCCAGGACACAAAGCGTCTGCGCCAGATCCAGATCTAGTCGACGACGCAGGTTGACTAATCGCGCCGATCCTCGTCAATCGAAAGCTTGCGTCCCGCTCTTCCAAGCAGACACGGAAAGCGGGACTACGGTCGCCAGGAATGCTTCGGCATTGCTTCGTCGTCGAAGATTAAACTCGAGCAGGTCACACCGGCTTCCGCTTTTTGCAATTCCGATACGTCAATTGTTTGGACGCGAAAGCCGCGCTTCTCGAGCAGGGCACGAGTCCTGGGAAACGAAGCGGGAATGATGACGACATCGTTAATCAGGAGCGCATTGGCAGCGGCCAGCTCTTCCTCGGGAACATTGAGCAACTCAAATCCACGAAGTCGGTCCGGATCGATGCAGCATCGATTGATCAGAACAGTGTTGTTGCCAGCATATGAGCAGGCGCTCTTCAGATGGAGGCAGCCTCTCACTTCAACCGGCTCCACCCTGTAGTCGTAGGCCCGAAGCAGCTCTTTCAACTGGTCAACGCCGCTCCGATTAGTGCGTTGCGATAGCCCAACAAATACGCGACGACCGATGCGCATCACGTCTCCGCCATCCAGCGTCGCCGGCTCAACGAGAAACTTGAGCGGTCGATACCGCGCGAGCGTCTCGACCAGGCTCTTCGCCTCGGGACGCCGACTCGGTGCTCCCATGTTCGAGATAATCGCGACTTCGTCGAAAACTACGGCGGGATCTTCAACGAAGACGGCATCTGGAAATTCCGGTTCCGCCGGAAGAGAAACGATCCGAGCACCCAAATCAACAAGACAATTTTGATACGCTTTGTGCTGCGCGATGGCTTTGGCAATGTCGATCGGTTGCCGAGTGTGAAACGACAGCTCGCAATCGTTGATGCTCGAACTCACTTCCCGCGTGATGGCCATTAACTGCATGATCGAAAAACGCGGGCCGTGAAATACTGCGAATCGGGAGACATCGCTGCGCCAACGCACTAAGCGATTGGCATCTCTGTTTTGCGCCGGCGCGGAATGCCGAGGCTGTCAAAGATTGTACGCGTGGCGTCGGAGCGATTGAGTGTGTAGAAATGAATTCCGGCGACATCGTTATCCAAAAGATCGTGACATTGTTCGAGGGCGAAGTGAACACCGACACGGCTCACCATTTCGCGATCGTTTTCGCAGCGTTGCAGCGCGCGCAAGAGTTTGGCCGGGAAACGTGTGCCGCCCGCGAGTTCGGCGATGCGTTTGAATCCGCTTAGGGAAGTGATCGGCATGATGCCGGCGATGATGGGGAGATGAATGCCGGCAAGCGCGCACCGTTCGCGAAAATCGAGGAAGTCGCGATTATCGAAAAAGAGTTGCGTGACGATGTAGTCGGCGCCGGCATCGACCTTGGCTTTGAAGTGATCCATCTCGACCAATCGATTCGGTGTCGCGGGATGGCCTTCGGGGAAACCGGCTACACCGATCCCGAAACCGCGGCGATCGGGATGCGCGCCGGATTCGTTAAACCGGCGAATGAATTTCACCAGATCAATCGCGTGCTGAAAGGAATCGCGGGATTTGTCATACGGAATTTCTCGCGGTCGATCGCCTCCAAGCGCGAGAATATTTCCGATGGCCGAGTTCGCGTATCGAAGCAGGATCGATTGGATCTCATCTTCCTTGTGACAGACGCAGGTCAAATGCGGAATCGGGTCCAGCTTTGTCGTGGTCTTGATACGCTCGACGAGGTCGTGCGTGAGATCGCGAGTGGAGCCACCGGCGCCGTAAGTGACACTGACAAAGTGCGGCATGTACGCTTCCAGTTCGCGAATCGTCTGGTAAAGAGTCTCAGCCGCTTCCGGCGTTTTCGGAGGAAAGAACTCGAACGAAAACGTCGGAGAATCTCCCCGCATGATGTCGGTGATGTGCATGGTCCGGAGCGTATCTTTGCCCGCGCGATGACTTTCGGTCAACTCACCAAGCATGTTGCCGACCACGGTCGGCAATCTCGAGTTGAATTGTCGTCCAACTTCGGAGACGTGTGCAAAGTGCATTCCGAGCCGCTCCTCAACGTCGCTGATTATTCACGTGCGGCGTCGAGCAAGCTGGCGCAGCCGGTCTTCGATTATTATGAAGGTGGAGCATTGGATGAAATTACCCTGCGGGAGAATGTGGCTGGATGGGAACGACTGAAGCTGTATTACCGAATCCTCGCGGGCGTTGGAAAACGCGACCTCACCACGACGGTCCTCGGTCAATCAATCTCGATGCCGGTCGCGGTTGCGCCGACGGCGTTTCACAAACTGGCTTGCGAAGATGGAGAAATCGCCACCGCGAAAGCAGCAAGAGCGGCGAAGACTTTGTTCATTCTGAGTTCGCTCTCGAATACCGCGATGGAGTCGGTCTTCGCTGAGGCGGGCAGCCCGCGCTGGTTTCAGCTCTATATATATAAGGATCGGGAGGTCACGCTCGATCTGGTGAAACGGGCGGAGGCGGCTGGCGCTGAAGCGATCGTCCTGACGGTTGATGCTCCCAGCTTGGGCACGCGCGAGCGCGATGCGCGGAACAGTTTTCGATTGCCAGACGGTCTCGCTGTCGAAAATCTTGCGCCGTTAGGGAAGGGGAACTTTCCGGAAGTGACGGGCTCCGGTCTGGCCGCCTACGTGAAAGCAAACTTCAAGGAAGATCTCGGCTTCGATGATCTCGACTGGTTGTGTGGATGCACGCGATTGCCGGTGGTGGTGAAAGGTGTCTGCCGTGGCGACGACGCACGCTGCGCTGCTGAGCACGGCGCAAAGGCGGTGGTGGTATCAAATCATGGCGGACGACAGCTCGACACCGCGCCCGCCACCTGTGAAGTATTGCCACAGGTGATCGATGCCGCGGGCGATGTTTGCGAGATTTATGTCGACAGCGGAATTCGCCGCGGGAGCGATGTGCTCAAGGTGGTCGCACTCGGCGCGCGCGCGGTACTGGTCGGGCGGCCCGTTCTGTGGGGATTGTGCGTCGCTGGCGAAGAAGGCGCGGCGAATGTCCTGGAGATTCTCCGGCGCGAACTCGACGAAGCGATGTTGCTTTGCGGCTGCACGAACCTGAGCAATGTCGGCCGGTGGTTGCTGGCGCCCTAGCGGCCATCTCGAAAAGGCTTGTTCGTGTTCCTCCTATCTGCCGCTGAGGACGGCGGCAGATAGAACTTAGGGCCCGAAAATTTCCCGCAGGACGCGACGAGCCTTAAAAATGATTGGGGACGTGGAAGACATCTCCCTGGAGCTCGCCGCGGATGGAGGTGTTGCGCCGAATGATCTCACTCAAGGGCTGATGTTCGAGCAGAATGACGAGCGGGCGCGGTAGATAGATCTGATACCAGAAGCGATCGCCGTCGCGCAGTCGTTCAAATTGATCCTTCAAAATCGTGTAGGTCGTCTGGCTTACCATCATGCCGGCTTTGTGCTTTTCCGCGAGCGCACCGAGCCAGATATCGATGTCGTTAGGCGAATTGTAGGCAGCTGCCAACTTTGCCTGGATAACCGGATCGGGGTTCATTTGCGCGAAGGTGGTGTAGGGGGGCAAACCGTAATCCATCCGCACTCGATTGTAGCGCGGCATCCCATGATCCCGGCCGCGCTGAATATTCAACGACGCCAAATCGAAACCGCCCTGACCCGGCTGACCGAAGAGAAAATTGCGCACTGGATCGACAATGTAAGCGTCCACCTCCTGCGGGCGTTGCTTGGCCAGCCCGCGCAAATACGGTTCGATGCCGACGCTGCTGATCTGGGTCGGATTAAAAAAGGAATCGGCCAGGCTGATGTCGCCGATTGAGTTATTGTGCGAGTCGAGGCGGCGCAGTTGCGGAGAAAGCAGGGTGTGACCAACGCGAAAAGCCGCAGCCGAGAAGACATTGGCGATGCCGGCATTCGCCTGTGGCCGATACCCGTGATACGGCGCGAGCGGGTTATTGCCCATGAGCAACGGCAAGAAATCGCGGTAGGTGATGATTTGAATCTCGGCGTCGACGATGGCCCGCGCCCGGAAGTAGATGCCATCATCATTTAGATATGGTTGTGCAGCCCGGAAAACATCGGCCCAGAAATTGTGCTCCCGGACAAAAAGCGTGTGCATGGCAGTGAGGCCAAGCTGCTCGTTGGAGCGCACGTCGCCCGCGAGGAAGTAGATCGCTTCAGTCGTCGGGACATTTGGAAAACCATGGATGTTGTAGGGCAGAAGATTTCCCGGGCTGGTCTTGAGCTTGCCGCTGCCATCGAGCCGTCGCAATTCGAGGGCCCGGGCTTCATCGGAGCCGTAAACCTGCGAGGCATCGATATAAGCAGTGTCGACATTTATCTGCTCGCGGACGCCGTTGACCATTTCATAGAGCGAACGGTCAAGCTCAATCACCTGCGTCCCGGTGTTGTTTGGATCGAAGAACGGATCACCGGCCGGAACCGGAATGTTGAAGGGCTCGATTGGATCGATGCTCGGTGTCAGATCCATGTCGTGATCGATGAACTGACCCCATTGCCAGATAAAATCGGAAACGTTGCGCGAATTGGCAATGAGGTGGTCTTGCGCCACCACCAGATTGCTGATGTCGCGGGCACCCCTTTGACCAACGCCTCCCGGCGTGCCGGAGCCATCGGCATAGCCATTCGTCGTGGTGCGGAGGAGAGGAATGTTGGCCGCGCCGCGGGTCGAATCGATCGGATTATTGCCAGTTCCGTCGATCGAACGAAACTCGTGTGGGAAATTGGCCGGCCCGACGTTGAGTGGCACGGCCGGATTCTTCAACGGCGGCGCCACCCGCTGCACACTGGGTTCAAATGGGTCAGCCCAAAGGCGACCACAGATGAGTGTGAGGGCAAGCAAACCAATTCCGATTTTAGCTTTCATAGAACGTTTGGGAGATAGTGGCGAATGCAGCTAATATCATTCCTCAATTGTGTGAAATTGTCCACGCTAAACCCCGCATACCGACGCCGTGCAGAAATCAGTCTTTCGACCGCGGTCCGGAGCGGCCCAGTGCAACCGAGTCTTGCCTTACCCGAGCCTGCCTCGTAAAACAGCGCAACGGTGGATTTGACGATTTGGAATAGGAGTCGGTCATCATGACTGATTCACTCAACTGAGCGCTCGTCTGATGTCTGAATATCGGCCGAAGTCGCGACGGCCTATCGCGAATGTCTTTCGGCAAACGGCGCACGCGGCGGTGCGGTTTTGTGTCGAGTCGCATATTTCACCAGACACGATCTCCTATCTCTCGCTCGTGGCTGCTGGTGCCTTAGCAGCGATCACAAAAAGACCAGCCGGCCGACAAACATTGCGTCGCATATCTCGGCAAAGAAGCTGGCGATTTTCACGGCCTCTTGTCCAACAACTTCTGAAAACGCGGATCGTTACGCACCCCATCCCACGCCGGATTCAGCCGCAAGTGGGCGGTGGTGGCGCCGCCAGGCTTGGAGAGCGAGTCCTCTAAGAGCGGAAGCGCTTTGTCCAAATCGCCCAGTACAGCATAGCCCGCCGCGGCATAGTATTCGGAACCCGGGAAAAGCCACTGGTTCTCTCGCGTTTGCGCAAAGATAAACTCGATTTCGCGCTCCATCTCGTCGCGATTGCCAGAACGCGCCGCGCATTCGATGTAGGCCCCAGAAATCTCAAGCTCCCAGAACTTCTGCGCGCGCAAACCCTGCATCTGGCGTTGCGCTTTCTCCGCGTGCGAGAGGGCCATGTCCAGCTGCTGGTTGAGGAAATATAAGTTTGCCAGCATCACGTCCAGACCGGCGTTTACCATCGGCGGCAAATCTTTATGAGAAAGGTCCATGGCGTTAATGGTCTCGATTAGCGTGCCATAGTCGCGCCACAAAAGGTATTGCTCATGATAGGCCAGAGAAGCCCAGGAATTAAACGGCGGGAAAGGATGGGCGCTGAGTATCTTCCAGGAAGCATAGAGGTTACCCTGATCCTGATAGGTTGATGCTTTCGCGGCGAGAAGATCGAGATCGTCAGGCGCAATCGCCAGGGCGCGGTCCAGCATCGAGCGGGCCTGGTCGAATTTTCTCAAACCGAGGTAGGTCTCCGCCAGCCCGATCCAGGCTTGGACATTCAGCGGATCCAAATCAGCCGCCTTTCTCAGCGTTTGCAGACTTTCCTCCACTTTGCCCTGAGCGCGTTGCAAGGCGCCGAGATAACCAAGGATGCTGGCGTCATTCGGCGCACCCGCAAGTGCAATCTGCAATTCGGTTAAAGCGGCGCGATTATCTTTTCGACAATAGCGATAGTAGAGACCCATCGCCTGGTGCGCCTTGGGGGAATCGGGGGCCAGCCGAACCGCGTTCTCGGCCGCGGCGCGCGTGCTTTTCTCCAGCTCCTCGCTCTGCCAAGGAGTACGAGACAGGTTGGCTTGCGCGATCGCGAGCGAAGCCCAGGCGTCACTATAGTCAGGGTCCAACTCGACGGCGCGGCGGCTAAACTCGATCTGCTTCTCCGCGACGGCGATGGCGGCGATGGTTTGACTGCTTTGCAGCGCCAGGGCGTGCAGCAACGCATCGTAGGCTTGCGGATTCGTTGTGCCCCCGGAAGCAATCTCCCTCTTTTCCCGTCCCGTGAGTTTCGCTTCGAGCGAACCGGCGATTTTTTGGGCGACGTCACTTTCCACCCCGAAGATGTCGGTCATTTTTCGGTCGTAGGTGTCGGCCCAAAGGTGCTCGTCCTTCAGCGCGTTGATCAACTGCACCGTGATCCGGACTTGATCGCCCGCCTTTTGTACGCTGCCTTCGAGAATGTTGGCCACACCGAGTTGTTGTGCGATCTCGCGCAAATTATCGGGCGCGCTCTTATATTTTTGCGTCGAGGTGCGAGAGATGACTTTGAGGTCCGCGATCTTCGATAATCGCGCCAGAATTTCATCCTGAATGCCGTCGGCGAAATAGGCATTGCTTTTGTCCTCGCTCAAACTCTCGAATGGCAGCACGGCGATCGATTTTGAAGCAACCCCGGTCGACCCGCTTTGTTTGTTCGGCGCGGTAAAGCGCCCGATAAAAAACAAACCGAGCGACATCGCGCCGGCGATGATCACGACGGATAACCACGCTTGGCTGTGAGATGATTTGGTCCGCAGCTCATCCGCCAATTCTACCCGCTTGATGCCCTCCGGCGTTAGCTCGAAAGCCCATGCCAGGATGAGCGCGATGGGAAAACCAAGCGCGACGACGATGACGAAAATTTTCATGATCCACGCTGGCGCCTCAAATGTGGGAAACAGAATCGAGCCCGCTTGGACCAACAGCCACGCGACCACAGCGTAAACGACAGCAACCTTGTAAACGTTGCGCCGCTTAAGTTCAGCGAAGAAGTTGCGCGGGTTCACGACTTTACTGATTTGAGCACGCGAATTTCTTTTGGCCAGAAGAACTGTCCTGAAAGAGCCAGATGAGCGTGCGAAACCGGACTTTTCCAGGCAATGCTTGCCACGCGTCCGTGCATCCTTGCCTTAACTACGACGGCTCTGTAGAACGCGCTAATGGCGGACTATCAGCCAACATCCCGTCGCCCGATTGCGGATGTCTTTCGTCGGACGGCGGGCTGGGCAACACGCTTCTGCGTTCGTGTCGGAATTCACCCCGATGTCATTTCATACGCCTCGGTCGTTGCCGCTCTCATTGCTTCTGTGTGTTTCTGGCAGGCGGGGCGCCATGCCGGGCTACTGATCATTGCGCCACTTTTCTGTTACGTGCGCCTCTGGTGCAACATGCTCGACGGGATGGTGGCGATTGCCTCCAGTCAAGCGAGCAATCGCGGCGAAATCTTGAATGATTTGCCCGATCGCATTTCGGATATTCTGATTTTTGTCGGCGTTGCGCATAGCGGATTGATGCATCCGCTTCTCGCATATTGGGCGGCCTTGTTGGCCGTGCTCACCGCCTACGTTGGGCTGCTCGGCCAGGCCGTCGGCCTGCGGCGTGAGTTCAGCGGCATGATGGCAAAACCGTGGCGCATGGTGGCATTGCACGTGGGCGCATGGCTCACGTTTGGGTGTGTTTGGCGGAGCGGCGGCGAAACGCGATTTGCCGGCCTAACGATTTTGGATTGGACGTGCATCGTCATCGCGGCCGGTTGTGTCCAAACGATCGTCGTCCGTCTGCGGCGCATCATGCTCGCACTCGAAAACAAATCGGGAGGCCGCTGAAATGTCACCGCAGGTCGCATTGCGCGATCCCATTTTCCTTTCCTTCTGTCGCGTAGTTGCGATCTCCCTGATTGCAGGCGGATTTGTGCTTGGTCTTCTCCGTTGGGGATTCAAGAAAGACGTCGGCACGATGTGGAAAACATATTGCTCATGGCTGATCATGGCGCCGCTTGGTCTCGCCGTGATTTTCGCGGGGCGCGTCCCCGTTATCGTCGGCGTGACTTTGCTCGCCATTTTCGGTTTTAAAGAGTTTGCCCGTGCTTCCGGAGTTTATCGAGATTGGTGGATGACCGGCGCGGTCTACGCTGGCATTCTCACGGTCGGGATTGCGTCGATCATGCCGCATCCGCGCGGCGATGAGCCGGGGACCGGTTGGTACGGCTTCTTTGTCGCCGTCCCCGTCTTTGCCATCGCGTTGATCTTGATCATTCCCATTCTGCGCAATCGCGCGCGTGGCGAAGTGCAGCGCATGTGTTTGTCGATTGTCGGATTCATCTACATCGGCTGGATGTTTGGACACCTCGGCTTCTTCGCCAACGCCACGAATGCGTACGGTTATCTCTGCTTCATCATTTTCGCGACAGAGTTAAACGATGTGGCCGCGTTCACCTTCGGACGAATATTCGGACGCCATCCGCTTCGGAGTGAAATCAGCCCGAAGAAAACCTGGGAGGGTGCGCTCGGCGCACTGGCGGTGTCGATGATCCTGCCGTGGCTGCTTCGCTTTTCCCTTCCTGACTTCGGCCCACGCGAATTGATTCTAGCCGGCTTGATCGTTGGAATCGGAGGGCAACTGGGCGACCTTTCCATTAGTGTGATCAAGCGCGACATCGGCACGAAGGACATGGGCGCCGCCATTCCGGGACACGGCGGAATTCTGGATCGAATCGACAGTTTGATTTTCGTTGCGCCTTTGTTCATGCACATGGCGGGTTATTATCACCCGTTGCGATGAAGAGATGGCAATACGAATGCGCGCCCGATCTCGATCAAACCCTCGTTGAGCGGCTCCGTCATTTCCCGCGCCAGCCCGACATGCTCGTTTACGGTCTGCGTTCCATCGCGGCGGTAATTATCCGCGCATGGCTGCGACTTTATCACCGCCTCGAAATTATCGGCCGCGAACATCTTCCCGCGGAAGGCTCTTTCATAATGGTGGCGAACCACTCCAGCCATCTCGACACGCTTTGCCTCCTCGCCGCGTTGCCGCTCGCCAAACTTCATCGCGCCTTTCCCGCCGCTGCCGCCGATTATTTCTTCAAAAGCGTGCATCGCACATTCGTCGCAACTGTTATTGTGAATGCGCTGCCCTTCGCACGGCAGGTGCATATCAGGCAAAGCCTGTCTCTTTGTCAGACGTTGCTCGAAAATTCCGGGAACATTCTGATCGTATTTCCTGAGGGAACGCGATCGGCGTCCGGCCAGATTGAAAGATTCAAACCGGGTGTGGGCGCGCTGGTGGCGAATCGGAATGTTGCCGTGCTCCCATGCTATCTCGATGGGGCTTTTCGGGCGCTGCCGAAAGGGAGCGTTTGGCCGCGGCCGCGAAAGGTTAGGTTGATCATCGGTGCACCGCGGAATTACGCTTCGATTGTGAACACAAGCGATCCGGCAAATGCCGTAGCCGCTCAGCTGCAGGAGACAGTACGTTCGTTAGGCCAACGATATGCAACCAACTGAGCATGCGTTCAGAAGTTGGGATGGCACTGACCTGTTCTACCGCGCGTGGTTGCCAGCGGAGCCTTTCGATAAGGCGCTCGTCCTTTTCCATCGCGGCCACGAACATTCCGGTCGCTGGCAGGATGTGGTCGAGCTGCTCGCCCTCGACGATATCGCCATTTTCGCCTGGGATGCACGTGGTCATGGGTGTTCGCCGGGCGAGCGCGGGGCCGCTCCGAACTTGTCCGCCGTGATTAAGGACACGGACGCTTTTGTTCGCCACATCTCAGCGGAACATGCCATCAAGTTGGAAAACATCATCGTGCTCGCACACAGCGTTGGCGCGGTCACGGCCGCGGCCTGGGTGCACGATTACGCGCCGCCGATTCGGGCGATGATTCTCGCGACCGCCGCATTTCGCGTGCGGCTCTATGTCCCGCTCGCGATTCCGGCCCTGCGACTGAAACAGCAGAAACTCGGACCCGGTTCGATAAAAAGTTACGTGAAAGCGAAAATGCTGACGCATGATCCCGAGGAGGCAGCGCGTCACGCGGCTGATCCGCTCATCTTCCGGCAAATCGCGGTCAACATTTTGCTTGATCTTCACGACACGTCGACGCGACTGCTGGCCGACGCCGGCGCAATCACGGTGCCGACTCTGATGCTGGGAGCGGGAACAGATTGGGTGGTTAGTCTCGAAGCTCAGCGCAAGTTCTTCGACGGCCTCTCCTCACCTGTGAAACGGATGCACGTATTTCCGTCAATGTATCACGCGATTTTTCACGAGAAGGATCGCGCCCAGGTGATCGACCGAACGCGTGAGTTTATTCGCGAACGTTTCGCGCAACCGCCGATCACGGTTTCATTGCGGGATGCCGATAAGTACGGTTATACTTGGGAGGAATACGAACGATTAAGATTGCGCGGCGCTCCGCAGTATTTGGTCGCCCAAGCGGCAGTAAAGGCTGGAGGCCGCTGGAGCAAGGGGATCGATCTTGGCTGGCGCAGCGGCTTCGATTCCGGGATGTCACTCGATTATGTTTACGAAAACCAGCCGCAGGGTTCATCGCGGGTAGGGAAGTTCATCGACGCCAATTATCTGAACAGCATTGGCTGGCGCGGGATTCGTCAGCGCAAAGTGAACCTGGAGGCGGCCCTGCGGTTGCTCATTGAAAATACACATGCAGCCGGACAGCGCGTGCAGATTCTGGACATCGCGGCGGGCAGGGGACGCTACGTCCTCGAAACGATGAGGACGCTGGCGAGCATCCCGATGAGCGCTTTGCTGCGCGATTACAAACAGGAGAATGTCGATGCGGCCCGCGCGCTTGCGGATGAGTTCGGCCTAACGAACGTGTCTGCGACGATGGGCAACGCGTTTGATCGCGCAGCACTCGCCGCGATTGAGCCGCGGCCCACCATTGGGATCGTCTCCGGCCTTTACGAACTCTTCCCGGAGAATGCGCCAGTCCGTGAGTCGCTCGCCGGCCTGGCCGATGCGATCGAACCGGGCGGCCACCTCATCTATACGAACCAGCCGTGGCATCCGCAGGTGGAATTTATCGCTCGCGTCCTGCGCAATCGCGAAGGCCAGCCGTGGATCATGCGTCGCCGCACCACCGCTGAAATGGACGAACTGGTGCGTGATGCCGGATTCGAAAAGCTCGCGATGGAGATCGATGAATGGGGAATGTTCACCGTTTCCATCGCGCGCCGCTGTCATCTTGAACGGGAGTGAGGGACCTCCCACAGACACGATGAGCATTTTTCGAATCGTGAACGCTTCGTCTGAAAATGTGGGGTCCTTCACTTCGTTCAGGATGACACGCGCGTTTGCGGCAAACATTTTCGATCATCGCGCGTGCTAGCCCGCAGAATCAAAGCCGCCATCGTTTCGGCGGGTTTGTCCGCTCTTTTCATTGTCGTTTACGGTGGATGCAACTGGATCACGGCGCATCGCAGTAACGTCGGGTTGCTCAACTTTGAATGGGAGCAGCAGATTCCATTCGCTCCGCTGTTGATCGTTCCCTATTTGTCGATCGATCTGTTTTTTGTGGCGGCGCCATTTCTTTGTCGAACAGATCGGGAGTTGTCGATTTTTGCGAAGCGCGTCGCAGTTGCGATTCTGATTGGCGGAATTTGTTTCCTACTTTTTCCGTTCCGCTTCGCATTCCCGCGGCCGCACGCCAGCGGATGGAGTGGCGCCGCGTTCGATTGGTTTCGCGGAATTGACGCGCCATACAATCTGCTTCCGTCGTTGCACGTCGCGCTTTGTCTGATCCTCGCCAACTTCTATGCGCACCACACACGCGGTCTCGTGCGAATGGCGTCCAATGTTTGGTTCGTACTGATTGGTCTTTCCGCGGTGCTGACTTATCAGCATCACGTCCTCGACGTGGTCGGTGGCGCTGCCCTTGCGGGTTATTGCTTCTATTTTGTTCGCGAGCTGCCAACGCATCTTCCCGTCATTATCAATCGGCGGATTGGCTTCTATTACGCTGCCGGTGGTCTGATCGTTTTGCTTGTGATGTGGATTTATTGGCCGTGGGGTGCGCTTCTTCTCTGGCCGGCGGTCGCGCTTCTCACTGTGGCGACCGCCTATTTCCGATTTGGTCCGGCAATCTATCGGAAGAACGCAGGCGTGTTACCGATGAGCACGCGGTTTGTTCTGGGACCTTGTCTGCTCGGCCAGTATCTTTCGCTGCTTTACTATCGCCGGCAATGCCGGGCATGGGATGAGATCACGCCTCACGTTTGGATCGGCAGCATTCTAAAAGATGGCGAAGCGTGCGCGGCCATCGGCGCCGGCGTGACGGCTGTGCTCGATCTCACAGCGGAATTTTCTGAAGCGAAACCTTTTCGGTCGCTACGCTATCGTAACATCCCGATCCTCGATCTGACTGCGCCGACGACCGATCAGCTGGGCGAAATGGCTGACTTCATCGACCGGCAATCGCGAGACGGAGTTGTTTACGTTCACTGCAAGATCGGCTATTCGCGGAGCGCAGCCGCCATCGCGGCCTGGCTGCTAAAAACGAGGAACCGTCAGCACCGTCGATGAAGCTCTGACGCTGATCCGGCGCGCCCGTCCGAGCGTGGTCATTCGGCCCGAAATCGCCTCGGCGTTGCATCTCTTCTCGTGCGGCATTTGTCGTTAGGGAAGCGGTCCGGACTTGCCAAAGTAATCGCCAATTGCCACGCTGAATCCGCATTCAGATGATACCAACTACGCCAACGACCGCCACCCCGGATCCTCTGGAGCGCAGCCGGCTCTGGGTCGTGCTCGCCACCGTCGCATTGAATGTGATCACGGTTTCATTGCTGACGCGGGCGCCGTGGTCGGACTGGCGCACTGGTCTGGGGCTGAATTTTCTCGACAACTGGCTGCTCATTCGCTTCGCGGTTCTGCGCAGTGACAAATTGCTCGGACGCTTCATTCTTTTTGGTCTCGTCGTTGGTCTGGCCGAGCTGCCGGCTGATGCGTGGCTCGTCGATTACACGCGCACGCTCGATTACTCGATCGGGGGTGGTCCGATGCTGTGGCGCTCACCCATCTGGATGCCGCTGGCGTGGGAGGTTGTGGCGGTCCAATTCGGCTACCTCGGCCTCCGCCTTAGGGAACGCTTCGGCCGCGTCGGGCTCGGAATGATCGCACTGCTCGGCGCGATCAACATTCCGTTCTATGAAGAGCTGGCAAAGCGAATTCATTGGTGGCAATACCGCGACTGCCGTCTGCTCTCCTCGACGCCGTACTACATCATCCTGGGTGAATTTGGGATCGCGCTGGCGTTCGCACTTTTGGCACGGCCCCTCCGGCGAGGCTCGTGGTTCACTGCGATCATTGCGGGAATCGCGGGCGGGATCGCGATTTTTGTCTGCTACGCTCTGGCTTATTTCATAACCGATGGGCTGACTTCATCTCGTTAGGCAAAGTGGCGGAACCCGGGCGAGCCCGATGGCGCCCGTCTTCCGCGCTCTCGTCTTTGCTTTGATGCAATTGCGCGGCAGAATGCGGCATGTTCAAAATTCGTCATCCCACTCCTGGTGAATCGCCCGGCGCACTCACTCTGCGGACAGATGTCGAGAGGCGTCCGTCCGTCATTACTTTGATCGAATACGATGGAACGCATCTCGAGGAACGCCGCGTTACCGACCACAACGAACTGCGCTCCCATCTCGACAATAATCGCGTCACCTGGATCAACATCGACGGACTTGGGGACATCAGCGTGCTACGATTCCTCGGCGAACGATTCAACCTCCATCCGCTCGCTCTGGAGGACGTTCTCGATACCGGGCAGCGGCCGAAGGTCGAGCATTACGATGACTATCTCTTTATCGTTGCCGAAATGCTCTATCTCGATCGGGCGGAACAAATGTGCGGCGAACAAGTCAGCATGTTTCTCGGCAAGAATTTTCTGATTACTCTGCAAGAAGAGCCCGAATCGGATGTCTTCGAGCCGGTCCGTGCGCGCATCCGGTCCGGCAGCGGCCAGATCCGGAAACTGGGTTCAGATTATCTCGCCTACGCGCTGCTCGATTCCATCATCGATCACTATTATCCCGTGCTGGAAAGCGTCGGAATGGCAATCGATAAGATCGAGGACGAGCAGGTTGAGAATCCGATGAAACACTCCGTGCGCGATCTGCATGAGCACAAACGTCGGCTGGCGCACATCCGTCGTTACGTCTGGCCCTTGCGGGATGTCATCAACTCCCTGTTGCACGAGGAGACCGTGCTCGTGAAGAAGGGGACGAAAGTGTTTCTGCGTGACTGCTATGATCACACGGTGCAGTTAATGGATCTGGTCGAGAGTTACCGCGACGTGCTCTCGGGCCTGATGGATGTCTACCTGTCGAGCGTGAGCATTCGCACGAACGAGATCATGCGCGTGCTGACCGTCATCTCATCGGTTTTCATTCCACTGACTTTCATTGTCGGAGTGTACGGAATGAACTTCGCGTCGGAACACGATGGCCAGAAGTTGCCTTGGAACATGCCCGAACTCTATAGCCGGTATGGGTATGTTGGCATACTCCTGGTCATGCTCGGCGTCGCCGTTTTCCAAATCTTATTTTTCAAAAGGCGCCGCTGGCTCTGAACTTCGCGCTTTTGGTTGCAGGCCACCATCCTTGGAAGACTGAGTTTGGGCTTGTGCCGCGCCACATATCCGCTTGGTTCACTGCGTGGAAAATCTCCGGCAGGTTGAGCGGTTCGCCGCCTATGAGACAGAGATGAGGTTGCTCGACCTGGAGCAACGTCGTTTCCAGATCCCTCCCGGTCAAGTCCACAGCCCCTACGACACAGGAAGCTGGGAGATCGAGTTCCTCCAAACGAATGAAGTGCTCCGCGGGCAATTCTTCGGCATTTCAGCCAAGGCTAAGACCGTTCGCTTCCCGATTCGGTTGCTGCGCTATTGGTTCAGCTATCATCTGCTTGCGGCTGAGTACCGCCGAGCCGGTCGACCACTCGAGATCGTGGAAGTCGGCACACACAACGGTCAGATGCGGATCTTTGCGCGACTCGCCGCCTACCGGGTGCGGGATGGCGCGCACGTGCCTCATTGGAGTCGCTGGCTTGGCGTTGATGCCATGCCAAAACGGAAAGTCCTCGAGGTCGCCGGCTACGAGGACGTGCTCCAGGCAAATATTGAAGCGCCTGACTTCAGCCTTCGGGATTCTTTCGACACCGCCATCTGTCTGCATGTTTTTGAACACACCTCTGATCCCGGAGTCGCCATGCGGAAAGTCGCGGCCGCGTTACGTCCCGGCGGTTCGATCATCGGCGGAGCTCCGGTCCTGCCGCATTTTCTCGTCGGATTACGCGAACGACAGTTGCGCCGGACGGCGGAGCAGTTCGGTCACGTCAGTGTTTTCTCGCCGGCTCGGCTTCGCGAGCTGACGGAGGCAGCTGGCCTAACGATCGAATTTATTTCCGGTGCGTACTTCATGCGACACAAGGGGTTTGTCTGCGAAAACTTTCGGGCCTGGCTGAAATTCAATTTGAAATGGGGAAAAACTTTCCCGGGCTGGCCCGGCGAAATTCATTGGCTGGCGCGAAAGCCGAATTAGGCGGGCGTTACGCCAGAGAATTTCTCGCGCACGATTTTATCGGTTGTTTCTCCGTCATTTTCGGGTAGCTAATCACTGGGCAATGGAGTTTGCCTTCCCGCGAAAAGGGAAAACCGCCTGACTGGTTCAGCGCTAATGACTCCTGTTGGC
The DNA here is from genome assembly GCA_963737545.1 of uncultured Verrucomicrobiae bacterium. Lineage (GTDB taxonomy): Bacteria > Verrucomicrobiota > Verrucomicrobiia > Chthoniobacterales > UBA10450 > CAVTTH01. Next base: position 148,146 of record CAVTTH010000005.1, on the reverse strand, counting down.
GCAGCGATGCGTGGACAGGAGTTTTATTATGCTCAGTTACATCTGGGTCGGTTTAGGTGGAGCAATCGGAAGCGTCGCGCGCTTTTGGATTTCTGGAATCGTGGCGGAGCGTTATGGTCAGACGTTTCCGTTTGGGACGCTGGCGGTGAACGTCACCGGGTCACTCATCATCGGCGTGTTCGCTGCGTTGACTGATCCGGAAGGACGGTGGCTGGTGAGTCCCTCGTTCCGGCAATTCATCATGATCGGCATCTGCGGCGGCTACACCACCTTCTCGTCATTCAGTCTGCAGACCCTCGCGCTCGCCCAGGATGGCGAGTGGTTTCGCGCGATTGCGAATGCCATCGCTTCACTCGCACTTTGTCTCTTCGCTGTTTGGTTAGGGCACTTTTCCGTCACGCTCATCAGCAAACCCTAGGAGGAATCATGCAACTACCGAAAGACGCAATGCTGCTCCGGATTTTCATCGGCGAAAGCGACAAATGGCAACATCAACCGCTTTACGAAGCGATTGTCATGAAAGCGCGCGCGCGACACCTGGCGGGCGCAACCGTCCTGCGCGGCCCGATGGGCTTCGGCGCAGCCAGCCGGATTCACACCGCGAAAATTCTGCGCCTCTCGATGGATCTGCCGATGGTGATCGAGATCGTTGATAGCGAGGAAAAGATAAACGCTTTTCTTCCCGACTTGGGAGAAATGATCGGCGGCGGACTCGTTACGCTGGAGAAGATCAAAGTCATTCATTACCGGCACGAGAAGCCGCCCACGGAAAAGGAATAATCCTTCAGGATTCAACCGACCAGGGACGCAATGCAGCCCTCTTCGCCAAAACCATCAATCGGTCGCATCAGCGCGAACCATAATCGCAGTATCGCCGTCTCTCTTCATCTGCTCGATAAGGCTCTGTGCGAATGGGAACAGTGGATCAGCGGTCCCATTCTGCCTGGTGCGATGTATCAACAGCGCGACACACTTTCGGTGGCTGAGAAAGAAGAACTGCGAACGCGAATCAACAATGTCCGGGAGATCATCAAACGCTTGCGGGATGATCTTCACCTCTCTCCGGCGCGCCCGAGTACCCCCCAGTTGATCGTGGGCCAGGCGACAGTGCTCTGGGAAATGCTTGCCGAGCTGAACAGTTCGTCCTTGCGCGGCTATGGCGCAGTCTCGCCGCAACTCGCGGTATATCTCGATCCGTTGGGTGAAAGTTTGACCAAACAGATTCATGAGATTTCTCGCCTGTTCTCGCAGGCGGGCCCCACTGCTCCCGGCAAATCCTCTCCGAACGAATCGACGGGTACGGATACGGACTAGGAGGACGAAGGGGCGAGCCTCGCCAAGTGTTTGGCAAGCCCGCGCTCGTTAATTGGCCGTTGAAAAAGACCGATGTGATCATCCGGGCGAATTATGCAGAGAAAGTTTGCTCTCATTCCGTATAGCCGAAAAAAATCGCCGTGGATGACAAGCGAGAGCGAGCCCCATCGGGCCAGCACCGATAATGAGAATCTCTGCTTCCAAAACGCCCCAAGTTACCGTCGGCAGATCAAATCGACTTGATTCTCAACCGGCCTCTTCCGCTGCATGATCGAGCAAAAGAGAAACAGGGTCTCTCGATCGTTCCCGGCGCGTTTGGATCACAGGAAGCCGAGTCGAAAGCACTTCCCAGAAGTAGAAAGCCACACACAAAAGCACGACGCACGAACCCGAGATCCGAGCACGATCCAGCACGTCGAGCGCGGGAAGAGTCGCCGGGAGTTTCTTATCCATCAACATTACGTGGGCGATCATTGCTGTGCTGGCGAGGGAAAGGACAAAACTAACCACGCTCGTTCTTATGCTCACGCCCAACGCCAGGGCGCTAACGACAGCGCCCCAAAGCAGGTAGCGTTCGTGCATTTGCCCGAGGAGCGCGAACATCAAAAGCCAGGGCGTAGCGAGCGCGATGAGCAGGCGCGGGTCGCGGTTGTGCGCGTGCCGCGCGGCCCCGCGCGCACAAAACGCCAGCGCCACGAGGTAAAGAAGGCGCAAAGTCCATTGCAGGTTAATGGCAAGGTGCAGCGGGCCGAAATCGCGCGCCCAGAATGGCTCCTTCAGTGACCAGTTCAAACTAAAAAGAAGCGAAGGCAGGTTGTAGCAGGAACTGATGAAGAGGTAGGGGTAATGTTCGCTGCCGTAGACAAAGCCGATTTGCAGCCAGGCGAAACTACCGCCGGCCAGCACGCCGGTTACGAAAACGGCAATGGCAATGATTCCGGCAAACGCTGCGCTTGCATGAGGAACTTGTGCGCGAAGCAAACTGATCGCGGCCACACATCCCACTGCTGCGACTACGATCCACGCCACTGGATTACGCAAAAGCCAAGGCGAAGTGAGCAACGCAACTGTGCTGGCGAAACCGGCCAGCCACCGCAACGCCGGCACCCATTCCTTTTGCGACAACGGCCAGAAAACAAAAAACGGCGCAACGAACAAGAGCTGTCCCTTAAACATTGCTCCGAGGGCGAGAAGACAGCCGCACCAAAACCAGCGGTTCGTTGAGGCCGCCAGAGCGGCGAAGAGGTAAAATGGCAGGATCCACACGTCCCATTGCGGCCAGCCGTGCGCGTCGAGGATCATCGACGGATCGAACCACGCCATGATCGCAGCGGCCAGGCCGCAAATCCATCCGCGATGCCGCGGGGAAATCCAATGCAAAAAACGCGATGTCGTCGCGCCCGAGGCGCGGTTTACCCAGAGCCGGGCGAGAAGAAATATCGCCACGGCGGAAAGCACTTCGCAGAGCAGATTCAGGCCTAAAAGCGGTTCGACGTACTCCGGTTTCCCATCATCGGCTCCCGGAAATTGTTTTTGCACCTCTTTGGTCCAGATCGACATCAGCAGCAAACGCAAGGGTGGATAATCGAGACGGTAATCGCCACTTGGGGCCTCACGCTTCACGCGATCATAAAGTGCGAAGTAACCGCGCAGAAATCCGGACCACGAACCAGCGTCGGCGGCGGGCGATAGGCGGCGAGCTTCTTGCAGAGTTTCGCTACCCCAATAGAAGCCGTTTACGATGTCGTGCTGGAACCGCCAATGCGTTGTCTTTTTCCACGTCACCTGTCGCAAGTGAAAACCGGCGGCAAAGACTGCGGCGAGGCACACGAGCAGAAGAAGGCGAAGACGCCACGCGACTGGCGATCAATCGGTGGGAAAACTTGGGAAGATCCATAAGTCCTTCTTCAAGGGGAATTCTGAAATTCACTCCTCACGACCCTTCTACCCGCCTCTCGAAGCTCCATATTCGCGTTACGTGCAATTGACTTTGGATGATGGAGATGATCAGACAACTGAAGATTTTCTGTCTCGATCCAACGCTTCGACTCTCCGAACGACAGTCCAAGGGAAGCGGTGGCCGTGGGGGATTCGTCGTCGTCCGGATTTGGCTTACCTCCCTTAAGTCGCACTCCCAGATTTGTATTTAGAGACAGTATCTATTGAATCACGATGAACATTATCGATATCTCTCTTTAAGAAATGGACTTATGTTTTAATTATGTCTGTCGCGTAGACAGAATATTCGAGTGCATGCCCCAAACAGGTGGCTCACGCAATCACCGAAAACCGTCGCCTCTTTCAGCTCGGGCGAAAGGAAGGCGCAGTAAAAATTGCTCGCGCCGGCTGGATTGGTCGAAGGCGTCCGACAATTGTCGCAGACGGAGAAGATCGACTGACCGTCCATCACGCTGGGATCAAGGTGGCCAATTACCCTTTGGCATATTTCACAAATGATCCTGCGGCGCTTTGGTCCCAACGGACCTTGGGGCCTTCCGGAGATGCCGGTCGGATTTCCAGCAGCCTGGCATGTTCATGATACGGCTGAAATTTCAGCTTGTCGCATGCCACTGGATGCCGCCGCCGCGAAATGCCAGGTCCGGAGGCAGGTCGCTCAAACCACCGGCTCGAATCCGGCAAACATCTCGCTGCTCTCGGGCAATGTCTCGAGCGGGACGCAATCGCACAGCGCAAAGAATTTGTCCCACATTGCGAGCACAGTCGGATTCTTGTGCGCAGCATCGATCGCTTCGCGCGACTTCCATTCGGAAACTTCGATCAACGTCCCGTTCTTTGAACGCATCAGTACCGGTTCCCGATCGGTTACGAGGCCTTCCTTGCGCAACGTCGGGACGCGCGTCCGCACGATCTCAAGAAGCTCCTGTTCTCTGCCCGGTTTCGGCCGGTAAGCCACGATCACACAAACGCCATTCATGGGATTCAAGCTACATCCTCGGTCATGCCACTGGCAAGAATGAGGAGATGCGGACCGAATCTTGACGCGCCTTCTCTCTTTGGTAACTCTCGTTCGCCTGAAAATTTCTATTGTACTCGCGATCGTGGCGCATTTGGTGATCGCACACTCCATTTGCGCCGAGTCACCTTACTCCACCGTACTGCGGCCAGCGGCGGTGTTCGACGGCAAGGAAATGCATCCTGGCTGGGTCATTGTCGTCACGGCGGACAAGATTGCCGCGGCCGGACCGGCTGCTGACGTTACGGTTCCGACTGATGCGCGCAGTCTGGAGTTGCCCAGCCAGACATTATTGCCGGGTCTTATCGAAGGACATTCGCACATGTTCCTTCATCCGTACGATGAGACGACTTGGAACGATCAGGTCCTGCGCGAATCCCGTGCTCTGCGCGTCGCGCGCGCGACTGTTCACGCACAGCGTACGCTCTTCGCCGGCTTCACGACTTCGCGCGATTTGGGAACTGAAGGCGCCGGTTACGCCGATGTCGGGCTCAAGCAGGCGATCGAGCAGGGAATTATTCCCGGTCCGCGCCTGATCGTGGTGACGCGTGCACTGGTGGCGACGGGTAGCTACGGGCCGAAGCTCTCACCTGATCTTGTGCTGCCCCAGGGCGCGCAGGAAGTGAGCGGTCCCGAAGAAGTCGTGCGCGCGACGCGTGAGCAAATCGGCAAGGGCGCCGATTGGGTGAAGGTCTATGCCGACTATCATTGGGGTGAGAACGAACCGGCACGTCCGACATTTTCGCAGGAAGAACTGAATCTCATCGTCCAGACGGCGCGTTCCGCGGGCCGACCGGTGGCAGCGCATGCCGCGACGGCCGAAGGGATGCGCCGTGCGGTCCTGGCCGGAGTTGAAACGATCGAGCATGGGGACGGCGGCACATTTGAAATCTTTCAGCTCATGAAACAGCATGGCGTGGCGCTTTGTCCGACCGTGGCCGCGACCGATGCGATCGCGCGGTACAAAGGCTGGCGCAAAGGGGAGGGGAGCGAGCCGGAGCGAATTCAGCAGAAGCGCCAGAGCATGGAGGCCGCGCGCAAGGCCGGAGTGGCTTTTGCCATGGGTGGCGACGTCGGCGTTTTCCCTCACGGCGAGAACGCGCGCGAGATGGAGCTGCTCGTTCACGATTACGGTTTCACGCCGATCGAGGTTCTGCGACAGGCTACCAGTGGCAACGCGGCCATCTTTCATCTGAAGCGATCGCGGCAACATTCCGCCGGGTCTGGTTGCGGATCTGGTCGCGGTCAAGGGCGATCCGACGCGCGACATTGCGGCCATTCGGCAATGTGGATTCGTAATGAAAGGCGGAGTAGTCGTTAGGCAACCATAAATCTGAATCGCAATGTTTGAGCTCGAAGGATCGATCATGTAGCGCTCGCTGTCCGGGATGTGGAACGCTCGGCGAATTGGTATGGCGAGATCCTTGGATTTGAGCGCCGCTTCGAAGGAATGTGGAACGGCATACCGGTTTTTATCGGCAAAGGTCGAGCTGCCATCGCACTCTTTCCCTCGCGCACCGGGGTTTCGGAAACGCCGAGCCGAAGCGGCATTCTCCATTTTGCCTTTCTCGCGGATCGCAAGAATTTTCTGGCCGCTCAAAAGGAACTAACGAGTCGCGGAATCGTTTCCAATTTCAAGATCACGAAATCTCGCATTCGATTTACTTCGACGATCCTGACGGTCACAAGGTCGAGATTACCACCTACGAACTGGCGTGAACTCGTAGTCAAAGCTGACTACGCTCGGAAGATCGAGGGTCGTTAGGCCTTCTTTCTGCGCGATGTACGCGTTGACCTGCTCCTCGAGAATCTCGAGCGGAAGCGCTCCGCTCTTCAACACCACATCATGGAATTCGCGCTGATCGAATTTCGGGCCGAGCTCCTTCTCACACCGCGCCCGCAGTTCCTGAATCTTCAACATCCCCACTTTGTAGGCGCAGGCCTGGGCCGGCGACACGATGTAACGCTCGATCTCCGCCGTGACTTCCTTCTCCGACATGCCGGTCTTTTCGCGCATGTAGGCGATTGCCTGTTCTCGGGTCCACCGCTTGGCATGAATCCCGGTATCCACGACCAGTCGCACGGCGCGGAAAAGTTCGGCCTGCAAACGGCCGAGATCGCCGAATGGATCCTTGTCGTACCAGCCAGCCTGCTTCGCCAGCCATTCGGTGTAAAGCGCCCAGCCCTCCGAGTACGCCGTAAAAGGAATGATCTTCCGAAACTGGGGCAAGCCCGTCAGTTCCTGCGCGATGGAAAGCTGCCAGTGGTGTCCTGGAATTCCTTCGTGATACGCCAGCGTCGGCATGCTCCATTTCGGCACGCCATTCATGTCGCGAAGGTTGGCAAAAAAAACTCCCGGCCGCGTACCATCCAGCGCCCCGGGCTGATAATATGCGCCCGGCGCAGTCGCTTCCTTAAATTCCGGAACGCGCTTCACTTCCAGTTTTGCTTTCGGGATCGTGAGAAACAGCTGCTTGCAATTTTCCTTCGCATCCGCCAGCAGCCGCGTGTATTCCGCGAGCGCATCGGCCCGGCCTTTATCATCATTCGAATAAAGAAAACGCGGGTCTTTGCCTAACGCCTCCATCGATTCGCCGATCGGTCGGCCCGCGAAACCCTGCGCATCGAGAATGGCTCGCATCTCCGCTTCAATCCGCGCCACTTCGCTCAGGCCGAGTTGATGAATCTCGTCCGGCTTCAAAGTGGTCGTGGTATTCTCGTGCAACATGAAAGCATAGAAGGCTTCGCCGTCGGGCAATTTCCAAACGCCGTCATCGGTCGTTGTCTTGGGCAGGAGCGCACGGAAATATTCGATCAGTTTCTGATACGCCGGATAAACGGTATTCGTTACCGCTTTTTCCACTCGCGCCTGGTAATCCGCGCGTTCCGCGTCGGTTAGTTTCTCGATTTTCGCAACCCGCGTCTTGAAAGAACTCGCCAGAATATTTTCCGCCGCCGGTTTCGCGACAAAAGCCTCCATTTCCTTGAGAACCTCCTCGACTACGAAACGCGGCGGCAGGATTTGTTTCTCCTCGCGCAGCTTCAAACCCTCGAGCACCTGATCAAACTTTGTCGGAAGCGCATCGAGGCGCTGGAGATAGTAATCGCAATCGCGCGGCGCGAGCAGCCGGTGCGTGTTGGCCATGAACGACGGGAATTCACTCTGGACGCCGAAGAGCTGATTCACCGGATAGTTATGAAATTGGTACTTTTCGCCTTCGACCCGACGCTGAAGAAACCAATCGAGCACGTGGGTGGAAAGCCGCTGCGACTCCGTTTGCCGCGATAGCGGATACTTGTGCAGATCCTCCAGATCATTTCGCCAGCGGTCGGCCACCTTCTGCTGATGCGCCGGCGACTCGTCGCTCAATTTCCCGTTGTGTCCGGTAATCCCGAATTGTTCCACCAGCCCGAGCGACGAGAGCAGTTCCGGCTCGTCGAAAAGCACCTCGACGAAGACCTTCTCGTAAAACAAATTCAGGCTCCAGGGACGAAACCAGATCAGATTGACGAGAAAGATCGAGAGAGCGATCAGGAGGACGGCCAGGATCCCGAGCGTCCACTTCAGGGTTTTTTTGAACATGCGGGACTCTTACCTGCCTGACCGGCCAGGCAGTCGTCAATCCAAACTTCCCGCGAGAGAGCGAATCGCCTCGCCCCCTGCGTTCAGTTTTTCAATTGGTGCGCAAGAGCGGCTGCTCCATCGGGCGCACGAGCTTTTCGGTAATGTGAACCCGCGCGATACCCGGTTGAAGAACCGGATAGGCCGTTGGCTTGAGCCCATGAAATTGCGTTGTTGCCAGGGGATAGTTTGTCGGAACCAAACGGTTAAACTGTGCCTGAACGAGCGGCTGGCCCGGATAGCTGTCATCGCCCATCGCCATGGTTGCGCCGAACGCGAACGCTGAGGCCAGGAAGATTCTTCTGAGCAGGAGGGAAAGTTTCATGGCGGATCATGTTCGAAACGTCGCCCATTTGTCAATTCCAAACCTCCCTGGGAGTGGACCGCTAAATGAGCCCGGCACATCCGATCTTGTGCCTTGTGAGAGGCAGTGCGTTCTAACATGGTTGGGCGAATGCGTGTGCGCCATCATGCAACCTAGCAACATCAACCTCATGCCTCAGACACCGGAGCGAATCCGAGCTCTTCTCGAAGGAGCTGACGTTTTCGAACGCTGCTTCGGCGTCAAAGTCGCGGACGGCGTCCGGGATTTCCTCACTGGCCCAGAAGTCTCCGCGGAATTTCTGGCGCGATTGAATAATTCGGCTGCGCCCGATCCCTGGAAGGATGGCTTCGCCATCGTCCACATCATCGACAACATCGTTATTGGTCTGTGCAGTTTCGTCGGACCCCCTTCGACTGAAGGAGCCGTAGAGATCGCGTACGGAATCGCGCCCGGTTATCGGAATCAAAACTTCGCTAGCGAGGCGGCAAGCGCACTCGTCAGGCATGCATTTGCGAGCGGAGAAGTTCGCACCATTCAGGCGCACACTCTGCCGGAACACAAGGCATCGACCCGCGTCCTGCAGAAATGCGGCTTTACGTTGGTCGGTGAAGTTACCCATCCCGAAGACGGCGTCGTCTGGCGTTGGGAATTGAAATCAAAAGTATGAGCGAATCGAGAGCGCGGGTTTGGAAAAAGATCGGCCTGTTCTACGCACTCACGTTGCTCTTCACCGGGGCATTCGATGCGTTCGTTTTGCATGCGGGCAAAATGGACGCCGGCAATCTGCTTTTTGTTACCGGCGCGATGTGGAGTCCGGCGCTCGCAACTCTCGCAACGAAGGCGATCTTTCGAGAAAGCATCCGCGATCTGCGCTGGGGTTTGGGCCGAGCCAAATATGTTTGGTTAGGCTATCTCATTCCGATCGCTTACGCGCTCCCGGTCTATCTCGTCGTTTGGGTCACCGGTCTTGGCGGATTCGCCGGCCCAGATTTCGTCAAGCGCACGGCCGAGCAATTCGGCTGGACCCATTTTCCTCCGACTTTGACGCTCACTCTTTTCATTCTGTTGACGGCGACGCTTGGGCTCGTCGGCAAGACATCGCGTGCGCTCGGAGAAGAAATTGGCTGGCGCGGTTTTCTTGTCCCGGAGTTGTCAAAAGTGGTCGGCTTTTCCGGAGTTGGAATCATCAGCGGGCTGATGTGGGCCGTTTACCATTTTCCGGTTCTGCTTTTTGCCGATTACAACGCCGGCACTCCCGCCTGGTATGGCCTGACCTGTTTCACGCTCATGGTAGTGGCCGATAGTTTCATCCTCGCGTGGTTGACCCTGCGCTCGGGCAGCCTTTGGCCGGCAGCGATTCTGCATGGCAGCCACAATCTTTTTATTCAATCGATCTTCACGCCGCTCACCCGGGACACGGGATCGACCAATTACATCATCGACGAGTTCGGCATCGGACTTGTCATCACGATCGCGATCGGCGCGATCGTGGTCTGGCGAAAACGCGGCGAGTTGCCGACGTCGCCGGGCGTGTCATCCTGAGGCCGGCGAAGCGCGCCGAAGGACCTTGCAAACTTTGAGTGGCATCGCCATTGCCCAACGCGCCCGAAAAATAATTGGAGATTGAAAGCCTGGCCTCGCCGACTGCGTCGACTGCGTTGCAGCTTCGCTCCGCTCGGAATGACAATAGCTGAACGCTCGACAACAGGTTTGTCGGCCATGTAAATTCGCATGAATCAAATTCCATTATGCCGAAGAAAGATCCACGCGTTGATGCCTACATTGCGAAGTCAGCGGAGTTCGCCAAGCCAATCCTGAAACATCTCCGCAAGGTTGTTCATGCCGGTTGTCCGGAAGTGGAGGAGACGATGAAGTGGAGTATGCCACACTTCGACTACCACGGCGTGATGTGTGGCATGGCGGCGTTCAAAGAACATTGCGCGTTCGGTTTTTGGAAAGGCGAGCTGATCTTCGGCGGCGACAAGAAGGTCGAACAGGACGCGATGGGACACTTCGGACGAATCACTTCGCTGACCGATCTCCCTAACGAGAAAACGCTGATCGGTTACGTGCGAAAAGCGGCAAAGCTGAACGAACAAGGAGTCCAGGCGCCGTGGCGAGCCCGGCAAAAGAAGAAGCCGCCCCTGACAATCCCGGATTTTTTCAATTCGGCGCTAAAGAAAAACGCGAGGGCACGGAAGACCTTCGAAGGTTTTAGCCCGAGCAATAAGCGGGAGTACGTCGAATGGGTGAGTGAGGCGAAGCGCGATGAGACGCGCAAGCAAAGACTCGCGACGTCGATCAAATGGCTCGCCCAAGGGAAAGTGAGAAACTGGAAGTATCTGAACTGCCGAACATAGACGGAAGCTCGCGGCACCGGGGAGGGCGAGGCTCCGGCCGAGCCGCGCGGCGAAATTTCGACGATGCATCACTATCGGCTTTCCACCGCCCAGAGACTTACCCTGCGCAGCTACTGGCGCGACGGGCGGGACGGGACCTGGGCGTGGGCAAAATCAAATGCTCCGACCTGGAATTTCCTGGAGGACGGACGGGGCGATCGCTACGCCTACGACGCTGAAGGGCAGCTCTTCAATGCCTGGTATGAAGCGACCGATCCCGGGGGCAGCTCCGGGGCAGCTCCATATGAGTCACCAGGCATGCTTTCGATTGAGACTGCCGATGAGAAGTGGAGGATTTCTCAAGGCGCGATCAGGCTCCAGCCGGTTGGAACAGTCGGACCATAGGTTCCGCCCACGTAAACATTGTTGTTCAGGTACCAGATCGCACTTCGGCCAGTCGTCGCATTGAACAGCGCGTAATCAGGATACCCATCGCCGCTGTAATCAGCCGCGCCCATTAATTGCCAGCCGCTCGGCAGAGTCGGGCCATTCAGGCCGACCAGGTAAACATTGTTATTCAGATACCAGATTGCTCTCTGTCGCGTGGTTGAATTGAAAAGTAAGTAGTCGGTTTTCCCGTCACCATTGAAATCTGCTAAACCCGCCAGGCTCCAACCAACAGGCAGAGCCGGCCCAAAGACACCACTCACATAGACGTTGTTGTTCAGATACCAAATTGCCGTCTGGCGCGTGGCCGCATTGTATAGCACATAGTCCGGGCGGCCGTCGCCATTGAAATCCGCTGTCGCCACAAGTTGCCACCCGCTTTGCGGAGTAGGCCCATACGCGCCGACCATGTAAACATTGTTGTTCAGATACCAAATTGCCGTCTCGCGCGTAATGGGATTACGCAGCACATAATCCGAATTGCCGTCACCGTTAAAATACGCCACGTCAACCAATACCCAGCCAAGTGGCAAAGTTGGCCCATACCTGCCGCTCAGGTAGACGCTGTTATTCAAATACCAGATAGCAGTTCGGTGCGTGCTTGCGTTGTAGAGCGCGTAGTCGGGATGGCCATCACCATTAAAATCATAACTCACCGTCCCAGAGGGTACGCGCAGTACCTTCCGCCGGTGTTAAACGGGATGACATTCTGATCCTGCCCGCCCCAGACGATTATTTCACTGCCAGTCCACACTGCCGTGTGATAGCCTCGGGCAGTGGGCGCGTTAGTCGTGCTGGTGGCTGTCCAACTATCCGCGCTGGGATTGTATCTGCCGCCCGTGTTGAAATAGCCGCCGGGCTGACTAAATCCACCCCAGAGGATCATTTGACTGCCGGCCCAGTCTGCCGTGTGCGCCGTCCGTGGACTTGGTGCATTGATGGTGCTGGTCGCCGTCCAAATATCGGTGCCCGGATTGTATCGCCCTCCGGTGTTAAAAGAAAGGCCACTGTTTGTATTCCCTCCCCAGACGATCATTTCACTGCCGGTCCAGACTGCCGTGTGCGACCCCCGTGGACTTGGTGCGTTGATGGTGCTGGTGGTCGCCCAAGTGTCCGTGCTCGGATTGTATCTGGCGCCAGTGCTCAAAACGCTCGGTGGCAGAAGCCCGCCCCAAACAATCATTTCGCTACCAGTCCATACAGCGGTGTGATAGGACCGGCCAGAAGGCGCGCCGGTGGTGCTGGTGGCTGTCCAAGTGTCCGTGCCCGGATGATATCTCCCGCCGGTGTTTAGATAATCACCACCACTGTACTCCCTATCGCCACCCCAAACGATCATTTCACTGCCGGTCCACACTGCCGTCTGACGGGCCCGGCCAGAGGGCGCGTTGGTGGTAGACCAGTGGCTGTCCAACTATCCGTGCCGGGATTGTATCGCCCGCCGGTGTTCGCATCAGGAGGGCCAATGTTGGTATGCCCTCCCCACACGATCATTTCAGTGCCAGTCCAAACCGCCGTGGCACCGTCTCGGGGAGTGGGCGCGTTGGTTGTGCTTGTGGCTGTCCAACTATCCGTGCTGGGATTGTATCTCCCGCCGGTGTTAAAAGGGGTACCTGGGATTCCTCCGGCCCAGACGATCATTTCACTGCCGGTCCAGACTGCCGTGTGAAGGGATCGGCCGTGGGGGACATTGGAGGTGGTCGTAGCCGCCCACTCGTTTGTGCACGGAGCATCACCCGCGTCGGCAATTCTGGGAAGAGTGTAGAGAACTTGCCCTAACGTTGTTGCCACCGACATCGCACGGAGCGCGTCGGTCTGCGGGGATGCAACGTGCCGACTTTCGCCTTGCGCCGAAAGGTCGGCAATCAAACGTTCTGCTAATGTTGGTCTGGCCAAACACTCTGCGATGACAGCCGGATCGTTTCCAAGAGCCTCAAACAATTCCCGCAGGACTTCCGGCTGTTTTGTGTCCCGGGCCATTCGATCCATCTCGGCTTGTAATTGCTCGGCAGTGATGGGTCGCTGCCAGTAATGTTCGCAGCACCAGCGAGCCGTGCAGATAGCTTGCGACTTTGTTTTCCAGTTGCGCCTGAGACATCAGCGCATCGAGCGAAGGCTTGGGACCAGGATTCTCTTTTGGCCAGATCCGGTGGCGCCAGTAAACTTCTTCGATCGCTCGTTGAAATGCGAGGCGCTCGGCGAAGCTGAACGCTCGGAGTTGGCTCGAAGTCTTCGCCGTTGTGCCATATCCGCGAGTCGCTTCTGCGGATCTGTGCCATCCCTTCGGCGAATCAAACCCTGAACCAAATGCGATAAAGGTAACCGAAAGAAACACAGCCCATGCGCCTCTGCGGATGATATGACCACTGATTCTGCATTTCGCTTTCATCTCTTTCTCCATTCTACTTTTTAGAAATAAAGCGGATTCGCCCCGATTTGGCTCTACGCACCTTGCGGAAGCCTGTGCATTTCTTGCTCAATTTGCGTTCCTTCCAGGATTTACGGGGCGCAGTCCGCTCAAGAAAACTTCGCGGGCAATTTCCCCAGCCTGCCGGGGAAGGGCAAGGCTCCGGCCGAGCCGCGCAGCGGTACGGGAATCGGCTCAGCGGGAGCTTCGCCCTCCCAGAAAGAACGCACGCGCGGAAGTCATCTCTCTGGCGAACGAGTCCGCTGGCAGTTACGCATTCCTCTCGCTATGATGTGCGCATGAGCGCGGCGTACGTCTCTACAGATTGGGTGCTGTGGGAACCAGATCAACCGGCGGCCGTTGCCGACGTCCGCCAATGACCAACGAAATCGAAGCGAATCTGGAACGGGTAAACTCCGTCATTGCGGCGGCGGCGGAGAAAGCGGGACGCCGTCCGGAGGAGATTCAGCTGGTGGCCGTTTCAAAAACGCATCCGGCCGAGAGTGTCCACGTGGCCTTTGATGCGGGCCAGATTCTGTTTGGCGAAAGCCGGGTCCAGGAAGCGCGCGCGAAAATTCCGTTGCTGCCGTCGAGCCTGCGCTGGCATTTCATCGGGCATCTCCAGAAGAACAAGATCCGGCATGCGCTTCCGCTCTTCGAATTGATCCACAGCATCGATTCGCTCGTGCTCGCCCAGGACGTGAACCGAATCGCAGCGGAGGATGGTTTATTCCCGCACGTTCTCCTCGAAGTAAATGTGGCAGGGGAGGGGAGCAAGTTCGGTTTCCGGCCGGACACGCTCCGCGTCGACTTCGAAGCGCTTCTCCAACTCAATCGCCTAACGATCGAAGGGCTCATGGCCATTCCACCGCTGGCGTCCGAAGCCGAATCATCGCGCAAATATTTTGTTGAGCTGCGGGAATTGCGAGATGAACTCGAGGAAGAGTTTCGCGTCCAATTGCCGCAACTTTCGATGGGGATGAGCGATGATTTCGCGGTAGCGATTGAAGAAGGCGCGACGCTCGTGCGTGTCGGCACCGCGATTTTCGGCAAGCGACTCAAAGCGGGAAAGGAACTGCGCTTGTGAAGACGCGGATCGAGCCGCAGGAAATTCAGCAGATCGGTAACGAACTTGCCATCCGATGGAGCGATGGCGTCGAATCTTATCTTCCTTTCGAGTTCCTGCGACGGGCCTGTCCCTGTGCGGCCTGCGGCGGCGAACCGGATGTTCTGGGTAATGTTCTTCGGCCGGAGGTCACCTATTCGGAGCGAAGCTTCGAATTGTCTGGCTGGCATCTTGCTGGAGGTTATGCTCTTCAACCACACTGGGGCGACGGACATAGCAGTGGCCTTTACAGTTTCAATTATCTGCGCCGTCTGGCCGCACCCGGCTCCGCTTCATGAACGCGAAACTTAAAGCCGGTGTTCTCACTTTCCTGGTCTCGCTCTGGGCGGTTGCGATATTTGTTTCGCATTATTGTCAACAGCGTGTCCCCGTCCCGGCGCCGCGGGAATTGTATTCCGTCGTGAACAGTCAACTTGCCGCCTTTCGCGCCGACGATTTCTCCCGCGCCTATCGGCATGAGACAGCGAGCGTTCAGCAGCGATTTTCGCTCGCTCAGTTCGAAGCGGTGATTCGCCGTGACTTTGCCGAAATAACGCATGCCGACCGGGTGGAGTTTGGAGTGGTGCGCGTCGACGGTGCGACGGCGCTGGTTCAGGTTTTCTTTTATTCGGAGGACGGGAGTATTCGATCTTTTCTCTACAGTCTGGTCGCCGAAGATCACACTTGGAAAATCGACGGAGTCGAGCAGCAGGGCGTCGCTCCGCCCGGGCATCACCTTTCCGGATTGCACATCTAAGCGCGGCAATCAGTCTGGAATTGTCACGCGGAGAATTTTCGCCACGTCTGACTGAGCCTGGATGTTTCGATCCGGCATTTGCGCAGGGACGAGGGCAAATTCTCCCGCTGCAAGAGTGACCCCGGCGGACACGAGTGCGCCTTCGATGCAGAAAACAATTGCGAAGCTCCCGAGAGGCGCGATCTCTCGTTTGCCGGTCACGTTCCATTGCTGGATTTCAAAGAGAGGATTCCTAACGAGTAGTTCGCGATCGGTCTTCAAGAGCTGCGGTTCCCGGTCCGCGAAATCGATGCAGCGGAGTGCCTCGTCGATCTGGAGACGTCGCGGTTTGCCATCCGAAGCAACCCGATTCCAATCGAAGACGCGGTAAGTCGTATCGCTATTCTGCTGGATCTCGACAATCAGATTGCCGGCGCCGATGGCGTGCAGGCGGCCGCTCGGCAAAAGCAAGGCATCGCCCGTCTTGACCCGGACGCGATGAACCTGTGAAGAAACGTCGCCACTCTCGATGGCTTCGACGAATCGCTCGCGCGACGAAGAATTGCGCAGCCCGATAAACAACTCGGCGTCATCGGTCGCGTCAGCAATGTACCAAAACTCGGTTTTCGTTTCGCCACCCATTTCTGCGGCAAGATGGGCTGGGGGATGGACCTGGATCGAAAGCTTGTCGTGAGCATCGAGCAACTTAACGAGCAACGGGAATCGCTCGCTCTCCCCGAGGTCGCCAAAAATTTCGCGACGGTGATCTTTCCAGAGTTCGTGCAGAGTTTTTCCACGGAGCGGCCCACGCAAAACAATGCTCTGGGCTTCCGGGCGATCGGTCATTTCCCACGATTCGCCGATCTTCACCGTGGGCGGCAGTCGCTTTCCGTAACGACTTTCGAGACGCCGGCCGCCCCAGATTCGCTCCATGAAAATGGGTGCGAATTGCAGCGGTTGGGTCAGAGGGTTGGAGCCCATGTGTGGTGGCACCCTAGAAAAGCGATGACCTTTTGCAATGAAAGACAAACCGGCGCGCGGGATGCTACGCACGAGTTGTGAACCAATGAAGGCGATCTAGGTTGCGCGCTCACGGCATGACATTCAGAAACTTCGCAAGATTTTGGGGGCCGCTCATTCTTTGGATGCTCTTCATCTTCTCGGCATCGACCGATCTAATGTCGGCCGAGCACACCTCACGATTTCTGGTTCCTTTTCTTCACTGGCTCATGCCCGGTGCCTCGCCCGCTACGATCGAAACGGTTCATCTTATGATCCGAAAGGCGTCTCATGTGGCAGAGTACGCGATCTTTGCCGCGCTGCTTTCGCGCGCTGTTCATTACGGCACAAAACTTAGAGGCGGATTTCGTTTTGAGGCGCTGATCGTTTTCTTATCCGCAATGCTCTATGCGGCGAGTGACGAGTTCCATCAATCATTTGTCAGGTCGCGCGGATCGTCGGTAGACGATGTCTTGGTTGATGGTTGTGGAGTTTTGCTGGGGATTTTCGTTTACTGGGTGATGACGCGAAAGGGTCGGCGCGTGGTGAACATGGCACCCGATTAGGATCAGAGTGATGCGAGTGCTGTGTGCTTCTCGTTAGGGATCGTGCCGGCGAAAAGTGGCGTTCGCCTGCATCAGGTCGCCGTTGCGCGCATGAACGATGTTCGACAAACCGCAGAGCTTGAATCCGTGGGCGCAAAGAAATTGATGCGTATCCCAGAACAACCAGGCGCCGGCGTAAAGAGGTTCAAAGAAAACCTCGGTGTAGATGACGCGGATGCGCGGCAGAACGGATTCGCCGCCTAAAAGAACGAATCGTTCCGCGCCTTGCACATCGAGTTTGAGCAAATCGATCGTTTCCAATTGTTGCCCGTTCATTAATTCCGGCAGCGTGAGAGTCGGGACGCTGAGCTTGCGGGCGACACGAAGGTCGCGGCCAAACCATTCGCTGTTCCGCGGATCGATCGGGAGGAGCGAACTGGAAGCCGCCGATTGATTGATTTCGAATTCGGCGCTGCCGTTGTGATCCGAAAGCGCCGCCGCCACCACGGAAATGCCGCGCCTTTGTGCAAACCGTGCGCGCAATCTCTCAGCAAGATCGGGAATCGGTTCGACCAGGACAACGCGGTCGGGATTGTGCAGACGAAGAAACGCATCCGTAAAGGCGCCGCGGTTTGCACCCGCATCGACGATCGAGCGATATTCGATGCGCGGTAGATGCCGCAGGCTGCGATAGGCGCGCCGATACGATTGATCGATCAACGATCGCATCTCCCGGCCAGCGCGACTGAGGAATCCTGAGTTCACAACGAATTCTTCTGCCGAAGAGATCTCGATCCACTGAAAGTCACGTCCGATAGCATTTGCAAACGAACATAATGATTCCCAAACACACGGCCAAGGGCAATCGGCGCGTTCGCTCCTCACTCTATCTTCTTTTGGCCTAACGACTGATTCACGAGAAAGATGGCAACCATACGAGGACTTTCGGCACCGGCTGGCAAAGAAATTTCTCGATGTTGTCCACAAGCGATTTGGTGCAATCACCCAGTGCAGATGTTGCCTTTCGTGAATAACTTATTCGCATCGGACCGAAAGATTTTTGCAACGAATTGTTGACACGTCCTTGCCGGGCCATCTAATCGGCGCCATGCGACCGATTTCTAACCGGTTTCTGGTCGCGATCAGGCCTGCCGATGGCTGCGAAAAGAAAAAAGAAAACGCGCGCTAACCTGCGCGATCTGGCACCGCGGAGGAATAATCCGAAGGGCGGAATCTCCGCGCCCAGTGTTCCGGCATCGCTCCAGGGCTTTCTCAAACGCAACACGGTTCCCATCGCCCGCGGGTTCTCGGCAGATGTCGAGAGCGTTGAGTCCGGCGCGAAACGTTGAATACGAGCGGCGGAGTTTAGAACGGGTTGTGGTAGATCACCGCCGATTACCCGCGGCGGAAACGCTAAGCGGAGTTTAGAAAGCGTTCGCCGACGGGGTCATGATTATGGCGCCGGCGGTGGATACATTATCGGTGTCATTGTTGGCGTGGGTGTCGGTGAAGGTGTCGCTGACTCTGGCGGCGTTGCTGATGGCGATTCTGACGGCCCGGCCGTCGATGTCATTTGCGGCGATGACGCTGGCGATGCGCCAAGAACACGTGCCAATGCGAAAGTGATAAGGACAAGAGCGATTGTGAGCCAGAATCGCCTCAACTTCTCCAACCCGGATGGTTCCACAGAATCGATGATTCCACGGTTTGCGCGATCACATCAAGTTTGTGTATGACATATACAAATAGAAGCGGCGTATGATACGATTTGGCCATGGCACTGCGAGAATGTCCCGATTGTAAGAAGCCGCTTAGCGACACGGCCAAAAACTGTCCGGGCTGCGGTTGGCATCGCTCGCCAGCTGAGCTGGCAAGACCTAAATCATCATCGTTATCGTTCTGCTTGTGATCGTTTTCGTCTGGAAAACCATCTACGACTATGAGAAGCAGCAGGAGGAAATTGAGCGGCTGATTGGGCCACGCTGATTTTCAGAATCCCAATGAATGCTCGAAAAGAATACATCCGAATATTAAGGCGTAGTGTAAACGCATTTACGCCGGAACCGGGGAACCAACTTAACGCAACGTTAGTCGGCGAACTAGGCGAGGAGGGCTATCTCCAAGGTAAGGGAATGCCGGATGCAACGGGGGTGGTCCGAAGCGCGGTGAGTTGGGGAATGACAGTAAAAGGTCGTTTGTTTCTAGAACAGTTGGAAAGACAAGAGCGCGAGGGGGCGTTTTGGCGGCGAACCTGGAGATATGGATTGCCTTTTGTCACCTACGTAGCCGGGTTCGCAACGCCAATTCTACAAGATGCTTTGCGGCTTTGGTTTCATCTGCCGATCCAGCACTGAGCCTACTAGAATCCAGTGTCCGCGATCTTTTCTCTGCGGTCCTTCAGCAATTTCCAACCTCTTGAATCCAAAGCCCAGACTGTAACCGTAAAAACATCATGCCCCGTTTGTGCTGAAAAACTGAAGCTGCGCGACAGCCGATCAAAGCTCCAGAAAGCATCGCCGAGGAATGCAAAAGGGCCGGACCTTAGGCGAAGTGTATCAATCAAATTAGGTTTTCCAAGGCGCTCGATCATCCGCGTGCGAATAAGTTCCCAGCCGCCAATCCTATTGACCTCTGAGTTGGAATATTCTGCGTCAATACGAATGAGCTTCTTGTCGAGAAACGTAAGTTGAATCTTTGCCGGTGCACGCGTGTCATCGTTCCACTGGTATATTTCGATCCCTCCTTTTTCAGCGGAAAGATTGGAATCGATTATCGCCTGGTTAGTCCGGCTTAGGGCCTCGCCTTTCTCCAAGCCAACTCGCAATCCCTTTATCTCGAACGCAAGCGGATCTTGTTCCGACGCCGATAATGCGATCGTGCAAATTAGAAGCAGAAGGGTCGGGGACATCACGAATGTCTTACAAAAGGAAAACCCTATCACAAAATGTACCATCCTTTGTCCGTGGCCTTCCGAAGTAGCACCCTGTATTCGATCTCCGTAAGAAACTGAGTGTATTGTCCCCACCTAATGCGACTTCTCCCCGCTTCATAGGTATAATATCCAGTGCGATAAGCGAAAACGCTTCCATCCCAACTGACCCCGTTCTCAAATTTGACCTTTTGAATTAGATGTTTGTAGTCACCAACGATCAAAATAAACTTCGTCTTCCACGAAACCCACCCTCAAACGACCAGGTTTGCCTTTGTTTTTGAAAGTGATTTCAGCGTCCAATCATCGACATGGACTCTAGCTTGGCTAGTTGTTGTGCCGTCAGTGGGCGTTCGGTTCTTTCGGGGTATCGGTGATTTCTCTCACGTTTGTCATGGGACGTTGATTCACGAATCTACATCGATGTGTGAAAATTGATTTTTCGGCTCGAGCTCGCCGCGGGCCGTCCGGAGCTCATATTCATCCACGCAGGACTTTAGCATACGGGAAAGCACGCGCTCATTTTTCGCATTGGGCCCGAGGCAGGTTCACAGCCAGAGTGGTGTTGCCTCCGATTGGTTATTGAAATTATTTAGGCGGGCTGATTGAATTTCTCCCCTGTGACCGAATCTCAGAAGAAAGATTCGAAATTTGAAGATGCTTTCGCAAGCTGAGTTAATGCTCAAATCCTTGACGCAATATTTCTTTTCGCAGCACTTTGAGCCCGGCCAAACGCAAAAATATCGCATAGGCCATATTGAAGGAATCGGGAAATTGATCCTTGGGTCTCGCCATTTGGAGTTTGATCAGCTCTTCCCAATCAGGCGCAGTTTGGATGAACAGATCGTATGACACCATTTCGAAATTTCGACTGACGAAGCCGTTTACAAGTTCTAGCCACCGTTTTTGTACGACGACGTGGTGTTTTGCCCTTGATCCAAGCGTTAAGAAGAATGTTGCCACGCTCGGATAATTCGTCCAGGCACTTCCGTTTTTCTACCGGACGACTAGATCATGTGCTTGTTGATATTCTTCGCGCCAAGCAAAAAAACCAGCAACGAGCACGTAACCTAAAAGCGCAGCGGCCACGTACGTTTTTGGCAACGGGTGGAAATTGCTAGCGAACATCAAGACCACGGCAAGACTTCCTCCGGTAGTTCCAGACTTCCAGTGCCGACCGACGGCAGCGAGATAGGCGAGCAAGTCGGCCATAAATGGAGCGTAGCGAACTCGCCCCATAAACACCATACCGAATCAGCAGCAACCCCTTTAGACTTTATATGACATATATTGTCGGATGTTACCAGCGTGGGCCGGCTGAATGAAAATAATGAAACCAATATTGGATCGTGTCCGGGTCTTTCGTCAGGGTTCGGCGTCCCTTTCAAGTGATGCGTGCCAGTCCGAAAGTTTTCACCCCAGACAAGTTGCCTGATCCGCCGGTGACGCGATGGCAATACTGCTTCGCGATGGCGCGCGTCCGGGAACTGGCCTTGCGGATTCCGATGACGCTCGAAACCGGTTGATCGATTAACAGCGTCGTTAACGCGGTCTGGGATCTCGAAGCTTCGGCTGCGCTTTTTACTTTCACTGAACCAGGATGCTCAGCAATCGTTCCGCGAAAGTCCCGACAAGCTCGCGGGCAAAATCGCCGGCAGATTGCGCGAGCACCGTTTGAGGTTAAACAAGCATCGCCTAACGCATGAATCGCACTGTTAAAAATGCTGCGCCTTCGACAATAAGCGGAGTGGCGAGTTTCACGAATGATTCTGCATCCGCCGTCCGTGGATGTCTCGTTAGGCGATATTGTTTGATTGCGAACAAGAAGCTGGTGGAGTTGGGCAACGCTTAGTGTGGCGTGTGTTCGGGCTGACCCGAACCGTTCCCTTAATCTCCGCAACGTCTCGATAGGGGACGTGGAAACAACACTTCGCCGGGAGCAGAACCCCGCGGGATAGCGGGTTCCCGCCGGCTGCCGCGAAGCGGCAGCGCGGTGGGTTCACTTGAATCGAACTATGCCCTGAAAGGATTGAACGCTATGCCCGATGATGAACCAGTGCGGAAGTTGAGGGAATGCTCGAACTGCTCGGGCTTGTCGGACGATGGGGATTTTCTCGTCAGCGGCGTGTTCAATTCGATCACGCGGGAAACACCCTGCGACGACTACGTCTGTCGTGCCTGCCAGAATGCGGCCAAGAAGCTTCGCCTGGTGCGGAGGGCTTGGGAACATCACAAACGAATCCAGCGGCCTGATGCCATTCGATCCCTACTTCACTTCCGGTTGGAAGGAACCTCCGAAGTCGACAGCGTGGGTTGCGGCGCGTGTGGCCGGTTATGATCTCGACGAGTTCAACCAGTTCAAGGCTGAGCATGGTCTCGCGCTGCGGCGGGCTGCGTTGCGCTGTGCCGTTTACCGGACGATGGACGGCCTGAGAGAGGCCGCCTGAGTCCGCGTCCGCAGTCCACGCTGCCGCACGTCCCTAACGACCAATGAAATCTTTTTTCCACCCACCTTCCCTTTCGTGGAAAAACATTCATCAACTGCACTCTCTTCCTGTTGGATGCGTCTCCAACGTGCCAGTGCGGGTTCACCTCGAAAGCAACTGCCGTGACAGCAAAGGGGATCAGGGCTGCCGGCGCGGCAGGTGCGTCGAGCGAGGGTTGACGTTTCGAAATGGGACAGGCTCTCGACCTCGAATTCAAGCTCCCTATTTTCCAGTGTTGGGATTGCGGTTCTCGCACTCGTTACGGCGAGCTGGTCGGTCACGATCATCGCTACCGGTGCCGTGGGTGTCAGCGTGCCTTCGTTAATCGCGATCGTGCCGCTTACCGGGATCATGCTGCCGAAGAACGGCCGGGGTGCGTCCTGCTCCATCCTGAGCGTCCGAAACCACTTCCACGGCTCTCTCCTGCGGCTTATCGGTGTGTTGAGGCGGACATTCAGCGGTTCCTCAAAAAGCGATTTGCGTAGTGCATATATTGTATGATGTAATGAGGTAATGGCCACTGACGGGAAACGAAGCCGTCTTGACGTCAAAAAAGGATCGCCTCAGAGAATCTCCTCTCTAGCGTTGGGTTTGATGCCCGATATGGACGCCCAACATCACCAATTCGATCTAACGCTTGCCGAGCCGCAATCGAAGATCGAATGGGAGCGCTATTTCGATCTTCGCTGGCGTGTTCTCCGTGAGCCCTGGCAACAGCCGAAGGGTTCCGAGCAGGATGATCGCGAGGCTGGCAGCGTCCATTTGATGCTCTGTGACGCTTCGCGGATGCCCCTTGCAGTCGGCCGTCTCCACCTCAACTCGCCTGAAGAGGCGCAGATTCGTTTTATGGCGGTCGATCCGAAGACAACTGGCCGAGGGCTCGGGTCCACCATCCTGAACGCCCTTGAGTCACGCGCTGCGGAGATGGGCGCACACAGGATCGTCCTAAATGCGCGGGAACAAGCGATTCCCTTCTACGAAAACACGGCTACGTCATCACGGGACCGGCCGAGACAATGTTTGGCGAGGTTCGGCATGCCCGCATGATCAAGAATCTTTCCTTCGAAACCGCTTAATCATTTGAATATTGGCGGTAGCAATATTTTTTACGCCTTCTGCATACACCGATTTTAGCTCGAAAAACGCCGGCCTGGCGCTATGGCGTCCCGATATTCGGCGCAAGCCGCGCCAGCCCGAATGCTTCATGCGTCAGTTGCGCGGCGCGATCGAGATCCTTTCCTTCAATCACGACCGCGATTTTGATCTCGGAAGTCGAAATCAATTGGATGTTGATTCCGCCTTTACCGAGGCATTCGAACATGCGCGCCGCCACGCCGGAGTGAGATCGCATTCCGATTCCGACAACGCTAAGTTTCGCCACACCGCCGGTCGCGATCAATCTCGCTGCTTTCACTTCCTCAACGATCGGCGCGAGCAGTTTCTTCGCCGCTTCCAGATCGTTTTCGTGAATGGTAAACGAGACGTCGGTCGTGCCTTGCTCGGAAACACTTTGGACAATCATGTCGACGATGATGTTGCCGCCGGCGATGGCGGAAAAAATTCGCCCCGCGATTCCGGGTTCGTCGCACACATCGTCGACCGTGATCTTGGCCTGGTTTCGCTCCAGGCTCACTCCGCGGACGACCACGTCCTCCATATTTGGCGTCACCTGCTTTACGGTTGTGCCGGGTTTGTCCGCGAAGCTTGAGCGTACTTCGAAAGGCACGCTGAATTTCTTGGCAAATTCCACTGCGCGCGACTGCATCACCTTTGAACCGGCTCCCGCCATTTCGAGCAATTCGTCGTATGCAATCTCGTCGACCTTCTGCGCGTCGCCGATGACGCGTGGATCGCACGTAAAGACGCCATCGACGTCGGTAAAAATCTGACACGCGTCGGCGTTCAGTGCTCCCGCGAGCGCAATGGCGGTGAGATCGGAACCACCGCGGCCGAGTGTTGTCGTCTCGCCTTCAGCGGTCTGTCCCTGGAATCCGGCGACGATGACGATGTAGTCTTCGGCCAGCAATCCCTGGATCTGTCTCGGCGTGACGTTCGCGATCCTGGCTTTCGTGTGCGTGCGGTCGGTAAGAATCCCGGCCTCGGCGCCGGTCAGCGAAACCGCCTTTCCGCCAAGCGCATTAACCGCCATGGCGGTGAGCGCCATCGCGGCGCTTTCCCCCGTGGCCAGAAGGACATCGAGTTCGCGATCGGTCGGATTCGGCGACGTCTCGCGCGCGAGCTTCATCAAATTGTCAGTCACTCCCGCCATCGCGGAGATGACGGCGACGACGCGGCATCCCTGGCGCTGCGTCTCAATCAATCGCTGCGCAACGTTCCGGATTCGCTCCGGACTGCCGACGGAAGTGCCTCCGTATTTTTGAACAATCAAGCGCATGAAGAAAAACGAAAAGCGATGGAGGGAGAAATTTGAAACATGGACAAACGCCTTTTCGCTTATCTATGGCGCGTTTCAACTCACGGCTGCAATCAGAATCCAATCGCGCGCAAGACGGCGTTCTCGTCGGCGGCCACGATCTCGAACTGTTTCAGGCGATCGGAAAGAATGTCCGGATCCTTCAGGCCGTGCCCAGTCACGGTGCAAACAATCTGGGCGCCCTCGGAAATATCACGAAGAGGATTAGCCACCGACCGCGCCTCCGCGCATTTGAGAAGTCCAGCAATGGAGGCGGCACTGGCGGGCTCGACGAAAATCCCCTCCTTGCTCGCGAGCCAACTCTGCGCTTCCAGAATTTCTTCGTCCGTCACCGTCAAAATGGCGCCACGCGATTCGGCGACGGCGGTCTTTGCTCCGGACCAACTCGCCGGATTTCCGATGCGGATGGCGGTGGCGATGGTTTCCGGATGTTCGATGATTTTGTCGTGAACAATTGGGGCCGCACCGGCCGCCTGAAACCCGATCATCTGCGGAAGCCGCGTGCATCGTCCGAGGTCGCGGTAAACACGATACCCCTTCCAATATGCCGTGATGTTCCCCGCGTTGCCCACTGGCAGAAGATGAAAATGCGGCGCATCACCCAGATCGTCGACGACTTCAAAGGCGGCAGTTTTTTGTCCTTCGATTCGATCGGGATTGATCGAGTTAACGATTGCGAAGTCCTTTCGTTGACCAAGTTGACGCACGATTCGGAGAGCATCATCAAAATTGCCTTCGATCGCCACGACCTTTGCCCCGTGGATGAGCGCCTGAAGCAATTTCCCGCTGGCAATTTTTCCAGCCGGCAAGACAACGGCGCAGCGGATTCCCGCGCGCGCCGCATAAGCCGCTGCCGAGGCGGAGGTGTTTCCGGTCGAAGCGCAAATCACCACTGCGATTCTCTGTTCAATCGCTTTCGAAACCGCGATCGTCATGCCGCGATCCTTGAACGAACAGGTGGGATTGAGCCCTTCGTATTTGACGTGGACTTCGCACCCGCGGCCCACGCGCTCGCTCAATCGCGGGCAATGGATCAGCGGCGTGCTCCCCTCGCCTAACGAAATGATCGGAGTGGAGACCGAAACCGGCAGAAGATCGCGATAATGCTCGATTACTCCCCTGCCCCGTGTTTGCCGAATGGTCTCTCCGTCTATTATGGACATCTGGTGATTCTGCGATTGTAACCGCTCGCCGCAGGAACGCCCGCTGTTTTCGGTTTCGGCGTTTGACACAAACGCGCCTACATCTTTCCCTTAGCAGCACGCCCTTCGCGAAATAATTACTCATGGCCGCCCTGAACAAAGAAGAGAAGCTCCGTCTTCTCACCATCATGCTGGAAAGCCGGCACGGCGATCTGCGCGAGCAAAATCTGAATCGTCAGGGCAAGGGCCATTTTCACGTCTCGGGAATGGGCCACGAAGCGCTCGCCGCGATTTCATTACAGATGAACGAAGGCGATTACATCTGCCCGTATTATCGAGACCGCGCGCTCGTGCTCGGTCGCGGCGTCGAGTCGCGCGAGCTGGCGCTCGATTACATGGCGAAGCGCCAGGGCCAGAGTCACGGCCGGCAGATGCCGTCGCACTATAGTTATGCTTCGCGCCACATCTGGAGCGTGCCGACGCCGACCGGATCGCAGCTTCTGCCCGGCTGCGGCATTGCCTGGGGCATTCAGCTCGATGGCAAGTCCAATATCGTCGTCGCTACGGTTGGTGACGCCGCGACGCGTCAGGGAGATTTGTTTGAAGCGGTCTGCTTCGCCAAGGAACGCCAGTTGCCCTTTCTCCTCGTGGTCGAGGACAACGCCTACGGCATCAGTAGCCCGACGCGCAAGATCAATCCCCTTGCCCTCGGTGTTCTTGCGCCTAACGAGTGGAGAGAGATTGACGGCGCGGACGTCATGCAGGTTCACACCGCCGCGGCCGAAGCGATCGCGCACATGCGCGCCGGAAAAGGCCCGGTGTTTTTCTGGGTCACGATGGAACGACTCTCCAGCCACACCAGTTCTGATGATCAGAAGCTCTACCGTAGCGCGGAAGAATTACAGAACCTCGAAAAGGGCGATCCGATTCGCGCATACAGGCAACGTTTGATCGAAGATGGCGTGATCAGCGCGGACGAATACGAAAAACTGGATAAGGAGATCAAGGAGCGGATCCGGCAGGAATTTTTGGAAGCGGAGCGCGCGGAAGATCCGAGGGCGGATGAACTGATGGCCGAAGTCAGCGCCGCACCAGCGCAACTGGATGATGAAGTGCTTCCGGCCGGAAAGTATCGGATTGGCGACGCGGTCAATCAGACTTTGCGCCTCGGCTTGGCACGCGACCCGCGTCGCATCATTTTTGGCGAAGATGTGGAAGATCCGAAAGGCGGCGTCTTTCGTCTCACGCAAAAGCTAACCACTGAATTTGGCAAACAGGTTTACAATTCGCCGCTGGCGGAATCGACCATTCTCGGTGTTGCGTGCGGCCTTGCTTCTTACGGACATCGTCCGGTTTTCGAGCTGCAGTTCATCGATTTCATCTACCCCGGCTTTAATCAGCTCGTCACAAACATCGCGACGCTGCGCTGGCGCTCGTTCGGCACTTGGAAATGTCCTGCGGTCTTTTACGCGCCGTACGGTGCCTATTTACCGGGCGGGAGTTTGTGGCACAGCCAGGCTAACGAAGGTGCACTGGCGCATTATCCCGGCATCAACGTCGTTGTTCCAAGTACGCCGGACGATGCCGCTGGTCTGCTCTGGTCCGCGATGCACGGTGAAGATCCGACGATCTTTTTGATTCCGAAACATCTGCTCTGGGCCGAGCATGAATTCGACAAACCAATCCGCGCGGTTCCGTTAGGCAAGGCGCGCCGGCGCACGACCGGTTCCGATCTCACACTCGTCGCCTGGGGAAACACGATCGAGAAATCCCTCGAGGCACTTGCCCAAATCGGCGATGACGCCGGCATCGAATTAATCGATCTGCGCTCGATCGTTCCGTGGGACAAAGCGACGATCGAGGAATCGGTACGCAAGACCGGCCGACTCGTTATCGTGCAGGAAGACACCGAGAATTGCAGCGTCGGGCAGATGATTATCACGCACATCACATCGCAGCCCGATATCTGGAGCGAGATGATCAGCCCGCCGATTCTTGTTAGCAAAGGCAACGTCATGATCGGCTACAATCCGATCTATGAATACGCCGCGTTGCCGGACGTGGAACGGATTACCGCCGCGGTGCAGCGTTCAATGTCTACGAAAGCAGAGCGCGGTCGCGTTGTAGCTGCCGCTGTCCCGAGCGGCAGGAAATCTACGCCGGAAAAACCTGCAACGGCCGGTATGAAAACCGAAACGTCGATGCTAAAGAGGTCACGTATGAGCAAGCAACACACGCAAAAAATCGTCGTGCCGATCATGGGCGAAGGAATACGCGCGGCGAAGATCGTTTCGCTGCTGAAGAAACCGGGGGACCCCGTCGAGTTGGATGATCCGTTGTGCGAACTTGAGACCGACAAAGCGGTTTATCCGATTGAGTCGTCTTTCGCCGGGGTGATGGGAGAATGGAAGACGCAGGTCGATGATACGGTCGAAATCGGCCAGGAGCTTGGCACGATTGTGGCGGAAGACAGCGACGATTGGGTGGACAACATGGAAGCCGCTGCAGAAGTTTCACCCGATCAAAATGGTGAAGTTGCTGCCATTTCGGTGGCAGATTCCAAACGCGTCGCCCAACCGGGCCAGTCGCGTAAATCCGCGTCCATCGAGCCTGCGCTTTCACCGACGATCATCCGCAGACTCGGCCGTGTTGTCCCGGCTAACTTGCAGATCGATGCGCGATGGGATGCGATCCGCAAGGCCCGCGAAACCGCCAGAAAGTCCGCCGGCAAGAATGCCGCATCACCGTCAGTCATGATCGCGTGGGCGGTAGTGCGGGCGATGGAAAAACACGCGCCGTTCCGGCGGACCATGCTCGATGACGACCGCATCGTGGAGAACGATCCGTTCGATCTCGGGGTCGCCGTCGCGCTCGATGACGGCCGTCTTGCCACTGCGGTTGTGACGAACGCGAACACCCGTGACTGGCCCGATTTCGTGAGACGTTACAACGAGACTGTCGAAGAAACTCGCACCGGACGCGTCGATGCAATGAACGCCCCGATTGTGATCAGCAGCCTCGGCGCGTTCGGTGTGCGCGCGGCAACGCCAATTGTGGTTCCGCCGTCGGCAGGCACTTTGTTTGTCGGCTCGGCGCATAACGAAATGGTGGGCGACGGCAAGAAGAAGGAATCGGCCGAGGTTATTACTTTATCGCTCACGTTCGATCACCGCATCGTGAACGGCGCCGTCGCCGCCAACTTCGTTCACGATATCAAGGAAGAGATCGAGAAGTTTGTGATTCCTTCAAAGGCTACGGCTCGCGTTTGAAGGCGATCCGGTAAAAACACGAAGATTCTGCTTGCTGTGGCGGCTGCCTCTCCGTCAGCCTCCGTTCCAACCAATTCACTACTATGATCTCAATAATCAAAATACCGTTGCTGCTTGGAATGAATGCTCTGCTCGCACAAGACGTGAACAGTTACACAGCTCCCGCCGCCGCGCCGAGCCCTCTGGTCATGATCCTCTCGCTGGTCATTGCCGTCGTGATGATCGCGGCGATGTGGAAGGTTTTTACCAAAGCCGGCCAGCCTGGGTGGGCCAGCATTATCCCGATCTACAATCTTTACATCCTCTGTAAGATCGCGGGCCGTCCCGGTTGGTGGTTGCTCTTGATGTTGATTCCATTCGTTAATTTTATCATCGCCATCATCCTTTGCATTGACGTCGCGAAAAACTTTGGCAAAGGCGCGGGCTTCGGCGTGGGGCTGGCTCTTCTTGGGGTTATCTTTTGGCCAATCCTCGGCTTCGGCA
Source organism: uncultured Verrucomicrobiae bacterium (assembly GCA_963737545.1). Lineage (GTDB taxonomy): Bacteria > Verrucomicrobiota > Verrucomicrobiia > Chthoniobacterales > UBA10450 > CAVTTH01. The sequence continues at coordinate 118,590 of CAVTTH010000005.1, read as the reverse complement.
GCGCGACCTACCAGGGCGGCGGCGGCGGCGCAGCGTAGTCGTTAGGGTTATTCCGCCCACTTGGGCGGGCGCTTTTCGTTGAAGGCCGCGATTCCCTCGCGCGCTTCGGCGGATTCACGCGCCTTCATGTGATGAGCAAGAGCGTGCTTCACGTCTTCCTCGACCGAAGACGACCAGAGTTCTTCGATTAGTCGTTTCGTGTTCGCGAGCGCTTGAGGGGCTCCCTGCAGCACCGACGCAACGAATTTATTCGTTTCACTTTCCAGATCGTTAGGTGCGACGACGCGGTTTACCAGACCCATTTCACGCGCCCGTTCCGCGTCGATCAACTCCGACGTGAAAAGCAATTCGCGCAGATCCCGTTCGCGCAGCTGACGGCGGAGGAAAGTCAAGACCAACGCCGCGACCAATCCGCGTCTCACTTCCGGATACCCAATCTTTGTTCCAGCGGCCGCGACGACAAAATCGCACGCCGACATGAGGCCTGCCCCGCCTGCCACCGCGGCTCCGTGCACGGCGGCGATTGTGATCAGGCGAGTCTGGTTGATCGCGATGAGCGCCTTCGCTACCATCTCAGCCGAGGCATGCGCCTTTTGAGTTTCAGCCGTTTCCTTGAGATCGAGACCGGCACAAAACGCCGAGCCCGCCCCCCGCAAAATGAGGATGCGCTGGATGGGATCTGCTGAAGCAAGGTCAATCGCTGCGGCCAGTTCCGTCAGCAATTCGATCGTGAGCGCGTTACGACGCTCGGGACGGTTCAACGTCAAAATGGTAATCTGAGGCGTTTGTTTTTCGACGAGAACAACAGGCATAAATAATCCTCAGCTTATGATTGGAGCGAGGCAAACTCGCGCTTCCGAGTTATTCTGCCATAACTTTCCGTGATGGAATCCGTCAAGATCATCGAGTGTCCGCGCGACGCATGGCAGGGACTCAGGCATCAGATTCCGACCCGGCGGAAGGTAGAATATCTGCGCGGGCTGGTGACGGCAGGTTTCCGGCACATCGACGCAGTCAGCTTTGTCTCACCGAAAGCGGTACCACAGATGGCCGACAGCGAAGAAGTGCTCGAGCAACTCGGGCCCCTGACGGACGTTGAGATCATCGGAATTGTCGTTAACGAAAAAGGGGCGGAGCGCGCGATCGCGACACGTCGAGTCAGCACGCTTGGTTATCCCTGTTCAATCTCTGAGACGTTCCTGCGCAGAAACCAAAATCAATCGCCGGAAGAAAACCAGGCCGTGCTGAAGAGAATCAAAGCCCGTGCGGAAGAAGCCGGCCTGGGGATGGTCGTGTACATTTCGATGGCCTTCGGTAATCCTTACGGCGAGGGGTGGAGCGAAGAGAAAGTCGCGGAGGCCGCGAGAACCATTGCGGAGATGGGCATTCGCTCCGTTTCAATTGCCGACACGATAGGAGCAGCCACGCCAGAGCTGATTCGCCAGGTCGTCGAGGCCGTTATACATGGTTGCAACGGGTGCGAGGTGGGCGTTCATCTGCATAGCACGCGCGCAGGGACGGCGGACAAAGTCCTTGCCGCTTACGATGCCGGGTGCCGTCGTTTCGATGCCGCCATCGGCGGACTCGGCGGTTGCCCCTTCGCGCAAGACGAACTAGTCGGAAATGTGCCGACCGAAGAAGTTTTGCGCGCCTTGCAACAGCGTGGAGTACAGTTGTCGGTAGAGGGGCGGCTTTCGGAAGTTGCGGCGATGAATGCCGCAATCGTCAACGAATTTTCGCCTAACGACGCGGATTAAACCTGGATGACGCCGGTGTGAAAACGGGCCTTGGGCGCTGGCCGCGAAACATAACCGAGTAAGCGCTCGAGAATTTCCCGAGTCTGGTGCGGTTGAATAATCGCGTCGACCCAACCGCGGGCCGCGCCGTATCGGATGTCGGTTTGCTCTTCGTAAGTCTCTTTTACCTTCGCGCGGAGCTGCTCCAGTTCTTCCGGTGACGCCTTCTTGTCACCGCGCTCGCGCGAGCGCGCCAGGATGCTGAAAACAGTATCGGAAGCTTGCGCGGCGCCCATCACGGCGTAGCGCGAGTTTGGCCAGGCCAGCAGAAATCGCGGATCGTAAGCCTTGCCGCACAGCGCATAATTGCCGGCGCCGAACGAACCGCCTACAACAACGGTAATCTTCGGCACGACCGAATTGCTGACCGCATTCACCAGCTTTGCCCCGCTGCGGATGATGCCGCTTTGCTCGGCATCGCGCCCGACCATAAAGCCGGTAACATCCTGAAAGAAAATGATTGGCAATCCGGTTTGGTTGCAATCCATGACGAAGCGCGCGGCCTTGTCGGCGCTGTCGGAGTAGATGACGCCGCCCATTTGGATGCCTTCCTTCTTCGTGCGCACCTGGTGACGCTGGCTCGCGACAATACCGACCGCGTGACCGCCGATTCGTGCATAGGTCGTGACGAGAGTTTTGCCGTAATCGGCTTTGTATTCGTCAAGTGATTCCGCATCGATGATCGAGGCCAGCAGCTCCCGCGCGTCGTATGTTTTGTTGCCGTCGAGGCTGATCAGATCGTAAACAGCGGAAGGATCGTTCGCCGGACGCAACGCTTTTTCCTTCGCCGCTTTCGGCTGTCTGGCTTGTTGCGATTCCGGCAAGAGCGCGATCAGAGAGCGCAACCGCTTTAGACAAGATGGATCATCTTTCTCGTAGAAATCGACGGTGCCACTAATCTCGGCGTGCATGTGAGCGCCGCCGAGTTCTTCCTGGTCGACGACCTGGCCGATGGCGGCTTTGACTAACGAGGGACCGGCCAGATAAAGGCCGCTGCCTTCGGTCATCAGAATCTTGTCGCACAAGACAGGCAGATACGCGCCACCTGCCACACAGTTTCCCATGATGGCGGCAAATTGCGGAATGCCGGCGGCGGAAATGACAGAGTTGTTGCGAAAGATTCTTCCGAAATCGTCTTCATCGGGAAAGATTTCGTCCTGCATCGGCAGAAAGACGCCGGCGGAATCGACCAGATACACAATCGGCAACGCGTTCTCAAAGCCGATGCGTTGGGCGCGGATCAACTTCTTGGCCGTCTGCGGGAAAAATGCGCCGGCCTTTACGGTCGCGTCGTTGGCGATGACCATGCAGGGGACACCTTCGATGTTTCCAATTCCAGCGACGGCGCCGGCGGCCGGGACGCTTCCCCATTGCGGATACATCTTGTAGGCAGCCCAGAGACCGATTTCAAAAAATGGCGAACCCTTGTCGAGAAGAAGATCGATTCGCTCCCGCACCGGCAGCCGACCCATCTTGCGCTGGCGTGCTTGTCCCGCGCTCCCACCGCCTTCGCGGAGCATCGCTTCCTCTTTCACGATCGCTTCGCGGCGATCGCGAAGCGACTCATCCGAAGAAATGGCTCGTCGAGGCATGAGGGAAAGGGTTAATCCCGGGCGGCAATTGAATCAAGCGCGAGGCCGCTCGCACTCGAGGTCTCAATCCAGGCGATCAGTAGATATCCGTTTCGGAACGATAGCCGGAGTCTCCGCGAATCGAGCGGAGCCGATTGCGACTGCCGCGTTCCGATTCCGGCCGATTGATCCGTTCGAGCGCGATTTTGACCATGAATGGAACGGCCGCCAACGCGCCGACTGAGACCAGTGCAATCGCAGTAGCTTGCCGGGCTGGTCGCTTGATCTTGTCTGCCACGAGCATGCCGACGCCCAGACCGAATGCGGTCCGTGTGAGAGTAAGCAGTCCCGCCAGCGGAAGTTGTTCCGAGGTTTTTGGAATGGATATCGGGAGCGACATCGCATACCCTTATACGTCTCGTTTCGGAAAAGGAAACGGGAAATTCTCGCGACTGCCACCGATCCATTTCCCGCTTCCCCGCAGCGAACCCTAACGATGTCCAATCCAATCTATGCGCTTATTCTAGCCGGCGGAAGCGGCGAACGCTTCTGGCCGTTGAGCCGGCGCGCTCGTCCGAAACAATTGCTGCGCCTTGTTTCGGACAGGACACTGCTTGAAGAGACCGTCGCACGTCTCTCTGGCTTTGTGCCCCGGGAGCGCATCCTCATTCTGGCCAATGTCGAGCAGGAAGCCGCCGCGCGAGAGTTGCTCAGAGATTTTCCAAAGGAAAATATTCTGGCTGAACCGGCGAAGCGCGATACGGCTGCGGCGGTTGCACTCGGGACAGGCTGGGTGGCGGCGCGTGATCACTCAGCGACGATGATTGTTCTTCCGGCCGATCATGTGATCAAGGATACGGGCGCGTTCCATCGCACGCTCTCGCTCGCGGCGCGAGCGGCAGAGGAGAAGGGCGCGTTGATAACGATCGGGATAAAGCCAACGTGGGCTTGTCCCGGGTTCGGCTACATTGAGCAAGGCCAGAGCGTTCAATTACTTGAAGGCGGCGACGGAGGCGAGATTCATCGCGTTGTTCGATTTCGCGAGAAACCCAATGCCGAACTGGCCGAGTCCTTCTTTCGTGACGGCAATTTTCGCTGGAATGCGGGGATGTTTGTCTGGGGTGTGCCAACGGTGCTGAGCGAATTCAACCGACACGCCCCGGGACTCGCCGATTTCATTTCCCAACTCCGCGCGCCGGGAAAATTTGAGCAAGTGTTGCGTGAACGGTTCCCCAAGCTGCCGAAGATTTCTTTTGACTACGCCATCATGGAAAAAGCGGATCGCGTGCTCGTAGTCGAAGCGAGTTTTGATTGGGACGATGTCGGCAGCTGGAAGGCGGTGGCAAAGTATTTCGACCACGATGCAACTGACAACTCCTCGAACTGCGCGCTCACCGCGATTGATTCGACGAATAACATCGTTTTTGACGAGGATGGAACGAGCATCGCGCTGCTTGGAGTGCACAATCTAATTGTGGTGCGAACGCGCGACGCGGTCCTCATTTGCCATCGGCATCAGGCGGAGAAGATCAAAGATCTCGTGGGCAAACTTCCGCCAGAACTGCAGTAGAGCTCGAGGAATGAAACGCATCCTGGGAATCGATTTCGGAAAGGTTCGCCTCGGCCTGGCGATTTCTGACGAACTTGGCTTCATGGCCCATCCGCAGGAGACGCTGCCGATGTCCGACGCGAACGGAGCGATGCGGCGGATTGCTGAAATTGTGCAGGAGAAAAAGGTTGAGCGCATTGTGGTCGGTTTGCCGAAAAACATGGATGGAAGCCACGGGCCTTCCGCGGAAGAAGCGCTCTCGTTCGTGGCGAAATTGCGAGAGCATCTGCGCTGCGAGGTTGTTACTTGGGATGAACGACTCACCACGGTGTTGGCGAATCGCGCGCTCCGCGAGGCGGGCCGGAATACACGAAAAGCACGTGGGTACGTCGATCAGGTCGCAGCCCAAATCATTTTGCAGGGTTATCTCGATCGTCTCCACGCGATGGCAGCGATCGAGACGGCTAGTGAAAACGATCCGGACTGAATGTCGGCGCGGCTCAAGTTCACGGTCGCATATCGCGGTGCATCGTTCGCCGGATGGCAAAGTCAGAAACACGCCAACACCATTCAGGACCACTTGGAAAAAGCGTTTGCGCGAATCACCGGAAAAGATGTGCGCGTCCATGGTGCCGGCCGAACTGATGCCGGTGTCCATGCTCTCGCCCAGGTTGCGCACGTGGATTTGCCTAACGAGAAATTTGGCGTGGAGCGATGGACTTCCGCGTTAAACGGCGTTCTGCCGCCTGGGATTCGGGTTTTGCGATGCGCCATTGTCTCTTCCACCTTTCATGCCCGCTTTGCCGCCAAGGGAAAAGTCTATCGCTACCGGATCTGGGCGGCGCCTGCGTTCTCTCCGTTCGAACTTGATCGGGCGTGGCACGTGTGCGGGCCGCTCGATTTCGAAACGATGAAGATGGCTGCGCGAAGTTTGGTTGGCCGGCATGACTTCGCGGCATTCGCGGCCAATCGCGGATCTCGACAGCCAGATTCCATGCGCACAATCCGATCGGTGAAGCTTCGACGAAGCGGCCCGCTGATCACCATCGAATTCGATGGTGACGGTTTTCTCTACAGGATGGTTCGTTTGATGGTAGGAGCCATCGTCCATTGCGGATTGGGCAAGAGCAAGGTTGGCGACATCCGGGCACGCCTCGCATCCCCGGGAACCGGAAGGGTCGGTTTCGCTGCTCCGGCTGGCGGGCTGTTTTTGGTCCGCGTTCGGGTACTGAGGCTGCTCTAGGAGACTCGTTACGTCCGACGCCGCTGGGAAGCGTCGGCTTGGCAGGAGTCCTGCTTTTTTGAAATTATCGTAATGAGGCGCTCGAAAAAGCAGATCGACTCCAAGCATGGAGGAGGCCGAACGCGCAACTCGATCCTGGGCCGCAGCACTGAGTGGCTCTTCAGCCAGAAGCTGTTCCATCTGAAGCTCCTTTCTGGCACGGCACTCGGGATTGTCGTTATCTGCTTTGTGGCCGGTGCCTCTCTCTTCGTTACCCTGCGAGCCCAGAATCAGGAGAGAATGCGCAAGCACACTACCGACGTGATTCGCCTCGCCAGTCTGATCAAGATCGACATTGCCGAATTGGAGACGGGATACCGCGGATTCCTTCTCACTCACAAGCAGACGTACATCGAGCCGTTTAACCGAAAACGCTATCTGATCAATGACCGCACGGACGATTTGATGAACCTGATTTTCGATAATTCCACGCAACGAAAGCGAATAAAGAAAGTGCAGGAAATCGTCCAGAAATGGTCTGATACCATCGCATTACCGGGAATTGACACTTCTGGAAAAGCGAGAAACTCGAGCGCCGTGACAGACTCGCCTTCGGACGCCTTGCTGGGCACGACAGTGCTCGATCAAGCACGCGAAATATTACAGTCGGTTCAAAACGATGAACAGTTGGTTCTCAATACGCAGGTGAACGAGCAGGAATGGGCCACGCGATCGACCCAAGTTCTCGATCTCATGCCGAAACTGGATCGCTCGGTCGTTGAAATGGAGAAAGAGACGCGAGGCTTCCTCCTGACCGGTCACGAAAGTTTCGTCGAAGGCTATAACCATTCCCTTACGTCCTTCAACACGCTCTATGGTTATCTTTCCCTTTTGGTAGCGACTGCTCCCGATGAAACCACGGCCTTGAGCGCGATCCGGGCGAATGTCGAGCGTTGGATCAACAATTGCGCTATTCCGGAGATCGCAGCAAAACGGGCAGACACTGTGCCCACGCCAGGCAATGCCAGCGACACCCTGATGAGTCGCATTCGCCAGGACATCGCGAATTTCGAGAAGGCCGAATCGGAGAGATACGAGACTCGAACAGCGGCGATAAAAAGAGAGCGCGTCCTAAAGACCTCGGGGTTGGCACTGGTTTGCTTCATCGCCGCGCTGCTGCTGGTCCTTTCGTGCTGCTACAGTTTTGTTCTTTGTCGACGGCAGTTGTTGAGACTCGACAGCGCCGACACACGCATTCGATCCATCATCGACAATATTCTGGATGGCATGATCACGGTAAATGAACATGGCATCATCCGTTCGATGAATCCGGCTGCTCAGAAGATGTTTGGCTGTACCAATAATGAAATGGTGGGACACAATTTTGTCAGGCTGGTGCCGAAATCCTTTGGCAGCGATCCGAAATCGCCGCCGGTCGCATGTGATTGGGATCAGATGGCCCAGCGAACCGGAAGCAGCATGCTTGCGCTCGGTCAAAATCGGAAGAATGCCACCTTTCCGATCGAAATTTCATTGAGCGAAATCATGGTGGACCAGCAAAAACTGTATGCTGCCATGGTCCGCGATGTGACCGAGCGAAAACGTTTTGAGCGGGAAATCGCGGCCGAAAAAGAAAGCCTCGCCGTAACCCTGCGATCCATTGGCGACGGTGTGATCACGACAGATGTGCAGGGCAAGATCATCATGATCAACAATACTGGTGAAACGTTGACCGGTTGGTCTTCCCGGGACGCAATTGGGCAGCCGCTGAAAGCCGTCTTCAATGTTGCGATCGATCTGGCTGCACAAGCCCGGATGCAAAACACCGGCTTCCGAAACGAAGCCCAATCGATCCTGGTTGGACTGCCCGCGAATGCGACCCTGGTCGCCCGCGATGGCACCGAGCATATAATCGAACAGGTGGCCTCGCCAATTCGCGACCGAAAAAACGAAGTAGCCGGCGTCGTCCTGGTCTTTCGCGATATCACGGAGCGGCAGCGAAACGAATCCGAACGGCGCAAGGCTGAGGCGCTGGAGCAACTTGGTCTCCTCGCAGGCGGCATTGCTCATGATTTCAACAATCTTCTCACTGCGATCATCGGGAACATTTCGCTCGCTTCTCTGTTACTTCCGCCGAACGATGAGATGGCAACGCGTTTGCGAGATGCAAAAAACGCTTCGATGCGTGCGCGAGATCTCGCACAACAGCTCCTTACCTTTGCCCGTGGCGGCGCTCCGATTAAGAAAACCGCTTCAATTGGAAAGCTCATTCAGGATACGGTTAGTTTTTCGCTGCGCGGTACCCAAAGCCGGAGCGAGTTCGACTTCGGACCGGACCTTTGGCCGGCCGAAATTGACGCGGGCCAGATCAGCCAGGTGGTCGCGAATCTCGTCGTCAATGCGGACCAGGCCATGCCCAATGGCGGAACCTTGTGGATAGGTTGCCATAATTTTACGTATGACCATGAGACCACTCCGACCATTCCCGATCTCAAGCCCGGCGAGTACATCCGGATCAGCATTCGCGATGAAGGCACCGGTATCTCGGAAAGTTATCTGAAGCGCATCTTCGATCCTTATTTTACGACGAAGGAAAAAGGGAACGGACTGGGATTGGCCACGACATACTCGATCATTAAGAACCATCATGGCCTGATCACAGTCGATTCCCAGATTCACTGCGGATCGACCTTCACCCTGTATCTTCCAGCATCCCTCGAACGCGAGGCTGTCGTTGAACCCACCGTGACAACTACGGAGGCAATCCAAGGCACCGGCCGAATCCTGGTAGTAGACGATGAGGAAGCGATTCGTGATTTGGTCGAATTCACTCTGACGCGTTTGGGGTACGAAGTCTCGCAAGCGGGAAGCGCGCTGGAAGGAGTCGATCTTTACCGGGAAAAACTCAAGGCAGGCCAGCGGTTCGATTTGGTGATACTGGATTTGACGCTTCCTGGAGGCATGGGCGGAAAGGAAGCGCTCAAGAAACTAATCGAGATCGATCCAACAGTGACTGCGATCGTCTCGAGCGGTTATGCCATGGATGCAACCATGAGCCGCTACGAGGATTTTGGATTCCGCGGAGTCATCTCCAAACCGTACGAGGCTGCGGAACTGGGAAAGACCGTGCACGAGGTCATCGCCGCCGCGCGCGTCGACACTCCGCCCCCACAATTGCAGGAGGCTTGCTGACGCCGCCTCGGGGTTATTCCAGCCGAAGTTCTTTTCCGAACCGAATTCCCGTTTCCGTGTAACCCATCGCCTCGTAAAAGCGGTGCGCCGTGCTGCGGCTGAGCCGCGCTGTGATGACGACCCGTCGAATCTTTCGATCGAGAAAATATCGCTCCGCCTTGGAGATCAGATCACGGGCGATTCCGCACCGGCGAAACCTCTCGGCAACGACCAAAGCGAGAACGCGCCCCGAGAAGTCATTGTGTTCATAGCTGTGGTGCGCGAAGAGCCCGATCATCCCGCAGACCTCTCCGTCTTCCACGGCTACGAATGTCGCGAACTGTGAGTCGGCGAGAATCGCTCGCAAGCGTTCTTTCATCTCGCTCGCGCTCGTGAGGTAGCCGAGTTCGGTCATCAACTTTGCCAGCGTCCTGGCGTCGCCCAACTCAGCGGGGCGAATCACAGCGAAAGATTTTCGCTCGGCCGTCACTCCGCGCGTTCGTCCGACCGAAGCCGGGGCAACAATCGCTCCATGATCGTCGCGACAGACTCCTCGACGGTCTGCTTATCTGTTCGAACCACGATCTCGGCATCCTCCGGCGCCTCGTAAGGCGCATCGATTCCGGTGAAATCCCGGATCTCTCCCGCGCGCGCTTTCTTGTAGAGGTTCTTTGGGTCGCGCTCTTCACAGATCGCGAGCGGGGCATCGACAAAAATTTCGATGAACTCGACCTTCCCTTCCAATGCAATCTCGCGGGCCCGCCGACGATCGAGACGGTACGGCGAGATGAACGCCGTGATCGCGACCGTCCCCGAATCTGCCATTAATCTCGCTACTTCGCCGACGCGGCGAATATTCTCGACCCGATCCTCCGGCGAGAAGCCGAGATTTGAATTCAGCCCGTGGCGAATGTTATCGCCATCGAGAACGTAGGTATGCATTCCGCGGTTGAAAAGCTCACTCTCCAGTGCATGCGCGATGGTTGACTTGCCTGCGCCGGACAATCCAGTGAGCCACACCACGGCACCGCGATGTCCATTGTGCGCAATGCGGCGGCGGGCGGTAATTTTCCCTTCGTTCCAAAAGATGTTCTTGCTCTTGATCGCGGTGCGATCGGTATAGACTCCTCCAAACACGATACCGCCTCCGCAAATCACGCCATCGCGAATAAGGACGAACCGGCCGAGGTTTGGGATCCGATCGTGATTGTCGAGCACGAGCGGCGCGCGCGTTTGAATCGTGACGCGGCCCACCTCGTTGCGCGCAATTTCGTTTCTCTCCTCACTCATGGTCTCGAGCGTCGAGGAATCCATGATCTCCTCGATCGAGATTACCTGGCATTTCACATCCTGCGTCGCGAGCCGCAGAGAAAGGGAAACGCCGGTTTGAAGAGGTTCCTTCGCCATCCAAAAAAGGTCGGCTCGAAATCGATTCGTCTCGATCGGTGTGTTCGTTTGGTGTGATGCCACATAACCGCGCTCGACAAAAATCTGTTCCGTCAAGGTAATGCCGATCGAATCTCCGGCCTGTGCTTCTTCAACCGGCGGAGAGTTCCATTCCTCGATCGTCGCAACGATCGACGCTTTGTTTGCGGGTGAGAAAACAATGCTCTCCCCCACCCTCAACCGGCCGGTCTCCAGGCGCCCGGCGATGATGCGGCGGTCGTCAAATCGGTAAACATCCTGCACGCAAAACCGAAGCGGCAAATGGACCGGCGTTGCGGCTGATTCCAATTCGTCGAGCGCACCCAGAAGAGTCGGCCCGCGATACCACGTCATCTTTCCGGGGCGGCGCTGCGCGACATTTTCACCCTCCTTGGCTGACGCTGGAATGAAAACCCGCGCGGTTAATTCAAGCCCTCCGAGGAATTCGCGATATTCGCCTTCGATCTCCCGAAAGCGTTTCTCGGAAAAATCAGCGAGGTCCATCTTGTTCACGGCCACGATCACCTGCTTGATTCCAAGGAGGCTGAGCAAATAGGCATGGCGCCGGCTCTGCTCCCGCACACCTTCATTCGCAGCGATAACGAGAACAGCGGCATCCGCGCTCGATGCTCCCGTAATCATGTTCTTCAGGAATTCCTTGTGGCCGGGCGCATCAATAATCACGTATTGGCGCCGCTTTGTCCGAAACGGGATCTGCGTCGTATCGATCGTGATGTTCTGCTCCTGCTCCTCGAGCAAAGCATCAAGCAGAAATGCGTACTCGAACTCCATGCCTTCTTCGGCGCAGGCTTTCTGGATACTGGCAATTTTTCCCTCGGGCAACGAACCGGTATCATGCAGAACACGGCCAATGAGAGTCGATTTTCCGTGATCGACGTGGCCGACAAAGACGACTTTGATCGAGACGGGAGACTCGAGACCGGAAACCGGAGAGGAAGAGTGATGGGACGCCGCCGGCATTACTTTCCAGAATTCTTTCTCGCTGTTTTAATAGACGCGACCGTGATGGCAGTGATTTCGTCTGCCCCCTTGCACAAATCCTCGGTTCGCTTTGGCGAAAGTAATCGCAACTCGGCCAATACTTCTATCCAGTAAAGTGCTTCATCACATTCTTCCTCCACAACTCCCATCTTCGCGATGAAATCAGCGCGAGAGCGGCTGTGAATTGAGGCGCGATAGTTGGCCCCAACCGATGTCCCGGCTCGCAGCAGCTGTTTTCCAATCGTTTGTGCTATCATTGTTTTCGGCAGAGCTTCGACAACTCGCACGCAGCGAATGCCAAATTGAAACGTGCGTCGCTTGAACGCATCACTCGCCATGATATCTCTCCGCTTTCCGGTCTCCGATTTTCGGTCTCATAAGAAGCCGCGGGCCCGAAGTTTTTGCATCGCGTTGCGTTCGTGATGGTCTTGCGCGCGACCGGAGCGCTCGCTTGTGCGAGTCGTTTCCAGTTCGGCGATGATTTCCTCGATCGTGCTGGCGTCGCTCTTGATCGGATGAGTAATGGGGCGGCAGCCCAACGAGCGATAGCGCTCACCGTTCCGCGCGAAATACATCTTTGGGATCGGGATCTTTTCGCGCTGGATGTAGCGCCAGATATCCGTCTCAGTCCAATCGAGCAACGGTTGCACGCGAACGTGTTGACCTTTTTCGCCGGTGGTCGCGAATTGGCCCCAGAACTCGGGAGGCTGATCCTTGTAATGCCATTCGAATTCTGCATTTCGCGGAGAGAAATACCGCTCCTTCGCTCGCGTTGGATCTTCATCACGCCGGATTCCTGTAATTAGCGCGTCCCATTTGTGTTTCATCAGAACCTGCTGCAAGGCGACGGTCTTTAACTCGTGCGTCACCGTAACCGGGTCATGCGTTTCATAACCGATCCCACGCGCGCGAGCTTCGGTGTTGATTTTCACGATCAGGTTCAATTTGTAATGGTCTCGCGCCCATTCTCGAAACTCCAGCATCTCAGGAAATTCATAGGTCGTGTCGATGTGCAGCACCGGAAAAGGAATTTTCCCGAAGAAGGATTTCAGCGCGAGCCAGATGAGAACGTTCGAATCTTTTCCCATCGACCAGGGCATGGCCATGTTCTTGAAGGCGTGGTAGGCCTCACGAAAAATGAAAATACTCTGGTTCTCAAGATGATCGAGATGAGTTCGATTGGCGGACATTCGAGGAAGTAATTGCTCCGGCTTATACAATTATGAGCGGGCACGCGCAATCTACGCCGGGATTTACCTTGCGCCTCTGATCGCCAACTTTAGTGTTTGGCATGCCTGAAGTTCGTCCCGCCGCCTTCGACTCCAAGCTCGAAAGTAACGTGATTTTCACCCGCTTCGACGCGGCTATGAATTGGGTGCGGAAGAACTCGCTCTGGCCGATGCCGATGGGTCTGGCCTGTTGCGCGATTGAATTAATGGCGGCGGCGGCTTCCCGTTTCGACATTTCCCGTTTTGGCGCGGAGGTGATGCGATTTTCTCCGCGTCAATGCGACGTCATGATCGTTGCCGGTACCGTGACTTACAAAATGGCGCTCGCGGTCAAACGCATATACGAACAGATGCCAGAGCCGAAATGGGTCATCGCAATGGGCGCGTGCGCCTCCAGTGGTGGAATGTATCGTTCCTATGCGGTCCTCCAGGGGATTGATCAACTCCTGCCGGTCGACGTTTACATTTCCGGTTGCCCGCCCCGGCCAGAAGCGTTGCTCGCTGGCTTGATGAAATTGCAGGAAAAAATTTCGAACGAACGATCGTTCGTCGAACAAAAACGGGAGCTGATCGAGGAATACGCGGGGGCGGTGGAGTGAACGGTCCGGAACTGTTCGCGTCGCTCGGTTCGCTCTTCGGCGGGAAGATCCAGGAGAAAATTGAATTCCGGGGCGAAACCAGTTTCACCATTCCGGCCGTCGATCTGCGCGACGTCGCGAAGTTTTGCCGGGACGAACTTTCTTTCGATTATCTGCTCGACATCACGAGCATAGATAATTTCGGCGACGATCCACGGTTTGAGATCGTCTACGAGCTGTACTCGATGACGCTGGCGGTGCATCTGCGAATCAAATTGCGCGTTTCCGAAGAGGTCGGCGCGGTCGATACGGTTTCCGATATTTGGCCAACGGCCAACTGGCATGAGCGCGAAATTTACGACATGATGGGACTGCGGTTCACGAATCATCCGGACTTGCGACGAATCCTGATGTGGGACGGGTATCCCTACTTTCCACTGCGGAAAGAATTTCCGCTCGAAGGCAAACCAAGCGACATGCCCGATGTCGCGTTCACTTCTGCTGCACCGATGGAAGGCGGTCCCTTTGTTACTTCCCCGAGCACAGCAACTACGAAAGATCGCGAACCTCGGGCGCGGGGACCGAGAGACGCTGTTTAGAACACCCTCTGGAGCAAGCGCGAAAACATTTCGGTCGCACCCTTGCCAGTTGCCAGGACATCTTCGTGGTTCAGATTCTCATTGCCCATTCCCGCAGCCCAATTCGTTAGGCAAGAGAACGCCGCCACCTCCATTCCCAGGGCGCGCGCCTGAATGACCTCGATAACGGTGGACATGCCGACAGCATCGGCCCCAAGTTGGCGCAACATGCGCACTTCCGCCGGCGTTTCATACTGCGGTCCAGGTAGTCCCGCATAAACCCCTTCGTGGAGCTTCATTCCATTTTCTTCTGCGGCCCGGGCGAATCTTTTCCGAAACGCACGCGAATACGCCTCCGTCATGTCAACGAATGCCTGGCTGCCAAGCAACGGCGTCGCGCCTGTAAGATTCAGATGGTCGGCCACCATCATCCATGAGCCCGGAGCAAAATCCGGATTCAGGCTCCCGGCGGCGTTTGTCACCACCAAATTCTTCACGCCGACTTTTGCCAGTGTGCGAACGCTCGCCGCGATATCGCCGGCCGAAAAACCCTCGTAGAGATGAACGCGGCCTTGCGCGTAGATGACGCGGGTCGCACCGATTTCGCCGAGTATGAAACGACCACGATGTCCCTCCACTGATGGACACGGGAGCTCCGGAAAATCTGAGAATCCAATCACTTGCTCGGCGGCAACTTCCTCGACAATCGAGTTTAAGCCGGAGCCGAGAATGATCGCAGTTCCCGCGCCCCAATCGCAGATGCGGTTGAGCGCATTTTCGCCCATGACTGCTAAGCCGCAGAAACGGGCGGAGCCGACTGCGGCGTCTTGGTCGCAGCCATCACGTCCGGGCGAACAACGTCGTTGCGTGGTGTGGCAGTCTTGCTCTCCGGTTTCGGGTAGGCGATGCGCGTGTGCAACATCGTCATTAGAGTAAAACGAAATCGTTCTGCGATGATCTTCAGCTCACCGAGCGTCAGATTGCACTCGTCGAGCTGGCTATCGGAGATTCGTTGCGCGATCAACTCCGTGACCAGTTGCTCAATCTTCTGCGGGGTCGGTTTTTCCAGACTCCGAGAGGCGCTCTCTACCGTATCGGCCAAGCTAACGATCGCGCTCTCCTTGGTTTGCGGTTTCGGACCGTTGTAGCGAAAACTTTCTTCGCGCACTTCCGGGATGTCATCTTCGCGCATTTTCATGATCTTGCCGCCGGCGCGTGCATCTTCCTGCTGTTGCAGAGCGCGCTTGTAAAAATAGTAAACGAGTGAAGTGCCGTGGTGCTCCTGGATGATGTCGATGATCCGTTGATTGAGCTTGTTTTTCAACGCCAGGTCCACGCCTTCTTTCACGTGTGCGATAATGATCAGGGCGCTCATGGTCGGTGCCAGATCGTCGTGGGGGTTGCGTTCGAAGTTCATGTTCTCGGTGAAATATTCCGGCTTCACGAGTTTACCGACATCGTGAAAATAGGAACAAACGCGGCAGAGAGTGGCGTTCGCGCCGATAGCTTCGGCGGCCGCTTCCGCGAGATTCGCAACCACGAGGCTATGATGATACGTCCCCGGCGCTTCAATCGTCATCCGGCGTAGCAACGGATGATTGAGGTCCGAAGCTTCAAGCCAGGAAATGTCGGTCGTGATTCGGAAAAGGTGTTCCAGAATCGGCAACGCACCGCCGATGACCATGGCAGTGACAATTCCGTTGCCCAAGGCGAGGGCACTTTGGATTCCGATCATCGTCCAATCGTTGGTCATGGGTGCAAACCAATTGATGGGTCCGATTTGCCCGAAGGTCAGCCCCAGGACCCAGATCGCGACCCCAACGCCAAGGCCGGCGCGGATAAGTTTGCTCCGCCTGCGGACCTGGAGCGTGAGATAAACCGCCGTGAAACCGCTGATCCAACCGGACAGGAGCAAGGGGGCATCGATTTTTCCAAACAAGATGCTGCCCCAGACGCTGACAAAAACCGCCGCGTACAGGCCATGGTTGCGGCCTAACAAAACGCTTAACACCAGGGGTGCCAAAGCGTAGGGCGCAATCAGCACGCCGGTCTCGGGCTTGAGAAAACCAAACGTTCCGCTGTTGCAAAGGAGGAGCAAAGCCTTGGTCAGCGCGATCTGCAAAAACATGGTTCCGAAAACCAGAAGCAAGCGCGAACTGCGCGAAAAACTTTTCGGCTGATTGATCCAAAGCTGAGTTGTAGCCGTAACAAAAACCAACAGCGCGATGACGAAATTCTTGGTTGGCTCCGGCTGCTGGCCTCCGAAGATGAGAGACGCAAGGCCACCAATGAAGGCAACAAAGATCAGATACTTTGTGTAGGAGGCGTATTCGAGCTTGCGCAATAGCTCGTTAGGCAGACGCCGCCGGCGCGTCTTGCCCGAGGACAGACCACGCTTCACGAGACGGCTGCGTTTTAGCGCGTCGAACATATTATTTCCGGGGCGGAGCGGGCGCGTTCGCCGGAGAACGATGCTGCTGGTAGGCGTTGATGATCGATCTGACCAGCGCATGTCTGATGACATCACGATCGCTGAAGTAAACTGTCGAAATCCCGCTCACATTTTTCAGGGCCTGCAACGCTTCCACCAGACCGGAGCGCTTGTTCGAAGGCAGATCGATCTGGGTGACATCGCCGGTAACGACGCATTTTGAGTTGGCCCCAATCCGGGTCAATAACATAAACATCTGTTCGGTGGTGGTATTTTGAGCCTCATCGAGGATGACGAAGGCGTTGCTCAAAGTGCGGCCGCGCATGTAGGCCAGGGGCGCCACCTCAATGGTCTGGCGCGCGACACAACGCTCGATCTCTTCCGGCTCGAGCATGTCGTGCAGCGCGTCATACAAAGGGCGAAGGTATGGCGTGATTTTCTCCTGCAAATCGCCGGGAAGAAATCCGAGTGCTTCCCCCGCTTCTACGGCTGGTCTGGTCAGGATAATGCGGGTGACTTGCTCTTTTTTCAGCGCCGCCACCGCCATCGCAACCGCAAGATAAGTTTTCCCCGTTCCGGCCGGACCGATGCCGAAGACAACATCGTGCGACTGAATCGCCTCAACGTAATTCTTCTGGCCCAGCGTCCGCGTGACAATCGGTGGCTTTCGCGGAGAAGTCGTAATCTTTGTCGCCACCGCATCACTCAGATCATCTGCGCGTGCTTCGCTCACGGAATTGAGAGCGTAGTTGAATTCATGTTTGTGGATATCGATTCCTTTTTGCCGGGCCTGTTCCAATTGATCGAAGACCTTTTGTGCACGATCCAGCTGCCTGGGTTCGCCTTCGAGCTTCACCCAGCCCTCGCGCGTGGTCACTTTGACAGTGAGAGAGTCCTCCAGCGTCTTCAGAAGCTTGAGGTCATTAGCATAGAGAGATTGCAGAGCCCGAGCGCTCTCGAACTGCAATGTGCGCGTTTCCGTCATAGACCAGGGAGCAGCAATCTCCAAACCGCGGGGGCGACCTGGAAATCACATTTCCTATGCAAGAGCAACATCTTGGCCTAACGGAAGCCGTAAACAAGCGCCCAATGTGTTCGCTCTTCGGGGGATTCCTCAATGTCCACAATAATGAAGTAGCTGCCGGTTGTCTTTGGAACGATGTGCGCCGCGGCAAAGTGGCCTTTTTGCCAGCTGTCCGACTGTTCCGTCAGCGCTCCTTCTGAATCGTAAATATGCACGGACACTTTTGCCTTCTCCACTTCTGTTCCGAGCCAAAACCAATATTCGTTTCCTTTGAATAGCTGCTGGCGGACCGCTTTCTTCTCTCCCACGCCGAGGTCCCCTCCCCAGTAGTCTTCCCTCACTTGGAAACCTTCCTTGACGTACGGCTCCGCCGCCTGCAGCGCAAATGACTGCGCATCGTCAACCGAAGCACGAATTGTCAGCGAGAGAGCGAGGACCAACACCGCAGTCGCTAAACTCCTCTTAGTCCTGTTGGGGTATGTGGGCATCTGGATCAAGACTATTGAGTTTTTGTAACAATCTGGTCATCCAGACGTGTCGTGATCTCGTTGATTTTCTTTACCGAAGCCGGCGAGATCCCGGCGTCGCCCGTCTCGATGAGTGGTCGAACCTCGCCAAGCGCAGTCTGAATATCGTCGAGCAATTTCATTTTGAACTCAGGCATTCCCGCCAACCTCTTCTCGAAATAGCTTAGTAGATCAGGCTGATGAAGCAGTTCGGCACCGTCGGCAGAAAAGTGTTTGTCCACCACCGCGGTCAGAACGGCCGTACCGCGCAACCAGCCCCCGAGACTGACCAACTGCGACAGTTTCTCGTCGTGCACTTCGTTCATCGCCTGTTCGACGCTATTTTGGGTGCGGTCCAATTCCCGCCGCACACTCTCCCACCTTCGCTTGTCGGCCGCCTCCGTGATGGCCTTGGCGTGCGGCGTGATGGAATTGCCAACGCCGATTCCCCTCGCGAGGCTGAGGACGCGCTGCCCGATATCCTTTACCGCCGGAGCGTCCTCCGCCTGGACGGCGATAAAACCGTCGGCGATCACCGTTCCCAACAAAAGAGCAATCCGGGGACGCTCGGTAAAGTTGCTCCCGGTATTGTCGCGAACGTATTCCTTCCAATTCACGCCCCCCAGCTTGTTTAGGGCCGCGAAGACTTCGTTTGGAAGCGGGACGACGACATCTTCGATCTTTTTTGAGAACTGGTTGACGTCGATGTGCTGGGGCGCTTCTGCTCCATTGGCGTACAGTGTCACGCCCGCGATCATCGCGATGGTTAGTTTAAGAGATCTTGAAATTGGAATCATCGGAAGCTTCGATTGTTGATTTCCCTCTTGGATTCAGGATTAGTGGGTAACTCTAAACAGAAGTGAGACGTGCACAAATTGACGTAAGACAAGTTTGACTCTCCTGAATCGAATCGACTTCGCAGACTGGCGGCATCACATAAGGTTTGTTTATCTCCCTACTTTTCTCAATGACTCCCACCCGTTTACAAGAAATTCTTTCGCGCGCCTCTTCAAAACGGGTCCTGGTCATAGGCGATCTGATGCTCGATGAATTCGTGTGGGGGAAGGTGGGCCGAATCTCTCCGGAAGCGCCGGTGCCCGTGGTAGAGGTAACCGGCGAAAGCTTTTACCCGGGTGGAGCCGCTAACGTCGGGCGTAATTTGCGGGAATTCGTTCGTCGAGTCGGTGTGATTGGCTTGATCGGAACGGATCGGGGTGGGCGAAAACTCCACGATCTGTTGGTCGAGCAGAATATCGACACGGGTAACGTCGTCCGAGACGGCGATTTTCCCACGATCGTAAAGACGCGGATTATTGCGCGAAATCAGCAAGTGGTGCGGGTCGACCGCGAACAACTGACCGCTCCGAGACCGGATCTGGTTAGGCGTGTGAGCGAGGAAGTTCGTCAGCTCCTTCCTGAAATCGATGCCATTATCTTCGAGGACTATGGCAAGGGATTTCTCAGTTCGGAATTGGTTTCACAGATTTGTGAAGATGCGCATGCCGCCGGGAAACTTGTTTCAGCTGACCCCAATCCACGGCACGCGATAAATTGGCGGCATGTCACTGTGGTAAAACCGAACCGCACCGAAGCATTCCTGGCTGCCGGCGCGGAGTGGCAGGATCCAATTGACCCCGCGGTTGAAGACCACGCGCTTTTACAAGTAGGCCGGACGCTGCTGGAGAAATGGGATACCCAATATTTGCTTATCACCCTGGGCGAGCAAGGCATGATGCTTTTCCAACAAAACGCGAGTCCGCATCATATTCCTACCAAGGCGCGTCAGGTGTTCGATGTTTCGGGCGCGGGCGACACGGCGGTGGCGCTCTTCACCCTCGCTCTTTGTGGCGACGCGACTCCGATCGAGGCGGCGGAAATTGCCACCCACGCCAGCGCGGTGGTCGTCGGCAAACTCGGGACTGCGACTGTTACACCCGAAGAATTACACGCCAGTTTTCTGGATGACGGGAGCGTCGAGTAAGTTGTCCGTCCCTGCCATTTTTCTCGATCGCGACGGGACGATCATGCGCGACGTCGATTATTGTTCCGATCCGAAAGAGGTCGAGATTCTCCCCGGTGTGGTGGAAGCTTTGCGCCGAGTCAGGCAGGCCGGTTTTAGGATTTTCGTCATCAGCAATCAAAGCGGAATTGGCCGCGGCTATTTTTCCGATTCGGACTATCAAGCCGTTGCAGCAGAGGTCGAACGGCGGGTCGGTGATAATGTGATCGACGCCACCTATTATTGTCCACACGCTCCAGATGACGGTTGCGAATGTCGCAAGCCGTTACCAAAAATGGTCTTCGATGCTGCGCGAGATCACGATGTCGTTCTGGCTAGTTCGTTTTTCATCGGCGACAAAGTGAGTGATCTGGAATGCGGCCGCAGCGCTGGAATGAGAACGATTTTGGTTCGCACAGGTTACGGCGAAACGGCTGATGCGCGCTCTGCTGATTTCGTCGCCCAAGATCTCAGTGAAGCCGTTAGCATTATCCTGCGTGCGAGGCCATGACCACAGATGTCAGCCCGAGCGTTTGCGAGGGACCTCACATTGAGCTTTGTGGGACACGCATCTCGACGTGTGATCGCAAGCATGGGAGAGGTCGTTCGCTTCGCTCAGGATGACAAGCACGCATGTTCGAAAAAGACAAAATGCACACCGAATGAATAAGGCCGTCGGCATCATTCCGGCGCGGTGGGGTTCGTCACGCTTTCCCGGCAAGCCACTTCATTTGATCGCTGGCAAGCCTTTGCTGCGCCACGTCTGGGAACGGAGCCAGCGCGCCAGAAGTTTGGATTGCGTCATCATTGCTACTGATGATATGCGGATTGCCGAGGCTGCATTTAGCTGGGGCGCGGAAGTTTCTCTTACATCGACGAATCACCGCAGCGGTACGGATCGGATCGCGGAGGTCGCCGCCAAAACGAAGGATTTTGATTACATAATAAACATTCAGGGAGACGAGCCACTGATCGATCCCCGCCTGATCGACCGGCTGGTGCGAGTGCTAAGAAGCGATCGCGGTGTCGAGATGGTCACGGCCGGGCATCCCTTCAATAGTCTGGCGGAGGCCGTCTCGCCTCATCAAGTGAAAGTGGTGCTCGATCGGCAGAAGAACGCGGTTTGCTTTTCGCGTACGCTGCCGCCCGACGCGAAATATTTCCGGCATCAGGGAATTTATGGCTACCGGCGGGATCTCTTGCTGCGTTTCGTGCGTTGGAAACCGACGGCGCTGGAGCGGGCGGAATCGCTCGAGCAATTGCGCGCGTTGGAGAATGGAGTAAGAATTCGGGTGGTTGTTAGCGGGCGTGGATCGCCCGGTGTGGACACACCGGAAGACGCAGAAGCAATTGAGCGGCAGTTGCTTTTTGCGAGACGACGAGCCGCCCGAAAGAAACGTTTGAGCAAGCGATGAAATATATTTTTGTGACCGGCGGAGTGGTGAGTTCGTTAGGCAAGGGCCTGGCGGCGGCAGCGCTCGGCACGCTTCTGGAATTGCGCGGCTTGCGCGTTGTCTTCCAGAAGTTCGATCCCTATCTCAACGTCGATCCCGGCACCATGAACCCGTTCCAGCACGGCGAAGTTTACGTGCTGAATGATGGCGCGGAGACCGACCTGGATTTGGGTCACTACGAACGCTTCACGAATTGCGTCCTTTCTCGGCATAACAATCTGACCAGTGGCCAGGTCTACGAAAGCGTCATTCTAAAGGAGCGCCGGGGAGATTACCTCGGCAAAACAGTGCAGGTGATTCCGCACGTGACGGATGAAATCAAGAATCGGATTCGCGAAATCTCTGACCCGAAGACGGCTGATGTTGTCATTACCGAAATTGGCGGTACGACCGGAGACATCGAGGGACTGCCATTTCTGGAAGCGATCCGGCAATTTATCCTCGAAGTCGGGCCGCAAAATGTTGTGAACGTGCACGTCACGCTCATCCCGTACATTAAGGCGGCGCGGGAATTGAAAACGAAACCGACCCAGCAAAGCATCGCAAAATTGCGCGAGATCGGATTGCAGCCGCAGGTTTTGATTTGCCGGACAGAGCAGCCGCTCGATGCAGAAGTGCGGCAGAAGCTCTCGATGTTCTGCAACGTTTCACAACAGGCGGTGATCGAGGCTCGCGATGTTGCTCACACCATTTACGAAGTGCCTTTGATGCTGCATGCGGAAGGCCTGGATCAACTCGTTTGTCAGCTGCTTCAGATCGATGCGCCAGCCCCCGACCTTACCAACTGGAGAAAATTTGTCGAGCGCGTGGTCAATCCGAAGAAGCGGGTCAAAATCGCCGTCGTCGGCAAATACATCGATCTGCAGGACGCGTACAAGAGCATTTACGAATCGCTCACTCATGCGGCGGCGAGCCAGGATTGCGGCATCGATTTGAAGCTAATCGATGCGGAAGCGTTGCAGGATGGCGTGGACGGCCAGCTGAAGGATGTGGCCGGGGTGCTGATTCCCGGCGGATTCGGCGAGCGCGGGGTCGAGGGAAAAATCCGCGCGGCGCGTTTCGCGCGCGAAAACAAAGTTCCCTATCTCGGTCTTTGTCTCGGGATGCAGGTGGCAACGATCGAGTTCGCCCGCAACGTTTGTGGAATCGAAAAAGCGAATAGCACGGAGTTCGACGCAAATGGACCCGATCCGGTCATCTGCCTTTTGGAAGAACAACGCGACGTCCAGAATAAAGGCGCGAGCATGCGGCTGGGAACCTGGCCGACGAAAATTGCCCACGGCACCCTCGCGGAAAAACTATATGGGAATAACGAAGTTCTCGAGAGGCATCGCCACCGTTACGAATTCAACATGAATTACCGCGAGCGCATGAATGAGAAAGGATTCACGATTTCGGGAACTTCACCGGATGGCTCACTCGCGGAGTTGATCGAGTTGCGCGATCATCCGTACTTCCTGGCCTGCCAATATCACCCGGAATTCCAGAGCAGACCAAACAAGCCCCACCCCCTCTTCAAAGGCTTTATTCAGGCCTGCCTGGCGCATCAGGGGTAGCGACAACACGGGAGCGACTCGTTTCCTGGTCATCCTGAGCCGCGCCAGACGGCGAAGGACCTCTCATTGAACGGAAGGAGAACAACATTTGCAGAGTCTTCCCCTCCGTGGTGAGCGATCGCAATGTTGAGCGCTGCTTCTGAGTGGGTGAGGTCCTTCGCCATCTCTGCGGCTCAGGATGACGCCTTTCTGGAGCGGCGATGGCTGATTCTACCGGGCCGCTGCCCGCCGCAGCCGATCCATAATTGCGCTGCCGAGTCCTTCCTCGGGAATTCTTTCGGCCACGATCAGATCCAGATTTGCGTGATCCAACTCGCGCAGGCAACGAAATAGATTCGAAGCAGCTTCTCGAAAATCGTTACGCGAGGTGAGCCGGCGTACCACTGCAAATTGCGTCGGTTCTTCACCGGAACTCCACGCGAGAAGTCCGCATTTTTCCTGCTCGGGCACCACGAACGACCGCGAGTCGTCGACAATAATGAGCGGCGTTCGCGGCGCGTAATGCGACGGAAGCTGCCCAGGCGCGTCCGGCCTCGACCTGTTCGCGGTCGCCGACACGACATTTCCGAATTTCGAAAGCTCTTCCGCGCTGATCGGTCCGCGCCGCAACAGCTCGATACGAGCATTTCGAATCGCGACGATCGTCGATTCGATTCCGTGTTCCGTAGGCCCATCGTCGATGATCAGCGGGATTCGCCCATCCAATTCATCGATCACATGCGCCGCTTCGGTCGGGCTGATTCGCCCAAATCGATTGGCGCTTGGCGCGGCGAGCGGGCCGCCAAATTCGCGAATAATTTCAGCAAACAGCGGATGGGCGCTGATTCGAACCGCGACTGTATCCAAGCCGGCAGTGACGATGTCAGGAACGATTGATTGCCGTTGCAGAACAAACGTGAGCGGCCCCGGCCAGTAAGAATCGATCAACTTCTGGATTAGTTCTCGATCTTCAGCAAGGATTTGCGCGACCCGTTCAAGCCAGTTGCGATCAGGCAGATGAACGATCAGTGGATCGAAGCTCGGGCGCTGCTTCGCCTCGAAAATCTTCGAGACGGCGATCCCATCGAGAGCGTCTGCCGCCAATCCATAAACAGTTTCTGTCGGCAGCGCCACGGGATCGCCCCTGCGCAAAAACGCGACCGCGGTCGCCACCGCCGGCGCGCGTTCCTCGGGCGTGCGCGACGGAAGAATCTGCGTCATGGGAGACGCTGGGCGAGCACCGCGTCGGTTTGTTTTTTCCGAAACGATTCGAGATTTCGTCGAACACCGTCGTCGGAAAGAGCCAGAATGCTGGCGGCAAGAATCGCCGCGTTTTTCGCGCCCGCTGTTCCAATCGCAAGCGTTCCGACCGGAATGCCGCCCGGCATTTGCACGGTGGCAAGAAGAGAATCGAGTCCGTTTAATGCCGACGAAGGGATTGGCACTCCAAGGACTGGCAGCTGAGTCAATCCGGCGATGACTCCCGCCAAATGCGCCGCCGATCCTGCTCCGGCGATGATCACGCGCAATCCCCGCTCCGCCGCCTTCCGTGCAAAATCTGCCGTCGCGTCCGGAGTGCGATGCGCGGAAAGAACATGATACTCGTTAGGGACACCAAGATCATTGAGAGTTTCGACGGTATGGCGCATGGTCTCCCAATCCGATTTGCTTCCCATGATGATCGCGACGAGCGCGGGCGATTTTGCTTCGGGCATAAGAACGCTCTCCATCACTTCCCGAATTTTCGCAAGCTGGAAGCGTTGCGCTACTTTTCCTCATGACCGAGCGCGGCCGATCCATCGTCCTCATTGGTTTCATGGGCGCAGGGAAGTCGTCCGTCGGACGCTGTTTGGCCCGGATTACCGGACTCCCGTGCTTCGATACGGATGAGATGATCTCACGAGATGTCGGAATGCCGATCGCGGAGATTTTTGCCAGGCATGGCGAGGGAACGTTCCGCGATGCCGAGACCGAAATGCTTCGCCGAGTGCAAGGGGAACGCGACGCAATCATTGTCACCGGCGGTGGAATTGTGCTCCGAGCGGAAAATGTCGAGTTGATCAAGAGACTCGGCTTGGTCGTCCATCTGGATGCGGATGAAGAAACATTTTTCCGCCGGCTTATGCTTCGATCGACTCGACCGCTGATCCAAACCGAAAACCCACGCGCAACAGCGAAAAGATTACTGGAAGAACGCGCGCCACTCTATCGCGCGGCGGCGGAGATGAACCTGCTCACGTCCAATCTCACGCCGCAAGAAGTCGCAGAAGCAATCTTGCGGAGAATTGAAGCTTCGCGGAATGAATCGCCATGACTCCTGCGAGCCCCGTGCATCTCAAGTCAGAAGTCGTAGATCTCGCGGCCGAGCTCGGTTTCGATTCCTGCCGGGTGGCGCGATGTCGGCCGCCGGCGCACGCAGCGGATTTTCGAGATTGGCTGGACGAGGGTGCGGCCGGCGAAATGGATTGGATGGAACGCACCGCAGGAAAACGGTGCGATCCGCACACCGTACTTCCCGGCGCGTCCTCGGTCGTCGTTCTTGCGCTAAATTATTGGCAGGGAGAGCGGCCGCCTGATCGGCCAGCGGCCAGGGGCCGAATCGCTCGCTACGCTTGGGGCGACGACTATCACGAACTCATTTCGCGTAGGCTCGATAGAATCGATGCTTTTCTTCACGAGCGCGGTGGAACTCAGAAATGTTATGTCGATACGGGGCCGATATTGGAGCGGGATTTCGCCGCGGAAGCGGGTGTCGGCTGGCACGGCAAGAGCACAATGCTGCTGGATGCCAGGCTGGGTACCTGGTTTTTCCTGGCCGAAATCCTGACAACGCTTGAAATTTCGCCCGATTCGCCACAGCCCGCGCGATGTGGAAGTTGCACTCGTTGCATCACCGCCTGTCCGACCGGAGCGATAACCGCTCCGCATCGCCTGGATGCGCGGCGTTGCATTTCTTATCTCACCATCGAATTGAAAGGCGCGATCCCGCTCGATTTTCGACCGCTGATCGGCGATCGGATTTTCGGTTGCGACGATTGCCTCGACGCCTGCCCCTGGAATCGATTTGCGGAAGTTTCGCGCGAGAGCGCATTCGCAGCGCGAACTTCGACGATGGGCATGGCGCTGCGCGATTATTTGCAACTCGACGATGAGGATTTTCGCAGACTCTTTCGCAATTCGCCGATCAAACGAATCAAGCGCCGTGGATTCCTGCGCAATGTTTGCGTTGCGTTGGGCAACGTCGGTGACGCCGATGATTTGCCGGCACTGGAGCGGGCGGCCTTCGATCGGGAGCCGCTCGTCGCCGAACACGCCGCTTGGGCGCTTCAGCGTCTTCGCGAACGACTCGGAATGCCAGCCGCACAAATTGGTTGAATCCAAAATGTTGCCGGGCTACGTCCAACGGATGAGCATCCTGAACGGGTTTCCCTTTTCAATGGTCTAAGAACGCGCTATTTGTCCCGGCCTTTCGGAATATTCGCCCCATGCACCAAGCCCTCTCCACTCCCGCCGTTGCCATTCCGGCCAAGAAGCGGCGATCGCGGCGCAAACGCTACATCATCTTTGGTTCGATTGGCCTCGTTCTCTTGCTGATCATTGGCTCGATCATTTCCGGGAAACGCGAGAAGCCGATTCCCGTCACGACCGAGAAAGCGATTCGGAAAACGATCGTCCAAACTGTTTCGGCTACCGGGAAAGTTCAGCCTGAAGTCGAAGTAAAGATTTCTCCGGAAGTCGCCGGTGAAATCACGGAACTTCCGGTTGAAGACGGCATGACGGTGAAGAAGGGCGATCTCCTTTTGAAGATCAAGCCCGATTCTTACAAAGCATTGGTCGAACAACAACTCGCCGGGATTAGCGCAGCGAAGGCGATCCACCTGCAGCAGAAGGCTTCGATGGACAAAGCAGAACAAGATTTAAAACGAAGTCAGGATCTCTTTGATAAAAAGATGATTTCCGAATCCGAATTTACCGCAGCCAAAACGGCCTATGACGTCGGAAAATCCACTTACGAGAGTTCGCAGCATGAAATCGAACGCGCGGAGGCCGGCTCAAGTCAGGCACGCGATCAACTTTCCAAAACGACGATCTACTCTCCGATCGATGGGACGGTAACGATCCTAAACAGCAAATTGGGCGAACGCGTGGTGGCGACAAATCAGTTCGCTGGCACCGAAGTGTTGCGCGTGGCTGATCTTACCCACATGCAGGCCGTGGTCGATGTAAACGAAAATGACGTCGTGAACGTGAAGCTTAATGACAAGGCTACGATAACGATCGATGCCTATGGCGATCGAAAATTTACCGGTGCGGTGCAGCAAATCGCGAACACCGGGAAAACCACAGGTGCCGGGACCCAGGAAGAGGTCACTAACTTCGAGGTAAAGATTCAGATTCTCGATCAGGACGTCCGGCTACGGCCGGGACTCAGTTGCACGGCGGAAATCGAGACCAGCATGGTCAAGGATGCCGTCGCCGTGCCGATGCAGAGTGTGACCATCCGCACGGGCGACAGCACTTTGAGCCCGGAAGAAATCGAGAAACGCAAACAGAAAGCGGTGGCCCGCGACAAAACTGATAACGATGTGGAGGTAACCGACAATCGCCAGGTCAAAGCGCAGCAGAAAGAGGAACGGGAAAAACTCCTTCGAGTCGTGTTTGTGAAGAATGGGAGCAAAGCGCAGATGAAAAAGGTCGTCACTGGTATTGCCGACGATACCTACATGGAAATCAAAAGCGGGATCGCACCGGGCGAAGAAGTGATTTCGGGAAGTTACAGCGCCATCAGTCGAAAACTGAAGGATGGCGCCAAGGTCGTGATCGAAAAGGATACGGTGAAGTGATGAGGGATGGGTGACGAGTGACGAGATTGGCGATAGAAGGTGCGGATGAAATCTAGTGTTCGCAGTTACAAAGATCTGGTTGTCTGGCAGAAAGGAATCGCTCTGGCGAAAGTCATTTATCGACTGACGCAGACCTTCCCGTCAGCGGAGAAATTTGGATTGGTTGCGCAAATGCGCCGCGCCGCGGTCTCCATCCCATCGAACATCGCCGAGGGACAGGCTCGGCACACGACCGGCGAGTTTGTTCAATTTATCTCTCACGCCGAAGGCTCCGTGGCCGAACTCGACACTCAACTTATCCTGAGCACGGAACTACAGTTGTTTGAACCGGCAACGGCGACTGCAGCGTTTGAGCTGATCAGCGAGTTACGCCGAATGCTAAATGTCTTGCGTCGCACGCTGGCGGCGCGGCAGTAACTCATCACTCGTCCCTTGTCACTCGTCACTTCTCGTCCCATCGGTCCGGTCGTCATCGACATCGAGAACATCACCAAGCATTACGTCATGGGTGAAGAGACGGTGCACGCATTGCGCGGCGTGACCTTGCAAATTCGGCGGAACGAATATCTGGCGATCATGGGACCGAGCGGCAGTGGAAAATCAACGCTCATGAACATGCTTGGCTGTCTCGATACGCCCAGTTCCGGCCGTTACGAATTCAACGGCAAGAATGTGTCGGAAATGAACGGCGACGAGCTGGCAGCCATCCGGAATCGCGAGATCGGCTTTGTTTTTCAAACTTTTAATCTGCTGCCGCGCTCGGACAGCCTGCATAACGTGGAGTTGCCGCTGATCTACGCCGGGATTGACCCCGAGACGCGGGAGGAACGTGCCGCCCAGACCCTGCGTGATGTCGGTCTGGGTGACCGGGTCCATCATAAGCCTAACGAATTGTCGGGCGGCCAGCGCCAGCGTGTCGCCATCGCTCGTGCGCTGGTCAATCGTCCTTCCATCATTCTGGCTGACGAACCGACCGGGAACCTGGATTCGAAAACCGGCGAGGAAATCATGGCGCTTTTCGAGAACCTTTACCATCAGGGCAACACCATCATTTTGGTCACCCACGAAGCGGACATTGCTCGCCACGCCCGCCGGGCGGTGCACTTGCGCGACGGTGTTATCGAGAGCGACGGAGCGATCGCCGCCTCTACCGAGTTCGCGGGAGCGCTTTCCGTTTGATTGCGCGCCCTCCAAATTAGTTCCACCACCAGGGAAATCGGAATTGTGGCACGTTACCGCGGCGCGAATTGGCCGGCTAAAGTCGAACTGGCACTTGAACATTTCGAAAAAATGATTGTCATACAAATCTGAAAATTTCCGCGATGATCAGAGTTCGAAATCTCAAGAAATCATTTGGAACGAACACGGCGGTGAATGGGGTGTCATTCACGGTGGAGATGGGCGAAGTGCTGGGCTTTCTCGGGCCGAACGGCGCGGGCAAGTCCACCACCATGCGCATGATCACGGGATTCATCCCGCCCTCAGCCGGCGAAGTTTCGATCGGCGGATTCAACATGCTGGATAATCCGATTCCAGCGAAACGCCTGATCGGTTACCTCCCCGAGAACGCACCTTCCTACACTGATATGACGGTGCTGGGATTCCTTGGCTTCGCGGCGGAACTCCGCGGTTTGCGGGGCGAAGCGAAGAAGCGCGCGATTGATCGCGTGGTCGAGATGTGTTTCCTCGATTCAGTGCTCCGTCAAAGTGTCGAAACGCTGTCCAAAGGCTACCGGCATCGGACCTGTTTCGCGCAATCGATCATTCACGATCCTGATGTGTTGATTTTGGACGAGCCAACCGACGGGCTGGATCCGAACCAAAAGCACGAGGTGAGGACTTTGATTCGGAAGATGGGCCGAACCAAGGCGATCATCTTCTCAACACATATCCTCGAAGAAGTCGAAGCGGCGTGTTCGCGCGCGATCATTATCGATCGCGGCCAGATCGTGGCGAACGGCACGCCCGAGGAATTGAAGCAGCGCTCGGAGCATGCCGGAGCCGTGACCGTGCGGCTCCTCGACGGAAATTCCGCTGCGGTCACGCAAAAGCTGAATCAACTTCCGGCGATCGAAAAATGCGTCGTGCTGAACGAGTCGCCGGTGACGGTTCGGGCGTACGTGCGGAAGAATGGCGAACGCGGGGAATTAGCTCGCATCATCGGCGAACTCGCCCTGGCGGAACGTTGGAAGATTGAGGAGTTGCATACCGAGGAAGGCCGACTCGACGAAGTTTTCCGGAACATCACGCTGCCCGAAACCAGGCAGGAGAAGTCCGCATGAGCGAAGCAACCCTGAACACACCCGTAGCCGTCGGTGCGGCGACGGTCCGGCGCGAGCAGCCAGAGAGCGCCGGCGCGCTGCGACACATTGTGACGATCGCGAAACGTGAAGTGAACGGCTACTTCGCCTCACCGGTTGCATATATTTTCATTGTCATCTTCCTGCTGCTCTCGGGGTTTTTCACGTTCATGGTCGCGGGATTTTTCGCGCAGGGCCAGGCCAATCTCCTGGCTTTTTTTGGATGGCATCCGTGGCTTTACCTGTTCCTCGTTCCCGCGGTCGGAATGCGTATGTGGTCGGAAGAACGCCGGCTCGGCACAATGGAGTTGCTCTTGACGATGCCGATCACCCCGTGGCAGGCGATCGTCGGAAAATTTCTGGCCTCCTGGCTGATCCTTGCGA
Organism: uncultured Verrucomicrobiae bacterium; assembly: GCA_963737545.1. Classification (GTDB taxonomy): domain Bacteria; phylum Verrucomicrobiota; class Verrucomicrobiia; order Chthoniobacterales; family UBA10450; genus CAVTTH01. Next base: position 87,992 of record CAVTTH010000005.1, on the reverse strand, counting down.
TCGCGCTGGCCCTGACGTTTCCGATTGTGATCACGGTCAATTACCTTGGGCATCCCGATAACGGCGTCATTTTCGCGAGTTATCTCGGCAGCTTGCTCCTTTCCGGCGCTTATCTGTCGATCTCGGCGATGACTTCCGCGATGACGCGCAATCAGGTGGTCAGCTTTATTCTTTCGGTGGTGATTTGCCTTTTTCTCATCCTTGCCGGTTGGCCGCCGGTGACAAATTTGTTAACGCAATGGGCGAGCCCGTCGTTCGTCGAAATGATCGCGGCCTTCAGCGTGATGACCCATTTTGACAGCATTCAAAAAGGGGTGATCGATTCGCGGGACATTTTGTTCTTCCTCTCAGTGATCGTGTTCTGCCTGTTCACCACCGGCGTAATCATCCGGGCTCACCGCGCCGGATAGAGCGGAATTCTGGAGTCATGAAAAAGAAGCGGTTCGACACTTTGCTTTATTCCACGATCGGCGTCGTCGCGATGCTGCTGATACTAATCGCGATTAACTTCATCGCCGGCCGGTTCCGGCAACGCATCGACCTGACCGACGAAAAAGCGTACACCCTTTCGCCGGGGACCAGAGCCATTCTGGCCAAGCTCGATACACCAGTGCAGATCCGGTTTTACTGCACGAGAAATGCGAGCACGATGCCGGTTTTCCTAACGACTTACGCGCAACGTGTCAGTGATTTGCTGAGTGAGTACAAACAGGCGTCAAAGGGCCACATCGAGATTCAGCAGTTGAATCCTGAGCCCGATTCCGATGCGGAAGATTCCGCCAGACTCGATGGGGTGGAAGGCCAGCCGCTTCGCAACGGCGAGAGGGTCTATCTCGGACTGAGCGTCGCGATGCTCGACCAGAAGCAGGCGATCTCGTTTTTGACGCCGGACCGTGAGCGCCTTCTCGAATACGATATTTCGCGCGCGATCGCTCGCGTCATGACCTCGGAGAAGCCCGTTCTCGGAGTGATGAGTTCGCTGCCGGTGATGGGTGGAATGAATCCGATGGCGCCGCGGCAGGGGCAGCCCGCCTGGGCGTTTATGGATGAGCTCAAGCGAGACTTCAACGTCAAGCAGGTCGAAATCACAGCAGACAAGATTCCCGATGACATCAAGGTCCTGCTGGTCATCCATCCGAAGACAATCTCCGAGACCACGCAATACGCGCTCGACCAATTTGTTTTGCGCGGCGGGAAACTGATTGCGTTTGTCGATCCGCTTTGCGTGCTTGATCGCTCGCAGGTTCAAACCGGAATGATGCCGCCGCAAAGCAGTTCGACGCTGGACAAATTGTTCAAGGCCTGGGGTCTCACCTTCGATACATCAAGAGTCGTCGCGGACATGGAGCACGTCGCGCAAACGCAACAGGGCCCACAGCCGGCCGTCCTCGCGCTGAACGAAACGGCCATCGACAAGAACGATGTCGTCACGGCGCAGGCAGACAATCTCGTGATGGCATTCAGCGGCGCATTTACCGGCACGCCAGCTGATGGACTTTCCGAAACCGTCCTGATCAAATCATCGAAGCATTCGGAATTGGTCGAGGCCATGATGGCGTCGATCGCGGGCGGGCAGATTGCAAATAATTTCAATGCGAGCGGAACCGAGTATCCGCTCGCGCTCCGATTGACGGGCAAATTCAAAACAGCTTTTCCGGATGGGAAACCGAAACCAGCGGCCAGTCCGGGCGAACAAAAATCGGACGACAAGTCCGCGTCCGAACCGGGCTTGAAAGAATCGGCTCAGCCAAACACGGTCGTGCTGATCGGAGATGCCGACATGATTCAGGACCCGATCGCAGTGAGAGAAATTCAGGCGATCGGGCAAAGGTTGATCATGCCGGTGAATAGCAATCTGGCCTTTGCTCAAGGCGCCGTCGAACAACTCGCGGGAGACAGCAATCTCATCGCGGTCCGAAGCCGGGCCTCGCGGGAACGCCCGTTCACGGTCGTGCAAAAATTGCAGGCTGATGCGGACGCGAATTACCGGAGCCAGATCAAAGAGCTCGAACAGAATCTGGCCGAGACGCAGCGGAAGGTGAACGAGCTGCAAAAAGGCAAGGAGGGTGGGCAGCGATTTATCCTCTCACCCGAACAGCAGCAGGAGCTGGTTAATTTTCGCAAAACGGAAGCCGAGGCAAAAATTCAGCTAAAACAAACGCGCAAGAAACTGCGGGCGGAGATTGATTCGCTCGAGAATCGAGTCAAGTGGCTCAACATTGCCGGAATGCCCGTCGCAGTCATCGTGGCGGGATTCGGGCTTGCCATGATGAAACGCAGGCGCGCAGACAGATGAAGGGAAAACAACTCGCGATCGTTCTGATTCTGCTCGTCGCTGTCGGCGGCATCGCCTTGTTCTTGAACCGCCGCAACGCCGCATCGTGGAGCAGTAGCGCGACAGTATCGGACGGTAAGATTCTGACTTTCCCAATCAACGACGTCTCGCACATCGTGATCAAGGGGAACGGAGCAGAACTGAATCTGGTGAAGAAGGACGACGTATGGAAAGTGAAGGAACGGGCTGATTATCCTGCGAATTTTGAGCTGATCAGCGGACTTCTCAGAAAAGTTTGGGAACTGCGCGCGGTACAGGATGTGAAGATTGGTCCCTCGCAATTCGCACGGCTGCAGCTCGGGGAAGTCGATGGGACTTTGCTCGACTTGAAGGATGTGAGCGACAAACGGCTGACCGCGCTCCGCCTCGGGAAAAAGCAGCTCAGAGATTCCGATCAATCGTTAGGCCCGGGCGGTGGTTTTCCCGTCGGCCGCTACGTCATGCCGGTGAATGGTTCAAACCAGGTGTTCCTCGTTTCGGAGACATTCGATGACGTCCAAACCAAACCAGAGGCGTGGGTGAATCGTGAATTTATGCGCATGGAAAATCCCAAGTCCATTGCGGTTGCTGGCGCGACGGCCGGAGTGAACTGGAAGTTGGTACGAGACACTGCTTCTTCGCCGTGGAAGCTGCCTGATGCGAAACCCGGCGAAGAACTCGACAGCGCCAAGGCGTCCGGGCTCGCCACACCGTTCGCCCACGCATCTTTCGCCGACGTGCTCACGCCAGATGCGCCAACCGCGGAGACCGGACTGGACAAGCCTTCGACGGCGACCATCGAAACGTTCGACAACTTTGTTTACACGCTGCGGATCGGGAAGTTGATGGGCGAAAACTATCCAGTTCTTGTTTCGGTCCAGGCTCAATTGCCGAAGGAGCGAAGTCCCGGAAAAGATGAAAAACCGGAGGAGAAAGCGAAGCTGGATCAGGAATTTCAAACGACCCAGAAAAAGCTCGCGGAGAGACTGAGCAATGAGCAGAAGTTTGCCGACCGTCCTTTTTTGATTCCGAAGGGCACGATCGAACCGCTGCTCAAGGATCGGAGCGCGTTAATGGCCGAGAAGAAGCCCGTTCCCTCGCCAACGACAAAAACTTCTGCGCCTAATTCGAAAGGCGCTTCCCCCGCCCCGTCCTCTTCGCCCCAATCGCGGTCGAAGTAGAAGCGAGTCAGTGTACGCAAATTATTCCGCGCAGAAATGGAGCCTAGGGGATTATCCTTGCTGCGCAACGCTCTGGGGGATGAGCTTCGCCTTGAACCCTCGCGCGTAACGCGCCCCCACCAGTCGAACTGTGTTCTCATCCCCAAGTGCTCCACAATTTCTTCCGAATTTGTGGAGCCTAGGGGATTCGAACCCCTGACCTCCTCAATGCCATTGAGGCGCTCTACCAACTGAGCTAAGACCCCGCGGAAGATTTCAGATTGTAGATTTCAGATTGCCGAAGCCGATACTAATCGGCTCCCCGAAACATTCAATGGAAGTTAGTTCGGGATTGAAACTATTGGGCAAAGATTGAAATCCTTTCCCGCTCGGCCAGCTCGATCACGGCGTCGCGTTCGAGCAGCAAAGTCTTGCCGGCCTCCAACGCGATAGCGCGGAGCTGCACTTCAGCGGCGATGCGAATTGTCTCCACGCCGATCACCGGAATGTCGAAACGCATGTCCTGCTTCGGCTTTGCCACTTTGACCATGATCGCGTGCTTGCGCCCGAGCGAGGCGCCTCGCTTGAGCGCTTCGTTGGTTCCCTCAAAAGCTTCAACCGCCAGCACGGTCCCGTTCCTTACGATCACGGTTTGTCCGATATCGAGTTGGCTGATTGCTTTGGCGACCTCAAATCCGTAGGAAATATCGTCCTCCTCGCGACGGGATAGCTTTGGCCCGGCGATCAATCCGACGCGCGCGACGAATTCGTCAAGAAATGTCGTCGCGGGAAGCAGCTCAACTTTGACGCCGGCAAGTTCGTCAGCAATTGCCGCAAAAATGGATTCGGCGTTACGTCGCTTCAGTCGTGCGAGCAAGAGCAGCACTTTCCAGTCAGGCCGCAGATCGAACAAGTTTCCCGGCGTTATCTGTCCCGCCATGACCGCGTGATGGATGCTGGCATCGCGAAAGAAATTGAGCAGCCTGCTAAGTTGCCCGACCCGCATCCAATCGATCTCATCGACGCTGTCTGCGAGTGTCGGCGAAGTTTCGTTCGTGAAGGCGGCGGCCACGATCCGCGAAACGCCAGCCTTGCGCGCGGCCCGCGCGAGCAGCAACGGATAGGAGCCGTTCCCGGCGATGATTCCGAGCGCGTCTGGGACTTCCACGAAACGAGGCTAGCGATTTACCTAGCCGCGTCGACGCCGTTTGACGTGTAACTGCGCCAGGGCCTTTTGCATCGAAGCCTCAATCGCCGCGATCCCCTCCGCGCTATGATCCTCTTTCATCGCCGCTTGAGCGCGAGCGACCGCTGCTTCAGCCGCCGCTTCGTCGATCTTCTCGGATTCGAGCGCCATGTCGGTTAGAACTGAGACAGCTTCTCCCGTTATCTCCACGAACCCTTCACCGATTGCGAGCGAAGTGGCGCGACCATCCTTAAGAACGCGCAGCTCACCAGGCTTCAGCGTTGTGAGCAATGGGACGTGCTTGGGATAGACGCCGAGTTCGCCTTCAGATCCCGGCAAAACCACCATATCGACATCCTCAGAATATGTCGTTGCTTCCGGCGTAACAATTTGGAGCCGTAGCGTCGCCATTATTCCTTGATCTGTTCGATGCCGCCCTTCATGTAGAAATTCTGTTCGGGCACTTCATCGTGAGTGCCTTCTAAAATTTCTTTGAAACCGCGGACCGTTTCAGCAATGGAAACGTATTGGCCCTTCGTGCCCGTAAAAACCTCCGCGACGTGAAACGGCTGGCTGAGAAAACGCTGGATCTTGCGCGCACGGAAGACCGTCAGTTTGTCCTCGGGACTCAGCTCGTCCATACCGAGAATGGAAATAATGTCCTGCAAATCCTTGTAGCGTTGCAAGACGCGCTGCACACCGCGGGCAACGCGATAGTGGTCCTCCCCCACAATTTCCGGTGCGAGTGACTTGGACGTCGAGGCAAGCGGATCAACCGCTGGATAAATTCCGAGTTCCGCAATCGAGCGTTCGAGGACGATCGTCGAATCAAGATGCGCGAACGTATTCGCAGGTGCGGGATCGGTCAGATCGTCCGCCGGGACATAAACCGCCTGCACCGACGTGATCGAACCCTTTTTTGTCGATGTGATTCGCTCCTGCAGATCGCCCATTTCGGCGGCAAGCGTTGGCTGATAACCAACGGCCGACGGAGTGCGCCCTAACAACGCCGAAACTTCCGATCCCGCTTGCGAGAAGCGAAAGATGTTGTCGATAAAAAGAAGGACGTCCTGGTTGCGTTCGTCGCGAAAATATTCCGTCATGGCAAGCGCTGCCAGAGCCACGCGCAAGCGGGCACCAGGGGGCTCGTTCATCTGGCCGTAAACCAAAGCCACTTTGGATTTGCTCAGGTCTTTTTGATCGATGACCCCGGCTTCGCTCATTTCGGTATAGAGGTCGTTGCCTTCGCGGGAACGTTCGCCCACGCCCGCGAAGACGGAAAAACCACCGTGGTTCTTCGCGATGTTGTTGATGAGCTCCAAAATGACGACGGTTTTGCCGACGCCCGCGCCTCCGAATGTTCCGACCTTACCACCTTTTGTGAAGGGGCAGATCAAATCGATAACCTTGATGCCAGTCTCGAGGATGACAGCTTGCGTATCCTGCTCTGTCAGGTCGGGAGCCTTGCGGTGAATCGGGTAACGTTTCGTGTACGAAACCGGTCCACGATTATCGACGGGATCTCCGGTTACGTTGAAAATGCGTCCCAAGGTCCCCTCGCCCACCGGAACGGAAATTGGGCCTCCGGTATCGGTTACCGGCATCCCACGCTTTAATCCTTCGGTACCGGACATCGCGATCGTGCGCACCCACTTTTCTCCGAGATGCTGCTGCACTTCAAGAGTCAGCTTGGTTGGGTTGCCGTTTACTTCGTATTCGAGCTCAAGCGCGTTGTAGATATTAGGGAGCGTTTTCGCTTCGTTAAAATCCACGTCCACGACGGGCCCGATCACCTGCACGATGCTTCCTGTATTCATAGAAAAGAACCCGCTGCTTGAGTGTCTGGAGCAAGCGGGAGGGGTAAAGTATTCAAGTCGGCTTCTTTAACAAGGGGAAACCGGCAAGATTCTAGCCGGTTTGCACAGAAACGATGGCACTCGTGGTATGCTTGCTGCTCGATAGTCTTCGTGGTTTGCCATAAATTCAAGAAACTTGACGATCCGTCGGTCGATTTCTGCGCCGGATTTACACTAGTCGAGGTGGTCATCGCGATCACCTTGGTCGGGATTGTCGTCGCTTCCACGGTCGCTGCCCTGACAAGACTTAATGCGTTTGCAAGTGCCAGCCGCAATGCAACCGGCGCCTTCACCGTGGCAATGAACCAGGTGGACGCCATCCAATCGGCGACGCCGTTTAACCCGCAGTCCGGGCAGGTACCGAGTGTTCTCGTCCTCGGGACTCATGCTCCAGATGCCGTGCAGATTTATCAGGATTCAAACAACGTCGTCGTGCCAGGTACTCTTACGACGACGGTGGCCAACGCCACCAGCGGCGGAGTTACCATGTATCGAGCGACAGTGACTGTTAATTACACCTACCTTAATCGACCTTATTCGCTTTCTATGAATACCGTTCGCGCTTCCGACGAATGAAACGCCGCTTTCAATCCCGAGCCGGTTTGACCGTGGTCGAGCTGATGGTTACGACCCTGCTCGTAGGCTTTCTTGGGCTAATCGTCTTTTCGCTCTTGAACGTCGGAACGATTCTTGGCGCCAAGAATACTGCCACGAATACAGCGCACCAGCAGGCTCGCATGGCGATGCTCGAGATGACGAAGAACCTGCACTCATCGATCTCACCTTTCACCTTGTTCAATCCGGATCCCAACGATCCAACTTCGTTCGCCGGAGTTTCGTTTGAGCTTTGCGCGGGAAGCTCATCGATTCCGGTGCGTATGTGCCAGATCAACTCGGCGGTTGCCGGTCAGTATACCGTGACAGTCGCCTTGAACGGCAACCCGGTTCCGGTGCTCAAGCCTTCGCCCGCCTCGAAGCCGCGGTTCGTTGTGCCCGGTTACGAGTTTGAATCCGATATTCAATCAGTGACAGGTGCCGGCCCGGTGACTTTAACATTAGCCGACAAACTTCCCAGCAGCCTGACCGTAAGCGATCCGTCCACGACCAACGTCAGCTGCTTCACTACAGATGTCAGCTCATACGAAATCAACAATCGCACTCTGCGATTTTACCGGCCTAGAGGCTCAGGCACGGGTACGGTTTTAGCCAGCGGCATCAACCAGGCCTACCCTTTTCAGGCGGCGAATGGCGGGTTGGGTGTCAAGATCAAGATTTCGACCGCTGACACAGCTTCAGATCAGTACGTAGCCTCCCACAAAATCAAATCCACTGGCGATCTCTTAAACGCAACCATCCCGATTAAAGCCAGACTTACCCCAGTTACTTCCCAATGAACACAAGAACAAACACCAAAGAACCGGGAACCGCCATCATCCTGGTTATCTCCATCTTAGCGACCTTGATGGTCATTGTTGCTGTTGCTCTCGAATATACGATGAACATCGGCCGCAACGTGCGCCGCAGTAATACGCTCGGAAGCGCGATCGCCGTGGCAGACGGTTGCATCGAGTATAATTTCGCCCAGTGGCGGAAGTACTGTCGGACGCCTGGTCAGTCAAAGCCAACGACGAATGATTTGAACTCCCTGCCACTTCCAACCGCGGCACAATTCCCGGATATCCCGAACTTTGCGGCGACACGCAATGATTACGACCCAACGTCCAACATCACCGTTCAGCAATGCAGGGTGGAAGCGGTCGACCCCGAGTTGAACGCCCTGGCCTCCTCCTCGCCACCGCCCCAGGACGTCGGCGATGGCAGCACCACCTATAACTATCGCTCTTACGCTTATGTGACTCTTCCGACTCGCGGCGGCAATCTCGTCGCGAAGGTGCAGCGGATATTCCAGCAGGAGCGTCTGTCGCCCCTAAACTACGCCATCTTCTATGTCGATCCGCTTGAAATCCATCCCGGCGCCCCATTTACCGTCACGGGATGGGTACATACGAATTCCAATCTCTACACCGCGCATGACTTGCTCAATTTCGCGCAAAAGGCGACCTACTCTGGCGATTGGTCGATTGGGTTTCGACCTGGTGATACGGTGCACAACGGAGAAACCCCGACGAGTCCGACCGGAGTTACCCCTGTTTACGATTCTCCGCGTCCACCCTCCAACATTGACCCCACCGGATTCAATCCGTCAGATCCGAATAACACCGGCTACCATGAGCTGATCGAGCCGCCTGTCCCAAGCTCAAGTCCCGATCCATTCTCGGACACACGGTATTATAATCAGGCGAGCGTCATCCTGCAGATCGACGCAAGCAACAACGTCACCATCAAAAAGCCCAATGGCGATGGTACCACGACGACTCTCACGAGTTCCAGCAAAGGCAACAACTTACTGCTTTACAATATGTTCCATGCCTCTGGCGTCATCACGACCAATCAGCCCATTCAGGACAATCGCGAACAAGCCAGCGTCCGAATCACTACTCTGGATGTCAGCAAGCTCACGGTAGCCAACTCCACCGCCGTAAACAAAGTAGCGTGGGCCGCCGGAACTGTGTTTAACGGTACTGTATACATCGACGACATCAGTGCCAGCACCAGTGCCCGGCGTGGCATCCGTGTGAAGAATGGCAAGTTTATTCCAGATGGTGGGTTCACTGTCGCCAGCCCAAATCCTGTTTATGTCCAAGGTGACTTTAACACCGGGTTGAACCCGCCATCGAATACCGGAGATCCAACCAAACCGCAAGGGACGCTCTCAGATGGGTCGCGTTATACTCGCGAGCCTTGCTCGGTGATCGCTGACGCCGTCAATATCTTATCCAACGCGTGGCTTGATTCCAACTCTGGTACCCAGCCTGCGGCGAGCCCGACCACCGTCAATTCCGCGATCGTCACCGGCATTGTCACGAGCGGTTCGGGATTCGTCTATACGGGCGGGGCGGAGAATTTTCCGCGCTTCCTTGAGAATTGGAGCGCCAAGGATTTCACATACTACGGATCGATGATCGAACTTTACGACAGCCAGCAATCTACTGGCGTGTGGGGCAAGAAGAATGTCTATACTCCGCCGAATCGGAAGTGGTATTTCGACACGAACTTTAAGCTTAATCGTCCTCCGGGCGCGGCCTTTCTTGAAACGTACTCATACACCAAAGGTCGATGGTCACTCGTTCCCTAAACAGCATCGTCTTTTCGCTGATGCTCGCCGTCTCTGCGCGTGCGGACATGCAGTTCGCGCCCAGAGAGTCAGAGTACGAGGTGGAAGGGATCAAGTTCAAGCAGCTCGCTTTTTCCGACGGCACGAACAAGGAAGTCACTTATGCACCGCCTGCGGGTTGGGCATATTCTGGCAGCAGTGCGAAATTCGTACTCTACCCGACAAAAATGCCTCAGGCTCAAGGGACGATTTTTCGGGTTAGCCTGAGCCAGCCGGCCGTTTTCGACGCAGAGACTATAAAGAAGCTCACGGAGGAGACGCTCACCTCACTGCCTGAAGGGAGTACGAACGTGACGGTTATTTCGCAGGAAAAAAATACCGTCGTCATCGATCAAAAGGAAACATTTCTTGTAATAGTTTCATACAGCTTTTACGGAGAAAATTATCAACGCTCGATGATGTTTTTGAACCGCGGCAATGAGCAAATTCGCTTCCAGTTTGTGAGCAGGGCTGCCGACTTTGAAGCTTTGCAGCGGGCCTTCCTCGGAAGCCAGTGTACCTGGGAAAATCTCTAGCAAAATACGGCCCTCGCAGGGGCCTCCCGGTTCCCCTGGCAGCTCGCCAGGCCGCAGAGAAATCTGATCTCGGGACGGTCGCTTTTCGGCGCGCTTACCGCGGGCTTGACCTGCATTCTGCCTATCGGCTTTAGCAGCCGATATTGGTCGGTTTCCAAGAAAAGACCGGGCGAAAATAGACCTTTTCCAGAAATATTTTCCGGTGGCATGGGATTTCTGTTGACGATTGAGTCGCAATTATGGGAATTATTGAAACAGCAAATAGTCCGGTTTATCCAAATACGTAAGAAAACAGATCGAATCGCATTTGACATGAAATTAGCCAATCAAACGCCACGCTGGGTTCGAATCCACCTCAAACGCCTTCTCATCGCTTCCTGCGCGTGGGGATGTTTTGGTGCCAGTAGCGGCGAGGGTTCTACCACGACCCTTACGTTTGACGCTCCCTCCGTCTTTCAGGAAATAGATCATCACAACGCGTCCACGTGGCGGTTGGATGACGTCAGTCTACAACCGAACCAAGCGACCGGGAGTGCGAGCTTGTCCTTTGCCCATATCCGCAACTCGGATTCATACCCGAATGTCCTGCATCCCCTTCTTCTCGACACGACGAGATTTTCCGGCGTGGGCCCTCTTGTCGAGCATCCGAAGAGTGGTTCGTCAGAAACAGACTTGGCGGGCGATTTGATCAATCTTCGCTACCACGCCGATCCGAACTGGCTGGTTGCCAACCGCACGATGATAGCGACGACCTACACGCCAAACTTCACTCGGATTGAATCGAGTGCCTTCAGCGATTACGTCGCGCATGGTGATGATCTCGCTCTCGGGCTGAATCGTGATTGTCATTACTTCACGGACGGACTCGTATTTTCCATGAATTTGACTGCCGTCCCGGAGGTGGCAAGCCTGACTCCGATCCTCGGTCTAATCGCTGTGGCAGCCGCATCAGAAATGCTTCGCCGGCGGCGACGCCTGGCTTTGGCAAAGATCGAACGCGGCAAACGTTCTCGGTAACTATTTGGTGGGTTTGGTTGCTTAGCGGCCGTCCGCTTGCGGGCGGCCGCTTTTGCGTACCGCGGAAAGCAGGTCGCGGAATTACGATCCGACCGCCATCTGGGCCGTTGAGATTTCCAAAAGTTCAGTCGTGATGGCTGCCTGGCGCATCTTGTTATACTCGAGCGTGAGGTCCTTGATGAACTGCCGCGCGTTGTCGGTGGCATTCTTCATCGCCACCATGCGAGCACTGTGCTCGGACGCCCGCGCATCAAGGATCATTTGGAAGACCTGGTATTGAATATAATAGGGAAGTATGATGTCCAGCACTCCCTCTTCGTTAGGCTCGAATACATATCCGACCATGGGGTCATTTCCTTGGTCTTCTGATGCGGTGCCGTCCTTCTGGCCCAGTTCGAATTCACTGATCGGCAGCAAAGTTCTTATTATCGGCCGCTGGTTAATGGTGTTCACGAAATGAGTGTAAACGACCGAAACTTTATCTACGTCGCCATTCAGAAACTTTTCTGTGCAAAACTTCGAAATCGCTTTCGTTTCGAGAAAAGTAGGCGCGTCTTTTAACTCAAAATCGGCCAGCATCTCTCGGCGTGTCCGAGCGAGAAACTGGCGGGCCTTTCGTCCGGCAGCTACGTAGCGGGTCTTGTCGGCTTCAAAACGCGCTGCCTCTCGAAACAGGTTTGTATTCAGGGCGCCGGCCAGACCTTTGTCGGGTACTGATTACGAGGACCAGTTCCTTCGTTAACGGGCGCACGTTGAGTAATGGATGCAATCTCGGATCGGTCCGGGCCTGCAGAGAAACCAGCATCCGGTTCATCAGGGCCGCGTACGGACGACCGGCCAGCGCGAGTTGTTGGGCCTTGCGCATTTTCGACGCGGCCACCATCTGCATCGCCTTGGTAATCTGCGCCGTGTTGCGGATCGATTTGATCCTGCGGCGTATGTCCTGCGTATTGGCCATTGCGTAAACCTGCTAGAGCGGATTCGCGCTCTTGAAATCATTTAGGGCTGTCGCCAATTCAGCTTCCAGATCCTTGTCGATTTGTTTTTTCTCCCGAATCGTCGCGAGTAAATTCTCTTTTCGGGTTTGCAAATAATCCTGGAGCTTGATCTGGAACTGTTTCACTTGCTCAACTGGAACCGGGTCAAAGAAACCATTTTGCATTGCCCAAAGAACGGCCACCTGTTCCTCCACCGGAATCGGGTTGTATTGCACCTGTTTGAAGAGCTCGACGATGCGCTGGCCCCGATCGAGTCGCGCCTTCGTCGCTGCATCAAGATCCGAACCGAATTGCGCGAACGCCGCCAGCTCACGAAATTGCGCGAGTTCGAGCTTGATCTTCCCGGCAACTTGTTTGATCGCCTTGATCTGCGCGGCAGAACCGACACGGCTCACTGAAAGTCCGACTGAAATTGCGGGTCGCACGCCTTGATAAAAGAGATCGGTCTCGAGATAAATTTGTCCGTCGGTAATCGAGATGACATTGGTCGGGATGTACGCCGACACGTCGCCAGCTTGTGTTTCGATGATCGGCAGCGCGGTAAGCGACCCTCCGCCGAACTCCTCTGTCACGCGCGCACTGCGCTCCAGCAAGCGCGAATGAAGGTAGAAAACGTCGCCGGGGTAAGCCTCACGACCCGACGGTCGTTTCAACACCAGCGAAACCTGCCGGTAAGCGACGGCATGCTTCGAGAGATCGTCATAGATAATGAGCGCGTCCATCTTATTATCCATGAACCACTCGCCGATGGCGGCGCCAGCGAACGGAGCCAGATATTGATTGGTTGCGCTATCTGACGCGGGGGCGGAAACAATTGTCGTGTAGGGCATCGCTCCGGCTTTTTCGAGAACGCTGAGCGCCCGCGCAACGTTCGAGTTTTTTTGTCCGACCGCGACATAGATGCAATAGAGTGGCCGATAATCCTTGGACCGGCTTTCCTCAGCGGCTTTGTTCAGTCGGGCCTGGCTGATAATGGTGTCGATCGCGATCGTACTCTTGCCGGTCGCGCGATCACCGATAATGAGTTCTCGCTGGCCGCGGCCAATCGGGACCATCGCATCGATCGCCATGATACCGGTCTGCACTGGTTGACTGACGCTGCGACGCTTGATAATGCCCGGCGCAATTTTTTCCAACGGATAAAATGTTTCGGTTTTGATTGGACCCTTGCCGTCGAGGGGCTGGCCAAGCGTATTAACGACGCGACCGAGAAGCGCTTTGCCCACCGGCACCTGCAAAAGTTTTCCTGTCGTCTTTACTTCGTCGCCTTCGGAAATCCTGGTCGAATCGCCGAGCAAGATGACGCCTACCTCCGTCTCTTCGAGATTTAATGCCAGACCGAAGACGCCGTTGGGAAATTCAATCATCTCATTGAGCATGACGTCGCTCAGGCCTTCGATGCGGGCGACACCATCCCCGGCTTCACGGACGACGCCGACGTTGCTCTTTGTCGTCGAGGTTTTCAGGCCTGCGATCTGTGTTTCGATTTCCTCGAGTATGCTGCTCATGATATTGCTGTCCTAGAGTTGTTGTTGGAGACGCTGCAGACGATTGCGAACGCTGCCGTCCCACACATCGCTTCCGACGCGAATCCGCATTCCGCCGATCAAATCTTTGTTTACCAAAAATTCCGTCGTCAGTTCATTCCCATACTTTTTCTTCAGGCTGGCGACGATTTTGGTGCTGGTCCAGGGGGAGACCTCGGTCGCACTTTCAATTGTCGCGTGCCTTTTTTCCACTTCGAGACGCAGCAGACGCTGGAAACTCTCCAGCACCTTGATGTAGTTACGTGGTTTCTTTTCCACCAATGATTTGACGAGTGCGGCAATCCGCCCCTGGTCGAGCTGTCCGTCAGTGAAACTCGCCCGGAGAAGCCCGCGGGAAAGTTGGCGCGTTTCCTTGCTGATCTTCACGGTGAAACTGTTTGGTCTAGGAGGCGAGTTGCCGCGCGGATTCGTCTTGTAACCGGCGCTGATCTTCAGCGGTCAACACTTTCCCGGTTACTTTAGCCGTGGTATCGACCACAAGACGGCCAAGCTCCCGCTTGAGCTCGGCCATCGTGCGGTCGTACTCGATGGCGCTCGCCTCTCGCGCCTTCGCGACGATTTGCTCGGCCGCGGCGATCGCTTCCTGTTCCTTGCGTTCAGCCAAGTGTGCGCTGCTCTCCCGTGCTTCGTCGATCATTCGTTGGGCATCGGCGTTTGCCTTAGCCACAATCTCAGCATGACGCTGCTCCGCTTCCGCGAGTTGTTTCCTGATCTGCTCGGCATTCAACAGCCCCTCGGCAATTCGTTTCCTCCGCTCCTCCAGAACAGTCTGGATCGGCTTGTAGGCAAAACGACGGAGCAGCAGCGCAACGATCGTGAAACTGATCACTTGAGCGAAGAACGCCCTCGGTTCCCAACCGAACGTATCGGCGGTTTCCTTGACGGAATCCAAGAGGCCGCTGCTCGCCAGAATCAAAATGCCAGGCATATCAACTTATACAGATTGAAATTGCACGAAACCGGTTATCGACAGGCGTGCGCAATTTCTAATGAGGCAGCAGATAGAGCGCGTAGAATACGATCGCCTCCGCAAAAGCGATCGCCAAGATCGCCTGCACCAGAATCGGTGTGGCCGCGCCCGGATTGCGCCCGACCGCCAGGGAGGCGCCCAAGCCCGTTAGGCCGACGCCGATTCCGGCGCCTGCCGCTGCAAGTCCTACGTGAATGCTTCCGCTCATCTCTGCAAGTAGTGGTGGTATCATATATTGTTTTTCCTTTGGGCCGCCGCGGTTTCTCCGCGGGCGTCGCCAAAATTCCTAGTGTTGTGCTTCGTGTCCCGGTTCGTGTCGCGCGATCAAGAGTGTGAACACTGCCGTTAGTAACATAAAAACGAGCGCTTGCACGATCCCGACCAGCACCTCCATAAA
Organism: uncultured Verrucomicrobiae bacterium; assembly: GCA_963737545.1. Taxonomy (GTDB): domain Bacteria; phylum Verrucomicrobiota; class Verrucomicrobiia; order Chthoniobacterales; family UBA10450; genus CAVTTH01. The sequence goes on along the minus strand of CAVTTH010000005.1, from coordinate 72,797 downwards.
ATAAAATGGAATCGGAATCAGCCACGAAAGCATCGGAACCATGTTTGACATTGATTCCAAAATGCTTTCCCCCGCGTAAACATTTCCAAAAAGCCGAAAACTGAGGGAGATCGGTCGGAACAGGATGGAAACGATCTCGAGCCATCCGCACATGAAAAAAATCACGATCATCACTACCTTCAGAACACCGGACGTATCGCCTTTCGGCCCAAAAATGTGGAGCAGGAATCCGCCAACACCGTTTGCCTGAATCGCCCAAACGATCCAAAGCAGGAAAAAGATTGCCGCCATCGCCGTCGTCATATTGAGGTCGGCATTCCCTCCACGCAGAAGCGGCTGTTCGACCTTAAAAAGGCCGGTCGCAGCATCGTAATGCCCCCAACCGACTGTGCCGACGCCGGGAATGAGCCCGAACCAATTTACAAATAGAATGAAAATGAAGATCGTAGCGAAGAACCAGAAAGTTTTCTTGACCAGCTCGCTCCCGATCACGCTCTCCAGAAAATTGTACAGACTTTCCACCAGCCATTCCCAAAAATTCTGTGCTCCACTCGGTACGGCCTTGGCCTTTCGCATCGCGATCTGCGCGAAGCCAATTATTCCCGCCGCCACGATCCAGGTCACCAGCATGGAATTCGTAATCGTGAGTTTCTGGAGCTGATAGAGTCCCTCTGCTTTTAGCGAGAGCCCTTCGTGCTTCTCCTTTGCGGGCACGGCCGCCGTTTCCGCACCGGAAGCGGGACCGACGAGAATGCTGAGGCCTAAGGCGGCCAGCACAATCATTGACAAAACCGTTGATCTAGAAAAGCGATATGACATACGAATGAAGAGCGTGGCAATGCGGCTCAAATGCTCTCGACGTGCAATTTGCTGCGGACACCACGCACCCAACACAAGGGCGCTTGCGTTCGGGCGATATGAAAGCTGGTTTTACTCGCATGACAAGAAACTTTCGGAAAAATTTCTTGCCACCAATAAGGCTGCTATTTGAGCGATAATTCCTCGGCAAACTGCGCCGGCAATGGCCGGACGGCCGCCCTGGCCGTCACAATGCCATTCGAGCCAAGTTCGATTGCCTCTTCGTAATGCGCCTCGAGCTGTTCGATCTGCGTTTCCTGTTCGAAACTCTCGCCGATCGAAACGCTCGCCCGATAGCCGATTTCCCCACAGAGCTGTGCGGAACGGGAAAACCGCAGCATCGCCGCCCCCAGCGCCTCTGCATCACGCTCCTCCACCAGCATCCCCGTTCGGCCGTGATCGATAGCCTCTGGAATTCCTCCATGCTGCGTAGCCAGGACTGGCAAACCGGTCGCCATCGCCTCAAGAATTGAGTTCGGAATGCCTTCCTGGTTTTCATCCGGCGGTGTTTCACTCGGGTGCAAAAAAAGGTGAGAAGTCTCGTAAAGCTCAATCAATTGAGCCTGGGTAACGAAGCCGCAGAAATGTACCCTCTGCAAAATTCCCAATTCCATCGCCAGCGCCTCGAGTTGCGATTGGAGAGGTCCCTTGCCGGCGATGCAAAATTCAGCCTTCGGATTCTCCTTCAAGAACATCGCGAACGCCCGCAGCGAAGTCGCTACGCCTTTCTTCGGAATCAAGCGGCAAGCCTGCAAGATTCTCCATTTACCGCGGCGAGGTGTCTCACGACGCATGAATGGAAAGTCTTTTGTCGGGATGCCTGTCCGATTGATCCGGATTCGGTCGGGGGCGCAGCCGAGCTCCACCAAACGATCCGCCAGGGATTGAGAACGCGCGAGGACGAGCGATACGGCATCGAACATTTTTCGCAATTTCTTTGCGTAGTCGGGAAAATCGTCCTTCCGCGCCACATCCGCACCATGGAAGGAAACGACGCATGGCTTTCGCCATTGCTCGATAAACGGAAGTAAGTGAACTCCGGTGTGGCCGAAATAAATGTGCATCAAGTCCGCGTGCCGACGCGCAAGAAGCGTGGCGAGCACCTGATATTCGCCCCGGTAGATGATTGGCGGCTCGCCTTTGACGAACTTCAACCATCCATGACGGAGCAGATTCATATGAGGTGGCGGAATGATCTCGACGTCCGCGAACGGGAATCGGTCGGGATTCTGCACCTTCTTCGTCATGACGAAGGTCTCGACATTTCGCAGCGCCGTGATCTGCCGATAAATATGCAGCATCTCGGGCTTTAGAAATGTCGTGCAGTAGCTGGCTACGGTTCGTTTGCCCGATGACTCCATTTCAAAGATACTCCCTGACGACTAGTCGCTTGTCTATCGGTTATTCGGCCAACGCCCCGGTCTTGGTTTCATCCGGCTCAACATTGGCCGGGTTTCGTTCGACGCTCAACCATTTCTCCAATTCTTCTTTCAGAGCTGGAATCCCTTCCCCTTTCGTCGCCGCAGTGGCCGAGATTTCCACCGTGGGGAAACTCTGGCGCAACACGGCGAGATTTTCTGCCGCGCTCGGCAGATCCATTTTGTTCGCAATGATTCGCCAGGGACGCCGCGAAAGTCGCTCGTCGTACAAATCAATTTCACGCCGGAGGTGCCGAAGATCTTCCACTGGATGACGGCCATCGCTTCCTCCCATATCAAGCACGAAGAGCAATAGTCGACAACGTGTGATGTGTCGCAGGAAATCGTGACCCAAACCGAGATTGCGATGTGCGCCCTCGATTAATCCCGGAATATCCGCGACTCGAGCCCGTCCATATTCGGAAAAATCCAGAACTCCGATCATGGGGTGAAGAGTCGTGAATGGATAAGGCGCGATCTTCGGATGAGCAGAAGAGAGCTTGCTCAGGAGTGTTGACTTGCCCGCATTCGGATAACCGACCAAGCCGGCATCGGCGATGGTCCGCAGTTCCAAGAGGAAGAAACCACGCTCGCCTTCGCCGCCCTCAGTGTATTCGCGCGGAGCGCGGTTGCGCGAACTTTTGAAATGGACGTTTCCTTTGCCGCCTCCCCCTCCCCGGCAGAGAACGAACTCTTCGCCGTGGTGAGTGAGATCGGCGATCGGAATTTCTTCCGCCTGCTCTTGCGACGATTTCAGATCACTGCCGCGAAGTGCGAAGTTCTGCGCAGATTCTTCGGAAGCATTTTCCAGCCGATAAACCACCGTTCCAACCGGAACCTTTACAATCTTCGATGGAGCCGAACGTCCGTGCATTTTCTTTCCCTGGCCATGCCCGCCTTTCTTTGCCTTGAGCAGCGGCTCATAAAACAAACCCGTAAGATTGTCGGTGTGCTCGTCGGCACGTAAGATCACGTCGCCACCGCGACCACCGTCTCCGCCATCAGGCCCACCGCGCGGGACAAATTTCTCCCGGCGAAAACTAACGCAACCGCGACCGCCATTCCCGGCTTCCGCAAAGATATTTATTCGATCGACAAACATGTTATCGGCTCAAACTGCCACCTTCCGCCGAGCATGTCATCCCAAGGCGCCAAATGCTTCCACCGCGAGGGAATCTGACAATCGAAGCAACGATCAGTCTAACGAGTCAACGTCTGGTAGAGTGCTTTCGTTTCCCCCGCGATCGCCGTCCAACTGAATTTCTCCACCGCGCGCTTTCGGCCGGTTGCGCCGAATTTGGCGCGCAAGGCGGGATCGGCCATCAGTTGATTGATCCGCGCCGCCAGATCTCGTTCGAATCGATCGGGAGCAACGGGTTCGAATGGACTTTCCTTCATCTGTTCGATCGGGACGAGAAAGCCCGTCTCGCCATCAACCACCACCTCCTTGATGCCTCCGACGGCGGTCGCGACGACCGGAGTTTCGCAAGCCATGGCCTCGAGATTGATGATGCCGAAAGGCTCGTAAATCGAAGGACAACAAAAAACGGCGGCGTGCGAGTACAGTTCGTAAATCGTTTTCTTTGCCGCCATCTCCTCAATCCAGATGACGTCAGGCCGCTTCTTCTTCGCATGTTCGAAGGCAGCTTTCATCTCCTCCGCGATCTCCGGAGTATCAGGCGCTCCGGCACAGAGAACGATCTGAAAGCCCGGATCCATGTATTCGATTGCCCTAACGAGATGAATGATTCCCTTCTGCCGGGTGATCCGGCCGACGAAAAGCAGATAGGGCTTTGCCGGATCGATCCCAAGCCGATGCAGCTCGCCGGTCGATTCGATCTTCCGGTACTCCGCTGGATCAATTCCATTATGAATAACGTGGAGACGCTTCGGATCGACTTGAAACAAACGTTCGATGTCCGCCTTTGTTTCGTTTGAAACGGCAATAATCGCGTCGGCCATTTCGAGCGCGGTGCGTTCCAACCAGAGAGTGAAATCGTAGCCACTGCCCAGTTGTTCGCGCTTCCACGGCCGCAACGGTTCCAGCGAGTGGACCGTAATCACGAGCGGCAAACCGTAGTTTAGCTTGGCAAGAATCCCGCCGAAATGACTGTACCAGGTATGACAATGCACGATGTCCGCATCGATATTGATCGCATTGAAGGCGGTGCAACGTTGCACGGCGCCGAGCACGGATTGCAACGTCTTCGGGCAGGTGAAGTCGCTCGCATCCACTTCGAACCCGGTCACGCGCAGATTCCCTTCCACAATCTTCTGGTCGCCGAAGCAACGCACCTCCACCGGAATTGTCTTCGCCAGCTCTCGCGACAAATAATCAACATGCACACCAGCACCGCCGTAGACGTACGGCGGATATTCGTTGGTGAGGAAAAGCGCCTTCATGACAATGTTAAGTTCTGAGCGGGAATGATGAGCGAAAAATGTTCTAATGTCTCACCGAAATGCCAACGAACGGATTCAAATCGTCCGCTGAACGGGTCAGTCCAATATTGATTCCCGCATCGAGCTGGATATTTGGCGTAACTTTATAAGTAACGCCAAGATCGAAGGTGCCGATCCATTTTGCGTCTCGCTCAGGTACTCACGGCGCTAAAAAATTCCAAATAACCTTCCAGCTTTCCGATGATGCTGTGACTGGCGGTGATCGAGTTCACAAATTCCTCGTGGTAATCCGCGTTCATCGAGTTCTGAAGGTAGTCGACCTCGGTCATCGCCCCCAGATCCCAGTCCCCCGGTAATTTGATCGCCAGCGGGAAAATGATGCCGGCCTCCAGCGCACCATTGCCCAGATGGTTTTGATTGGTTGGAAGTTTCAAGAAAGGCAGCACTCCAAAAGCAGTCGAGCCGTGATCATCTCCCCAGAAGTTGGTTTTCCAGCGGACTACGATATCGCCGACGCCGGAGGTGGTTTCGCGCCTGTCGGGATCGTGCTCAGAAGTGCGTTGGGCATTGTAGGGTGCAACCACGACCTCGAAATCCATCTTATTGGTTAACCCAATTTTGAAGTTAACTGGGACAACTGCGAACGTGTTGATGGTTCGATCCATGCCTTCTGAATTGCGGCGGTCGAAACCATAACTGAGCAAATCCAATTCGAACTGGAGATGTCCTGCATCGACAGTATAGGGACTCTCCGTTTTATCCGGACGGTCGGTGGTCATCTCCCGCATGTCCGCGACCGGCGTTGGGTGAAAAAGGCTATAGCCGCTTTTGTCCGGCAATTCTTCGCTCTGAGCGAGTGCTCGCGGGATGACGCAGCATAGCGCAAGCGCGTGGAACCAAAGATTTTTCGGTAAGCCAAACACTACGGTGCTGGCGGTGATTTCTGCACCTTTAAAAGCAGGACCGGGACATCCACCTGATGACGCACTTTATCCGCCGTGCTGCCATGCAGGAGATCGCTGATCAAACGATGGCCGTGCGTGGTCATCGCAATGAGATCGATCGGCTCGGTGCGCACCAGTTTGACAATCTCCGTCGCCGGCTCGCCCATGGCCAGGACGGCATCGACTTCGAAACCCTCGCTTCGCAATTCCTCGGTCAGCGTGGCGAGGTATTCGCGGTCTTCTTTCATTTCGTCGCTTTCGCGCAGGTTCAATTGTTCGTAATTCCGCGCGACCCAGCCATCGGCCACGTGCACGAGGATGAGTTTCGCTCCCGTGAGTCGAGCAAGCGAACGAATGTGCCGAAGAATCGTCTGATCGGTCTCGCGGTTTTCTACTGGGACGAGAATCGTATGATACATGTCGTTCTAATTATGAAACCAATCTCGGAATGTCTGCACGAGGAGCCAGGCGTTCAGAAGTCCGATGACGCTCGCGACGATCCAGGCAAACGTTTTTAGCGTCGCACGATTCACGAACTCGCCCATCTTTACTTTGTCGCTGGTGAAGATGACGAGGGGAAAAACCGCAAAGCTCAGTTGCAGGCTCAAAATCACCTGACTGAGCACGAGCAGCTCGGCGGTTCCTTTCTCACCTGAAATGACCGTCACTACGATCGCCGGCACGATCGCTATGCCGCGAGTCAGAAGACGGCGCAGCCACGGCTGAAGACGAATGTTTAGGAAGCCTTCCATCACGATCTGGCCGGCCAGCGTTCCGGTGAGAGTGGAGTTCTGGCCTGAGGCGAGCAGGGCCAGCGCGAAGAGCGTGCTCGCGCCGGTCACACCGAGCACGGGCGAGAGCAATTTGTAGGCGTCCTGAATCTCCGCGACGTCATTGCGGCCTCGAGAGTAGAAGGTCGCCGCCGCGACGATGAGGATGGCGGCATTGATAAACAACGCGAACATCAGCGCGACCGTCGAATCGATCGTGGCAAATTTGATGGCGTCGCGTTTTCCCTCCGCGGTTAACTGATAGCGCCGTGTCTGGACGATTGAGGAATGGAGATACAGATTGTGCGGCATTACCGTCGCCCCGAGGATTCCGATGGCGATGTAGAGCATCCCTGGATCGACGACAATCTTCGGGGAAGGCACGAATCCTTTGGCGATGCCGAGCAGGTCGGGGCGAGAAACGATAATCTCCCAGGCAAAGCACCCGCCGACCACGGCGATCAAAGTAATAACGATCGCCTCGATGTAGCGAAAGCCCTTGTTTTGCAGAAACAGAACCATCAGCACATCGAGCGCGGTCACACAGACACCTGCGATCAGCGGGATACCGAAAAGAAGATTCAGCGCAATGGCCGAACCAATGACCTCCGCCAGATCGCACGCCGCAATGGCCAGCTCACAGATAATCCACAGTGCGAAAGAAACGGGGCGGCTATAGTGATCGCGGCAGGCCTGGGCCAGGTCTCGTCCGGTCGCGATGCCTAGTTTCAAGGAAAGCGCTTGCAGCAGAATCGCCATCAGATTCGAGATCATGATGACGCTGAGGAGCGAGTAGTTGTATTTCGATCCGCCCGCCAGGTCTGTCGCCCAGTTGCCCGGATCCATGTATCCGACAGCCACCAAAAAACCGGGACCGGCAAAGGCAATGAGTTTGCGAAAAAAGGACGCCGAATGAGGAACAACGAGGCTGCGATGAACTTCCGACAAACTCGCCAGCTTCGGGACCGTCCGCCATCCTGCCGTAGTATGAACGGGCTCCTGCGCAGGATTAGGCATGGCTAAGTTATTTGTCTGATCCTAATGATTTGTCAATGGACAAACAATTTTATTTTGCACTATGTGCGACCCGCTTCTATCTTCGTCTTTCGTGCCTGCCAAAGCCACCATTCCTCGCAACTCTGCCGCGGTGGAGGATTATCTCGAACGCATCCTCGATCTGATTAACTCGAAGGGATACGCCCGCGTCGTGGACATCGCGACCAGCCTCAAGATTTCTCAGGCCAGCGTCACGAACATGGTCCAGCGCCTCGATGCCGAAGGGCTGCTTAAATACGAGAAATATCGCGGGCTCGCCCTGACCACCGCGGGCGAAACTTTGGCTCGCAACATTACACGGCGCCATCAACTCCTGACTGATTTCTTCAAATTGCTCGGCCTCACCGATCAGGTCATTTATCATGATGTGGAAGGGATGGAACATCATATCAGCCCGCCGACTTTGCGGGCGATTGAAAGCCTTACCCAACAACTCCGGCGGCGGCCAGCGCTGCTCGCTCGCTTGGGTGCTGCCGCCGATTAAAACCTCCCTGTCTCAGGATCCTTCGGTCACTTCCAGAATTTCGCCGGGGTGGCAACGGATGGAGAGCGCGATCGGCCGGCAGCAAATGCTGCAGTCCTCGACAAGAGATTGTATCGCCTGCGACGTATCGATCTGAAGCGGAAATGATTCTCCGCAATGTGGGCAAGTGATCGTAGCCTCGACAATCAGCTCCATTCGCTTCGGCCTAACAAGCTACGGTCTGAGGTCGCGTGGCTTTGCTTCCGCCGTGGCCCTGGCCTCATCGCGTTTGCGAAAATGCAGTTTGCCCACGCGCCTTCCGTCGGTTTCTGAAATCGTCACCAGATAATCCTCGATCTGCACTTGTTCGCCCTGTTTCGGCAAATGACCAAGCAAATGCGTCACGTATCCACCGATCGTGCTCACGTCCGCACTTTCCAGTTGGAGCCCGGCCATATCCTGCAGCTCATAGAGCCCAACCGCGCCGTCCACGGAAAACTCGTTCTCGTTGATCTCGCGGAATTCCTCCTTCTCTGTGTCGAACTCATCCTGGATATCGCCGACCAATTCCTCGAGCACATTCTCCAGCGTCACCATTCCGACCGTGCCGCCATACTCATCCACCACGATGGCAAGATGCGCGTGCTTACTCAGAAAGAGATTCAGCAGCTTTTCCAGCGACATCATTTCTGGCACGGGAATCAGTTCCCGTCGGATGCGCATCAAGTCGGGCTGTGGATCGCGCATCATTGGGACCAGTTCCTTAATGTGGATGAGGCCGAGGGTGTTATCGAGATGACCGCGGCACAGAGGAAAACGCGTGTGTCGCGACGCGAGCGCCTTCTTGACGTTATCCTCGAAACTCTCCTCGACATCGAGCGAAACGACTTCCCCGCGCGGCGTCATGATATCGCGCACTACCCGCCGCCGCAAATCGAGCGCGTTCATGAGCAGATCGCGACCCAACTCCGAGACCTCGTCGGATTTCTCACTTTGATCGAGGATCAGCCGCAATTCTTCTTCGCTATGAGCCAGCTCGCTGCCGCTCGCAGGTTTCAGTCGGAGAAGCTTTATCAGAAGGAGGTTGGCCGATTTATGCAAGAGCCAGATGGCGGGCTTGAATAATGTGTAAAACCAATGAAGCGGGCGAACGAGCGTGAGCGAGACCGGCAGAGGATTTGCGATCGCGATGTATTTCGGCGCCAGTTCCCCGAATACAATGTGCAGAAAGGTGATGCCGGCGAAAGCCAGCGCGACGGAGACCGCAGATATGATCGCATGCGAGTGCACACCAACGAGAGCAAACGCAGGCTGCAGGACGGTGGCGAGAAATTGTTCGCCGACCCAGCCCAGACCCAGACTCGCCAGCGTCACGCCGAGCTGAGTCGCCGAAAGATAGGCATCGAGATGACTGCGCACATGTTTGGCGAAAATTGCGCGCAAATTCCCCTCCTCCACCATCGCGTCGAGCTGGCTGCTTCGAACTTTCACAATCGCGAACTCGCACGCGACGAAGAACCCGTTCAGTAGCACGAGCGCGGCGATAGCCATCAATTTCCCGAGCAGCACACTAGGAGAATCCCAGTACTCAGAAATGGTTTCAGCCAAAGGCGCGAAAGCAATAAATAGAAATAACGAAATGCTCATCATGCGGATGCAGCCCTGCACCCGAACCCCGCGTAGCGAAATGCTACCAGCTCGATTTCGTTACGCCTGGAATCAATCCCGCGGAAGCCAATTCGCGAAAAGTCAGACGTGAGATTTGAAACCGGCGAATAAAGGCGCGGCGCCGCCCACTGACCTGGCATCGATTGACCACCCGCGTCGGGCTGGCATCACGCGGCAGTTGCGAAAGACCGGCATAATCCTTCTTTGCCTTCAGCTCCGCCCGCAGCGCAGCATACTTCTTCACCGTCGCGCGCTTGCGATCGTTGCGATTGATCCAGGAGGTTTTCGCCATAGGGAACGCGGAAAGTAGCGGACAACTCTCGAATTGCAAGTTTGTTTTGGGATGAGTGAGCTCAAAGCCACCGTAACTTCGCGTCGCTCATATACATAAAAATACGTAACGACATGTTTCCGCTTTTCTCCAACCAGCCGCTAGCTACCGCGGACGACCTTGTCCAGATGCTGGAGCGAGCTCTGCGCCAGATCGTCGATCCACAACGAAACATCGTCTCTGTGCGGGAAAAGGCTTTCCCCGAACTCGAGGAACTGCGCATTGATTTGGACGGCGTGCGATTGCGGCCAGACGCGCCCCGCCCTTCTTCTATCTCTCCCGAAACTACGCCGGCCCTTTTGGTGGAGAAGTTCGAGTTAATCGGCCGGGGAATTTCGGTGGACGAAGGCCGGTTGGACTTGGAGATGCGCGCAGAGAATGCCCGATTTCATCAAGGCCGGGACGGCGACGGGAATATCGTTCTCGTTCTGCACGCTGCGGATTCGGGAAGAGTTAACGTCTCGGCGGCGAAAGCGGACCTCGAGAATCTCATATCCTCCCTCGCGAAACGCGAGGCTGGTCGTCACGCCGTTGCGATTGAGGATTTGGAATTGCAATTCAATCCTTCGGGGCCGCGTGCAATTGATGGGATGGTGCGATTCCGCGCACGGAAATTATTCCTAAGCGGAATCATTCGCGTCGGCGCGAGGTTGAGCGTCGATGAGAAGTTATGCGCGTGTTTGTCCGAGATTTCCTGTGCCGGCGACGGAACAATCGGCACGCTCGCCTGCAATCTTCTTCGGCCCCACCTCCAGCGATTGGATGGCCGCCAGGTTGATCTTGCAGCGTTACCCATCGGTGACATTGCGCTGCGAGACATCGAGATAATCGCGGACGACAAGCTTGGAATCACTGCGCAATTCGGTCGCCTGACTAGCGGACAATCAGGCGCGCGAGCTGCACTGGGGAATGTCTGGGGAGCGCACGCGGCTCGCGTGCCCTTTGCGGCGGCTCGCCGCAAAGATTTGCCGCAGCGAGAGCATCCGGCGAGTCGCCGAATGTAGCACGCGAGCCGCGTGCGCTCCCCGAGGCTGCCTGCGTTCAGGTGCGAAAGACGTTCCATATTTTCGACGGGCCGCTATCATTCTTACCCTCAACTTCCCCGCACCGCATGCTCATCAAGATCGGTTTCGATATCGCGTTCACGCTCGCCGGTCCCACGCCGATGATCCTGATATTGTTCGTTCACCCATCGCGTCGCGACGATCTCCGCAGTGAGGAGAAACTGGTGGTGGAGCCCGATCTACCGATCAAATTATTCAATGACAGCTTCGGTAACATCTGTGCGCGCATTTTCCCAGCCGGGGGCGACATCCGATTCACCCTCGAGACGTTGATCGACGATAGCGGAAAACCCGATCGTGAAGTGCTCGATATTCCACAGCATGAAGTTCAAGAACTGCCCGATGAAGTGCTCGGTTTTCTTCTTCCCAGTCGCTACTGCGAAGTGGACAAGCTTTCCGACATCGCGTGGAAGCTCTTTGACTCCACCGCGCCGGGCTGGTCACGTGTGCGGGCGATTTGCGATTGGGTGCACGGCCACATCACCTTCGGCTACCAATTCGCGGATTCGACCAAGACCGCGCTCGAGGTTTATGAAGACGGCAAAGGCGTCTGCCGCGATTTCAATCATCTCGCGCTCACTTTTTGCCGCTGCATGAATATCCCGGCCCGCTATGTTACCGGTTATCTCGGCGACATCGGCGTTCCTCCAGATCCCAACCCAATGGATTTCAGCGCCTGGTTTGAAGTGTATCTCGGCGGTCGCTGGATTCCTTTTGACGCTCGCCACAATGTGCCGCGCATCGGTCGAATCTTGATGGCGACCGGCCGGGATGCCGCCGATGTCGCCATCACGACCAATTTTGGCAAAGCGATTCTGACGAAATTCGTCGTTATATCGGCCGAAGTACCGGGTCGAGTCTGACGAAGGCAGTTCGTCGTTAGTCGGGAAGGCGAAATGGCAGCTGCACACTTGCCATCGCCTTTGCCAAAGGGATCAAATGCGCCCATCTTCTTCGGAGCGGACAATAAACGAATGGAACGCGAAAAGATCATCTTCTTCCGCAACTTTTTCTTCCGGGCATTTCTCATCGGCGTTGTCTTTGCCTTGCTTTTTTTCGCCGCCTTCTGCGCGTTGTGGAATACCGGCGCGGCGTGGGTCGCCTACTTATTTAAAGTCGATGAAAGGGAGTTAGGAAGGCTCGTGCTGATGTTCTTCCTTCAGCTCCGGATCGTGATCGTTTTCTTTTTTCTGGTGCCGGCCCTGGCCTTGCATTGGATGGCGAGGAAGAAGCCATAAACAACTCCTTTGGGGAACGCGGCTGAAAGCTGCTGTGTGCCCTGCCTATTGCCGGGCCAATCGCCGGAATAGCCACGCGCCCAGCAGCAGGAAAAGGACGTTGGGAACCCAAACCAGCAACTCGGGATGCAGCTCCGGATTTCCGCGAAGCGTATTGGCGATGATGATGAAGAGAAAATAGAGCATGGCGACGATGAGACTCATCGCGAAACCAATCGACGTTTCCCGACGATGCGTCGTGACGCCGAGCGGCACGCCGATCAGCGCAAAGGCGAGACAGGAGAATGGAAACGAAAAGCGTTTGCTGATTTCGGTGCGGGTGGCGCTTTGTTCCCAGGCGTTACCACTGTTCAATTGATCGAGTAATTGCTCGATCGAGAGCGCGGAGCGGCTCGGCCGCCGCTTTTCCCTTTCGTAAAGTTCCTCCAGCCCGATCGGTAGCGTGCCCTCGACCATGCTGATCCCGTCGCGTATCTTGCGCAGATCGAAGGGATCGCTCATATCGCGCTGCTGGTAACGCGCATCGTAGAGATGCATGAGGATGCGCTTGTGCGCCAAGTCGGCCTGGAGAACTCCGCGGCGGGCGAACGTCACTTTTAACGGCAGGTTATGCTCGTCCATTTCGAAAACCAGAACGTTCTCGAGCTGGTTCCCTTCCTTCTTACCGACGTAAATTTTTCGCCCCGGAAACTGGTCGATCACCTGGTCGCTGCCGAACAACGCCATCGGATTGCGGGTCGCGAGGTCGAAGATGGTGCTCCGCAATTTTTCCTGTGCCGCCGGAGCGACCTGAACATTGAGCCAGAGGCTGATGGCCGTGCATACCAGCGCCAGGACGGCGAGCGGCGCGCAGATGCGAGTGACGCTGACGCCGTTGCTTCGCAGGGCGATCAATTCGTTATCGGCGGAGAGCCGGCCGAAGACGAGGAGAATGCCGGTCAGCAATCCCCACGGGATCGTAAAAATGAGGGAGAACGGCAGAATGTAAGCGATGAAGCTGACCAAATATTCCAGCGGGACGTCGTGATTCACCAGCAGCGGAAGAAGTTTGCGGAAGATGTTGCCAACGACGAGGACGAGGCTGAGCACGGCGATCGCGAAGAGGAGATTCACGAGGAGTTCGCGGGCGATGCACCGGTCGATCAGCTTCATGGCTGTCGTTCTGTTAGTTCGAATCCGTCGTCCGAACAAATTCAAATCACGTGCCGTCATCCGTGATCGCGGCCTGTTGGGCTGGTTTGCTTCTCGGCGAACCTTGCTACCTTGACGGTAGTGTGAAGACCACGAGACCTAAGGCAGCGATTGATCCGATCGCCTGGACCGCGCGCGCAATCTGCATCGCGTGGGTCGGATTCAGCCTAACGAGTTGTGAAACGGCACGCAATCTCCTGCAGCCCAGTCCGGATTGGCAGGCCAGGAATGGGCAACTCCAATACCGGAGCCCGAAGACGACGTTGATCGGCGAAGTGCTGGTCAGATTTTCCAAGCAGGGCGATTTCGAGCTGACCTTTACGAAAGGGCCTGGCGTTACGTTGATGATCATCCGTCAGAATGCATCCTCCGCCCGCGCAACCGGCCCCCTCGCCCGGGGAAGTTGGTCGGGACCGACGGCGAACGCTCCCCATCGTTTGCGCGGCTGGTTCGAGCTGCGCGATCTCCTGATGCACGCGGGCGATCGGACATCGCTTGAGCACGTCGCGGGAAGGGAAAAGTTTACCTTCCGATTTTGACCTGCTCGGATTGAAACGCGAACCTCCGTTTCTTTTTCGCGCACTCACTTATGCCGCCTTCTCAATTCATCGCCCGCCTTGTGACGCAGCGCCGTGCCCTCGTCTGGACGGGCGTGGCATTGCTCTCGGCGGCGTGCCTTTGGATTTTGATCACAAGGATTCGACTCGATACGGAAGTGCTCAATCTTCTTCCGCAAGGTTTTGAATCGGTTGAAGGACTGAAGATTTACAATCGCGATTTCGCGCAAACCCGGGAGCTGACTTTCGTGCTGGTTTGTCAGCCGGAGGACGTGGACAAACTGGAGGAATTCGCTCCGCAATTTGCCGATGCGCTCCGGAAACAGCCATGGTGCACCCGCGTTCTTTCCGGTTCTCCGATGGAAACGCCAGATGGCGTGCGCGACCTGCACAAGATCGCCGTGCCGCTTCTCTTGAATCTGGAGCCAAAAGCATTCGATGAAACGCTGGGTATTCTTCAACCGGCAAGAATCCGCGAGCGACTGCATCGGCTCCATCAGGAGATTGAGGCGGGGTCTCCGCGGCCTGAAGCGGAACTCACTTTTGACCCGCTTGGAGTTGTCGCTCCAGCGCTCAAGCCATTTTCCGGTCATGCCTCAGTCGAGGAGGATGAGCCTCTTGTTTCCTCCGATGGAACTGCGCGGATCTTTCTTGCGGTTACGAACCAGCCGACAATCAGCGCTTTTGATTGTCAGAAACTGATGCGTGCGGTCAACGAATTTCGCGCCCGTGCTCATGCGGGTTGGGATGGCGGCCCGATGGAAATTCTCGTCACCGGACGTTCCGCCTATGTTGCGGAAATCTCGCTCAGCATGCGGCACGATATTATCGTTACGCTGCTCGGTTCAGTCCTGCTGGTCGGCGCCGTCTTTTACGCCGGTTTTCGCCGCTGGCTGCCGTTGCTCGGGATGGGTTTTTCCCTTTTGCTTTGCTGCCTCGTCGCTCTCGCCGCCGGACTGTTGATTTTTCACGAATTGAACATGGTCACGATTGGTTTTTGCGCGATCCTGATCGGCTTGGGCGTCGATTTCGCGATCCTGATTTTCGGCCGCTACCAGCAGGCGCGGGACGAAGGCGCCGATCACCCGAGCGCAGTGCAAGAGGCGGTTTCAAATCTGGGCCGCGCGATTTTTTTTGGCGCGCTTACCACTGCAGTCGGCTTCATGGCGCTGATGCTCGCCGGTTCGGCCGGGTTTACCCAACTGGGCGTGCTCATCGCCATCGGCATCACGTTCGCCGGCATTTTCATGACGACGGTCTTCTTTCTTTTTCTGCGACAAAAGAGCTCCCTGCCGCGCCGCGATTGGATGTTCGCGCTCGTGAAAAAGTACGTGCGCTGGACCGTGCGCCGCCCGGTGCCAATGCTTTGGATTGCTACTCCCATTTTGTTGATCCTGACCGCGGTCGCGATTCTACCGAAACCGCCGCTGATTTTCGACGCCAGCACGCATTCGATGGAACCGAAGTCGAGCGACGCCGGGTACGCGCTCAAAACAATCGTGCGCAAGATGCCGACGCGTTGGGAACCGGTCATTGGGATTGTTCGAGCCGCGAACGCGCAACAGCTCCATGATTTCTGGCAAGAAATTGCGGCGCACTGGAGCGAAGTGCAATCGACCGGAAAGATCAAAAGCTTTTCGACGCCCGCCGCGCTCGCGATTTCACCGCGAAGAGTGCAAAGGAACCGAGAACGATTGCAGGGTGTTGATTTTCTCTCAGCTCGAGATGCCTTGGAAAACTCACTCGTCGCCGAAGGTTTCACGGCTGATACCTTCCGTCCGGCATTCACTCTTCTCGATCAATTGCAAAATGCCGCCTCTCTCTCCGTCCCAATTCCCGACTGGCGCCAGACCTTGCCACAATCATCGAGCTGGTGGTTCCTCGTCGATCGCTATTTCGCGCACGATCCTCTGCTCACGACTGGATTCGTGACCACTAACCGCCCGATCGAAACCCAGGCGCAAAAAGAAATGCTGCGGTCCGAACTTCCTCTCGCCAACGTGCCGATGATTCTGTCGGGCTGGAGCTTCACGCTTACCGATCTCGTTCCCTGGTCGCACAGACAGTTGATCCTGATCAGCACGCTGATGGCGATTTTCGATGCCACGCTTCTAGCGGTGCTCTACCGCGATTGGCGGCTCTGGCTTATCCAAGTGGTCACGCTGGCGATGGCAATAGGGGCGATGATCGCGTCGATGAAGTTGCTGCAAATTCCGTTGAATCTCTTGAACGTGCTCGCGTTCCGGTTGGTGCTGGCGGTCGGTGTCGATTACGGAATATATGTGTTGTTGGTTTGGCAAAAGGCGCGACAGCTCGACCACGACGTGGCCGGCGTGATCAAGCCCGTCTTTCTCGCGGGGCTGACCGCCATTTGCGGATTCGGTTCCCTCGGCGCCGCGAACAACCCGACTCTGGCCGGTCTCGGTGACGCCTGCGCCATTGGACTCTTCTGGAGCCTGGCCGCGACAATCTTCTTCACTTTGCCAGCGGCGGCGGCAGCTGAACCGAAGTCCTGGCGCGAAGAGTCATTGGAAACTCGCGTCTCACCATCTGAACATGTCTAGAAAACTCTTCCTCTTGCTCTCCGTCTGCCTTTGCTTCGCTGTCGCCACCGCGTCCGCTGAGCCGCTTTCGCCGACCGATCTGAAATCTTTGCTCGCGCGCATCCGGGAAAAGCGGGCCGGCGCGCCGCAGTTACAGGCGGATTTTCACGAAGAAAAGAACATTCACCTGATGAACAAACCGATCAGCAGTTCGGGAAAAATTTGGTTTCAAACTCCGAACAAGTTTCGACGCGAAGCAAAAGGGAATGCGCCCAGCATCACGGTCTGCGATGGCCAGCAGCTCTGGATTTACTATCCGAAGTTCCAATCCGCCGAACACTATTCGTTAGGGAAACATTCGCCGCTCGATGCTGGAATCACGGCGTTGACCGCGGCCTTGAATCTCGAAAACCTCGAGAGCACGTATCACATTTCCGGGGCCAAAACCGGCGGCACCTATGAGCTTGATCTCACACCGCGTTCGCCCTCCTTGCGAAAGCTCCTGCAGAAATTCACGATCCGCCTCAACGATCAGATGGAAGTAGAGCGCACCGAAATGCTCCAGCCGAACGGGGACCGTATCGTGACCGCGTACTCGAATGAGACCCGCGCGTCGATTCCCCCGTCCACGTTCGAGTTCACGCCACCGGCCGGAACTGACGTGACCACACCCCTGGGACGCTGACGTTTCTTCTCTTCGTCAACGCGGCGCCGGTTGGCCGTGTCACAAAATCGGAAAGAGTAGCGTCCTCATTGCGCACGAATAAATCTTTTCGAGCAATTCGGTCTGGTAGGGATATATTGAATTACTCCGGCATCCGCAGGCACAATCCAAACGGACTGCATGAGTATGAAAACGAACGCGAAATTCCAATTCGGGACCGCCCAGGCCCGCAGAGTCTACCTCGTCGTTGCCCTGGCCGTCTTCCCGCTTCTTGCAAGCGAAAGAGCAGCTTCACAGAACGCCACCGCAACCATTCTCAACGGCGGTCTTCCCGGCATCACTCTTCCCGTTGGTGGGGGGTTCTTCACGTTCGATATCAACGTCACGACGACGTTCTCATGGGTCGGCATGACGTACTTTTTACAGTCGAACGACGGGAGCGGATTCTTCTGCATCTCCGGGCGTCAGACCGATGGTTCACCCTTTAGTGATTGCTTACTCCAACCTGAACCCGCAAGTCCGATCAATCCGCCGCCAGGCACATGTTTGGATCCGGTGAACGATCACGATCTGGGCTGTGTCGTTGCCAACCCCAATAAGCCGCTTCCACCTGGCAGCTACTTTATTTCCACCATCATCCTCTCGTATAGCGCTTCGCTGCCGCCCGGAGTTTACCACATCTTCCTTGATCCCCGCACCATCGTTGCCGATGCCAACTTCAATGACCATGGCGTCACGGCAAACCAGTTCACGGTTACCATCGTTCCAACGCCTGTGAAGACTAGATCACATTAGGACAGGCTAATTCGGGCCGATTCGACCTAATTCGACATTTCAAAGTAGGACGCCGCCACGGAAAGTCACCGCTCGACCTCAGCAGAGAAGCTTGCTACAAAAAGGGCCCTCTCATGCGGCGGCGTTCCCCACTTCTGCTGTTTGGCAGCATGCTGCTGTTTGCAACGACAGTTGCCGGCGATCCTCCGACGTCGCGCGATTCCACAGAGATTGTCTCCCACATCAAGCGCGAACCTGTTCGATCCAGCGCCATCGTTGCCATCGGTTACAGCAAACGCCTCCGCGCTTTGGAAATCGAGTTTGTGAACGGAGCGATTTATCGTTACCTCGACGTGCCCGCGTCGCTCTATCGCCGTCTCCTTGCGGCTGAATCCAAAGCCCGATTCTACGATGCGAACATTCGCCGCAAGTACCGGTCGCTCCATGTTCGGTCACGGAAACAAATGTGAACCGCTACGGTCAAAGAAATCGATTCCGCTTTGTCCTGACCGCGCAGGAGAAGAGAGTAATCTGCTTCGTGTTCCTCGCATTCATTCTCGGAGTGCTTGCGAAAGCGTATCGTGACAAACATCCGCAAGCGGAGTCACCTGGCGTCAAGACAGCCGAACACCGCAGATGAACGAACCATTACGGTTGCGGCTGACGCGTCGGCTCCGGGGTTACTTCAAGATGAAAGCCCTCGGCAAGTACGGGGTCGGCTATCTGGCTGAGACTCCTCAAGGCGTCTTTGCGGTGGATCCGCAGGATTGGTGGACGACACGGGCCTTGCTCAGGCGGGGTTCGTACGGACTTCATGCCGTCCAGTTTCTCTCGCGATTGATCGGCAAAGACAGCCTGGTCTGCTTCGTCGGCGCGCATATCGGGACCTTGTTGGTGCCATTGGCCGCTCGATCCGGCCGGGTGATCGCCTACGAAGCCGATCCGAGCAATTTCCGCTACTTGGACTACAACCTGCGACTGAACCGCATTTCGAACGCGACAATTCACAACCTGGCTGTGGGCGATCGCGATCGAGTGGAAGTCGCTATCCGGCACGACAAAAGAAATACCGGTCACAGCTCGATCGATCCTGGCGATACTCGGGGGACGCGAGTGCCGATGGTGACACTGAACCAGCACCTCCGTAACGAGGCCAGAATCGACCTTATCGTCATGGATATTGAGGGGGCAGAGGCTCATGCCCTGCGAGGGATGGGCGATATCATGTCGCGCCTAACGTATCTTTACACCGAATTCTGCCCCGACCACCTCGCCGAGTTGGGCGAAAATCGCCATAGCTTCATTGCAGCGTTGGCGCCCCATTGGTCCCACATGTACGTTTGCGGCGACTTTGAGAACACGCTGGCGATCGGGAGTTGGGCTGATTTGCTGCGCGACATGCCATTGCGCAGAAGTGAGCGGCTGAATCTACTTTTCACCAATCAGCAGGTTGCCCCCGAGCTGTTGAAAACCGACGGCTGAATCACCCAATCGCAAGTGATCTCTGTACTTCCCCTCTTGCTGAGTATTTGGACCGCGCGGTGGCACGAAAACTTCTGCAAAAGAGATCATGCGCGTGCTGATTGCCGACGACGAAAGAGGCGTCGGCACCTCGCTCGCGGCTCTCGTCCGGGAGTGTAATCACGAGGTGGTTGAAGTCGTCGGCTCCGGTTTCGAGGCGATTCAGGCCTATCACCGACATCGCCCTGATGTCGTCCTGATGGACTACTATATGCCGCGGCTAAATGGGGCGACCGCCTGCCGCAACATTCTCTCTTTCGACCCCGCAGCGAGTGTCATCCTCGTTTCCGGCGCAGCCCGAAGTCAGGATCTTTCCCATGCCGGAGCGATCGCGGTGCTTTCAAAACCGATCGACCTGGATCAGTTGGGGAATTTGCTAAACACACAGAATCGTTCTTAGTCGGATTCCTGCCAGGATCGGCCCGAATTACCTGATGCCAGCGAATGATCTTGCTGTGCGTTACCGTTAGTCCGATCAGTTCAGCTGACGATGAATTGGGAAGCGATCAACGCCGGCTCTCAGTTAGTCAGCTCCGTCGCCGTCGTTCTCTCGGTCCTGTATCTTGGCGTTCAAGTACACCGCAGCACACGCGTGGCGAAACTTGCCGCGCAGGATGCTGCCGCAACTGCCCTCCGCGATGTCACGAAGACCTTTTCAGAGAATGCCGACCTGGCTCGCATTTGGCGGTGTGGACTGGAAGATTTGGGATCTCTTTCCGCCGAAGAGCAGGCCCGCTTCTTTCATGCGGCCTACCAATTTCTGAAAGCGATCGAGACAATTCATTTTCATTACATTTACGGCCTGATGGATGAACAACTCTGGCAAGGGTGGCGAGGTCTGGCGTGGCATTATGTCGGAACGCCGGGACTCGCCTATTATATGCGACGCCGGCCTGAAGTATTCTCAGCGCGATTTCGCAAATTCGTCGAATCGCTCGAACCGCTGACGGAGCGGCGCACCGTTGGCAATCTCCTTGGCGAAGAGACTCGGGACGCGGGCGACAAGGAAATACGGCCGTAGGTAGCAGCAGTCTTCGAAGTTAGACTCAGCCGGACCTAATTAGAACCAGTCGCCTGCCCACGTTTGTATTTTTCGCGATACTTGTCGCGCAATCGCGTCTGTCGATTACTGAGATCGATCTTGCGGCCGTCGATATAGGCCGCTTCCACGTGGGTGGGAAAATCCAGTGGATCGCCGTTCGTTACCATGAGCGTCGCCGCCTTGCCCGTCTCCAGGGAACCCAGCTGATCAGCGACGCCAAGAATCTGCGCGGGGTAAAGCGTGACCGCCTTGATTGCCTCATCTCTCGGCAAACCATAGGCGGACGCCATCGAAGCTTCGTACGGCAGATTCCGATCGTGTGCTGCCTCTGAGTGGCGACCATCCGTAGCGATGCAGAAACGGACGCCGGCTTCGCGTAACTTTGCGGCGTTGCTGAACGCGCTGTCGTAACCTTCATCGCGGCGCAACGGCAAGGCAGTCGAACGCGCGATGATCACCGGCGTATCGCTTTCCTTAAGTTGCGAAGCGACGCGCCACGCATCGCCGCCACCTACGAGAACAATTTTCAGCTGCGCGTCCCTCGCCCAAGCCAGGGCTGCCTCTATTTGCGCCAGCGTTTCCGCATGAACAAATAACAGCATCTTGCCATCGAAAACGGGCATCAACGCCTCCCATCGCAAGTCGGACTTGAAGTCAGCGGGTGGCGCCGGGCTCTTCCGCGCCTGCCAGTATGCCCGCGCGGTTTGAAAGGTATCGCGGATCCGCTTCTGCGCCTTGTCGATCTCCTTTTGTTGATCTTCCACCGATTTCGGCGCCCGTGGATCGCGATCAATCGTTAGGTTGGGCCATCGCAAATGCATCGCCGCCGGCGAACGCACCGTCATTTCTTCCGGCGTCCATCCGTCCATGCGCAGGACTGCGGATTGACCGGAAATAATTCCACCTTCCGGTACTGCGAGGACCGTGAGCAATCCATTCGCGCGAGCCACCGGGATCAATTCGCTGTCTGGATTGATGCTGGTCGCGCTGCGGACGTTCGGATTTATCTCGCCGGATTCAGCAAAATCGAGAGTCGCGCGGACCGCGCTGATCTCGGTCAAACCCAAAACCGTGTTCGCGCTGATCAATCCGGGATAAACATGTTTCCCGGTAACGTCGATTACATCTGCGCCGTTCGGGATCGGGACATCGTTTCCAAGCGCGGTAATCTTCCCCTTCTCGAAGACAATTGTACCTGCCGCGATGTCCGGTCCACTCACTGGATGAATGGTCGCGCCTTTCAGTGCGATCGGTTTACTCTGAGGCGGCGCGGGGATTTCGTCGGACGCGAGAGCGCGTGCAACGACAAGAATAATTGCAGTGGAAAGCCAGAAGCGACGCGCTCGATTCATCGAAGCAGACACGGCTCAGTCCTCCTCCTGACAATTATGTTTGTCCCTGCCGTCGCCGTACAAACCACTGAGTTCGTGCGCGCGAAGCAAATCCTCGCGCACCACCTTCGCAGGTTTCTCGTCAGGCTTCTTGTCTTTGCCGCCTTCTTCTTTGGGCTTGGCCAACTCTTTCAAACGCTCAGTCAGCGCTTTTTGCACAAGCGCTTCGCGTTGCGTGGCCAGAGTCTTGCGCGCTTCGGCGTCTTCGCGACGATCGAAATACTTTCGCCCGTCGATCCAGGTTTGATTGGCGTGCGTGTAGTTCGACAGCGGCGGTCCGCTCCAGATAACAAAATCAGCATCCTTTCCCGGCTCGAGCGACCCGACCTTATTGTCGATGCGCAATTGTTTCGCAGAATTGATGGTAACGAGTTTGAGCGCGTCGTCGGGCGACATATTCCCGTATTTCGTCGATTTTCCCGCCTCGGTATTCAGCCGGCGCGCCAAGTCTGCGCTATCTGAATTGACCGAAGTCAAAACGCCCTGCCCGGTCATCAACGCGGCGTTCTCCGGAATGGCGTCGTAAACTTCAAACTTGTAGGCCCACCAGTCAGCGAAAGTAGATGCGCCGACGCCTGCTTTCGCGATCTCGTTAGCGACTTTGTAACCCTCGAAAATGTGCTGCAGCGTGCCGATCCGGATCTTGAACTCCTCCGCCAGTTTCAGCAGCGCGAGCACTTCGTCCTGCCGATACGAGTGGCAATGAATGATGCGTTTGCCCTGAATAACCTCGAGGAGCGCTTCGAGTTGCAGATCGCGCCGCGGCGGCGGGCCATTCTTTTTCTTTTGCGCCGCATCATATTCGAGCGCCGCCCGGAAACGATCGCGCATGATTTGCTCCACCCCCATGCGCGTTTGCGGATAACGCTTCGTAAATCTGTCGCCCCAGTTCGACTGTTTCACATTCTCGCCGAGTGCGAATTTCACTCCCGGCATCGCGCCCGCGAACTTTAATTCCTCCGGCAATGCACCCCAGCGGAACTTGATCACCTGATTCTGTCCGCCGATCGGATTGGCCGAGCCATGCAAAACATTGGCAACCGTCACGCCACCGGCCAATTCACGATAAAGATCGATATCCGTCGCGTCGATGACGTCGCCAATGCGCACCTCGCACGTAACTGCGTTGCTTCCTTCATTTACCCCTTTACTGATCGCGGTGTGCGAATGGCAATCAATGATCCCCGGCGTGACGTGCAATCCTTTGCCATCAACGATGGTCGCGCCATTGGGAGCTTTTAGACCCGGCCCAACCGCAGAGATTTTTCCGCCGGTCACAAGCAGGTCGGCGTTCTGCAATGTGCCCTGTGGGCCGGATGTCCAAACGGTTGCGCCTTGAATCAGAACAGAAGCTGGTTGTTCGGGCAGCGCGACCCGGCCGAAAGCACCCGCCGGAAATGTCTCGGCAAAATCCATCGGTTTATCCAACGGCGACGGTTTTTCGTCTGGCTTCTTTACAAAAGGCGCTGTGCGTTTCGCGCTCCACCGCATCGGAGTTCCCGTCGGATCGTCGCCCGTCCCAGTAATCGCTTCGCCGGCGATTTGGCCGGCAAGACGAACCGAACCTTCGCCTTTATCGAAGAGCTTGGCCGGCACAATCAGAAGCGCAGCGTCGTCCTTGGCTGAAAATGCAGCCTTTTGGTCTCCAATTTTTGCGTCCAGTTTTTCTGGCTCACCTTCGACCACCATTGACAATGTTTTCCCGTCGGCAGTGATTTCCCACGTGCCGCGCAGATCGCGCTGCGTCGCGAGATCGGTATCGTAATAACGTCCGTCAACCCATGTCGTCAGGACCCGTCCCTCATCAGAGAACAAATCGCCACTCGCCACCACCAGATTCGCAATTCGACCAGGCGCGATCGTGCCGAGCCGGTCGGCCACGCCGAACATTTCTGCAGGCGTGCTGGTTAACGCGGCCAAGGCTGCGTCTTTGCTCAATCCCCGCCGGACCGCCAACCGAACGCGCGGCCAGAATTCCTTGTCCATCTTCTCCAGTTTTTCCGTCGTGAATGCGAACGGAATCCCCGCCTCGGCCAGGAGCGCAGGATTGCTCGGCGCCCGGTCCCAGTGCTGGAGTTCATCGAGCCCGTACTCCAGAGCTTGCTCCGGTTTTTCGATCTCAGGAATTTTTGGAAAATCGAGCGGCAGAATAATCGGTGTCTTATTCAACGCCTTGCGGACGCGATATTCATAACCATTGCCGAAAAGGATTGGCTTCAGTTTGAATTCATCCGCGATTTTCAAAGCGCGCAGTAATTCGAGTTCATCCTCCGCTTCGAAGACAACCGGTTGATTGCGTTGCGCGAAATCGGCCAGCGCGGCCAGGCTGGCGTTCGCTTCCGGACGTTCCGTCGCCGCGGGGTTCTTGCGATAGAAATCCTGCGCCGCCTGATACCACGAAGCATCGAGAAAATTTTGCCGGATGAGTGCGATACAGCCCATCTCCGAATTCGGATAACCGGCGTCGCGCCCTCGATTGAAATCAAACGCGACGTGCTGCGCGACTAAGGGCGAAACCACTGCGGTGCTGCTCTCCGCGTCCTGGAGATTGACCAGCGCGCTCGAGCCCCGAAAAATTCCACGAGCCGGAACGACAAGCGCGGTCGAGAAACCGAGATTACGCAATGCGCGCGTGCCCTTCGGGTCGACTCTGAGAAAATCGGCCGCGCGACGCTCCGGGGTGACGCGCGCGTTCCAGGAATGCATTCCTTTCACCCCCTCGCGCGGAACTTCCTTTGGTTTCGCATTCGGATCGTCAGCATCGACATCCTGCCGCAACGGCTCGGGTTGTAATGTCTCGGGCAGACCGACGCGGCTGTACGCATCGATAAATCCTGGATAGACGGTTTTGCCCGACAGATCCCACACTCGCGCTTCCGGCGGAATTTTTGCATCCGCTCCGACCTGCACGATCAAGCCATCGCGAATCACTACCGTCCCTTTCTCGATCGTCTTGCCGGGCGCTGTGATAATGCGCGCGTTAACGAGTGCATGAATCCGCGGATCGTTTTCTCGAATGCCCTGCCTGGGCTCGGTCGTGATCTGCGCGAAAGCGGAGATTGCAAGAATGAGCGGTGCGACAAGCATTGTCCGGGCGAGTCGTCGCGAAAGTACCGATCGTTTCATGAATGGCCGTGGAGGCTAGCGTGAATGTGGCGCTCCGCGCAAGTGCGCTTTCGGATCACGACCGTTGCGGGCCTCAGGAATGCTCCACGAAGTCGCGGCTTTCCATTTTCCAACCGCGAGGCGGCAAATATATTCGATTGGCATGGGAACTTCTGCCAACTGAAGTATGCGGGTGCTGATTGCTGACGATCAAAAAGGCGTGGGCAAGACGCTCGCGGAGCTCGTTTCCCATTGCCAGCACGAGGTGGTTGAAGTTGTCGGATCAGGTTTGGAGGCCATTCAAGCCTATGCGCGACACCGTCCGGATGTTGTGCTGATGGATTATCAGATGCCGCGGCTCAACGGGGCGACGGCTTGCCGTATCATCCTCGCGAAGAACCCTAATGCGCGAATCATCCTGGTCTCTGGAGTACCGTCGACAAACAATCTGAAGGAATCCGGCGCTGTCGCCGTCCTGACAAAACCGATTCATCTCGACCGGCTGTACGCAGCGCTATACGCCGCCGCTCCGCCTAAAACTCCCACTGATAAGCCGTCGTCTCCGAATCAGGGCGCTGCCTGAATCCCGCTGTCAGCCGTGCGGCGTCCGGCCAATCGTTTTCCCAAAGCGATCGCCGGCCGCTCGACTGCATAATATACCGCCGAACTGACCAGAATCGTAAGCAGAAGCGTTACGAAAAGATAAGACGCCCGCGGCCAACCGCGCAAAGCCGCGTTCCCTTCCAGCGCGATCCAGCAGACCAGCGGTGTCGCGACAATGAGGTGAAAGAGGTAAATTGAGTAGCTGATTTGCCCTAACCAGGCAATCGCTCTGGTTCGAACCCGAAGCCATGCGACCCAAATCCAGAACAGCAGCGGAGAAACCACGTAAGGCGAAAACCAATTCCGGCTCGGGTGAATAACGAAGCGAAATTGCCGCGAACCACCGATCACTACGATCACAGCGGTCAGGGCGACCAGGATCCAGACCTTCTGATTCTTCCTGACCAATTCGCGAAAGCCCTTGGTCTCGTCGTAGACAACCCGAAAATATGCACCCCAAAACATGATGCCGAGGTGGCGCGGGAGATTTTTCCAGCCGGCTGCGATATCTTCCGGCACTACTCCGATCCGCTTGGCGCCTTTTACCAGGAACCATGCCAGTGACATTCCCACGACCAGCCCGACGAGGACGCGGGGGTTATTGAGCCAGCCCAGCCGCCAGATCAGCCAGCACGAGAGATAAAAAGCAATCTCGGTTTCCAGCGTCCAGTAAAGGCCCATGATCTGTGGTTGCCCAAGAACAGTCGGCAGCATTGTGGCGTTGGCCGCAACCATTGAGCCGGTAATCGGCAAGCCCTGCCACCACCAGATGAAGATCAGCGCCGCCCCCATCGAAACCCAATAGGCCGGGAAAAGCCGAAAGAATCGGTTGATGATAAAACGCTTCCCGGCGTTTTCCCGTGGTCCGCGCAGGGTTCCGTAAATTACGAACCCGCTGATCGCGAAGAAGAGCACCACACCGGTGATTCCCAATTCCAAATACCGGGGCCATGTCTGCTCCATGGTGTCACTACCTTGTCGAGCGACCGGAATGAATCTTTGCCAGATATGTGCGTAAGCCACCATCAAGGCCGCAAGAGCCCGCAAGGTATCGATGTGCGCCAGCCGATTGGCGGTAAGAGACGGACTCACGTCGTCGGGATCGGATTTTCTGCGGTCTCGTGCTGCCAATAAATCGTTACGATCCACCAGCGTTTACCGTCGAAGAACAACTGAATGCTGTTGATTCCACGCATGAACGGTTCGGGATCGTCCGCCTTGTGGCGCGATTCGTAGGTACTCCAGACATGAGCGATGTGGCCGAACTGCTCGGTCCGACGCGCGATCTCGATTTCGAAGAATCCATTCGTTTCCAGATGATCGGTCACCCGCGCGATATAGCTTTCAACGTCGAGCACCTGTGGAGTCACTTGATCGCCGGCACTTAAAGCATCAACAGATCTGCTCGTCGGAATCAATCGCGCGCCGGGAAGAAACAAGGATCGCTCGCGATCCCAATCACGCTTTTGTCCGGCCGGACCGGAGATAACGTCGTAGGCGGCGGTGATGATCGCATCGATCGAGGCAACATCGTTAGGGTCAACCACTCCTGCGGGTATGCGTTGAGGATTGGTATCTCTCATCGCCAGAATCTACCGAATCTTTCGCCCGCTGGACAGCCAAAGCGAAGAAAAGAGGAAGCGTGCGTAATGCGTCAGCCTGAACGCGGCGCACCGCAGCATGTTGCGTGACCGAGATCTAGTCAGCCCACGGCTGCTCTCTGCTTAGACGCGATCAGACAATCCAGCCTCGTCCCTGGTACTCCATATATGCAGCAGTCTTCTGCGCGACCTCGCGTCCGAAATAGCGCTCGACGACGCGAAGCGCGAGATCGGTTCCGGAAGTCAGCCCGCCCGCCGTCGAAATTTTCTCGCCCTCGACAAATCTGACGCCGCGTCTTCACCTGGATGTCAGGATATGCCTCTTGCAGTTTGTCCAGGAACTCGTGGTGCGTAGTCGCGGCCTTTCCGGAAAGCAGACCGGCCTTTGCCAGTTTAAATGCGCCGGTACAGACCGACATCGTCACGTCCGTAGAAGGGGCTACTTTTCGCAACCACTCGATCATACTGTCGGAGCCTTGCTGCGCCGGGATGACGACGACTTTCGGCGCAGGCATGCTCGCGAACGTGTAACCCGGCAGAAGCTTCAACCCGCCCGCCGAGACGACCTCCGTCTTTTCGGAAACGCTGAAGACATCGAACGGCATTGGTCCCATTCCATCGCCGGTATGCGGCAGCATGACGCTGTCGAAGACGCCCCACGGACCGGAGAAGTCGATGATGTTTACTCCATCGGAAATGACGATCGCGACCGGGATGCTGCCGTTGGAGGGCGGCGTCAGCTTGTATTTCTTCGTTGGTATTCCTTTCTCCCCGGAGGCGTTGGCCTCGTTAGGCGAAAGCGAGGCTCCGGTGGCAGGCAGGGCTGCGAAGCCGGAGACGGCCGTTGCGGTTGCAGTGAGAAATCGTCGTCTGTTCATAGTGTTGGGTTCCTAGTTGTTTTGTATCGGCAAAAAAATCTGACCTTCACTTGTTCCCGTTCGTTGCTCGGTGTTTGGTGCGTCTCGAAGATAATAATTCGCTCGCTCCGGAATGGGCCCGTCCGATCGGCGAACTGAGCGAAGGCGAGTCAGGCCTGCGTTCGGAAGGAAGGCCAAAGCTGCGCCGGTACTTGCTTGGCGTGACGCGAAACCGGCGTTCGAAGGCGCGTCGGAATGAATCAGCGCCATTGAAACCGACCGATTCGGCCACGCTCTCAATCGACGTTTCGCCGACCGTAAGACGACGCCGGGCTTCGTTCAGTCGCAATGTTTCGACAAAGGTCCCGGGCGAGGAACCGAAATGCTCCTTGAAGCGGCGGAAGAACTGCCGCGGAGAAAGCGAAGCGCGGCGCGCGAGAGATTCGACGGACATCTCTTCGGTCGGATTATTCGTCATCCACGCCACCAGCTCCGCGAACCGATCGCTCGATTTCGTCTGAAATTGCAACGGCTCGGAATACTGTTCCTGTCCGCCGGAACGTTTCAGGTAAACAACCATCTCGCGCGCCACGCTCAGCGCCACCTTCGACCCGAAGTCCTCCTCGATCAGCGCGAGGGCGAGATCAATCCCGGCCGTTACTCCAGCCGAAGTGTAGAATGGCCCATCCTTCACGAACAACGCGTTCGGTTCCATTTTCAGTTTCGGAAACCGCTGCGCCGCGTTTGCGGCAAAGCGCCAGTGCGTCGTGACGCGCCGGCCATCAAGCAGCCCTGTCGCGGCGAGTCCGTAAATCCCGGTGCAAACGGAGGCGACGCGCCGCGTTGTCTTCGCCTTCTCCAGAACCCACGCCGCGACCTTGCGGTTAATTTCCGGCAAGCGCAGCCCGCACCCTCCGGGGATGATCAGTGTGTCGAGTTTCGGTACGGTCTCGATCGTGGCGGTCGGTTGAAAGACGATGCCCGACTCCGCCGCGAAAGAACGCCTTGTTAGGCCAATAACGAAAACTTCGTAACAGCGCTCGATCCTCCCCCGGCCACTATCGCGCAGCGCCGAGGTGAAAGCCTCCGCCGGTCCGACGAGATCAAACGCGTTCGCATTTTTGTATCCAATGAATCCGATGCGGAGTGGTGTCATGGCAAGACCATACACGGAGAATTGGTTATGGCGCTACGACGAAGATACCGACAAATCGTGCCATCGCGCGCGGGCGCAGACTCGATTATCTTTCTGACTTCAACCGTTCCGCCTGCGCATTCGCCACGGCAGGAAAAGTGGACGCTTGCCACGCCGAAGCTCCTGGCGTAGGCGGGTTGAACGTTCGCTTTTGCCATACATGAAGCTCCTCCTCACCAATGACGATGGCATCGACGCCGCCGGCCTCGATGCGTTGCTAAGCGCAGCCCGCACCATCGGCGACCCGATCGTGGTCGCGCCCGCGGAACCGCAATCGGGTGTGAGTCACGCTGTGACCTGGCATGACGGGGTTCGGATCGAGCCGCGCGGCGAGCAGCGTTTTGCGATCCACGGCACGCCAGCCGATTGCACTCGCCTCGGTTTGCTTCATCTGGTCCCGGATGCGACATGGGTGCTCAGTGGCATCAATCACGGCGCAAATCTCGGCGCCGACGTTTACTACTCGGGGACTGTGGCCGCCGTTCGGGAAGCCGTGCTTCACGGTTGGCCCGGTATTGCTGTGTCGCACTATCGAAAGAGCGGCGTCGCGTTCGATTGGGAACGCGCGACGCGCTGGGTCATCCCGGTCCTTCTCGATCTGCTATCGAAGCCGATTGAGTCAGGATTGTTTTATAATGTAAATCTGCCGCTGCTTTCGCCGAACGTCGCCGATCCAGAAGTTGTCTGGTGCCCGCTCGATCCGAAGCCGCTGCCGCTCAACTATCGGCACGAAGAAGAGACCGGTCTCTATTATGCCGGCGATTACAACCTCCGGCATCGCACAACTGGAGCGGATGTCGACGTCTGCTTTAGTGGCCGCATCGCCGTGACGGCGGTTCGGCTACTCTGATCCGAGTTCTGACAGGAATGTTATTTATCCTTTGTCGATGTGGAAGCGGTGCAAAAGGCGGTGAGCGAACGGGGCCACGATGAGCGCCGCGATACTGATAAAGGCGAGCCCGGAAAACAACGCATAACATCCGGCAAATATCTTCGCCGCCGAAGATTGAAGAGTGTCTACCGGGCCCATCCCTCCGAGGATCATTGAAGCGTTCAAGAACGAGTCCACCCAGTTCAGGTTCGCGATGAAGCGATATCCGAGCACTCCGATCCCAAGACCGCCTCCGACGACAAAAAGGGCGAGCACAAAATGGCGAGCGACCCGCTTTCTAAATGCCGCGGCCCTGAGGAGAGGTTGTGTTCTACGCTCGTACATACGACCGCGCCATTACATGGAACGATCGCAAAAGGCGATACCAAAGCGACGCCTCGTCGGTTTCGCACGTTCTCCGAGTTTCAAATTATCTGCGACTCGCGGTCGGAATCTCGCCCATCCCGAATTGAGGCGGTAAACTTCCCGGTTCGCCGGCGAAATATTTCGAAGGCAAAACTGTCTTGTCGGTTCGAGCAAGAAGGCCGCGCGCCGCCGCGCGAACCTGGGGATTTGAAAGTCGATAAATGCTTCGGTCCAGGAGGTAGTGAATGAAACCTGTCGCGAAGCCGAGGGCCAGCAGCGCTGGCACCCACGAGGACGTGCGCAATCCGGTCGCGAGAGCGCCGAATATCCGGTCCCCATAATAGGTACCGTCCTCCCTGTTCCCTTCGACCTCGAAGAGCGGCAGGAGGATGAGCGACACGACTACGAGAAGAAGCACGAGCGCCCACGGACGCGTGTTTAACGCGTGGAGCACGCGGCGCACAACACCGCACGCCGGAGCCGGTTCGCCGATCGGTGTTTGGGAAGCAAGTCCCGTCGCGAGGATCCAGTGCTGCGAAGTCCAGATCACCAGGAAAAGAAACAGACTCCGCGGGCGGAGAGCGAGGGCGACCATGGCCGCGATTCCCAAAACGTAAAGTACTGCGCGGGAGCGACCATCGCGGCGAGCGTAGCTCCACAAACAAAATTGCGGCTGTCGCGATCACTAGCGCAACGGTGCCGCCTGCCCGGATCCCGTCCTGCGACGAAACAAGCCAGTCAGAGAAAGCCCAGCGATCGACCCATCGGTCCTGATAGGCAACCGCTCCGGCGAGAATGTCGGCGAGGAAAACAAGAACACCGCCGACCCCGAGCGCGAAGATGCGATCCATTTTTCTCGTGCGAGTGCAGGCGCTCCGACCGACCCGCATGCGGTAGAGAGACAGCGCGCCGAAATGCTGCGCGGCAAAGTGATACGTCACAAAGACGTAATCGAGAATTGCAAGCGCCACCAAACGTTCCTCGCGGCTCCACGGCAACGCCGAGTCGGATGGAAGGAAAACAGCAAAGCACCCGGCGGTTACCAGCAACGGAAGGACAACGAACCGGATCGGCTGCAATCGCAGGAGCGGCCGATAGGCCTCGGTGCAATAAGCCAGGTAAGTGCTGCACAATCGATGGCCGATCCAGAACAGCGCGGTCAGGCCGAAATACAGCAGATCGAGAGGGCTGTCCTCGGGGTCGGAGTATCCATGCGAGAGCCAGAGAATGATCGGGGCCAGCCAAAGCGCGCTGAGCATCCAGAACCCGTCCCAGGCTGGACCGCGCACCCAGGGAGAAGGCAACGGCGCTGTGCTTCCAACCGCTGCCGGGATCGCGTTCTCCGCGAAAGCCGATCTCGTCAGTGTACGGCTCGTTAGGCAATTCTCGCCGACCTGTGGCATCAACTATTCGCATCCGCCGATTCAATCAGGCGGTCAAGTCTAATCAGTGCGCTAACCCCGAGGCACCGGCCCCAAACATCCAGCCTCAGGCTCGCTGCGCGACAGCTTCGATCGTCTTCCAGTCGGCCGCGGTGAGCTGGATCTTCGCCGCGGCCATGTTTTCTTCCAGATGAGCGAGAGAGGACGTGCCCGGGATCGGCAGCATCACCGGGGATCGCTGGAGGAGCCACGCGAGTGCGAGCTGGACAGCACTAACGCCATGACGTTTCGCTTCGGCTTCCAGCGGATTGCCGGACCTGGCAAACGAACTTCTGCTTCCGCCGATCGGAGCCCACGGGATGAACCCAAGTTTCTCCTTTTCGCAGTAATTCAACGCATCTTCCGACTTGCGGTCCGCGATGTTGTACTGGTTCTGAATGCTGACGATCGGGAGAACTTTTTTGGACTGCTCAATCTCCTTCGTCGTCACCTCCGACAATCCAACATGCCGGATTTTGCCGGCCTCCTGCATTTTCTTCAGTGCGCCTAACGACTCTTCAACCGGCACGTTTCGATCGATGCGATGCAGTTGATACAGATCAATTCGTTCCAGCTTTAATCGCTTCAGACTCCCCTCGACACATTTCGTCAGATATTCCGGCCGGCCGTTGGGCACCCACTGGTTAGGGCCCGGCCGGGTATGCCCCCCTTTCGTCGCAATCACCAGCCCAGCGGGATATGGATGAAGCGCTTCCGCGATCAACAGTTCACTCACGTCGGGACCATAGGCGTCGGCTGTATCGATGAAGTTCACACCCAGCTCGACTGCCTTCCGCAACACTTTCAACGCGTTCCCGCGATCGGCCGGCCAGCCCCAGATCCCCTCGCCCGTGAGGCGCATCGCGCCAAATCCGAGCCGATTAACCGAAAGATCGCCGCCGAGGAGAAAGGAAGTATTCGTCGCCGGATCCGCTGCCGCCGCAAACTTTTGGAACATCAATCCTCCCGCCAGGACGGTAGCTCCGCCTGCGAGAGTCGTTCCAAGAAATTTTCGGCGCGTGACGCCGTGATCTGTTGAACTTCGCGTCGATCCTGAAGATTTGTCAGCCATAAAGCGAACCGTACGTCCACGCAAACTGCTGTCAATGCGGACGGACTTCGTTTGCGCGCTCCGCCTATGGAACGGTAACCTGCCGGCGCTGCTCGGTTCGCGTTGCCGAGCCTTTCCGTTCGACGTTGTTGATGTAATCGCGCGTCGCCGCCGGGAGCTCGTGCCAGATGCGAAAGGCCACTAATCCGCCGATGAGCGCGAAGGGCATTAAGAAAATGGGCCACCATTGCCAGCTATGATGCGTGACCAAATATCCCCGCCGCGACTTTTCAGATCTTCGAATCTTGCTGTCCAACGCCGTCTTTCATTCAGAGGGAAATATTGTACCGCCAGGTTGTTGCTGCCGCTGTCTCAGCGGCAGAACGGAGAGACGCATGCAAGTTGCCCAGCGAGCAAAGTTGCCGCTGCTTGATCTATTGTTCCCGAAGGTCCGCGCCGAAATCCTCCGCCTGCTTTTCGTCGACCCGAAGAAGGAGCGTTATGTCCGCGAATTAATGACGTTGAGCGGTCTGGCTTTGCGAACTGTCCAGGAGGAGTTGGCTACGCTTACTGCTGTCGGCGTCGTGACCAGTTGGTCCAACGGATATCACCGGTTCTATCGCGCCGACCGCGCCCATCCACTCTTTTCCCACTTGTTCGGTATCGTGCAGATGAGCGCGCGTCTGGCGAACCGGATGGTCCCGCAACACCGACAGCGCCAGCATAGCGCCGAAAAGGTTAGGACCGATCACCGATCTCACCATGATATGAACTGACCTCAGCAACCCGCCTGAACTCTGGGATGAAGGTTTCGCGTCTCGTCAGACTTGACTGGTTTAACCAGTCGAGTTTCCAACGACGTTTTTCGGCGGGGTGCGGCGCATTTTTAACGCACGAATGAATCTATCGTCGGCTTTTTGGAAGATCAACGACTGGTGGGTTGCGCGAGTCGCGGCCACAGAAACAAGATTCTGGATGGCCGTAGCCGAAGATTCTTTTGCGCGCGTGCTCCCTGGGCGAATCGACGAACAAGTCCGCAGCGTCCGGTTGGAATTTTGTGCTGCGCCAGATAGAGCGCCCCGCTCTGCGTTACCGTTGGTTCCATCATAACAATACTCCCTACTCCCTGTCGTTTCGTGTCTGAGACGGCAAACGGCTGTAAGAATTCAACGGGGCCAGAGAGTTTCAGGAGAGCGCAAGGTGGATCGGGCTCTCCGATCGAAGATTCGCCGAGGCGAAGCGCGATGCTAAATTTGAATCATCGTAAGCCGCTTGCGATGCATGCTTGAGAGGCGCTTTGGTTTGGTTTTCGAGATGCTTCACGACAGTTTTCTACAGCGTCAATTCTCAAAACACACAGCCGTCAACGCTTGAGATGAACGTCGGGAGCCGCGCAAAAACGTGAATGCTTTACGCCTTCAAGTGTTCGCCCGCATTAGCAGATGATATACGTGACTCACGTATATCGCGATCGGGCGCAGCGGAGTTTCTTACGATGCATGCTTGAGAGGCGCTTTGGTTTGGTTTCGAGATGCTCCACGACGGTTTTCTACAGCATCAATTCTCGGAATACACAATCGTCAACGCTTGAGATGAACCTCGGAAGCCGCGCAGAAACTTGAATGCTTTAAGCATTCAAGTGTTCGACCGCATTTCACATTTCACATCTACGGCATTTAATTACGTCGGCGGACAAGCCCGCGCCGTCCGGTTGGAATTTTGTGCTGCGCCAGATAGAGCGCCCCGCTTTGCGTTACCGTTGGTTCCATCATAACAATACTCCCGGTTGTTAACTCCCTGTCGCTTCGTTTCTGAGACGGCAATCGGCTGTAAGAATTCAACGGGGCCGGAAAACATCGCCTGGGTGCGGGTGCTGGCAAAAACTTGGCTGCGCTATGCTGAAGAAGTGTCCTTTTGGGAACATCAATTCTTAAAGTACACAATCGTCAATACTTGAGATGAACCTCGGAAGCCGCGCAGAAACTTGAATGCTTTAAGCATTCAAGTGTTCCGCACTTCGCATTTCACATTTACGGCTTTCAATTACGTCGACGGACCAGTCCGCGCCGTCCGGTTGGAATTTTGTGCTGCGCCAGATAGAGCGCCCCGCTCTGCGTTACCGTTGGTTCCATCATAACAATACTCCCTACTCCCTGTCGTTTCGTGT
The DNA here is from genome assembly GCA_963737545.1 of uncultured Verrucomicrobiae bacterium. Lineage (GTDB taxonomy): Bacteria > Verrucomicrobiota > Verrucomicrobiia > Chthoniobacterales > UBA10450 > CAVTTH01. The sequence continues at coordinate 37,664 of CAVTTH010000005.1, read as the reverse complement.
CTGAGACGGCCATCGGCTGTAAGAATTCAACGGGGCCAGAGAACGTCGCCTCGGCGCGGATGGTTGGGAAAAACCGAGCTGCGGTGATTCTTGAACCCTGCTTCTGACTTGTTGCGACTCGACACTGGTCATATGTCACTCGTCACTAACTCCATGTTGGGAACATCAATTCTCAAAATACGTCATCACCCCTTGAGATCGCCCGCTGCGCCGGAAAGCCAATCCGTCAAGATTTGTGACTGACCCCTGTTTCTGTCTCCCGAAATCGCCAATCGCCTGCCGAAATAGAGTGATCTGACGCTTGATTCGAGTTGAAATAAGTCGTTGATACTTTCAGCGTCGATGACAATGCCCTCATGCACGAGCAGAAAAATTCAACATTGGCAGCGATGGGAATCGTCGCGCTTGTCGGTCTCGTGACGTTCGCCGAGGCATCTTCACCAACACCGCCGCCCGATGCGAAGACGCTCGGTTCGCAGGTGAATGAGCTTGAGCGGGCAGGCAGATATTCTGAGGCCGTGCCGCTAGCCACTGAACTTTTGAATCGGTGCAAAGAGCTTATGGGCGACAAGCATCCGGCCACTGCGGTGATCCTCGACCAGTTAGGAAGACTACATGATGCCGCCGGTGATTACACAGAAGCCGAGTCGTTCTTCAGACGCGCTTTGAAAATTTACGAAAACGCCCTCGGCGTAGATGATATCCACGTCGCTGCAACCCTTAATAACCTGGCCGAGCTTTACCGACACATGGGCGCCTATGCTAAAGCTGAACCGCTTTATGAGCGCGTATTGATAATCCATGAGAAAATTGACGGACTCGATGGCCCAAACAGCGCGGCCGCCCTCAACAACCTAGGGTTGGTTTACACGGCGACTGGGAGGTACGCCAAAGCAAAAGAGATCTTTGCACGAGCCCTGGCGGTTTCCGAAAAAAACACCGGCCCGGAACACCCGGATATAGCCACGATATATAACAACCTTGCACACCTTTACCAAGACATGGGCGATTACGCTAGAGCCGAGCCGCTCTATTTACGCGCTCTGGAAGTTGATGAAAACGCTTTGGGCGCCGAGCATCCGAACGTTGCAACTCTTCTCGGTGGTCTCGGAACTTTATCTCTGCACCAGGGGGACTTTGCTAAAGCGGAGTTACATCTTCAGCGAGCCTTAAAGATCAGTGAAAAAGCGCTCGGTCCAGAGCACCCGAGCACCGCACAAAGCCTTAATAACCTGGCTGCCCTTTATGAGAATATTGGCGACTACACAAAAGCCGAAGCGCTGTATGAACGGGCCCTGAAGATTCGCGAGAAAGTCCTAGGCCAAGGCAGCCCTGATACCGCGACAAGCATTAGTAATTTAGGGGGGCTTTATCGCACAACCGGCGACTACGTTCGCGCTGAAATGCTTCTCCAGCGAAGTTTGAAAATTTACGAAAAGACCTTCGGTGGTGCGCACCCCCGTTTCGCTGTCGGCCTCAATAACCTTGCGGATCTATATCGGACCATGGGCGTCTATGTCAAAGCCGAACTGCTCTACCAGCGCGCCTTAAGAATCGATGAAGCCGCACTCGGGGAAGACCACCCCGATACCGCGGTAATCGTTAACAACCTAGGCGTGCTTTACAATCGAACAGGCGATTATGCCAAGGCCGAGTCTCTTTTTCAACGAAACCTAAAAATCTGCGAAAAAGCGCTCGGACACCTACACCCGACAACCGCAACAGGACTAAATAATCTGGCTTCGCTTTATAGGGACATCGGTGACTACACAAATGCCCAATCACTTTTTGAGCGGAGCTTGAGGATTCGAGAAAAAGTGCTGGGACAAGTTCACCCTGACACCGCAATAAGCCTCATGAACCTAGCGGCGCTTTATCTCGCCATGGGAGAGTCCGCTCGTTGTGAGCCGCTTTACCAACGTGCCATAGCAATCTATGAAAAATGCTTCGGACACGAACACTCCAGTTTGGCGCTTAGCCTCGCGAACCTTGCAGATCTATATCTGTTTACCGGCGCTTACGCCAAAGCCGAACCGCTCTACCAACGTGCGTTAAGAATTGATGAAGAAGTGCTGGGCGAAGGTCATCCAGATACAGCTACCATCCTCAATAATTTAGGTATGCTTTACACTCAAATGGGGAGCTTTAGGAAGGCAGAATCGCTCTATTATCGTTCGATAAGAACCAGCGAAACAACCCTCGGTTCCGACCATCCTCAAACAATCACTGCCCTATCGAATTTGGCGTTTCGTTATCTTGATAACGGCAAAATGGCTGAAGCCGCAGAGCTAGTTTCGCGTGTCAACCTAGGCGAGGAGAAACATCTCGCCGATGTTCTGTCGTTTACTTCTGAACAACAACGTTTGGCCTTTCAGCTGATAGTCAGCCCCTATTCTCTCCCTGCTCGGCTGAACATGTCTCAGCTCCTAGCCCAAACAATTCTTCGTCGCAAAGGCGTGGTTCTCGATTCGCTTTTGGAAGATCGACTCATTTCTCAAGCCAGCGAAGAGCCGCGGCGGCGTGAAGTCATCGCAGAGCTTCTTGGTGCCAAACAGCGCTTCATGCAGATTTCATTGGAAGTCCCGAAAGACTTCTCTAAGGGTGCGAGGGAGGTACTGATACCGAGAAGCAACAGCTCTTTCATCAAATAGAAGAACTGGAAGCTCAGCTTGCGCGCCAAGTCGGCGGTATCGGAAAAGCGCGGCGTGCACTGAGCATCAGAGTTGATCGAGTGCAAGCGGCGCTCGCAAAGAACGAGGCGCTAATCGAACTCGTGCGCTATAACGACTATCTCGGAAAGAACAAATGGGAATGGGGCTTTGGAGCCATCCTAATTACTCCCGGCAGCAAGCCGGAGTGGTGTCGACTGGGCAGTGCCGCCGAAATTGAGAAGAACATCAAATCATATCAAGAGTATACGCGCGGCGAAAGAGCCGAAAATTCTTTAATTGATGTATTGCACGCCTTGCATGCCCAAGTTTGGGCACCCATTGAGAAACTTCTTCCCGCTGGAACCACTGCAATTGCAGTAAGCCCAGACGGCGAACTTAATTTTGTTTCGTTCGCCACGCTCCTGGTTCCGAGAACAAATTTCTCGCCGAGAAATATTCCATCCGCTACTTGGCGAGTGGGCGTGATTTGTTAGAGACAAGAAATCTAACAGCAACCCGGTAACAGTCGTCTTTGCCAATCCGGACTTTGCCGGGACAGCGATGGCTCCATTCGGCTCAACCCGGAACGAGTGCGATCACACTGCGTTCAATGGGAGCGCGAGACTTGCAAAATCTTTTGCTCCTTCGCTCCCGGGCACTGCGATGGAAGCAGCTGAGTTGGAGAGACTTCGCAGAAAAGACGAATGGAAAGGTGAAGTATTCCTTGGGGCTGATGCTACTGAAGCAGAGCTTCGACGAGTGAATTCTCCACGCATCCTCCATCTTGCAACTCATGGTTTTTTTTTGCCGGAAAGCGAGCTAGGCACCGCGGCGAACTTTTCGGTAGATTGAAAACGTCCCGAAAGGTAAACTGGTTAATCCGATGCATCGGAGCGGACTGGCTTTAGCAGGAGCTCAAAGAACTCTCCGAGCATGGCGTCGCGGCGAAGTTCCGGCGACCGAGAACGACGGCATCGTGACCGCCGAGGAAGTTGGCGGACTTAGATTGGATGGCACGTGGCTGGTAGTTCTCTCGGCTTGTGACACCGGCTCTGGCGAAGCGCGCTCCGGAGAAGGCGTGATGGGCCTGCGACGCGGCTTGGTTCAAGCCGGCGCGCAGAATCTGTTGATGACCCTGTGGCCGGTTGGCGACAAGACGACCGTGCAGATCATGGTCGATTTCTACGAAGCCGCGGAAAAGACGAGAATGCTCCCCAAGCCCTAGCTGACGTTCAACGCGATTGGCTGGTCAAATTGCGAAAGGAGCGTGGGTTGCAAAATGCGGTCAGGCTCGCCGGGGCTTTCATTATGAGTTCGCAGGGTCAACCGTAGCGTCGTCGCTTTCTTCGACCGACGCCTCCGGCCTTTAGTTCGCGCACCTCGCGGATCAAATCGCGGTGGTGTTTGAAGTGCTCGTAAAGCTCGTGAATCAGCACGCCCGCAAGCACCGGAACAAAATTCGCCCAGTACGCCAACGACGAAAACGCGAAGAAACTCGACGCCATCGCCAGCACCGGCACCGCAATTACCCGCAGTGTTACAGCGCTCCATCCTTTGGAAAAAAAATGCCACGCCACGAGCAAATATCCCCCGCTTATTTCAAAGATCACCATCAGCACCTCATTCAGCGGTGTGATCGGACGACCTTGCAGCTCGGTTTCGATTCATCAGAAAACAGCTGCACTCCCGCTCTCGTGCCGAGAGGCGTTTTGTAAGAAACGTCCCCCGAGAGCGCGAATGTCCCGCCAAGCATCACGATCCCATCGCGAAACGTGGGATTATCTTTCCAACCATCGTCTGGCTGCGATTTGAAGTACATCCGACGCTGAGAGGATGCGCACCTCGCTATGCGGTGGCTCTGAGAAGGTCAACAGCAGCGGTCGCTGGTATTTTTTTCTCGACTCGGAATCAAGAAGCTCTCTGGCACCGCACTCTTAGATCCGATCCTGTCGTCGCATCCGCGAGGGTCGCGTTGCAAAACGCTTTCGCCACTGCCCATGGCAACGAATCGATTTCGCCGTCTGCAACGGGAATCTTGCGTTGATAGCGTCGCACTGCTCCATCGGAATCTGCTGGTATCGCTGAAACGCCACGTTCATTGGCCCCGGGCTGCGGTTGCTCATCTCTCCAGCACGGCAAGCGTATGCCTCTCAGTCGCATTTTCAGCCGGTGTCACTCGCTGACCCCATATAATCGGGACTTGAGTCTCTGGACGGACATTTTGAGAATCGCTTGTATCCACGTCGACGCCGATCACGCGTGGCCTTAGTTTGGCAATCGCTGCGATCACCTTCCGCAATTGTTCTGGATCGAGCGGACTCGTTTTTTTGAAAAGTCGTGGGTCCGCGTAGTCCTTATCGGTAATCGCGACGAGCCAGACATATTTCGGCTTCACCGGCTCGCGCAGCCGCAGAAGAAAATCAGAGAGAGCTCGCCTCGAGCGGATTGAGCCAGCCGAAGTAATGCAGAATGAGCGTCGTGCCGGTGATTCCAAAAATCAGCCATGTCGCCGACGCCAGGTGTATCCACAACTTTCTCTTTGCGTGTCGCGTTGTCCCGCACAGCATTGCGCCGCGCCTTCCGCCCCGAAATGGGTACGCTCATTTTTCCGGCCGTTGAGCGAGGACATCGAGTGCAGTGCGCAGAAAACCCCGTACCTCGTCCCTGCTGACTTTCTCGCCCCACTTGCCTGTCACGGCGATTACTTGATGGAACGAACCAGCTACCTCATCGTAATTCTTGGGCGAACAAATGAGCACCCACGCATCCACGCCGAGTGGGCGTTCGTCTTCGAGTTGGAGCAAGCTGATGCGCCACAGTCCAGGCTGGATTTCGCGCACAGTCACGCGCTGTTCACGCCCACGGTTCCAATCGAACGCAAAAGTCTTGGGCGTTGCGCTGTGTTCGCTGGGCTCGTTAGTTCCGACGAGATGCAAACGCACGAGATACTTGCCGGCGGGCGCGGCCTCAAAAACCGGTGCGAGGTCGATCTCGGCACCGTTAAACTTAACAACGGCTTCGTGCAGCTGCAGATCGGTACCGCGTACCGTCGTGATCAGATACTTCTCCGAGTCTCTAGAGAACAGACCACCCATCGCACGCAGCAAGCGCCCGATTGGCGAGGAGTTGTTCCCCCAGCGCTTTTGGCAATTCGATCGGCTTCGCGAACTCCGCTGGCTGCTCAAATGAACGCTCTTCCCGGTTACCATTGAATAGCATGATGATTATCGCAGCGCCTCTCGTCTGCGCTTCTTTGTAAGCCGGATCCAGCGTGATCACCGCACCGGCGTATGCCGGATCACCGCTCTTGTGCGGGAACCTTCGCCGTCCTGCATCCAATCGCCCGTCGAGTCAAAGACGTATCCGACCGACTCGCGCTCTTTCTCTGCCGCCAGTCCTTTATTGCACGGCACAAGAGCTAGCACGGCAGTCAAAATGCAAAATAGGCTGATGTGTTTCCCACTCGCGTCCCACATGAATAGACTGTGAACGAACCCCACTATTTCTTAAAGCAATAACCCCTCGACACGCATTTCACGAACCGAGGAGCTCCGAAAGCTTTCGCCCGCCGCGGCGGGCTGGCTGAGCAGGCAGGCCGATCCACCCAACCGCAGATTGAAGTGACGAGTGGCGAGTGACCAGTGACCAGTTGGGCGATTGCGGGAGGAGAAGGGGCGGCGACCAATTGCTCGATCATCCGAAGCCACGTGTCGATCACATCTTTTCCCAAGAAACCGCTCAATCAGATCAACTCAACCCCAAATCTTAAACCTTGCCGGCTTCCCAATATTATGTTTACATTTCTGCCATATGGGTCAGACAATCACTTTTCGTCCGACAAAGAAACTGGCGGGATGGATCGAGCAGGCGGCTGCGCAAATGGGGATCTCGCAAGGGCAGTTCATCCGCTCGCATCTGGAGCGCGCGCGCGGTGGTGATCGCACATCAAAGAAGTTTATGCGCCTGGCCGGCGCGGTCCGCAGTGCTCCGCGCGATCTTTCGTTGCGCAAAGGGTTCGCCAAAAAGTAGCGCGGACCGTGACTGGGATAGCGGATACCGGTTTCCTGGTGGCGTTCGCCAATGCCAGGGATATGCATCACCCGTGGGCGGTGCGCGTGGCGGAGCAAGTGACGGAGCCGCTCCTCACCTGCGAAGCGGTATTAGCGGAAACGGCATTCCATCTTGGTAACGCAGCGTTGGTTCTCGAGATGATTGCCGACGAGTTGGTGACACTCGCTTTCGATTGCAACGATCATCTGCCGCAGTTGACGGCATTGGCTAAACGCTACGCCGATCGCGAGCCGGATCTGGCCGATCTTTGTCTGATCCGGATGAGCGAGCTGTACCCGAATCATCGTGTGATCACAGTGGATCAGGATTTCCGCGTTTATCGCCGGAACAAGCGTGAGGTGATTCCGACCGTCATGCCGCCGCGGAGGTGAGGGCGGCAGGAATCCAGAGGTGGATCGAGCGCTCCGTCGCTCGATGGCAAGAAGTGGCGTCGCAGTCGCGTTGTTCATTATCGCCCGCGGAGCGGCCGATCCACCCAACCGCAGATTGAAGTGACGAGTGGCGAGTGACCAGTGACCAGTGGGCGATTGCGGGAGGAGAAGGGCGGCGACCGACTGCTCGACGGTTGCTTGATAATCCGAAGAGATAATTACCGAACTTGACTGCTTAAAGCAGTCAAGTTCATCTGCGGCCTGGATGCGTGGGAGTTCGCCGCGCACGACTCGGCACCCGACCCGATGCATTGGATTGAGTGGGCTGATCAGGCTGACTGTCGCGAAAATGTTACACGACATTTTTCGCACCGTTCGATAAGTTTGAACGTGCAAACGCCATCGACGTTGGACTCGGCGGCTGCAGCGACACGTCCGCGGGCTGATTCGCGAACGCCACAACTTCCGCGGGATCTTTCGTCCGAACACGCAATCGATCTACGCGCACTCGTTAGCCACAGCGAAACAGTCGGCCTTTCGGAGAGCGTAGAGAATGTCTTCGAAGCCTTTCGCCGGACCGGCGTCGAATTCCTGGCGGTGGTCGAGGGCGATCGCCTGGTCGGCATGTGTTCGCAGAATGCGATCAGCACCCTTCTCGGCGGGCGCTACGGATTTGCCCTGTGGGCGCGCAAATCCATCGCCGGACACCTGGCGACAGACGAAATTCGCATCGTCGTGACCACACCGATCACGCAAGTCCTGAAAGAGGTTTTCGCCCGAAATCCAAAAGATTTTTACGACGACGTGCTGCTGGTTGACGAAAACGGGCGGCTGCTCGGGCTCATTTCGACCGATACTTTGTTCAAGGTCCAGAACGCCCTGCTCCTGGCCAACATCGATCAACTGCAGAAGAAGGAGCGCGAGATTCGCGAGAAGAATGAACAAATGGAATCGGAGCTGCGCATGGCGATGGAATTGCAGCAGGCGATGATGCCCAAAACCGGCCCGTCTTCTCCCGGCACCACGAACACCTCCGGGCCGCGCTTCGAGCATCGTTACGTTGCGGCCAGTCTGGTCGGCGGCGATTTTTTCCACATCGTCCGGTTGTCCGACTCGATCGCGAGTGTGCTGATTTGCGACGTGATGGGCCACGGTGTCCGCTCCGCCCTGATCACGGCGATGCTGCGCGCGCTGATCGAAAGCTGTGGCGCTGATGCCGCCGATCCCAGTCTGCTCATGACCCATCTCAACTCGGAGTTCACCAAGATCCTCAGGCAAACGGGCACTGTCCTTTTCGCGACGGCGTTTTACTGCGTGCTCGATTCGAACAAGGCCGAACTCCGGTACGCTCGCGCCGGGCATCCCTACCCTTTCCATGTGCAAAGACGCGCCGGTTCCGTCTCGACGCTTAACTGCGTCGCAGATGCAGCGGGGCCCGCCCTCGGACTTCTCGATTCCGCGAAATACGGCACGTCGTGCGTCCCGCTGGCGCCGGGCGACTGGGTTCTCCTCTTTACCGACGGCATTGAAGAAGCGACGAATAGCGCGGGCGCGGAGTTTGGCGCCGTCGGACTAACGAGAGTTCTGCAAGCGAACCTCGATCGACGGCCGGGCGAAGTTCTCGATCAATTGCTGACCGAGGTTACCAAGTTCAACGAGGGCGCACCTTTCCTGGACGACGTTTGCCTGGTCGCAGCTGAATTGCCGGGATAAGCACGGCACGCCGTTCGGAAAGCCGGGCGATGTGTCGGGCGATGTCCGATTGGCTGCGCTCAGCGCAGAATCCGGTGGGCAGCTACCGCGCCTTTGTCGTTGACGAAGGAGGGCTGCATTGGGGATACTCGCCGTCGCAAACAAAAGATCTGGATCGGGGCAGGCGCTGGTCCCGGCGGCTTCCTCCTCTTTTCCGGACCTGCGGTCGCAGGGTTCAATCACCGGGCGAAAGGAATTGATATGCATCTGCCAATGACATTCAGTCGGACAAACGCCCCAGCCAGGAGCAGTTCCATATTCCAGACATCAAAGTGGTGGCGCGGTTTTCTGCTCATCCCGCTTGCTTTTGGTCTCGCCTGCTTCGCGCTTTCACCAGAGGCGCGAGCCGTTTGTCAACAAGGCTGCCTGGCCAATAACAGCACGGTCCTTGGCGAAAGTGTACTCATTTCCAACACTGGCCTCGCCAACACGGGAATCGGTGCTACTGCGCTTTTTCTCAACACCACCGGCAGCAACAACACTGCGACCGGTTATAGCCGCGCTCAATAACAACACCGCCGGCAGCAACAACACGGCTACCGGTGCTCTTGCGCTTCTTGTCAACACCAGCCGGCAACTACAATACGGCCAACGGTGCTTCTGACACTCCATCAGCAACGTACACCGGCAACTATAACACGGCCACCGGTTATTTTGCGCTCTATGGCAACACGACCGGCAACTATAACACGGCCACTGGTTTTCAGACTCTCTTTAGCAATACCACGGGTCTCGATAACACGGCGTTCGGTGTGCAAGCGCTCGCCAACAACACGACCGGCGGCAACAACACGGCCACCGGTCTTAATGCGCTTCTTAGTAACACGACTGGGAGCAACAACCTGGCCAACGGTTATCTAGCGCTCTATAGCAACACGACAGGAAATAACAACATGGCCACCGGTGCCCTCGCTCTTTATGCCAACACGACCGGCTTCTTTAACATGGCCAACGGGTCCAATGCCATGATTCACAACACGACCGGGAGCTACAATGTGGCGGAGGGCCTTAACGCCCTGCGTCTCAACACGACTGGCAGCAGCAACACGGCCGTGGGTCTGAGTGCGTTGCTCAACAACACGACGGGCGGAGCCAACATTGCCCTGGGAGGTTCAGCCGGTTCCGCGCTCACGATCGGGAGTAACAACATCGAGATTGGCAATGCGGGCGTGACCGCTGAAGCCAACACCACCCGCATTGGCACTTCCCAAACTCGGGCGTTTGTCGCGGGAATAAGAAACGCAGTCGTCTCAGGCGGCGTGCCGGTCTATGTGAGCGCTAACGGACAGCTGGGGACCAATCCTTCTTCCAAGCGCTTTAAGGAAGAGATTGCGGCGATGGACACGAAGAGCGAAGCGATCCTGTCCCTGCATCCGGTAAGCTTCCGTTACAAACAGAACCTCGATCCCAGCCGGACGGCGCAGTTTGGCCTGATCGCAGAGGAGGTGGCGAAGGTTAATCCCGATTTGGTGACGCGGGATGAGAAAGGCGAGATTTACTCGGTCCGCTACGAAGCGATCAACGCGATGTTGCTTAACGAATTTATCAAAGAGCACCGCAAGGTTGGGGAGTTGGAGACCGCTGCGGCCCGGCAACAAGAAGATTTTCAATCGGCCCTCACTCGGCAACAGAAAGAAATCGGCGCATTGACCGCGGCACTGAAAGAGCAAGCCGCGCAAATCCAAAAAGTGCGTGCGCAACTGGCGGTGCAAGAACCGGAAGCGCAAATAGCAAGTTTATCGTTTGTGGAAAAGTGAAGCCGAACTGGCAAATGAGCGCGTGTCCCAAAACCGCTCGTTCGCGCTCAGCCTTTCCCAGCGATGTCGAGAACGACGCGGAAACGCGCTTTTCCGCTCATCATCCGCTCGTAGGCCTCGGCGACTTTCTCCAACGGAAAAATTTCATTCATCGATTGCACGCCGGCCATCGCACTAAACCTAAGCGTGTCTTGCGAATCGATCGACGTGCCCGAATACCAACCCTTGACCGAGCGGCAACCGGTGATGAGCAGAATCGGATCGACGGAGATTGGGCCGGCAGCACCGATCACGATGAGGACACCGCGAGGTGCCAAGCCGCCAAGCACCGCCGCCATCGCGTCGGCGTTGGTAACCGTGGCGATGATGACTCTGGCGCCGCCTAACCTGGTCAGCTGCGACCGCCGGATCCTCCTCCCGACTGTCGATGTAATGCACCGCTCCCAACTTTTTCGCGAGCGGTTCCTTATCTTTCCCGCGCGCGATCGCCACGGTCTTGAAACCCATCTTGGCCGCGAACTGGACGCCGAGATGACCAAGACCGCCGATCCCGAGGACCGCGACCAGATCGCCCGATCGCGCGCCGCTGTTGCGCAGCGCATTGAATGTGGTGATGCCGGCGCACATGAGCGGCGCGCTCTCGACCGCCGACAAATCTTCCGGCACGAGCGCGAGCGCCGTCGCCGGCGCGATCATGTATTCCGCGTAACCGCCGTCGAACGAAATCCCGGTCGTGAGCAGCGCGACCTGACAGGCAAAGAAATCACCGCGCCGGCACGGATCGCAATGTCCGCAATGCCCGGCATGCCAGCCGACGCCAACTCGCTGCCCCGGTTTCCATTCGTCAACGCGCGCTCCGACCGCGTCGATCAATCCGATGACTTCATGTCCGGGAATGCGCGGGTATTGAATCCCCGGCCACAGTCCCATCTTTGACTAACGAATCACTGTGACAAATGCCACAGGCGTGGACTTTGATTCGGACCCATTCGGCCGGCGGCTCCGGAATCTCTCGTTCGACAATCTCAAAGGGTCCTTTTGGATGCGGGACCTGCGCAGCACGCATTTTCTTCGCCATGATTCTTCACAATCAGCGCTCATTCGGCACCAATCAACCCGCCGCTACCGCGTGGCATTACTTTCCCTAGTGCCCGTAACTGATGACGCGCGAAATTTTCCACGAATCACCAAGTTTTCTGCCAGACCATGGCGAACTTGAACGTGCCGCAATCCTCTTTGCCATTCTCTTTGTGACAGAAAACGTGTTCGCCGATCTCGATCGCGCCGTAATCTTTGATCGGATAAACCTCGAGACTGTCTTTGACGAGATCTCTCCGAATGTCGGGAGTGTTCGCGAACAACTTCCCAAAATTCTCTTTTGTCTGCGCGTATTTGGTCACGCCACCGGTGTCGTGGTAGAACTCGAGGTCATCGGTGAACATCGACATGAGACGATCCACATCGTGCCCGTTGAACGCGTCAAAGATCGCGCTGTCCATGCGCGCAATCGTGTCGAACAGATTCTCCGGAAGTCGCCGCCTTCCTCTTGTCTGTCTGCTCGTCCGCCGCCGCACTAGGAATCGAAAACGATGCAACGATCAACAGGATGAATAGCGTTCGGGAAATCGAATTCATTCAACACTATACTCGTCCGGTGCTCGCGCACTTGTCGGACTTTGTTCAATGCAGGCTGAGGTCTGACGGAAAAATCGCAGATTTTTCGTTGACGATGATTCGGACTCCGCTACTTTAATCGTCCGCCCACCAGCGGCTTCGGTTTTCCCGAAGTGTTCTCTCTGGCTCAAAAGGCGAGCCGATGTTTGTTGGAATTCAGCGAACGGTCGGAGTTTGCCCTGGAGCGAAGAATGAACGGTTGATCTTTGACAGTTTGGTTTCGGATTCGTGGTCACGACAAGTTTGCGACGGTCAGAGACCGCCGCGACAGAAGCGAATTTTGAAATGCGTAAAGTCAGCGAAAATTGAATTGTGCGTTATACGTCGAGTTTTTTGATTAACAATTTCGCCGGGTTTTCACGAATCCGGTGATCTCAATTATTAAGATCGGACGAACCTGAAATCCGCGAAATGGGGCGCCGCTCACAGAGCGGCGGCTACAGCGCGAGATTCAGGCAAGAATGGTCAGAATTTCGGGATGCTTAGCGGCATCTCGACAAACTTTGTCCTCGAAGCAATTCGGGGCTCCAAATTTTAACGGAGAGTTTGATTCTGGCTCAGAACGAACGCTGGCGGCGTGGATAAGACATGCAAGTCGAACGAGATTATTTCTAGTAGCAATACCGGGAATAGTTTAGTGGCGAACGGGTGCGTAACACGTGGGCAATCTACCGAGAAGTGGGGGATAGCTCGCCGAAAGGCGAATTAATACCGCATGTGATGAGGGAAGACATCTTTCTGAAATCAAAGCCGGGGCAACCTGGCGCTTTTTGAGGAGCCCGCGGCCTATCAGCTAGTTGGTGAGGTAACGGCTCACCAAGGCTATGACGGGTAGCTGGTCTGAGAGGACGACCAGTCACACTGGAACTGAGACACGGTCCAGACACCTACGGGTGGCAGCAGTCGAGAATTTTTCTCAATGGGGGAAACCCTGAAGGAGCGACGCCGCGTGGAGGATGAAGGCTTTCGGGTTGTAAACTCCTGTCATTTGAGAACAAGTTGGACGCAGTAACTACGCGTCCATTGATAGTATCAGAAGAGGAAGAGACGGCTAACTCTGTGCCAGCAGCCGCGGTAATACAGAGGTCTCAAGCGTTGTTCGGATTCATTGGGCGTAAAGGGTGCGTAGGTGGCGCCGTAAGTGGGGTGTGAAATTTCGGAGCTTAACTCCGAAACTGCATTCCATACTGCGGTGCTTGAGGACTGGAGAGGAGACTGGAATTTACGGTGTAGCAGTGAAATGCGTAGAGATCGTAAGGAAGACCAGTGGCGAAGGCGGGTCTCTGGACAGTTCCTGACACTGAGGCACGAAGGCCAGGGGAGCAAACGGGATTAGATACCCCGGTAGTCCTGGCAGTAAACGGTGCACGTTTGGTGTGGGAGGATTCGACCCCTTCCGCGCCGGAGCTAACGCGTTAAACGTGCCGCCTGGGGAGTACGGTCGCAAGATTAAAACTCAAAGAAATTGACGGGGGCCCGCACAAGCGGTGGAGTATGTGGCTTAATTCGATGCAACGCGAAGAACCTTACCTGGCCTTGACATGCATCTCTAAGCGCGTGAAAGCGCGTGAGTGTCGAAAGACACAATTTGCACAGGTGCTGCATGGCTGTCGTCAGCTCGTGTCGTGAGATGTTGGGTTAAGTCCCGCAACGAGCGCAACCCCTGTGAACTGTTGCCACGTCCTTGATTGGACAGCACTCTGTTCAGACTGCCCTGTGAAACGGGGAGGAAGGTGGGGACGACGTCAAGTCAGTATGGCCCTTACGGCCAGGGCTGCACACGTACTACAATGCCCAGTACAGAACGATCCGAGACCGCGAGGTGGAGGAAATCTAGTAAAACTGGGCTCAGTTCGGATTGGAGTCTGCAACTCGACTCCATGAAGCCGGAATCGCTAGTAATGGCGCATCAGCTACGGCGCCGTGAATACGTTCCCGGGCCTTGTACACACCGCCCGTCACATCATGGAAGTCACTTGTAGCCGAAGCCGGCGCGCTAACCAGCAATGGAAGCAGCCGCCTACGCTATGAGCGGTAACTGGGATGAAGTCGTAACAAGGTAGCCGTAGGGGAACCTGCGGCTGGATCACCTCCTTTCTAAGGAGAAATTCACTGCCACTTCGGTGGTGGTTGATTAGGTCGACGGCTAAGGCCGATATCCTTCGGGATTTCGGAGATGCCGTGAAGACCTTGGAATCGAAAGAAACCAAGGCTCAGAGAAATCGAAACGGTAACGCACAATTCAGTTTTTGTTGTTTGTTTGCTGGACAAGGAATGCCGAATGCGGATTGGAATGATCTGCGTTCGGCATTCTTGTTTTGCTGTCATCCCGAGCGAAGCGCAGCGGAGTCGAGGGATCCCGAGGAGTTATCTTTGAGCTTTCACGGCGGGATCCCTCGACTTCGCTCGGGATGACAGCCTGGTTTGCAATCTGCAATCTGCAATCTACAATCTGCAATTCTTCGCGGGGGCATAGCTCAGTTGGTAGAGCGCCAGCTTTGCAAGCTGGATGTCAGGGGTTCGAATCCCCTTGCCTCCAAATCTTCTGACTTGGAGGCGGAGATGAGAACCAACGGTTCGACTGGCGGGGCGCGTTACGCGGCGAGGGTTAAGAGCGAAGCTCACTCTCCAGAGCCAAAGCAACGCTTTGGCAATCCCCTTGCCTCCAATTCTAATTTCAGATTGCAGATTGACGATTTCAGATTTACAGAGACCGGCACGAAAGCGCGGGGACGCAAACAAACCATCAATCATAATTCCGCGGCGAAAGCCGCACCGGGCCTGTAGCTCAGTTGGTTAGAGCATGCGCTTGATAAGCGCAGGGTCACTGGTTCGAGCCCAGTCAGGCCCACGATTGTCCATTCCTAGATTTTCGGTTGCCAATCATGGCGCTGCGCACAAATCCAACCGCGATTTGACGACCGTCGTCGATGGCAAGATCCGCCTCGTGTTTAGCAAACTATGGTGAGCAGGTTGTCGCTGCGGGGCGTGTTGTCGTTCAAGGCAAGGAGGTGATTAAGATGAAAAGATTATTGACGCCGCAGAGCGCGGAGGCGGTCAGAGCGGAGAACAAGATTGCGATGGCTCTAAGCATCCTGGCCCCGGGGCTTGGCCAAATCTACAAAGGCCACGTTGCCGGCGGATTGACATGGTTGTTCATCGGAATGCCGATCGCGATTTGGGTGGGCATCCTGCTCAGCCTCGCAACCGCAGGTATCGGCCTCATCGTTCCGCTCGTCTGCTGGGCGGCAGTGGCAGCCGACGCGTATGCGGAAAAAGATCGGCGGACCCATCACTGGTTCATGGCCAATGGGTTTGACGAAGATTATTCCGCCAGCATCGACTGAATTGAGATAGAGAAAAGTTCGAAGCGGATGCTCGCTAGACGGCGCTTCCGCTCCATTTCAGCTTGTGCCGCAGCACACTGAAGAATGAGATATCCGGCAGGACTACCAGCGGCAATGTCTTGGTGGCTTTTGTCACGCGCACCGTCGAGCCAGCTTCGATCCGCACCGGATCGCGTCCATCGACTGTGAGATAGACTGGATGTTCTTTCTCTACGATCTCGACTTCGATGATCGAATTCTCGGCAACGATGAGCGAACGATTCGTCAGAACATGAGGACAAATCGGGGTGATCACAAACACACCCGACTGTGGTTCCAGGATCGGTCCACCGGCTGAGAGCGAGTAAGCTGTCGAACCGGTGGGCGTCGCAACGATTAAGCCGTCGGCGTTGAACTCGGTCAAGTCCTCGCCATTCACTCGAGTCTTGAGTCGAATCAGTCGCGAAACCTCGCCCCGGCTAAAAACCGCATCGTTCAGTCCAATTATGGTCGCGTGACGGTTGTCTCCGTTTCTCACGACCGCTTCAAGAAGAGTTCTTTCACTAAAGGCGATCTGTCCCGACACAATGCACTCGACTGCCTGGCGATAACCCGAAGAATTCAAGCAGGTCAGAAATCCCAGCGAACCGACGTTGATTCCGAAAATCGGTTTGATCAGATCGCCGAGCTGACCGACGACATTCAGAATTGTTCCGTCGCCACCAAGCACGACAAGCAAATCTGCCTCGCGCCCGAGTTCAGAAATCGTCTTTGAATCCGCTCGACCCGCAACTTTGGAGGTATCTGTCTCGACGAGGACGCGAATCCCCGCCTTTTCAAAATCTACAGCCAGACTACGAACCAACTCGCCGACTCCGGATTTACCGGTGTGTGCGATCAGGCCGATTTTCTTCGGAGACATATAAAAAATTCCCGGTTTCCGTCCATACCTGTTATCGCGGATTCCACGATGCCGACGACGGTAAACCTTTTCTCACGCGCCACGAAATCAAGGATACTCTGTTTCGCCTTCTCGTGAAGGGCAGTGTCGCGCACGATCCCGCCGCGCCCAACATCCTCCGGCCGCAATTCGAACTGCGGTTTGATCAATCCTAAAATCACTCCGCCTGGACTGATCAACTCGAAGGCTTTCGGCAAGATTAAAGTCAGCGAGATGAACGAGACATCGATTACGCAAATGTTCACCAGCTCTGGAATATCGCGCGGAGAAAGAAAGCGCGCGTTCAGTTTTTCGTGCACGATAACGCGCGGATCGTCGCGGATTTTCCACGCCAGCTGGCCGTGACCAACGTCCACTGCATAAACTTTGGCTGCGCCCCGCTGCAACAGGCAGTCCGTAAAGCCACCAGTCGAAGCACCAATGTCCAAAGCGATCGAGCCCGTAGGGTCGATCCCAAAGTAATCGAGCGCGCTTTCCAGTTTCAGGCCGCCGCGTCCGACGAATTTTGGAGGTGTTTTGACCGCTAACTCCGCGTCACCAGGCACAAGCATCGAAGCCTTGTTCGCTACACCAGTTCCGATTTTGACTTCGCCCGCCATGATCGCCCGTTGCGCTTGTTCGCGACTGGCAAAGAACCCCTGTTCGACGAGCACCACATCGAGTCGCAATTTCTTCGGCATCGGAGAATTTCAGATTGGCCGTTTTCCACCTATTCAGGAATGGAATAATCGCGCAGCATTTCCTCCAGGGCTGCCACGTCCTCGGCCGATGCGCGACGCCGTTGATACTTTCGAAAAACGACCTCTCTGGCCTCACGTAAATCCTTCAGCAGCGGGCGATCATAATACGTCCAGCGGTCTTCGCCTCGTTTCTTCGCCTGAAATTTCCAGACGCCGCCGAACTTGGTCACACGCACTTCGCGTTTGCAACCCTCTTCATCCCTCTCCGTCCATATGTGTTGACTCCGCATCAGTGCGCCACTTTACATTAAGCGCTTGAAAGACGCAGCGAGATTGCTCGCCTACTTCGCCGCAACCTGGCTGCTCGGCGCCTGCCTTGCACCCCTCCTGTTCTGGACGGTGCACTGGCTGGCCGCCCACCAAATCTTCGTCTTCCTCGCGCAGTACGATTTCGAGAATTTTTTCCATCGCGCTCTTTTGTTTGCGGCAATCGTGCTCCTCTGGCCGCTTTTACGATCGGCAAGAGTGCGACATCGGAGCGATCTCGGGATTTCGCCGAACGAACATTGGCTGCGTGATCTCTGCGCCGGTTTTTTCCTCGCCGCCGGTCCCCTCCTCTGCTTCGCGCTGGTATTAGTGCATTTGGATGTTTACAGCTGGCGGATTTCCATTTCCTGGCGGGCAATCGGCAGCGTTGCCACCGCCGCGCTGGCAGTGCCCATCGTCGAGGAAATTCTGTTCCGCGGACTGTTTCTCGGCCTCCTTCTCCGAACTGCATCTCGTCTTTGGTCGATCATCATCGTCTCCGCCATCTTCTCGATCATCCATTTTTTGAAAACACCCGACTCCGGCCTTGCTGCCAACACCGTCAACTGGAACACCGGATTCGTTTCGACTGCGAATGCATTCAGTCAATTCGGCGAGCCCTGGCTTGTGCTTGCCGGATTTACCACACTTTTTTTTATAGGCTGTATCCTGGCTGACGCCCGTCTCCAAACTTGCTCGCTCTGGCTGCCGATCGGGCTGCACGCGGGATGGATTCTTCTGAATGGAATCTTTAGCAAGGCGGCGCACCGGGAGCTTATTGCTCTCCCGTGGCTGGGTAAGAACTTGCTTGTCGGAATCGTGCCGCTTACGATCGCGCTCGCCACCTGGGCGTTACTGCGCGGATGGCTAAGATATGTGGGTCCTCGCGAGAATTGAGCCTCTCCGTTCTATCGCGTCGCTCTTTTATCCGCCCCATTGCGTGATTTGCGGGATCGACGTCGAGCCCGATTCCTACTTGTGCGATTCGTGTAGCGAGAAGGCTCCGCGGATACGTCCGCCGTTTTGCGCGACGTGTTCGGAGCCATTCGACGGAGCGATCTCCGACACTTTCACTTGCGCGAATTGCGCCCATCGTTCGCTGCACTTCGAGACAGCGGTCGCGATCTATCGCAGCCGCGGGATCGTTCGTCGTCTGGTGCATGAGTTTAAGTATGGGCACCAGCAGCATCTCCGGCATCCCATCGGAGATTGGCTCTGCCAGACGCTCGGCGATCCGCGCCTTCAGGGCCGCCATTTCGATGGCATCGTAGCCGTGCCGCTTCATCCTGCCCGTGAGCGCGAACGCGGCTTTAATCAAGCCCTTTTGCTCGCAGAGATTTTGAGCAAGCGATCCGGCATCCCGCTTCGGAACGCGCTCCAACGGGTACGCTACACGACTACGCAGACCGTGTACGACCGCCAGGAACGGATGGAAAACTTGAAAGATGCGTTTTGTTTACGGAAAAACGCAGACGTGCGAGATTCGCGGATGCTGCTCGTCGATGATGTGCTGACCACTGGCTCAACCTTGAGCGAGTGCGCCCGCGTCTTGAAGGATGGCGGCGCAGTTTCTGTTCACGCGGCTACAGCCGCACGTGCATAGCCATGGGCATTTTCAAAAAGCCTTCGCTCAAGACCCAGAGTCGCAAGAAACGCGAGATCCCGCAGGGCCTTTGGCAGAAATGCCTCAGCTGCGGGGAAGTCATCCATGAAATCGAGCTTGTCCAAAATCAACGAGTGTGCCCGCACTGCGATTATCACTTCGCGCAATCAGCCAAGGAACGAATCGAAAACTTGCTTGACCCGGGCACCTTCGTGGAAGCGGACGCGAATCTGCACTCTCTCGACACACTTCGGTTTCAGGGAATGGCTTCATACAAGGATCGTCTGAAAAAATACCAGGACGATACTGGCTTGGTAGATGCGGTTTTAAGCGGTCACGGAATGATCGATGGCTACAAAGTCGCGATTGCGGTGATGGACTTTAGTTTCCTGGCCGCTACGATGGGATCGGTTGTCGGAGAGAAAATCACCCGAACGATCGAGTACGGAACGGCGAATCACTGCCCCGTCATCATCGTGGCCGCTTCGGGTGGCGCGCGCATGTACGAAGGCATGCTCAGCCTGATGCAAATGGCAAAGACGAGTGGCGCCCTCGCCCGGCACGCCGATGCGAAGCTGCCCTACATTTCCATCCTGACGAATCCAACCACGGCTGGCGTAATGGCAAGTTTCGCTTCGTTAGGCGACGTCATTCTCGCCGAACCCAAGAGCATGGTCGGCTTTGCCGGACCGCGGGTGATCAAGGAAACTACGCATCAGGACTTACCAAAGGGTTTTCAAACTGCGGAATTCCTCGAGGAACACGGCTTGATTGATCTGATCGTGCATCGCAAAAGATTGCGATCGCAGATTGCGCAGTTTCTCAACTACTTCGCCACGGCGTGAACGCAGAAGGGGTTGTCATCCCGAGCCTCGAAAGCATTCGAGATCGAGGGATCCCGTCGCGTTATCGAGAAGCGCTCGCCTGGCTCTACGCGACGCAGCGTTTCGGGATCAAGCTCGGCTTGGAGAACATTCAGAAACTGTTGCGCGAACTTGATCTCCCACGCGGAAATCCACGCATAATTCACGTTGCCGGCACGAACGGCAAAGGCTCGGTCTGCGCGATGGTCGATTCAATTTGCCGCGCGCAAGGTTATCGCACCGGTCTCTTCACCTCCCCTCATCTCGTCACGTTTCGCGAGCGCATTCGCGTGAACGGCGAGATGATTTCAGAGGAATGGGTCGCTGGCGGACTCACAGAAATTCGTGATCGCATTGCGAACTGGGACCCTTATCCCACGTTTTTCGAAATCGCCACTGCCTTGGGATTGCTGCATTTCACCGAGAAGAGTTGTGAGATCATCGTTCTCGAGACCGGCATGGGCGGACGACTCGATGCAACGAACGCGTTGCAACCGATTGTTTCCGTGATCACTCCGATTGATCTCGATCATCAAGCCTGGCTCGGCGACACGCTGGAAGAAATCGCCCGGGAAAAGGCGGGAATCATTAAGCAGCAAGTTCCGGTCGTTTCTTCGAGGCAAAAACTGGAAGCGGAAAAGGTGCTTCTCCTGCGAGCGACCGAATGCGACGCACCGATTCAATTCGTCACCGCGACGCACAAAGACCGGATCGCTCTCATTGGAGCGTATCAGCAAGAAAACGCCGCTGTCGCGGTAGCTGCATTGCGTGCTGCGCGGATTGAAATTTCCGAAGACACGATTATGCGCGGTCTCGCTGCCGTCGAATGGCCTGCGCGTTTTCAGATCTTTGACGATCAAATCGTGATCGACGGAGCGCATAACGTCGCGGGAGCGGGAACGCTCGTGCAAACATGGCGCGAGGTTTTTCACGATGAAAAAGCGACGCTTGTCTTCGGCGTCCTGAAGGACAAGAATGCCGCCGAAATCTACCGGACGTTGAGCAGTATCGCGGATTCCGTCGTGCTTCCCGCATTTCGGGGCGAGCGCGCCATGGCGCCGGATGAACTCGCGCAAATCGTTGAATCGATCACGCCAGGCAAAACGTGTGTAACTTGCGCTTCGTGCGCCGATGCCATTCAACGCGTGCGCCAGCGATCGCGTCGCGTTCTAATCGCCGGTTCGCTGCATTTCGCTGGTGAAATGCTGGCCATCCTGCGCGGCGAACCCGCCGCATACGAGGAATGTGCGCAGTGATGTTGTAGCTGCCGCGACCTCAGCGGCAGAGACTACGATAACCTGCCGTCAGGGACGGCGGCTGCTACAACACCTTTGGCGTTTCGATTCGTGGGAACAATGGCACTGGTTTCCCAACGATATGTCCATCAGGCAGTTTTCCCCATTCCGCATCGGCCAACGAAAAGCGCTCTTCCTTGCCGCTGATCTCTGCGTCCATCTTCCAATTGAGCTGATCGAAGATGCCGTGTGCCGCTTCCGGGAGGACTGGCGAGATCAGAATAGCTGTAAGACGCAAACCTTCGCACAAACGATATAGAAGTAAGTCAAGTTCCTCAGCTTGCGAATCGTCCTTTGCTAGCGTCCACGGCTTCTTCAGGTCGATCTCTTGGTTCCAACCTGTAACGTACCCGTTAAGGCGCTCCAAAGCAGCATGAATGTACGATTCCCGCATCTCTCCTTCATACGCAGAAATGTGAGGAATTGTCCCCGGGCCCAGCCCGGATAATTTTCCCGCCCGATATCGTTGGGTCATGTTCAGTGTGCGATTGAGCAGATTGCCTAATGAGTTGGCCAGTTCGGCGTTGAAGCGGCTAACAAGTCTTTGCTCCGAGAAGTCAGCGTCCTTTCCGGTTACGATGTCGCTCATTAAATAATGCCGCAGCGCCTCGGGACCGTATTCGCACGCTAGAAGATCCGGATCAACGACATTTCCCAACGATTTGCTCATCTTTGCGCCGGAAATATTCCACCAGCCGTGAACCAAGAACTTCGGCATCTGTTCATCGGGGAAACCGAGTGTGTGCAACATGATCGGCCAATAGATGCCGTGCGCTGGTATCATAATGTCTTTGCCGATGACATGCAGCGCGGGCCACCATTTGCGGAATTCGTTAGGCTGTGAATTGAAATCTTTGATCGTCGGATCGTAGCCGATGAAGCTGATGTAATTACTCAGCGCGTCGAACCAAACGTAGTTAACGAAATCGCGATCGAAAGGCAGTTCGATACCCCAGTTGAGCCGTGATTTCGGACGCGAAATGCAGAGATCGCCGTTCAGTTTCTCGACGGCGTTGATCAACTCGGTCTGACGGAAATCGGGGGTGACACAATCGGGATGCGCGCAGAGATAGCCGAGCAGCCAATCTTTGTGTTCGGCTAGCCGGAAGTAGTAGTTCTCTTCTTCGCGATGCTCGACCTCCCCCCACTCGGGGCCGAAGTTGCCATCGGGGCCGCGTTCTTTATCGGTCAAGAACTGTTCCTGGCGAATGCTGTAATAACCATCCTGCTTGTCCTTGTAGATTTGTTTTTCGTCGTAGAGACGCTGGAGCATTCCTTGCACACATTTTTTGTGCGATGGGTCGGTGGTCGCCGCCCAACCGTCATAACGAACATCGAGCTTTTCCCAAAGCGCGATGAATTTCGCCGTGATCTCATCGACGAACTGCTGAGGGGCGACCCCGGCCTGTTCCGCCGATCGCTGGACTTTTTGACCGTGTTGATCGACGCCGGTGAGGAAAAAAACCTTCTTGCCCTTGAGCCGATAATAGCGGGCGATCACGTCCGCGAGCACCTTCTCGTAGGCGTGCCCGATATGCGGCGGGCCGTTGGTATAATCGATCGCGGTTGTGAGGTAAAAAGTCTCGGGCATGTGGCAGACAAGCTGTGGGAATCACGAGCCCCGTGCAACTGCCTAATGAATTGGTCAACGGTCGAGCAACCGATTGGTTCGTTAGGGGCTAAGGCAATTTCGATCAATGCCGCATTCCATACCACGGACACGGGATCCGAGACTCAGAATCCGCAGATCACCGCTAGCGGTATCACATCTTTTCAGTAGTGTGGTGCCCGAACCAAGACGCGATGCATTTGAGCCAGGCTCTTCGCGGTAAGCGATCTCCATGGAATCCCCAAGCATATCGTACTCCCCCACTCAGCTTGCTTTGATTGAAACGCCCATTTGGTTTTGCCTGAAAGCACAGCCAAAGCGCGAGCATATTGCCGCGGCAGGGTTGCGTCGTCAGTTGAGGATCGAGTGTTTCTCGCCGCGCGTGCGTTTTCGCAAGATGACCCGCCGAGGAGCGGTCTGGTTTGTCGAGGCAATGTTCCCTGGATATTTGTTTGCGAACTTTGTCTACTCCCAGCAGCACCGAAACGTGGAATATTCGCCAGGAATTCAATCAATTGTCCAGTTCGGCGACCGCGTAGCGACCTTGGGACCAGCCCTGATTTCGGATTTGCGAAAGAATGCAGGCGATGAAGAGGTCGTCACGATCGATCCACAAATTCAGGCCGGACAATCGGTGCGTGTGACGGAGGGTCCTTTCCAGGGACTTGAAGCGCTCGTTACCCGGCTGCTGCCTGCAAAAGAAAGGGTACGAATACTCCTTGACTTCCTCGGTCGCCCGGTCGAAACGGAAATATCGACGCCGAAGGTTCTGGCCATAGCATCGCCGAGATCGATCCCAAATGATGCCTGACGCCGGTTCCTCCAGCCTTTCCCGTCGAAGCCTATTTGAGCGGGAAATGTCGGAATATTGACAGAGTGTAACGAAGAGTAACACACACATTCGGTTTTCAATTATCCGGAACTAGCGTCCTCCGAGCCCGGTAAGGTCTTGGATCAAGGACGGAACAAATCCTGCTCCAAAAACAGGCATGATTGTTTTCCTGGTCGCATTGGTAATCATCGGCACCTCGGTCGTTCTGATCGGTGAGGCTGTCCGCCGGGCCCCGGAAGGTGTTGAAGACGAGCATGGATTCCATTTCACTGGCGAGAGCGCTGCCAGGAAAATGACTGGCGAAGAACATTCGACTGACGGCGAGGAAGCGGCAGCACACGCTGCGTTTCTAGGAAGTTTGCACTCGAAGAAATCCGCAGCGAGAACGTAGGAAACCGATCCGCTTCAGACGGTTCGGCCACGAGTGTATCGAAGAGCTCGGCGCAAACGGACTACGAGATCAGAGGCGAATTCATTTTCGATTCATCGCCCGCAGATGTCGCGACAGGGTCGCCCGCGAAATTTTGAGTAGCTTGGCCGTGCGCCGTTGATTCTGATTCGCCTGCCGGTAGACAAAGCTAATATGCCGTGCGACCGCGCCCGCCAGCGAAAGATCATGGCCCGCAGGCTCGTGACTGTTCTCGTGCACAGCCTGATCAATTTTTGGCGATGCCTGATCCGGACCGCGGGAAGCGAGATCAGGCGGAAATATAATGTGCTCCGGCCTAACGACCGAGTCGTCACAAAAAAGCGTCATCGTGCGAACAGTGTGATTGAGCTCGCGCAAGTTTCCCGGCCACTTGTGAAGGAGCAGCTTCTGCATCGCCTCTGGGTGAATGGCGGTAATTTTTTTCCCGGCATGCGCCGCTGATGCTTTCAGTTCGGCGGCGATCAATGCCGGCAGTTCCTCCACCCTTTCGCGCAGCGCGGGGATGAGAAGGGTGAGCCCGTTAAGCCGGTGGAACAAGTCCTCTCGAAACTTGCCTCGTTCAATGCTCTCCCGCAGTGAACAATTCGTTGCGCAAATTATTCGAGCATTGCTCGTGAGCATCCGCTCGGATCCAAGGCGCTCGAACTCGCCGTATTCGAGAACGCGCAAGATTTTCACTTGCGCCAGCGGGCTCATTTCCACGATTTCGTCGAGGAACAAAGTGCCACTGTTCGCCAGCTCAAATTTTCCCTTCACCGTCTGTTGCGCGCCCGTAAATGCGCCGCGTTCGTGACCGAAAAGTTGACTCTCCAGCAAAGTATCGCTCATGGCCGACGCGTTGAACGCCACAAACGGCTTGCTTGCCCGCGCTGAGGAATTGTGAATCGCGTGGGCGAGAAGTGTTTTGCCAGTGCCGGTCTCGCCGAGAAGGACGACCGGGACATCCGACTGCGCCGCCAGCATTGCCAGACGCAAGCAACGCGCCATCGCTTTGTTTGTCGTCGTCAGATTTTCGACTCTTAGATTGGACGGTACCGGCTTCATGGAAGAGGAATTCGATTACCGCACGCTCTCCCGTAGCTGTCGAATTGGTTCAAAGGCGTATTCTATGAGCGTCCGGCGGCCAACGACAATGCGCGCTTCGCCTTTCATCCCGACACGCAACGGCAGCGGCTTGTGGCTCGCGGGGCCGGCCGCGTCGTCCAGCGAGGCCGAAGCGACGAAATGGGGCCCTTCTGGTGATGAAACGGCCGAGGGACTGATCCAATTCAACGTGGCGCTGACCGTGCCGTAGCGCTGATAAGGAAAAGCATCGAAGAAAAAACGCGCCCGCTGTCCGACGGCGAGTTTCGGAAGACCTGCTTCAGGGAGGACAAGATGTGCGCGCGGTTTGGCATCGAGGCGTGCGAGCTGACATAGCTCCTGTCCATGTTGCACGACGTTGCCGGCGTTGCGTTGAGTGAGCGAGATGACAACGGCCGGATAGGGAGCGCGAATGGTCAGCAAGTTTTGCCGGGAACTTTCGAGATCAACTTTCAGCGCGCTTAGACGCATTTTGATTTTCTCAATCTCCGAGACCTCCTCGCCACGCAGCCGCGCGTGATCCGCTTCAAGCCGCTCCTTGTCGAACTTGGCTTGTTGCAAACTCCGTTGCGTCACGCTGAGATCCTTTTCCGACTCGGCCAGGTCCAGTCGAAGCTTAATCAGATCAACCTGCGAGATCCCACCAGTCCTCGACAGCCTCTCCATACGGTTGAGGAGATCACGACTGGCGGTGACGTGCTTCTCGCGAAACGTCACTTCGCTTTCCGTTTGCGCGATTTCACCAACTTTTATTTCCAGTTGAGACGTGTAAGCGGCGTCCGCTTTGACCAGACTTTCCTCATGCGTATGCAAGTCCTCGGCCAGTGTGCGCGACTCCGTGTCCAGGCCGCGGATCTCGTCCGAGCGCACGACAAACAACTCATCGCCCTGAGCTACCGTCTGACCTTCCTTGACCGCGACGCGGCTCACCGCGCCCATGCGCGGCGATTGAATCGGATCGGCACCCTCGTTAGGCACAAGTACAAATGGGCAACTAACCGTCTCGGGCAAATGGACGAAAATGGCGGCGAGCAGGCCGGTGAAAAACATCGCGAGCAGAAGTCTGGATGAGAATCGCACAATCCACGGAGGCGGATCCTGCGGCAGCATCTCAGATTCAGTGTCGAGCGAACCGCGCGTTGTCAGTTGAGCATTCATCAGATCAGATACCCAACTGCTGGCTCGAGAGATAAAAATAAAGGCCGCGCTGCGCCATCAACTCATCATGATTCCCCACTTCGGCGACCATTCCCTTTTCAAGAACCACGATTGTGTTGGCCTCCCGGATCGTGCTCAATCGGTGTGCGATCACAATGGTTGTTCGTCCCGCCATCAAACGGCTAAGGTTGTTCTGGATTGCGCGTTCCGATTCCGTGTCGAGCGCGCTCGTCGCTTCGTCGAAAATGAGCACCGGCGGATTGTTATAGATGGCGCGCGCGATGGCTACCCTCTGCTTCTGCCCGCCGGAAAGCGAGAGCCCGGACTCGCCAATTTTCGTCTCGTAACCAAGAGGCAGGCGCATGATAAAATCGTGGGCACTGGCCGTTTGCGCCGCGGTCAGGACACGGTCGAGATCGGGTTCCGCATCGCCGAACGAGATATTGCGTGCGATCGTTTCGTTGAAGATGTGGTTCTCCTGCAGCACCATTCCGATCTGGCGGCGCACATCGCGATAGTTCAGCGTCTTAAGATCCACCCGGTCGAACAGAATCGTCCCCTCGGTCGGTTCGAACAGGCCGGCGATGAGTTTGATGAGGGTCGTTTTGCCGCAACCACTTCGGCCGACAAAGGCCACCATTCGGCCAGGCGCCAGATCCAGGGTGATGTCTTTCAAAATGTCTGGCGATTCCGGCCCGCCATACTTGAAACTGACGCCGCGCAATTCGATTCGGCCTTCCAGACTGTGAACTGGCGTGAGACGTGAGCGATCACGTCCTTGTTCAGGTTCCTGTTCGAAGATGTCGTTCAGACGGTTCATCAAGACCGTCGCGAATTGCAGGTTATCCCAGACTCCGAGCGTACGCAGGATCCCGCCGTAGGCCATGGCCGTGAGCGAGCTGAACGCAACAAAACCCCCCACGCTCAAGCTGCCGTTCATCACCTGTATCGCGCCGACCCAAAGAAAAATTGCGGTCGAAAGCAGTCCGATCGATTGCAAAACGCTGTCGTACGACATGACGATGAAGCTGCTCCGGAATATCTTTTTCGAGACGGAAAGAAACTCGTTCAACATTGTATCGCGAAAGACCGATTCGGCTGCCGCGGCCTTGACTGCTTCTATCCCCTTGATCGCATCGATCTGATGCGAACTGTATTTTCCCTGACTTTCCTCGACGCTGGCAAACAGCGGTCGGAGCACCTTCCGCGAAAAATACATCAGCCCGCCGTAGAGTGGCGTCGTCGCCAGAAAGGCGAACATCAGCAAAGGGCTGTAGAGCGTCATCAAAATGATAGCGCCTACGAGTTGCACTAACGCGAGCAACGCGCCGATACCGCTTCCGACCGCGAACTGTCGAACCTGTCGCGCGCCGTCGAGCCGACGCTGAATGTCTCCGGTGCGCCGGCTGGTAAAATAACTCATCGGAAGCGACAACAGCCGCCGGCTGAGAAAATCGAGGATGGCCGTGTCCAGCCGCACGGCGGCGAAAGCGAGCAGGTATTCCTGCGCGAGTGTGGAGAGCTGCACGAAGACGAGCGCGGCTCCCATTCCCAACAAGATTGTTCTTAGGAGACTGATGTCTTTCTCCACGATCACCTTGTCCACCACCATTTCGGTGAAGACCGGAAAGAGCAGTTGCAGAAAGCTCACCGCAATCGCAAGCAGCAGCACTTGCAGCAGGATGCTCCGGAATTTGGCAAGGAATGGAATCACCCATGCCGCACTGGCGCGACCTTCCGGCGCCTGTTCGAACGCGATCGTATAATCGAACAGCGCGGCGTAGCCCGACCAGTTCTGCTCGAATTCTTTCCGATCGATTCGCCGGATACCGGACGCCGGATCGGCCACTCGGACGTAGGAATCGGCCACCTCGAACAGCACCATCCAGTGGTTGCCCTCCCAGTGCACAATCGCGGGCAGCGGCATCAGCGGCAGATTGCGGAGCGACACCTTCAATGCCCGAGCAGCCAGTCCAAGTTCAACGGCGGCGCGGCAAATCGCCTTCAGGCTTGTTCCGTCGGTCGCGGTGTGACAAAGCTGCCGTATCCGCGCGAGACTAACTCGCTTGCCGAAATGCCGGCAGATCATTCCCAGACTCGCGGCGCCGCAATCCATTTCGTCGATTTGCTCGATGTGTTCGAAACGCCGGATTCGACCCTTGCGTTTTCGAAAATATCCGTGCTCATCCGCGAATGGTTCCTCGCCTTCGTCGCTGACCGGCGCCTGAATATCGTCCAGCGCCACCTTGTCATGCGTGGCGCTTTCGGCCGGAAGCATTTCGGTCGTGAAATCGAGTGGAATCCTGGCTTCGCTTTTCGCCTGGTACTGGGCCAGACGTTCCTCCATCAACCGCCCGAATTCAGGAAACCGTCGCTTCAGCTCTCGCACAGTCTCGGGTTCGAGCGCGAGAAGCCGGCAGTCAGTAAATGCTTCAACCGACGCAGCCCGCTCCGACCCGTTCAGAATGGAAAGCTCGCCGAAGAAATCGCCGTCCCGATAATAGGCTAGATTGCGGACCTGCCCGTTATTGGCGGAGAACGCGCGCGCGCGTCCTTTCTCGATGATATACATCGGCCCCGCCTTATCCCCTTCCCGGATGATGAGATGACCTTTTGGAATCTCTACTGGAGAAAGTTTCTCAATCACGCTGCGCAAGGCCGAGGTCGGCAGCCGGCCGAAATTGCTGAACTCATAGAGAAATCCCTGCAACGAGCGGTGCCGCTCGGTCAATTGCACGTGATGCTTGAGATCGGGGAGTTCCTCGGCCAGCTCGAGAAAATCATCGCGATCCAGTCGCAGGACCGTTGTGGCCGTGCTGCAGCGGACCGATGCGCTCCGCGTGCCACCCTCCGCCAACGCAGCTTCGCCGAAGCTGTCGCCGGGCCGGAGCGCACCCAGTGCAATCTCCTCACCGTTCTGATGCGTCTTCACCGCCCGGACTCGACCCGAAGTCACCACGTAGAATGCGTCCGCTGGATCGCCTTGCTTTACGATGACATCTCCGAATTCGTACTGTTCCTCTACCAATAACGCACGCAATTTCTCGAAATGCTCGTCCGGCAGGAAACGGAAAATCGAGCAGCGCCGGAGAATCTCTTCATCCTGAGTTTTCATGACGTCGGCATTGCCCCGGTCCACTCAATGTGTTTCGCCGTTAGTTCGAAAAAATGACGCTCGAGAATTCGCGCTTCGACCCGCGTTCGTACCGCTGGGTCATCCAGGCTCGGCTCAGATTTTCCCATCACCCGGCACAACTGAAATCCATCCCCGCGGGCGATTGGATCGAGCACTTCTCCGGCCGAAACGCTGAGAAATTTCTGCTGCGAATCAGCCGGAATATCGTCAAGTAATGCCGTTGTGCGGCGGTAGGGATAACGGCTTTCGGATGCCACTTCCTCCATCGTCATCCCGTCTTCGCGGATGCACAATAGTGCTTCAGCGGCGGCGTCGCGCGACTCCACCTCAACAATTTCGAGTTCGAAGCGCGTCAACGGCAGCCGAAGGTTGGCCAGCTCCTGGCCGAGCGCGGCGCCTGAGAGCAGGATTTCGCTGTGCCGTCGATATTTCGCCTGCATCGAAACCATTTCGCTGAACCACGAAGGGTCGCGTTCCAACTGATCAAGCCATCGAGGCAACTCTTCCGCGTCGATTCCTTCGCGAGCGAAAAAGCGTTCGCGCTCGGCCTCGATCAATCCCGGATCGAGTTCGTCGTCGCTTACGACATGACTCGCAGCGACTTGCCAGCTCAGCCGCTTCGCGAGCCGCCCAAATTCGCCGGAAAAAATGAGTTCGGTCACCAGCAACTCGCGCAATTCGAGCGGAGCTGCAAGAAATGGCATCCCATTCGCTTCCACTTTCGCGCCCAGGACGTTCCGCCAATATCGGCGAAGGATGTAATCCGTAAAATCGCCCAGCGTTAAACCCTGCTCCTCCAGCCAATGTTCTGTCTCTTCGGCTGTGATCAGGTCGTTTTCGTAGCGAAACGCTTCCGCATCCGAGGCCACTGCTTCATCATCGGCTTCGAGGTTTGATTCGTCAGCCTGTCTTTCGGCTTCGATGCCGGAAAGGAGTTCGTCCCACATCAGTTTTAGCTCGCCACAGAAGTAGCCCGCGTCAATCAGATCCCGCACGGTGTAATCGCGCCCGCATCGGAAGATGACCCGGCTCTCTCTGGCTGTAAGAGGACTACTCGGCATTGGACGCCAGATTGATGATCTATAAGGCTGCTCGCGGGCGAGTCAGACCTCGGCGGTCTGTGAGTTGGGTTAAAATCAGCCGAGTGAAGTTTTCAGCCGGAATACAGTCCGCGCCCTGGCGGGACCGAGGCCAGCCGTCGGAGTGAACAATCCGGGCGGTCATATTCCATTTTTTTCGGAAAAACCGGACTAAAAGTCAATGACAACTTCCCTAACCGCCGCTCAGTCTAGCGCACTTCCACTTCGGTCGGCAGGCAATGACTGATCATGTACGTTCCGCGATCCGGGTCGTGAACGGAGGCCTGGGTGCGCCCGCGGGAATCCTTTGCGCGCGCCACGAGCATTCGCTTCCCTGGATTTTCCGGGGTCCGCCAGTTGCACTCCCAAAGTCTCCAGGCATTCTGCTCGTGACTCCCGAGAAGCTGCGTTGCGGCCCACGTCGCGCCGCCATCGGTGCTCAATTCGACTTCCGTGATCTCGGCATCCGAAGTCCAGGCGGCACCGCGCACCCGAACATCGGAATTCCTTTGAACCACGTCGCCAGCTTCCGGCCAGGCGATCTCCGCTTTCACCGGCATCGATGTGATCGGCACGAGCGTAGCTAATTCGCCGTGCCGTTCCCAGTAGGCGTAATCGACGGATTGATAATAGCCAGCAAACGGCCTGTCGGTGACGATAATCCGACGCAGCCATTTCACCGAGGCCATCGCGTACCAACCCGGCACAATCGCCCGCAAAGGAAATCCATGGGCCGGCGTCAAGAGCTCGCCATTCATTTCATACGCCAGCAGAACGTCATCCATCGCTTTTTCCAGCGGCACGCTGCGTGCGAACTGAACATCGCCCGCCGGCCGCGGCGTCTTATCCACTGGTCCGGCATCAACTCCTTCCAGAATGATTTCTGTCGCGCTCGCACTGACCCCGGCGCGAGCAAGCAAGGCGGAGAGCGGTACCCCTTTCCAGATCGCGTTGCCGACTGCGCCGAGCGCCCATTGCACACCTTTGACTTTGGGTTCGAGAAATATGCGGTTATTCCCGGCGCATTCCAGTGTCACCGGAACCTCACGCGACTCCATTTTGCGCAGCTCTCCGTAATTGAGCTGGAACGGATTCTCCAACGCGCCTTCGACGCTGAGCGACCAGGTGCGCTCGGTGATCTCTGGAATCGGGTAATGGCAGCGAACGTAGAATGATTCGTTAGGGGTGGTGAACCCGTCGAGCGTGGCGAACGGCATCTCCAGGTTCGGCGGATCGTCCTCGCGAACGATCAACCTACCGCCGTCCTTGATCATTTCTCGACCGGGAACTTCGCGGCTCTCCACGCTGCCCAGCTGCCAGGCAGATTACGCACATCGGAGAAACCTCCACGCTGCAAAATGCTTCCGGCCAGGCTCGAGCGGTAGCCGCTTTCGCAATAAACCACGACGGGTTGCGCCTGCTCCAGCTCGGAGAAGCGTTCGTGTAATCTGGGAAGAAAGACGTGTCGCGCTCCCGGAATGTGTCCGTGCCTCCATTCATCTGGTCCACGAACATCGAGCAGTTGCAATCCATTCTCCGACGCTTTGACATCGTGCACGGTCATCTGCGGCAAAACCTGCAATGGATAACTGGCATTATTCCAGGCTTTCATCCCGCCGACGAGATAGCCGGCAAACTTCGTGTAGCCCGTTCTCACGAAAAGCTGCGACACCTTCTCCACATCACTTTCGCGTTCGAGAACAAGCAGGATCGGCTTTTCCGGGTCGAGCAACCAGCCGGCCCAGATCGAAAGGATGGGCGCCGCGGCCATATTCAACGCCCCCTCGATGTGCCCGCCGCCGAATGCGAGCATCGTGCGCGTGTCCACCAACTGCGACTCCTTCTTGTCCACCGCAGCTTTAAACTCCTTCCGCGGCAGCGCCGGAATAATCGGTAGCCGCCCGAGGATCTCCGGCCCCGCGGCGTTCACCTTTTTCATCCGCTTGTAGTAAGTCGGTTCCGGAGGTGCTGTGGAAAGCGCGTAGTCGACGAAATCCTGGCGTTCCTTTCGCTGGTAATACGGGTTGAAGCGCTTCTCGTAACCGATCGTGCTGTCGAGCCGATCGCCGATATCGGCGCCACACGGTGAACCCGATCCGTGCGATGGATAGATAATTACGCCGTCGTCCAGCTTCGCAAAAAAATCATAAAGCGTGTCGTAAAGTTGCGACGCTAATATGTCCGCGTCGCGGCCGAGCAAATCCGGGCGGCCGGCCGAATTGACAAACAGCGAGTCGCCCGTGAAAACGCCCCATGGCGTTTCCGGATGCTCGTCGTCCGCCGCCACATAGCTCATGTGTTCCGGGGTGTGACCGGGCGTGTGCCGCGCTGTCAGGATGAGTGAACCGAATTCGAATCTCTGACCATCGCGCACGTCCTCACGATCGAATCCGTATTGTGCCCCACCCTCCACACTCGCAAAAACCTTTGCCGTTCCTGTTCGATCCGCCAGCTCCCGCGATCCGCTAACCAGATCCGCGTGGATGTGCGTTTCGAATATATGGGTAACGGAAACGTTCCTCTCTCGCGCCAGCTCGAGATAAATTTCCACGTCAGGGCGCGGATCGATTACCGCCGCGATCCCGTCCTTGTCGTCGCCAATCAAGTACGAAACGTGCGCGATGCCATCAGTTAAAACGCGTTCAAAGACCAGGGACATAGTTTCCTCCTAAAAAATACCGCGCACGGCTCGTCGCACCGCTTCAGTCGTTAGGCCGTAGACAAGGTGCGATGCCAGCGCATACATGTGGGTCGAAAGCGGATACTCCTGCGGCCATTTTGCCAGACCCACGGCCGGAAGCG
The DNA here is from genome assembly GCA_963737545.1 of uncultured Verrucomicrobiae bacterium. Classification (GTDB taxonomy): domain Bacteria; phylum Verrucomicrobiota; class Verrucomicrobiia; order Chthoniobacterales; family UBA10450; genus CAVTTH01. The sequence continues at coordinate 4,225 of CAVTTH010000005.1, read as the reverse complement.
TGATGTCGTCGGCAACCAGCCAGACGGCCGCGCCAAACGGGAGCCCTGCTCCCGCGGTAACGCTCGGCGCCAATTCCGCCGCCGCCCCGTAAACCGCCCCGGAGGCCGCGCCCATCGCGTAATGCACGGCTGGTCCCGCCAGTTTCTTTTGCGCTTTCGTTAATTTGTGATCGAACACGCCTTCGGAAATGACCGCCGCCGCTTTGACCGTTGTTGGCTCCTTGCGCGATTTCTTTGCGCGACCCTTGCTGTTCTTTTCCGCGGCGTAATGTGCCCAAAGAACTTGGAATTGTTCCATCATGTAGGACGCAACAATTCCTCCGATGAAGCCGGCAGCCACTCCTTCCCAAATGTTTGGCGACGATTCCTTGTTCATCTCATTCACGAATCCGAAACGATCAGCGAGAAAGCTTGGCCCGCGCAAGGTTTATTTCATGCGGTAGGGACGCCGCGCTGCGGCGTCCGCGCGCAACGTAGCGCGATGTCTCTTCCAAGCATCTGCGGACGGCGCAGCGCGCCGTCCCTACCTGAACTTGGAGCGGCCAAATTCAAAGCTGCTTCAGCAGCGTCTTCCACCGCGCCCAGGCATCGTCGCGCGCCTTCTTGTTTTCCGGCTTGCCGGTGGGCGACTCGCCGTCGCGCATGAAACCGTGACCGGCGCCTTTGTAAATTACCGGCTCATATTTCTTGCTCGCCGCCTTCATCAGCTCCTCGGCCTTTGGAATCGTCGCGTCCACCCGTGCATCGTTCTCGCCGTAGAATCCGTAAACGGGACACGCGATGTTCGCTACTTTCGACGCCTCGTCCGGCGCAGTCCCGTAAAATGAATACGCGGCTTTTAGTTTCGAATTTTCGTTCGCATAGCTGAAGGTCCATCCCCCGCCCCAACAAAATCCACAGACCGCCAGCGTGCCATTGGACGCCGGAATCTTCGTTAGGGCAAACTCCGCTGTGGCATCGAGATCGCCTTTCACCTGCGGCTTCGGTAACGCCGAGATCGCTTTGACCGCACCGTCGACATCATCGGGATACGCTTGCCCAGACAACAGATCGGGGCAGATCGCGATCACGCCGTTTTCAGCAAGCTGATCGCAAAGGCTTTTCACCCAATCGGTCAGCCCGAAGATTTCGTGAATGACCAGCACGACCGGCGTCTTGTCTTTCGACTCCGGATAAACGACGAACGCCTTGATCGAGCGGCCGCCCGATTTGATATCGACATACTCGCGGTGCCGCGGCGATTTCTCGAGCCGCGCTTTCGCCCAATCTTGTGCGGCAACGCTCTGCCAGGTTAGAACCAGAATGATTAACGAGCCGGCCAGCGCCCGGGCGACTCCCATCAAATCCAAAAAGCTTCGTTTCATCTTGCCACGATTAAATCCAAGTTGCGACAGAACTGGCAACTCTTTCCCGCGGTCGGAGACGAAAATGAGCGCTCGCCGAACTTGCGAAAAACCGCGTCCAAGGTTACTCGGAGCCAATTCAACGATGATTAGCTTTTCTGTCTCGCGCCGCTGGTTCATCACCATCCTGGCGTTCTGCGCTGTTTTCTCTGTTGCTGCCTGCAAGAAAAAAACGGTCTTATCTGGCGCACCATCCACGCCGAGTAGCAGTTCGTCGCAGAACGCGGCGCCGACAACCGGGGCGGCGCTGCCGGCAATCGTTGGGCCGGGCAACGACTCTTTCGCTCACTACGTCCATTTTCCGAAGGATCCGGCGACAGCCAATCTGGAAGGTGCTGTCCAATTTTACTGCGATATCGCTGAGGATGGGACGGTCGCGACAACGTACGCGGTGGTTAGCAATCAGGTGGCTTTCAAGCAGGCTGTCCAAACGGCGCTCGACTGGGGAAAATTCCAACCGGCGACGGTCGGTGGAAAACCGGTCCCGGTTTACCTGGGAGGTACGGTGCTTTTCTTTCGTCAAGACGGCCAGCCCACCATCGCGATTTCGTTGGCGACCTACGATCGCGAACGAGTCGGCAAATTGACTAACTACATTCAGCCGCAACTAATCGGTGGACTGCGCCGTCGCCTCGAGGCTGCCGAAAGAACAACCACCATCGATCTGCCGGAAAGGGGTGCCGCGGAGGTGGTCGTAAATGTCGGGGAGCACTCTGAAGTTACATCCACCTCAGTGGTCGCCGAGAATCCGAAGGATATCGGCCTGGGCGATTTTCTCATCGGCGCGATCAAGGATGCGCAATTCACGCCAGCCTATAGCGATGGAAAACCGACTGCCGGCGCAATGAATGTCATCGCCAATTTTGGCGAATATTAAGCGCGGCGCTGCCACGAGTTTGTCGCTGCGTGCGCATGATCGAGCGCGGGCCTGACGAGGAGGGCGTCGCCACAACTACCCGCGCCGCGCTTTCGCCTTGTCATGTGCGGCTTCCTTTGCGCACAATCCATCAACCGTTGCCCCGCTCGCGACGAGATCGCAACGCGAAATGGGTTCAGTGCTGCCGTCACGAATCGAGGCTCCGGTTCAATCGAAAACCTAATATGAAAACGATCCGCCTCATCAGAAGTTCAACCTGTCGATCTTTCTCTGGCATTAGCGCTGTGGTGTTGTCGCTCTCAACCATCAACTCTCAACTCTCAACCTGCCTTGCCCAAGGCTCCCTCACCCCTCCCGGCACGCCCGCGCCAACGATGAAGACGTTCGATCAGATTGAGCCGCGGAAGGAAGTGAACGCTACGAACACGCCGGGAGATTCAACGGCGCTGTTTATTATCAGTTCGTCCGGATCGTATTACCTGAGCGGAAACATCGCCGGTGTCAGCGGCAAGAGCGGGATCAAGATTGCAGCAGACGACGTCACGCTCGACCTGAATGGCTTCCAGCTAAAGGGCGTCTCCGGATCGGGCTCTGGAATTGTTCATGTCATTGTTACCGGCGGGGTTAGAAACGTTGCCGTTCTGAACGGCACGGTGCGCGATTGGCCTGGCGGAGGCGTCTTAGCAGCTTCGCATTTCTACTCCCTGTATGAAAATCTGCGCCTTTACAAGAATGGCGCCTCCGGGCTCGAGGCCGGAGGTGGATCGGTAGTTCGCGGGTGCACTGCCAGTTACAACACGGGCTCCGGCTTCTACGTCCCCGGAGGAAGCCAGCCGATGGCGAATTCGCCTTCCAGGCGATCCTCAAGGACTGCACCGCCACTGGCAATGGTGGCAGTGGGATTGAGATCCTAACGGACGGCAGCACGGTCATTGATTGCGCGACCTACGGCAATACCGGAAACGGCATTCTTGCTCGCCTCGGTATTGGTAACGTCTTCATCAATTGCACTGCCGCCGTCAATTCGCTCGGCGGAATTGTTGCTGATGATGACGCCACCTTAACCAACTGCACGGCTCGCTCGAATTTCAATGGGCATGGAATTTCTGCCGGGGAAGGCAGCACTCTGACGAATTGCACGGCGGAGAGTAATCCGGCCAGTACGGGCATCTTCGCCGATCAAGGCAGCACCATTACCAACTGCACGGCGCGCGAAAACTTCGAGTACCGCAGCTGCTTCTTACCGGCATCCATGCAGAGCCCTCGTCGACCATCAGCGGCTGCACCGCGACAAGGAATACGAATAGCAACGCCACCCCCGGTCCCCTCAACCGGCGTCGGAATCGATGCGTTGAATGGCTCGACCGTCAAGGATTGCACTGCCACCGGGAACAAAGGCGACGGAATCCATGTCAGTAACGACTCATTGGTGGCAGGAAATACCTGCGACAGTAATGGCTCGGGTGTCAGGTGATGGCGCCGGGATTCATGCCACCGCGAACGACAATCGCATCGAAGGCAATAACGTGACCGACAACGATCGCGGCATCGATGTCGATTCAAGCCGGAAATGTCATTATCAAGAACAGTGCGAGCGGGAACACGACCAAATTACGATATCGTCGCGAACAATGTCTATGGCGCGATTGTCGATCGAACCGCGCCCGGTTCGGCCGCTGTCACCGGAAATAGCGGGCCGGCTTCAACTCGCACTACCGATCCCTGGGCGAATATTAGTTACTAAATATCATTCCCCAGACTTGGGTGCATCGTAGCCACACTTCCATGATGAAAAAACTCTTTCTCTCTTTGCTTGCGTTCGCGCTTGGCGCCAGCGCAGACGGCGACAGCACGATCAACACGACGAACAACTCCGCCTGGGGCGCGAACATCGGCTGGACGAACTGGCGGCCGAGCGCGGTCGATGGCGTCGTCATCGGCGAGT
>CAVTTH010000004.1:0-514513 GCA_963737545.1 uncultured Verrucomicrobiae bacterium | reverse complement strand
AGCTTTCTTCGGAGTATCTCAACACTGGCGGGAATACAATCCCGCGACGAATACCTGGATAGCCACAAGCACCACCAACGCACCGTCTGTCCGAGGTGGACCAACGGCGGTCTGGACCGGCACCGAAATGATTGTCTGGGGTGGAACTGTCAAACGAACTATCTGCACACTGGCGGCAGATACAATCCCGCAACGGACAGTTGGACGGCCACCAATATTGTCGGCGCGCCGGAGAGGCGAACGCGTCACACGGCGATCTGGACCGGGACCGAAATGATTGTCTGGGGGGGTATGATGGTGGCTCTGTTTTCGACACTGGCGGGAGATACAATCCTGCGATGGACAGTTGGATAGCCACCAATACAGTCGGCGCGGCCGAGAGTCGAGGCTATCACAACGCGGTCTGGACCGGCACCGAAATGATTGTCTGGGGGGGCAGTGGTGGTGGCTCTGGTCTCAACACTGGCGGGAGATACAATCCCGCGACGGACAGTTGGATAGCCACCAGCACCGCCAACGCACCATCGGGCCGTGATGGACCCACGGCGGTCTGGACCGGCGCCGAAATGATTGTCTGGGGGACGCGGTATGGCCCTCGGTCGAACACCGGCGGGAGATACTGTGCGGGAACAAGTGGTGGCCCTTCGATCAGCAATATTAATCCATCGTCTGTCACAGGTTCAAACGCTTACCGTACCTTTACGATTAACGGTGCAAATTTTATCGCCGGCGCGCGCGTGCAAGTTGGTTTCCACGACAACAATTATCAATGGCAATACACGACCAACACGCCAACGTTCGTCAACTCTTCGCAGTTGACGGTCCAAATTCGAACCGGTCTGACTGTGGACACTTGGAATGTGCGTATTCAGAATCCTGGTGAACGGTACAGTAACACTGGGCATTTCAGCGTGACGGCGCAGCCGCAGCCAGACCTCGTTCCTTCTCAGGTGACGGTAAGTCCCAGCTCATTCATACTCGGTAGTCCCGTTACAGTTTCATTCACGGTCACAAATATTGGAAACGCCAACGCGATCGCGAGCGTAACGCGGCTGAGAATCAATACGTCGACCACGACCACGAGTCCGAATGATGTTTCGCTCGGAGATGTCAATACACCTGCCATTGCCGCTGGCCAATCGGCGCCGTTGAGCCGATCCGTGACCGTGAACGGCGTCGCGCCCGGCACGTATTACGTCTGGGTGAGCGTTGACAACACAAACGTCACAAATCAGAGCAACACAACCAACGATTACGCGCATTCGCCGCCGGTGACAATCTCCGCCGCGCAAGGCGTCCAGCCGCCGATGATCGTGAGCATGACGCCCGATCACACGATTAACCAAGGTGACACCTGGACCTTCACGGTGGTGGCAACCGGAACGCCGCCCTTGGCGTATCAGTGGAAACGAAACGGCACGCCGATTGCGAATGCGACGCACAGTTCGATCACGACGGGCGTGGCAAGCACATACACCGTTATTGTGTCGAATCCCGGCCCGACGCCAGCGAGCGCTTCCAGTACGCTCACGGTTATTCCCGATCCGCCTAATCCGCCGCCTATTCCCACGGGCGGCTCTCTCACAACGTTCCAAGCATTCGATCCAGCATGGCCAACCGTTGTTATCACACACGGTTGGCAACCTACGGGCGACTACAGTCACATATTCCCGCCAGTCCAGTGGCAGTTCGACATAGCCACGCCAATCAAGAATCGTTTTCCATCCGGCCAAGTGAATGTGTTGTTGTTCGCCTGGCCTGAAGCGTACACCCACTCATATTTGGATCCGTTCAGCGCATACCTGGCCACGGACGCGGAAGGTTCCCAGTTGGCTAACTTGCTGCAAACTCGTCTCGGTTCAGAATACCATCAGCGGATCCAGTTTATCGGGCACAGCTTTGGCGCGTTTGTCAACGCACAGGCCATTCGCAGAATTGGGTACCATGTCGATCAGGTGAGTTTGCTAGATCCTCCGCTCATCATTAGCCCTCTCACCGAATACGACCTTATAAGATGGATGCCGAGACAGCAGGTCGATTATGTTGACAACTACATTGCTGATGTTCCCTTCCGCGCCGGAGGTCCGATACGAGGATCAGCACCCGATGGCGGACAGCATCTCTCAACGGATCATGGAGGAACACGTTGTTACTACCATTATACCGTCAGTGGCGAGTGGATCCATAACCCACCGGATGATGATTGCCAGCCGTTTACGCTTCCGCCCCGGATACTCGGCTTTAACTGTTCGATCCTTCTTGGTTCACCACCTCCACAGATTATTGATGGATGGATGCCTCCGTCGGTTCCCGGTGGGCAGCAATACCCTGAGTTCACTGATGGAGCATCCGCGTCGTACGGGCAAGTCGTTCAAGGCACTGATACGATTGATGGCCAAACGCGGGACATCTTCACCCTGACCACGTCGGGCATAAACATACCGCAGAAAAAAGCGATTGAACGAAACCAAACGCGACCTTCCTCCGGTGACAGCGCAGCGGAGTTTGAGCTTGCGGTGCCCTCCGATGCTCAAGAGCTACGTTTCAATTTCCTTTTCTCGCAACTTGGCGACGGCGATTGGATGGCTGTGTCATTCAATGATGAAGTTCTCTACAATTTCCTCGGCTCAAGTTTCTTTGGAACGAATTACGATGAGGCCGTCGTTCCGGTCTCGAACATCGCTGGCCAGACGGGTGTTCTCAGAATCATTTTGCACGCCGCCAGCGCGTCTCCGGCCGAGCTGAGGATCGCAAACCTCCACTTTGAAACAAGTCTCCTTCAGTCTAGCACGGATTTCAATAGAGACGGCGAAACGGATTACGTTCTTGCCAACGTGACTACGGGCCGAACTGCCTTGTGGTACCTAAACGACAACACTAGGATTGGCACGGCCTACGGACCCTCCCTTCCCACGGGTTGGAGGTTGATTGATGTGGCGGATTTCAACGGGAACGGAACGCCTGATTACGTCCTCTTTAATCCCGGAACGCGCCAGACAGCAATTTGGTATATATCAGGATCCGCGCATGTCGGCGGCGCATACGGGCCGACTATTGCCAGCGGTTACGAATTGGTGGCTGCTGCCGACTTCAACCACGACGGCAAACCCGATTATCTTCTGTACAATCCCGGCACGCGTAGAACTGCCATTTGGTATCTGAACGGCAATGTCTACGCGGGAGGAGCCTACGGACCCACACTCGCTTCCGGTTATGCGCTTGCAGGCGTCGCGGACTTTAACGGCGATGGAAACCTCGACTTCGCCCTTTTTAATCCGACTCTCCACAGGTCGGCGATCTGGTATTTATCGGGGACAACATTTGTCAGCGGCCTTTACGGTCCAAATATCGCGACCGGCTACAACCTGGTCGGAGCGGCGGACTTCGACCGCAACGGCAAGCCAGACTTTGTGCTATACAATCCCAGCACTCGTCAAACAGCAATCTGGTATCTGAACAACAATACGTTCATACGTGGTCTCTACGGACCGACTCTGGCCCCCGGCTACATCTTGGCCGCACCTTGAGGGCCTGAGCAAGAAATATCAATTAGTTGCACCGGTCCGGAGAAACGCGAATCGCTTACCCACTATCCAAGGAACAATGAATTGGTAGCACTTGACCGCTTTAAGCGGTCAAGTTCGTGGAGTCCGCCGGGCGGGGCGACTTTATCGAACGTGGCCTCGACCTGTGATCGGCCGGCTACTCCAGGCTCTCCTAAAAAGGACATCGAGCTGATACAACTTGAATGCTTTAAGCAGTCAAGTTTGCAGAGTCGATAGTCGAAGGCCTGGCCAACTGACCGAGCTCGCCGAAACGCACGTTATGCGCACCGGCCAATGACCTTTCGCCGCAGTTTCCGAGGTCGGACTTCCGCCAGGATGTGAATGCTAATGGTCCCATCACTGCTTCGGATATTTCTTTGGTGAAATCCAAGTCTGGTAACTCTCTGCCGTAATATTCTGGCCGCGCCTTCAATGACGTTGCGGGCGCTTCGCATAGGGAAGCGGCTACAGGGTTGCGCCGAGTCGACACCGGGACTCTCATTCGTTAGGCGTTTGTTAATTTCAGAATCGAGTCGTCGGCGCCGAACCGCTCTTCGCGTCGTTGAATAACGTGCCGCAATAATTCCGGACCGGTCATGCGTGACGCGGCTTCGTGCGGACAGGAGGCGACACACATCGGCTTGGGCGAGGATCGATTCCCTTCCGCATCGCATAAGTCGCACGTCGCAGCCTTGGGCTGCGCAATTTTTCGTATGCCGCGTGGCTGTGTCGAGTCCAGCACTTCCACGATGCGTCGCTGATTTGGCACCATGAAAATGTTTCCGTACGGACAATTCGACGCGCACAAACCGCAGCCGATGCAATGATCTTCGATCACGATTTGCAGATGTTTCCCGCGGTGGATCGAGTCGACCGGACAACCGGACATGCAATGTGGATCGGTGCAGGAGCGACATGAGGTCGCGACCAGATAATCACCGAAACGCAAGCCATCGCGCAGCAGGCGCGTGATCGGCAGGCCGTGCGATTCGTCGCCGTGTTCGCGAATGCAGCCCTTCGTGCACTCGTCGCAACGCGTGCAGAGATCCATGTCGAGCACGAGAATGCTTTGGCCTTCGTACAAGCCCTGTTCGACGAACTCAGCCGCGAGTGGGTTGACTTCGCTGTCGCTGCGCAACGAAGCGAGTGACTGCTCGACGAGCCGGCGGCGCAAGACCGGAAAACGGCGCAGCATTTCGAGAAAATCGGCGCGTCCGAGTCGCGCAAGTTCGAGATAATTCAGGGCCGAACAAGTGGCGTTGCGCACGCCCACGGGAATCACATCGGCCGCCCCACTGCCGGCGCTGTCGAAAGCAGCTTTAATCGCGCGGTCGATTTCGTCGGCGCTTTTCATGGCATCGCCCGGTGAAAGCCCGAGCAACCCGATTTCGCCGAAGATCGTGCCCGGCCCGCGAGTGATGACACGGATTTCGTTGTGGTAACGCTGCACACCCACGCGCACGTGACCGAGCCGGATCAAATAAATTTCGTTGGCCAACTCACCCTGGCGAAACAGAACCTGGCCTGGCCGGACGCGCAGAAAAGTGATCCGCTGACGCAAGTAATCGACGATTGCGTTGTATTCGTCGTGCGCGAGATCGCGAAAAAGATCGGTGTCTTGCAGGACGAGATTGAGCGAACGATCGCGATACTCTCCCTCGAATTTGGCGCGGCGACTCGGCAAACGCATCAAACGATCGAGCACATTGCGCCGCACCTCCCATACTTCGGCGTCTTCAACCACAGTCACGTCGGCCGCGCGCGGTGAACCGCTCAAGCACGCCATCTCGCCAACGATCACATCCTCCGGCGTGAGCTCGGCGCGGAAAATCGGCGCCCGTTGGAGGCGGAAAAGACCTCCCGAGCCTCGCACACCGAGCAGCGGAACCACGGCCTCGAGTCTTCCGGACTTGATAATAAAGGCGGTGTTTCCCGGTTCGCCTTTGCGACAGAGAATTTGTCCGGCGCGCAGATTTCGCCTCACGACCAGCCCTTGCTGCCACAAAAGAAACTTCGGCGGGATACCGTCGAAGACTGGATCACGCACCAGTTCCGCCGCGGAGAGAATTTTCGCGCGGCCGGCGATGCGACGCGGCTGCACGGTAGCGACGGGATTGAAGGTGATGGCAGTGGTGGGACACGAGACCATGCACTCACCGCATTGCACGCAGGTCGATTCGGCCATCGCTTCGTTCAGATCGAAACCGATGCCGGCGGTGTTGCCCTTGCCGGTGCGACCGATGACGTGGTTCTCCATCACGTCGTCGCAAGCGCGGATACAACGATCGCACAGAACACACGCCGTGTGATCGACGGTGAAGACCGGCGATGACGCATCGAGTTTGCGACGACCGGCGCGTTCGCGTGGAACCGGCGGCGGTTTCGAAAGCAGATCGAATTTGAAACGCAACGCATTAGCGCCGGTTCGGTTCACCATTTTACCAAGCTCATTGAAAGGCGCGAGCTCTTTCGCCAACTGCGGCTGCGGCGCAGGCTTGAGGCAATCCGCCGCCAGCAGTTCCGTCACGACTTTGACCGACTGACGAACGCGCTCACCGTCCGGCCCTGGTGCGTTCATGGTGAAAACTTCCATCCCGTCTTTCACGGGGTGCTGACACGCGGGCAGCAGCTTGCGTTCGGCGGCGCGTTTCCCGCGCTTCTGTCCGTAGATTTGGACAACGCAAAGACGGCAGACCGCGACCGGTCTCATGTGCGGCAAATGACATAGCGTCGGAATCGGAATCTTCGCTTCGTCACCATAGAGCTTGGTGGCGGCGTCGTAGATCGTCGTGTAACGCGGCGTGGTCTCGCCCTCCATGTCCTGCACGACGTTGCCGTTCGCATCTTTCAGCGGCTCTGCCAGCGGCACGGTGATTGGTTGGCCATCGATCTGAAGCGTGACCTGCTTGTCGTAGTCGGCCTGCGTCGGCGCGTCCAGCCTAACGAGTTGTCCGTTAATGTCCCGACTAAAGAGATCCTCATCGTCGTCGCGAACAAACAGACCGCCTGATCTTTCGGGAATGATTGGCATTACTTGAGATGTTTGTTCACGTCCGTTTCGAAATAGTTGATCGCGGTGCGCAACGGCACCGGGACGGACCGGCCGAGGCCGCAGATCGAGGTCAGCTCGATGGCCTTGCCCATATCGGCGATCATGGGCAATAACTCGTTAGTCCAGCGTGTGCGATTGATCTGTTCCTCAAGCAAACCTGTGCCTAAGGAGACCATTTTCTGCGCACCCAACCGGCATGGGACACATTTGCCGCAGGATTCGTTGCGAAAAAACTCGAGGGAGTTAACCGCCTCTGCCGCCATGTCGCGCCCCTCGGCGTAAACGATCAATCCCGCGCCCAGCGCCTGTGTCGGACTGAGGGCACGAAAAAGAGTTAGCTCCAATTCGAGGTCGAGAATGTCCAGCTCTGTGGCATTTGGATCGAGGTCGCGCCGCTTAACGAGTGCTTGCCACGATTTGTTGGTCGTGTGATCGCGTGGCAAACCGGCCGTAGTAGTTAACTTTGCCGGGAGAAATCCGCCGGATGGTCCGGATGGCGCGATGCCTTTCAATTTCTTGTCGCCCGCGATGCCCTGGCAAAATTGCTCGCCACAAATCAAGTTGCGCAAAGTCATACCCATCGGCACCTCATACACGCCCGGGCGTTTCACATCGCCGGAAACGGAAAAGAGGCGGCGTCCTTTCCACTCATTCACACCCTGCGCCGCGTAACTGGCGCCGCCGTTTAGACAGATGTAGGGAACCCAGGCGAAGGTCTCAACGTTACTAACCAGCGTCGGCCGGTCGTCCAGACCATTGGTTTCCAGCTTCGGCGGCAGGTTGCGCGGTTCGCCGCGACGATCGGACATCGCTTCGATAAGCGCGCTTTGCTCGCCGCAAATATAGCCGCCCGGACTAACGAATACTGAAACTGGAAGTGGCCGGCCGAGCAACAAAGCGTTCGGTCCGCAGACGCCGAGTTTCTCTGCGCGCGCAATCTCCGCGCGGCAGGCTTCGATCTGTTCCGGATATTCATGGCGAATGAAAATGAATCCTTCCGTCGCGCCGGTGAGGAGCGCGGCGAGAATAACGCCTTCGATGACAAGATGCGGAGTGCGCAGGAGCAGTTCGCGATCTTTGAATGTGCCCGGCTCGCTTTCGTCGCCATTCACCACGATGAAGGCGCGCGTGTCGTCGTCGCGTCGACGAAAGGCCGTGCGAACCGCGTCGCGCACGTCCTTCCATTTTTGCGTGGCCGGAATTCCGGCGCCCCCGAGCCCGCGCAGATCGGCCTCCTTCAATTCATTTAGAAGAATCTCCGACCAGCCGGCCAGCTCCGGTCCCTTCGCCCAGTCATCTTCCGTATGCCAGCAACGCAATGCTTGCTCGACGCGATCCGGCATGGCCTCCTCGATGTTCGTTTGCAACGCACCGGTGCGGAAACGCGCAAGGTCGTCCTGCGGCCAGTTGGACTTTTGCGAAAGAAGAGTCGTCGCCCGCACCAGCGCCTGATCGCGAATTTGGAGCACGCGCAAAACCGCGCCGTATTCCGGTGCTTTCCCGGCGTAGGGATCGATCATGACCGGCGCATGCGAGAAAGGTTGATCAATGTCGTGATCTGCTGGACTCGGTTCGCCGCGCAGCCAATTCTCGGCGATCTGCTTTAGTGCAGCGGCATCGCGCTTGAAATAGAAATAATCGTGATCCGTTCCAGTCACCGCGACGCATGCAGAGGGCGCCCGGTCGCAACGGCCGAGACACGATACTCCTTCGATGCCAATCATGCCGGCACCGTTGCCTAACGATTGCAGATCGCGCAGCATTTTCGCCGAGCCGGCCATGTGACACGCCATGTCGCGGCAGATTTTTAACGTCACCGGTTTCGGCGGCGTAAGTTGAAAATGTGGGAAGAAACTCGCGACCGAATGGAGTCGATAAAGCGGCACGTCCGATTGCTCGGAGAATTGTTCGAGCGCTTCGCGCTTCAGATAGCCGAACTGGCGTTGGATCTTTTGCAGCGCGATGACGAGTGGAGCCATAACCTACCTCTCTAGCAACATCTGTTTAAACGAAACGTCCGAGGCCGGCAGCGGCGCGATTTCCTGATCGGGCGAATGATACAGGTGACAGGTCGAACATTCACTCGCTTTGCGCGCCAGCCCGGCCGGGCTATGACAACGCTGGCAGCTTTCTTTCGTCGGCATAAGCACATCGGAAGTTAATCGGCTCGCCTGTGCGGCGACGTGACATTCACGGCAACTCGCCACTGTCTCATGTTTCGCGTGACTGAAGTGGGCGTGCGGCAGCCAGCGCTCGATCATGACCGGCTTCGTGACCTCCGCCGCCGGGTAGGAAACGCCCGCGGCTTGTTTTACTTCGTGGCAAAATGCGCAGCCGGTGTATCTGGCACGGCTGCTCGCATCCAATTGCCGCGAGCCCTTGTAGGGATCGGTGGTGAAGAAAACGGCGCGCTCCAGCTCCTGCGCGCTGGGAAATTGCGTCAGCAGCTGCCGCACTTGCTGCACGGCGAAGTTATTGACCTGCGCCTCATTCGTTAGGCCGCGTTTGCGACGAGCGAGCTCGGCATATTGCGCCGGGAGCGTGCGCAAAAATGTCCGGACCAATTGCGCGTCACCGTGCGGCAGCTGGAAGTCCGGGTTCTTCACATCGAATTGCAGCGAATGACATTCCTGGCAATGCGCTGCGAAACTGATCGGCTGCATATAACGACCATTCGCTTCGGGCCTGTGACAATAATTACAGTCGAGCTTCTTGCCTTCCACGAGCGGAATGTCGCTGCTGTTCAGATGCCGCTGATGATTGAAACGCAGCACGTTATTGTCACGCACATTTTCGCGCTGCAATTGAAACCCAGGATGACCATCGTTAAATGAGGCGAACGTTCTGGTATATCCATCCGGCGGCCGCGGAAGTTGCAGCGTGACATTGCGCGGGTTCACCATCTTCGCGTTCAGGTGAAATCGCGCGGGTGGTAACTGCTTTCCGCGCTTGGCCGAAGCTTGCATGACCGGGCCGCTGTTGTGACAGAAAGCGCAATCGAGACTAACGACTGCTGCCATCGGCCCGGGACCTTGATGTTCCTGGTGGCACGCGGAACAGGAACGATTCGCGATCACGTTCGGCTCATGAAACGTGTGTTGCTGATGACACTTGGCGCAGGCCCGATCGATGCGCTCAAAAGAGGGTGCGCCTCTTTCGATACGATCATTTACAATCGGAAAAAACGAAGACGAACCGGTGGACACGCTGGTTAGGCGTTCCGGAACATGGCAGGAGGCGCAGCCGTCCGCGAGATGCGCATGTGCCTGGGAGAGCGGGCCCGTGTTGAAGAATTCCGGCGGTTTTTTTTTCTCGCAAAAATAAATCGCGATGAAGCCGACGAGCAGAAGCAAGAGGCTGATCCAAAAGCGCGCACGCTTCCCGGGCGTCCGCGCGTGCCTGTAATCGACGCGATCTTCGTAGCGCTTCGCGATTTGCCTCTGCGTTCCGCGCTGTTCATCCATGGCCCATCAATAGCGGAAGAGCGTGACGAACGCGTGCCACACCGTCATGAGCAGAAGCAAAAAGGAGAGCGGCACATGCACCAGGAGCCAGGCATGCAGCCAATGTTGCATGCGCGTTTGCAGGTCGAGCAGGCGACGTTCGTCGCACCAGCCCTGCATCTCTTCTACGCGCACGCGGTAGGCCGCGGCGACGCGCAATTTCAGATGGCGAAAGATTTCTTCGGCTTCGGGCGGATGACTAAGGCGAAATCTTTTCCCGCGCCGCGCCTGCAGGTACGGAAGAAGCCGGCGCTCGATGAAATTCGCCAGGACTGCCTCCGAAACCGAATCGCCTTTGGCATCAGCGTCGCCCGTTCTCGTGGCGGCGGGATCAACCATTGCGGCTGGATTCATCTGCATTCCGCGCTTCGCCGCCGCACTTGTTCCCTTCTCCGCCGCGATCGGTGTCTTCAAGACCGCATACATGGAGACATCCGGCATAACCGCAGTCGATACCGTCGTCGACGTTTCGCTTTCCTGGCTAAAACTGCGCCACAATTTTTGCGCGGCCGCGCAAAGTTGCGCGCGAATTTCAGGGATCTGTTCGTAAACAATTTCCGCGGGCAACTTTTCCTTCATCATCGTTGGCAACTTGTGTTGCAGGATCAGACCATAAATTCCGCTCACCATGACGATGGCGTAGAGCGCCATCAGCAAAGTCGTCATCGGCCCTCCGAGACGAAATCCGCTGTGCAAAAGAATGAGCGGAATCGTCAGTAGCGTCAGCCAGATGTGACCACGCAACCAGCGTTGCACATTCCCCACCGGCAGAAACGGCAGCTTCTTGCGCACGCCGAGCAGGGCCGCGAAAACAAAGATAGCCAGCGAGATCGAACCAAGAACCAAACCGAGCGGGGTGCCGCCGATGGTTCGGTGCGAAGGCGGGATTTCTCCAAAAGATTTCGGCAGCAGAACTGTAAACGGCAACGCGCGTGGATGAAAATTCGCCAGGTAAAGCACGATCGCAACTATCGTGGCCGCAACAACAAAAACTGCCCAGGGAGCGTGAGCGCGATTAAGAATGCGCATGAGTAGGTTTCGGGATTGCTGCTTCGCTGCGGTTGCTCAGATTAACTCGCTCCTGCTCTTCCGGGGAAGAACTTTCCCTGCGCGTACCCGCGCGGATGGCGGGAAGCTAGGTTTTTCGAATCGCTTTGCCTTCGCCATCTTCGCTACCGTTGAAGGCATGACCCGAAGCGCTCTCGGTTGGATTGGCTTGATTGCGCTTCAATTCGTTCTTCCCGTCCACGGATGCAGCGCCGAGGTAAAGGCGATGCCGATTCATGCGGGTCAATTTGTCGGCTCGACCGGATGCAAATCCTCCAGCTGCCATGGCGGCGCGGGCGATAAGCGAAGTCAATATCAGACATGGCTGCAGCAGGATTTTCACGCGCGTTCGTATGCGATCCTGACCAACGCGCGTTCGGCCAGGATCGCGGAGACACTCCAGCTCGGGGCGGCGGAAACGAATGCGCGCTGCACGGTCTGCCACGCACCTTTTCAATCGGTCGCGCCGGCGCGCCTGATGCCGACGGCACACGCGGATGAGGGCGTTTCCTGCGAAAGTTGTCACGCTGCGGCCGGATCATGGTTGCGGGGACACACCCGCAAGGATTGGAGCTACCCGACGCGCGTCGCGGCCGGCATGCGCGACCTCCGCAGTTTCTATGTGCGGGCCAATACCTGTGTGGCCTGTCACCAGACGCTGGATTCCGACATCAGGAACGCCGGTCATCCGGAATTAACTTTCGAACTCGACCGACAATCCGTCGCGGAACCAAAACATTGGCGAGACGAACCATCGAGCGGACCGCGTGCCTGGTTGGTGGGACAGGCTGTGGCGCTACGCGAAGTGAGCTGGAGACTTTCGCAGGACGAATCGGTGAATGCGGACTTGGCCGCCGAATGGAAGGCGCTGGCGTGGCTTCTGGCGAAGGCGACCAGCAACCAATCTCTGCCTCCAATCGATGCGTCCAGTCTTACAACAACTCCGGCCGCATTCAAAGGAATGCAGTCGCAAGCCGATCTGCTGGCGCGTCGTGCATCCGAGCGCGGTGTTACTTCCGTCAAGATTTTTCAGACTCTGGCGGCTTCAGATTCTGAATTTCTCGTTTCAGGCGAACCACTTGAACTGCTTTTCCGTCGAGCAGTTCGGCTGGTGCTGGCGCTCGACCGGTTGTCCACGTCCAATGCGCGGGAGACGACAAATCGAAGCCCCGAGCTAAATCGACTTTTCGAAGATGTTCGGTCGCGCGCAGATTTTCAACCGGCGCGCTTTGCCGATCACCTGGCAAGTTTTCGCGCGACCATTACGCAGTCTCCACCTTAGAATCCGCGAATGGCTGACGAGATCGCTCCAACCTCACCTTACACCCGGTCGAATCCATTTTCTACAGGCGTGACGTGCACTAGTGGAAAAATGGGAGTAATGGAGTGTCGGAGTAATGAACGCTTGATTTGAACTTCCATTGCTCCATTACTCAACTACTCCAATAGATCGACATGTCGGAAGCTACTGCTCCAGCTAAATCGGCTTCGCCTTGGACACGCGGCAATCCGTTTCCGGGCAAACTTGTTGTTAACCGCCGTTTGAGCGGACCGGAATCGGAGAAGGACACTCGACATTTCGAAATTGATCTCACGGACTGGGGGTTGAGCTACGAGGTCGGCGACTCGATAGCGGTCTATCCGACGAACGATCCCGCTCTCGTGCAGGAAATCATCCGTGCCTTGGGTGCGACCGGCGATGAGCCGGTGCCTGCGGCCAAAACGCAAAAGAGTTTTCGTGAAGCGCTTCTGCGTGATTACTCCATCACGCAGCCTACACCGAGGCTTTTGAAAGCGATCGTGGAGAGAGCGTCGTCTGCACCCCTTATCAAAGAATTGCTCGATCCGACGCGGAAGGCGGACCTTGATAATTATCTCTGGGGCTTGGAAGTGATCGACTTCCTGCTCGAGCATCCCTCGGTAAGATTCAAGCCGGAAGAATTCGTCGGCCTGCTGACGAAATTACAGCCGCGGCTTTACTCGGTTGCATCGAGCTTACGCGTTTATCCCGAGCAAGTGCACTTGATCGTCGACGTGGTCCGCTATGAAAGTCACGGCCGTGTGCGCAAAGGCGTAGCGTCGACGTTTCTGGCCGAACGCGCCGACAATGTTCCGGTGCCGGTTTATCCGAGCTCGGCCAAGCATTTTCATCTACCGGAAGACGGAAATGTTCCCCTCATCATGGTCGGACCGGGCACTGGCGTTGCGCCATTCCGCGCCTTCCTGCAAGATCGACAAGCGCTAAACGCAAAAGGAAGAAACTGGCTCTTCTTCGGAGCGCAGCGAGAGAGTTGCGACTACGCCTACCGAGAAGATTTCGATCGGTTCAAGCGCGATGGCATTCTGACACGACTCGATTGTGCGTGGTCGCGCGATCAAGCCCACAAGATCTATGTGCAACACAAGATGCTCGAGAACGAAGCCGAGATTTGGAAATGGCTCGATGAAGGTGCGCATTTTTTTGTCTGCGGAGATGCGCGGCGGATGGCGAAGGATGTGGACGCCGCGCTTCATCAAATCGTGATCGCGCACGGCGGCCGGAACGTCGAAGCCGCGGCCGAATATGTCCAGAAAATGAAGGACGAGAAGCGCTACAAACGTGACGTGTACTGATCACGCCGGCGAATGAACCAAGCGAGGAGCGCACTCGCAATCAGGATGCCCGCACACGAGGCGGAAAGCGCACCACCGATCGTCAGCCACCACGGTCGATATTCCAGGACGAGGCGCCCGCGCGTGCCTCCGGGCAACTCCAGCAGGGGCATTAGGCTGCGGTAGGAATTCACTTCGACTCGACGCGAATCCACCCGTGCGCGATAACCGGGAAAGTAAGGTCGCGAAATCGCCACCAATGCGGATCGTGCTGCCGTCGGAACGTCGATCTCCGCAACAACACGGTTGCGTGAATCCTCGATCATTCTGATCGAAGCGATTGCGAATTGCTCGTTAGGTCGAGAGGCAATCGAAATCCGCGAACGGATTCGTGGAAACGGGGCGTCGCGCCGGTGATAAACGCGCCCTTCTGTCGAAGAGAAAACCAGATCCCATTCTGACTCTGGTTTTGGAGCGAGAGCGATTTCTTGCGCGACCAGGATCCCATCGATCCCGAGCTCGGCGAGGAGGCCTTCCGGCCCGCTTTGCCAGCCCAGAAGATAATCGGCAGTGCCGGGATCGATCTCGCCGTGAATTTGTGCGCCAAATGCGCGCGCGACACCGGCTGGGCGGATGGGGCTGTATCCATTGATCAAGTGCAGGCGACCCCACATCGACGTGCTGCCTAACCGAATGATCTGACCTATCGGTCCCGGTGCTTGCTCGATTCGATAAGCAAACTCCGGCGGCGGGTAGACGCTCAGATACAGTCGATTCGGATCAAGTGGAACGGCGCTCGTGAGCGCCGGGCTCAGATTGTATCTTGGGACGCCGACATTGGTCGGCATGAGCAAGTAAGTCGCGAGGAAAGCGAATAGGGTGATAATCGGCGGAGTCCATGAGATAAAAAGTGCTGCCGATTTCATCAAGTCCAACGCTGCCCAAGACGCTACTAGTACCGAGCAGGATCCAGGTGAGGGGGAAGGCGAAGAGCCCCTCGGCGCCTGTTGCCAGCATGATTATCGTAACAATCGAAACGATGACGAAGCCGACAGGTCCGGGTTCGGTGAACAGACCTTGACGCGGGACGAGTCGAATATCTGGAACCGAAGAAAAGCGCAACGCCTCCGCGGCACACAGCGCCAAAACCAAATAAAAAAAGGGCAACCAACGAAAACTCCAGCGAAAAACATTAGCGCTGGGTAGCATCGAGAGGACAAGGGCAAAGACCAGTAAGCCGAGTTCCCATCTGATTTGCCTAACCAATGTACGGCCGCGAACAATCAGGCCGGCCAGGAGCGCGACCGGTGGGAGCAGTCCACAGGTTAACTCGGTTGCGGCATGCGGCGTCAGCCGGTTGGAAAAATCCATCCAATTGACGGTCCAGGGAGGCAGAATGAAACCAGGCAGCGCCGCCAACGGCACCCGCCATTGGAAATGCGCCGATGCAGGCTGGACTTCGCGGGCCGAGCCGTGGATATGATCGAGTAGCGCGAGCCAGGCCGGAGCCGCAAGACCAAGACCGAGCAGGAGACCGAGCACGAGTGGCCATACAATCGAAAGGCGGTGTGTTTCGCCTAACGATTTAATCATCAGCCAGACCGAGAGCAAACCCAGCATCAGGACCGTGTACGGAAAACCGCCGGTAACGAGCAGGTAGACGAAAGGCGCGGGCCATAAGAAGCGCCATTTGCTGCGCGTTTGATCGCGCGCGCGCTCCAACCCCCACCATGCCCAGGGTAACCACGCGAAGGCAGCCAGCGCGCCGAACCAATCGGTCGCGGCCCAGCAAATGACCCAGCCGTTGAGCGCCGCGACAAGCGCGACCATGGTCGAGAGCGCAGGCGAGAGTTTGCGATTTCGCGCCAACAGAAACGCTCCGACACCGAGAACGAAAAGGTGAACCATGGAAAGCGCCGCGGCTTGCTGGGGAAAGTTGAGCGGGAGTTTCCAGATAAGAACGACGGCCGCATTTACGAAGACCGAAAACGTTCCGTATTGGAATTCTCCCGCGAGATTACCGCAGACCCAGGAGTACGGACTCAAGAGCGGCAGGTGACCTTCCGACCAGCTGCGCGCGACGTCTGCAAAAACCGGCAGGACCGATATTTCGTAATCGTCGTTCCAAAAAAACAGTGGGTTATGCCAGAGCAGAACGAGGCAAGAGGCGACGACAAGCGCGCCTGCTCCGGACGCGAAGAGAATCTCACGCAGCGCGGAATCAGCGCGCGTCGTGTGATGGGAGAACATTAGGCGAAAGAAAGTTCGCTAAAGGATTACAGGTTTTCCTTCGGTCAATACCAGAACCTTGCTTTCGATACCTTTGGCCGACGCGCATGCGAGCAGCCGTTCTGGCGGTTCCGCCAACGGCTCGTAGCCCAGGCGAAAACTGCCGTAGTGCATCGGTACCAGAGTCCGGGCCCCGAGCTCGATGAAAGCCTGAACCGCTTCCTCCGGATTCATGTGGACTTCGCGTCCACTGGGAGGATCGTACGCGCCGATGGGGAGGAGCGCCGTTTCAATGTCATAGCGTTTTCCGATCTCGCTGAAACCTGGGAAATAGGCACTGTCTCCGCAATGAAAGATGGTTCGGCCTGCCGTCTCGATGACGAATCCGCCGAATCCACGGTGCGAATCGTGCAACATGCGTGCACCCCAGTGATGGCAGGGCGTGAGTGAAACGCGAAGCGGGCCGAGCTCCACCGTCTCCCAATGGTCAAGTTCGTGGACGATGTTGAATCCGAGATCATGAACAAGGTTACCCACGCCGACTGGCACCACGATTGGTTGATCCGACGCGACACGTCGCAGCGTTCGGCGATCGAGATGATCGAAATGGGCGTGGGTCACGAGCACGAAATCAATCGAGGGCAGATGATGAATCTGGAAGCCGGGCTCTTTCAAGCGCTTGATCACTTTTAGCCACATCGACCAGTTCGGGTCGATCAGGACGTTCACCTCTTGCGTCTGGATGAGAAACGAGGCGTGACCGATCCAGGTGATGCAGATTTGACCCTCTCCGACCTTCGGAAAAAGCGGTTGCGTTCGATCTCCCGATCGCTTGATGAAGAGAGACGGAATGAGAACGCTGGTGAGAAAATTTCGCTTGTGCCAGTCGGTTGCCGGACGCAAACCGACGCTGGTGGAAGCTTCATCCGGCGCACCATTGCCAGATCGCCGCCGCACCGCGTTTCTCCGGCTCTTCTTTGAAAAAGGAATCGGCACGGTAGGAATGATATAAGCTACGTGGAGTGAATCAAAACCTTTCGAGATCATGAGCGATTCTTCCGACACAATTGAGACAATTTCGCCGAAGCAGCAGATGCGAGACGAGATGATGGCCAAGCTCCGCGCCTTAATGCCGAATGACCGGCTGGCGCGTTCGGCCCAAATTTGTGCGCGGGTGCTGCAGAGTTCGATCTGGCAAAACGCGAGGGCGATTGCCCTCTTTTCGCCCTTACGCAGCGAGCCGGAAATCTCATTTTTGCAAAACAGCGCCCAAACCGGGGGGCAAATCATTATGATGATTCCGCCGTTGCTCCGGGTGGAAGCCGATCTCGAGCTAGTGGAAACCCCCGATTTGATCCTTGTGCCCGGGGTCGCCTTCTCGCGTGCGGGTCATCGCCTGGGTCGCGGCAACGGCTTCTACGACCGTCTGCTCGGCGGCCGGGCGGCGTCAGCTTTCAAGCTTGGCGTTTGCTTTTCCTTTCAACGCCTCGAGACGATTCCCCTTGAGCCTCACGACATTGTGATGGATCAGGTGATGACCGACTCCGACGATTCGGCGGTATTCTAACTTTAGCGGCGGTTCCCGGCCGCCGAAAAGTTGCTGGCCGGAAAGCTCTGCGGGGAGCATTGCGCTTCTCGAATGACTCAGAGCGGGACTAGTCTCGCGGGCGATGAAGTCGTCTGGCACTCCGCGCCACCCGTTCGTGGGAATGGCTTTATCGGCCGCCGGCGGCATCGTGTTGGCGGATTATCTCCCGCTGAACCAGGCGCCGGTTCCCCTTTTTATCGCAGCTGCCGCTGTTGTTGCATTCGCCTGGCCCAATTCAAAAAGAACCTACGGTCTGGTCGCGGCCTGTTTTTTCGTTCTACACAGCAATCAGATCCGCGACACACCTGGTCTTCGGCTCGCCTCGGAACTTGGCGGTCGTCCGCGGGCGCTCAACGTCACCGGAGTGGTCGTCAGCGAGCCCCGAATCGCAGGCAACGATGTGGCCACATTTCTTCTCCGCCTAAATGCGGTCTCGGCCGACGGATCGGAGCGGATAGCAGATGCGACGATCCGCGTGCGTTGGCGCGGAAGGGTTGAACGCGGGGACGAGTTAAAGCTTTTCGGCGTGATCGGGCCGATCGCGCCGCCACGAAATCCGGGTGAATTCGATATGAGATCGTATCTCGCGCGCCGCGATGTTCGACGGGAGCTGTTTGTTCGTTACCCAGAAAACGGCATCATTCTGCGGCACACGATTCCGAATCCGATTCTGCGCGCGGCCAAAGAAGCGCGGATGTGGATGCAAAATGTGCTTTGTCGAGGTCTGGAAGATTCG
The DNA here is from genome assembly GCA_963737545.1 of uncultured Verrucomicrobiae bacterium. Lineage (GTDB taxonomy): Bacteria > Verrucomicrobiota > Verrucomicrobiia > Chthoniobacterales > UBA10450 > CAVTTH01. The sequence continues at coordinate 496,221 of CAVTTH010000004.1, read as the reverse complement.
CCGGATGTCCAAAGTCTGGTCAAAGGCATGGCGCTCGGGATGCGGCATGAAACGGAAGAAGATATCGAGGAGCCGTTTCAGCAGACCGGGACCCTGCACCTTTTTGCGGTGGCAGGTCTCCACGTCGGCATCGTCGCGCAGTTACTCTGGATTCTCGCGATGATTCTGCACCTCCCGCGCAAGTGGACGATCGCGCTCATTATCCCCACGCTCTTTTTTTATGCGGCAGTTACCGGTCTGCACACTTCCAGTGTCCGGGCGGCGGTTATGAGCGCGGTCCTGCTGGCTGGATTTTATGTGGAACGAAGAGTTTTCGCTGTAAACAGCCTTGCGGCCGCGGCATTCCTGATTCTCTCATGGGACACTAACGAGTTATTTTCGGTAGGGTTCCAACTCTCCTTTTCTGTCGTAACGGCGATCATCTTGCTGTCCGATCCGATTTTTCGATTCCTCCGCCGGTGGGGCGCGCCCGACCCATTTCTACCGCGCGTGTTGCTATCAGCTCCGCGTCGGTTCATCGATGGCGGCGCTGGTTGGATTTTTCGGGGCGCTTGTATCTCGGCGGCAGCCTGGATCGGGTCGTTTCCTCTGCTCCTCTGGGATTTTTATTTGATCACGACCATCTCTGTTCTTGCGAACCTGGTGGTCGTTCCTATTGCGTTTTTTATTCTCGGCGTCGGGATGCTTTCGTTGCTCGCGGCACCGCTTGCTTCCGGCGTATCGGTCATTTTCAACAACGCCAATTGGGCGCTGGCGAAGGCGATACTCGGCGTGGTCCATGTTTTCGCGCAGATTCCGGGTGGCCATTATTATGTGGCTCATCCGCATTGGCCGAGTGGCGCCGGAGCAGAAATCACAGTGCTGGATGCAGGCGCAGGCGGAGCCATCCGTTTACGCACCGGCACTGCGAACTGGCTTTGGGACTGCGCAAGTGAGCGGGATTACGAGCGTTTGCTTCGTCCGTATCTTCACTCTCGCGGAATCAATCGCCTCGCGGGTCTGGCGTTAACGCATGGCGATTCCCTTCACATCGGAGGGGCGATCGACGTGATCAACGATTTCAAGCCGGCCGTTGTCTTCGACAATTCCGCGCCTGATCGCTCCAGCGTTCATCGCAAGATCCAACGAGAACTGCGCACCCGCCCATTGCGATTGCAGTCTCTCAGAGCGGGTTCGGAGCTGAAATTGTCCAATAACGTCACCGTTAGGATTCTCCATCCTCCCGCCTTGTCTACATCCTCAGCTGCCGATGATCAGGCGGTCGTGGCTCAGCTCATTATCGATTCGCAAGTTCGGGTTCTGCTCGTCTCCGATATTGGTGTTGAAACGGAAAATGCGCTTTGTGAAAGCCATCTCGATTTGGGAAGCGAAATCCTGGTTAAGGGGCAGCATCGTTCAGGAATGTCCGGCTCGGAGAGATTTCTGACGCAGGTTCATCCGAAATTAATCGTTGCGACATCGCGCGATTTCCCGGAGACGGAGCGCGTGACCGATGTGTGGGACGCGATGGTTCGATCGCGCGCGATTAAGCTTTTTCGCCAGGACCAAACCGGAGCAGTCGAGTTGCGATTTTATCGCCACTATTGGGAAGCAAGCTCTTACCTAACTGGCGAAAATTTTCGAACTTCGAGCCAATAGATCTTCTCATCCTTCTCACGAAATCGCGCCCCGAAAGTGGAGACCGGATAAACATCTTCCAGAACCGGACTCGTTGCGGTAAAGCCGGCGACAGCCGCGCCCAGCCTTGTGATTTGCTCAAAATAGTCTGCCTGGTCGGTTGCGATCCGCAAAATCCCATCAGGTAGAAGCGCATTCCGAATCGATTCGAGAAATTCGGCCGTGACGATGCGCCTGCGGTGATGCCGCGTTTTCGGCCACGGATCGGGAAACAAAAGATAGAAGGTCGCGACGGATTCGGCTGGCAAAAGGTAGCGAACCGCGTACGCGATTTCCAGGCGCAGGACTCGCAGATTTGTCAGGTTTTCCTTCGCCGCTTTCCGGCAGGCGCTCCGGACACGGCCGAGCAGGCGCTCGATTCCAAGGAAGTCGCGCTCTGGACGCTGCTGCGCAAGCGCCGTAACAAAGGATCCATCCCCGCAACCGAGATCGATCTCGAGCGGCGCGTTTCGACCGAAAACCTCTTTAAAGTCGAGCGGTGCCAGGTAATCTTTTGGAACCCATTCCACGGACGCAGCCGCCGGTGAAACTGTGGTGTTGTTGCGCATGCAAAGGCAAAATAGCGCAAGCTTGCCTTCCCTTCCCATCGATCATAAACGAAAGCATGAAAATCCGAGAACGTGTTCGGCAGCTCGTTCAGAAACTGCCCGAAGTTTATCCGGGCGCGCGCTGCGAGTTGGATTTTCACACTCCATTGCAGTTGCTCGTCGCCACGATTCTCTCCGCGCAATGCACCGACAAGCGCGTCAATCTCGTCACTCCTGCGCTCTTCGCGAAATATCGGAAGGCCGCGGATTACGCGAACGCTCCGCAAAGCGAGCTGGAAAACGCGATTCGCTCCACCGGTTTCTTTCGGAACAAGGCGAAGAGCATTCGCGCGGCAGCCGCGGCAATGGTCGCAAAGCATAAGGGCCGGGTGCCGGAAACGATGGCCGAGCTCTGCGCGCTGCCCGGCGTCGGCCGGAAAACCGCGAATGTGGTCTTGGGTAATGCGTTTGGAAAGGAGGAAGGCATCGTCGTGGATACGCACGTCATCCGACTTTCGCAGCGGCTTCGCTTAACCCGCCAGACGGATGCCGAGAAAATCGAGCGCGACTTGATGAAATTAATCCCGCGTGGCCACTGGACCGACTGGAGTCACTGGCTCATCTGGCACGGACGACGGCGGTGTTTCGCGCGACGTCCCGACTGCGCGCAATGCGAGATCCTAGATCTTTGTCCGAGCGGGAAGACTTTCTTGCGCACCGGCCAGGCGGCTTCGGCGCGGTCCTGAGATGAATCGGTCCGGAGATTAGTGCCGTGCGCCGGTTTCGATTTTCGAGACTCCCTTTTCCGTCGTCTCCGCCTTCTTTCTGATCCGCGTGAACTCTTGTTCGAGCTGTTTTAGCTCGTCATCTGAAAGCTCCTCCAAATCCACCAGTTTGTTCCTGGCGCCTTTGAGGGCGTGAATGAGCTCGTCAAGTTTCAGATGGACCGCCTTGGCATCCCGGTTCTGCGTATTTTGAATCAGGAACACCATCAGGAATGTAACGATGGTCGTCCCGGTATTAATGATCAGCTGCCATGTATCGGAAAAATGAAAGGCCGGCCCGGTCAGCGCCCAGATCGCGATGATGAGAATCGCGCCGCAAAATGCCCAGGCGCTGCCAAGAACGACCGACGTTTTCTTCGCGAAAACGCGGAACGCGTCCTGTGCACGACAGAGCAGGCCGCGCTTTTCCTTCTCTGGCTCCGTATTGTGAGTTTGCTTGGCGATATTACTTTACCTTCGCGCTTCGATTAGTTCTTGGGCGCATCAAAGACTAGTCAGAATCCCCCTGAGTTTGCTCTTCGTCCGAGTAAACGGTTTCAGTCCTCAGGACTCCGCTGCGAATGTGCAGATCGCGCTGCGGAAATGGAATTTCGATGCCGGCCTCTCGCAGGTGTCGTTCGATGGCGAAGTTGAGATCGCTGCGAAAGCGGCGCGGGCGGCCGCTCATCTCGCTGCTCCATACGACGAGCTCAAAATTGAGCGCACTGTCGCCGAAGCCCTCGAAGAAAACGCTCGGCGCCGGATCTTTGAGCGTGCGCGGGTCTTCCGCGCCTGCCGCGATCAGTGTCTCCCGCACTTTCTCAACGTCGCTGCCGTAAGCGACGCCAACCGGAATGCGAAAGCGGACGCGCGGATCTCCATAGGTCCAGTTTGTCACCGGCGAATCAATGAACTTCGTATTGGGTACAATCATCGAGATGTTGTCGTTAGTCACAATCACCGTGCTGCGCATGTTGATCTTTTGCACCTGGCCAGCCACTCCCGCCACCTCCACCCGATCGCCGATCGTTATTGGCCGCTCCGCGAGGATCACGAGCCCGCTGATAAAATTGCTGGCAATGTTCTGAAGACCGAATCCGACTCCGACACCGACCGCGCCGGCGAAAACGGTCAACGCACCAAGATGAACCCCGGTGTTTTCGAGGACCATAAAAATGCCAACCACCAGGACGATGTTGCTGACGATTTGGGCGATGGTGTACTGCAACGAGCGGTCGAGGCCGCTGTTCACGAGAAAGCGGTCGAAGAGAAAACGTTTCGTCCGGGAAGAGATCCAGAAGACCGCGATCAGAAATGCGATGAGAAGAAAAATCTGAACAAGACTGAGTTTGATACCGGGAAGGGGAGCGTTCCATGGCAGCGGAATTCCGGCGGCGTTGATCGCGCTCACGGAAAAGAAAACGAGCGTGACCACGCTCAGAATTGTCGTGATGATCGCGGTGAAGTTCGTCTCCAGTTTGAATCTGCTGAAAAGGCGACGGACGGCATCGCTCTGCAGCCATTTCGCCGCGATCAAACCGAAGGCAAAGAGCCCGGCGAATGCGATGATTCCGAGGAATGAAACATAATGGCCATCCACATGAAACAGCGGTCGTTCCAGGAGCCCGAGATTCATTCTGCTGCTAGTCTGGGTCGCTTGTTAGCGAGTGCAACTCAGAAGCAAAAAAACACGGCCGCGGCCGTGTTTTCTGCTCAGCGTAAAAAGTGCGCCTCGAGAAACGAAGTTTACTGCTTGGAGGCTCTCTCTTCGATGTATTTGTTTACATCGCCGACGGTCTGAAGCTTTTCCGCATCCTCGTCCGGCACCTCCACGGCAAACTCCTCTTCGAAAGCCATTACGAGTTCGACGATATCGAGCGAGTCCGCCCCCAGGTCCTCAATGAAGGAAGCCGTCGGCGTCACTTGCTCGGGATTGACCCCGAGTTGCTCGACGATGATGTCCTTCACTTTCTCTTCAATTGATTTCTCCGTCATAAAAATTCCTGGTTACGATTCTGCGTTTACCTTTCCCGGAACAGGATGGCAAGTAAAGGAATTAAGCGGCTTGTCAATCAATTTTCGGGTGGAAGAACAGGTGATAACCGCGGCCAGTCAGTTTACTTCCCTTCCGCTTGGCCTTAATGAGAATGGATGTCTGCCTCTGACGCGTCGCCGGATCTGCTGGACCTGAAATTATTGCCGGCTTGGGTGAAGGAACCGGCCAGCTCCAGCGATTATTCCAACTTCGAAGGCGAAGAGATCGGCACCTTCGATCGTGGCGATCGCCGGCCGCGGCGTGTGCCCGAGCGAAGACGCAACATTCCGAAATCCGGGGACCGGAAACGCAATGAAAAACCCGCCAGACGCGATCATGCGCCTCGAGGGCGGGAACCGCGACGGGAACAGGCGCCGGCCGCGCGGCCGAATGTGACCATAGAATTTCTTCCTCACGCTCCTTCCTTGGCCAACGTTATTGTGCAGATCAAAGCCGGGACCGTGGCCTACTCGGTTTACGCCCTGGCGCGCATGTTTCTCGAGAAACCGGAGCGTTACCACGTCAAGCTGACCGCGAGTTCCGAGACGCCACTCTTTCAACTGGGCGAACGGGGGCCGGTCTCGACCAATCGTCAAGCTCTCGAGAACGGCGCGTTTGAGTCCACCAAGGACGATTTCTACAAGGTGGAGGTCAGCCAGTCGGAACCGCTCAAAGGAAATTTCACCAACGTCGCGCGCTGCCGTCTCAGCAGAACATTACTGGGCCCGACCAACCATCACAGTTATCAGGCGCAACTGCGCAATCTTTACGAGCAGCGCTTCAGTCGGCGCATGAGTTTTCTGGATTATCAGCGACAGATCGAGATCGTGAGCGATCCGACGGCAGTCGAACAATGGAAAGAGCAGGCGCGCAACGTCACGACCTTTACAACACTGGGCGACGACCCGGCGCGCTCTTTCACCAGCGCCGTCGACGCCGAGCGGTACTTCCGTCAAAATCATTTGCCGAACCTTCTTCGAACTGCAGGAGAATTTACGATCGATGGCGTGACAAGCCGGCGTCTCGCCGATCACGGATTGCGGCGTGTGATCGAGGATGCCTGGTCGCACGAAACCCGTTCCCCCTCGCGGATGATGCAGGAACTGGTCGGCGCATTGCGCTCGGCGGGTTTGAACATCTTTCGTCACCGTCGCAACATGCTCTTCGTCTCACCGATTCGCAGCCATCCTTTCGGGCACGAATTAACAGGCGTCTCTCCATCCATCGGCGGCATCCTCACAGCGATTGCCGGCGCGCCCGGAATCAATCGACACAATCTGGCCGAAAGACTGGTTGCTCGCGAATCCGACAACGGAGATGCGGACAGATTGAAGCTGACACTGGCCGCCGATCTCAAGTGGTTGATCAGCGAAGGCTACGTCATTGAGTTTAACGACGGATCCCTCGATCTTCCTCGCGTTAAGACCGTGGCGCCGATTGCAACCGAACCAGCAGCAGAAAAACAAATGAGTAATGCCGTGACCGATGATGCGGATCAAGTTGTAGCTGCCGCTGTCTCAGCGGCAGACGCGGGTAGTTTGAAATCCCCTAACGAATCAAACGGTGAACCCGCTCAGGAAGTTGCGGCAATCGTGGTTCCAGCCGTCGAATCGGACAAACCCGGCGCGTAACACGCGCCGCTGCGTTTTCTTCAGGCCGCGATCAGGCCGGCTTTCTTCAGGGTCGCGTGGGCTCCGTTTTTGTTGATCGTCTTCAGGCCGCGCGCCGTAACACGAATCCGGACAAACTTCTTCAGCTCAGGAACCCAGATCCGGTGCTGCTGAAGATTAGGGCCGAATGTTCTGCGCACGTTTTTCGTCACGTGCCGCCCAACGCCGCCTTTCTTCTTCGCCATGCCGCGGCGATGAATCGTGCTGCCTAGCGTGACCTTTGATCCTGTGATGCGACAAACTTTTGACATACAAATTCCGGAGAAAGTCGCGTAAGCTGGCGTCGGGTCCCATTGCGGTCAAGCGAATCTTGAACGGCGCGCACGCGGGACGGTCAAACGTGATTCACGTCGGTCAGATTTCTTGATTGCTCATTCGCCAGATCGTTAACCCGCTAATTGAATAAATGAGCCGGAATAACCACAAATTGCGCATCGGAATCGTCGGCGCGGGGGACATTGTCCGAAGGCGGCATTTGCCCGCGCTGCGACGTCACGCGGACGTGGATATCATTGCCGTGTCGAATTCGACCTACCAGAGCGCAGAGAAATTCTGCCGCGAAAATCTTCCCCAGGCTACGCCGATGCAGGATTGGGCGGATCTTCTCGCGATCGATGATCTCGATATCATCTGGATCGGCACGCCGCCGTACATGCATTCTGCGGTCACGATTTCCGCCCTCGAAGCCGGCAAACATGTTTTTTGTCAGGCGCGGATGGCAATGGACCTGGCGGAAGCGGAAGAGATGCTCGCGGCTTCGAAGCGTTACCCGGAATTGGTCACGATGCTTTGTCCGCCGCCTTACGGGATGCGGGGCGATTTGCTGGTGAAGAAGTTGCTCGCGGAGGGATATGTCGGCCGGCCGCATCACATTCGTCTGCAAAATTTCGATAGCCCGTATCTGGATACCGAAGCGCCGGCGCATTGGCGGCAGCGGATCGAATTGAGTGGACTCAACGTGCTCAAGCTCGGGATTTATGTGGAGGTTTTGCAGCGCTGGCTCGGCGACATCACGGGTGTTTTCGCGCGTGGGAAGATTCTTCAGCCGATCCGCCAGGGTTACGAAGTGATCGTCCCAGATCTGCTGACCGTCCTTTGCACCTTCGCGAACGGAGCCGAGGGCGTGCTCGAATTCAGTGGCGTCGCCGCGGTCACTCCGGTGAATCGTCTCGAGCTGTTTGGTGATCGCGGGACACTGACCTACGATTTCGATACCGATTCGATCCAAGCTGGCCTCGTCGGGGATAATGCCTTGCACGCGGTCGAGCTTGCACCGGAACTAACAGGCGAATGGAAAGTGGAAGATGACTTCATTGCCGCGGTGAAATCGCGTGGCCGGAATCGGCCCCATCCGGATTTCGAGGACGGGGTTCGTTACATGCGAGTGGTCCAGGCGGTGGCCGATTCGCGTGCGCGAAACGAATGGGTCGCGATCGAGGGCGCGCCCGTCTCCTCTTTCTAAAAGAACCTGCGCACTTGCGCCGGGTAGGTGACGAGGGAACAGTGCGCGCCTTTCCCAATGCTCACGGTTTCGCAGATCAGCAAGGCTTTTGCCGGGCGAACGCTCTTCGAAGATGTTTCGCTCCAGGTGAACCGTGGCGACAGGATCGGTTTGGTCGGTCCGAACGGCACGGGAAAATCGACCTTGTTTTCCCTTATTCTCGGCGAGGTCACGCCGGATTCCGGTTCTGTTGCGATCGAGAAGAAGGCGGCGATCGGATTTCTTCCACAGGAAACCGCAGCCGCGGGCGAAGAGACCGTGCTGGAAATGGCAATAGCGATTTCTCCCGAGCTGGTGCAGGCGCAGGAACTGATCAAACGCCACGAATCCGGTGGAGGAAGCGACGGCGAAGAAGATTATCACACCGCCCTCCACACCTTCGAGGAACACGGCGGCTGGCAGCTCGAGCCGAAGGCAAAACGCATCCTCGCCGGCCTCGCATTTCGCGAAAGCGATTTCCCTCGCCCGGCGAGCAGCCTCAGCGGCGGCTGGATCATGCGCGCGCATCTTGCGCGGCTACTGGTCATGGAGCCCGATCTTCTCCTGCTCGATGAACCGACCAATCATCTCGATCTCGAATCGTTAGGCTGGTTTCAGGAATATCTCCGGCAATACCCCGGCGCGATTCTGATGATTTCGCACGATCGCGAGTTTCTGAATCAACTTGTCGGTAGCATCGTCGAGATCGCACAGGCAAAACTCGTCCGGTATCGCGGGAACTGGGATGACTACATCGAGCAGAAGGCCGCGCGCGAAGATCAGCAGCTCTCAGCCTACAAGAATCAACAGAAAGAAATCGCTTCGCTCCAGCGATTCGCCGACCGCTTTCGCGCGAAAGCGAGCAAGGCGTCACAGGCGCAGAGCAAGCTAAAGCAGATCGATCGGATGGAGAAAATCGAGGCGCCGATCGCGCAGAGAAAGAAAATCAAATTCCGTTTCCCGCAGCCGGTCCGGAGCGGCTTGCGTGCGATTATGCTCAAGGAAGTCGACCATGCCTACGGCGACCTTGTGGTTTATCGCGGATTGAATTTTAAAGGGGAGCGAGGTCAGCGAACGGTCCTGGTCGGTCCGAACGGCGCGGGTAAATCGACGTTGCTGAAGTTGCTTGCTGGCGTTTTGTCCGTGCAGCGCGGGACGCGCGAACTCGGGCACAACGTGCGGGTGGGGTATTTTTCCCAGCATCGCGTCGATACGCTCAACCTGCGGAAGACCGTTCTCGAGAACGTGCTCGACGCGCCGGAGCCCGTATCGGAGCAAACCGCCCGCACCGTTCTCGGTTCGTTCCTCTTTCGTGGCGATGACGTTTTTAAACCGGTTGCGGTTTTGAGCGGTGGGGAGAAGTCGCGGCTGGCGCTCGTTAGGCTGTTGCTCGATCCGCCTAATCTATTGCTCATGGATGAGCCAACGACCCATCTCGATATCGGTTCGATCGATGCTCTCATCGCAGCGTTGGCTCAATACCAAGGCACGCTCATTTTCATCAGCCACGATGTCCATTTCATTCGCGCCATCGCGACCAGCGTCTTGCACATCGATGCCGGACGGCTCACGACCTATCCCGGCGATTACCAATATTACCTCGACAAATCGAAGGCCACGTCTGCCCGGGCCGCGCTCACCGCCGGTGAGAGCGTAAGCAAAATACAGCCGGCAACGGCGAACACCGCCACTCTGCGTTCCGCCCCGGGACGTCGGGAACAGAAAGAGCAAAAGCGTGCCGAGGCGGAGGCGCGTAAGGCCGCGGCAAAGATCCGGCGTGATCGGGAGAAACACATTCACGAATTAGAGATGCAGATCGCTTCTTTGGAAGGCCGGCAAAAAGAGCTGACCGCGACGCTGGAAGATCCCGCAGCCTATGAAGCCGGAGGCGAGGCGCTGAAAGCGAACCGAGAACTATCCGCCGTCTCAACCGATCTGGAACGTTTGAATCTCGAGTGGGAAAAGGCGACCGCGGAAACAGCCTTGACTCTAGCGGACGAGAAGCAATAGGCGTGAGGTATCCTCCTATGACGATTAGATGCTTTACCTTCTTCGTCTTCCTTGCGCTTTCTGCGCTGCGTGGAATCACCGGAGAGCCTGATTCTCTCTTTGGGCAAGTGAACCCCGTGTTTCAGGCAGTCCTAGCAGATGATAGCGCGAAACTAACCGCGTTATTGAAACAAGGAGCGAATCCAAACGAAAAAACGGCCTGGGGATGGGCTCCTCTTCATCAAGCGATGTTCATGCGCGCTGAGATTGCAAAAATACTTCTTAGCGCTGGAGCGGACGTGAACGTTCGTGTGAGTGACGTTGGTTCGATGCCAAGCCCCCGGTGGACCCCGCTCTTTTATGCAGCGAGCCTCGGCCGCGCCGATCTCGTCACTGAACTCTTGAAACAGAAAGTAGACGTCAATGCACTAGATTTGGCCGGCAAAACCCCGTTGTTTTACGCGGTGCAACGTCAACATCGAGAAGTAGCTGAGCTACTCGGAAAGGCGGGAGCCTCTCCATTGAAGGAAATACCGGGACCAGCGCCATTTGCTACCCCGGCCTATTATCCAAACGGTATCTTTGGTCCGGCGATCACAGTTCCGGAACTGTATCAAGCTGTCATGTTGCACGATAAAGCCAGAGTTGAGGCATTGTTGAAGCAAGGCGCTGACCCCGAAGCGAGAGAGCCTATGGGGGGCGACGCCGCGCTCTACTGCGCTATGAGTGCAGACGTCGACATCGTGAAGCTCCTTCTTGATTATGGGGCTGATGTGAATGTTCACGCAGGCCAAAATAAGAAAGGAGAGTCAAATAACTGGACACCCTTATTCGCCGCCGTTTATCTCGGCCGAGATGATTTAGTCGCCGAACTTCTCAGACGTGGCGCCAAAGTTAACATCAAGGATGCATGGGGAAAATCCCCTCTCTGGTACGCGCGCGATCGCAAAAAGGCGAAAATTATCGAGCTCTTAAGGGCGGCCGGTGCACACTAGGGGAAGGCGGTGAAATCTTGCGCGCCTCAACGCGACGCGATCCAGTAATCTTGGCAACAGCGCTACTTTCCAATATCTGAAGTGAATCGAGGCATGAACGGGACAAGAAAAAGCACATGGCCTTTCCCGTTTTTGTGCTCTCATAACAATCCATGAGCAATGACAAGGCTCGCGAAATCATCGAACGCGCCATGGCTGATCGCAGCGTCTACGACGCGATGGCGGCCCGTGAGAGTGAGGTCTGGGGAAACATCCTTCCCGCCTTGTCGGGAGAATCGGGAATCGGGAATCGGGGTCAGAGCTAACTATTGACACTCGCGCGAGTTTTTGACAGGCTAGATGGATGCCGCGACCACTTCGGATTCAGTACGCCGGTGCGCTTTATCACATCATGAGTCGGGGCGACCGGCGTGAATCGATTTTTCTGGATGATCGGGATCGTGCCGAGTTTCTGCGCACCCTTGGGCAAGCATGTCTAAAGACTGGCTGGCAAATTCATGCCTACTGTCTGATGAGGAATCATTTTCATCTGGTGGTAGAAACGCCTCAGCCCAACTTGGCTCTGGGAATGAAATGGTTATTGGGCACGTACACGCAGCGGTTCAATCGGCGGCATCGCCACTGGGGGCATCTGTTTGGGGGCCGCTACAAGTCGCAGTTGATCGATGCGCGGTCGCCGGGCTACTTGCGTTGTGCTTGCGATTACGTGCACTTGAATCCGGTGCGAGCTGGAATTGTGGCGAGCCACAAGAAGCTGGAATCGTTTCGTTGGAGTAGTTATCGAGAGTACCAGCGACCGAAACTGCGGCCCCGATGGCTGCGAGTGGATCGGTTGCTTGGTGAGCACGGCCTGACAAAAGATAACGCGCGAACTCGGCGGGAATTTGAACGGCGAATGAAGCTGGCGCGATTAGAACCGGCAGACGAGATGTCGATGCGACGAGAGTGGAAGATCGGCACGGAAGATTTTCGAGATTGGCTGGCGGATAAGCTGGCCCGGCCTGGACGCAAAGGAGAACAAGCGAGGGAGCGGCGGGAAACTGATGAAGCGCTGGCCGAGAGGATGGTGGTGGAGGCCCTGGCAAGAGTGCGTTGGCGCGACATCGATTTGGCCAAACAGCCCAAAGGACATGGTTTGAAGATAAGGATTGCGCAACAACTGCGAACACAAACACCCATGAGTCGACAATGGATTGCCAACCGGCTGAAAATGGGAAGCCCCAGTTATGTCTCGAATCTGCTCAACAGTGTCGATAGTTAGCTCTGACCCGTTCTCTGCTTCCGGAACATCCTGAAGTACAACTCGAGCTCCCGGAGATCGTTGAGGACTACATCCCTTTTGTGCAAGAATGGTGGATGCATCACTGGTAGAAATATGTCTTCTCCGGAAAGAATCGTTCGATTCATGATTACTTATGCTGTCGGAGCTTTCGTCGCCGGCGCCATTAGCATCACGGTTGGAATGGTGTTTCCCGCGTGGAAAATTCCCGTCCTTTTTGTACTGCTACTACTGTGGCTATTCGGCACGATAAGCGGGTTCATGCAGATTGATAGTGACGATCGGCTACGAGGTGTCGATGTCGGCAAAGATGGATGGGATAAGTCGACATTGCCCATACATTTTCGTTTTATTGACCCGGAGACGACTCTTAAAGAAGTTGTCCAGCGCGTTGGACCATACACGCGCATCCGAGAAACCGGCGCCGTTCGAGCCATGCAATGGGATGTCCCGTATGGTGCCGTGATCATATTCCCTGAGGACCCGAACGACGCTGACAGTAAGATAATGCGAGTGACAGTACTTGCCGAACATAGAATAGGGAATAGGGGACCGACGCCCTGGTTCCATTACACCTATGATGTGAACGGCAACGTGACCAAGCGGCAGAATGTCCGTCAGGGAATGGATGCAACCAACGTCGAGTATGATTCTCTGGATCGTCCGACGAAATGCGTCCAGACCGGAGCCAATGACGTTGCTTTCGCCACGGGGATAGAAGATAGGGGTCAGTCAACATATCTTGACAGAAAGAGCGACTAGAGCCTAATGGCGAGTTCTTCTCTTTGTCTGGCGGGCGTTTACTCGCTCAGCTACGATTACAACGTAGGGGAAAGGTGTCAGAATCGGGTTCCCCCTGATTTGACGGACAGTGGACTGCGATCAACCCAAGAAGAGCCTTTGAGAAGGTGGTGAAATCTGACGCGGCTCAATGCAACGCGTTGCAACGATCTTGCCAACAATCGCAACCTTTCAATATCCGAAACGAATCGAAGCACGAACAGGACAAGAATAAGGCATGGCCTTTTCTGTTTTTGTGCTCTCATAACCAAGCTATGAGTAACGACAAGGCTCGCGAAATCATCGGACGCGCCATGGCCGATCGCAGCGTCTACGACGCGATGGCGGCCCGCGAGAGTGAGGTCTGGGGACGTATCCTTCCCGCTTTGGCGCATTCGGAAGCGGGAGCCGAAGATGCAAGAGCAAGCGCGGAATTACGCGTCTCCCGTCATCAATCCTCTCTTATTGAACTAGCCAGGGAAAAAAGGCTTAGATTCGAGAGGGGATTGACCCTCGGTTGCGGCGCGGGCCGCCTCGAACGAACCCTCCTCGGGTACGGTATTTGCCAGAGTTTCCACGGCATCGATATCTCCGAGCAGGCGATTGCCGAGGCGCGGGAGACGGCAAAACGAGAGAACCTCCCCATTACTTACGCGGTCGGCGATCTGAATTTCCTGGAATTACCGCCGAAGGAGTTCGACCTGGTGGTCGCCCAAACCTCACTGCACCATGTTCTCTTTCTGGAGCGCGTCGCCGAACAAACCTGGCGGGCGCTCAAAGATGGCGGCTACCTCTGGATTCACGACTTCGTCGGGGAAACTCAGGGGCAATACGATCCGAAACGTCTTGCCATCATCAACGAGCTCCTTTCTTTTTTGCCCGAAAAATTCCGCATCAATCGGATCAACAAGAAGACGGTCACAGAAATCAAAACTCCCATTCCGGGTCAACTTGGTTCTCCGTTTGAGAAAATCCGGTCCGAGGAGATCATTCCGGTTTTCGAGCGCTGGTTCACGATCGAATGGAGGAAGGAATTTGGCGCCTTCCTTCACCTGGTCATGCCTCCGGGAACCCGGGCCGCTTACGCGGAGAATGCAGATACCAAGGCGCTTTTTGAGGTCCTGCTCTTGCTCGATCATTTGTGCATAGAAGAAGGCGTCGTCAAGCCGACAGGCGGACAATATTTGATGCGGCCTCATCTGCCCAACGCGGAGCACAGCCCATAGGAACCTCGGCCATCGGCGACTCTTTTCTTACTGGAAGAAAATCGAAAGAAATGACGAGGCGCGAAATTCTTCAGCTGTCCTGGTTGCGGTCGTAGGGAACAATATTGTCCCATTCGTCGGCCGAGGAACGGGCCACGAAAGCGACAACGGGTTCCGTATCACTCATGTTGAACACTTCGTGAGGTACGCCGGGTTTAATGTAGATGAAGTCTCCGGCTTGATTTTCCACAGCTTGCTTCAGGCCGGGTCCGAACTCATGGCGCACTCTTCCCTCAAGAATATAAAGGATCAGCTCAAAGCCGACATGAATGTGGGCGTACGCGATGCCGCCCGGCGGGATCGTGGCGATATTAGCGGATAGTTTGGTCGTTCCGACATTCTTTGCCGACATACCCTGCTTGTAGTGAATGCCATTCCAATTCCGTCGCGCGCCGCCGCCACGAATGGTCAGGATCCCATCATGATCTTCCACCGCACTGAGTTGGATGTTGTCTTTGTCGTCCTTCATAACAATCGAGTCGTAATCCGAAAGAATCGTTGGTTTGAGCCGGAGTGTAAATTCGTCATTCCGTCCCCGGCAATTTCCAGTTCGATTGTAACCGGTGGTATTCGGCTAGCGGAAGCTGAACGAGCACTGGCTGCTTTGCTTGATCGATCCAGCGAATCAATCTCTGCAGAACGAGCGCAGGCATAGCGGTGCAGCCTGATGTTCCCTCTTCCGCTCCAAGCCAGGTGTGCAGAAAAATGCATGAACCGGCGTCCGGCTTTTGCCGCCAGTTATGCCTAACGATTATTCCCAAGCGATAGATTTCGTCCATCCGCAACATGTGCTCCGAGCTTGCCCAATCTTTCCGCGGAAGTTGCCTGGCATCGACCAGTCGGTTGTAATAACGCGAACCCGGATCATCGATCGCTTCCGTGTCGGCATGGATTTGTCGATAGGGAAAGTGCGATGGCGGCGCACTGGCCACGCCGAAGACTTCGTCCAGTTCAAAGGAGCCGGCGGGTGAGCGCTCGTCTCCTTCCTGTTTGCACGGCCCGCCGGACCGGCAACCACCATGCAATCCAATTCCCCACGCCATTCCTTTTCTCCCGATCACGACGTCGGAGTCGATGCCGGCCGGTTTCCAGCTGCCGGCATCATCGCGTTCGAAAGTATGGAGCTTTGCTTTGGTCGCGTTCCAATCACGGGCCAGGACCAGAATCAGTTGAGAGCTTTTGCGTAATTCCGGGATTGGTTGTTTGAACACCGGCATTGGCTCTGCGGAAATCATGGAACTTTCACCCAAAGGAGCCAGCCACAATAGGACGCCTAGTTTTGCCAACCGCGGCATCCTCACAATTTCATTTTCCTAAGTTTCTCCAGTTGGAGGGTGAAGTTTGTTTCGGCGGGACGCCTAACCCAGCACGCGAGGTTAGTGTGCTCTCCAGACCCCTTGTCACATCACGTTATTACTTTTTTCCGGTGAAGAATCGACGGAAAGACTGAAAGATGTTCCGCGGAGCTGCTTCCACTTTCTGACCGACTTGCTGGAGTTTTTGTCCAACCAGGAGGGGCGTTCCACCATGCACCTGACAACTGCCGCGCGGGATTTTATCCACCGGCAGAACAATGTCGTATGCAGTGCCGGCCGCGATGCAACCGTCCGTCGCAATCGCATTTGAGATGGAACAGACGGTGGCGTGCTGCAGTTGGACCGTTGGTTGGAAATCCTTTGCCGGATAACGCTGCGCCGCTTTGTTCATGACTTGCGTCCAGACCGGCAGAGCGAGCGCCGCGCCGTATCCGCGCGGAATGATCGTAACCGGTTGATCGAATCCAACCCAAACTCCGCAGGTCATCGAAGTGGTGTAACCAACAAACCAGGCGTCCTTGAAATCGTTGGTCGTCCCGGTTTTTCCAGCAGCGGGCAGTTTGAATCCTAACGAGCGGGCAGCGGCGGCCGTGCCGCTGATCATCACTTGCTCCATCAATTGCGAGGTCATCCAGGTCGCACTCGGGTCGAGCGCCGGAAGCGTGATATGCGCCGCGCGGTAAATCGGATTGTGATCGGCGTCATCGATTCGCTCGATGATGTAGGATTGCTTCCGCACCCCCGCGTTGGGAAAAACGGTGTAGGCGCTGGTCAGATCCTTCAGATCCGTCTCAAACGAACCGATGTAAATGGCGGCGCCGTGCGGAATGTTTTCGCTCAGGCCGAGCGTCGTCGCGATTTTTTGGACATCATCGAGACCGGCGAATTCACCTACGCGCACGCTCATCGTGTTGCGCGAATGAATCAGACCGTACGAGACCGGTTGGATGCCGCCGTATTTTCCGTCGGAATTTCCGGGCGACCAATTACCCGCGCCTGCGATTTCTCCCGGCTCGATCGGCCCGTCGCTCACCGCGCCGCCGGGAAGGAGGCCGTGCATGAATGCCAGCGTGTAAACAAAAGGCTTAAAGGCCGAGCCGATCTGACGATTGGCCGGCGCCAGCGCACGATTGAATTTGCTCTGCTTGTAGTCGCGACCGCCGACGAGCGCGCGGACGCCGCCGCTGTTGTTGTCGATCGCGACAAGTGCGCCTTCGAGGTAAGGCATCGAATTATCTTCTCCGTCGACCGGTGGCTGATAATTTGCCTTCAGCGGATGACGAAATCCGGGCTCGCGCTCGATTTTTGAGAGTTGTTTCTCGATTGCTTCGGCCGCCGCATTCTGCACCACGGGATCAAGTGTCGTGTAGATAAAAAGTCCGCCGTTATCGACCTGGTCCTGGGTAAGGAGCAGATTCAAATCCCGTTGCACCGCGTCCATCGCGTAGTTCTCCTGTATAAGCGGCAGGCGGCGCGGACGCGATGTCACCCTGGTCAGCTTTGCCTCCCGCATTTGCGCGGTGGAAATCTTTTTCAATTCCAGCATCCGATCGAGAACGGTGTCCCGTTGCACAGCCGCGCCCTCCGGATTCTTGAGCGGCGAAAAACGATTCGGGCTCCGAATCAAGCCGGCGAGCAAGGCAGCTTCGGACAGATTGAGCTTCGAAGCGTTCTTGCCGAAATAGGCCTGCGACGCAGTTTCGATTCCGTAACAACCGGAGCCGAAATAGATGCGGTTGACGTAGAGCTCGAGGATCTGCTGTTTTGTAAAAATGCGCTCGATCCGGAGCGCCACCATCGCTTCGAGCAACTTTCGGCTGATGTTGCGGCCGCCGAGTGGAAGACTGTTGCGCGCGACCTGTTGCGTGATGCTGCTCGCTCCTTCTTTGGTCGAGAGGGTGAGAATGTCGCGGTAAAGTGCGCGGGCAATTCCGCGCGGATCAATGCCGCCGTGCTGATAAAACCGCGTGTCCTCGCGAGCCAGCAACGCATCGATGAAATAAGGCGAGACTTCATTGAGCGAAACCCGGAGACGATTCGCGCCGGCAAGCCGGCTGTAGATTTTCCCATCGACATCGAAGACGGTGTTGCGCTCGGGCATTGCGCCCAGCCTCGTCATGTCGAAGGTCTGTGCCCAGACGGCATAGAAGGCCAGAACCCCGATCCCGCCGGCTAGAATGATTCCGGCCAGCGTCAGCTTCCAGCCGAATCGGCGTTTACGCTTGTTCTTCGCGGAGGCAGCTTTCGGCGCTCGAGTCCGAGCAAAAATTTTCATCCGAAGTAGAAGACAACCTAGGGTGGGATCGGTTCGGAGGAAAGTTCGTCGATGCAATCACGGTACTCCGTCGCGACGAGCGTGGATGAGCCCAGCTAAACCGGGAGCTGTGGTTGCTTAGGCCGCGAGCGCGATCAGAGTCGAAGCTTGACCGCAGCCTCATGCTGTTCCGTTGCACAAGGAGCATTCGTGGGAACACCCGCATCGACATCGTTCGGCTGCACCAGTTTGTTCTCAATTAGATACTGTTCCACTTCCTCGCCGCTGATGTCGGCGAGCATGTTGCCGTTAATCTCGACACACGGCGAAAGCGGTTGCCCGCTCTTCGTTTCCATTTCCCAGCGAAATGCCGGGTTCTGGATGATGTCTTTCTCGGTGTAATTGAGATTGTACTTGGCCAGCACGGCGCGCACGCCGGCGCTCCAGCCGCAGACGGTTTTCAGGTAGGCGGTAATTTGAGGCGTTTCCATGTCCGCCAATATAGCACCGGAACCGGAAAACTACATGAGCCGCAAAGGGAAAAGCGCGGATAACGTCGAAGGGCCGGGACTGACTGGGAGCTGTGCCAGGTCTTAAAATGCCCCGGATGCGCGATTCTGCCCCCGCCCCTAGACTATTTTTTGCGGTCCTTCTTCGTCGGCAACTTTTTGCGCTTGGTTTTCGCAAAATCGCGCAACTGTTTTTCGCTCATTGATCGCACCATCTGTTTGGAAGCGCCCTTGAGCGACGACTTCGATCGTTTCCCGCGCTTTGCTGCCAGCGCAGCTCCCGCGGCCATCTGCTGTTTTTTTGATTTGGCAGGCATAACAAAATCTGATTCGGAACAAGAGTCGGCTTCTTCAGTATCACAAGAAAATCGCTTCTGGGTTGGCGTTTGGATGTTGGAAGATAATCGAGCGGCGCGCGGCGGCGGCGAAGATTTCTACGAGCAGAATGCTTCTCTCGCGCGAATTCGTAGAAAAGGAAACGAGCCGATGCGTACTATTCTTCTCATTATTCTGATCCTATTACTGGTCGGCGCGCTCCCGACATGGCCGTACAGCACTGGTTGGGGATATTACCCGAGTGGCGGCTTAGTTCTGTTAATCGTGTTGCTTCTCGTGTTGCTCCGATAGTTAGCTGGTCACGCCGGCGGTGGGTCGATGCGAGCCCGAGGAGTTGTTCGGCGTTCTTTGCGGTCGCGCGAAATGGTTTTTGACACCGAGCCGGTTCCATCCAGTGGTAGAAGGATCATGAGTTTCACTTTGCAAATTGGCGATCGCGCGCCGGATTTTCGACTTCCGGCGACAGACGGAAAGACTTATGCGCTCTCGGATTTTGCGGGCGATCCAGTGTTGGTCATCTTCTTCACCTGTAATCACTGCCCT
This sequence comes from uncultured Verrucomicrobiae bacterium, assembly GCA_963737545.1. GTDB lineage: Bacteria > Verrucomicrobiota > Verrucomicrobiia > Chthoniobacterales > UBA10450 > CAVTTH01. The sequence goes on along the minus strand of CAVTTH010000004.1, from coordinate 476,802 downwards.
TATGTCATCGGTTCGGATGAGACGACGCGTCATGCAGCGGAAAAATATGCCGGGCGAGGCGTCCGCTTCGTCGCGATCAATTCAAATAGCGCGAACACCTACGCGGAAGATGATTTTCCTCACATGGTCGAGCGCATGCGCGAGCAGAGATTTCCGTGGATTTATTTGCACGATGCGACGCAGGAAATCGCGCGCGCGTATGGTGCGCTACGGACGCCGCATTTCTATGTCTTCGATCGCGATCGCAAACTGATTTACACGGGACGGGCGGTGGACAATCCACGCCAGGCCGAGAAAGCAAAAACAAACGAACTGGAGCGCGCGCTCGACGATCATCTCGCCGGCAAACCAGTTTCTGAGCCGGTCACCAATCCCATCGGTTGCAACGTGAAGTGGGAAGGCAAAGACGCCCACTGGATGCCAGCCGACGCGTGCGATTTGGTGTGAGGGAGATTTCGTTTCTAACAACGCCGTCATCCTGAGCGGAGCGAAGGACCTCTCCTAAGGCGAAAGGCTTTCATCGTTTGATTCGCTCAAGTAACTTGTGAGGTCCTTCGCCGTCTGCGCGGCTCAGGATGACCAACAGCGGCGCGCGAAGATTGAGACGTCATTCTACTTTTTTGGCCTCAACAGCGGGAACAGAATCACGTCGCGAATCGATTCGGCGCCGGTCAACAACATCGTTAGGCGATCGATCCCGAGGCCGAAGCCACCTGCCGGCGGCATGCCGTGCTCGAGCGCGAGGAGGAACTCTTCATCGAGACTCTGCGTCTCTTCGCCCGCCTGGTCGATCAGGCGTTGACGTTGCACGAGCGGATCATTCAACTCGGTGTAGCCCGGTGAAATTTCCTGGCCGTTGATGATGAGTTCGTAAACATCGACGAGCGAATCATCCTCGATATTTTGTTTCGCCAGCGGGACCAGCTCTTTCGGACAATGGGTGACGAAGAGCGGATCAAAGGTTTTCTCTTCGACCAATTTCTCAAAAATCTGCTGCGTCACTTCGTAATCGGCCATGCGCGGGTTGATCTCGACCCCCAATTCGACACAGCGCTCGCGTCGCTTTTCGCTCGAATAATCGAACCAGTGCGGATCAATATCGTGAATCAGATCGCGGTAACGCGCCCGTCGCCATGGTCGGGTGAGATTGATCGTGCGCGTGACATTTCCGTCGGCGTCCTTGTGTTCAATCTGGAGCGACGGGCTCTGTCTCGTCCCTCTTTCCCGGGAGGGCGAACCTCCCGGTGAGCCGTCGGTGTCTTTCGGCTCGGCGGGAGCCTCGCCCTCCCTCGCTTCCGGACGCGACGGAGCGCGTCCCTCCAATGTCTGCGCCAAATGGCAGATGAGCTCTTCGACCAGGTCCGCAATCTTCTCGAAATCGGCGTAGGCCCAATAGGCCTCGAGCATGGTGAACTCAGGATTGTGTTTTCTCGAGATTCCTTCGTTCCGGAAATTGCGATTCAACTCAAAAACCTTGTTGCAGCCTCCGACAAGCAGTCGCTTCAAGTAAAGTTCCGGTGCAATGCGCAGATAAAGATCGAGCCCCAGCGCCTTGTGATGCGTGCGAAACGGCTCCGCGGCCGCGCCGCCCGCGACCGTTTGCAACATCGGCGTTTCCACTTCGAGGAAGCCGCGATCTTCCATGAACCGGCGGATCTCGCGCATTATTACGATACGTTTTTCGAAGACGCTTCTCGATTGTTCGTTCGTCAGGAGATCGAGATAGCGCTGGCGATAGCGCGCTTCCACATCCTGCAAGCCATGCCATTTCTCGGGAAGCGGTCGCAGTGATTTGGCCAGCACTTGAAAGGAGTGAACCTTCAAAGTTTGCTCGCCGGTCTTGGTCAGAAAACAGGTCCCTTCGACGCCGATGAAGTCGCCAAGGTCGAGCAAGTTGAAAATCTCGATCATGTCCGGGCCGACTTCTTTCGCGTGGATGTAAATCTGGATGCGGCCAGTGGCGTCACGCAGATCGACGAAGTGGCTCTTGCCCATATCGCGATGCGCCGTGATTCGCCCGGCCGCGCGCAGCGCTTTGCCTTCGGCAAACTGCTCTCGTACGTCGGCGATTGAGCCCGCTGTCTCGAATGCGGCACCAAATGGCGCGACGCCCTTCACGCGCAACGCTTCCAGTTTTTCACGCCGCTGGGTGATCAGGCTATTTTCATCTTCCATCTCCGGCGCCGAGTTTAAAGCGATGGTTGGAAATGAACAGGGCAAATCGGTTGTCATCGCGAAGCGCGGAGACGCCGAGGAACCTCGCAATTGCAATTTGTAGTTTCCTCATGCTTGAAACGCGAAACTGTCTGTGGGAGGTCCCTCGCCGTCTCTCGCGGCTCGGGATGACAGCAACAGGATGTGGGCCGCCGTCTCAGGGGTCGGAGCCAGTATTCGTTTGCAATCGATACTCCGGCGATGACATAGTCCGGCCCGGCCACTCATGCCTCTCGATTTACCCGAAACCACCTCAAAATTTGACGGACCCCTGGTCAAGCAATTCTCCGTTTTTCTCCCGAACAGAGTCGGCGCGATGCTCGATATCGTGAAGCTGTTGCACGCGCATCACACGCACGTCGTCGCGCTGAGCATTTCCGAATCGACCGACTCGGCGATCGCGCGCATCATCGTGAGCGACCCGGAGCGGGTGGAACAACTTTTTCGCGAACACGATGTTGCGTTCGGCGTTTGCGAGATGGTTGTGGTGGAACTGCAGGAAGTGGCGACACAGTTGGCCGAACTGCTCGGCGCGCTTCTCATGGCCGAGGTGAACGTTCATTTCACGTATCCGTTGCTGACGCGTCCGCGCGGGCTGGCGGCGCTGGCATTGCACGTGGACGACACGGAATGCGCCACTTCCGTCCTGCTCGGTGAAGGATTCAAGATTCTTAGTCAGAGCGATATTTCCCGTTGAAATGAAGCGCCGAGGTGCCGCCGTTTCGTCGGCTCGCGGTTGACAGCCCGAATGGGCGTCGTTTACAGAATCCATTGGAATTCATGCAAGCCGGCCTTTTCCCATCTCCCCTGCGTTCGGACAAAACGGTCGCGACTGCCTGGACGATCCTGGCTTTGTTCGGAGCGGCGCAGCTCTTTGCCGTTGCATTCCATTACGTCGGAAGCGCGCGTGCCGGCAAGAGCGCGGCGACTCCGAGTGTCACCGCATCGGTCGCGAAACCAGCCGGCGCGACGCCGAGTCCATCAGCTGCTGCCACCGAAGCGCATGAAACTACAACTCCGCCGGTTAATTCGAATTCGCTGACGCAGCCACCCACCAGCATTGCTACGGTTTCCGCGGCGGAACGTTTGCTCGGCGAAGCCAGGGCCCTTCGCGATCGGGGAGATACGACGAACGCCCTCGCACGGATGCAGGAAGCAGCGCAACAGGAACCGAAGAATGCGACGGTGCTCGCCGAAATGGCCAAGACCTATGAGTCGATGCAATCGTTCGATCGCTCGAACGAGACGTGGCGCCGGGTTCAGGAAATCGGACCATCGGCCGGTCTTCTTTACGATCTGGCCGATTTGAAATTGAAATTCGGGGTGCCGGTAAGCAGCACACCGGGGACTACGGCCACCGGCGCCTCGCCGACGGATACCGCGACTCCGATGGCCGAGATCGACGGAATTTCTGAGGGTTCCACGTTCGGTATTACCGAGGCGACACCGGTGCGAACCATCGACCCGGATGCGGAAACGCACCTCGTCCTAAAGGTTGGAGTGAAGGCTCGACCCAACACGTCGTTCGATTACACGAAGGTGAAAATTCAGGTCTTCTTTTACGACATGCTGGATAACGACCGCGTCGTGTTGACCGATGCCGACGTGAGTTACGAATGGCTTACCCCGGATCACAATTGGTCGAGCACGAATCCGGAGATACTGGCTGTCACTTATTTGCGAGCGAAGAAAGACGCGCTCTCTTCGGAAGCCGCCTTATCCGCGGCTGCCGCTGCCGTGACTCCATCACCTTCTGGGAAAAAGAGCCGTTCGCGAAGCGACGCACCACCGGCCGAAGGACCGGTCGATGTCGGCGGCCAGCGCAAATATCTCGGCTACATCGTGCGTGTTTATTACAAAGATCAACTGCAAGCGGTCCGGGCCGACCCGAACAAGCTGTTGAATCTTTTTCCGCCGCCGTTTACCGCGCCGTCACCCGCAGCAGTAATGCAAATATCCAACGTCTGCTAAACGGTGAGGTCGTTGCCGTTCTGACAGGCAGACGGAGAAGGATCTCCTAGCTGGCGTGCACGTTTGCGCGGAAAACTTCTCGCGGTTAAGGGGCTTCACGATCACTTGGCAGCGCATGAAGGTCGGAGTGCGGCTGTCTTTGTGCTTTATCAGGTTTTGTTGCCTACTACGATGCCCGTGTGAGCGACGAGGCCTCGAGCGATGGGCGAGACGTGACGTGGCGGCAGTTCTCGATAGGCGAGAAGCTATTGACCGGTAAGTCCTGACAAGAATTTTGGGCCGTGGCGGGATGGGTGTCGTTTGGCTCGCGCGTGATGATCAATTGGAACGTGACGTCGCGCTCAAGTTCCTTCCAGACTTGATCATTCACGATCGCGCCGTGCTCAGCGATCTCAAACGAGAGACAAAGCGCAGCCTTGATCTCACTCACAAAAATATCGTCCGGATTTACGACCTTGTGCAGGACGCGCGGTCTGCGTGTATCTCAATGGAGGATAACGTCGATGGAGACACGCTTTCGGCTTTACGTGTGGAAAACGAATACAAAGTGTTTCAGTCAGCCGACCTGGAAACTTGGGTAAGCCAATGCTGTGAAGCAATGGAGTATGCGCATGTGCATGCGCGCGTAGTGCACTGCGACCTCAAGCCTTCGAATTTGATGGTGAATTCCAAAGGGATTCTGAAAATCACTGACTTCGGAATCGCGCGGAGTCTCAGCGACTCCGCAAGCATGCTAACGATGGCGCGCCACACGACGGGCACGCTCCTCTACATGAGTCCACAGCAGCTCGAAGGTGAGAAACCGTCCCACCTCGACGATATCTACTCATTCGGTGCAACCCTGTACGAGCTGCTTGCCAGCAAACCGCCGTTCTATCGCGGACAAATCGATCGCCAAATTCGGGAGAGAATACCACCGTCACTGACGCTGCGCCGACAAGAATTGGACATCGGCGGAGACATAGAAATTCCCGCAACATGGGAGCAAACAATTGCTGCTTGTCTCGCCAAAAATCCTGGTCAGCGACCACAGAGTGCGGAAGAAGTCGCACAGCGGCTTGGTCTCGCCCGAGCAAGATTTCCGAAGGTGGGGACTTCAATGAACAAGATAAGGAGATACCTCTCACTAGTCCGCTTCCTCAACTCGGGACCATTGCTAGCAGTGTGCGATGGCGGAGACGTCTCACTATTGGGATAGTGGTCGCTATCTCGGCGTTACTTGGAGCGACAGCGCTATGGTATTTTGGCATCTACGCCGCAAAAAAAGCCGTAACGAATCAGCCAACCAAAGAGGAATCCCCGAACCTGTCGACGCCTCGTCCGTCGGTTCAGCCTGCTACAAACGTTAGCCCAACGATGAAGAGCCCCGCGCCATACAAGAGCAACGAGGATTTCGCCAATTACGCACAAAAATTGCGCGAGCAGATGCTCTCAACTGATTCGCATTCCGAAGCGTGGGAGCAAACGCCTTCAACTGATCCGGATTCGGAACCTATTCCAGACGGATCGACATTTGGCATCTCGGAGGTGGCGCTGAAGGAGGTTCATGATCTGGATGTCGACACCCATCTCGTCTTGAAGGTGAGCGTGAAGGCGCGTCCAAACACACCGATCGATCACATGAAGGTGAAAATTCAGGTTTTCTTTTACGATATGGTGGACGCAAAAAACATCAAACTGAGCGACGCGGATATCAGCTATGAATGGCTAACGCCACATCATGACTGGAAGGATACCAACCCGGAGGTTCTCGCAGTTAGATACGTGCGGAGCAAAACGAAAACTACCCCCGCGGAGCAACGAAAATTTCTCGGCTACATTGTGCGGGTTTATTACGCCGACCAGTTGCAAGCCGTTCGCGCCGTCCCAAATAAACTGTTCGATCTTTTCCCGCCGCCGTTCACCGAGCAGTAAGGAAGTTCCAAGTGAGTTTGTCCATCGCTCCGCACAAACCGTCAACAGCGGAAAAACTGGTGTTTACCATCGAAGCCTTTGAGTTCATGGCTGCCAACCGATTCAGCAGAGATAAGCGTACCCAGTTTGCCGTTGGCTTCGGCACTCGTTAGAATTGGTATCCCTAGCGAGCCAGCGAGCTTTTCCGATTCGAAAAACAAAATTCACATCCTTTCCCATCAAACTTTCCTCTCCCATCGACGGAATGCCACCGATCGCCACCGGTCCAAGGTGTAACGCGATCCTAAACCGCGGATGATTTTGTGACTGGGCTTGCTTGAACAGTTCGATCACGTTCGCCACATGCTTCGACGTGCCCTCCCCGTCACGCCAATAAGCCAAAAAGCCGTCGCCCAAGTACTTGTCGATCATGCCAGAATGCTCCTCGAGAATCTGCTTACATGCGGAAACCCACCCGCCGATGAGCATGGCAAGTCTATCGCTTTCCAAAGCACGACTCATTGGCGTGAAATTCTCGATGTCAGCAACGAGCAGCCAGCACGGGTGGTGTTTGATCTCCCGAATTGTTCGTTCCGCTAACGTTGAACGATAGTCATCTGTAATTTCTTCAGGCTGTCGAAAGAGGAGAACGGTGTCGCCGATCACAATCTTATCCTGATCGTTTAGTCGAGCTGGTTGATGCAGCCGACGCTTATTCAAGAAAGTTCCGTTACTACTTCCTAAATCAATCAGCCAAAACTCGCCAATGTTCTGGATATTGATGATTGCGTGGCGTCGTGAAACTTTGGGAGAATCAAGGATGACTGTGCTCTTTGCAGATCTTCCGACTGAACAATTTCCTCGAAGAGGACAGAACGTTGATCCGACACCTCTAACCATGCCTCAGTTGTTTCTTCAGCAGCCATGAGGAGCATCTTGAACAAACCTCAACGCGAAGTCCATCCATTAACCTGCGCGCCAATCTCGACGTCGCGGTGCGCGATCAGTATTTGCATTACTGCGGCGGTTGTGACGGCGCGGTAAACGGCGGCGGAAAAAGATTCAGCAGCTTGTTCGGGTCGGCGCACACGGCTTGTTTATTCACCTCACAACTTACTGGTAAAAGAAGCGATAGAACACAAACCCAATCGCTGGTGCAAATGGTCAAAGCGTACACCGCGCATGAGTGCGAGCTGGTCCGGACCGATATCGAAGCGTTCGCGTGGGCAGATGCGCATCCCCACTGCGATTTCTTGCTCACGCAACTGGAAGCGGACACGATTGATGGGTTCGCGCTCGGCGGCAACCTGAGCGAACGCTTCCCGAAATTGCAGACGGCATTTTTCCCGGCCTATCGCGCTTCGGAGCAACGTCTCGAAATCCGCGACACGAGAATTTTTCCAGAGCCGATTGATGGCGAACGTTTGTTGGCCATGCTGCAGCAGGCCGAAACCTTCGCTCTGGAGAGAGGGGACGTTTTTCACCCTGCCGATATCTTGCAGATGTGTTGTCTGAGCCGAAAGGGAGGCGCGATCCAAATGGTCTCTTCGGGACGAAGTGGACTCGTCTTTCTTCGGAAGGGGAAGCTCACCTACGCGGAAGCGGATGGATTGAAAGGGCACGCGGCGCTTCTGGAGATCATCGCGTGGAATTATGTCGAATTTCCCTACGACAGCTCTTTGCGCCCAGCCGCAGAAACAATTTCGGGTCGCTGGGACGAGGTGCTGATCGACGCCGTCAGGCATCGGAAACCGGCCGACCGGAGCGCAGATTCCGGTAACCAGCCGCTCCGGGCAGCGACCGTGAGTTCGTCACTCAGCCCACCTTTTTGCCTGAGAGAATGTCTTAGTCATTTTCATCCGGGGCGAGTTACGGTATTCTCGGCGTCATGCGGCGGATCATTTCTCTCGGCCTTCTCTTTTTGCGTGGCCGCCTCCGCCCAGGCGCAGATACAGGTCGAACTCAAGTTCAAACGACTGCAATACGTTGCCTATGAACCAGTGATCGCGACCTTGAGTATCACGAATCTCGCCGGACGCGACGTCGTGTTGCGAGACGGCGGCGGCCAGCATTGGTTCGGATTTGAAGTGACGGCCGACGAAAGCCGGCCGATCGCGCCTGCGATTGGCGACGCGCCGGAACCGCCTCTCCGGATCGAAACCGGCAAGACGGTCACGCGCAAAGTCAATCTCGAACCGATCTATCCCGTGCACGATTTCGGCACGTATCACGTTCGCGCGAATGTTTATTTCGCTGACATGGGCAAATTTTTCTACTCAAGCGCGAAGGTTTTCCGAGTGGGCGATGCCCGCCCGATCTGGCAAAAAACGGTCGGCCTGCCGGATGGCGTCGGGAGCGGAAATGTGCGCACTTTCTCGCTGCTCTCGAACCGGTTCCCCGACCATACTTCTCTTTATGTGCGGGTGGAGGACAAGGACCGCGGGGTGGTTTACTCGACGTTTTCCCTGGGTCGCATCCTCGCGGTGGATGATCCGCAAGCTGAACTCGATCGCGCCAATCAATTGCACGTGCTCCATTGCGCGAGCCCGCGAAGCTGGGCTTATTCGCGCATCGGCTTGAATGGCGAACTGCTCGAGCACGACGTTTTCATGGAAACCAAATCGCGTCCTCATTTGCGCCGCACGGCCAATGGGATGATCGCGGTCAGTGGAGGAATGAGCGAGAAGTCAATCGCGCAGTCGCCGCGCAGCACAGCGCCGAAGCTTTCGGCGCGGCCCGGAGAAATACCTAACGACGAATGAGGGTAGGGCTCTTTTCCAGGGAGAAAAGACGAGGTCAGGCCGCGGGGTTCGTGGCCCTGTGCGCGGCATTTGCCGCTGTGCCGTTGTCGGCGCCGGCTCAGGTTCGGTCAAGCACCGTCGTGATCGATGCCGGGCACGGCGGTTTTGATCGGGGCGGCATTCCCGGGCAACGCGTTGCGGAAAAGAATCTCACGCTCGACGTCGCCCAGCGGCTCCAACGTCAACTCAGGAGCGACGGCTACCGCGTAGTCATGACGCGGGACAGCGATGTTTTTGTCCCGCTCCCGACGCGGGTCGCGATCGGGAATTCGTATCGCGGAGCGATCTTCGTTTGCATCCATTTCAATTCCTCCACCCGCTCCGGAGCGAATGGCATCGAGACCTATTACTATCGGAGCGACAGCGCGCGGCTCGCGGCCAATATTCATCGCAACGTGGTAGCGGGCGCGCCGACCGAAAATCGCGGGATTCGCCGGCGCGGATTTTGGGTCCTGCGCCGAAGCAGCATTCCCTCCATCTTGGTGGAATGCGGTTTCCTGACCAACCCGGAGGAAGCGCGTCTTTGCCTCTCACCTTCTTATCGGGAAAAACTGGCGCAGGAAATCGCGCGCGGAATTCGAGGTATTCCCGCTCCCATTGTTCGCCCGTTGACATCGAGTCTGTCCGCGGCCGCTCTGGCTGGGCCTCAGGAGTTTAATGGTCAGGGCACCACGGTGCGGGACTTCGTCCGGGCCGATGCGGTGCGCGAGCGATCGAGTTACCACCGCAAGTCCTCGAAGAAACGCCGAGCCTCGAAATCCTCGCATCGCACAACAACGAAAAAGAAGACAACGAAAAAGAAATCGGAGGAATAATTTGAACTCGCCTCTTGTCAGTTCCGCGCAGATGCGGGCGATGGAGCAGGAAGCTTTCGCGCGTGGAGTCGAGGTGGAGGCATTGATGGATCAGGCTGGCGCCGGCATCGCGGCGGCGGTTCGGCAATTTTTTCCGAACCCGGCACATTGCGTCGTTTACAGCGGGAAGGGGAACAACGGCGGCGACGCTCTGGTTGCGGCAGCGCACTTGAAGCGGGCGGGATGGGACGTCGATGTGCGCCCGGTTTTTCCGGAGAATGAATCGGGCGATCTCATGCGCAAGAAATTGGTGAGTTTGCGCGAAGAGGAAAGTGGGAGTGGGCTCAGTGCCCCGATGGTCGCGGCGCTGAGGCCGCTCCCACATTTTGTCATCCTCGACGGCTTGCTTGGTCTTGGCTCGAAACCGCCATTGCGCGAACCGATCCGCACCGCCTGCCGCGAAATCAATCGTCTCCGGCGCGAGGCAGGAGCGTTCGTCTTCGCCGTCGATCTCCCCACCGGAATGGACGGCGACTCCGGTGAGATCGACGCCGATTGTGTCACGGCGGATTGCACCGTCTCAATCGGCTTCGCCAAAAGAGGCCTCGTCGCCGATGGCGCGACAAATCATGTCGGACGCCTCGAAATTATTGAGCTCCCCGATCTTTGTTGGGAGGGCGAAGCTCCCGCTGAGCCGATTTCCGTAACACGCGGCATCGTCGCGACGGCGCATTCGCTCCGCAGATTGCTCCCTCCGCGTGATTTCGACGTTCACAAAAACCAGTTCGGGCGCATCGGGGTTGTTGCCGGGTCAAAAGGATTCACCGGCGCAGCGCTCATGTGCTCGTTAGGCGCGCTTCGCGGCGGCGCCGGATTGGTGGAAGTATTCGTGCCCGAAGAAATCTATCCGATCGTCGCGGCGGCGGCAGCGCCGGAAGCAATGGTCAAGTCGATCACTTCCTATCGAACTCTGCTCGAGCAAGCGGTGGATGTTTGGGCTCGTCGGTCCCGGTTTGGGAAAAAGCCACGCCGCGGAGTTGATCGAGCTGATTGAGCGCGCGACGAAGCCGATGGTGATCGACGCGGATGGATTGAATATTCTCGCCGAACAACCGGAAACGTTGTCGCGCTGCGCCGGTCCACGTTTGCTCACGCCGCATCCGGGCGAAATGAAACGGCTCTTCCCCGCAGTTGACATGACGCGCGCGGAGACGGCCGAAAAATTCTGCGAAAAATATCCGGTCACGCTCCTGCTCAAAGGCAGCCGCACCATCGTGGGCGAGCGAAAGCGCCCGCACAGTTACAACACCACCGGAAATCCTGGCATGGCGACGGGTGGAATGGGCGACGTGCTGACCGGCGTTTGCGCGGCGCTCATCGGACAAGGTTTGTCGCCTTACGATGCCGCGCGTGTCGGCGCGTGGGTGTGCGGACGCGCCGCCGAGATGGCGATCTTTAACGGACACGCCAGCCAGGAATCGCTGCTCCCGCGCGATCTGCTTCACTCATCTCGGCGCCGCGTTCTCTGACTTGCGACGAACCTGATGCGCCTCGTTCGGCTGGATGAATCGGTTAGGCACACAATCGGCTTGTCGACCGCGGAAGATGACGCCAATCTTCCGTGCGTGCGTCGCCTCGTCTTGCTTGCTTTCCTTCTCACGTTCTGTCTCGGATCGCAGAATTCGCGAGGCAACGACCAAAGGCTTAAGTCAGATCGTCACGCCCGATTTGCAGCCGATGGGCGATCTCTCGCTCAGCTTGCAGGCGCAAAGTTTGCACATTGGCAATCCGTATGAAGCCCAAGTCGAACTCGGCCTGACGAACTTCGCCGAAGTTGCCGTCTTCCGAGGTTTCAAACCGAATGAGTACATTTTCGGCACGGAGATTGGTTTGCTGAAGAAGGAGCCGTTTCTCCTTTCCACCGGCTTCATCAACTGGTCACCGCAAAGCGGCGTCGATCCACAGCCATTCGTCGAAGCGGGCTACTACACCGAACATCACAAGGTCATCGTCGGCGCGATCCACGCTGGATATAAGAACGAGGCGCTTTTCGGCTACGCCTACGATTTCAATGAAACGTGGCGAATCCAGGTCGATTTCCAAAGCGGAAGCGAGAACTCATCCACGCTCGGCTTTACCTGGAATATCACGCCCGAACTTCCAGGTGAACCCCGCCATTTATTTCCCGAACTTCCATCCCGGGCGAGTCCTCGGCTACATCGTTTTCACCTACACGTTTCATCTCTGGGGGGCGAAGCAGCCGACGAACTGAGGAGACCAAAGACGAAGAGTATGGGCTCTTCGTCAAGGCGATGTTTGGCCTAACGAGACGGAGCTGAGCGACTGCCACCGGAAGCGCGTGTCGCTCGAAGTGAAAAGGTTTTAGCGAAATGAAACTCGGACGCGAAGCCGGTGGCCGTTCGTTCCAGCGTTTGGTTAGGTCGATCCAACGCCCGTTCTGCGCTAACAAGACGCCTGTGTCGCGCGCGTTTGCGCCACGCAGGAAGAGCCTCATGCCACTGCCGTCGCGAAAGTTGGCCGTCGTGTAAGCTTGGAACTCGCCGTTTGGAGAGACGAAGCGGTCGTACGCGCTCGCATGCGCTGCCGCCAGCAATGTGAGGACGAGCCACAGCGCGCGCATGAGACCTAACGAGAATTAGACGAAAAATTTTCGTCTAACCAAACATCGGGTGGTTTTTTTTGCGTTGATCGGCAGCCGAGTGCATGGTGTAGGATTTCAGCATTGGGTAGCCAAAGCAAGAGCCGAAGCGTTCGCGTAAGACGCGCTAATGTGCCGGGACGAGAAGCTGCTCGAACCGCGGATCGGAACGAATCGGGTCCCATTCCCAGCGGTATTTCAAATCGTTGATCGTGATGCTGTAATCGACGCTGTCCACGGCGCCGGGTGTTTTGAGAAGTCGCTCAATCAACGGAAGAGCCAGCTTTTTCTCCCCGACACGCGCATAGATCAACGCGAGATAGCAATTCATGAGGGCGCCGTCGACGGCATCTTTCGACTCTGGTTTGAGTTCGACCGCGCGTTGTCCCTCCCGGATGGCGTCGTCTTTTCGCCCCATAAAGCCGTAGAGCCACCCGAGATTCGCGTGTCGATAGGCGCTTGCCGGCGCCTCCTTCACCGCCGCTTCAAAAGCGGGCCTTGCCAGTTCGAATGCCTTCTGAGCATTCACATTATCGCCCTGTGCGAGATAAATGCAGCCTTCGAAAAAACTTCTCGGCGTCGCGCCAGCGTTAGTGTACGAGAGCTCACTGAGCGAGGAGGTTTCCAAGGCCTGTTTTGCCGCGGCAAAATCACGTTGAATCATCGCGACGTCCCATCGGCACGCAACGGCGGAGCCATCTGGATCGTTTGCAGCCGGGACGTTATCGAGGAGTGATTTCAGCAGGTGGGTATCGCCCTTCCACCAAAAATCGACGTACCCACTCTGAATTTTCGCAACAGTCGACGCCGGAGCCATCGCCCGCATGCGCTCTGCCCACTGTGCCGCTTCTGGCCAGCGGCGCATTGCAGTGTTGATAAAGATGAGTTCGCGGACGGTATTTGGATTTTGCGGATCCAGCCTCGCCACCCTTTGGTATTCCTTGAGCGATTGTTCCCACTTGCCCTGGCGGCGTTCGATTGCCGCAATCAAACGCGCGATATCTCCGTTGCTCGGCGATAAACGAGAAGCGATCTCGAATTGTTCGAGCGCGCGGTCATAATCCTGATCCATCCAGTAGAGGCAGTGTCCGAGCGCGAAGTGTGCTTCCGCCAGATTCGGCTGCAGCTGCAATGCGATTTCAGCTTCGGCGCGCGCCTTTGTTTTCCAGCTCTCGGTCGGCTCATAGTAATGAAAAATCGCCGCTCGAATTGAGGCAAGCCGCGCGTGAGCCAGGGCAAATTTCGGATCGAGTGCGATGGCCTGCTCGTACAACTGCTCGGCCGCTTTGTAATCTTCCAAAAGTGTATCGGGATTGCGCTCGATCTGATTGGCCCGCAAATAGACGACATAAGCGTCTGCGCTGGCCGTGGGCTTCTTTTCCACACGCGCCTTTTCGTCGGCACTCATCGTGACGCGAAGGGCGTCGGCGATTTCAGCGGCCAGCTCACCCTCCAAGCCGAGTGAATCTTCGAGCGTCCGGTCGTAGCGATTCGCCCAAAGGTGTCGGTCGTGCACGGCATCAATTAATTGCACATTCACTACCACGCGATTGCCTTCCCGCCGGACGCTTCCCTCCAAAACGCTGGCCACGTTCAATTCCTTGCCGATGGCGCGCAGGTTATGCGACTCCTTTCCGCCTCGATATCCCATCACGCTCGTGCGACTAATCACGCGCAGGCCCTCGATCTGCGCCAGATTAGTCAGGATATCGTCCTGAATTCCGTCCGCAAAAAACGCGTTCTCTTTGTTGTCGCTCAGATTTTCAAACGGAAGAACGGCGATGCTTTTCTGTGGGATCGTTTCTCCAGCAAGACTGCGAAACGGAAGCCGCTGGTAAACCAGCATCGCGATCACGAGCAGAAGCACTCCGATAATGGCGAAGTCCATTTTCCGGCCGAGGCCCTTGCGTGTGACCGGATCGACGTTCTCCTCGCGAACGAATCCCCCCGGTGTCAGTTCGTAGAGCCAGGCCACCAGCATGGCGATGGGAAATCCGAGACCGAGCGCCACGACAACAAACCGCACAGTCGAGTTCGGAATGTCGAAGAACGGAAAGACCTGCGTCGCGACTTGGATAAGCAGCCAACTGACAGCGCCGTACGCGACCGCCGCACGGTAAACATTGCGTCGTTTCAGCTCAGCGAAAAACGGCCTTAGATTCATTGTGGCAACGCGCGTCCAATGTCGCTTCCTGGCTGCCGGGTTCGGGAGGCGGTGGGACCACCTACGACGTCGGCTTGATCTTTGAGAATCAGCCAAACGAAAGGCGGCAACGTCGTTACCCTCTTGTGGTCGCGTTGAGTGGAGCCGTTCTGCATAGCCTCGAAGTATCGACCCGAAGTCGTGGCGATCAATCCTGCATGAATTCCTGAAATGGCAATCGATTCCAGAAGGGCATAGTGCTCGATTGATCGGTCGTCCAAAGGAGCCAGGCCGAGGCGCTGCCTTGTCGCGTTCGTTATCGCCGCGGTCGTCGCCCGTATGGGTTGTTAGTGCGCGAATCGTTCGCGAAAGGTCTGATGCTTCACACCGGGACGTTGTCGAGCACATCGGTACCCGCTCCGCAAACGGCGGCGGCTCCGTTCGGCTAAAGGGTATCGCTGCGAGGATGGACAGTCGCCATCTTCTTTCGTGTCGCTTGCATGCGTCTATACATCATCAAGCTCATGCGTTTCAACAGTTCGTACCCGAAGGAGTAATCCTTTTCGCAATACTCGCGCAAGATCGCCGCGTCAAAGGAGATGGCAGCGACCGCCTCGACGGCACGCGCCGTAAAGCTCCAAGCATGAGGTGGGAACATCCACGACCACCCCAGTAGTGAATCGCCCAGTCCGTCGCTCGATTCCAAGGCTACCTTTCCGGTCTCGATCAAATAAAACCGGGTTGCGAGTTCGCCTTCACGGAAAATCGCCTGTCCCTTTTCGAATCGAACAGCCATCGCGCAGCGCGTCAGCAAGGCCAGATGCCCTGGATTCATTCCGATGAGAAAAGGATGCCGAGCGACCCGGGTCGCCATGCTCTCGCCAATTGCCGCCATTTTCTCAACGGCTTTCTCCATCGTTCCCACCTTGTTCGCTGCGTCACCGGCTGTCCCGCAGGACGGGGCGGGGACGTTCGACTGGAATGAGCGGCTTATGATGCCCCGCGGACCAACCATGTGCCGACGCGACCGGATGCTGGGAGCAGCTCCTTTCCATCGCGAGTTATCCGAGGTGAACGAGAAATCTGATGGCACCAGAGTTTTCTTTGTGGCCAAGATCTCCGATTTCGATTGAGCCGGCAGCGGTTGAGTTCTCATGCGAGAAACCTGACGCCACAACGTGAGTCTGGCTCATCCGCAGTTGTCAAACGTTGTGCGTTTCTTGTTCGCTGCGAGGACGATTCGGGAGGCGATCGCGGCAAGGATGATCTAATTCAGCACCGCTAACCAGAGGTGAAGCGACGCTGGTCGTTAGGCCATGGTTGTTTAGCGGCAAGGGTAATAAATGCGTTACCCAATTTTCGGTCAACAAATGCCAACACCGCAATACCGCGGGCTTCGAGTCGGACCGATTGGAATGGTCGATATTGGCGCCCTGGGTGGAAATAGCTTTCCCTAGTGCAAAGAGCGATGGGCGCGGTCATCAGTGCCGCGCCCAGCCGGGAAGGGGATCCACCAGAAGGCGGTGAGTTCGTTTTGATAATGCCGGCGGGACTTCCGGAGCCGCGGGCAAAAAATTCCGGCCAGTCCTCTCTCGACTTGGTGACAGGAAGATCATCGTGATGCTGAGGGGGAACTTTGCAAGCTGAAGCCGGGAGAACTTGTTCGCGAGGATGAAGTCTTTTCCTGGGAATCCGAACTGGACGATTTGAATGAGCCGCCGCTATGCTGTCCGTTTCGTCGCCGTCGGTTTTCCCATCGCATCGGATGGGAATCCATGGTCGTTGCCAATTCCAAAGCTGTCGCTGAGAAGAGAGCTGGTTTTGGTTCGGCCGCTATCGCGCAACCAAGCCCATAATGAGAAGCAGATTCGAGACGGTCATAGCCATTTGGAAGTCGGCGGCGCCTCAATCGGCGAGGCAGACTCGTTTGATGATCCCATACACTGCCGCTGCTGGCAGCTCGGGCGCGAGCCCGTCCACGTTTTCTTCCACAATCAGGATTGGCCGATCCTCCGAGCGCTCCGGCATCCGCCCATGCGAACCGCGGACGAGCGTTGCGTCGAGCGGAATGACCGACAACAATCCGCGCAGCCCGAGTTTTTTCTTGAACAAAAAAGACGCGACTTGCACGGCGGGGAGTTTGATCGACGGATCGATGAACAACTCGACCGGGTCGTAGCCGATCTTGCGATGAATATCGACCGTGCGCGCGAAGTCCGGCGCCACGGCGTCGTTGAACCAGTAGTAGTAAGTAAACCAACTGCGCTCATCGGCTATCGCGACGAAATCGCCCCCGCGCGGATGGATTTGGCTGAGCGCCGCCGACACGCCCGGCTGCGCTTCCACGATCTCTCGCGCACGCGGAGCGAGGGCCGGATCAGCTACATAAATATGCGCAACCTGATGGTCGGCCACGGCGAAGACCTTACTCGCGCCGCAATCGATCATCTCGAGCCCGAGCTCATCTTTGATGGCGATCCAGCCTTGCTCACGAAAAATGCGGTTCAGGTGAATCGGGCGATCCACTTCGGTGATGCCGTATTCCGAGAGGATCGCGATCTTGATTTCGCGTTGCTTCAAAAAGCCGATCAGATCGCTGAGGAGCGCGTCGACCTGCTCGAGATCGGTTGCGATCGCGGGGTGATTCGGCCCGAGTTTCTGCAAATTGTAATCAAGGTGCGGCAGATAAATCAGGGTTAGGTTTGGGCGATGCCGTTCTTCGATCCATTTCGCCGATTCGGCGATCCAGCGCGATGACGCGATTCCGGCCGCCGGTCCCCAGAAATTGCGGAAAGGGAATTCACCCAGATCCTTTTTGATCTCCGGCCGGATGCTGAATGGCGCGGTGTAAACATCGAAGATTTTCCGACCGTCGGCGGGATAGATCGGTCGTGGCGTGATCGAGTAATCGACCGTGGAATACATGTTGTACCACCAGAACAGATTTGCGCAGGTGAAGCCGGGAGTGATTTCCCGCAACTCCCCCCAAAGCTTCCGGCCATGCACGAGCCGGTTGGATTGTTTCCAGAATTGCACTTCGGCCAATTCGCGATCGTACCATCCGTTACCGACAATTCCGTGCTCCGCCGGCGCCAGGCCGGTGAGATAACTCGACTGCGCAGTGCAGGTGACGGCCGGAAATGCGGGGATGATGGACGTGACGTGGCAGTTCGCAGCGAACTCGCGCAACCTTGGCATTCGCTCGAGCAAAGGTGCGGTCAGGCCAACGACGTTGAGAACAGCAGTGCGCTTCATTTCGAGAAGCGCTCGCGCAATTCATCGATTGCTTCCTGCACGCCGGGTTTCGACATTTCGTGCACTTCAAATCCGTGCCCAATTTCGCGCAGCAACGTGATCGCCAACTGGCCGCCGATGTGCTGCTGAAACTCGGAAAGTCCAGCCAGGAGGGCCCGTTCGCCGGCTGCGTCTTCCTGCAAAAGTTCCGGCACGAAAAGCGGAAAGCCAAGCTTCGTGAGCAACGCGAGAATCCGTTCCGCGTCGCCGCTTGCCAGATGTCCGGCATTCCTCGAATAAATTACATCGAGTGCGAGACCGATCGCGACTGCTTCCGCGTGGCTAATGCGAAAATCGGAAAGCTGCTCGAGCTTATGCGCCGCCCAGTGGCCGAAATCGAGCGGACGGGCGGAGCCGAATTCGAAGGGGTCGCCCCCTTCGCTAATGTGACGGATGTGAAGCTCGGCCGACCGGCGAATCAGCGCGTTCATCGCCACCGGCTCGAAACGACTGAGCGCATCCGCGGAGCGTTCGATTTGGGCGAAGAAATCGCGATCCCGAATCAGCGCGACCTTGATCGCCTCGACATAACCGCCCGACTTGCGCGAGTCCGGAAGGAAGCGCAGAAATTCGGAGTCGTTGATGACGGCAAACGGCGGCGCAAATGTGCCGACGAAGTTTTTCTTTCCAAAGGCGTTCACGGCATTTTTGACGCCGACGCCGCCATCGGCCTGACTGAGCGTAGTCGTCGGCAGACGCACATGCCGGATTCCGCGATGCGCCGTGGCCGCGGCAAATCCCGCGACATCGAGCAGCGCGCCACCGCCGATCGCGGCAAGATAAGAATGGCGCGACAGACCGTGCCTCTCAACGAGCGCGTGCAATTGTTCCACCGGCAGAAAGCTGTTCTTCAAACTCTCGCCGCCAGCGAAAATGACTGGCTCGGCGACCAATTCGACGCCGCTTTCTGTGTGCGAAAAGTAGGCGCGAACGTCGTCGATTAACGCTGGCATTGAGGCAACGATGTGTTCTTCGATAACCACCAGCAGGTTCTCGGGCGCACCGTGATTCAAGACCTCGCGCAGGAGATTGTTCGCGGGATTGAAGACGTGTTGGGTAAAGAAAACGTCGAAGCGAAACGGCACCCGGAATTGGCAAGTGATGGGAATGTCATTCTTCATCAGGTGGCCGGAATAAACTTTTGAAATAAAAGGGTAACGCCGAACAACGCGAGGCAAGCGGCGATCATCGGGAGCGAGGTCGTCGAAATTGCGATCAAATCCACGAGCACGATTCCTGCCAGCAACAAGCCGACGGCGCGGCCGATGTGTTCGCGCCCCGCGATCATCGCCCAGCCGTTGCAGAAAATCAGCGGGAGGCAGCGAAGGGCCGTGGCGATGGAGTGGCTGAGAGCGAGCGCGCACACGACCGGCGCAAAAAGCAGCAGCCAGAGATTGCGCGAAATGGCTGCCGGCTGGCTTTCACTGCGAGCGAGATAGCTGAGACCTGCGATGTAAATTCCAAGAGCGGCGCCGAAGAGAAGCGCGCGCGGAGTAATGCCCGCGAGACCGGCCGAAGCTGCGGTAAGATAGAGCAAAAAGCGGCAGCCCGCCATGAGCAACGGTCCGGTTTGGGTGCGTTTGTGCGTCCAATCATAGATGACGATGAGTATCGTTAGGCCAACGGCAAACATGCCGCTGCGGCCGTTGATTCTGCCGACCAAAACGACGCCCAGAACAAACAACACCACAGTCGCGATAATCACCGTGCGCCGACTGAGCGCGCCGGAAACAATCGGACGTTCGCGTCGAAATTCGGCGTCGAAATCGACGTCGCAGACATCGTTTAAGAACATCCCGCCGATGTAGAGCAGAGTGCCTCCCAGGCAAAGAACCAGCGCCGCGCGCGGCGTGTTCCAGCCGCCGAGCCAGCAACCGGCGAGGCAATTCGACCAGACAGTGGGGAGATTGGAAATGCGCCCGAGCACCATCCAGGCGCGCAGCTTTCCGCCGAGCATTAGAGAAGGGCGCGGGCGACTAATTGTGGCAGAATCCATTCGTATTCGCGAACGAGTTGATCGGTGACGCTCGCGCTCTTCAAGTCCGGCGGCAACACCGCCCAGGTGTAGGTTTCCATCTCGAGGTGATGGCAGGCGTCCGGGTCTCGCCGCCAGCCAGTCGAGCACACCGAGCGTTTGATCAATGGTGGCGTCGAGTCCGGCAATCGGCGGCGCGTAAAGCGGGACGTGAAAATGAATCCGCCATTCGTCGGCCGGCTCGTTCTTTTCCAGGGCATCCGGCAAATCGCGATAGCGCAGAAACGAGCCGTCGTCTCTCCGTGCGACGACTTGATGAAGGTAAATATCTTCGGCAAACGGGCGCAAAGCGGCCAAACTCGAGTCGTTAGCTGTAGCGCTGCAGCGCGGAGCTCAGATGGATTTTGCTGATGCGGATATTTTGTCCAGCGGAATGCGGTCAGGCTCGCGTTTGCCTCTTCGAACTGAATCGCAAAGTGGCAGACATCGTAATTCACGCCCAAGTGCGAACAGAGACGCGGATCGCCCGGCCGACGCTCGGCCATCTGAGCGAAAAATGCTCAGCGTCTGCTCTGTGTTCTCAAACAACCCGAACGGTTCCGGTTCAACGCCGAGATGCAAGGCATGGCCAGTGCGCTCGCTCAATTCGGCGATGTGTTCGATGCAGTGCCAGAAATTTTCCGCTATCCCATCGATCTGGCCGCGGTCGCACTCGAAGCCTTTGAACGAGCCGGGCAACGTGCTCACGCTTCCTTCCATCCCGTCGGGCAGAAGCGCGGCCAGGATGTCGAAGAGGCGGTTTGTGAAATCGAGCCGCGCGGGCGAACTCCAATCGGGCGCAAAGACCTGCTCTTTCACCCGGACGCCGTGAAATCGGCCAAACGGGAAACCGTTGATCGTGAAAACATAGCAGTTTTCAACTGCGAGCCAGTCGCGGAACTGGTGCAGCTTTTCGGGAATGATTAATTCCCGGGAAGCTTTGTCGCTGAGCCGCAGACCAATCGCGAATGGCTGATCGCGGCAAACACGGTCGCGCACGGCGAGCGTATAGTTCTTTAGCGACGCGAAGGTTTGCTGCCCAATTTTCGCCCGGATGAATGTTTGTGCAGTAGGCGAGATGAGCGCCGCGCTGGAGCTGCATCGGTTTTGCCTAACTGATGGAAAACTTCGGCGTCTGGCTCAAGAAACGCAGCGGATTGCCGTAGATAAGACGGTCGATCGCCTCTTCTGCATGCCCGCGCCGGCGCATTTCCAAGGCGGTCTTCGGCACCGCGAGCGGATCGCTGTTGCCCCAATCACAGGCGCAATTCAGCCAGAGCCGTTCCGCGCCGAAAACTTCCCACATATCGATCGCGCGCGGCGGTGTGCATTTCGATTCAGGGTAAAGGGTGATGCCCGCCCAGAAGCCGGCGTCGAGCGCGAGGCCGGCGGTGTGCTCCTCCACATGGTCGATCAATACTTTGCCCGGCGTGATGCGGCGGTCGTTTTTTAGAATATCGACGATCAGGCGCGTGCCTTTTAACTTGTCCTCGAGGTGCGGCGTGTGCACGAGGATCAACTGTTCGCGGCGCGCGGCGAGATCGACATGCTTCTCGAAGACCGCGATTTCGTTGCGGCTGTTCTTGTTCAAGCCAATCTCGCCGATGCCGAGAACGTTCGGGCGATCGAGAAATTCCGGGATCATCGCCAGGACCTCGTCGGCCAGCTTCACGTTTTCGGATTCTTTGGAATTGATGCAAAGCCAGGTGAAATGCGGCAGGCCGAACCGTGCCGCGCGCTTTGGCTCATGTTCGGTCAGCTGCGAAAAATAATCGCGAAATCCTTCGACCGATCCGCGATCGAACCCCGCCCAAAAGGCCGGCTCGCAAACCGCGCGGCAACCGGCGACGACCATTGCGGTATAATCGCTGGTCACGCGACTGACCATATGCGCGTGCGGCTCGATGTATCGCATTAGGAGGGAAATTGCGGCCAGGCGCCCGTCGCGCCTTTAGTGGTGGCGGCTGCGACTGGCTCGGTGGTTGGATCGCTCAAGGTAAGCAAGACCGCTTTCGCCTTTTCGGTTCTCCCTTGGTCAAATGGGATAACGCCGCGCGGAAGCTACGCACGCGAAAATCATCTTCATCCTTGCTGCGCTCGATCCGATCAAGGAACGCCGCGAGATCGATCAGCTTCGAGCGCGCATCAGCGAAATAGAGGTCGAGAATTTCCGCTTTGGTCATAACGGGGAATGAGCGGCAATCAGCGCTCCTGCTCTCATTAGTAAGTCGCATTCCTCTGGCGCGAATTCGTAAGGAACCGGCTTGGCGATCCCAAGAGTGCCTTTGAGGACACCATCCGCCCCGATCATCGGAGCAGCGACCGAGCCCTCCATTTTCGTGTCGCGCGCTCCAGGCCGCACCACTCCCGATGTGTCAGTTTGCAGATTGCACACTTGGACCGGTTCCCGGCGTTCTGCCGCAATACCGGCCATGCCCTTTCCGACTGGAATCATCTTGATCTTCGCCACGACGACCTCGGGCAGACCGCGTTGAGCAATAAGTTCGAGAAAACCGGACCCGGCCAGAAGATGGATGGTTCCAGCGGAACATCGGAAGTGATGAAGAAGATCATCCAAGACGGACCCAAGCCGCGTTGCCAGCTCCCCGCCCTGCTGCAGCTTCTCAGTGACGTTTCCCAAAATTCCATCGGGCTTTCCGCTAGACCGCATAGACCTATGTTTCACGTCATCGCGCTATCGGCAAGTGTGTTTGGGGGACGCCACCCGAGAAAGGCGACGAGTTCGCCACCAGCTCGACCTCAATTGATATTGCGACCTTGTGACCATTGCGCCGCTTCCGCTCGGCAAAGATGTTTCGCGGGTTCACAACCGCAGTTACTCGTAAATTGTTTTCGGCTCCGGGCCTTCGACGATCGCTTTGAAGCGCGGATGCCGCCATTTTCTCAACGGCTTTCACCATCGTTCCCGCAGTTATCAAACGTTGTGCGTTTCTTGTTCGCTGTGAGGACGATTCGGGAGGCGATCGCGGCAAGGATGGTCTAACTGGGCGCCGCTAATCTGAGCTGAAATGCGCCACTCGTTAGGGGACTGTCGTTTTATAGGCAAAAGGTAACATAGGCGTTACCCAATTTTCGATTAGTGAATGCCAACCTAAGCCCAGCGCTTTGCGGTCGAGTAGTGAGTGTACTGCGTGAGCAAAGCAAACAATCAACCAACAAAGGAAAATGAAGAGAATGAAACCAAATATTCGTTCGAAACGAGTAAACAAACCAACACAGAAAAAACCTATCAACAAGAAAGAACAAATCTATATGAATACTAAACACTATCTCAGCACCGTCCTTGGTTCAATTGCCTTGGCCGCGTGCATCGCCGTCGGGGTATCAACGTCACGGGGACAAGTAATGTATAGCCTCGAGGACATGGGAGTCGTCAAAGGCATGGAAGCCAGCGATGCTGCCGCGATTAATAATCAGGGGCAGGTAGCGGGCACAGCTTACCAGGGAGAGGAGACATGCGCCTTCCATTACGACTACATCCAGAAACTCATGGAGGATGCCGGTGGCCTAAACAGCCGCGGATTTGGTATCAGCTCCACGAATTTGGTCGTGGGGGACGCCTTCTTCGAGACCATGGGCCCAATGCGAGCAAGCCACGCTGCGCTTTTCAAAGGGGGAATCCCGATCAACCTCGGGGTTTTGAAAGGCCAGGTGTATAGCCGGGCAAATGGCATTAATGCCAGTGGGCAGGTGGTTGGATTCTCGGGTCTAACGCGTGATGGCACTGACAGCAAGGCGTTTATGTGGACCAGCCAAACCGGCATGATCGACATTGGCACGCTCGGCGGTGCATATGCGCAGGCAAATGCGGTCAACGACAGTGGGTTCGTAACGGGCGCGTCTCAAACGCAAGGCTGGGGTCCAATGGTGACGACCCACGCCTTCCTGTATCAGCCATTGTCGCCGAGCATGTCGCCGATCAATCGACCAATGCGCGACCTCGGTGTGCTGGGTGGCCTCTCCAGTTATGGCATGGCCATCAACAGTTACAATCATGTCGCCGGCTATTCCACGATCAAAACCAACGACGAGCGCGTTCATGCATTCTTGCATGATGGCAAGAGCATGATCGATCTCGGATCGCTTGGCGGAAACGGAAATCGGTGGGGTTCAGACGTCAGCGTAGCTCTGGGTATCAACAATTTCGACCAAGTTGTTGGATATACCTATCTCCCAGCGGTCGGCGAAATGCCCATCCAGCAAGTGGCGTTTCTCTGGCGCCGAACTTCGAACGGCGGCGGGCAAATGATCAACCTGAACATGCTGCTCTACGGGGAAGGAAAAAACTACCTGGTCTTCTCCGCCACAGCAATCAATGACAACGACCAGATCGTGGCCACGGCCTACGATATGCGCGACGGCAGCGTCCGCGCGGTCTTCCTAACTCCTGTGCGGCTCTATCCGCCGCCAGCACCGTAATGCCATGACTAGGCGTCGTCGCCAATAAGATGAAAAAGAACAAACAGCGTCTCTTGAACTTAGCAGGTTTCGCGAGAGACGCTGCGGAGCAGTGGAAGTGTGACCGCAACCTCGTAAGCGTTTCGCCGCTTCCGCTCGGCAAAGATGTTTCGCGGGTTCACAACCGCAGTTACTCGTAAATTGTTTTCGGCTCCGGGCCTTCGACGATCGCTTTGAAGCGCGGATGCCGCCATTTTCTCAACGGCTTTCACCATCGTTCCCTCCTTTTTCGCTGCGTCACCGGCTGTCCCGCAGGAGGGCGCGGGAACGTTCGACTGGAATGAGCGGCTTATGATGCCCCGCGGACCAACCATGTGCCGACGCGACCGGATGCTGGGAGTAGCTCCTTTCCATCGCGCGTTATCCGAGGTGGGCGAGAAATCTGATGGCACCAGAGTTTTCTTTATGGCCAAGATCTCCGATTTCGATTGAGCCGGCAGCGGTTGAGTTCTCATGCGAGAAACCTGACGCCACAACGTGAGTCTGGCTCATCCGCAGTTGTCAAACGTTGTGCGTTTCTGGTTCGCTGTGAGGACGATTCGGGAGGCGATCGCGGCAAGGATGGTCTAACTGGGTGCCGCTAATCTGAGCTGAAATGCGCCACTCGTTAGGGGACTGTCGTTTTATTGGCAAAAGCTAACATAAGCGTTACCCAATTTCCGGTCAGTAAATGCCAATCACCGCCCAGCGCTTTGCGTTCGAGTGAGGAGTGTACTCCGTGAAGAAAGTAAACAATCAACCAACAAAGAAAAATGAAACTAAACAAACTAGCAAACAAACCAACACAGAAAAAACCTATCAACAAGAAAGAACATATCTATATGAATACTAAACATTATCTCAGCACCGTCCTTGGCTCAATTGCCCTGGCCGCGTGCTTCGCGATCGGGGTATCAACGGCGCGAGGACAAGTAGGCTATCGCGTTGAGGATCTGGGAGTCGTCAAAAACATGGAAGCCAGCGAACCTTCGGCGATTAATAACCAGGGGCACGTGGCGGGCACGGCTTATAAGGGGCTGGAGACATGTGCCTTCCACTACACTAACAAATTCATGGCCGATGCCGGCGGCGTCAACAGCCGCGGATTCGGTATCAGTTCCAAGAATATGGTCGTCGGTGACAACTTCTTTTCTAACCCGGGCCCAATATTAGCAAGCCACGCCGCCCTTTTCACAGGGAACGAGGTTGCGGTGGACCTCGGGGTTTTGAGGGGACAGGTGGTCAGCCGAGCGAATGGCATTAACGCCATGGGACAGGTGGTCGGATTCTCCGGTCGGGAGCGCGATAGCAGCGAAAGCCGGGCCTTCATGTGGACCTACCAATCCGGCATGATCGACATCGGCACGCTAGGCGGTCCGTATGCACAGGCGTACACGATCAACGAAGCTGGGTTCATAACGGGCACGTCCCAAACCGGGGCTATGTTCGTGACGACCCACGCGTTTATCCATCAGGCGTTGTCTCCGACTAGTGGGGCAATGCGCGACTTGGGTGTGCTGGGTGGTCTTTCCAGTTGCGGCATGGCCATCAACGGGAAAAATCACGTCGCTGGCTATTCCACGATCAAAACCAACGACGAGCGCGTTCATGCGTTCTTGCATGATGGCAAGAGCATGATCGATCTCGGATCGCTCGGCGGGAAGGGGACAGACAGAGATGTCAGCGTAGCTCTGGGTATTAACAATCTGGACCAGGTTGTTGGGCACAGCTATCTGCCAGGGGTCGGTGAAATGCCACTCCAACAAGTGGCTTTTCTCTGGAGGCCAAATAAGGCCGGCGGGGAAATGATCAACCTGAATAAATTGCTGAACACGACGGCAAGAGATTACTTCCTCATCTCCGCGACAGCAATCAATGACAATGGGCAGATCGTGGCCAGCGCGTTGGATATTCACAACGGCGGTCTACATGCCCTTTTGCTAACGCCCATGGGACCTACATTGGAAGGTAATTAGCCATGACAGGCGTCGTCGCCAATAAGATGAAAAAGGACAAACAGCGTCTCTTGAACTTAGTAGGTTCGCGAGAGACGCTGCGGGGCAGTGGAAATGTGACCGCAACCTCGTAAACGTTTCGCCGCTTCGACTCGGCAAAGAAACTTCGCAGGTTCACAACCGCAGTTACTCGTAAATTGTTTTCGGCTCCGGGCCTTCGACAATCGCTTTGAAGCGCGGATGGGAGCGGAGCGGATCCCAGGTTGGATCAAGCCGCAGCGCGGTCTGGTTCAGCGGAAACGCGCCGTAGGGAGTCGTGAGCAACCGCTCGATGCGCGTGATGGCGCGCTCGATTTCGCCCACCTGCGCCTCAACGCCCGCGAGGGCTTCTTCCATGCCCGGGCCGAAGACCGGATCTTCGGAGGCTGGCAAAAGCGACACTGCCCGCTCGGCCTCGCGTAACGCGGCCTCTTTGTTTCCAAGTCCCGCTTCGGTGAAGGCAAGATTGGCGGCGAAGAACGGACTTTCCGGCTCCTCCTGGCGAAGCTTTTCAAAACCTGCTTTTGCTGCCAGATATGATTGCTTAGCGCCTTCCTTGTTCCCGCCCAATGACCGGGCATCGCCGAGAAGCACCTGGGAGTTTGGAACCGCTGCCGGCGACTCCGATTTTTGTTTCGCGATCTGGGTTTCCATCAGGAGGGCGGCGTCGTCGAAACGCCGTTCCCAGAGCAATTGCAAGAATCGCTGGCCATCAGACTGCCCACCAGCAGCGCCCGACGGGAGTCGCGCCAGGACCGCACGAGCGGCCGGCAAGTCGCCGGTTGTTTGCAAGTACCTCACTTTGGTTACCAACACTTCCGGGTCGTCGGGACTGATCGCGAGTGCCTGCGCGATCATGTCGGCGGTCGAGGCATATTTCCGCAGCATGGAAAAAGTCCAGGCGCGATCCATAAAGAGCCCGAGATCGCGCGGATTCAATTGCGCGGCTTGCTCGTAAAGGTGCACGCTATCATTCCAGCGACGCTGGCGTCGCGCGATGCGCGCGAGCGCCGCCAGAGCCTCGCTGTTGCTCGGCGCTTTCCGCTGAATTTTTTCAAAAAGGAGGCGAGCGCCGTCGTAATCACGCTCGACGTGATAACGATAGTAAGCGTTGGCGAGGAGCGTCTCGGGGGATGATGGATTGAGGCGCGTGGCTGTTTCCGCAGCGGAACGAGCAGCTTCTTTGCGCGCTGCGCTCGTATCGAATTGGAGGAAATAAAGACTCGCATTGGCCCGAGACAGCGCGGCCCAGGCCTGCGAAAACTTTGGATCCAATCGCACCGCTTCAGCGTATGCATCGATCGTTTTCCTTTGATTCTCTTCCGTCTGACCTGGTCGCGAGTCCAGCTCGATCCCACGCA
The DNA here is from genome assembly GCA_963737545.1 of uncultured Verrucomicrobiae bacterium. Lineage (GTDB taxonomy): Bacteria > Verrucomicrobiota > Verrucomicrobiia > Chthoniobacterales > UBA10450 > CAVTTH01. Next base: position 449,206 of record CAVTTH010000004.1, on the reverse strand, counting down.
GGTAAGCATCGTACGCCGCAAGGTTGCTCGTCGGCTTTTCCGCCACTGCCTTGCGCTCGTCTCCGCTCAGCGTGGCCTGCAAGGATTGGGCGATGCGCGTCGCCAATTCGCTTTGCACCGCGAAAATGTCTGTCAGGTTCCGATCATAAATTTCCGCCCAGAGGTGACCTTCGTTCGCGGCGCGAATGAGCTGCACATTGATCCGCACCCGATCGCCTACTCGCTGCACCGTGCCCTCGACCAGGTGCGAAACGCCGAGTTCACGCGCGATTTCCCCAAGGTTTCCCGGCCGCGTTTTGTAGCGCTGCGTAGACGTGCGCGAAATGACTCGCAACTCCCCAATCTTCGCCAGCCGCGTGATCACTTCATCCTGGATGCCATCGACGAAATAGGAGTTCTCCTTGTTTTCGCTCAGATTTTCAAAGGGCAAGACCGCGAGCGATCTTTCAATCGATGTGCTTTGCTTGTTAGGCGCGGTGTAGCGACCGGCGAAAAAAAGCGCAATTGATAGCACTGCGCCGACGATGGCGATGTAAATCCAGGCGTGCCTTCCAGTCCGCGCGGGTGGTTGTTCGCCCAAGTCGGTTCGCTTCAATCCTTCCGGCGTCAGCTCGAACGCCCACGCGATGATAAGCGCAATCGGAAAGCCGAGAACAATCAAAAGGACCACCAATCGGATGGCCCAGTCGGGAACCTGGAAAAAAGGAAAGACCTGGGTGGCAATCTGGATCAGGAGCCAGCCGACGACCGCATATGCCACCGCAATTTTGTAAACATTGCGGCGTTTCAGTTCGGAGAAGAATTTTCTGGGATCCACGGAATGAGGGCTGCGTTGGTCAGCAAAAGAGCGCTATTTATTCCAACTGTCCTCGAAAATCTCCTTGAGCGAACTCTTTTGAGGAATGCCTTATAAACATTGCTTCGCTTCAGTCATGCGAAACCTTTTTCAGATTTAGGGCTGCTTCTCGGCCCAAAGCTTCTGGAAGCGCGGGTCCTTCCGCAGCGGATCCCACTGCCAGCGCCGACGCAGATCGCTCAGCGTAATGCTGCAGTTTGGATGATCGACCTGACCCGGCACGGACAGGAGGTGTTCGAGCAGCGGCAACGCAAGGTCAATTTCACCCACGCGTGCGTAGATCATTGCCAGATAACCGGCCATCCACGGCCCAACGACCGCATCTTTCGCTTCGGGCGCGAGTTCGACGGCGAGTCTGCCTTCCCGAAGAGCGTCCTCTTTGTGGCCCATGAACGCGTAGAGCAATCCGAGATTGGCATGGCGAAGAGCATTCTCCGGCGCTTCTTGCACGGCGCTTTCAAACTGCGGACGCGCTGCTTCAAAACTGGTTTGCGCCTGCGTGTTATCTCCTTGCCCGAGCGCCGTACAGCCGGCAAAGAAGCTTTTCGGAATGACCTGACCGTTGACTGGAAATGCTTCAAGCGGAGAAAAGGCGAGAGCTTCACGGGCAGCGGCAAAATTGCGCTCAATCATGTTTCGATCCCAACGGGCGAGAGTGACCAGGCCGTCCGGATCCACGCCCGCCGGAATGTCTGCCATAACCTTGTCCAGCATGTTCGTTTTTCCGGTGGACCAGAAATCAATGTAGGCGCGATTAACCTTTGCGTTGACGGAATCGGGAGCAAGGGCCAGCACGCGGTCCTGGTTCCGCGCGGCCGCCTCCCAATCGCGGCGGAAGCAATTGGTATAGACGATCTCTTCCACCACGTTCGTGTTTGCGGGATCCAGCTTTTGACTTTTGTGGAGCAGCTCGAGATTTTCGTCCCACTGGCCCTGCCGGCGGCGCATCGCGGCGACGAAATAACCGATATCACTGTTGTTAGGCAAAGCCTCTGATGCGAGATCAAATTCGCGGAGAGCCTGTTCGTAATCGCCCTCCGTCCAATAATAATAGAGGCCGAGCGCGAGGTGGGCTTCACCCAGAGCCGGTTGGAGTCGCAGTGCTTCTTCCGCAGCGGCTTTGGCGCGTTCTTTCCGGGCTTCAGTTGGTTCAAACCAATGATAAATCCTCGCCAGCGTTGCCGAAAGTCGCGCGTGCGCGAGCGCAAAGGAAGGATCGTGGTCGATGGCTTCGAGATAGAGCTTCTCTGCAACCTTATAGTCCTGGAGCGATCTGTTCGGCGTGTTTTCAAAGCCGCGCGCCTTGAGATAGAGCACGTAAGCCTCAGCGTTTGTGGTGGGCTTGCTCTCGACCCGCGCCTTTTCTTCCGGGCTTAGTTTTGCGCGCAATTCACCGGCAATCTCGGTGGCCAGTTCACCCTGTAGCCCGAGCGAATCTTCCAGAGTTACGGTCGTAACGATTTGCCCACAAATGGCGGTCATTGATCGCGTCGATCAGCTGGACGTTGACCGCCACGCGATTGCCTTCCCGGCGCACACTGCCTTCGAGAACGTTGGCGACATCGAGGGCCAAACCGATTTCACGCAGGTTCTGCTTCTCCTTATCTCCGCGATATTGCAAAACCGAGGTCCGGCTGATCACCTTCAGCCCGCTGATTTTGCTCAAACTGGTCAGAAGATCATCCTGAATTCCATCAGCGAAGAAGGCGTTCTGCTTGTCGTCGCTCAAGTTCTCGAACGGAAGAACGGCGATCGACTTGCTGTCTGGTGTCGTAGTCGACGTGCGGCCCGATTGCCGCCATCGCGGCATGAGAAAAAATCCCGCGACTACCGCCGCAACCAGGCAAAATGCGAGAATCGCGATGATCGCGAGTTTGGTGCCACTCGCTTTTCTGGTGCGGAATCTTCCCGGTCTTTGCGAATTGCCAATCTCGTCCGTGTAGAAATTGACCAGCCCAATTTTCCGGCCGTGCTTGACCTCGCACTCCCCGAGCTCATGCAGGTGCGGGTTCCACCGCGAATAGGCCGCGAGATCCTCGGCCACCCGCTTGGACAAGAGAATGTGACCCGCATCGCCGCTATCCATCACTCGTTGGGCGAGATCGATCCCGGCACCGGCGACGTTGGCTCGCTCGTTCACGTCCTGGACGCGCTTAATCGGCCCGCTGTGAATTCCCATGCGCAATGGAATTTCCGGGTGATCCTTTAACGCCGTCGCAATTTCAGTTGCACATTCGATGGGCGCTTTCGGATCGCCGAAAAACACCAGCGTCATCCCGTCGCCGGTGGGTATTCGAATGAGCTTCTCCTGCGCGTCCGCGGTGCGAAATGAAGTCGTGCCACGCACGATTTCGCTCAGGCACCGCAATAACTCAGTTTGTTCGTGGATGAGTAATTTTGAATAGCCGACCACATCGATGGACAGGACATGGCCAATCTCCATTTGCAGCTCGGATTGGTCTTCGGCGGACATTGGGGGCAAGACTATCAGGGATTTACCTATGAGACTAATGGTAAACCGGAGCTGAGTCGGCCTTTAACCAGACCCTAGCGAGGAATGATGGCGATTTCTTGTGAAGCCCGCCTGATTACTGAAGACCGAGCTTCTGCAAAATCGAGACGAAGCGTGGATCGGAGCGAACAGGGTCCCAGATCGGGTCGACGCCCAGAAGAAAAAGTCGCACGTCGCGCTCGTCATAAGCCCTTTCCAACCAGGTGAAACAGTTGTCGCGCTCGTCCAGGCCGAGGTAAATCACCGCGACACTGTAGGGCGGCAGGTACCGTGCGGGGGAAGTAGCCCGCAGTTCCGCCAGGAGCGCGCGTGCCTTGTCCGGATGACCCGCCCGCGCCGCGGTATAGGCGAGCATCGCGATCGGTTGCGAACCATTTCCTGAGAAATCGCGCGCTTTGCCGAAAGCGGCGCTGGCTTCGACGTAGTCACGCCTCGCCAATTCGACGTTCCCGCGAAAGAAGCAGGCCACCCAAAACCTGGGATTGAGGTCGAGCGCATTTTGCACGCTCGCCGCCGCCTCATCATAACGTTTGGCGTAAAAAAAACTCAGTCCTGCGAGCGTGTTGATGATCGGCGAAACCGGATCGAGTTGGCGTGCCCGCGTCGCCTCGGCGATCGCCTCGGGATGGCGGCCGAGGGCGGTGAGGAGTTGCGCTTGGGCGATATGCGCAAAGGCGAGATTAGGATTGAGGGTGAGGGCGCGCTGCGCCTCGATCTCCGCAGCAGCCCAATCCCAATCAAACCATATGTGGATGACAGCCAGGGTGACGTGCGGCTCCGCCAGCGTCGGGTCGATCTCGATGGCCTTGCGCGCAGCCGCAATCGCCTTTGGCACGAGGTCCCCGGAGCGAAGATCGCCGTTGATCGTCAGAGCGCGGTAGGCGTCCGCCAACCCGAAGTAGGCCAGCGCGTAAGTTTTATCCAGCGCGATCGCCTGCTCGAAATAACCGATGCTTTTCGTGATCTCGGGCGGGGTGAGCAGGTTCCAGTGATAACGCCCGGTTAGGTAAAGCTGATAAGCCGCCAGGTTATCCGTGTAGCGTTTTGTGAATTGCTTCTTTTCGTCGGCGCTCAACCGCAGCGCAAGAGCGTCTGCCACCTTTTGTGAGATCGTGTCCTGGATCGTGAAGACGTCCGTAAATTTCTCGTCGAATGTGGCCGCCCAAAGTGAGGCCCCGTCCTTCACGCTGATTAACCGCGCTGTGACTCTGATGTGATCGCCGACCCTCTGGACGTTGCCTTCCAAAATGGAATCAACCTTGAGCTCGCGGCCTGCGCCCAGTGAATCTTGCTCGAGGCTGCTGTATTTGCGCACCGACGTTAGTGAAGAGACGATGATCTCCCTGCTATTGCTGAGCTTGGTGATCAACGTGTCCGCCATGCCGAGCTCGAGCACCTGATCGGCGTTCTCGGGCACCAGTGGTTTGAAAGGGAGAACTGCAATTCTCTTTTCGGGGATCGGCGCCGCCACATTCGGCGTGGTTCTCGAAACAGAATTGTTGGTCTTTTCCGCGGCACGGCGAGAAAGAAGGAAAAATCCGACGACCACTGCGAGAGCGACGAGCACCGCGGCGGAGAGCCAGGTGAAATTCCGCCGGCGCTTTGCGGACATAACGCTCGCGCCAGCAGTCGCGGCTTCCTCCATTCCGCGGATTAACTTTTCCGGCGGCGCGGAATTACCCAACTCGTCAGTATAAAGATTGACGATCTCGATCTTCTTTCCGTGCTTGACCTCGAATTCACCGAGATCGTGCAAATGCGGTTCCCAATGGCGATAACTCGCCAGGTCTTCGGCCACGCGTTTCGAGAGAAGAATGTGACCCGCGTCGCCGCAATCCATCACCCGTTGCGCGATGTTGATGCCGGCGCCCGCGATATTGGCGCGCTCGTTCACATCTGCGACTTCACTCACCGGCCCGCTGTGAATTCCCATTCGCAGCCGGAGTTGGGGATAAATTTTGCTCGCCTGCGAGATCTCGAGAGCGCACTGCGCCGGCGCTTCCGGGTTGTCTCGAAACACCAGCGCCATGCCGTCGCCCGTCGGAAGGCGAATCAATGTCCCAGCCGCCTCGGCGATCCGGAATTGGTCCGTATTGCGCACGATCTCCTTCAGGTCTTGCAGAAGCTCGCTCTGCTCGTTGATGAGCAATTTCGAGTAACCGACGATATCGATCAGCAGGACATGGCCGATTTCTGCTTTAAGATCGAGTTTGCGATCAGGCGACATATGAGAGCGGCGTAAGATGCTCCGAGTAAATTGTTATCGTTGCTCGTTATTGGCGAGTCAAAAACCGAACCCGAGAGCCACCGCAAACGATCATATCTGGATTCAGATAGCGCGACGCCCAACGAACATGTAGAAATGCTGTTGTGAAACGCCTCTGCTTTTCACTTTGGAACTTATCCGCCGCGTTCGCCTTGCTGGTAACCGGTGTTGATCAGTCGCGGGCCGACTGGATTCGGGACTTGCGCGGTGAGGTTTCCTACGACGACAACCTGTCAAACTCGGACCGGGAGGCGGATCAAAAGGGAGACTTTGCTTTTGCAGCCCAGGCGCGTTTCGGGCGCTTCGGCGAACTGACCGATCATCTGCTGCTGACAATGACGGCGGACATCGACGCCCGAGCGTATGCGGAGTACCAGGATTTTAACCGCGTCCTCCTCGCTTCCTCCGCATCGTTGCGCTATCGCTTTGGGCTTGGCGCGATGGCGCCATTCATTCGCATGGAAGCGAGTGGCGGCTACGCGAATTTCAAGCAAAACCTCCAGGACGGCTGGCGTTGTCGCACTGGAATCACAGTGGGGAAACGCATGACGGAGCGGTTCGCGGTCGATGCCGGCTATTTTTTCGAAGATATCAACGGCCGCGTCCGCGTCTTCGATCGGCGTTCGAACGTTTTCGCACTGACCGCCTATTTTGACCTTACCGAGGCAACGCAGTTGACCGCCGCTTACGAGTTTCGAGATGGCGAGGTTGTCTCTTACGCGATTCCTCCGCGCCCGGATCTCTTTCTCCTGGCGAATGTGCAACGACCGGTCTCCACATTCGGTCCCATCTATCAAGCGTATAATTTGGATGCGACGACGAACCTGCTTGCCTTCGGGATCAGCCAGGCTCTGACGCGCTCGGTCTCGATCAACCTTCGTTATGAGTGGCAGAAAACTTCGCGCGATCAGATTTCGTATGTCGATAATATTCTGCGCCTCTCCATCCATGCGAGCTTTTGAGCGGCATCGGCGGAGCTGCCTGCATGCGATGCTTCTCTTTTATGCCACGGCATCGGCGGGTGCAGGAAATATCTTGGTTACCGTCAAAGACAACGGTGGCGCACCGGTGAAGGACGCCGTGGTTTACGCTATGCCTGTTTCAGGAAAGGCGCCGATTGCGAAGGCGCAGGCCGTAGTTGCGCAGCGTGACAAGCAATTCGTTCCTTATGTCAGCGCAGTTCAGGTCGGTAGTCCGGTTCAGTTTCCCAATCAGGATACGGTCAAGCATCATCTCTACTCGTTCTCGCCGGCAAAGAAGTTCGAGCTGCCGCTTTACTCCGGAACGCCGCCCAACCCAATCGTGTTCGACAAGCCAGGACTCGTGACTCTCGGATGCAACATTCACGACTGGATGATTGGATATATCCTGGTCGTGCCGACACCCTGGTTCAGTATCACTGGTGCCAATGGCGAGGCGAAGCTCCGCGATTTGCCGACCGGAACTTATGACGTGGAAGTCTGGCAACCGCGATTACGGGATCCGTCGTCTCGACCGCGGCAGCGCGCGACTGCGGATGCAAGTGTCAGCTTCCAATTGGATCTGAAACCGGATTTCCGACTACGCCGCAGCCCGGCGGATTCCAACGCCGGTTATCGTTGACGTTTAATCCTTGCGAATGTGAAATCACTGCTGCGATTGCCCTTCCGCACGTTTCGCGCGCGTCTTGCTTTCTTTTTCCTCTCTCTCATCGCTCTCCTTCTGGCGGCGAGTTTTCTAATCGTGCTGCAGACAAACCGGCGTCATGCGCTACGGCAAATCGAACGCACTCTTCGCAGCGGTTCGCGCATCTTTGCCACATTGACCGAGAGACGGCTCGATGAATTGAACGGGCAGGCGCGCTTGCTCGCCTACGACTATGGATTCAAGCAGGCCTTCGGCAGCAGCGCCGACGATCCCGCCACGATTCGTCTCGCGATGCAAAACTGGCGCGATCGGATCAAGGCGAGCTTTATGGTGCTGGTCTCGCTCCAGAAACGCACGCTCTACGATAGCGAGGAGCCACGGCGCGACGGAGTCGCCTTCGATTTGCCGGACTTGATTGCCTCCGCCGAAAGAGACGAGACGCTGGAGTCTCGCGGGCTCACCATGCGCGATGGAAAACTCTATGCCGTGGTTGTCGTCCCTCTGCTCGCGCCGGAGCCAATCGCCTGGATCTGCCTCGGGTTCCGAGTCGACGATGCGTTTGCCGTCGAGCTTGGTCGCCTAACGAGCCAGGCAGTTTCATTCATCGATCAAAATACCGGGTCACCGCCTTGGAGGATTTTAGCTTCGACATTCGATGTACCAAGACGGAAGCAGCTGCTGGTCGCGCTCGAGAATGTGAAAGGGCCGGCGAACCGACCGACGCGCGTCGCGATCGGAAAGGTGCCGTTCATAACGCTTTTGGAGACGCTCGATGTCCGCAACGGAATGGCGGCGGTGGCTTTGCAAAGGAACCTTCAAGAAGAGCTCGCGCCGTTTCGTGCCTTGGAAGCGCTCTTGGTAATTATCGGTTTGGCCGGGCTCCTGCTCTCCGTCCTGGCGGTCGGCGGAATCGCCGGCTCCTTGAGTCGACCTGTTTTGCGGCTGGCAGAAAACGCGCAACGTGTCGAGAGCGGCGACTACACTTCGCAGGAGGGCAGAGAACTCCGTCGGCATGACGAACTCGGCCAGCTCGCTCGCTCTTTCCAAACCATGACCGCTGGACTCGCCGAGCGCGATAAGGTTCGCGATCTGCTTGGGAAAGTAACCTCACCCGCCATTGCCGCCGAGCTAACGCGCCGGCAACTCACGCTCGGTGGCGAGGAAAAAAAAGTCACCATCCTGTTCTCCGATCTGCGTGATTTCACTCCGCTGAGCGAGCGACTGACGCCGGCTCAATTGCTGGAAGTGCTCAACGCCTATTTCACTTCCATGAGTCAAATCGTCGATGCACACGGCGGGGTCGTGGACAAGTACATCGGCGACTCCGTGATGGCGTTGTTTGGCGCGCCGTTGGAGATGCCCGACCAGGCTTCGCAAGCAATTGAGACAGCGCTCGAGATGCATGCGGCGCTCAGCAAATTAGATCAGCGGCTCTTCGGCGGCGACGGCCGTGCCTTGCGCCTCGGTATTGGCATTCACACCGCGATCGTCGTCGCGGGCAACATCGGCTCGCCCGAGCGTTATAACTACACCGTGATCGGCGACGGCGTGAATATCGCATCGCGTTTGGAGGCGCTAACTCGCAATCCCGACTACGACACCGACATTATTGTGAGCGATGAGACACTGGCCGAGAGCACGAAATCGTTTCGAACCAGGGTGCTGGGCGAAGTTTCGGTCAAAGGCAAGCAACAGCTGGTGAAGATTCACGCAGTGCTCGGGCGAGATTAACCGCTCGCCGCGGTTCGACGCATTGTGCCTCAATCGGCCTTGCGCCATATTGCCCGATGCCGTTTCAGCTCGAATCGAACTATACGCCGCGCGGCGACCAGGGACAGGCCATCGCGAAGTTGATCAAGTCCGTTGAAGCAGGGAATCGGCATCAAACTCTTCTCGGCGTCACCGGCTCGGGCAAAACTTTCACGATCGCAAATGTCATCCGCGAGCTCGATCGACCGGCGCTGATCATTTCGCATAACAAGACGCTTGCGGCTCAGCTTTACTCCGAGTTCAAACAATTCTTTCCGCGCAATGCGGTCGAATATTTCGTCAGCTATTTCGATTACTACCAGCCGGAAGCATACATTCCGCGGTCGGATACCTACATCGAAAAGGATTCGTCGATCAATGAAGAGATCGAGCGGCTGAGGCTCGCCGCCACCAGCGCGCTGCTTTCGCGCCGGGATACGATCGTCGTCGCGAGTGTTTCGTGTATTTACGGCGTGACTTCGCCGGAAGACTACCTGCGCATGCTGCTGACGGTGAAACGCGGTCAGCAGATTTCCCGCGAAGCCGTTTTGGGCCGGCTGGTCGACATGCTATACGAGCGGAACGACGTGAGTTTCTCGCGCGGCAAGTTCCGCGTCCGCGGGGATGTGGTCGAGGTTTATCCGGCAACGGCTGACGAAGAGGCGATCCGCCTCGAGTTTTTCGGCGATGAAATCGATGCCATTACGCGCTTCGATCCGTTGACCGGCCACGCTCATGAGTCGTTAGGGATGATCACATTTTATCCCGCGAAACAATTCGTCACTCCGGCGGACAAATTGAATCGCGCGCTAACCTCGATCCGGGCGGAACTCGATCAACGAATCACGGTTCTCGAAGGACAAGGCCGGTTGCTCGAAGCGCAGCGCCTGAAGATGCGCACGGAATACGATCTCGAGATGTTGCAGGAGATGGGTTTCTGCAGCGGGATCGAAAACTATTCGCGCCACCTTTCCGGGCGACCACCGGGGTCGAAGCCATTTACATTGCTCGATTTTTTCCCCAACGATTTCCTTCTCGTGATCGATGAATCGCACGCCACCGTTCCTCAAATCGGCGGCATGTATGAAGGCGATAAGTCGCGCAAGACCGTACTGGTCGAGTACGGATTTCGACTTCCGAGCGCGCTCGATAATCGCCCCCTTAATTTTCCGGAGTTCATGGGGATGACCAATCAGATCGTCTATGTCAGTGCGACGCCGGCGGAGTTCGAGATCAAGAACAGCATCGTCGGCAACGCTGGCTACTTTCCGCACAAGCGCGCGCGCATCGGCGAAGAAGAGTTAGTGCCTGCGCTGGTGGCTGGCGAGGCTGTAGCGGCGGTCTCTGACCGTCGCTTTCTGGGAGGTATTCAAGACAACGGCGCTCAAAGAGCGCCGCTACAGCTTTCCCGTACCGATCAACCGCCGGAGCAATTCGACGTGCACACTGCGGGCGCGCCTCTCGTCGTCGAACAGATCATTCGTCCGACGGGATTACTCGATCCAAAGATCACACTGAAAGAGCTCCAGCATCAGATCGACGACACGATCGAGCTTTGTCGCGAGCGGGTGGAGAAACAGGAACGCGTTCTCGTCACCACGCTGACCAAGCGAACGGCCGAGGATCTTTCCGATTACCTGCGCGATGTCGGATTAAAGGTGCGTTATCTGCACAGCGACATCGATACGATCGAACGCGTGGAAATTCTGCGTGGCCTGCGCGCCGGTGATTTCGATGTTCTCGTCGGGATCAATCTGCTCCGCGAAGGATTGGATCTTCCTGAAGTTTCGCTCGTCTGCATCCTCGACGCCGATAAGGAAGGCTTTCTTCGCAGCCAGACTTCACTGATTCAAACCGCTGGCCGCGCCGCGCGGCACGTCAACGGCGAGGTCGTCTTGTTCGCTGATAGTGTGACGCAAAGCATGCAGGCACTGATTTCGATCTCAGAATATCGGCGCACGAAGCAGATGGAATACAACGAGAAACATGGCATCACGCCGCAGACTGTGCGTCGGGCAGTGCAGGAAAGCTTGCATACAATTTTGCGCGGTCGCGAGATTGCGGCGTCGGTCATCCAGGAAGCGGGCGGTGATTTCAATCTCACCGAACTTCTGCGTGAGCTCGAAGACGACATGCAACGCGCATCGGCCAATCTGGAATTCGAGCGCGCCGCATTGCTCCGTGATCAAATCATGGAAGTGAAAAGTGGGACCGGTTTGACCAGGATTGAGCCAAAACGGAAGCCGGTGAAATACACGCGCGCTGCCAGTCGCAGAAGATCTCGTGTTTGACGTCCATCATCGGGAGATCCGCCACATGGATGAGCCATCAAGATGTTGCGACGTTTGTGCGTCATCAAAGCGCACGCTCGCAATCCTGCTCGGCATCCTAATTGCCGCGCATTCTTTCGCCGGGGACGCCGTGTTCTCAGACGATGGACAACGAATCTACGCTATCGGTAACGTCGAGAATCAACGAACGCTGCGCGAAATCAATCTGAGTGATCAAACAGTTCGAACGGTTCCGCTTAATCAACTGCCGCCTGAGCACTCCCTCTGCGGAATTGCTCGTTCCGACGGTAACGAAATTTCTTGTGTGACCGAGAAGAGCCTTTGGACATTCGATCCGCAAACCGGCCGCCTAACGAAGATTTGCGAAGCGCCCAAGGGCGGGAGATTCTGGCGCGTTGCCTATGATCCCAAGAGTCGCGCCATTTTTGTGACGGCTAGCGGACAGGGTGGCCCCTTGCTTATGCTCAAAGGCGGCCATGAGCTCGTACCGATTTTCGTGCGACGCCACGATCGAATTACGTCTCCGGTGTTCAACGCTGACGGCGAATTGTTCTATTCAGAAGGGGGCGATTTGTGGTCGGGAGAAATTGAAAGCGAAGAGGGAAGATATTGGCTAACAGCCAGCCGTTTTGTTCCGCTGGCGTATTTGGAAACGACCAACGGGACACCATCTGAAATGGGTGTGTCGGACGTCGCGCTCACTCGCGATGCGATCTATGTCCAGCTATTTCGCATGGGCGGTTCGGGCTGGGGCCTTCTTTTGCAGCTGCCGCGACCACCAAAGGCTGGCGAACAAGCCGCGTCGAGTATGGGGGAGACAGCCGTGAACGAGCTGAATCGGTACAAGGAACTTCTTCAAGGGCTGAAGTCGCTCGGAAACGCTGATCGGCCCGCTTATCTCTGCGCTTCGCCCGACGAATCCCGCGTTTACTATACAAACGACGATAAAGATTATTTGATTACGAATGGTCAGACGCAGGAACTGCACCTGCGCACCACAACTTCAGCTCCACCCCCTGCGACAGTGCCGAACCAGACGGCTCCGGCCGGTTCCCCGGCAGCCTCTGCCGCAAATAGTGCGACAACGGGCCGCGCTTTCACACAAGAGGAAGGATCTGCTTTTGCCGAGACCGAGATCAACGCCGTCTCGTCACGCGATCTGGATGCGCTTGTTTCGTTCTACGCCGACCACGTCGACTACCTTGATAAGGGACTCGTTAGTCGGGACGTCGTGCGACATGATTTCCAGCAATATTTCACCCGCTGGGCCACGGCCAAATGGATGCTGGCCGGTCCGGTGAAAGTGACGCCTCTGGGAACATCAAAATACCAGCTGGCCTTTTCAATTGCGTTCGACGTTGCCAGTTCCGACACGAACCGCCGCGTTACGGGCACGGCCGAAGAAACCCAGATTGTGATGGTTGGTTCTGATGGGGCCGCGAAGATTGTCTCGTCGCGCGAGAAAGTAAGTAACAGCCACAAGGCGGGGGAAAATCCCGAAAGCACGCCGCGGAAACGCCCGAGCCGATTGATTGAGGGCGAACGAGTTTACGAGGGGAAGCCGGTGTATCCGCCGCGGCCATAAGCGCCTGAGCTCTACCCTGGAAGCGACCCGCTCGCATGATTGTAGCTGTTAGTGACGGTGTGTTTCGTTTACTTCTCCTGTTAACTTTCCTGGCCCCGGCAAGCATCAGCGCGCAGTCGGCGCTCAACAGCCTTCCCGAAGTCGAATTTTCGCAGCTGAGCCAGCGCGATCCGAACCCACTCGGAGAAAAAGCGCTGGCCATTCATCCGGAACAATGGAAGCACGGCGAGACCGAGCATTTCATTTATCACTTCGTTCACAGCTACGTGGCCACACCGGTTTCAGTGGAAGCAGAATTTTATTATCGCGTCGTGACCAAGGAGCTGGAACGCGACGAACTCGCGGGCGATACGAAATCGCACGTTTACATTTTTGAGCAGCCGGAGGATTGGCAGCAATTTCAGCTCTTTGGCCATCTGGAAAAGTGGACCGGTGGAATTCATTCCGCCGGCAGTCTTTTCATTCAGCGCAATCCGAAGTTCAGATTTTCCGATAACACCCTCGGGCACGAAATCGTTCATCTCGTCATGCACCGGTTCTATCCGGACGGTATTCCGTGCTGGCTGGATGAAGGATTGGCGCAATACATTTCCAAGGGTGCCCAGGCCAGTTATCAACGCGCACGCGGTTACATCGCCAAGCCGCACTCCCAGGCGGTCGCGGAGGAAGACGTGATTCCACTCGTGGCGCTGGTTGCTATTACTCATCCGCCTTCCGATCGCGTCGTCACCTTTTACGACGAATCGGAACGGCTGGTGCGCTTTCTCGCTTCTACTGACAAACGAAGCTTCCTCGCGTTGCTCGATGCGCTCGGTCGACATCAACCGTTCGAGACCGCGCTTCCTCGCATTTACGCCGGAACATTTCCAAACTCATCGGTGCTCGAAGAAAAATTCCTCGACTACGCATCGAAGGATGTGGCTTCAACCTTGCAATAGGCTGGGGGCCTGTAGCGATGCCGATGTGCGGCGTTAGTAGGGTCGACGCGTTATGTTGACAGCGCAGCGCGCCGCTCCTCCTTCTCAAATTTTTTCACAGCCGCGGTGACCGAGTCCGGTTACAGTTTCGAGATGCCGAAGGTGAAAGGAAAAACTGCCGCGCCTCCGTCGAGTATCCATGCCGTGGTTGGCTCGGATGAAAGCGAAGTGAAACGCGTGGCGGCGGAGCTCGCGACGAAATTAACGCCAGCTGACGCGGGGGATTTCGGTTTGGAGATCATCGATGGCGCGGCCGATAACGCGGACCAGGCCGCGGCGCGCATTCGTTCAACTATTGAGGCGTTGCAAACCATGCCGTTCTTCGGAATGGGAAAACTGGTCTGGCTAAAGAATGCCAACTTTCTGGCGGATAGTCCCCTCGGTCGTTCTGCCAGCGTGCAGGAGGCGCTCGAAGAACTCGCCGCTGTGCTCGGCGCCGACCTTGGTCAGGAAGTGAAATTTCTGTTCAGCGCTGTGGACGTGGACAAGCGCCGCTCGTTTTACAAGACGCTCAACCAGCGCGCGGAAACGCAGGTGATCGATAAACTCGACGCGAGCCGGACCGGATGGGAAGAAGCCGCGAGCGATCTCGTGCAGAGATCCGCCCGCCAGCGACGCTTGCAGTTCGATGAGGAAGCGCTGGCACTCTTTGTTTTACTGACCGGCGGCGATACGCGGCAAATCACGAACGAGCTCGATAAAATCGATCTTTATCTCGGTGCGGATCGTCGAGTGACCGTCGAACAGGTTCGCACGCTCGTGCCGCTCTCGCGCGCCGGAGTAATTTTCGAATTGGGGAATGCGCTTGCCGCCGCCGATCTCGATCGCGCGCTCAGGCTCGTTAGGGGATTGCTTGATCAAGGTGAATCGGCCGTTGGCATTTTGCTGGTGGCGATCGTGCCGACAATCCGCAATCTTCTGCTCGCAAAAGATCTGATGCAGCGCCATCGGCTCGCGCGCCCGGCGGCGCCGTTTTCGTTTATCGCCGCACTCAATCGCCTGCCAGAGGCCGCGAAGGAGCATTTGCCGCGCAAAAAAGATGGGACGATCAACGGCTTCGCGCTCGGCGTCGCCGCACAAAACGCACACCGGTTCGAGATCGCGCAGTTGATTGCGGGACTGGAGGCGTGTCTGCAGGCGAACGTACAGATCGTCACTTCGCAACTCGATCACGAACTGATCCTGACCGAGGTCGTGGTGAAGCTGCTCGGGCAGACAAACCTGTAGGGGAAGCTGTCAGCTTCCCGGCCATCGCAAATCAGACAATGGGAAGCCGGCAGCTTCCCCTGTAAGACTACCGCTACGCGGCTTCGCCGATCTGCTTGCGCGCAATCGGGCCGATGTAGGGGATATCCCAGCGGACGTTCGAGAACGCCTTCACGATCGTGATAATGAGAATGACAAGGAAAGCGAGATGCACAAACAACGCCGCCAACCCCCAGAGGCCGGAGAGAAAACCGCCTATTCCGGGGACGGACCAAAAGATGGCGTGCATGATGGCGGAAACGATATTGAACAGAATCCAGACGCCGCCAAAAATGATTGACTGCATCGCGTAGAAGCGGACGAAGCGATCGCTTTTCTCAAGGATGTAAAAAATGATTCCGCCGATCAGCGGAAAACAAGCAAGCGCCGCCGCCACGTTAGACGGGAGGCCGGTTGAAGCGGATTTTGTCGACGCGTCCGGTTCCGGGACCGGAGGAGGCGTGGGAGGCGTCGGTTCAACAGGATCGGCCATACCTATTTAGACGAACTTTTCTAATGCGTTGTCAAGCGAACTTCGAAAAGGGACTCGCGGTCATTCCGAGCGGAGCGCAGCGGAGTCGAGGAATCCCGTCGCGTTGCCATGCAGTTTTCATCGGGGGATCCCTCGACTTCGCTCGGGATGACACCTACGTTCTTCGTCCGATGCAAATTCCGGTGCTCAAGGATTTTCGTCGAGCGTTTACTCTCATTGAACTGCTTGTCGTCATCGCGATCATCGCTGTTCTCATCGGAATAGCATTGCCAGTTTTTAACGGCATTCAGGAACGCGCCCATGCGACGCAGGACATGAATAATCTCCGGCAAGTGGGGATCGCAACACAGCTTTATCTAAATGACAACGACGGGGCGCTGTTTGCTGCCGGTACGCCTTGGATGAAGCAACTTCATCCCAAGTACCTGGCATCGTGGAAAATTTTCCAATCGCCGTTCGACAATCGCGCCGCGTCTGAAACGGATAACGCGCCTGTAAGCTACGGAATAAATGGCCATCCGAGTACCTGTCGGACTACTGACGGAAAAAATTGCCAGCGCCTCCGTTTTGATCCTCTTCGCGCCGGCGCAGGATTCATCTGATACAGTAAAGTTTCAGGGAAGCCCAGCCGTCGCCGTGACCGTCCTGAGGGATGCATCCACACCGGGCGGCACGGCCAGGGGTGGTACGCACAGCCGCCGCACAAAGATCAACGCCGCGTTTGCCGATCTGCATGTCGAAAATCTGCCGTGGAATGTCTTCAAAGATCCCGCTGTGGCCCAACGGTGGGATCCTACGGCGACGCCTACTCCCTCCCCGTGACGCGGATCGCGATCCACGCGGGCCGGTACGCTTACGACGCTTTCGTCGGATCCGGAATACTGAAGGCAGTCGGCAACTTAATTAGGGACAACATCAGTCGTCCGCGTTGTGCGCTCATTACCGATCACAATATCGCCCGAATCTTTTCTGATCGCGTGAAGGAAAGCCTCGCGGCGGCCGGTTTTATGCCGGTTTTGATCACCGTTTCGCCTGGCGAACGCTTCAAATCTATCGAGCAGGCAGGTGTGATTTGCGATCAGATGATCGCAGCAGGGCTGGATCGATCGTCGTTTGTGATCGCTTTGGGCGGCGGTGTGATTGGCGATCTCGCGGGCTTTGTGGCCGCGATCTTTCAGCGCGGCATTCCGTGGGTCAACGTGCCGACGACGCTTCTGGCCCAGGTCGATAGCTGCATCGGGGGAAAAACCGGCGTGAACACGTCGGCGGGAAAAAACCTGATCGGCTCCGTGCATCAGCCGATGTTGGTCGTCGCCGATGTTAAAACACTTAAAACGCTTCCCGCGCGTGAGTTCAATCAGGGTTTCGCGGAGATCATCAAGCACGCAATCATTCGTGACCCGTCGCTATTCGAGACCGTGAAAAATTTCAGACGCGGAAATGATCTGACGTCACTCGTTAAGCGTAACATCGAAATCAAGGCGGAATTTGTGGCCCTGGATGAGAAGGATACGACCGGCGAACGCGCTTTGCTGAATTTCGGGCACACGGTGGGGCATGCCATTGAATATGCCGGTGGTTATGATGGCCTCTTGCACGGCGAGGCAGTCAGTCTCGGAATTGTCGCTGCCTGCGAGATCTCGATGAAGCGAGCTGGTCTGCCGCAAGAGCAGCGGGATGCGATCGTCGAGCTCTTACGCGCGTTCGATTTGCCGGCGAAGCTGCCGCCCGATTTTCCGCGAGAGGAAATCATAAAAGCGCTGCCGTTCGATAAGAAATTCGAAGGTGGTCGAGTGCGTTTTGTGGTGACGCCGGCAATTGGCTCAGCCCGGCTCGCGACCGATGTAACGATGGATGACATTCGCGAAGCGGTCGCCGCATTGTAGCAGCGCTCTCCGAGCGCCGAATATTGAAAGCGACGGTCGGAGACCGCCGCTACAAACTATGGCCGCGCTTTGTAGTAATCGAGCAACCCTTCCGTCACCGCATCGGTGTATTCGCGAAAGATGCTTGCTCTCTCCTTGCCTTCGATCTTTCGCGTACCTTCATAATCCCCCGCCTGCACGCGCGCGAAAACTTCGCGACTGTTCATCACATACGGTTCCAGATAAACGACGGGGCATGCGTAAAGCCGCGTCGCCATGAGATTGCGCGCGTAAACGTAACCACTCGTTCCGATCTTGGTGACGTTGTCGGTGATGTATTGGTAGGCGGGCAGCCCGGTTCTTACCGCTAGCTTTTCGGTCAATTTTTCGGCGAGACCGGTTTCCTCGTCATCGGTGTGACTGAGCAAGCGGCGGATCATCTCAAACCGCTCGTCATCAAATTCGAGTTCCGGCTGCAGGTAGGAACCGTTGACCAGCGCGTGCAGGTGATTCTTGTCGACCAGCTCCGGCTTTTTGGGATCACCCCAGGCTTCGGCGTTAAAGTGGAGGCAAAGGACCAGATCGGGTCGGATTCGGTTGTTCACGATGTCCGCCCGGTGACGTATTTCGCTGTTGCGATAGAAAAGAATTTCGCTTTGCCAGCGGACGGTGTGCTCCTTTTCCGGATCGGCCGGTCCTTCAAAATCCTCGCGCGGGTGGGCGAACCCGCCTTGCAACAGAAGTTTTTTTGCCAGCTCAACGAAATCGGCGGGACGATTCGGTGTGACCGGTTCCAATTTATCGCGTACGAGCGTGACTCTGGCTCCGAGTTCTTGCAAGCGAGCGGCGAGGATTTGCGTGACGCGCAAAGTCATGTCGCCTTCCTGCACAGGCGGGCTGTCATCCACCTGAAACCAGCGCTCTTCCATTTTCGCCCACTGGCCTCCGATGTGTCCCGGATCGATCGCGATGTGAATATCGGAGAGGGGAGCCGAAGGTTTTCTCGGGGGAAGCGATTGCGCCGTCATCCATCGAGGCTCGAGCGGTCGGCGCGTCATCTCGCTCGCGGCGAAGTGCAGCGTGAAGTAAACGGGCGGAGACTTGGTCATCAGAATTCGCGCCGAGGTTTCATCGACATTGATCAATTCCTTGGACACGCCGCGTGTGCAGTAGACGTTTTCCAGCAGCCGCGTGAATTCCGCCCGCGTGATTGTTTCCTGATATCTTTCCAGCGATTTCCAATCCGGGGCGGTACCGAGCGGGCTCAGATTCTCCGCGGCAAGAATTCGAAATGGGATGGCGACGGCGGCCAGCGCCACGACGAGGTGTAAGGTTCGCCGCAAAAAAAGAGAAAACATCGCGGTTTGGAATCCTGCCCTTTTAATACGATGCTCGCGGGATGCTAACGATACTTTTTCTCGGCGATATCGTTGGCGAACCGGGCCGCAGCGCTGTCATCGCGCGCCTGCCGGAATTGAAGGAGAAGCTCGGATTCGACTTCGTCATCGCTAATGGCGAAAACGCCGCCGGCGGCCGCGGGATTTCTCCGAAGATCACGATCGACCTTCTGCGCGCGGGCGTTTCTGTCATTACAACCGGCGATCACATCTGGGACCAACGGGACCTTGCAATGTTCATCGACACTGAGCCGCGGCTGTTGCGTCCGCTCAATTATCCGGAAGGCGCGCCGGGGAATGGCGCGATTGTGCTCGAAACCGCAAAAGGCAAGGTGGGCGTGATCAATGTCCAGGCGCGAACGTACATGATCCCGATCCTGGAGAATCCATTCCTTGTGATCGAAAAGGCGGTCGCGCACATGCGCGAGGAAACGACGAATATTGTGGTGGACGTCCACGGCGAAACAACCAGCGAAAAAATCGCGATGGGGAGATTTCTCGACGGGAAAGTTTCGGCCGTCATCGGCACGCACACTCATGTCCAGACGGCGGATGAGCAGATTTTTCCGGGCGGAACGGCGTTCCTGTGCGATGCCGGAATGTGCGGCCCGATTCATTCCATTCTCGGGCGCCAGATCGAACCGATCATGAACCGGTTCGTCACCAATTTGCCGGCATCATTTCCAGTGGCGCACGGGGAAGTGCGACTGCGCGGCGCACTGCTTGAGATCGACGAAAAAAGTGGGCGCGCTGTCCGCATTACCCGGATCGACGAGGCTGGGGCGTTGTCGGCCGCCACGCCTTCGGAAGTGCACAAGAACGTACCGGCGGCGAGCTAGAGCATTCTGCTTGCGAGCATGTAATCTTGCAGACAATCTATCGATCGCATTGCACAGGTTCCAATTTTATGAACAGATCTTCAAAACTCTACATTGCCATCATCGCTTTGGTTCTCAGTGCCAGCTCGGCCATTCCGAAAACTCAATCAAAGGAGGCGGCTCGTTATGGGAACCAGGCTCTCGAGGCGGCCAAAAAGAAAGATTGGCCGACGGCGATCGAGAATTACAAGAAACTCGTGGAAGCAGACCCGGACGGAAAAAACTACATTTATCTCGGCCTCGCCTATCGCAATTCCGGCAATAAGGAGGAAGCGATCAACGCCTTCACCAAGGCGATCGAGGCTTCACCAAAGGATGTCGACGGCTACTTGCAGCGTAGCTCCAGTTACCTCACGCTCGAGAAATATGATCTCGTCATCGCGGACACAAGCGAAGCGCTGAAGCTGGACCCGAACAACGCACTGGCACATCGCTATCGCGGTTTCGCCTATCTCCGAAAGCAGGATTGGACACATGCTCTGGAGGATTATGACGCCCTGCTCAAGGGACAGCATAACGAGCGCGAACCGCTGATTCGTCGCGCCTACGTGCTGATGCAACTGAAGCAATACGACCGGTCGATTGCGGACTATACGGCGATAATCAAGGACAATCCGAAGGACACCGAAGCTTATCTCGGGCGGGCGTACGTTTACGAAGGGCAAAACGATTTCGCGAAGGGGATCGCCGATTCCGACAAGGTGCTGGAATTGGATCCGAACAACGAAGATGCCGCCAGCAGGAAGAAACGGCTGCTGCTGAAGCAAAGTCTGGTTACGCCGACTCCAGCAGCGCCGGTTAGGGCGCATCCCCCAGCCAAGGCGACTCCTCCGAAGAAATCAGGTTAGGGTCGCGGGACCAGTTTACGTGCGGGCCGGTCGGGCCCCGTTCCCCGATGGCATATCGCCCTCCGCCACGGGAGCAAAGCGGCGTTTGCGCCGGGCTGCCGGCAATGGCGAAAGGGTCATCGTGATGTTGCGCCCGGCAATCTTCGGCTCCATCTCGACTTGCGACATTCCCGCCAGGTCATCCTTCACTTTGTGCATCAGTTCCATGCCGAATTCCTGGTGCGCCATTTCCCGGCCGCGGAATTGCAGCTGCACCCGGACCTTGTTCCCTTTGTCGAGGAACTCTTCGCCATGGCGAATTTTGGTGAAGTAATCGTGGTCGTCGATATTTACTCGAAACTTGATCTCCTTCAGCTTGGTCGCGGCGGTCTTTTTCTCTTTCTCCTGTTTCGAAATGTCGTACCGGAATTTTCCGAAATCGACAATTTTACAGACCGGCGGCTGCGCGTTGGGCGAAACCTCGACCACATCGAGGCCGAGCTCCTGAGCTTTGCGCAGGGCCTCGGACAACTTCATCACCCCCATTTGTTCGCCGGTGGACCCTAGAATGACCCGGACTTCGCGAGCGCGAATCCGACCGTTGACACGAATTTGTGGTTGCAGATTAAGTCAAAGCTCCAAACCGGCGAAGTGGGAAGTGCACCGCAACGCCGTAATTATTCACTCGCAACTTCCTTTGCACTTCATCGTCACCACGGCTGCGAGGACCGGGGAGAAGGACCCGCGGTATGCGCGGGTCGAGGGAAGTTGAGTGCAACATTTCCTCTCTGGCAAGATGAATCTCACTTTGGTCTTCCATATTCAGGAAGCAGGAGGCGCGCCGAAATGGGCGGCGTGTGCCTCATAGGCGGAAATGTCGTCCAGCATGGCATCGAGCGTCGCCGCCAGCGGCGGGAGAGAGGCGAAACCGGAGAAAACGGCGCGGTCGCCGATGTCACTGTCGAAGACAAAAGTCGGCCGCTGCGTCACTTGAAGGGCATGAAACTTCGCCGTGCTGGCACGGACTCGAGCTTCAATGTCGGGCGAATGGGCGCGCTCGGTCAGCCTTGCCTGGTCGAGACCTCCCGCTCTGGCCCCGACTTCTCCGGCCACCTCCCATTGACCGGTCGGCTGGCCCTCGAGCAGCGTTGCATTGGCCAGCGCGAGCCGCACACGATCATCCGTCACGCCCAGATCTCGTGCTGCTTCCGCAATCAAGTTGGGCGCCAGACATTCCTGCAAATTCGGTTCGAACCAGCCGGGCTTGAGCATGGCGGGAGAGCGCATCATCATTCCGCTGCGCCGGTAAAACCATTCCGCCTGCTCGCGCGTTTTCGGAAAACCGGATGCGTCCATCAGCGCGATTTTCCAATCGAAATCCGCCCGGCCGGCATATCGGCTCTTCAGTTCCTTCCATGCCGGCTCGGCCCAGAAACACCAGGAAGAAATGACGTCGAGATAGTTCGTTACCTTAATTCGCATCACGGCAAATTCGCAGAATTCCTGGACGCGGCAACGCCGGCCAACGAGCATCGCATTCGAAATCACCGCGGAGCGTGCGAAAATTCCGGCCCGTCCGTGTGCGAGACCAATGGAACTGAATCACCTCCTGCTCTTCGTTGCGATTGCTTCGCCGCTCGTCGTCCTTGTGCAGTTGCGCGGGGCCGAGAGAAAGCGGGGCTGGCGCATTGCATCCATGGTGGTGTTGTTCGTCACGCTCATATCCTGGCTCCTCGTTCCTTCCGTCGCCGGTTATCTGGGCGGCTGCGTCTGGCTGGCATTTCTTTTTCTGCCTGCCATCGGATTGCATCGCGTCGCTGATCTTGTCGCGCGCCAGTGTTACCCGGCCGCGCGACGCTTCATCAATCTTTCGCGCGTTCTTCATCCGACTAACGAAGTGCGGGAACAGGCGCAGCTCATTCGGGCGCTGGAATTGGCTCAACGCGGGGAAATCGAATCCGCCATCGCCGCTTTCTCTGCTCTGCGATCGGATACGACCTCAATCGGAAGACACGCAACCGCACAAGTTTTCCGGCTCAAGGGCGATTGGAACGGCCTGCTCGCCTGGTGCCGCTCCCTTTCACCGGAAAAGTTTCTTTCGGATTACGCGCTGCTCCCGCTTTACTTCCGCGCCCTGGGTGAAACACACGCGCTCGACGACCTCGTCTCGCAATTCTCCGCTCGCGCGCAAGTGTTGGGGCATTTTTCGCAAGCCACCGCGGCGTTGAACTTCTCCCTTTTGTCCGTCCTCGCATTTTGCGGTCGAACGCCCGCTTTGGCGGATCTTCTTCACCGGCACCTCCCGAGGTTACCGCGGGCCGCGCAGGAATTTTGGATTGGGACAAGTGAGTTGGCCGCTGGAGAATATTCCGCCGGGCGAGCACGTCTGGAAAAGCTGGTGAACGCGAGCGACGATGCCGTGATTCGCCGGGAGAGCACCTCGCGGTTAGGCAAAGCCGGCGAAAACTCGCGCGCGATCTCTGGCCCCTTGGAACGAAAAGCTGATCCAGCGGCTGGAACGCATTTCCGAAAAGCGACTCACCCTTTTTCGGCCAAACCATTCGTGCGACTCCCGTCGTCCTTATTCTGATCGCTCTCAACGTGGCGATGTTTCTCGTGGAATCCGCGCTCGGTGGTTCGACGAACGAACTGACCTTGCACCGGCTTGGCGCTCTCGAACCCGCGTTCGTCATCTTCCGCGGTGAATATTGGCGGCTCCTCACCACGTTGTTTCTCCACTACGGGTCGCTCCATTTGCTGGTTAATCTCTACGCTCTCTATCTTCTTGGGCCGCCGCTCGAGAATCTGATTGGCGCGATGCGTTTCGCCGCCTGTTATCTGATTTCCGGAATCGGATCGAGTGCAGGTGTTGTCGTGTTGCGCATCTATTCGATCACATCCTCTAATCAAATCGTCGGCGCCTCCGGCGCGGTGATGGGTGTGGTCGGCGCGTGGGCCGGGCTACTTCTTCGCCACCGCCATTTGCCCGCCGCCGCTCAACGCCTCCGCAGCATCTTGATTATCGTCGTCATCCAAACCGCATTCGATTTGTCGACCCCGCAAGTCAGCATGGCCGCGCACCTGAGTGGCCTCGTCACCGGGTTGATTGTAGGTTTCCTGCTCGCGCCGCAGCGTCACCAACTCGGAAATGACGCCGGAGAGCCCGGGAAAAAAAATTGAGGATGGGGAGCAATCATCACTGGCGGCGCGCCTCCTGCTGGGCTATATGTAGCGCTCAGGCGCGTTTTCGTTTCTAACCCGCCTTCACTGAAATCCTCTTCGACTGCTCCGCTCCGTCCCGTTCTGCTGAAATCAATCCGAATCCAATCCAATGTTTTTTCGTTTACCTTCCGATCGTATTAACTGGGTCACCAGCTCCTTCCTCTGCGGAACGCTGTTTCTCACTCTCACCGCTGTTCCGCTTTACCTTTGGTACTTCGGCCTCGATTGGTTCCAGGTCGCGCTTTTCTTCGCCTTGTTTCTCGCCTGCGGCTTCAGCATCAGCCTCGGTTACCACCGGCTTTTCTCGCACATTGCCTTCCAGGCGATTTGGCCGGTTCGCCTGTTCACGCTGATCTTTGGCGCGGCCGCGTTCGAGAATTCCGTCCTGATGTGGGCGAGCGAACATCGCCGTCATCACAAGCACGTCGATCACGACGATGATCCCTATTGCATTTCAAAAGGATTTTTCTTTGCCCACGTTGGCTGGCTCCTTTTCAAACTCGATCCCGAAGGACCTTATGATAACGTCGCGGACCTGCGGAAAGATCGCCTCGTCGTCTGGCAGGATCGTTATGTTCATTACATCGCGGTCGGGATCAGTTTCATCCTCACCCCGATCATCGGATTTCTCTGGAACGGCTGGGAAGGTGCGCTCGGAGCCTTCCTCATCGCTGGCGTCGCGCGCATCGTCGTGCTCCAGCACTGCACCTTCTTCATTAACAGCGCCTGCCATTATTTTGGCCGCCAGCCTTATTCGGAAAAGTGCACCGCCCGCGATTCCTTCATCATGGCGCTCTTCACTTTTGGCGAGGGATATCACAACTATCACCACGAGTTTCAGCACGATTACCGCAACGGCGTGAAACCGTGGGAATTCGATCCGACCAAGTGGATCATCTGGACGTTTTCAAAACTCGGTCTGACCCGGAACCTTCGGCGCGTGCCTAACGAGAAAATTCTCGCGGCCCAGCGCGCCCAGGCTGAACTCCGGGCGGCGGCTGAGGAAACGACTACCGCCGCGGCCTTCGCTGCGCGGGAAATCTAAGCGAGTCGTCGCGTAAGCGTTGCGATTGTTGGTAGGGACAGCGCGCTGCGTTGTCCGAGCCGTGTCATCATCATCTCCCGGGCGTCTTCAAAAACCGCTGCGCAGTCGCGCGGACGCCGCAGCGCGGCGTCCCTACCAAAGCCGCTTTCCTCGCTAAGATTTGGCGCCGCCTATTTCGCTTTCGTCAGGTCGGGGCGATTGAGATCGAGATCGCTCTGCTCGATCACAGTGACGTCGGCGAAATTTTTCTTTAACGCCTCGAGAAACGAGGCGGCTTTGCCGACGATGATCAGGCTGGGCGGCGGCGTCCTGAAATATTTCGTTGCGAATGCGGTCACGTCCTCCGTCTTCACCGCGTTGATCGCCGGAATGAATTTCCCGAGAGTGTCGAGAGGGAGATCATACGTCGCCAGTCCGCCGACCTGCGCGATGTAGCCGGCGTTCGTTTCCAAACTCCGCGCGTATCCGCCGGTCAACACTGCCTGGCGCGATTTCAATTCCTCGCCTTGCACTGGCTCCGTCACCAGCCGTTTCAATTCGGATTGCAACAGCGTCGCGACTTCCGCGGCGGATTCGTTCTTCGTTTGGGCCGAAGCGACGAACGGCCCGACGCCGCGGCGCGCATCGATCGCGCTCCGCGCGCCATAACTCAGGCCGCGCTTGATCCGGATCTCGCTGTTCAGCCGCGAAACGAATCCGGTGCCGAGCGCGGCGTTCGTCACCAACCCGGCGTAGTAATCCGGTGAATTGCGCTTGATCGCCGGTTTCCCCACGGTGACCGCGGCCTGACCCGCTTCCGGCATGTCGATGACCACGTTCTTCGCCTTCGTGTCGGAGCGGCTGCATTGCTCACTTCCGCGACCGCCGTTTGATCGTTCTTCCATGCGCCAAAATATTTCTCCGCGTACGCCTTTGGCCTGTTCGGCGGTGATCTTTCCCACCAAAACCAGGACGGCGTTGCCTGGCCTGTAGTAATTCTTATACAGCTTCACAATGTCATCGCGCTGGATCGCCTGCACCGTTTCCGGTGTGCCGCTGGCGGCGTGTCCATATTCGCCCGATCCGAAAATCACGCGCGCGGCTACAAACCGTGCGAGCGAGCCCGGCTCCTGCAACGCCACGCGCAAACCATCGAGCGTCTGATTTTTCAGCCGCTCGATTTCCTCCGGCTTGAACGTCGGGTGCAGCACGACGTCCGACAAAATTTCCAGGGCCGCATCCGCTTTATCGGACATCACGATCACCGTCGCGCCCGACGAATCCCAGCGCGCGCCCGACTCGATCGAGCCGCCGAGCGATTCGATCGCGTTCGCGATCTCCGGAGCCGTCCGCTTCTCGGTTCCTTTCGTTAACAAGGCGCCGGTCATACTCGCAGCGCCGGCCAGATTTGCCGGATCGACTTCGGAGCCGCTCCGCACGAGCAAATGCGCGGCGAGCAAAGGCAGACTCGGTCGCTCGACCATGATGACGCGCAATCCGTTATCCAGCTTCGACTCCTTCGGTTCGGGAAAACTAATTTCGTGTGTGGCCGATGGGGCCGGTGGCGTATCGATTCCGCCGATCGCCAGCGCCGAATGCAGAGTTGTCGTAAGCAATATTCCCACGGTTGGAACGAGTTGCCAGAATACGATCGCCCGACGGAGCGGCCGATCCACCTTAGCCGGCTCCGCGCCAGACATTACTGGGTGGATCGAGCAGTCCCTTGCTCGATTCTTGATCAGCCGGATTTTTATCACGATTTCTTCTCCTTCCCGTTCGGCTTCATCGCTTCCGGCAGAAACTCGACCACCACTCTCTTCTTCCCCGCGATGTATTTGTTCAGCACCTCTTTGATCTGTGGGGCCGTGACCGCCTGCAATTCCGCCAGATTTGTGTTCACGCGATTGGCGTCGCCGTAAACGACGGCGAATTCGCCGAGCGCGCTCGCCTTGCCGTTGTTGGTTTCACGCTCGAGCAGCTTCGAGGTCAGCACCTGGTTCTTCGCCTTCTCCAGCTCCGCGTCCGTGACGCCGTCCTTCAGCACCTTTTGAATTTGTTCGTCCAATGCTTTCTCACCTGCGGCAACCGACTTCCCGCTCGCGAGAATGAGGCCGAAAGAAACAAGTCCCAGATCCTCGCGCAGATCGGCATTGAAGGTGGCTCGTTGCGCGATCTGTTGTTCGTAAACCAGCGATTGGTAGAGCCGCGAAGAAACGCCTCCCGAAATAATTTCGTTGGCCAGGGAAAGCGCCGCCGTGTCCTGACCACGAATTGAAGGCCCCAGATAATTTATCGCGATCGCCGGGAGCGGCGCCTTCGCGCTGTAGAAAATACGGAGTTCATCGCGCTTCCGCGGCGGTTCCTTCACGGTCACGCGCGGAATTTTCTCCGCCGGCTTTTTGATCGGTCCGAAATATTTCCTTATCCAACCGTCGAGCTCGGCCGGTTTGAAATCGCCCACCACGATCAGCGTCGCATTATCCGGCCGGTAAAAGGTCGAGTGAAACGCGCGCACCTCCGGCAGTTTCGAAGCATCCAGTTCCGCGATGTTGCCGATCCCGGGCCGCTTGTACGGATGAACGGCGAACGAACTCTTCGCCACATCGAGATAAAACTCGCCGTACGGATTCGCCAGGATTCGCTGCCGGTATTCCTCCTTCACCACATCCCGTTCCGAGGCGAAATTGGCATCGTTCAACGCCAGCGCCGACATCCGTTCCGCTTCCGCCCACAGAATCGGTTCGAGATAATTCGACGGCACGCTCTCGTGATAAACCGTCACGTCGTCCGCCGTGTAAGCGTTATTCTCGCCGCCGATGTTCTCCGTCAGATTATCGAACGTCTCCGGCCTCAGATGCTCGTTCCCCTTAAACATCATGTGCTCGAACAAATGGGCGAACCCGCTCCGCCCGTTCGGATCGTCCTTCGACCCGACGTGATACCAGACATGGACCGCGACCGTCGGGCTGGAATGATCTTCCGCCGCGTACACCTGAAGTCCGTTCTCGAGCGTCTGATGAGTGAAATTGATTGGCGGAATTGTAACCGGCGCGTCCGCCGCATGGCCTGACGAGGCAAGACCGAACGCCGAAACGACGGCGACGAAACAGATTCTGGCGATGCGAAGACTCATCAGCGGAGTGATGGTAGCGCAAGCTTCCCGCTTGCGCACCTAATCGCGTGCTTCGACCGCGTGGGGCTCGTCGCCGTGACTACAAAATCCCCGGGCTGTCGCCCGCGCCTCGCTGTAGCCGCGCCTCTATGAGGCGCGCCCGATTACGCGTCCCGCCAACCCGTGTGAGGCGAAGCCTTTTACGCGGTTGCTTTCGTTGCCCGATTCTGAAATTCTCTCCCTGTGAAATACGCCCATGTGTGCAAGCGCCCTGGCCATGCCTTCCAGATCATTTTGCCGGTGCGAAGCAAGAAATAGACGCACAATGTGCGTCTTATTTTACGCCATTTGTCCGTCTACTTCTCGTTAGGCCCATGGGCATCCGTCGCTTAGTCCAGATGATCATTGCTCTTTTGAGCGTCGTGGGCTGCGCACCGACGGAAACATCGCCCCCATCTCTATCGAACGCACCCGTGTATCACGATCGCAGGCCGATGTACGTACTCTTTTTCATGGACCCATCATGGCGCTTTTCGATATGCTCTCATCCGCGACCCTGAACATGGCATTCAACGCAATCGGTTTCTCGACGCGTACCATGAACAGCGCGTAGGGGGAGTCGATATTAGCTCGCTGGAAAGCAGCTTACATAGCCTTCCGACATCTTCTGTCGTCGAGTGGTGGATTGAGGATCGGCGTTTTTTCTTACCGCCTCCGAGCGTCGTTCGGCATATTCAGCGACTGATTGCTCAGCGTAAGGCGACCCTTCGCTTCGACGATGTTAACACGTGGATGGCATTTGATGAGCGTGTACACACAAAACCAGCAAAGGCCTAACCCCTATGAAGGCTGTCAAAGGTGAATTGTGGTTTTTTTTGCTTACATGGGCTTGGTGATGGGAAGAGGGTTGGTCTTAAGCTTGGGAACGTTTCCGCTTTGATTACGCGCTGAAGAACTTTCAGCGGCTGATACTCCTATCCGCGCATGTCCTGTTTTATGGCAGCGCAATGTGACTTATGCCGTCCAACTAAAAGCGGAACGTGGGCGCGGTCCAATCTAAAGCGACGGTGCGAGCCGCACGGGCAGCATCGGCAACCAGGTTAGGCCCCGGACACACGCCACGTTCCAAAGCGTTCTCTTTGAGTTGCTCGAGTTAGCTCATCACTGTTCCCCTCGAACTCATTTACTTGATGATTAAGCCCAATTGTTGCGCCGTGAGCCGTCCGGTATGCACTCGCCACAGATCCACCGCCAGTCGGCGCGCCACGGCCACGATCGCTTTTTTGCGCACCGCTCCGGTGGCCTTTGCTCCTTTGGCCAAAACGGCCAGCCTCTTTTTGACCGGTGGATATTGCGGCTGGAAACGGACCATGCGCCAGGCACATTCGACCAGGGCTGCTCTTACCCGCGGGTTACCTCGCTTGGTCACACTGCCTGGCACCCGCTTACTGCCGCTGCTGCGTTCCCCGGGACACAACCCGGTGTAGGAACTGATCGCGCGCCGATTGTTAAACCGATGCCAGTCGCAGATCTCGCGGGTGAGCATCACGCTAGTCAGCTTGCCCAGTCCGGCCGGAATATGGGGCGGAGCGGCCGCTTCCAGTTGGCTCGTTAGGCTATCAATCTGCCCCTGCAAGCTCAACAGCGCAGGTCGAGCCACCGCCAGACGCGTCGTGATCCACCCCGGTAGATGTTTACCCAGTCGAGTCCAGGTTTGCTCTTTCCACCAGTGCGCCGGCGCCGGCAGACTGTGACTAATCAACAAACTGCGTCCCTGCGCCTCCAGCTTCTGCCGGTGATGCACCAGCTGCTCTCGCTGCCGCGTGACATGTCGGGCCTGTTCCTCTTCTTCGCTCGGCACCCGGATCACCGCCAACTCCCGCGTGTTGCCTTCCAGATAACGCGACAACCGCTGGCACAGGGTGGTGGCATCGCGCGGATCGGTCTTCACTCCCGTGCGCTGTTCATCGAGTTTACGTGGAGCAATGACGTAGCAATGGGCTCCGGCCACACGCAACTGCCGATACAGCCCGAAGCCAAAACCGCACGCTTCGTAGACTACGTGGACCGTGTGCCCCTGCCTTAACAACGACTCCACCCAGGGAACAAACTCCCCAGGCCAAAAGCGCCGCGCTGCCTTCGGCAGCAACTGATCGTATTGCGCCACCACCACGTACTGCTTGAGGTGGATGTCCAGTCCGAGCTTGATGAGCGAACTGGAAAGTTTTACTTTACCAACGACGCCCTCGAGTGAGGTCGTCCCTTCGTGATGAACGATTGTATTTTTCATAGAGCGGGTGAGTTTAACAACTCGCCCGCTCCCTTACATGCCATCTAATCGCTGCAGCCAACCGCTGGCCGCTCCGATGTCTCCCTCAAATTTAGGAGATCGTATTCATGTCAATCCACGTTCGCTCCCGCCAGCGGCGGCTGAGCTCATTCTCGTTAGGCGATAATCCGCGCTCACCATGGTCAAATATTGGTACGCTGCGACAACGAAGGACGGCAAGCCTGTCACGTTGTACGTCGAAACCTACGATGCAGCCATTGAGCACGACATCGAGCAGGCACCATCGAGTTCCCTGATCTATTGGGCCTCATCGCACACCATTCCCGCAGACGAGGAGCGACGGCATCATGCTCTGGCCTTGGGAGCGTTCCGACGCCTCACAGTGGCACCGGGCTACACTCCAGTCGCAAAAATGTATGAGACAGATTCGATTCCCAAAGGCTTGGAAGACTCTTGGGTTGGCGGAAACATTAAGGGACCATCCGTATGTGCGGTCGTCGTATATGAACAGCCGAGTGCCTAACCATGCGATCGGCGAACGACGGACCGCTGTACGCTCCTCACTTGAGATGACTACCACACTTCGACTGCAAGCGACGCGCGCTAAAGTTTACCCGCTGCGGTGGGTCCGCCGTCGCTCATCTTGTTCTCGTTAGGCCCATTGAAGCCACGTATCGGATCGTCTGCTGCCCTCTGGCACCTTTGTAAAGCCTATCGCGTTTCAGGCGATGCCACTCTCAGCCTCATCCGCTCGAAGAGCTATTCGGGCTTTGCGTTCGTTCCGTGCATTTTTCTGTATTTTCGCTCCATCGAACTCGGACTGAAGGTAGTGCTCGTCACCCACGGCGTCCCAGAGCAGGACGTTACGCGCACGCTCGGCCACCGGATTTCTGCCCTTCTCGTGCGAGCGGAAACGCTCTGCCCACTAAACGAAATTGGGATTTCGGCCGAAGATCGCGATTTCCTTGATCGCTACTCCGATATCTATTCAGATAAGTGGCTTGAGTACCCAGATGACTTTGCGATGGAGTATCCTACGCTTGAAAAGCTCAGCGATTTGGCGCGTAGGGTTTGCGGTGCTGCTCGCGTTTATGACATCCCGAAAGCCTAACCAAGATTAGTTGAGAAGGCGGAGAGAGCGTAAACTCTATGCCTATGAAGCAACAAGATAAGAAGCAGAAGAGCAGTCAGTCGTACGGTTCGCGTGACCACATGACTAATGACCACAGACCACGAGCAACGCTCGCCAACGGTGGCTGATCTTATTCTCGTTGGATGCCAAGCGCGTCGCCCCGCCCGCGAGATGTGCGCCCTCTTGACTGCGACCACATCACGTTGACATTTCGCCATGCTTTTGACCGCCGTTTTGATTCCATCCGAGGAGGGCGGTTTCGTCGCGTTGAATCCCGAGACCGGCTCTACCACCCAGGGAGAAAGCGTCCCCGAAGCGATCGCGAACCTGCGCGAGGCGACCGAGCTGTATTTGGAGGAGTTTCCGTTGCAGGCTGCCGGTCAGCCATTGGTCACCACCTTCGAAGTGGCCGCTCGTGCCTAGACTCCCACGCATTTCCGGCGCGGAGGCCGTTCGCGGCCTCGAGCGCTTTCTGTCGAGGAGTTCATCAATGCCAAATGAAGCGCCACCAAACATCCAAGAGCAATAGTAATGAAAGCTAGACCATCAGGCAAACTACGAGACGGCGCGCGATGCAAAGTCATCGGCGGCGTCCACGCCGGCAAATCCGGCATCGTAAGAGACGTCAACACGAGCAAGACTGGTCACGTAACCATTACGGTGGTCCAGGCAAACGGAGAGCGATTCAAGACCCTGGCAAAGAATGTCGTTACTTAGGCGAAAGCTTCCTGATCATGCGCTGTCAACCGGCGCGGGCCGATGGGCGCTTCGCATGAGGACTTGACGACAGATCACAGCATCGGTCATACGGCGACAAAGGAGACACGTATGAGCGTTGAGATTTTCAGATTTCGGTCTGCTGATGTGCGCTCCGCGAGCGAGGTGTTGCTTCATTTTTCCGAGCGCCAGCCGTCTGACGAATCGCTGGCCGCGTTTCTCGCCTGCGACACTCACTACTTCCTTGCTGCTTCCGATGGCGAAGTATGGGCTGGTTTTGCCTACGCCTACGAATTGTCGCGGCCTGATGGTCGCTCGATGTTGTTTCTCTATAGCATTGATGTTGACCCCGCCTACCGCCGGCGCGGCATTGGCACCGCCATGCTTTCCTACTTGCTTGATGTTGTCGAACAACGGCAGATGAAAGAGCTGTTTGTTTTGGCAGACGTTTCCAACGAGGCAGCCATATCTTTTTACCGGGCGACCGGGGGAGTGCCTGAAGGCAGACAGGGTTATTGTTTCGTATATTATCCCAGGAAAATTACGAACGCCGCCTAACGATGCGCCGCGGCCGAGCCCAGCGTGGGCGCCGTTAGAAAGGAATAAATGATATGAATCGTCGAGATTTTATACGCACAGGAGTCGCGGGACTGGCGCTAGCCGGCATCCCGGCGGTATTGAGTGGAGATCGCGAGCGGGGTTGGTGCCGGGCCATTGCCTTCGACGGCTTTCCTATCTTCGATCCGCGTCCGGTGTTTTCGTTGACCGAGGAACTCTTTCCCGGCCGGGGTAACGAATTGAGTGCTCTCTGGAGGAGCCGGCAGTTCGAATATACGTGGTTGCGGACGTTGACCGGACGATACGCGGATTTTCCCTCGGTCACGCGGGACGCGCTCCTGTTCGCGACGAAGTCGCTCAAGCTTGAGCTAAAGCCCGATCAACAGGAACGTCTGCTCGGAAGTTATTTTCAGCTGAAGGCATGGCCGGATGTGCTGCCGGCTGTTCGACAACTGAGGGAAGCAGGGATCAAGCTCGGGTTTCTTTCAAATTTCAGCGGGGAAATGCTTGCGGCCAACATCACGAATTCCGGGCTCGATGGATACTTTGACGAACTGCTGAGCACGGATCGGGTTCGTGCGTTCAAGCCCGATCCGCGTGCCTACCAAATGGGAATCGATGTCTTTAAGCTAAAACGGGATCAATTGGTCTTCGCGGCTTTCGCAGGATGGGATGCGGCCGGTGCAAAATCCTTTGGGTATCCTACGTTTTGGGTAAATCGGCAAAACGCGATTGAAGAGGAATTGGATTCCCATCCTGACGGTTCGGGAACGCTTTCCGATCTGGTGAAGTTCGTGAATGCCTGATCTCTTCGAGGGCAAGGAAAGCGATTCCCTTCGAATCCAGCTCCGATCGAGGATGCATGGCACACCGTTCCCGGGCGAAAATGGCGCGGGCTGGATGACTCCCGCGCAAGCGTACTTTGCTGCGTTCCTATCTCTCGCCGCAGCGGCCTATGCGATTTTTCTAGGCTTCCTGCGAAACGACCGCTCGCGATCTCTTTTTTAAGCGGCAATACTGCCCGGCTGGTATGTTCCCGCCGGGGCACGGAAGGAAATGGCGAGGCGATTCCAGCCATTGATGGAAACGATGGCCAGCGTCAGGTGCGCGAGTTCTTCCTCTGAGAAATGTTTTCGCGCCGCTTCGAAGACTTCATCCGGGACATGTCCCTCGGCGATTTTGGTAACAGCCTCGGTCCAGGCCAGGGCTGCGCGCTCGCGGTCTGAATAAAACGGCGTCTCGCGCCACGCCGGCAGACAATAGAGACGTTGCTCGGTTTCGCCCGCTGCTCGCGCATCTTTCGAATGCATATCGAGGCAATACGCGCACCCGTTGATTTGCGACGCGCGCATGTGCACCAGACCCAGAAGGGACGTTTCCAGCCCGGAGGATTTGCGAATGTAGGTTTCCAGACCCAGCATGGCCTGAAAAACGCCTGAGTTCAGATTCAAGTTCACTCGTGGTTTCATTGGTGGATTCCTTTTATTGTAAGGTTCGATTTTGAAATCCTGGTCGGTTGCAACCAACCTATCGCAACGAGGGAAGAAACGGATAAAAGCCTTCGCCTACCATGCACGGTCATCCCGAGCGAAGCCGAGGGATCCCGGTAATGAAACCTTAAAGGTAACTTCCGCGGGATCCCTCGACTTCGCTCGGGATGACAGAGTCTTGTCGAGCGCTACTCGATCGGAATTGTCGCACGCGGTCGCAGCAACTCGTAACCTTCCGAGCGCGCGACGTAGGTCGCGATCGTCAGATCGCCGGTGACGTTGACGACCGTGCGGCACATATCCAGGATGCGATCCACCCCGATGATGATCGCGATCAGTGGCGGCAGCGTCGGACTGATCCCGGCTAGGACGATGACGATGAACGGGATCGATCCTGATGGAACGCCGGCCGTTCCGATGCTCCCGAGCAAGGCGAGATACGCGACGGTCAACTGCTGGCCAATCGTCAGATCGAACCCGGCAAGCTGCGCGAGGAAGAGCACGGTCATTCCTTCATAGAGCGCGGTGCCATTTTGGTTAGCTGTTGCTCCCACGGTCAGGACAAAGCTATTGATCGGGCGCGGGATGCCGAGGTTTTCTTCGCCCACCCGCAGCGCCGTCGGCAGGGTGGCGTTGGATGAGGAAGTGGAAAACGCGGTCAGCATCGCGGTTTTCACCCGTCGGAAAAATTCCAGCGGCGAAATGCGCGACATGAAATAAATCGCGACCGAGTAAACACCGAACAAATGCAGCGCGAGCCCAAATATGACTGTGGCGACGAACCAGCCGAGCGCGACGAGCAGATCGAGTCCGAAGCGGGCCGTGTTCGTAAAGAGCAGGCAGGCGATCGCGTAGGGCGCGAACTTCATGATCAGATCAATAATTTTCGCCGAGATTTCGTAGAGACCCTGCAAGCCGCGGAGGAATGGCGCCGCGACATTCGTCGGGACCAACGTCGCGGCGAGACCGAGCGCGAGCGCAAAAAACATGAGGTGCAACATGTTCGGCGTTTCGCTCGCGACGGCGGCGATGGGATTCTTCGGCACAATCGTTTCGACGAGTTGGGTGAGGATGGACTTGGCGCCGGCCGCACTTTCGGTCTTCGCCTGTTTGACCGCGGCGGCGGCGTCAGCGCCGTAACGCTGTTCGAGACGGATGCGGGTCGATGGATCGATGCGTGTGCCGGGCCGGATCGTATTCGCCAGCGTCAAACCCAGGACAACGGAGATGCCGGAGATCACGAGCGTGTAACCGAACGATTTCAGACCGACACGCCCGAGTTTGCGGGGATCGCCGATGGCGGCGACGCCGCAGACGAGCGACGAGAAAACAAGAGGTATCACCGTCATCAGGAGCAAACGGAGAAACAATTGGCCGACTGGTTCGGTAATGTTGTTGATGATCCAAAGCGTGGTCGGGTGGGGGACGTCGCCTGCAATCCCGCTCGGGTCCGGCACGCTAAAGAGCGCGTAACTCAGAATGCCGGCTCCGGTACCGATGACCAGACCGATGACGATGCGGATGTGGAGCGGCAGCCCGCGCGGCAGGTCCGGCGTCGAATCCTTCAGGTCGGTCGTCTCCTCGCGTTCCCAGGCGTCGGAAGGGAGCTGGTCAGAATTTGTTACGCGCTTTTCTTTCTCGGACATTTTTTCAGCGATGGCTATCGATCATCGTCGGAGATTCAATCTGCGAATTGGTGAGCGGAAATCGTGCGATGTCCACACAATTCGAGTGCGCCGGAGATTTCGGTTATGTCGAGCGGAGCCGAGACATCCCGTTGCGCTACTCATCGGTACCGCCACGGGGTTCCCGCTGCGGTTCCTCGTAGACAATCTCGCCGCCGATGACGGTCATGACGCAACGCGTCTTCAGAATCTCAGGCTCGGGAATTTTCATGATGTCATTCGAAAGGACGGTGAGGTCGGCAAGTTTCCCGACTTCAATCGAGCCCTTCTCTTTTTCCTGGAACGCGGCGTAGGCGGACCAGAGAGTAAACATCTTTAGCGCTTCTTCGCGCGATACCGCTTGCTCCGGATGCCAGCCTTCGCCGCTGAAACCTTTCTGACTTTTTCGTGCAACGGCAGCGTAAAATTCAATCATGGGCTCGCCTCGTTCGACCGGCGCGTCCGAACCCCCCGCGATGATCACGCCGCTTTTGATCAAACTTTGCCAGGCGTAGGCGCCGGCCAGACGGGGAATTCCCAGCCGGCTTGGCGCAAAAAAGAGATCGCTGATGGCGTGGGATGGCTGCATGGAGGGGATGACGCCGAGTTTGGCGAAGCGCGGAAGATCAGCCGGATCGAGAATCTGCGCGTGCTCCACCCGCCAGCGCGGGTCGCGGATTTTCCTTTCGTTAGGCGGAATGGCATTGAGTGCGGCCTCATAAAGATTGAGGATAACGCGGTTGGCGCGATCACCGATGGCGTGCGTTTCAACCTGAATACCGCGACGCAAAGCTTCCTCGAACATCGGAAGCAATTCGCTTTCTTTTTCCTTCAGAAATCCCGTGGTGTCGGCATCGGAATACGGCGCAAGGAGGGCCGCGCCGCGCGAACCAAGGGCGCCATCGAAAACAACCTTGATTGTTCGCTCGGTGAATCGACCTCCATACGCGTCCAGGATCGGACCTTCCTTCAAGAGCCGTTGCGCCGGCGCCCCCGGGCCATAGACCGCGTTGTAGATTCGGAGTTTCACTTTCCCTTCGCTGTAGAGTCTTCGCATCATGTCGACTTCCGAATCGACGCTCCCGGCGTTTTGAATTTCGCACCAGCCCAACTCGACGCTGCGTTTCACGCCGAGCAGGAACGCTTGCTCGATCTCGGCGGAAGTTGGTGGCGGAATATGTTTCGCGACCAATTCCATTGCGTTGTCGAGCAGCATTCCGAGCGGCTCGCCGGTTTGTTTGTCCTTTAGAATCTCGCCGCCGAATGGATTCGCGGTCTTTTTGGTAATACCGGCAATCTTCATCGCGGCGGTGTTTGCAACGGCGCCGTGACCATCTGCCCGCCGGAGGAAAACGGGATTTTCCGGCGCGGCTTTGTCGAGATCAGCGCGGGTCGGAAACACCGGCGGTTTCCAAAACGTTTCGATCCACCCGCGTCCGGCGACCCATTTCCCGCGCTCAGTTTTGGCGACACGCGCCTTCACTTTTTCGAGAAGATCGTCAAGGCTCGCGGTTCCCTCGAGATTCAGACCAAGCTCTCGTTCGCCGACGCCGAGAATGTGATAGTGCGAGTCAGTCAATCCCGGCACGACGGTCTGTCCATGCAGATCGACAACCCGCGTCGCGTCACCCTTGGTCTTCTGCGCATCGGAATTCGAACCGACGAAAATAATTTGATCGCCTTTCGCCGCGATCGCTTCCGCTCTCGGCTGTCGCTCGTTGACTGTGTAGATGTTTCCGTTCAGAAAGATTGTGTCGGCTTTCTGCCCAAAAGACTTCGAGCAAGCGAGCAGGAGCAACAGGAGAGCAACCGTTTTCATGATTTGTGAGGTCCCTCGCTAGGCTCGGGATGACACTGCGATGATAATGATGAGATGGCTTGTAACTGTAATATGAATCGGTTTTCGTTCCGACACTCTTTATTTTCTCAATCTAGTTTCCAAGTCGAGCACCGAGATTATCTTGAAAACGAAAGGGCAGGCCATTATCAAAGCGGCGGCTCGAAACCTTTTGACCAATGGCTAGCGTAGAAATTACCGCA
Source organism: uncultured Verrucomicrobiae bacterium (assembly GCA_963737545.1). GTDB lineage: Bacteria > Verrucomicrobiota > Verrucomicrobiia > Chthoniobacterales > UBA10450 > CAVTTH01. The sequence continues at coordinate 411,390 of CAVTTH010000004.1, read as the reverse complement.
CCGCGACCGACGTTTGGCCAAACCATGCGGCCGGATGTCTGGTGGACACAACCGTTGCTCGTCTTTCTCGGGTTCGGCGCGTTTCTGGTTTATTCCACATGGGCAGCATTCCAAGGGACGAATTATTATTTCGGGAACTACCTGTCGCCGTTTTACTCGCCCGAGATTTTCGGCGGTTCGCCCCACAGTTGGTTTGGTCCTAAACCAGTATGGTGGCCGACGTGGCTTGTGTTTTCGCCGGCGCTCTTGATCCTGTGGGCGCCCGGCGGGTTCCGTTTTACGTGTTATTACTACCGCGGCGCCTATTACAAAGGGTTCTGGGCTGATCCCCCGGCCTGCGCGGTCGGCGAACCGCGCCAGACCTATCTCGGCGAACGCTCGTTTCCGTTGATCATGCAAAACGTGCACAGATATTTCATGTATCTGGCGCTGGGTTTCATCATCGTCCTCTCGATTGATGTCTGGAAAGCGATGTGGTTCGCGAACCCGGAGACGGGGAAGAATTCGTTCGGCATCGGTATCGGTACGATCGTTCTCGCGATCAACGTTGTGCTTCTCGGCGGCTACACTTTTGGGTGCCATTCGCTACGCCACCTGATTGGCGGATTTCGCGATCAGCTTTCGCGATCGCCGGGCTGCTACAATGCCTATCGCTGCGTTAGCTGTCTCAATCGGCGGCACATGCTCTGGGCGTGGATGAGCTTGTTCTGGGTCGGATTCAGCGATGTTTATGTCCGGCTTTGTTCAATGGGCGTATGGCACGACCTGAGGCTCTTCTAGTCGATGCCTGATTACGAAACATTCGAGCACGACGTTCTTGTCATTGGCTCCGGCGGCGCGGGATTGCGCGCGGCGATTGAGGCGTCGGCCGCCGGCGTTTCGGTCGGGATGGTTTGTAAATGTCTGCTCGGCAAAGCGCACACGGTCATGGCCGAAGGGGGAATCGCAGCCGCGCTGGCCAACGTTGACGATCGCGATAATTGGAAGGTCCACTTCGCCGACACGATGCGCGGCGGCCAGTACGTAAATCAGTGGCGCATGGCGGAACTGCACGCCAAGGAAGCGCCCGATCGCGTGCGTGAACTCGAAGCATGGGGCGCTGTGTTCGATCGCACGAAGGATGGGCGCATTCTGCAAAGAAATTTTGGCGGCCACAAATATCCACGGCTGGCGCATGTCGGGGACCGGACAGGGCTGGAAATGATTCGCACGTTGCAGGATCACGGCGTCCATCAAGGGATCGAGGTTTACATGGAGATTTGCATTCTGGCGTTGCTCAAGGATGGCGAGCGCGTTGTCGGGGCATTCGGCTACGATCGCGAACGCGGGCGGTTCAAAGTTTTTCACGCCAAAGCAGTCGTTCTCGCCACCGGTGGGATCGGCAAAGCCTACAAGATCACGAGCAACAGCTGGGATTGCACCGGCGACGGGCATTCACTCGCGTATCACGCGGGCGCGGCGTTGATCGACATGGAATACATTCAATTCCATCCCACGGGAATGGTTTGGCCACCGAGCGTTTCGGGAATGCTCGTGACAGAAGGCGTGCGCGGTGAAGGTGGAATCCTGACCAATGCCGATGGCAAACGTTTCATGTTCGATTTCATTCCGGACAACTACAAAGCGCAGACGGCCGACAATGAAGAAGAAGGCTGGCGCTACACTCAGGGCGACAAGAACGCGCGGCGGCCGCCCGAGTTACTCACGCGGGATCACGTCGCGCGCTGCATCGTGCGCGAGATCAAGGAGGGGCGGGGGACACCGCACGGCGGAGTCTATCTCGACATCTCGTGGATCAAGAAAAAAATGCCGAACGCGGAAGAGCACATCAAACGCAAATTGCCGAGCATGTATCATCAGTTCAAAGCGCTCGGTGATGTGGACATCACGAAAGAGCCGATGGAGGTCGGGCCCACGACGCATTACATCATGGGGGGCGTGCATGTGAATCCCGACACGCAAATGTCGGACGTGCCGGGATTATTTGCCGCCGGCGAGTGCGCAGCGGGAATCAACGGAGCGAATCGGCTTGGCGGCAATTCGCTCTCCGACCTGATCGTCTTTGGAAAACGCGCGGGCGAATACGCGGCGAAGTTCGCGAAGGAAAATCCGCACGGCAAAATCGACCCGGACAAGATCGATGTGTCTGCGCGGGAAGCGTTGCAACCATTCGAGAACAGCACGGGCGAGAATCCGTACACGGTGCAACGCGATTTGCAGGAAGTCATGCAACACAATGTCGGCATCGTCCGAGATGAGGGCGAAATGCGATCGGCACTCGATCATTTGAAAGTATTTTGGGAACGTGCCGGTCGCGTAGGTGTTACAGGCAATCGCGATTTCAATCCCGGCTGGCATACCGCGCTCGACCTTAGAAATCTGCTGACCGTTTCTGAAGCGATCACGCGAGCTGCGTTGGAACGAAAGGAAAGTCGTGGCGCACAATTTCGCGAAGATTATCCGGAGAAGGATGAGCGCTTCGCGAAGGTCAACACGATGATTCGAAAGGCGGAAGACGGAACGATGGAAGTGCAGCTGGAACCGCTCCCGGAAATGCCGGATTATTTGAAGCAGATCATCGAGGAAATGAAGTGAGCGCATTTTGTCATCCCGAACGAAGTGAGGGACCTCCCAAAGGTTCGTGGACTGCCCAACGTTCATTGCGTGATCAACGACCTTGGGTGAGGTCCTTCGCCGTCTGTGCGGCTCAGGATGACAGCAAAGCAGTTATCGAGGGGACGGAGTGACCGCGCAGCACCAGGCAACGTTCCGAATCTGGCGCGGCGATGCGCAGGGCGGCGAGTTCCGCGATTACACGACCGGCGTTTCCGAGGGAATGGTCGTGCTCGATGCGGTTAATCATATTCAAGCGACGCAGGCGAACGACCTCGCCTGCCGATGGAACTGCAAGGCCGGCAAATGCGGATCGTGTTCGGCGGAAATCAACGGCATACCAAAATTGATGTGCATGACGCGACTGAGCGATCTGCCGCTGGAAAAACCGGTGACCGTCCAGCCGATGAAGACGTTTCCAATTATCAAGGATCTGACCACGGACGTTTCCTGGAATTTTCGGGTAAAGAAAAAGATCAAGAGATTCAAACCGCGCCCGCCGGATGCGCCGGATGGAACATGGCGCATGCAGCAGGAAGACATCGATCGGGTGCAGGAATTCCGGAAATGCATCGAGTGCTTTCTTTGTCAGGACGTCTGCCATGTCTTGCGCGATCATCGGAAGCACGACGAATTCATCGGCCCGCGGTTCCTGGTTTACGCGGCGGCGCTCGAAATGCATCCGCTCGATACCGAAAATCGCGTCGAAGAATTGCGGGAAGCGCAGGGAATTGGTTATTGCAACATCACCAAGTGCTGCACGAAGGTTTGCCCGGAAAATATTCACATCACCGACAATGCGATCATCCCATTAAAGGAACGAGTAGTGGACGATTTCTATGATCCGCTGGGATGGATTTGGAAGAAATTGAGGAAGCCAAATCGTTAGAAGGGTCACAAAAGTGGTTTCCGTTTGACGATGTAACTGGTTAACCTTCTTCACTGCTGCGAAGCCATGTTCGAACTGAAACCACTCTCGGCGGAAGCGATTCCGGCGGCGCTTGAAAAAGCGGAGCGCTACCGTCTGCTCAACGAGCCGGCGGAGGCGGAGAGCATTTGCCTGGATGTGTTGAAAACCGATCCGGAGAATCAACAGGCGATTATCACGCTTGTTGCTCGCGGTGAGCGATCGTTTTAGCAAGGGCTACGGCGTGAGCGATACGCAAGCGAGAGAGTGGCTCGGGCGCGTGAAAGGCGAGTACGAGCGCTTCTACTACGCTGGCATTTTGGCGGAACGACGGGCGAAAGCAAAACTCGCCCAGGGCACGCCGGGCTCCCGGCATTACGCTCACGATGGCTTTCGTGAAGCGATGAATTGTTTTGAAAAAGCGGAAGCGCTCCGTCCGCCGGGCAACGATGACGCGCTGCTGCGCTGGAATACGTGCGCCCGTCTCATCACCAGGAATAAACTCGTCGCGCGCGAAGAAGAGAGAATCGAGCCGCCTTTGGAATAAGGATCGGCGCTCGTTGTCCGTTTGATGGAGATTTCAGGCAGCCAATGAAAACTTCCGTCGTTATTCCATGTTACAACGAACGAGCAACCATCGAAACAATTGTTCGAGCCGTTCGCTCTTCACCAATCGAGAAGATCGAACTGATCATCGTGGATGATGCTTCAACCGACGGAACCTCCGCGATTCTGAAAGAGAAGATCGGGGAAATTGCCGACAAAATTATTTTTCATCCCACCAATCAGGGGAAGGGCGCCGCGCTTCGTTCCGGCTTTGCTGCCGCCACTGGCGACATCGTTCTGATTCAGGATGCTGATCTCGAGTACAACCCGGAAGAATATCCGCTCCTTCTGGAACCAATTCTTTCCGGCAAGGCCGATGCCGTCATCGGTTCGCGCTTCATGGGAGGCCGGCCCCATCGGGTCGTTTATTTTTGGCATATGGTGGGCAACAAATTCCTGACGCTGCTCTGCAACATGTGCACGAACTTGAATCTGACCGACATGGAAACTGGCTACAAAGCGTTCCGGCGATCGTTTCTGGGCACGATTCAGATTCACGAGGACAGATTCGGGTTCGAGCCCGAAATTATCGCCAAGCTGGCGCGAGCGCGATGTCGAATCTACGAAGTCGGCATCTCCTATGATGGTCGCACCTACGAAGATGGAAAAAAGATCACATGGAAAGATGGCGTTCACGCCATCTACGCCATCATCAAATACAATTTCTTTGCTACCTAACGACATGATGAAATTGTCGTGAAGGATAACGCGCTCAATTCCGTGAGTTCGCGCGACCACGAAATAACACCTTCCCGCGATTCGGAGGCGGTGCGTTCCATGTTCGATCGAGTCGCGCGTCGCTACGATCTGGCGAATCATCTGCTCAGTGGCGGTGCAGATTTTTTCTGGCGCTATCAAGCTGCCAAGACGGTGGCGCGGTGGCAGCCGAAGCGCGTCCTCGATCTCGCTACTGGAAGCGGCGATCTCGCCCGGGCAATCGCCCGGCGTTTGCCCGATGCAACGATTACGGGAGCCGATTTCTCCGCGGAAATGCTGGCGATCGCGCGCGCCAAGGGACTTCGCAACACCGTGGTCGCTGATGCCCTGAAGCTGCCGTTTCCAGAGAGCTCATTTGATTGTGTGACCGTGGCATTCGGTCTGCGCAACATGGCGGATTGGAACGCGGCACTGCGTGAAATGGCGCGGGTTCTTGTCCCTGGCGGGCATTTACTCGTTCTCGATTTTTCAATTCCGCCGCCGCCATGGCGCGGTCTCTACAGATTCTATCTGCACCGATGTCTCCCATGGTTGGCGGCGCTTCTCACATCCGAGAAAGACGCGTACGATTATCTCGGCGCATCGATTGAGGAATTTCCGAGCAGCGAAGCGATGCTGCGCCTGATCGAGAGTAATGGCTTGGCGAACGCAAACGCCCGGCAGATGACCAGCGGTGTTGTTACCATGTACACCGCGCAGAAGCTGTCGTAGAGGCCTCCTGGCGGAGGCGGGTCTTTATCAGTTATGGTGTCGCAGTCGGCGAAACAACTGGCGAACTGGTCGCCGATGGAAGCGGTGAGGCGGTTGGTGTGGGCGTACTGGTCAACGGCAGGCGGAAGGCATTTAGGTCGGGATTGCTTAGAACGAATGTGCCGTCGCGTCCGTCCACGTGTGTGAACCACATGCCGGTCCCTGCTGCACCTCCGATCGCAAGCTTGTGGACCGCCTTGTCGTCCGGCGCGGTCGTAAACGTGATCGCCAGCTGCGGCTTATCGAAGCCTTGTTGCGGCGTGGTCGGTCCCACCCAGCGCACAGCATGCAACGAAGAGAGAGTATTCAAAAGCGATCGCACGTTCACCTGGTCGATCGTGCCGCTGCCCTCGACCCATGTCCATTGGTCGTTAGTCGTGCGGCTAAGTGAAAGTTGATGCTGGTCGATTGCGACGGTCAACCGATGGATTTCCGCCGGTTTGAAGTTGAAGATGGCGAGGTTCTGCCATTGGAGCGGATCGAGGAAAAGATTGTCGAGCAGCGAGCGGCGGACGGCGATGATAAATGGTTCATCGCCGAGGCGGGCATAAACGATATCGCCTTCGATCTTGCCAAACGCGATCGTCGCGAAAGGACGCTCGCCCGCGGCAGTTTCGGCGGTGTTCTCGGAAGAAAATGAGCTGAGCGTCAACTGTAGTTGCGGTTTATCGAGGCCGTACTTGGCCAGATCGGAAGCGACGTCGTCGGCGAAATTTGCCACCTGCTCATTTTGCAATGTCTCGATCAGGCGCCTCACTTCGTCTGCGTTGGCCGGCTCGTCCTTTCGATTGGCAATCGTCCAGCTTTCGCCTTTGCGCGCCAGAACCGTTTTCGTTTTCCCCGGTGCCTCCAGCGTGATCCGATCGAGGATATTGGGATCGAAGCGGACGAGATGTTTATCCCGTAAGTCGTTAGGCTTGCTCTTGAGCAGGCTCTCGATTTTTTTCGGCAGCGTGTAAACAAAGTTTCGAGCGGAGAAGCGGACATAGACCTGGTCCTTCTCTTTTTCTGCCACCCCGCCGATCTGAAGCACACGCCCTTCCTTCTGATCCGGTCCGAAAAGTGTGACCGAACCGCGCGGTTCGGCCAGACCGTAGACGCGCAGATCGCCCCGATCGTCCGCGACGAAAGTTTGAATTCGCGCCGTCGTAATCTGGGCGATGAGATCGCCGATTTTCTGATCGTCCCCGCGCGCACGCAATGGCTTTACGATGTCCCAGTGATCTCCTTTCTTCTGCAGTTCCATTTCACCGGCCGCAGTCTTCAGAACCACGCGGGAGACCTGCGCTGTGGTCAGGTCGGTTAGCTTTCGATCGCGGAACTCTTCCGGCTTCTTCGCGACATCGTTTCTGACGGCTTGCGAGGCAATCATCGCGTCTTTCGCATCGGCGAACCGCACATAGACCTTTCCTTCGAGGGCGGCATCCTTGCCGAAGAGGATTTCGGGCAAGTGTTCCGGTCCGAGTAACTTGAGATGGAGCTTTCGGTTTCGCCAAACCAAATTCGTCGAGCGTCTTTTTCTCCGCCGCCAGGTCCTGCGCGGAAACGGTGGCATCTTTCTGCCAGCTTTCGAGTTCGGCCAGCAGATTCTCAACGATGCCACTGTCCGCCTGATCTTTAATCGGCGCTTCCAGCCGCCATTTGTTTTCCTCACGCCGGACTTCGATCTTGTCGTCGCCATTTTGAATTACGATTCCGTCAACCTTTTGGCGGTCGAAATTCAGAACGTTCTGTGCCTGCCGTAGAGCTTCCTCGGTGTTTGGCCGTTTGCTCTCGTAGAACTTGATGAAGACGCCACCGGCAATCGCCAGCGCGAGTAGGATCAATGTCGTCCTTGTCTTCATGAGGCGGAGTTCGAAACGGTCAGGCGCGTCGCTGCCACCACACCGCGAAGCCGATCGCGGCGGGCAGAAGCGGCAGGAGGACCAGAATGATCCAGCGGATATTCGAGAGCGCGCGATCATCGAGACTGAAAGTAAGCGTCTTCGGAATTTTCGGTGCGATGCCGATCAGCTGCTCGCGGCTCAGGAGCCAGTTAATACTTCCGGAAAAGAAATCGAGCGCCTGTTGGTCCTGGGTGAGCGCATTGTCCTGAATGAACGTGGCGTTGCTGACCACGACCATGCGGGAGGAATTAACCTGCACGCGATTATCGCCGCTGCCGCCTTTCTCGATCGAAACAGCGATCGTCAGGGGCTCGCCATGGTCGCGCAGTGGATCAAATTCCAGTTTCGCGTCATCGGTCGAATTGTAATCGGTTTCTCCCCAATAGCCTTTCTCCGCCTGGACGAGCGGCTGGAGATTGATATTGGCCGCGCGCACCCTGTCCTGTGCGAGCGTCAAGGAACAGGTGGCGCCAAGAAACGGAGCGCGCACGTCGGCCAGACGTTTCGTGATGGGAGTATCGGGCAGGTACCGGCCGATCACATCGCGGACTCGCGCGACTTCCTGAATGCCCGTCTTCATCATCGCCATCAGCCGGTCGTCATTCACGGTCACTCCGAGCTCATTCAGGAATATGTCGAGCTTTTGCGTTCTGGTGGCAGGATCAAGCAGCACCAAAATGCGCCCTTGCTTCTCCCAGTAATCGCGGAGCAATTTCATTTCCCGATCCGAGAAATCGTACTGCGGACCGGCAATCACAATCGCCTTGAAATCGGCCGGAATCGCACCTACCTCGAACAAGTTTAGCTCCTGGATCTTGATGTTTTCGTTCTCGATAAATGTCTTCGCGACTGAGATCGGGCTGTTTTCTCCCAGTGGCGGTTCTTTGTGCCCGATGACGTAGCCGATGGTATTTTTTTTGCCTTCGACCAGATCCATCATCGCGCTCGTGATAGCTTGCTCACCTTTGAAAGCAGTGATTTTTGGTTGTTCGCCAAACATGGCATTGCCCGGATCGACTTCGGCCATTTCCGAAGCCTTCACGGTTTTGTTGCGGCCATTGTAATCGAGAATCAGAAGACTCTCGTCGCTCACCACCTTGTATTTGTCGAAGGCCTCCTTGGCGCGGGAAAGATTTCGCTCCGGATCAATATTCTCGACGTCGATTTTTCCTTTGGCGGCGTATTGATATTCCGTTAGCAGATTCTGCACATCGGGGCCGATCGGACTGCTCGGCGAAAAGAAAACCGTTACGCGCATCTTGTCTTTGATCGTGCTGAGAAAGCGTTTCGTCTTGTCGGAGAGCGCGTACTTCTTATCGCGCGAAAAATCCCAGCGCCGGTAATGCTCAAAGCCGAGGTAGTTGACCATCACAGCGAGGAAAAGAAGGAGCGCAACTTGAACGACGACGTTGACTCCGATCTGGAGGCGATGGATTTTCTTTGGCGCCGGTGACGGTGTTGTCTGATCAGCCATCGTTTACAATCTCCATTTCCGCGATTGAAACGCCTGATACGTCAGCGTGAGCATGACAACAGTCATGCTGACATACAGGACAATCGGACGCGTATCGATCTCGCCGCGCGAGAGCGTTCCCATTTGTTCGATGGCGGAGAAATAGCCGAGCAATTGGCGTGTTGAAGAGCTGACGTCCTGAAGGATGTACCTGAATCAACCCGAAGAAGAACAGCATGGTGATGGTGCAGAAGGAAATAATCGCGGCGACAATTTGATTTCTCGTCAGCACGGAAGCGAGACAACCGACTGAGAGATAGAACATCCCGAGCAGCAACAGCATGAGGTAGGCGCCGAGATAGGCGCCGGTTGAGTTCGCGGCCGGTTGATGGGTGATCGCCTGGAAAATGGCGAAGAAAAGAAGCGTTGGGATCCAGAGAACGGCATAGAAGAAAAGCGCGCCGAAGAATTTCGCCAGCACAACCTGCCAGTCGCGGACCGGCGCGGTCATGAGCGGCTCAATCGTCCCCAGTTTAAATTCCTCCGCGAAAAGTCGCATCGTGATGAGCGGGAAGATCAGAACAAAGGCGAACCAGAAGAAGACGGAGTTAAAAAACGCTTCCTGCACCGAGTAGGCCACCGGCCGCTGGTTCATGAAGGAGATTTGAAAGTAGAAATCGACGCCGCTAACGAGGAGGAAGAAGACGAGGACAATGTAGGCGATCGGCGAGTAGAAATAGCTTCGGATCTCGCGGGAGAGGAGAGTGAAAAATTTACGCATCGTTAGGTGTGAACGCTCCTGCGAAATCAGACTTCATCGGGATGAGTGATTTCTACGAAGACGTCCTCGAGAGTGGCCTTGCGCTGCGATAATTCGCGCACCGTCCATTGGCGGTCGCGGGCGAGCCGAAATACTTCTTCGCGCACATCGGTGCCGGATTCGACGCGCAACGAGAAAATTTTCCAATCGCCTTCCTCGCTCGCACTCACGTCGCGCACACCGGAAATTCGCGCCAGTTGTTCGGCGCCATTATCGGAGCCGACTTTCGCTTCCAGCCTGACTCCACCCGCCGTGCGAATCTGGCCGAGCAGATTTTCCGGAGTGTCGCACGCTTCGATCCGGCCTTTGTGAATGATGATGACGCGGCTGCAGGTCATCTCCACTTCAGGCAGGATGTGGGTGGAAAGAAGAATGGTGTGCTGCTTCCCGAGATTCTTGATCAATTCGCGCACCTGTCTGATCTGATTTGGATCCAGCCCGCTGGTGGGCTCATCGAGAATCAACAAATCAGGCTCGTGCACGAGCGCGTCGGCCAATCCCACGCGCTGCCGATAACCTTTTGAAAGTGCCCGGATCATTTTCTTTTCGACGTCCTTCAATCCGCAAAGCTCTTTCACGTCGCCGACGCGTTCCGCCATTCGCCGATGCGGCACTCCCTTTAGCGCCGCCCGATAATCGAGGTATTCCGTTACCCGCATATCGTTATAGAGCGGCACATTCTCCGGCATATAGCCGAGGTGCGAACGAGCCTGGAGCGATTGCTCGAAAATATCGAAGCCGGCGATCGAGGCGCGACCGGATGTCGGCGGCATGAAACTCGACAGGATGCGCATCGTCGTACTCTTGCCCGCGCCATTTGGCCCGAGAAAACCCATGATCTCGCCTTTCCCGACCTCGAAGTTCAGGTTCTGAATCGCGGTCTGACCGGCAAAGCGTTTCGTAAGATTTTCGACTTTAATCATCTGGCGGTAATTGAGACAATCGAATCGCGGTTGCGTTGGAGATTTCCTGCTTCAGCGCGCCGTGAGCGTAACGGTTTGCACCTGTTGTCCCGCCCGATCGTTGCGCGCGGCTCCTACGGCAAAAGTGACATTGCCGCCACTGCTGACGCGACCCAGTAATCGCTCGACCTGCGTTACCGAGTGCACCGCATACCTCCCAATGCGATAAATAACCAGTCCGCGTTCGAAACCCGCATTGTCGGCGGGACTATCGGGCTCGACCGCGGTCACGAGCACTCCCAATCCGGCGGTGTAACCGAGCGCCTGCGCCAGTTCAGGCGCGAGATCCTGAAGTTGCAGGCCGAAGAGCTCATCCGCATTTCCAGTGGGCGGTTCATTTTCTTTCGCTGTGGGAGGAGGATTTTGCGCGACACTCTTGAACTTCGCGACACTATCACGCACCACATCGGCCGGAATGGCAAAGCCCATGCCTTGGGTTGGGACTCCCTGCGGAGTGAACGCCATCTTCGCCGAGCTCACACCGACCAGCCGGCCGGAAAGATCAATCACCGGTCCGCCGCTATTACCCGGATTAATCGCCGCGTCCGTCTGAATCAGATTTTTGTATTCGACGTTATCGATGGTGATGTCGCGTTTCACTCCGCTCAAGATGCCGCGGCTGATCGAGCTGCCGTAGCCAACGGCATTGCCGACGACGAGGACGGTTTCGCCGAGCAAATTTGGGGAAACGTTATCCAGGTTGATAAACGGAAAGCTCTCCTTTGCCTCGATCTTGATGAAGGCCAGATCTTTCTTTTCATCGCCCGTGATGTAATGCGCGCGATAACTTTTTCCGTCGTTCGTGATCACTTCAATTTTTAGATCAGCGGCACGATCGACGACATGTTCGTTCGTGATGACGTAGCCGGCCGGATCAACCAGGAATCCCGAGCCGAGGCTTTGCAGTGTTTGGCGGATTTCACGCGGACGGCTGCGATAATTACCGAAGAATTGTGCTGCAAAATCTTCGAACGGGTCGCGAACCTGACGTCTCACGATGCGCTCTGTGTTGATATTCACGACCGCGGGCAGGACTTTCGCCACGGCAAGTACCGCCGGTTCGGCAGCGGGATCAGCCTGGGCCAGGCAGCAACTCGCTTTGCCGAGCAAGAAGAGGCACAGCAAAAGCGTGATGCCGTTATGTTTTTCTCGGACTGGTAACATCCTGATCTTGATCTAACAGAGGCTGGAAATCTCCATGGGCATGATCGCGGTCATCTGCGCTCCAAGTAAAGGAGCACTCTTCGCACTGTCAACTTGCCGCGTCGCGTAATGCTTGCAGAGTTAATGCGGCATGGGTGTTTCAATTGCAACTCGATCCAACCTCCAGCTGATCGAGGAGAATTATCGGCGCTGGCAGGATGATGCGAAGTCAGTCGATTCCGGTTGGGCCGCGTTTTTCGAGGGGTTCGAGCTCGGGAATTTGGAACAGCGGAACGGCGCGGCCGTGGCGCCGGCGCGGCCCGCCGTAGAAGTCGGCGAAGGTTCGCTCCAGACGCGAGTTGACGGTTTGGTCTACGCCTATCGGATTCTTGGGCATACGGTCGCCCGGCTGGATCCACTGGCCGAGGGACGACCGGCGCAACCGCTTCTGACTCTCCGGGAACTTGGGTTTAGTGACAAGGATCTCGACCTTTCGGTGTCGTCCAAATTCTTTTTGGATGGCCGCAAGATGACGCTGCGCGAAATGATCGCAGCGCTCGAGAAGATCTATGCGGATTCGATCGGCGCGGAGTTCATGCACATCCAAAACCCGCGCATGCGCAACTGGGTGTTGCACCGGCTGGAATCGCGGCCGGCCAAACATGACACCGCGCGCGTGGTGCAGATCGCGCTCCTGCGTCTGCTGCTGGAAGCGGAATCGTTCGAGAATTTCCTGCACACACGCTACGTGGGGCAAAAACGCTTTTCGCTGCAAGGCGCCGAGTCCCTCCTCGTGATTCTCGATACGATTCTGCACAAGTGTCCTGAAAAGGGGATCGAGGAAATCTGCATGGGTATGGCTCATCGTGGCCGGCTCAATGTCCTGGCGAATTTCCTGAAGAAATCATTGCAGGTGATCTTCACTGAGTTCTCGACGAACTACATTCCGGACCTGGTCGCAGGGGACGGCGATGTGAAATATCACCTCGGATATTGCACGATTCGAAAACTTCAATCGGGCGCGGAAATTGAGATTCGGCTTGCTGCCAATCCCAGCCATCTCGAAGCAGTCGATCCGGTAGTGGAGGGAACCGCTCGCGCCCGGCAGCGCATTCGCGGCGACACCAAACTGCGCCGGAAAGTTTTGCCGTTGCTCGTTCACGGCGACGCGGCATTCGCGGGGCAGGGCATCGTCGCCGAAACCCTGAACATGTCGCAGCTTCCGGGCTACGGCACGGGTGGAACATTGCATGTGGTGGTCAATAACCAGATCGGTTTTACGACGCTGCCGGAAGATGCGCGTTCCTCGATGTACGCAACGGACATCGCAAAGATGATTGAGGTGCCGATTTTTCACGTCAACGGGGACGACCCGCTTGCCGTCATGTTCGTTACTCAAACGGCGCTCGATTTTCGGCAAGAGTTTGGACGCGATGTCGTCATCGATATGTATTGCTACCGCCGCTTTGGCCACAATGAGGGCGATGAGCCGTCGTTCACTCAGCCTGACCTCTATGAAAAAATAAAGAAGCGGCCGAGCGTGGCGCAGCTTTATAAGCGGGAGCTCATCGAGGCCGATCGGCTGAGTGACGAGGAAACCGCGAGCCTGGAAGCAGAGTTCGAGATGCGTCTTGAACTGGTCCTTCAGGAAGTGAAGTCGCTGGAAGAAATGAAGGCTGATGACCAGGCGCGCTTCAAGGAATCGACCGCCATTTTTCAGCCGCAGTACAAAAATGAAAGCAAGCCGACGGCGATCAGCCCCGAAATGCTGCGTCAGATTGTCGATGGCCTCACGCGAGTCCCGGACGGTTTCAACATTATTCCAAAAGTGAAGCGCATGCTGATCGATCGGCACCGTGAAGTATTCGAAGCGGGCGGGCCGTATGATTGGGGCTTTGCTGAAGCGCTCGCCTTTGGTTCCTTGCTTCTCGACGGAATCCCGGTCCGACTTTCCGGCCAGGACAGCCGGCGTGGAACCTTCAGCCATCGCCACGCTTTTATTTATGACGCGAAGACAGGCGAGCCTTACCTGCCCCTTTTACACCTCGCTGAGAACCAGGCCCGTATTTGCATTTATAATAGTCTGCTTTCCGAAGCGGCCGTTCTTGGCTTCGATTACGGTTACTCGCTCGATTACCCGAAATTGCTTTGCCTTTGGGAAGCGCAATTCGGTGATTTCGCGAATGGTGCACAGACCATCATCGACCAGTTTATTGTCTCGGCGGAATCAAAATGGCAGCGGCCCAGCGGGATCGTTCTTCTTTTGCCGCATGGTTACGAAGGACAGGGACCGGAGCACTCGAGCGCGCGCCTCGAGCGCTTTCTTCAGGCCTGCGCCGAAGACAATATCCAAGTCTGCAACCTAACCACCCCGGCTCAATATTTCCACGTGCTGCGCCGGCAGATGAAGCGCGATTTCGTCAAACCGCTCATCATCATGACTCCAAAAAGCCTTCTTCGTTCCGAGCAAGCAGCTTCTCGAACGGAGGACTTCACAAACGGCGCGTTCGCTGAAATTATTGGAGACACCGCGGTTGCGACTGGCGCCGATATTCAGCGCGTCATTTTCTGTTCGGGGAAAGTTTACTATGACCTCGTCAACTACCGTTCGGAGAAAAAAATCGACAACGCTGCGATCATTCGTGTCGAACAGCTTTATCCCCTGGCGGAGGCAAGGTTAAGCGAACTGGTCCAGCCTTTTTCGAAGGCGCAGAAATTCATCTGGTGTCAGGAAGAATCGCAAAACATGGGTGCGTGGACATACATCGAGCCCCGCTTCCGTCGGCTTTTCGACCGCGAGATCGCCTATGCCGGGCGCAATGCCAGCGCCAGCCCGGCGGTCGGCGCTTTGGCAATCCATAAACGCGAACAGACTGCATTGATCGAAGAAGCGTTCGCGCGATAAAAACAAAACGCGCCCGCCGTGGAACGAGCGCGCCCTGTTCGTGGAATGAATTGCGGCCTACGGTCCGATCGGGTAGGGCGACCAGAACGCGGTCTCGACGACATCCGAGAGAGTATTGTAGGTCTCGACCGGAACACTCGGGGTCAGGTCAACCTTCTGAGGGCCGTAAGCATGGCCAAATAAGTCGCTGCCGGTGTTGTAAAGGACAGAGCCTGTCTTCATATATGCCGTCCAGTCGGAGACCGCGCAGTCAGAGTTGGCACTCTTGTTGGTTTCGAGGGCATATTGCTGTACAGCCCCATCGATCAAACGCAGATCATTCAGGATCCTGCTGGCTTGCGAGCGCTTGCGGGCCCGGAGAAACCCGGGAACGGCGATTGACGCGAGAAGCGCAATGATCGCGACGACGATCATGATTTCCACGAGCGTAAAGCCATGGTTTCGCTCCGATGAATTATTTTTCATATTAATGAGATTTGTCGCGACCTTCTTAAGAGCAGGTCGAAGGCCCATCCCGCACGACAGGAGCCAGTCTTTTCTTGTAGCGGAATCCGCTACAACGAGTCGTTAAGGGGTTATCCCCGCTCCTGCACCCAACGGCTTGCTTCCGAGTGGAGCCGGGCCGCATTTTCGAGTTGAAGCTTCTCTTTGATCCGGGCCCGGTAGGTATCGACAGTTGTTAGGCCAACACGCAATTGGGCGCCGATCTCGCGAGTGGTGCGGCCGAGTCCGATGAGTTCAAAGACCTCGAGCTCCCGGTCGGTTAATCGCGCGATGGGTTTGGCGGGGTCAGCGGGAACGCCTGCGACCATCTTGTGGACCAGCTTCGACATCGTTTGCGCTTCGAGATAAATCTCCCCGCTCAAGACCTGACGAATCGCGACCATGACCTTCGCCGATGCCTCGTGTTTGGTAATATACCCCTGTGCGCCGGCGCGGATAACGCGCTCCGCATAGAGCGATTCTTCATGCATGGAAAGCACCAGAACGGGCACCTCGATCTCCTGAGCGCGCAGATCTTTGATCAGGTCCAGGCCGCCGGAACCCTTGAGACTGATGTCCACTATCGCGACCTGCGGTTTCATCTGCTGAATGAGCGCGAATCCATCACGCGCGTTATCGGCTTCACCGCAGACCATCATATCATTTTCACGATTGATGAGGAGAGCGAGACGCTCCCGGAACATCGGGTGATCTTCTACGATCACGACCCGCGCTTTTGCTGAATCAGGCTGCTCTTTCATGCAGGTGCGATCTGCGCGGCCAAACAACGCAGCAAACAACCGTTCCGCCTTCGGGCGGTTCTTCAATGCTCAGCTCTCCGCCCGAGAGCCGCGCACGGTACTTCATGATGCTAAGGCCCATGCCCGGCTGCTCCGTTGTCGTCTTTGAAATCCCGGCGCCGTTGTCTTTAATGCGGAGTGTCGTCGTGTCTCCGGCGACCGTAAGAGAAATCGCGATGTCGGTCGCTTGACCATGCTTCGTCGCGTTATTGATGGCCTCCTGGGCGATACGATAGAGATGACTCGCGACATCTTCTTCATGAACGATAGCTGAGCCGCTCGAATGGAAAGTGCAGCGAATTCCCAGAAGCTTTGAGACCGAGAGGGTGAGATCCTCGAGCGCACAGGCGAGGCCGGCTTCCACCATTTGCACTGGCACCAACCCGCGAGCCAGGTCGCGAGTCTGCACCACCGCTTCTCGCAGCAACAAGACAAGTTCGTCGGCTACCCGGGCTTCCTGTAACAGATTCAAGTTTTGCAGATCACTCTTCAAGGAAGCGGCGGAGCAACCGATGGCGGCCAGATATTGGCAGATCCCGTCGTGCAAATCCTGACCGATCCGGCGTTGTTCCCGCTCGCTGATACCGATAATTTCATGCTCGAGCCGCTGCGAATGCTCCAGAAGGGTGATACGGGCTGCGGTAATGTCTCGCTGGGCCTTTAGCGCCGAGCTGCCGATTGATACGAAAACAAAAAAGCCAAGCTGGACGAACGTTGCCCATACTTCGATCCAGGTGTGGATATAAAGGTGTCCCGATCTCGCGTCCGCCCACCACCACGTGATTCCCGCGAGCAGAGCGGTAAGAAAGCCAAGTTTCTTGTCACAAAACCAGGCGACAATGAATATGGGCACCGCGTAAAAAAGCGAAAAGCTTACCTGATAGCCGGCGATGTTGTTGAAGATCCCGATCACCAGCATGGCGATGGTCGACTGGAAGAAAATCCAGCCATGCGACTGTCGTTCGAGAGTCTTCGAGAAACTCATGGGAGAAAAGGCACGCTGGCCACGCTCTGGAGAGAGCAATTTCTCCGCCAAGTTCCACTTCGGTGCAGGCCGATCCAAAACCCACTAGTGGAAGTTAAAATCTATCGACCAAGGGTTTCTCTTCGGCTTAGTTAGTTTGGCTTATGAGCATCGAGGTGAAAATCCCGGCGGTTGGCGAATCGATTACCAGTGGCGTCGTTTCCGTCTGGCACAAAAAATCGGGAGACTATGTGCAATCGGGCGATCCGCTTTTCACCCTGGAGACGGACAAGGTCTCGAGCGAAATCGTCGCCGAAGCGGCGGGGGTGCTTGCCACCAAAGTGGACGAAGGGCAGGAAGTGAAAATCGGCGAAGTCGTCGCCATAATTGACGACTCCGCGGTCGGACCCGAGAAAAGTGCCAGGACTAACGCGGAACCCCAGCCGACACCATCCGACGCCGCGAAGAACGAATCTCCGGCGGAACGATCGCCAGATGCTGACGTCCTTTCGCCGGCAGTTCGCCGTGTCGTCGAGGAGAAACAGATTGACCCCCAGGAGGTGAGGGGTTCCGGCAAGGGCGGACGCCTAACGAAAGCCGACGTCGTGGCCTACAGTGCGCAAAAGGCTTCGGCCGTCGGGCGGGAAATTTCGCAGTCCGCCGCTGCCGAGTCATCAGAGGTCCCGTCCGACAACAGCCGCATCACGCGAAAGAAGATGTCGCCACTCCGGCGAAAGATCGCGGCGCAGTTGGTCATGGCGCAGCATACAGCGGCCATCCTCACTACGTTCAACGAATGCGATATGAGCGAAGTGCAGGCATTGCGGACGAAATCGCAGGAAGTATTTACGAAGAAGCACGGCATCAAACTTGGTTTTATGTCGTTTTTTATCAAAGCCGCGGTGGAAGGGCTTAAGACCGTGCCCCCGATCAATGGGCGGATCGAAGGCGATGATTTCATTCAAAATAATTTTTATGACATCGGCGTGGCGGTTGGCACCGAACGTGGCCTGGTCGTGCCCGTCGTGCGTGATGCAGATAGAAAAAGCTTCGCCGATATCGAGCGCGACATTGCTGATTACGCGACGAAAGCGCGCGAGGGCAAGATCAAGATCGAGGAACTGCAGGGTGGAACGTTTACGATTTCCAATGGCGGCGTTTATGGTTCGCTTCTGGGCACGCCGATTCTTAACCCGCCCCAAAGTGGCATCCTCGGGATGCACGCGATTCAGCAACGTCCAGTCGCGATCAAGGGTGAGGTGGTGGTGCGCCCGATGATGTATCTCGCGCTTAGCTACGATCATCGCGCGGTTGACGGCAAAGAAGCGGTTACTTTCCTCGTTCGCGTTAAGGAGTGCATCGAGGATCCGAAGAAATTGCCGCTCGATTTTTGAATGTCTGGCCTTGATCGCTCTAAAACTTCTGGGTACTCACTTCATGGAAAAATTTGACGTTGTAATCATTGGCTCCGGTCCGGGCGGTTATGTTGCTGCGATTCGTGCTGCTCAGCTTGGACTGAAAACCGCCATCGTCGAAAAGGACAAGGAGCTTGGCGGCACCTGCCTCAACATTGGGTGCATTCCAAGCAAAGCCCTCCTCACTTCGAGCGATCACTTCGTCTTTGCGAAGAAGGAAGCCGCCAAACACGGCATCGTTCTGGAAAATGTCGGCCTCGATCTTGCGAAGATGCTCGCGCGGAAGGATAAGGTCGTGAAGACAATGAACGGCGGCGTGAAAGCGCTGATGAAGGGGAACAAGATCACGACGTTCCAGGGACTCGGGACGGTGACAGCGCCCGGCCGCGTCACGATCAAGCCCGGCGAAGGCGACAGCCAGGAGGCGGAGGCGAAGCACATCATCATCGCGACCGGCAGCGTGCCGATCGAATTAGCGAACATGAAGTTCGATGGTGACGTAATCGTCAGTAGCACGGAAGCACTGACGTTTGAGAAAGCGCCCGAGAAATTTCTCGTCGTCGGCGCCGGCGCGATTGGCCTGGAGCTCGGTTCGGTCTGGAGCCGACTTGGTTCCGACGTGGTTGTGCTGGAGTTTCTCCCGCGCATTGCGCTCGGTTTCGATCTTGAACTGGCGAACTTGCTTCAGCGCTCACTCACTGCCCAGGGCATGACATTCCATCTCGAAACCAAGGTTGGCTCAGTCAAAGTGGAGAACGGACGCGCCGTTGCCACTGCTACCAAAGGCGGCGAAGAATTGAAATTTGAAGCCGACAAGGTGCTCGTCTCCGTGGGACGTCGCGCTTTTTCCAAAGGAGTCTTTGGCGAAAAGCTTGGCGTTGCGCTCGACGATCGCGGGCGTGTGAAAGTGGATCAACATTTCCGGACGAATGTCGAAGGTGTTTACGCCATCGGAGATGTCATTGCCGGCCCGATGCTGGCACACAAAGCGGAGGAGGAAGGCATTGCCTGCGTCGAGATGATCGCGGGCAAGGGCGGGCATGTGAATTACGAGGTGATTCCCGGCATTATCTACACGAATCCCGAACTCGCCGGGGTCGGGGTCACCGAAGATTTTGCCAAGGAGAACGGGATGAAGGTGCGGGTCGGGAAGTTTCCCTTTCGCGCAAATGGCCGCGCCGTGGCAAATGAAGATGTTGAGGGCGTCGTCAAATTCGTGGCAGACGCGGAGACCGATCGCATCTTGGGCGCGCACATTCTCGCGCATGCCGCTTCCGAATTAATTGCGGAAACTGTCGCGGTCATGGAATTCGGCGGCAGTTCAGAAGATCTTGGTCGCACGGTGCACGCGCATCCTACCTTGAGCGAAGCGGTAAAGGAAGCGGCGCTCTCCGTCGAGAAGCGCGCCCTCCACATTGGTAACAGGTAAGAAATGGAGTTTTTCGTTGCTGTCCGACTCCCAAACGACAGCCGAAATCGTCGGAAAAATGTCCGTCAAAAACGGGCGTTGTTTGCACAAAGAAGATTGCTTTTTTGCAACGAAAAGCGACAATAAGGCATGATTACAAAATGCCATAAGTTGGTGTTAGGTATTATCGCAGTGGGGCTGGTGCTTCCATTCGCGGCAGCTCAGGGGAAATGGCTCGAGAAGGGCGTACCGGAGTTTCCGTTCGCGGTGTATCACCACGGAATGAAGGGATCGGTTGTCGTCAGCATGGTTTTGCTGCCGGATGGTCACGTCCGCAGTGTTTCCGTACTGAGAAGCAGTGGTCACCCAACGCTGGACAGGCTGGCGCGGGAATGCGTGATGACCTGGCACCTTCATCCAGACTCAGTGTTGCCTACGGACCTGACTCAAGGGCGGGTCGAGGTGGTGCGCTTCCACAACGAACATGGCGGCGACAAGATGCCACCCGGTTCGACGCCCTATTGGGCGATGGTCCAGTAGGTTTAGAAAAGACGGACATTTTCCTTTGTCCGCGATATTCGCGGGCGACATTCGTCGCCCGCCGGGTGAGGACTATTGCCCTCACCAATTCACCGAATTTCCCTGCTGATTCAGGCTATTGCGTGACCTGATTCGATTGCTGGCACTGCAACACTGACTAGGTTGGAGTGATGGAAAGCACGGCTGCGATCTTATTGCGCAAACGGAAGCTTAGTGACACGAGTTTGATCATTTCCTGGTGCACAGAATCGTTAGGTTGCATCGAGACAGTAGCGAAGGGGGCGCGCCGCGCGAAGAGCGTGTTCGCCGGCAAGCTCGACCTGTTCTTTGAAGCCGAGATTCAAATTGCGCGCAGCCGGAAGTCGAGTTTGCACACCTTGACCGAAGTCGTAATCCGAAATCCATTCGGAGGCATTCGACGCAGCTACCGCCGAGCACAAACGGCGGCATATTTCGTGCAACTGGTTGAGATTTGCACAGAGTCGGATCATCACGAACCCAAACTCTTCGCTCTCTTGCGCCGCGCTTTCGGCTATTTGAGCGAAAGCGACCCGACTCTTCGTGCGATCTCGCATTTCGAAACTGAACTGGCAAAAATTGCCGGCGTGCATGACGCAAAAATGCTGAAGAGCGATCCAGCTGTAGCGTTGGCAAATCTATTTGGCAGGCTGCCCAGTTCTCGCCAAAGCTTGCGCAAAGCTTTGGCGGCGGCATGATTTCCGTCGATGAAATTCGGGACCGCCCTGTTGGCATTCATGTTCGGTCTCGTCGGTGCGCGATCTATCGCCGCGGAAGAAATTTACAAGATAGATCCGGCAGCGTCGGCGATTGAATTTCGGGTAAAACATTTCTTTGGAACGGCGAAGGGGAAATTCACGCAGTTTAGCGGCACTCTCGATCTCGATCGGGCGCATCCTGCCAGCTCGAGCGTGACGGCGACAATTCAGGTGCGCAGCATCGACACCGCGATTGCAAAACGCGACGAGCACCTGCGCGGTCCGGATTTTTTCAATGTAGCTAAATACCCGGAGATTGTTTTTCGGAGTAAGGGCGTGAAGCAAACCGGAACCGATGCCGGCGATGTCGTGGGCGACCTTGCCATGCACGGAATGAAAAAGGAAATCACTCTGCACGTGAAGTTGCTCGGGATGAAGGGCGCTGGCGCGACCCAACGAAGCCGGTGGCAGGTAACGGCAGAACCGATCAAGCGCAGCGAATTCGGATTGCTCTGGAGCAAAACGGTCGAAAGCGTCTCGATGATCGGAGATAACGTGACTGCGACGATGGAGGTCGAAGCGGTCAAAGCAAGGTAGGATTTGCCTTGATTTTCGGCGTTCATCGAGCGCCGCTACAAGAGATGGAAATCATCCCGCTCGGAGATTCTGCACTTCTCATTCGTCTCCGGCCGGATTCCGAGGCCGGTACGAACGAAACGCTGGCCAGCGTTCTTTGCGCGAAACAGCGATTGGAGCGGGCCGCGATCCCCGGCGTCGTCGAGCTGGCGACGGCTTATACGACGGTGGCCGTCTTCTTCGATCCGATCCGCGCCGTGGAAGGTGGTGCGTCCGCTGATTCGATTTCTGATTGGCTGGCGCAAAGGATCAGAAATGTACTGGCAGTTGGACCGCGGCGGAAATTGAGGCTGCCGCATCGGGACCTGATTGAGATTCCAGTTTGTTACATTGGCGACCTGGCTCCCGATCTTGAAGACGTTTCCCAGCACGCACAGCTCAAAGTTGATGAAGTAATCCAGCGCCACAGCGCGCTCGAGTACCGTGTCCAGTGTGTCGGTTTCACACCCGGTTTTCCTTTCTTGAGCGGACTGCCGGTGGAACTATCCACGCCGCGCCGCTCGAGCCCGCGCTCGAAGGTTCCCGCAGGATCGGTCGCAATCGGTGGCGCTCAGACCGGAATTTATCCGATTCCATCGCCCGGTGGTTGGAACATCATCGGGCGAACCCCCCTTGTGCTGTTCGACGTTCAGCGTGATCCGCCGATGCTTTTGCGGGCGGGCGATCGGGTCCGCCTGTGTCCAATCTCGCGCGAGGAATTCGACAACTGGAAGAAATGAGCGTTACCATCTTACGGGCCGGACCCCTAACGACCGTTCAAGACCTTGGCCGAAATGGATTTCGTGGAATCGGGGTCGGAACCTCTGGCGCACTCGACTGTTTTGCCGCGCGCGTCGCCAATCTGCTCGCGGGCAATGACGAAACCGCTGCGCTAATTGAAGTCACTCTCGGAATGTTCCGTGTCCGTTTCGACGATGCGCGAGTGATCGCCTGGTGCGGCGGCGCATTCGAAGCGCGGATCGATAGAGAGCAAATTCCCGCGGGTCGGGCGATCGCGATCGCTGCCGGCGACGAGTTTGCGATGGATCGGCCAGATCCCGGTTGCCGCGCATGGCTCGCGATCACCGGAGGGATTGATCTACCGCCGATTCTTCGAAGTCGATCGACTGATCTGCGGGCAAACTTCGGCGGGATGGAAGGCCGATCCCTCCGGGCGAGCGACGAGCTTCCTCTTGGCCCGGTTTCGGGTCGAGGCCAGGCTTTCTTGCGCGCCCTTGGGAGGTCTCGCATCGGGCAATGGAGCGCACCCGGCGATTGGGCGATCACGGCGATTCGCCGTCCCGTGCTTCGCGTTATCCGCGGGGTGGACTGGGATCGCTTTAAAGAAAACGCGCAGAAATCGTTTTGGATTGAGAACTTCTCTGTCACGACCGAAGCCGATCGGATGGGAGTGCGCCTCGAAGGTCCCGAACTCCGTGCAAAATCGAGTGAGCTCATCTCAGCGGCAGTTACGCCGGGAACCGTGCAGGTTCCGCCAAACGGAAAGCCGATTCTGTTGCTTGGAGATTGCCAAACGATCGGTGGATACCCGAAAATCGGCCACGTGATCACAGTCGACATGCCAATGGCGGCTCAGCTCAGACCGGGCGATCAACTTCGCTTCAGCGAAGTCCCCCTCGCAGCCGCGCACGAATTGTTGCTCAAGCGCGAAGACGAGCTGGAGCGTTTCCGGATTGGCCTCGAATTTCATACCGCATGAGTCTTCGCGTCGATCTCAACGCTGATTTGGGCGAAGGCGCCGGTCACGACCGCGAACTTCTCGGGCTCGTGACTTCCGCGAGCATCGCCTGTGGTTTCCACGCCGGTGACGCGAGCACCATTCACGATTCGATTCTCGCTGCCCACGAACGGAATGTCGCGGTGGGCGCGCATCCGAGCTTGTTTGATCGAGCAAATTTTGGTCGGACCGAGCTTCCGGTTACCTCGGACGAAGTTTTTGATCTCATGCTTTTCCAGCTTGGAGCGTTCAGCGCGCTCGCGGCTGCAGTTAATGTTCGGCCTAACCACGTCAAACCACATGGCGCGCTATATAATATGGCCGTGCGGGATGCGGCGCTCGCTGATGCGATCGTCCGGGCCATAGTGGCGACTGATCGCACCCTGATGCTTTTCGCGTCCGACGGGAGCGAACTGGCCCGCGCCGGCGAAACTCATGGCCTCCGAATCGCCCGCGAAGTTTTCGCCGATCGAAACTATCTGGCGAATGGCTCGCTCGTCTCGCGGACGCGACCGGACGCCTTGTTGCACGATCCGGAAGAAGCGGCAACGCGCGTTCTGCGCATGCTTGAGGAAGGCGTCGTTCGGTCTGTCGAAGGTACGGACGTTGCGGTGCGTGCCGACACGATCTGCGTGCACGGGGACACGTCGAAAGCGGTTGAGTTCGCGCGGGCGTTGCGAGCAAAGCTCCGCCAGGCTGGAATTGAAATCATGTCGGTCGGAAAATCTTTACCATGACCGGCGAAGCAGGGAATCTGATGCCCGGGCAAAACGCGAAGTTGATCCGAGCCCTCGGTCCGTTGGACGCAACGATGATCGTCGTTGGCTCAATGGTTGGTTCGGGGATCTTTATCACCTCCTCGGAATCCGCGCGCCTAACCGGAGCGCCCGGCTGGTTGATCCTGGCATGGGCCATTGCCGGGCTGATGACGATCACCGGCGCACTCTGCTGTGCGGAACTTGCCGCCATGATGCCGCGCGCCGGCGGGGTGTACGTCTTCCTCCGCGAAGCCTACGGGCCATCTCTCGGCTTTCTTTTCGGCTGGACCTTGTTCCTGGTCGTTCAAACCGGGACGATCGCAGCCGTCGCGATTGCTTTCGCAAAGTTCTCCGGCGTTTTTTTCCCTTTCATCGCGACTGATCGCTATCTCGTGGCGCCACTTCATCTTTTTGGCGGCTACGCCATCAGCCTCTCCACCGAACAGCTCGTCGCCGTCACACTGATTCTGCTGCTAACCTGGACAAATACGCGCGGACTCAAAATCGGAAAGCTGGTGCAAAACACGTTTACGTTCGCAAAATCGGCCGCCCTTATTGCATTGATCATCGTCGGCCTGTCGTTAGGCTGGAATGGAGCGAGTGCGGCGCGTTCAGCTGCATGGTGGAACTCGTGGGCGAACGGCTGGAGCTCGCAGACAGCCCAGCCCGGGTTCTCGATCATCGGCACCTTCGCGCTCCTCCTGTTGTTCGGAAAATCGATGATCGGTCCGCTTTTCTCGCAGACTGCCTGGACGAATGTGACATTCATCGGAAGCGAAGTGCGCGACCCGGGCCGGAACCTGGCGCGGGCGCTCCTCGCCGGCTGCGGACTGGTCGTTGTCCTCTACGTACTCGCGAACGTCGCTTATGTCGCGACGTTGCCGCTCTCGGGAATTCAACACGCGCCGCAAAATCGTGTCGCCGTCGCGGCAATGAAATCCATTCTCGGCGAACCGGGAGCGCTGGCGATGGCTGCGGCAATCATGATCTCGACTTTCGGCTGCAATAACGGCCTCATCCTCGCGGGTGCGCGCGTTTATTACGCCATGGCGCGAGATCATTTGTTCTTTCGCGGTATCGCCTCGACGAATTCAAATCACGTTCCCGGCGCGGCATTGGTGGCCCAGGGAATCTGGGCGGCGCTCCTGACCTTGCCGCGAACCGTGATCACCGAGTCCGCAACCGGTGCGGTGACTTACGGAAACGTCTATACGCAATTGCTTGAGTACATAATTTCGGCTGATCTCGTGTTCTACGTCCTGCTCGTCGCCGCAGTCATGGTGCTGCGACGAAAGGCTCCGGCGAGCGAGCGTCCGTATCGCACCTGGGGTTATCCGCTGGTACCGATCGTTTCGATCCTTCTGGCGGCCTCTCTCATTGTCGATCTTGCCTATCTCGCGCCCGCGACCTCTGGAATTGGCGTGCTCATCGTTCTCACCGGAATCCCGGCATTCCTGATATGGCATCGGAAACCGGCCTCGGCTCGGTGACTTGCAGCTCCGCTGTCTCAGCGGCAGATATCAAACAGGCTGCTGCCACAGGCGGAGGCAACCAAAAACTCGTTAGGTGATGCTTCGAGTATTTATGAAGCGACAGCCGTCGGCAGCCAGCGCGCCGCCTCTTCCAGTTCTGCCGTGCTAAGCTGGTGGCCGCCCTCGCTCCATTTCAGGGAAACGACCGCTCCGGCTTCCGTAAGCATGGCGGCGAGGTGCTCCGTGTTTTCCGGCCGAATGATCGGATCGTGACGGCCCGCTGCGAGGAATACAGGTCGTCCGGAGAGATTCGGCAACTTCTCTGGGATCAGAGGAACCATCGCGCGAAACAAAACTGCGGCACTCAAGATCTCGGGACGGAGCAACAGCATGCTGGCAGCAACGTTGGCTCCGTTCGAATAGCCGACCGCCACCACCCGGCTGAGTTCGAACTGATATTGCTTCGCGGCCGCTTCTACGAAGTCCGCGAGTTCGTTGGTTCGGTGGACGAGATCTTCTTCATCGAATACGCCTTCGGCCAGTCGTCGGAAAAAGCGCGGCATGCCATTCTCCAGAATTTTTCCGCGTGGACTGAGCAGTGCCGCCTCTGGAAGAAGCTGACGTCCCAGGTCCAGCAGATCATCTTCGTTGCCACCGGTGCCGTGCAGCAACAGAAGCACAAAAAAGGCGCTCGCTTCTTTGGCGGGTAGAAAGCGATGGGCGAACCCTAACAAGTCAGCTGATCTGTGAAGCCGGATGTTGTTCACGTGAAGGAGAAGAACAAGAACGAGATTAATTGAAGAGCGCAGCGAGTCCACTCGAGTCTATGGCTCCCTTGTAACCGGAGGAGTCCGCAGGGCGATCCCCTTGCAGTCTTTCAAATGTAGACAAGCGTCTCTTTTCTATGCTTCCTGATGCGCGATCAGCTGCCACCCGGCTCTGTTCTGAATGCGGGATGTGTTGCAACGGTGTCATGTTTTACCGTGTGCGTTTGCAGCCTGCGGATTCGCCGAAGGAGCTGGCGGATTTGGGACTGAAGCTGAAACGCAAGCGCGGTCAGTCTTACCTTCTCCAGCCGTGTTCCGCTTTTCAGGAAACGCATTGTTCCATCTACGCGTGTCGGCCCGAGCGCTGCCGTCTTTTTGAGTGCCGCCAATTACAGCGCGTCAATGCAGGTAAAATCACCGAAGCGATGGCGCTGGAGAAAATCCACGAAGTGAAACGAAGGGTGGGGGAGATAAACGGATTGCTGGGTCGTGCGAATGGAACGGGTGCGAGAAAACCGTTGATGAAACGCTGCAACCAAATTCTGGCCGAGCCGCTCGATCCAGCTGCGGATGGTGAGGCCGGACAACTTCGGGAACGACTCGCGTTATCTGCTCGTGAGCTGGACACGATGCTGGACAACGACTTTCGGGTCGATCCGTCATAGCTGCAGATGTAGCTGGCGGCAAAAAGATTGAATTTCTGCGACCGGCGACATTTCATCTCGGGCCTTGTCCATGAAACCAGCCTGGCTCACTCCCGCGATGATGCGGACTTTGCAGAAAATGCAGGGCATCGGCGTGGCGGTGTTGCTACTCGCGCTTATCCCCTGGATGGCGCAGGACTTCATCTCGTCGCTCGCAGCCAGGCAGATGACGACGCACACAACGCTGCGGACAACGTTGGAGAAGGATGATGCGCGGCTGATCCGAGCCTTCGAGTCCGCGCGGAGAAATAACCGCGCAGATGCAAAACTCGTGACCGAGCGGAACCCCGCACAGCAAACGCGCGATGCATTGCTCACCATCACGGCGGGATCGAAGCGCGAGGCGCTCGACGGCCTCGCCACGATCACCGCCGCGATGAAGACAGCCTTCGCGCGAGAAGGCGGAGGCGAGCTCTACGACATCGGCAACACGCCCCGCGCCGTCCCGATCCCTAACGAGCAGAGCGTTCTAATCCGCGAGGCATGCCGCTGGGGCGCGCTTTTAATCCTGCTCGGAGGGCTGGCGCTGATGGCGAACCGGCTGGCGAGTTCGGGACTGCCGAAGGCTTCGATGTTCGCGATTGCAGGCGGGCTGGCTGCTGGCGCGCTTCTGTTAATCGGAGGCCCGTTAGTCTGGATTCCCGGGCTCCCGGTATTCCTCCTGGTCCTGGTGGCAGTGGTCACGCGCCGCGTGCATCGGGCGGCGAAATGGGAGGAGGGTCAGGCACATATCACGAAATCCAAGGTCGCGGTGAAGCGCCATCAGTTCGCCGGGGAGGAAACGAAAATTACCAATACGGCCTTCGTGGCGTACGATTTCTCCGTTGGTTCGCAACTTTTTCACGGCGAGCGGATCGGTCTCGGGTTCGCTCCCGCGGACAAAGTAAACGAGACGCTAAAACGCTATCCCGTCGGGTCGACCGTACCCGTCTTTTACGATCCGGCGAATCCCGCGGAATGCGTGCTGGAGCGGAAGCCGCCCGCCAGTCTCGGTTGCATCTGGAGCGGTGCGATCGCGGCGGTCCTAATCTACGTGGCGGTCCTCTTTTCCATTATCAGGAGCGAATCCATCGTCGAAAAAGTCCGGACCGCGCTACCGCAGACGCACCATCCCATCGTCATGATCGTGACGGGCTTTTTCGGGTTGTTTTGTGTGGGATCGTGGCTGTGGAATCGGCGGCACGTCCGCAAAGCCTTTCCCTGGCTGGTGACCAAGGGCCGGATTGTTTCCAGTAAAACTGAGTCCTATGTCGCGTTCGACGGCGGCGGCAGCCATTCCCGGCACCGATATTATCGCGCGCTGGTCGAGTTCGCTTACACTGTCGACGGGCAGGAATATCACAACACCGTGGGAGAACCAGGCACCATGCAAGCGTCCGCGGAGGCCGAGGCCGCGCGCTACGTCGTCGGCGCCGAAGTCGACGTCCATTACGATCCGGAAACGCCGACCAGCTCCGCGCTGGAGATCGACGAAACCATGGTGCTCGATGGCCGGGCCTCGCTCGTTGTGGGCGTCGTCTCCCTCGCGATCGCGGTTTATGCCGCTCTTCATTGATGTCGTTAGGGCGTTAAACACTTGATGCTCCGACCAACCAAATTTAGACGAAGTGAAACGGCAATAGCATATGTCTTTGCTACCCTCCTCTTTCTTGCCGGGATTTTGGCAATCGTATTTTCGTTGCTCCGAGCGCAGTGGTTCCCTGGCCTTGCCGGCTTGGGAATCATCGGCATCGCCACGGTCTATCTGCTTGCAGCCATCCGTCGCCGGCCTTTGTGAACCAGATTCAGAAACCGATTTTCTTTGCGACGCCGACTGACTTTCAACATTGGCTCGATGCGCATCACTGGAACGCGCGGGAATTATGGGTCGGCTTTTACAGAAAAGCTTCCGACCGTCCCAGCATGACGTGGCCGGAGTCGGTGGATGAAGCTCTTTGCGTGGGCTGGATTGATGGTCTGCGTAAGACTATCGATGCACAGAGTTACGGAATTCGCTTCACGCCGCGTAAGGAAACGAGCAACTGGAGTGCGGTAAACATTAAACGGGTGCTGGAGCTCGCCCGACAGGGCCGAGTGCGGCCCGCAGGATTGAAAGCGTTCGAGCGTCGAACGGAAAAGAGGTCCGGCATCTACGCCTACGAAAATCGACACGCGGCTGTGTTAGATAAGGCGAATGAATGGAAATTCCGCGCTAATCGTGCCGCCTGGCAATTTTTTCAACATCAGCCCGTTGGTTACCGCAAGACGGCGATCTGGTGGGTGGTGAGCGCCCGGAAAGAAGAGACCCGGCAAAAGCGTCTCAAGACGCTGATCGCTGACTCGGCAGCGCGCCGGAGGATCGGAGCGCTGGCACGTCCGGGCAAGTCGAAATAGGCGCAGATGATTTCGATTAACGATCTGCGGAACTGAAACGCAATGCCTTGCGCAGGCGTTTCGGCAATTCGGGGAGGTTCCGCCGCTCGATCAGGAAGGTGATTACTCCCGCCAGGTCTTTGAAGATGTAGTTCTTGTTGACCGCGCCTTGCAGATATTGTTCGCCACTGCTGCCGCCAGTCCCGACCCGCGCGCCGATCATTCGGCGAACCATTTGCAGATGCCGATAGCGAAAGTTGCCGAGTTGCTCGTCGATCTCGATCAGCGCGCTAATCAGCATAAAGGGAAGCCGGAAGAGCGGCTCATCCCGATAAAGCATGATGAAAAGGGCCGCACGGAGAGCAGCCGGTGAAAAATCACCCGCTCCGGATTTGAAGAAGATTTCGTTGAATTTACTCAGCAGATCCGGCTTCTCATCGCGTTCCGACAGGCTGCTTTCGTAAAGCGCGCGATATCGACTCCAAAATCTCGGCTCGTCCTTGATCGTTGAGTCGTTCGTCCCCGGCTCCCATTCCTGCCAGAACGAATCATGAAAGAACGGCATTCGCCCTAACCATTGCTCGACCAACTGCAACAGTGTCGTCGTTTTCTCCGCGTCGGTGATGGTCTTATAGTCGGCCGGACTAAAGCCACCCATTTCGGTGTGCTTGTAATAATCGGGCCGGAACCGATTCTCCATTCGCAGTCCTAACGTGGCCTCGATTTGGCGAAACTGTGTGCTTTGGAAACCGGACGCGCCCTCCAGCGAGGAGCGGAAATCGAGAAAATCCAAAGGGGTCATCGTTTCCAGCACGTCGACCTGTTGATTGAGCAGTTTCCAGATTTCCACGATTCGCTTCAGCCGATGCACCACCACGTTCATGTCCGGTCCGTCGTCGTCCGCCGTCGGTTTGCTCAGGACTTCACAGCAGGCGCGCAGTTCATGAAGGATCTGCTTGAACCAAAGCTCGTAAGTTTGATGGACGATGATGAATAACATCTCGTCGTGCGCGTGTAGCGTCCCGTCCTTCAGGCTCAGAGGGCTCTGCAAGGCGAGGAGCTTGTCGATTTCGAGATAGCTCCCATAATATGCCAGCTTCCCGCCTTCGTTGAACGGACATTCCATTTCCGAACTGTCGCGCATCGCTCGGGGCGGAGTCAATCCGATCCCACTCTTGCTTCGCCGCCGCGGGCGCTCCGAGCGCTTTCCGTGATTTTGAGTAGGGTGCAGTTGAACCCGATGAGCAACAATCTGAAGAAGGGCTTGCAGAAAGCCGCGATCAAAGGTGCGCGCAAGCATCTGTTTGTCTGCATCGGTCCCGAGTGCTGCGAAACCGCCGAGGGAGAGGAACTCTGGGAGTTCATCAAACACCGAGTGAAGGAAACTGGCGTAAACGTGATGCGGACCAAAGCGGCCTGCTTTCGCATTTGCACCGGTGGTCCGTGGCTCGTCGTTTATCCCGATGGCATCTGGTACGGGCAGGTCACTCCCAAGCGGTTCGAGCGCATTCTGCAGGAGCACATTATTTCCGGCGTGCCCATTCAGAAGTGGGTCGTCATCAGAAATAATCTGGCTGACGGAACGCGCGCCGAGCCAGGTTAGAGTTGTTTCTCGCCTCTCGTTTCGTTGCGCATTTTGCGGCGATCAGTTAAGGATTGCGTGCCCGATGAATTCGCCAGCGTATCGGCCGATGGAGTCACTTTATGACGTGGCGATTATCGGAGGCGGCCCGGCCGGAAGCACGGCCGCGACATTACTCGCGCAGAAGGGACACAAGATCGTCGTTTTTGAGAAGGAAAAGTTTCCCCGCTTCCACGTCGGCGAGTCGCTCCTGCCCTACAGCATGGGCGCATTCGATCGGTTGGGCGTACGGGCGAAGCTCGACGCGAGGTTTCTGCCGAAGTACGGCGCCGAAATTCGCACCTGCTGTGGAACCAATACTGCGAAATTCAAATTCAAGGATGCTTATCGGGTCGATTATGATCGCGCCTACCAGGTCACGCGTTCGGAGTTCGACAAGGTATTGCTCGATCACGCTGCTGAAAATGGCGCGACGATCATGGAGGAAACCGCGGTCGAGAATTTGCAATTCGGTGACGAGGCCGTCGGGATTACGATCAAAACAAGCGGAGCGATGCGGGAAACGCGCGCACGTTATGTGATCGATTGCAGCGGACGCAACGCCGTCATCGGGAATTTTTTCCAGCTCAAGAAGCCGTATTCCAACCTCAAGAAGTTCTCCGTCTTCGCCCATTACGAGAATGTCGTCCGCGATGAGGGCGACGAAGGAACCTACACCCGCCTTGTCGCTGGAAGAGATCGCTGGTTCTGGATGATTCCGCTGACTGAGACGAGGATGAGCGTTGGTGTGGTGATGGACATCAGCGCTTTCAAGGCGCTGAAACAGCGTCCCGAAGAAGCGCTCGGCTTGATGCTGCGGGAACAACCGGAAATCTGGAGCCGCATGACGCATTCGACACGCGTCTCGCCGGTGTATTCGGAGAGCGATTATTCATATCGCAACCGGATTCTGGCCGGCGACCGATGGCTGCTCGCGGGGGATGCCGCCGGTTTCATCGATCCCATTTTCAGCACCGGCGTTTTCATTGCGATTGAATCCGGAGCGCATGCGGCTGATGCGATTGATGCCGCCTTCAAGAATCCAACATGCCGCGCTACGGTGTTCAGGAAGTACGCGCGCGATATCAATCGCGTGATGGATCTTTATCTGCGCTTTGTCAGCCATTGGTACAAACCGCGATTCATCGAGGTGATTACGCAGCCGGTCCATCAGTTCCAGCTGGCGCCGGTGATCAACTCGATGCTCGCGGGAAACATCAGGAAAAGCTTCACCCTTTGGTCGCGGATGGAGTTGTTCTATCTGGTAACATTCATCCAGAAATATGTTCCGCTTTGTCCCCGGGTTTCTCTGATTCCGAAAAACGGGGCCGCGCCGCGCGCCGTTGTGCCGAAGATCTGACGGGTATCGCTCTCTCGCAGGACGCTTTGTCGAATTATCCCTAAATTTCTTGAATCTAATTCACCCGCCCGGTGCATCTCACCTGTATCATGAGAACTACAGCAATCGCCGCCACGACTTACGTGACTTTGTTCATCATTGGTCTGCTTACGCCCTGCCACGGATCGAAGGTGGAACAAAAGACCGCCCCGACTCCACACCGGACGGCGGCCGTCGCGTGCGCGAATTCGAATTCCTGACTTCCACATTTCGTTTCGCGGCTTCCCTTCCCGGCGCGTTTTCGCTAGAGAGAGGCATGCGTAAAATCAATACGAAAGACCTGGAAGAGTACAGCTGGTCCTCTCCCAAAGGAAACTTCGTCGGAGCAGGCAAAGGCGTCTCAGAGGGGCTCGGTCGCGACCCGCTTTCCAGCGACTTGAACGAACGCCATCCGTTTGATGTCGAGATCTTGCGCATTCCGGCCGGAAAGAAGCCGTATGCCTACCACTCGCACAGCGCACAATGGGAGTTTTACCATGTCATTTCAGGCGCTGGCAGCGTCCGACATGAGGATGGAACGACCCCGATCGAGACCGGCGATGCCTTCATTTTTCGTCCGGGCGAAGCACATCAGCTCATTAACGATAGCGACGCCGATCTCGTTCTTTACGTCATCGCTGATAATCCCATCGGCGAATCGTCCTACTTTCACGACAGCCGGAAATGGATTGTCCGGTCACCGGAGCGCAAGATCGTCCGCTCCGAGTCGTTGGAGTATTACGATGGCGAAGAATGAAAGCGCTGCTTGTGGTGGCCCTGGCTACGAAGGAATTTGCGTCCCTGTGCCATACGGTGCGATAGTCTTTCAGTTCACTGAACAAGGTGGACATTTATAGGAAAGGAATCATGCAATGAAAGCTCTCGTTATCAGCCTTCTGTTTCTGGCGGGATGCACATCGACGACTGTTCCGACGGCACAGAATGACAAGCCAATACCGAATCCCGGTGTGACCGACTACTCCGCGTCGTACCTGCAGAAGAGTGGCCGGCAGACAGCCGCTGGACAGCTGGCAGCGTCCGACCCGTCGATCACGGTGACCCATGGTGGTCACTAACGGTCCAGGCATTTCCGCCTGATTCCAGAGGCGGATGTTTGGGGCAGGGACGGTGCAGTCGCGCCGTCCTGAGGTAGGGTTATTTCGGCGGAGCAGCTTCGCCGTCTGTCGTAACGGGCGCTGCTCCGCCTTCGTTTTCTCGGGGCTGAAAGTGCGCATGTGAAATCGTAGTTGCGTCTGCTCAATTCGAAAGCAGTTTCGTAATTCGTTTTTTCCATTTTATTCCAATATGCGCATCATCATCTTATCACTTCGATTGGCACTCGCGTTTCTCCTTGTGCCGAGCCACTCTGTTTCTGCCCAGAAATTGCCGGAGACGACACGTCTCCTGCGCTTTCCCACGACCAATGGAGGGCAAATTGTCTTTTGCTACGCGGGAGAACTTTACACAGTTGCGAAAGATGGCGGGGTCGCCCGTCGCCTGACGAGTGGTCCGGGCTACAGTGCGTTCCCGCGCTTTTCGCCCGATGGCGCGCAGCTCGCCTTCACATCTCAATACGACGGCAATACGGAAGTTTACGTCATGCCTGGCGAAGGCGGCGCGCCGAAACGCCTGACCACTACGGCTACGCTTGGACGCGACGACATTTCCGACCGGATGGGTCCGAACAATCTCGTGATGACGTGGGAGAACACCAAGCCACTGATCGTCTTTCGCTCCCGCATGACGTCGTTCAATTCATTCAACGGATCGCTCTACATCGTCGGGCTGGACGCCGAGCTCCCGAAGCAGTTACCGGTACCGCGTGGGGGATTTACTTCGTTTTCGCCGGATGATTCGAAGATGGCATTCAATCGGATTTTTCGCGAATTCCGCACCTGGAAACATTATCGCGGCGGCATGACAGATGATGTCTGGATCTATGATTTCAAGACCGGCACAACCGAGAACCTGACGAACGATGCCGGGCAGGACATCTGCCCGATGTGGGGACCGGACAATCATATCTATTTTCTCTCCGACCGCGATGGCCGGATGAACCTGTACTCGATTGACCTAACGAGTAAGGAGACGAAGCAGCTCACGACGTTCAAGGATTTCGACATCAAATTCCCATCCATCGGCAAAGATGCGGTTGTGTTCGAGCAAGCCGGCTATATCTGGCGCTACGATCTGACCAGCGGGCAGGCGGCGCCGGTTCCGATCGAGATCAAGGAAGATTTCGATTCCGGACGTTCCGCCTTTGTCGACGCGTCGAAGCATTTGGAATCGGTTAGCCCGGCACCGGATGGCGAACGTGTGATCGTGGTGGCGCGCGGAAATCTTTTTTCGGTTCCGGCAAAGGATGGCGCTCCGCGCGAGCTTACGAACACTCCGAATGCGCACGAGCGCGATGCGGTCTGGTCGCCCGACGGTAAATGGATCGCCTACAATTCGGACGCAACCGGAGAGAACGAGCTCTATGTTCGTTCGCAGGATGGCAAAGGCCAGCCGCAGCAGGTCACGAACGGGGCTGACACGTACTACTACCGGGCCATTTGGTCGCCCGACAGCAACAAGCTGCTCTGGAGCGATCGGAAACAACGATTGCGCTACGTCGATGTTGCAACCAAAGCTGTGACCGAGGTAGATCAGGATAAATTCGGCGAGATCCAATCGTATGACTGGTCGCCCGACAGTCAGTGGATCGCCTGGTCGCGCCCGGAAGAAAATGACCTGACCAAGGTCTATCTTTTCTCGACCGCGAACAAGAAATCGGGCGCTGTAACCGATGATTGGTACGCCTCCGGCAATGTCGCTTTCAGTGATGACGGGAAATACCTCCTCTTCGCCTCCAGCCGTGATTTCAAGCCGACCTTTGGCGAACAGGAGTTCGAGAATGTTTATCGCGATATGGGCCGCGTCTATCTGGTCACGCTCGCCAAAGAAACCCAATCCCCTCTTGCCCCGCGCAGTGATGAAGTCGGAAAGGGAGACAAAAAAGACAAGGATAAGGAAGATAAGGGCGAGAAGAAGAGCGACGAAAAGGACGCCAAATCGAAGAAGCCCGTGACAGTCAAAGTCGATCTCGACGGCATTCACGATCGTCTGGTCGCCCTCGATATTGCCTCGGGCGATTACAGCGATCTCCGGATGGTAAACGATCGAGTTTTCTATCTTCGCCGGACCTTGGCCGACAAGGATGAGGACGAGGAAGGGGAGGGCGGCGGCGAGAAGATCGCCCACCTCTGCGCTTACAGTCTGGAAGATCGGAAAGAGACCGTGCTTGGAGACGTGGGCAGCTACGAAATCACCCGGGATGGCAAGAAGATGCTGGTCAAGGTGAAGAAGGACTATGCCATGATCGATCTGCCGAAAGACAAGATTGAGATCAAGGACGAGAAAGCCGGCAAGGATTACAAAATCAAGCTCGAAGGGCTCGACATGCACCTCGATCGTCACGCGGAGTGGAATCAGATCTACTTCGAAGCATGGCGGCAAATGCGCGATTTCTTCTATTCGCCCACCATGAACGGGGTCGATTGGAAAGCGATGCGCGATAAGTACGCCGCGCTGCTGCCGTTCGTGAATCATCGCAACGATCTTACCTACTTGCTTGGCGAACTGATCGGTGAGTTGAACAACGGTCACTCCTACGTTGCCGGTGGCGAACGGCCCGAGACGAAGCGAATCAAGCTGGGCTTGCTTGGCGCCGAGTTCTCTCGTGATCCGGCCACGCGCGCCTATCGCATCGATCGGATTTTGCCCGGTGAAAATTGGGACAAGCACACCCGTTCCCCGCTCACCGCCATCGGCCTGAACCTGAAGGTGGGTGATTACATCCTCGCGATCAATGGCACTCCGGTTTCCACATTACCGAATCTCTACGACGCGCTAATCGGCACGGCGGACAAACAAGTCATCCTGCGAGTGAACTCAAAGCCGAGCGAAGACGGTGCTCGCGATATCACGGTTGTTCCGACGGCGGACGAGGCGCCACTTTATTACCAGGCCTGGGTGGAAAAAAATATCGATTACGTTACGAGGAAAACCGACGGTAAGGTCGGCTACATCCACATCCCTGACATGGGACAGCCAGGTCTGAACCAGTTCACCAAACTTTACTTCCCGCAGATTCGCAAAAAAGGACTCATCGTCGATGTCCGTGGCAACGGGGGCGGCTTTGTCTCGCCCCTTGTCATCGAGCGGCTTCGCCGGGCGCTCGTCATGGTTGAGATCGCGCGCAATGGCGTGCCGCAAACTAATCCGTCGCAAACATTCCTTGGTCCGATGGTCACTCTGATTGATGAGTTCTCCGCTTCCGACGGCGATATTTTCCCATACCGATTCAAGAAGCTTGGGCTGGGGAAATTGATTGGGAAACGCACGTGGGGCGGCGTCATCGGCATTCGCAATCCGCTTCCGCTGGCGGACGGCGGGCAGCTCTTCAAACCGGAATTCGCGCCTTACGATAAGGATGGCAAAGGCTGGATCATCGAAAGTCACGGGGTCGATCCCGACATCGTCGTCGATAACGACCCGGCCAAGGAATTCAAGGGTGAGGACCAGCAACTCGATAGAGCTCTCGAAGAAATTCAGACCGAGATGAAGACTAACCACTACGAGTTGCCTCCGGTTCCGCCGTATCCGAACCGGAATCCAATGAAGGGTAGTTAGGCCTGGCGGGATGCGGCGGACGCGCTCTGCCGCTTTCTTGCCGATCGATTTTGGTGAACAGTTCGGCGTCAATGGTTCATGTCCTCGACACGCGCCAACTCGGGCGGCCAGCAATCATCGCGGCCACCGCAGTCGAGACGACGGAAGGACTTGCACTGTTCGATACCGGACCGGAATCGACTTTTGAGAATGTGGTCGCCGAACTTCGCCGGGCAGGCTTCGCTCCCGCGGATGTCCGGCACGTATTCCTGAGCCACATCCATTTCGATCATGCTGGAGCAGCCTGGCGTTTCGCGGAACTCGGTGCGACCATCTACGTGCATCCGCGCGGCGCTCCACACCTCATCGATCCGGGCAAGCTGATCGATTCTGCGGCGCGCATCTTTGGTGTGGAAAGCATGAAGAAACTCTGGGGCCGGTTCGCGCCGATCCCCGAGCAACGGATCAGAGTGTTGCAAGACATGGAGATGGTTCGCATTGGTTCGTTGGAAGTGTGCGCTATCGAAACTCCGGGGCACGCCAGCCATCATCATGTTTATCACTGGGAAGATAACCTGTTCGGGGGCGATATCGCCGGAGTGCGTTTGGGTAATGGCCCGCCGATTCCGCCGTTCGTTCCGCCCGAGCTCAGCATCGAGTCGTGGCTCGACTCCATTCAAAAAATGCGGGCTTTAAACGTATCGAAACTTTACCTGCCTCATTTTGGTTTGGCCGCCGGTTCTGTTTCCGCGCATCTCGATGCGCTCGAGGAACGTGTCCGCCGCTGGTCGACTTGGTTTCGCGACCGCATTCGAGCGGGCGACGACGAGCCGCAATTGATTCCACTGTTTGCCGAATACGAAGCCGCCGAACTCCGCGCGGGCGGCGCCACTAACGAGTTGGTCCAGGATTACGAAACCGCCGATCCCAGCTACATGGCGGTAACAGCCTCGCTTCGTTACTGGCGAAAGCATCACCCGGAAGAAATCAGCACGGCATTAGAGAAAGGTGCTGCTTTCGACTTGTAGGGGAAGGCGTTGCCTTCCCCGGGAAGCTGACAGCTTCCCCTACAATCGAAAAAGTTGCGAAATGCTCAAGTTGCAGCTGCGTTTTCCGGGACGAAACCATTCGTCCCTTCGAACACCAGCTTCTTTCTGAGCTCACGCCGCAGTAACAACAAGTTGAAGCACGCTTGAATCATTTGTGACGCGACCGACAGATACCAGACATACCTGATCTGAAAGCCGGGCATGCGCGAAAGAAACAGGGCCGGCACGACAAACAGGCCCAAACGCGTCATCGAACTGGCGAGCGGCGGCCAGGTGTTGCCGATTCCCTGGAAGATGCTCGAACTGGTAAAGACGATTCCGGCCGCCACGAAATTAAGCGCGACGATCCGGAGATAATCGCCCCCGAACGCAATCACACTTGGATCCTTCGAAAACGGCCAAATCAAAGCGGCCGGCCAGAAGTGCGCGATCAAAGTGAGAATGAGCATCATGCCCGAAGCGATTCCGATTGCAGAATATACCGACTGACGGACGCGATCGGCGCGGCGTCCGCCGAAATTCTGTCCAATTACTGGTGCGACAGCGAAGCTCAGGGCCACCACCGGCAGAAAAAGCGCCTGCATCACCCGCACGCCTACTCCGAATCCGGCCTGGGCGGCCGGTCCAAAGTTCCGAATGATGGCGTAGACGATCAGGATGTAGAAAAAGAGCAGAATAAATTCGGCGCCTGCCGGCACGCCGATCCGAAGCATTCCCCGCCAGATCTTTGTTTGCGGGGGCATGAGCGACAAACGGAAACGCAGATAATGATATTTTCTCTCGAAATAAACGATCATCAGAACATCTGCGATGAGGATGGCAATGAAACTGGCGAGAGCCGCGCCGGTCACGCCCAGCTTCGGGAACGGTCCGACGCCGAAAATGAGCAAAGGCGCGAGCACAATGTTGAGCACGACGCTGAGGACCTGCAATCCGACAGTAGGCTTGATGATTCCGTTTGCGCGCAACGCTGAGCCTAACGAGACAAGGGGAAACTGGAGCAAAAGTGCTGGTAGAAACCAGAGCAGATAACTCTTTGCCAGCGTCGCCGTCGTGGCGTCCGCGCTGAGCGAATTGCAATACGCATTCCGTAGCAGGAACCCGACAGCGCCCAAAATTATCGCGACCAAAATCGACATAACGCATGATTGGTTAAAGACGAGTTCCGCCTGCGGCTGGTCCTTTTTCCCGGCCGCGTGGGAGATGAGCGTTGTCGTTCCGACTCCCAGCATTTGCGTCAGCGCGAGCACAATCATCGTGAGATTGCCGGCCACACCAACTGCCGCGATCGCTTCCTTGCCCAGGCGTCCCACCCAGTAGAGATCGGCCAGCAAATAGAGCGTTTGCACCAGCATGCTCATGGCCATGAATGTGGCCATGTGCAGCAGATGCTTTGTCACTGAACCTTCGGTCAAATCTTTCATACTGCTCCAGTGTAACCTCGATCCGCTGTTGTTATGGGTTATTCAGTGTCTGTTAGACAAGCGATTTGGGCAGGCGATTCGCTCGCCCGGCAATTCTGGACGCCATTGCATTGACGCGTCAGACGCCGCCCGATAAAGACGTTCGCGTGAACAAAGGCGAGACGCATCGCGCAAACTACGGTCCCTGGCTCGTCGGTCTTGGCGCTGCCTTATGGGGAACGGAGAGCGCGTGGCGGATTCCCCTGAACAATCTTTTCGACGCGCAGGTGATCGTGTTT
This sequence comes from uncultured Verrucomicrobiae bacterium, assembly GCA_963737545.1. Taxonomy (GTDB): domain Bacteria; phylum Verrucomicrobiota; class Verrucomicrobiia; order Chthoniobacterales; family UBA10450; genus CAVTTH01. The sequence goes on along the minus strand of CAVTTH010000004.1, from coordinate 371,493 downwards.
TGGGAGCACGTCCTCATCCTGCTTATTTTTCTACCGATCCTCATTCCTCAGCTCGGCGAATTGAGAAAGATCGATGCGCCCACGTGGGGTTATTTGCTCTTTTCCGGATTCGCCGGTTCGGCTGTGGGCACAATTTTTTTCACGCTCGCGTTAAAGAATGGCAACCCAACCGTCGTCAACGTGATCCTGAACATTCAGCCAGTCATTTCCACCCTCGGCGCGTTCCTGCTTTTCGGCGACCGCCTCACGCCACGTTTTTTTCTCTACGCGGGAATCGCCATCGTCGCGGGCATTTTCCTCTCGGTGGAACATCCAGCACTCATCGGAGTTTCGTTTGCGCAAGCCGGGCTGAATCTCGGCACCGGCTACGCATTGGTCTGCGCCCTCTTTTGGGGTCTTTCCACCGTCGCCGGGCGCGGCGTCATGATTGGCATGCCGCTTCGGTTGGCCGCCGGCCTGCGAATAGTCGTGGGGCTCGTCTGTATGACGGTCATCCTTCTCGTCTACGGGAAACTTAACGGTCCGGCGCTGTGGCCGGTAGCGGCGCAAGCAAACGCCGGCACTGCGATTGTCGCGCTCATCTTGCTTGCTTCGATCTCCGGCGGCATTCCGCTGCTCATCTACTTCGAAGGTCTGCGATTGACTCGCGCCTCCACCGCGGGCTATTTCGAAATGATGCAAACGCTTGCCGCGGTCTGCATCACCTGGGGCTTTTTCCACGCCACTCTGCACGCGCACCAAATCGTCGCGGCGATCGTTTTGATGGCAGCAGTCTTCATGGTGCAAAAAGCGCAAGCCACGGCGGAGCTTCCCGAGCACGACCAGATAGCAGATCACCGCCCGTGATCTGGTGCTGGATTGTTACGGCACGGTGTGCCCAGCGTTCGCCTTCAACTGCGCAACGTCCGATGCGGTGATTGTGCCGCTGACATTAACATCAGCGCGGAAATTGGCGGCCGTGACTGACAAACCCGACTGTCCCTTGGTCTGAGCGATGTCGGAAGCGTTGACCGTTTTGTTCCCGTTGGTATCGCCAATCAACATGTTCATGCTCACTGGCGTGTCGGGCAGAACTTGGGAGAAGCTGTCCGTTACGTTACTGAGCACAGTCGTCAACCTCTGGACATCGGCGACGCCGGTGAGGTGAATGGTCATCGTGTTGCCGTTGAAAATGGGACTTCCCGCCACGCTACCTGTGCCACTCGTCACGCTCGCGTCGCCGCTTACCATCGTGTTATCAAACGTGATGACGAGCGTGTAATTGCCTCCGCCATTCCGGCATTCCACGCCCGGCTCACCCGTCAGCGGCAGGTCGATGTCGAAATCCCCCGCGCCGCCATGCGTCATTCGCGACACTGCGCCCGTGATCTGCAGCGGGTTGCAGGGATCGGGGGTGGGGCCCTGGATTGAAACGGTGATAGGATCTCCTGTCTTGAAGAATCCAACTGTCGCATTGACCGTCTGCGGCGGACGATTGGAATCGAACCGGAAATTGTAGAGCGTGCCAAATCGAATCGCATTGGCGTTCTGATCTTCGGCAAATGTTTCCGTATTCCAGCTCACCGCGTTGGCAGTTTGATTGGGGGTCCACGGTGCGTTGCTGAATCCCGCGTCTCCCTGCGTTCCATCATTGGCAAATCCGGGGGGATTTAACGGGGCGTGAAAGCCAGGGTTGCTTACTGTGACACCGCATCCCAACGGCACGCTGAAGGACTGAATCGCGCGATCGAGATTCTCGTTGTAAAGCGCGTACTCATAATGCCAGACACCGGCTGATGGATTGGTTACCTTGTAGCCAACGAACGCGCGGCCATCCTCTCCCGGAGCCGGCTCGATCGTGTTGATGGTCGCTCCAGTCCAGGCATTGATCGCAGCAAGCCATTCGCACGGTGGATCCAATCGCCGAAAAGACGAAACTCGTCGTCCCGTTAACATTGAAACGACGATACGAGACGTTGTTGTACATGTTACATTGTCCGCCGTGCATCTGACACCAGGCGTACTCATGCGGCGTGAGACATTGAACTTCGGCGTAATAGGTTGCGCCCGAATTTAACGTCGTATTGAGGTCGCTGCCTTCTACCAAAATCCTGTGCGAGACACCGGTATGCATGTGACCAGTGTGATTGTCCGGATTGGGATTCGAGCCGGGAAAAACGCCGGTGAACGGATTCACCCAGGCGCGGGAGCCCAGGTTGTTTTGGTCACCATTCGAACCCGCGCTCTCGGCATCGGAGCATCCTGCGCCCAGATGCGTCCCGCCAGTACCAGACGGGGAACAGCCAAAGCCGCAATCGTTCTGCTCCAACGCCGCGAACGTATGCTTCAGCCAGGATTGCCCGACTTGTTCAAAGCGACCGTCGTTAGTCGCGCCGCCGCTCATTCGATACAGATTTTGGGCAATGATCGGGTGGTTGGCGCTCGGTAGTGCGAAAAAATCCAGTTCCATGTCTCCGTTGTTGCAAGCGTCCACCCCGATGGCGAGGCCGACCTGGGTCCCGCTACTTCCGAGTTGCGCCAGACCGAAGATATCGCCCACCACTACGTCCGGCCCCGAAGCAAGAACATCCGCAGTCCTTCTTGTCGGCTGCGGTGCCGAATTTCCGGGGCTATTGCTCAGAAGGAAAAGCAACGGGAGCACAAAATAAGACGAAATTCTCCTCATAATCCTGGTCCTCCAAATTGATAGCATCTCAGCTCCGGATCAATAGAGGGAATAATTGTAGGTGAAGCTGCCAGCTTCCCACCAGAATATTTATCGCTGAGATTCCTTTTTGGTGACGAGCTGGAGCCAGCGCTGAGTCTAACGAATGGATCGGGCACTTGAATTGTTACGCTCCGAAAAGATCGTTTGATCCGCCGGGATCAGAATTTCACGTGCTGATTTTGTAGCGGCGGTCTCTGACCGCCGAACCCACGGCTTCGACGCTGAGACAGCGCTGCTACAAGAAAACAGAACCTTAATTTCTTTTCGCTTGCCACTTCTTCGGTGTCGTCGATCACTTTGCTCTAATCCCATGAAACGACTTCTTCTCTCCGTCATCGTGCTGTTCTCCATTGCGAGCGGACTCGGCGCGCAGAACGCGACCGCACCGGACGCGGCCGAACTGACCAAGCTTTTGCAAGATTTCCTCGCTGGGGCGGGACGAAACGATGCCGCCATGCACGAGCGTTTTTGGGCCGACGACCTGATCTATACCGGCTCGGCCGGACGCCGCAAAGGCAAGGCGGATATCATGAGCGAAGTGCGCAAGGAGGGGCCTCCCAAGCCGGGCGATGAAACCGCAGTTTACACGGCGGAAGAGATTCGCATCCAGCAATACGGAAACACAGCCATTGTCGCTTTCCGATTGGTTGCTACGATGAAGAAAGGAGAGAAGACGGAGGTCGCGAATTATTTGAACAGTGGGACATTCCTTAAACGCGACGGCAAATGGCAGGCTGTGAATTGGCAGGCGACAAAAGTCCCGGCGGAAAGTGAGCCGAAAAAATAGGCCGATCCTCAAAATGCTTATGACCACGCGCATCCCGGTCATCTTCGCCGCTCTTCTGTTGGCCTTGGCGGGCCCGTCGCGCAGTCCCGGTCAGGACAACGCGAAAGCGGCGACAAGAACTGCCGTTCTCGCCGGCGGTTGTTTTTGGTGTATTCAGCCACCGTTCGACAAGGCGCCGGGCGTCATCAGGACCGATCGTCGGTTATAGCGGCGGGACCGAACCAAATCCGACCTATGAGCTGGTCGGCTCAGAGAAGACGAAATATCGGGAAGCGCTCCAGATCACTTACGATCCGTCAAAGATTTCCTTCGCCCAGTTGCTCGATATTTATTGGAAGCAAATTGATCCGACGCAGGCGGACGGACAGTTCACCGACATCGGGCCGAGTTATCGCGCTGCAATTTTTTATGGGAACGACGAAGAGAAGCATATCGCCGAAACCTCGAAGGAGAAGCTGGCGAAATCAGGTCAATTCGATAAACCGATCGTGACCGAAATTCTGCCCGCGATGAAATTCTATCCGGCGGAGGAATATCATCAGAAATATTACAAAAAGAATTCAGCCCACTTCGAAGCATTCGAAGAAGGATCGGGCCGAAATCAGTTTCACAAGAAAACATCCACCAAACCCTAAAATGCCAGCGGGTGCCGGAGCGCCGCTAACGGCCTCCGCGCGGAGAGCGCCAAGTCGACCTCTCGTAAGACGTACCCACGGTGAGGTGGAACCACTCATTTCCCATCTCACCGATTATGTATGCCTGCTCGAAGTCACCACCGTATTTGCCGGTGGACTTTCCGAAAAGAATGCCCACCTCTCCGCCGACATAAATACGATCCGGGACCCGCACCATCGCGGGGTTTTTGAATGAATCCTCGCGATCGGACCTGGCCGGAAGGGTGGCGCTCGGCGGTTCCACCGGATTGAAAGGCGGCAGAAAATTCACCGGCGTTTGCCAACTGAACGAAGTCAGGCAGGAGAATCGTTCCCCATCTGCGAACGTCAGGGGCGGGTTCTGGAGAAACGGAAAATTCATCGCATCGCGACCGAATGGGAACTGCCCCAGGCTCTGTGTCTGCTGTGCGGACAAGGAATGGCAAAGTCCGAGAAATGCGGCGACGGCGGCAAGTGCGCGTTTGGTCATTGGAGAATTCTCAGTCGAAACGCGGAGAGCGCCAGCGAAAATATCGCGGGCTATTCGGATCAAGGCGGCCAGCTAATGCTTTACCGGGTGACCTTCGTGTTTCCCGAGGCAGCACAGACCCAGCGACCGTTTTGTTTCAACCAGGTATCGACGTAGCGGTATTGCCCACTCGCGTCCTTGCCTTTGTAGCGGCTCTTCTCCGTTTCGAGGCCGAAGACGATGGCCGAGTCACCGTAGACTCGTACTTTCAGATCGTCGATGTGCATCGAGGTGACGACATAGTCTCCCGACTTCACATTGGCCACGATTTGCTTGAGCGGAACGATCTGACCGGATGGATCGACGAACCAACAGTCAGCGGTGCCCATGCTCAGCATCTTGGCGGTGTCCTTCTTAACGATCGCCGTCGGCCAATCGTTTTCCAGCTTGGTAATGGCCGCTCTGTCATCGGCCGATGAGGCACCGGCCACAACTGGCATGGCGAAGGCGAGAGCGAGGGTGAGCAAGTATTTCATAATGGGGTTTTCTTTTTGATTGGAGCGACCATGCGGACCGCATGTGGCAGCCGTCAAGGCAAATGTCGGACAGAGCAGAAGTTAGGAGACTACGGTCAGATCGGATTCAAGCACCAACCTAATTCGCCGCCTCATGTGAAGCGGTCAGGCGATCAACCGAAGAGCGAAGTGCGTCGACGTTGAACGGCTTGGAAAACATGACCTGTACTCCCAAATTCCTGTAGGCAGCACGGACCTGCTCCGAAAGATTTGCCGAAACGACCACGATCTTGCCGCTGACACCGTACTGCCTCATCGCACCGACCAACTCGATGCCGGTCAGGTGCGGCATCTTTTGATCGACAATCACGACGTCGTACCAATCCGGATTGGCCGCGAGCATGGCCAGGGCGGACTGGCCGCTTCCTGCGGTCGTAATTTCGTAGCGCGGTCCGGAAAAGACATAACGCATGGAGAGCGTGACGTTTGGCTCGTCGTCGACTGCCAGAATTTTAAGTGGTGCATGCACGGTTGGCCTCCCAGAAGCAGCAACGACTGTGCCGATGAACCGTGTCTCTGCGAAATGCGGGATCCACTCAACCGGGCTTTGGCCTAGCCGCTCTCCAAGACGCGGACGGCGCGAGTCGAACGCTCGTTAGTCTGTTTGCCGGCAGCACACGCCAGGGGTTGGCGGAATTGGCTCAGCGTTGGCGCGGGGGTGCCGCTGATCTTTTCTCATAATCCGCGATCATCGCGTTGAGAGAATCCTGAGATTTTCCATTTGCGACGTCGAGAAGCGCGGGGCTTGAGGCGCGCATCTGGAATGTTCTGCCGTCGGCCTGGGCTGTCGCGATCCATCCGTCCATTTCTCCTATTCCCATGTACTGATAACCTTTCGGAGCGCGCTTGGCCGGATCCGATTTCAACTGGGGCACGCTGACTTTGGCGCTGGCATTCGGTGTTCCGCGCAAATTTATTGAAAGATCGGAATGAGCGTAAATAAAACGGGCGCCGCCGAAGGGCGCCTTTCCGATAAAGTAGACCTGTGCTGTGATCGCTCCCGCCTTGTGCGAAGAATCGCTGAACGTAACGACGATTTGTTTTTGCGCGCCGGAGCCAGTCTCATTTGCCTCCATATCCAAGCCTGAGCCGTGGTGGATTACCGCCCGGCCCTCACTCGACGGAGCTGCTGGGGGAACTGTTGGCGAAGCCGAGCGAAACCAGCGCAGCGCCTCGATTGTGAGCGGGCGTTTTACGTTGTGACCTTCAGGGAACCTTTCCAGTCGCACCTCGCGAAAGCCGTTGCTCTGAAAGGAGCGCATGACGCGCTGGGTTTGCGCGGGCGTGGCGATCCTGTCGCTCTGACCGCTGGTGATGAGAATCCTGGTGTTAAGAAAATCGCGGCCAGGATGAAACGTGCGATAGCCTTCGCCCAGCAAATCTTCATTGATCCCGGCGAGGTAGATTCCGGCCACACGGTTCCCTGTTACCGCAAGCAGGGGAGCGATGAGGCAGGCGCGCTTCGCTCCACCGGAAATACCCGCGCACGCGACCAGCCACCTGCTTGATCCCGGGAAACTGCGATGGAGCGCATCCAGGGCGGCGAGGGTCATGGCGGCGCGCCAGCCGGTGCTGTCGTTCGCCGGCCGTTCAGGTCCGTCGCCAGTGAGAACCAGCCAACCTTCGCTGAGCGCCGCGCTCAGGTAGAAATGGATGTCGTCACTATTCTGCCGTTGAAAATCACTGGTGGAAAAGACAACCAGGACGGGCCAGCTCTTTTGCGGATCGAAACCGTGCGGCACGGCCAGGACCGCCACCGCGTTCGCGGGAACTCGGTTGCCGCCGATCGCGGCATCCGTTTTCTCTTCGGCACTAAGCGGCACGGCGGCAGAGATCGTATCGCCCGGCCGAACTGGAACTCCCTGGAACCTTATTCCTGATTCCTCGGCAGCCGCCGTTGAAAACATAACCAGAAAATCAAACGCAATCAGCTGCGAGAATATCGTCGCTCGAAAACAAAGACGGGCTGACCGTTCGCTCATCGCTGGCTTGTAAGCTAGGCCATTTGCGCCGGCGAGAAAAGACCGTGGTCCGTTTAAGGGTTAGAGGAAGTCGTGGCCGGACGTCAGAGATCAAAAGCCGGAATTCCAACTCGGGTGGCGAACTGTTCCAGCCTCGCTTGCGCGGCTCCGGGTCGCGGAACAGTATGAGCCATGCAAAGAATTATTCCATTCTTGTGGTTCAATAATCAGGCGGAGGAAGCGGCGAATTTCTACGTCTCCGTCTTCAAGAATTCGAAGATCAAAACGATCACTCATTACACCGGGGAGGAACCGTCGGGCGAGAAGGGCTCGGTCATGACAGTGTCCTTTGAGCTGGATGGACAGGAGTTCGTGGCCTTGAACGGCGGGCCGCGCTTCAAGTTTACCGAAGCGGTTTCGTTCGTGATCGACTGCGAGACGCAGGCCGAGATCGACTATTACTGGGAGAGACTGACCGCCGGCGGTGGCGAGGAAGTGCAATGCGGCTGGCTCGCGGATAAATACGGGCTCTCCTGGCAGGTCGTACCTGACAAGTGGGACGAATGGGGCAAGGATGTGGCCGGGATGCAACGGCTGATGTCGGCGTTGATGCAGATGAAGAAGATCGATATCGCGACCCTGGAGCGGGCGTACGCGGGGAAGGGAATGACGAATGACGAATGAGATGAAGGATCATCCCGGAGTCATCGCCTTTCCGCCACTCATCTGGCTGGTGGGTGCAGTGCTCAGCGGGTTCGTACATTATATCTTCCCGTGCCGAATGATGCGGTACGACGTTTCGGTTTCCCTCGGGATTGCTCTGGTGGTAATTGCGCCTTCTTTGGCGATCTCGGCCGCACGCGTATTGAAGAAGGCTGGGACGAACGTTAACCCAAGCCAGCCCGCCCTAACGATTGTGCGAGATGGTCCGTTTCGGCTTACCCGCAATCCGATGTATCTGGCGCTTTGCTTGCTTCAGGTGGCCCTTGGCTTCTTTCTGAACGACTGGATCACGCTCCTGTTCGTTATTCCGCTCGCGCTGATTTTGCATTTTGGGGTCATTTTGCGCGAAGAAAGATATCTCGAAGCGAAATTTGGTGAACCGTATCTCGCTTTGAAGCGGGAAGTGCGGCGCTGGATCTAAGCAGGCTTCGTTAGTCGGGAATGTTGACCGAAAAAATTCCGTTGACGCCCCAGACAATGGTATGAGCGCAATTGTTAGGCAATAGGCGAACTGCTCAGCCGCTAGGGCAGCACGGTGCCCGCGTTGGCCTTGACCAATGCGACATCCGCGGCATTGATCGCGCCATTAAAATTCACATCCTCGCGGAAGTTCGAACCCGTGACTGCCTGCCCCACTTGCGACTTGGTCAGGCCGACGTCGGCGGCATTGGTCGCGGCATTGCCATTCACGTCGCCGGCCAGCGGGCCCATGGAAATGGGAACGTCGCCCACGTTTGTGCCATCATTCACATTGCCAAGCGTAACCGTGATTCTCTGCGCGTTGGTCACGCCGGTGAGATTGACCGTGACGACCGCACCGCTCACGCTGAAATTGCCCACACTCCCGCTACCCGAAGTCACGCTCGCACTGCCGACCGTGACGGGAACCGCGAAGTTAATAATCATCTGATGGGTGGGACCACTGCGGCATTCGATTCCAACATTACCAGTAAGGGGAAGGGGGATATCGAAGTCGCCGGCTGCGCCGTGGGTCTTTCGTGAGACTGCGCTTTGTGCTACCGGGGCGAAAGGAGCCACGCGAACGTAATAGACATCTTCTTCGGAATTGAACGTTGCGGAATACGCGACGTTGCCTCCGGTATTGTCAGAAACGATTGTGATGTAATCGCCCATCTTGTTCTGATTCGGATAACCGAGGAACGGATTAAACGAATTGCTCACCGCCACGTTGGGCGCCCAGGTAGTGCCGCCGTCGAAGCTGTAAGAGTAGAAGAGCTGCGAATCGGTGTTGTTCGCGGCGTTGCGCGTGTCCAGCCAAACGGAATCGATGCGTCCGTTGGGCGCAACCGAAAGCGTGCCGAACCAGTGCCATTTGTTATGATTGATCGGGTCGTCATTGATCCGGAGCGGTGCGCTGAAGGTTAGGCCGCCGTTGGTACTTCGCACGAACATCACATCGCTTCCGGTGTTGAAGCCGGTTGGTTGCACGCTCGCCATCATGTAAATATTGTTATTAGTGACCGGTGCCTGAACGGTCCACCGCCAGGAAAACCTGCCCAATCAGTCCTTCCGGATTTATCGTATCAAAGTAATCGATGACGCCGCCCATGTTGACCTGGGTGCTTAGGTCAAAAGTCGGAGTGACAGCGCCGTCCCTGGCGTTGCTCGAACGAAGGCACCAAAATTGGGTCAAGGAGGTAGTTACGCCGCCGAAAAAAAGGGTGCCGTTCGAGTCGACGTCGGTCGTCCCCCATTGCGGAGCGTGGGGGATGGTGATCGGGTTCATCCATGTCAACCCGCCGTCGGTGGAACGGCTGAATTCGTTGGGGGCGTAAGCGCTGGCGTTATCCCAAAACTGGTATTGGAAGTGGTAGCCGGTGCTCGCCGGATTATTATCTATAACGAACCACTGCTTGTCGCCCCCTTCCGACGGCGACCGGGTGGGGAAAGTCACGCCGCCGTCGACCGATCGCCACATCGTGGTGGGATACGGATTATTTTCCAGACTGAGATAGAAAAAACGCCCAATGTCATCTGCATATAGCACCGGGTCGCTCCGAAAGACGTTGTTCTCGAGAACGCCGGGGAACGTCCAAGTCGTGCCCCCATTGCTGGTGTAGCCCCAGCCGCCCTGTCGGAAGTTGGAGGTAACGCTGTTAAACTGCCTCCAACCGATTGTCATCTTGCTGTGGTCTGTCGGGTCGACAGCGATAGACGGCTCGTTCGCGGCGTCGCCGGTGATGTTCTGCCCGTTGGCATTAACGTTGACCTGATAACTGGTGAAGGTGTCGTGCTGCGAGATCATTCCCGGCGAAACCCCTATGTTCCACAAGGGGAGAGGGGCGGGCGGGTTGTCGTATTTTTCGAGGGGCTCATTCGGGGGTAACTTGAGTCGCTCGGTCTGGCCCGAAACGATGGCAAGCCCGGACAGCAAAGTCAGACAAACAAAAACGCTCGCCTTTGACATTCCGAGACACTTTAAGCTGAATATTGCGTCTTCAAGGAGACAAATGTTGGATCTAATCCGGGAATTCATAAGCGGGGGCAGCGAGTGACGAGCTGCATTTCGATTGGTTCTCGGGGGATTTGGTGGCGGCAAGAACAGGAGGCTTCTTACTGCGTCCTCAATGTTTGATTTCGCCGCAATCGATCATTTCCTTCCCACCATATGGGTTGGAAACTTTCTTCGAGGTTTGCACCCAATCCTTGTCCAGCACTGCACAATACATGATGTAATAACCAGGCTGACCAGCGGCGATTTTTACCGCCAGTTTACTCAGTTTGGTGAACTCATCGCGCGCGAAGCCCAGCGTTTCGGCTCTGGCCACCTGGAAACCGGATTCTGTCAGCTCCTGCGCCGCCTCGTTGGCTTTCACCAGATCATCCGCGACCAACGCAGCTCGCATCTGTTCGTAACCGCGAAGAAAATATTTGTCGCTTTCGGATAACTCGTCGGCATGAAGCGGGATGGCTGTCGCGTGCAGAACGAGGAGGCACACCATGATCGGGAGATGAAGAAATGTGTTTGCTCGTTTCATGGAACAAAAGAATTCGTCCGCATTCTTAATCGTCCAATGCCGCCCGATCCTCAACGATTTGTTGAAGCAATTGTGGTCGCCGCATTGCCGCGGGACAACACGGCGCACAGCGCCACTGCCAGAGTTAGCTCCGGGCGCCTTTCGATTTCGCGGCCAGCAAGACGTCGCGGCCGACGAGGTAGAGCAGGACGCAAAGCGCAGCGAACGGAATCAGCGCGAGCAAGTCCGCGTATGGTCCTTCGAAGAATGGATTGTGCGCGGCAGCCCATTTCTCGAAGACATCGAGCCGGTCCTTCATTGGGATGGCGAGGAAAGCGAAAAGCACGCCGGCGAGTGTGCCGCCTGCGATGTAACCGGAGGAGAGGAGCACGCCGTTGCTCTTGTCGCCTTCCGCGACGAGCTGATCTTCGGTGAGGCGCGCCCCGGTGTGTTTGCGTCGCGTGTATTTGTCGACGAGCCACCGCACCATGCCGCCGGCATAGACCGGCGCGGAGGTGGAGATGGGAAGATAAACACCGACCGCGAAAGCGAGCGCAGAAACCCCGGAAAGCTCGAGCACGATGGCGATGAAAACGCCTAACAAGACCAGGCCCCACGGCAATTGTCCGCCCAGGATTCCTTTGATGATGTAAGAGACGAGCGTGGCTTTTGGGGCGGTGAATTTCTGCACGCTCGAGCCGTCCGGTCGCTTCTCGTAGACGCCGTTGATTCCGGGATCCGCGAGATAAACCGGGACTCCCTCATTGTTCACCAAGTAACGGCCGGCCGGGCCGTTGTCGGTATTGGTTTTGTGGTAGACAAAATACTCGTTAGGGTCGCCGCCGGCTTGTGCACCGGACAAGCGTTCGCGTTTCCGTTGCCCACTACTGTCTTTCAGGTAATCGGCCGGATTGGCGTGGAAGCTCGACGGGAAAGCGAAATCTTTATTGCCTGCGACCGGAACGTAAACCGTGCCGGACTGATTCAACTGCATCAGGATCGGTCCGAGGATAAGGCAGGAGGCGAGCGTGCCGATGAGGATTGCGATCTGTTGATGCTTCGGCGTTGAGCCGATCAGGAAACCGGTCTTCAAATCCTGCGAAATGGTTCCGCCGTTGGACGACGCGATGCAGACGATGCCGCCGATCGAGAGCGCGGTGACAAAGTAGGGCGGCGCCGTCCAGCCGATGATGAGGAAGATGAGACACGTCAGCAACAGCGTCGCGATCATCATGCCCGATGTCGGACAGGACGATGAGCCGACTTCGCCCGTCAGGCGCGATCCAACAGTCACGAAGAGGAAACCGAAAGCGACGATGAGGACCGCGCCTAACAAATTAAAGCGCAGATTCAATTGCGGCGCGATCATGATGACGATGAGCAAGCCGATGATCCCGCCGACCACCCATTTCATTGACAGGTCCTGATCGGTGCGATCTTCGCGCGTGACACCGGAGCTGCGCAGGTCCGCGAGACCGCCCTTCAATCCGTGCCAGATGAGCGGAATCGAACGAAAGAGGCTGATGATTCCGGCCGCGGCGACTGCGCCCGCGCCGATGTAAAGAATGTAGCCCTTCTGAATCTGCTCGACTGACATGTCGGCAATGGCGTGCCCGGTTTCAGGCGGGAGCGGCAGCGCTCCGGCGGAGCCGAAATATTTGATCGCCGGAATGAGGACGAGGTAGGACAAGACGCCGCCGGCCATCATGAGCGCCGAGATGCGTGGACCGATGATGTAACCGACGCCAAGCAACGCGGGATTGTTTTCGAGTGAAATGGAGGCGCCATCGAATGGTTTCCCGAAGATTTTCTCCGGGATTTCCTTCATGGCTTTGAAGATTTGCAGCACGGCGTAGTAGATAAACCCAATCGCGAAGCCGCCGATGATGATCTTACCGCCGCTGACCGCCTCATCGGCCGCGGCGCGCGCCACCGCGTCGCCGGCATGCGCGGCATCGCGCGATTCAGGCGACGCGGCCGCCTTCAACACTTCCGCGCAGGCCGTGCCTTCGGGATATTTCAGGTAGCCGTGCTGCTGCACGATCAGCGCGCGGCGCAGCGGAATCATCATCAGGATTCCGATCAACCCGCCCAGGATCGCGACCAGCATGACGCGCGTGATTTCGAGATCGAACCCAAGGATCATGATTGCCGGCATGGTCACGCCGAGACCAAAGGCGATTGATTCACCGGCCGAGCCCGCGGTTTGCACGATGTTGTTCTCGAGGATGGTTGCGTCGCGCAAGCCGAGCTTGGAAAAAACGCGGAAGATGGTGATCGAAATCACCGCGACCGGAATCGACGCACTCACCGTCAGTCCGACTTTGAGCACGAGATAAAGCGACGACGCGCCGAAGACCATCCCGAGCAGTGTCCCGATGATGAGCGGCAACGGCGTCAACTCGCGCAGCCGCGCGCCCGGCGGAATGAAGGGACGAAAGTTGGCGAGGATCGGGTTCGTCGGATGAGGGCCCACGATGTCCGGGAACTCGTTAGGCGGATTTCTCAGGTCGATATTTGCCATGGGAATTCGCGCAGCTTAGCCCATGGCAATCACGGATTGACAGCGGCTTTCGGCATCACCCCGATCTTTTGCGCGAAGGCGATGAAGCGCGGGTCGTCCTTGTAGGCGAGCAGGAAAGGATTTTGCAGAAGCTCGGTCACACCGGAGTCGCGCGTGGCCAAGGCGTGCTCCAGCCATTCGAACATTTTGTCCGGCTCCTTGCGCAGGGCATAGCCGATCGCTTTGCGGGTATCCTCGGCCGTGTGCGGAACTCATCCGTTATCGAGTAAATCCGATCTGCCGACGCGGTGGATCCGGCGGCGGCGACAGCAGTGGCAGCAGCTTTTGGTAGATATCGCTCAAGGCAGTGCCGTGAAGGACGAGCGTCTTGTCGATTTCCGCGAGCCGCTTCAAAATCACCGCATTTGCCGCGAGCCTTTCGCGAATCTCCACAAACGCGCGAATTACATACACGCTCATCGCGATCGCGCGCTCGCTGTTGAGGATGCTTGCCGCCATCAAGGCACCGTGCTCTGTAAAGACTCGCGGAAGCTTGGTGCGGCCACCGCGGCCCGGCTTTGATATCGCATTTTGCGATATCAATTCTTCATACTCCTGGCGCGTGACCACAAAGGAAAAATCCGCGGGAAATCGCTTTAGGTTTCGCTTAACCGCTTCATTGAAGCGGCCGGTCGTAACTCCGTAGATCCGTGCCAGAGCAAAGTCCATAACCACGCGCTCTCCGCGCACGGTGAGAATCGGCAGGCTCGGTTTGGTTGTAACTTGCTTCTTCATCGGCAGGTGAAAGCGTGCGGGCCTCGTTCCGGCGTCGGCTGACAAATCAACGCCGCTTGAATCAACAGCCACGACACCACCGCAGAAGCGATCGCGACCTCGTAACTGTTGCGTCGTTTCAGCTCGGGAAAGAAATTGTTCATTCCAGTTTACTTAACCGCCTCTTTCGGCGCGAGTGATTGAACGATTTTTTCGAAGCGCGGATCGCCGCGGAGCGGGTCCCAGAAGGGGAGCAGTTTTAAGGCGCCGTAGCTCAGCATGAACGATGCGGCGGGAGCACGCAGTCCAGCTTCCAGTTGCTGCAAGGCAAGCTCCTTCTCGCCCGCCCACGCTGCTGTGATGGCGAAATATTGAAGGACGCGGCTGCCGTTGGAGACATCTTTTTCCACCGGCATGAGCGCGATCGCCCGACGGCCTTCGTCCAAGGCCAGGTCTTTCCGCCCAAGAGCAGCGTCGATTAAGCCGAGGACGCAGAGCGCCGGGCCGTAGTCCGGCTGCGCCTGCACGATCTTCTCCTGCTGGGCGCGAGCCGCTTCAAACGCAGTGCGCGCTCTTGCCTCATCTTTGCTCATGCGCGCCAGCAGCCCTTCACCAAAGCTGCGGCTCAGAGTAATCGCGGATTCGTTCCAGCAATGGATTGTCGCCCAGCGCGACGAGCGCTCGTTCGGCCGCAGCCGGATCGCGTTCGGCCAGAGCGCAAAAGAACCAGGTGTCCGCGGCGCTGGCGATGGCGCTCAGTCCTTGCGCGAGAATTGCATCAATTGTCTGGTGGAGCGGCCGGGTGTCCGCTTTCCAGAAGATATAATATTCCTCACGATTGGCCCGCGTTTCGACGTTGTCGGGCACGATCGCTAACGCGCGATCCAGCGCAGCGATCGCCTCGGCATAGCGCCCCAGATTTTCGTAACTGAGCGCGATCTGTTGCAGAGTAAAAAAGTTGCGCGGGTCCAGCTCCACCGCGCGCTGCAGGTTCTGCAGACCTTCCTCCTGCTGGCCGCGCCGCCGCAGAATGTAGCCGGTGAGTTCGAAGAGACGCGGATCATTGGGTAACGCTCGCCGCGCAATCTCCAATTCGGCGAGGGCGCCGGCATAGTCGCGCGGCCCGTAGTAGAGATATTGTGCGCGCGCCAAATGCGTTTCGGCAGCATCCGGCCGCAGCCGTGTCGCGGCTTGCACCGCAGCTTCAGCCAGGGCCAGCCGGGCGGGAGTGTGATCAGACCCCGATACTGCATAAAGGGATCCGTGTGTCCAGGCGAGCTGGCAGTAAGCGTCGAAAAATGACGGATCGCGCTTGACCGCTTCATCCAGAAGTTCAATTGCCTTCCGCAGGTCTGGATCGTTCGTCGCGCTGAAACCTGCCGTCAGGAGAAGTGACTTCGCCCGGCTGTAAAGGTCGAAAGCCGCCAGATCAGTGGTGGGCGGCTGCTCGATGGCTTTCTTCTCGTTAGGCGAGAGCTTCGCCTGCAACTGATCGGCAATCGCCTTGGCGATCTCGCTTTGGATGGCGAAGACATCGGCCAGATCGCGATCGTAGGTTTGCGCCCAGAGATGCGCGTCGTTGCGGGCATCGATCAATTGGGCGATCACCCGCACTTTGTTGGCCGCGCGTTGCACACTGCCTTCGACGACATGGGCGACTCCCAACTCCTCACCAATCTTGCGGAGATTACGTGCGACTCCGCTTTTATACTGCATCACCGAGGTGCGGCTGATGACTTTTAGATCAGCGATCTGCGAAAGGTCGGTCAGGATTTGGTCCTGCACGCCATCGGTAAAGAATTCGTTCGCTTTTTCCTCGCTCAGATTTTCGAACGGCAACACCGCGATGGACTTTTCGGCAATGGCGCTGCCTTTGGTCCCTGCTCGATGCGCGGTTAAATAATATGCCGCGCCCGCCACTAGAATTGCGATGATCGCGAGCGCGGCGATCAATCCGGCACTGCTGCGTCGCGCAGGCGTTGGTTTCGCCTGCTGAAATTTCTGCGGGACCGCGGCGTTGCCCAGCGGCTCGGCGTAAAGATTGACCAAATGGAGCCGGACACCGTGCTTGACCTCGCACTCACCCAGATCGCGCAGACGCGGCGCCCATTGCCGCGAATGAACCAGATCATCCGCCACATGCTGGGAGAGAAGAATGTGGCCGGCGTCGCCGCAATCCATCACCCGTTGCGCTATGTTGATGCCGGCCCCGGCGAGGTTGGTGCGCCCGCTCACGTCGGTCACCTCGCTCACCGGGCCGCTGTGGATGCCCATGCGCACCGGAAGTTCCGGATGCTTCCGGAGCGCTTCGGCAATCTCGAGCGCGCAGCGGGCCGGTTCCTCGGCGCTGTGGCGGAAGACCAGGGCCATGCCATCGCCGGTCGGTAGCCTGACGAGTTTTTCGTCGGTCGATTCGCGCACCTGCGTGGTCGCCAGCACGATCTCCGTGAGTTGGTTTAGCCGCTCCTTCTGTTCCTCGTTCAGGAGCTTCGAGTAACCGACGATGTCGATGAAGAGGACGTGCCCGATCTCGAGGTGGAGATTGTCATCGGAATCAGACACGCGCGCGAGAGGCCTAACGAGCCACCTGATTTACGCCGACCGCTTCGATCCCATTCCCAGAACCCATCGGTAGAGCACAAACCCAGTCGCGACGAAGGCTATGCCGCCAACAATTTTGCCAGCCGTTTCGTATCCCGCGCCGACGAGCGCGAGCGGTGCCGCTACGCCTGAGAAAACAACAATGGCAGAGATCACAACACCGATGATGCTTTCCCCAACGATCAAGCCCGACGCGAGCAAAACGCCCAGCTGCTTCGTCGCTTCCGGTTTCGGCGTTCGATCGGCGCCGCGATCGTAGAACCAGCCGACGATCGTGCCGACCACGATCATGAGCGTGCTCGCGGTCGGCAGATAAATTCCGAGCCCGACCGCGAGTGGAGGAACGCGCATGTGTTTCGTTGTTTTAGCAAGAATTGCATCAAGCACGATGATGGCGATGCCGATGTAGGCGCCCATCCGAATCAAACTCCAATCGATATCCGCGGCGATGACGCCTTGCGCGAGCGACGAGATCAACCCCGCTTGCGGCGCGGGCAGCGGCGTCGGCCGCAATTCCGCGCCTGGTGCGCCGACGAAACCGTACGCCTGATTCACCAGATTGAGCACTGGCGGAATCACGACGGCACCGGCGAGGACACCGATGATGAGCGCGACCTGTTGTTTCCACGGAGTCGCATCGACTAGTTGCCCGGTCTTCAGGTCCTGCAAATTGTTATTCGCAATCGCGGCCACATTGAAAATCACCGCAGTGGTGAAAAGCGCGAAGGCCATGAGCGCCTTGGTCGCTTCTGGACCGACATACGGTTTCACGCCGAGCACCAGCAATAGCGCCGCGCCGATCACGACCAGGATGCCAATACCGGAAAGCGGGCTGTTGGATGAACCGATCAGGCCGGCCATGTAACCGCAGACCGCCGAGACAAAGAAGCTCATCAAGAAAACATAAAAAACGCCGCCGATTACGAGCGTAGTGACGTGCGAGCCGAGCCCGCTCTCGTTGGCGAAATACCCGAGCACCCAGCCGATCGGCAGCATGCAAAGCAACGTGATAAGACCAACAATGCCGATCGGAATGTCGCGCTCCGTGATCGGCAAAGTGTCGGCTTTGCCGGCCTTGCGCGCACGCGATGCAGCCATTGCGCCGGCCAAACCGCTTGCGACCGGTTTCACCAGCTTCAGCAGTGTCCAAATTGCGGAAACACCAATCGCGCCGGCGCCGATGAAGCGCACTTTGTGGCTCCACGTGCTTTGCGCGAGTGTTCCGGCCGCAGTCGTTAGGTCGGCGGCGAGCGCGGAGTAATGCGGCACGAGCCAACCCCAGCCAATGCATGTGCCGATGAGCATCGCGATCCCGACGGACAATCCACAGAGGTGACCGATCGCGAGCAGCGCAAAGGAAAGCGAGAAGTCATAACCACTCACCGCGCCGCGCCGGCCGAAGCGGAAGGTCTGCGCGACATCAGAAGCGAACACTTGTGTGGCGACGATGATCGCGAAAACCGCGGCGACGATCGATCCCCACAACACCGCCAGCAGACCAGATCTGCCGTGCTCGACCTCGGCCGCGTTCGTCTTGTCGCCGCCGCTACCGACCTTGAGCACTTCAGCGCACGCGACGCCTTCAGGGTAGGGTAAATCGGAGTTCGTCACCAACGCTCGCCGGAGCGGAATCGAGTACATCACGCCGAGAATGCCGCCGAGTGCGCAGACCAAGAACGAGATCCAAAACGGAAAGCCAGTCCACCAACCGATCATGATCAGACCCGGAAGCACGAAGATGATCGATGACAACGTTCCCGCGGCTGAGGCAACGGTCTGCACGATGTTGTTTTCCTGCACGGTCGCGTTTTTGAAACTGCGCAGGATCGCCATCGAAATCACCGCTGCCGGAATCGATGTCGAAAAAGTGAGCCCGGCCTTGAGCCCGAAGTAAACGTTCGCGGCCGTGAAGACCAACGTGATAATGACGCCTACGATGAGGCCGCGAACGGTAAGTTCGGGACGCTTTCTCTCGCCGATCCCGTTAGCGTTCATCGCGGCAGCCGGTTGGCCGCTTCCACGCACAGTGTGCACCGGCAATGTCCGGCGATATTCGTTAGGCAGTTTCTTCAGATCGGTGTTCATAATTTCGTCCCGGCTTGGGCTCTCGTGCGTTCCGGTGGTGAACAAGCCAGTTACAGCCGAGAAAGGCAATCGCAAAAATTCTCGTCATCCCGGAGCGAAGTCGAGAAATCCAGTGAAAGAAGCTCTAGGCGTCGCAGCGGGATCCCTCGACTTCGCTCGGGATGACCGTTATGGCGAGCGACACACGATGCAGGCCTGCGCCACCGAACACTCGTCCCTAACGACCGATATCTTCATCCCACAGTTGTGGATAGTTGGCAATAAACTCGCGCATCATCTCGATGCATTCCGGAAGATCGAGATCGATCACATCCACGTCATGCGTGCGCATGAAATCAGCCGCTCCGGCAAAAGTCCGGCTTTCGCCCACGATCACTCTACGAATGCCAAACTGGACCACGGCGCCGGCACAGAGATAGCAAGGCATGAGCGTGGAATAGAGGACGGTATCATGAAAGCTGCCGATCCGGCCGGCGTTGCGCAGACAGTCGATCTCCGCGTGGGTCACCGGATCGTTTTCCTGAACGCGCTTGTTGTGACCGACGGCCAAAAGTTTTCCATCGCGGGCGAGAGCGGAACCAATGGGAATGCCACCCTCGGCGAGACTTTTCCGCGCCTGCGCAATGGCGGCGTTCATCAATTCCTGATCGGTCATCGCTTGTCTGTAGCGGCGGTCTCTGACCGTCGCCTTCTTTTCCAGATTTCTCTTTTCATCTGCGACGGTCGGAGACCGCCGCTACAGAAATATGGGCAGTGAGGGGATCGAACCCCCGACCAACACGGTGTAAACGTGCCGCTCTACCGCTGAGCTAACTGCCCCGGCCCCGCCTATCATCGAAGCAGCAATGTGCTTGTCCAATGCCAAAATGACTGCTCTTGGAACTTATCTCACCGTCCGACCAGTTTCATCATCGCTTCCGGATAGCGCGAACCGGCGGCGACGCCCTTGGGCGAGCGCTCGTTGATGCGAGCGAGATCGTTACTCGTTAGGCTGACATCAAGCGCACCGATGTTTTCCTGCAAGTATTTCCGCCGCTTCGTCCCGGGAATGGGGACAATCTGCTCGCCCTGGGCCAGCACCCAGGCCAGGGCCAACTGTGCGGAGGTGCAATGTTTTCTCCCGGGCAATTTCGGCCACACGCTGCACCAAATCGAGATTGCGCTGGAAATTCTCTCCCTGAAATCGCGGTGCGGTCCGCCGGTAATCGCCCTCGGGCAAATCCTCGAACCGTTTAATTTGCCCGGTGAGAAAACCGCGTCCGAGCGGGCTGTACGGAACAAAGCCGATCCCAAGCTCGCGACATGTCGGCAGAATTTCGTCCTCCGGCTCGCGTGTCCAAAGCGAGTACTCCGATTGCAGCGCAGTGATCGGATGAACCGCGTGCGCGCGGCGAATGGTGGCGGAACCCGCTTCGGACAAGCCGAGATAGCGCACCTTCCCTGCGCTAACGAGCTCCGCCATGGCGCCAACCGTTTCTTCGATCGACGTCTCCGGATCGACCCGGTGCTGATAATAAAGATCAATCGTTTCTACTCCGAGCCGGCGCAGACTTCCTTCACACGCTTGCCGGACGTAGTCGCGCTTGCCGTTGATCCCGCGAAACTGCGGCTTCGCATCGTCACGGATGATGCCGAACTTCGTCGCCAGAACAACTTGATCGCGACGACCTTTGATCGCGCGGCCGAGGAGTTCTTCATTCGTGTGCGGACCGTACACGTCCGCGGTGTCGAAGAAGGTGATTCCAAGATCGAGCGCGCGATGAATCGTGGCAATGGATTCCGCGTCATTGCGTCCGCCGTAAAAATCCGACATGCCCATGCAGCCGAGGCCGAGCGCGCTAACCAGCGGTCCACCGCGTCCAAGTTTTCGCTGTTTCATAAATCAGGTTTGTCCGACCCAGGTTCTGGGCGCGATATCATCCCACCGCTCACGAACCGCGTTGAATTCCGCGTCGCTTAATGCGCCGGCTTCAATCAATTGGGCGTTTTGTTCCCATCGCTCCGGTTTTGCGGTTCCAACGATGGCGGTCGCGACGCCGGGCACACTGAGAGTGAAGCGCAGCGCGGTCGCAATTGCCTTATCCAAATCCGCTGTCCGCAAAAAATCGAAGCCCAATTTCTGCAATCGTTCCCAATAGATTTGGTGATAGGAGTTGGCCGGTTTGTGTCCCGTTTTCCAAGCCACGTTCGCAATCGGACGTTTTGCGATCACTCCCATTCCGCGTTCGCGCGCGAGCGGTACGATCAGTTCGATTGCTTCCTGATCGGCGATGTTGATCGACGTTTGCAACGAATCGAACGCGCCGCACTCGACCGCATAGCGCGCGGCCTGACCATCGCCGCTGTAGCCGATAAAACGGGTATGGCCGCGGTCGCGCGCCGCTTGCAGCGCTGCAATGGCTTCGCCTTTGCGCAGCTCCGCTTCCGAGCAACTGTGGAGATGAACTACGTCCAACACGTCAGTTTGTAATCGACCCAAGCTCCGCTCGATGCTTTCCAGAATCGATTGGTGCGACCAATTCGCTCCACTCTCCGCTCCGTGCGGATGTCCGCATTTGGTGAAAAGGTAATAATCAGCGCGGCGATTTCCGACTGCCTTCCCGATCATCGCTTCGCTGTCGCGATAGCATTCGGCCGTGTCGATAACGTTCAGGCCGGCGTCGAGAGCGCTTTTGAGCAATTGCTCGACCGTCGCTTGAGAAGCTTCCTCATAACCGATCTCGGACGCGCCAAAGCCGAGGACGGAAACTTGCATATCAGTCTTTCCGAGCCGGCGTTTTTCCATCGCACAAACGTTAGCGGCACTTTCTTTTGCTGTCATCCCGAGCGGAGTCGAGGGACCCCGCTCCCCAACCGAGAAGTTTTCTTTGCCAGAAAAGCGGTGGACCGATGTTTGCTCACGATACTGAGGTTGTCGCATCGGGATCCCTCGGCTGCGCTCGGGATGACAAGCAAGCTGCCAGCTTCCCCTACAACGCCAACCTGGTCATGCCAGTGCCGCGCACGATTTCTCCGATCGTTTGAGCCGCCAGGATTCGCGCAACATTTTTCGCATCGGCGGGCGCGACGATTGCCGCCATCCCGATCCCCATGTTGAAGACCTGATACATTTCTTTGCGATTCACCTTTCCCTTCTCCTGAAGAATTCTGAAGATCGAAGGGACGATCCAGCTGTGGGTGTCGATCATCGCGTCGCAATTTTTCGGTAATATCCGCGGTAGATTATCGATCAAACCGCCGCCGGTGATGTGGGCGAGTCCCTTGATCATTCCGGGCGCAGCCTTCTCCAAAAGCGGTTGATAATTCTTGTGCGGTCGCAGAAGTTCCCCACCAATAGAATTCGTTAGGCCAGGAAGCCGCGATGAGGGTTTGAGCCGCATTTTTTCGAAAAAGATCTTTCGGGCGAGCGAATAGCCGTTGGTATGAAGTCCGCTCGACGCCAACCCGAGAACCACGTCGCCGGGTTTGATCCCTCGGCCATCAATGATCGCGGCGCGATCGACCACGCCAACGATGCAGCCGGCCAGATCATATTCGCCTTTGCGATACATGCCGGGCATTTGCGCGGTTTCGCCGCCGAGCAGCGCGCAACCGGCGGTGCGACAGGCGCGGGTGAAGCCGCGGAGGAGTTGATCGAAAACACGCGGCTCCAATTTTTCCGCCCCGATATAATCGAGAAAGAAAAGTGGGCGCGCACCGAGGACGGCGATGTCGTTGACGCAATGGTTCACCAGATCAGCGCCAACGGTGTCGTGGCGTTTCATTGCGAACGCGATCTTCAGCTTTGTGCCGACACCATCGACACTCGCGACCAGCACCGGTTGCCGCATCCCGGAAAAATCGGGCGCGAAAAGCCCGCCGAAGCCGCCGATTTTTCCGAGAACCTCCGGCCCGTGCGTTTCTCCAACGCGCGCCTGGATGCGCTGCTTGATGAAGTTGCCGAGGTCAACATCCACGCCGGCGCGCGCGTAAGCTTTTTTTGTCATTCCGAGCGAAGCGGAGCGGAGTCGAGGAATCCCGTGGAGGAATCTTCCAGCTGACGCGACGGGATCCCTCGACTGCGCTCGGGATGACAAAAGGGAAAGTTCTCGACTTCGCTCGACATGACATTCACTTCAAATCCGCAAAGAGCGTCGGGATGCGTTTCGTCGGCGGCGAGCGCCTTGGCGCGGTGCTCGCGCTTTTCCATGATGAACTTGTCGAGCTCGGGATCGACGGGGAGAGGATATTTGCCAGTGAAACAGGCGAGGCAAAAATGGTTCATCGGCTTTCCGGTGGCGCGCACCATTCCTTCGAGGTCGAGATAGCCCAGACTGTCCACACCGAGGTATTCGCAGATTTGTTCCATCGAAAATCGGTTCGCGATCAACTTTTCCGGATCGGGAAAATCAATGCCGTAATGGCAGGCGAACCGATGCGGCGGGCAACTCACGCGCATGTGCACTTCCCTTGCGCCAGCCTCACGCAGATTGACGACGCGCGCGCGCGCTGTCGTTCCGCGGACGATCGAGTCATCGATGACGACAACGCGTTTTCCTTCCACGGCTTCCTTGATCAGATTCAATTTCACCCGGACATCGAAGTCGCGAATGAGCTGGCTCGGCTGGAGAAACGTGCGCCCGATATAGTGATTGCGGACGAAAGCGTGTTCGTAGGGAATGCCGAGCTCATGGGCAAAACCGAGCGCGGCGTAATTTCCCGAGTCCGGCACCGGCACAACGATATCTGCTTCCACCGGATAGCGGCGCGCAAGTTCACGTCCCATCTCGGTGCGGACTTTCGCGACATTGACGTTGCCGATGATGCTGTCGGGCCGGGAGAAATAGACATACTCGAACATGCAGAAGGCCTGCTGTTCGTCGCGGTATGGCCACTCCGAGCGGAGACCATCTTCACTGATGATCAACACTTCGCCCGGTTCCACCTCGCGGATGAATTTTGCGTGGATGAGATCGAGCGCACAGCTTTCGGACGCGAGAATGTAGGCGTCATCGAGTTTGCCGAGCGCGAGCGGGCGAAAGCCGAACGGATCGCGCACCGCGATCAGCTCGCGCTCGCTCATGATGATGAGCGAGAAGGCGCCTTCGAGCCGGCGCAGCGCACTGAGCGAGCTCGCGCCATTTTTCGCCGGTTGCGCGAGAAGGTGGAGAATGATTTCGCTATCCGCTGTTGTTTGGAAAATGGAGCCCTTGCGTTCCAGTTCATCACGCAGCACCGCGGCGTTGATCAGGTTGCCGTTATGCGCGACGGCAAGCTGGCCGCGCAAGCAATCGACCACGAACGGTTGCGCATTTTTCAACGTGCTCGTGCCGGTGGTGGAATAACGGGTGTGACCGACGGCCCGCGTCCCTTTCAGTCGCTCCAAGTCTTCCTGCCCGAAAACCTGCGAAACGAGTCCCATGTCGCGGTGTTGCTGGAACGAGGCATCCGGCCCAGTCGTCGTAACAATGCCAGCGCTTTCCTGGCCCCGATGCTGGAGCGCAAAAAGTCCATAGTAAGTGAGCACCGCGGCATTCGGGTGCCCGAACACACCGAAGAGGCCGCATTCGTGTTGTGGAAATGTGAGCGAGTCCGGTACCTCGTCCTGCCCCAGTGGATCAAGAGACATTGTCTGTAATTATCCGCTAATCCGTCGCTCGTTCAATGGGTGATCGAGACAGGCTTTCAGATGTTATCTTCAACTGCGCGCCGAATTGCATTGAACCAATCATCGTAAATCTCTGCGATTGGCCAGCGAAATTCTTCCGTTCCCGCACGAATCTGAAGATCGTTGCCACCGACGCTTCCCAGCTTCTGCGCAGGAACGCGCCGTTTCTCGCATGCCTTCAAAGCCGCGTCGGCGTTTTCCTGCGCCACAGAAATGACAATGCGCGACTGCGATTCGTTGAAAAGCACTGTAGCCGCGTCCCGGTGGGACGCGACGGCGTCGCCCACAGGGCGACGGCTACAGTCAATTTCAGCGCCGAAAAGCCCTTCCGGATTGAAACACGATTCTGCCAACGCGACGGCGAGTCCGCCTTCGGAGCAATCGTGTGCGCTTTTCACCAGACCGGAGCGAATCAGTTCGCGAACCGTTTCTTGGACCGCGATTTCATGTTCGATGTCGAGACGCGGCGGAAATCCTTCTTTTCGGCCGTGGCAAACCTTTAGGAAATGTGACGCCCCTAACTCATCACCTACGTTGCCGACCAGAATGATGACGTCACCGGCGTCCTTGAAGAATTGCGTCGTGATAAAGCATTCCTTCCCGATCAGACCGACCATGGCGATGGTTGGTGTGGGATCGACCGCGCCGGCCGGGCTCTCATTATATAGAGAGACATTCCCGCCCGTGACCGGGGTGCCGAAGGCACGGCAAGCTTCGGCCACGCCGTCGACGGCTTCGCGCAGCTGCCAGAAAATCTCCGGCTTGTACGGATTGCCGAAATTCAGATTGTCTGTCACCGCGAGTGGTTTCGCGCCCGAGCAGGTGAGATTGCGCGCTGCCTCGGCGACCGCGATACGCCCTCCTTCGCGCGGATCAAGAGAGCAATAGAGTGAATTGCAATCCGTCGTTGCGGCCAAAAACTTGTTCGCCTCGCGCACATGAAAGACCGCGGCATCCGAACCCGGCCTAACGACTGTGCCGGTGCGGACCATATGATCGTATTGGCGATAAACCCAATTCTTGGACGCGATCGTGGGATCGCGCAGGAGCGAGCGCAGCGCATCGTGATTGTCGATCTCGGGAACGCTCGCGAGATCGAGCGGTGGCGTCAGAGCAGGAGCTCTGGCTTCGCGCGAATAAAGTGGCGCCTCATCGGCGAGCGGCTTCGCCGGAATCTCTGCGGCAACGCTGCCGTTGTTACGCACGCGCATCATGCCGTCGCCGGTGACGCGGCCGATCTCCGCGCACGGCACATCCCATTTTTCGAAAATATCCCTAACGACTTTTTCTTTTCCGCGCTTCGCGATGATGAGCATGCGCTCCTGCGATTCACTCAAAAGCGTTTCATATGGTGTCATCCCTGGCTCGCGTTTCGGCACCTTTGCCAGATCGATTTCGACGCCGGTGCCGCCGCGGCTGGCGGTCTCGCAGGTGGAGCAGGTCAGTCCGGCCGCCCCCATGTCCTGAATGCCAGCAACCGCGTCGGTCGCAAGCAATTCGAGGCACGCTTCGAGCAGCAATTTTTCCTTAAACGGATCGCCGACTTGGACGGCGGGTCGATCTTCGCGCGATTCTTCTGTCAATTCGCGCGACGCAAAAGCTGCGCCCGCCAAGCCATCCCGGCCGGTTTCCGCGCCGACATAAAAAACGGGATTGCCAATGCCGCTGGCCGCGCCTCGGGCAAGTTGCTCGTGACGCAGCACGCCGAGACAAAAAACATTCACCAGCGGATTGCCTTCGAAACTTTCGTCGAAATAAATTTCGCCGCCGATCGTCGGCACGCCGATGCAATTCCCATAATGCGCAATGCCGGAAATGACCCCGGTGAAGAGGCGCCGGTTTGTGGCGAGCTGTGTGTGAGCTTGGGAGGGCGAGGCTCCGGCCGAGCCGTTGGCGACATCAACGGCTCGGCCGGAGCCTCGCCCTCCCTCGGCGGGTTCTGTGATTGGACCGAAACGCAATGAGTTCAGCAGAAATTCCGGGCGGGCGCCCATGGTGAAGATGTCGCGAATGATTCCTCCGACACCGGTGGCTGCTCCCTGAAATGGTTCGATCGCGCTCGGGTGATTATGGCTCTCGATTTTGAAGGCGATGGCCCAGCCATCCCCGATATCGACTACGCCGGCATTTTCTTCTCCGGCCTTGACCAGGATATTCGGTCCGGTGGTCGGAAATTTTTTCAATTCGCGACGCGAATTTTTGTAGGAGCAATGCTCGCTCCACATCACGGAAAAGATTCCGAGTTCGGTAAAATTCGGTTCGCGACCGAGAATTTTTATTATGCGTTCGAATTCCTGCGGCGTCAGGCCATGTTTAACAACGATTTCAGGAGTGATTTTCGGTTCCACGGCCGACATCGAGAACGCACGTTAAAGGCCATATCGCAGAGTGCAATCGGCAAAGAAATTTCATTCCTCCTTGCCGCCGAAATTGCTAAAATCGAAAAGTGGATTTATCGACGATTGCGAATGTCGCGACGGCTCTCACGGTTCTCACCGGCGTCGCCTTTGGCGTGATCGAAATGCGCCGCGCACGCCGCGAACGCGAGGAGCGTGCCGCCTTCGCCGCCGTGCAGGCGCTCATGACTCCGGAGTGGATGAGTTCCTCGATGATTGTCGCGTCGATTCCCGAGGGAACGACCGCCGCGGAACTGGAAAACAACAAGCGCGTTCTGGAGGCAGCGCTGAAAATCGCGACCATCATGGAAGGCATCGGTTACTCTGTTTTCGCCCGGATCGTCCCATTGTCGGTGGCCGACGACCTCATCGGCGGCATGGCGCGCATCGCCTGGCGGAAGTTCCGGCCGTTCGTCCTCGAGGAACGCGAGCGCACCGGGACGCAGAAGAGCTGGGAATGGTTCCAATGGCTGGCGGAACAGCTCGACCATCACAAAGTTGGCCGCACTAATCTTCAGACCGGCGCATACGTTGCCCATCGGGACTGGAAACCGTAGGTTTGCGTTCCACGCTTACATCGCAGAGCATTGCTGATGCCTTTTGATCTCAAGGAGATAATCGCGGCGCGGCTCGGCGAGAACTACGAGCTGCATCATCGCCACATCAACCGCACGCTCGTGGCGGCGCAGCGCGTCATCGGATTCGACAAGGTCTATGCGCGGGCGGAAGGCGCCTACCTCTACGACATGGATAACGCCGCCTATCTCGATTTCCTGAGCGGCTACAGCGTCTTTAACATCGGGCGCAATCATCCGGTGGTAAAAAAGGCGATTCGCGACGTGCTCGATCTCGATCTGCCGAACATGGTGCAGATGGATTGCTCGCTCCTGAGCGGCCTCCTCGCGGAAGCGATCACGAAACGGACGCCGTCGCATCTCGACGCAGTTTTCTTTTGCAACTCCGGCACCGAGGCCATGGAAGGCGCGCTGAAGTTTGCCCGCGCCGCGACGGGACGAAAGCGCGTGCTCTCGCTCGAAAGCGCATTTCACGGATTAAGCCTCGGCTCACTCTCACTCATGGGCTGCGAGAGTTTTACGGAAGGCTTTGGCCCGTTGATGGAAGGATTCGAAACCCGCATCGCACTCGACGATATCGTGGCGCTCGAGCGCGAATTATCGAAGCGCGATGTCGCTGCATTCGTGATCGAGCCGGTGCAGGGCAAGGGCTGTAAATCTCCGCAGACCGATTTCTTTGTTCATGCTCAAGAGCTTTGCCGCCGGCACGGAACACTCCTTGTTTCAGACGAAGTCCAAACCGGGCTCGGGCGGACGGGGAAGATGTTTGGATTCCAGCATTGGAATCTGGAGCCAGATATCATCACGCTGGCGAAGACATTGAGCGGCGGTTACGTGCCATGCGGCGCCATCGTCGCGCGCCGCGCGATTTACCAGAAGACCTTCAGTCGAATGGATCGCTGCGTCGTGCATTCGACCACGTTCGGACGTAACAACCTCGCGATGGCATGCGGACTGGCCGTGCTCGACGTGATTGATTCGGAAAATCTCGTCGAAAACTCGGCCAGAATGGGTGGCGCGATCATGGAACGAGTGGATGCTTTGCGCGCGAAACATTCATTCATCAAGGAAGTGCGCGGGAAGGGCCTGATGATCGGGATCGAGTTTCACGAACCGACTGAGTTCAAGATGCGAATGGCGTGGAAGCTTCTGCACAAAGTCGACGAAGTTCTTTTTCCACAAATGGTCGTGACCCAGTTGCTCGCGCGTCATCGTATTCTCACGCAGGTCGCTGGACACGGAATGGACGTATTGAAAATTCTGCCTCCGCTGATGATCGACGAACGCGAAGTCGATCTCTTTGTCAACGCGCTCGACGCCGTGCTGACGGACTGCCGTAAATTTCCTGGTCCGATGTGGGAGATCGGCAACAACTTTGTCCGTCAGGCGCTGAAATCGAAGCGCGCAACAACGCAGCCGCACTCGGTTCCAGTCTAATTTATGGCCGAAGTCATCAAGCGAACCCCGCGCGGGGTGAGACCAGTCCAGCGCGATCGGTTGAGCTGGCATCAATTTTCTGCCGAAACATCGCGTTACGATCGGATGGCATATCGTAACTGCGGAAACTCCGGACTGAAGCTTCCCGCGATCTCGTTAGGCGCGTGGGAAACATTCGGCGGATATCGCGGGGGGGAAATCGCGCGCGAGTGCATTTTCCGGGCGTTCAACCTTGGCATCACGCATTTTGATTTGGCGAACCACTTCGGAAAAGTACCGGGGCGCGCCGAACTGGTGATCGGCCGGATTTTGCGGGAGATGCCGCGCGACGAAATCATCGTTTCAACCAAAGCCGGTGTCCCGATGTGGCCGGGACCTTATGGAGGCGGCGGGTCGCGCAAATCGCTGCTGGCGAATCTCGATCAATCACTTCAGCGCCTCGGGCTCGATTATGTGGATATCTTTTATTCGCGAGCGGCCCGACCCCGAAACGCCCCTGGAAGAAACGCTGGCGACATTCGATGAAATCGTCCGCAGCGGCAAAGCCCTTTACCTCGGATTGAGCAACTACTCGGGCCAGGCGTTAGCGGAGGCGTTGTCGCAGAGCCGGCAGCCGAATCGATCGCCGATCGTTGCGCAGCAGGTCGTTTACAATCTGGTCCAGCGCGAGAGCGAACACGAGCTTTGCGACGATCCGTAATGGAGGCGCCGGGGTCATTGCCGTCTCGCCGCTCGCGCAAGGTCTGCTCACGAAAAGATATCTGGAAGACCTTCCTGTGGAGTCCCGCGCGGCCACACTCTGGAGCAAGGAGCATCGGGATAAGGTCACGCCTTCGTTGCGTGACAAGGTTCGAAAACTAATCAAGATCGCTGAAGCACGCGGGCAGACATTCCCGCAGATGGCAATCGCCTGGGTTTTGCGTCGACCGGAAATTTGCAGCGCATTGACCGGAGCATCGGATGTCGAGCAGATCGAAGAAAACGCGAAAGCGCTGGAGAATTTGAAATTCTCCGACGAGGAATTGCAGCAGATTGACACTGTCCTTTCCAGCTGACCAGTAGTATTCTTCGGGAGACGGAATCGAGACGTTAACCTGGAGGAAGAAGGAAGATGAGCACTGGCACGCTTGAGAAGGAAACAACGGGCACGAAGCTGAATCAGCTCGAACAGTTGAAAAAATTCACCGTTGTCGTTGCCGACACCGGCGATTTCGAATCGATCAAGGAATTCAAGCCGCGCGACGCGACGACGAATCCCAGCTTGATCTTCGCCGCCACCCAGCAGGAGAAGTATTTTCATCTCCTCGATGAGGTTTTGGCTAACCGGAAAAACTCCGGATTGAGCGGAGCCGCACAGATCGAAGACGTCATCGATCATTTGCTCGTGCAATTTGGCAGCGAGATTTTGAAGATCGTTCCCGGTCGTGTCTCGACGGAAACGGATGCGCGGCTTTCATTCGACACCGAAGGTTCGATCAAGAAAGCCCGGCAGTTGATCAAGCTTTACGAAGTGCGCAAGATCCCGCGCGAGCGCGTGCTCATCAAAATTGCTTCGACGTGGGAGGGGATTGCCGCGGGCGAACAACTTGAGAAGGAGGGGATCAATTGCAATCTGACGCTGATGTTTTCACTGCCGCAGGCAGTGCGATGTGCGGAAGCGGGCATTGAACTTATCTCGCCGTTCGTCGGCCGGATTTACGATTGGTACAAAGCGGCGAACAAACGCGATTACTCCGGTCCGGAAGATCCGGGCGTGCAATCGGTGCAGGAGATTTACGCCTATTACAAGAAGTTCGGTTACAAGACTGAGGTCATGGGCGCGAGCTTCCGCAATGTCGGACAGATCCTCGAACTCGCCGGTTGCGATCTGCTCACGATCAGTCCCGAGTTACTCGATAAATT
Organism: uncultured Verrucomicrobiae bacterium; assembly: GCA_963737545.1. Lineage (GTDB taxonomy): Bacteria > Verrucomicrobiota > Verrucomicrobiia > Chthoniobacterales > UBA10450 > CAVTTH01. The sequence continues at coordinate 340,720 of CAVTTH010000004.1, read as the reverse complement.
GTCGGACTCGTACGAATCTGTGCAGCGCAAGCTGGATCCTGAAAAAGAGAAGAGCGCGAAGATCGACAGGTTGGAGTTAGACGAAAAGAAGTTTCGATACTTGCTGAATGAGAACGCGATGGCGACAGAGAAAACGTCGGAAGGCATTCGCAAGTTCGCGGCTGATATCGTGAAGCTGGAGAAGTTTGTCGCGAGCAAATTGTAGTTATCGATTTCAGGAGCGACGTTGGCAGTCGTGTTCAACGTCGTCCTGATCGAGCCGGAGATTCCACCCAACACCGGGAACGTCGGCCGGCTGTGTCTGGCGACCGGCTCGACTTTGCATTTGGTGAAGCCGCTCGGTTTTTCGCTGGAAGATCGACAATTGAAGCGCGCCGGCCTCGATTATTGGGACGACGTCGATCTGAGGATGTGGGATTCGCTGGCCGAGTTGCAACGCGCGCAGCCCGCCGGCGCGCGGTACTTCTTTCTGACTACGAAAACGAAAAGCGCCTACTACAGAGTGAAATTTCGAGCGCGGTGATTTCCTCGTCTTCGGTCGCGAAACAAAGGGACTGCCTGAGACTTTGCTTGCGGAGAACATCGACAGTTGCATCACGATTCCGATGCTCGGCGCGCGCAGCCTGAATCTGGCGACGGCGGTGGCCATTGTCCTTTTCGAAGCGGTCCGTCAACAAGAAGCAAACGCAGCGTTCTGAAATTGAGATAGTTAACGACGTTGAATAAATCGTTTCACAAACTGGTCTAAATCTCCAACGGAAAATGGAGGGAAAATCAGAATCATGAAACGAATTCTATATTCAATATGCATTGGAAGTCTCGCGCTCGCGCTGGCGGCGTCGGGCGAAGCGGCTAAGCCCAAAACGCAAGCCAAGGGCAAGGGGAAAGCTCGGGTAACGAGCGTTCAGAAAGCACCGGGCAGCTCGCATGTGAGAAGTGCCGGGAGAGCCCAAACGCAGCGTGCTGTTACGAGTCCGCGAGTGAGCCAACGCGCTCAGCATGCGACACCGAAAGCGAATTCAACGGCTGTTGCTCGTCAATACTATCGACGAAGCGACCAAGTTCGCACGGTTCGCAATCGAAACGCAAACGTCGCTGCTACCCGTCAAGTTCGCCACGAAATGCGCGGAGCGATGTCGCGATCAATCGTGCGCGGAACCTGAGTGTTAACCGAACGGCAAACCTCAACGCCAAGCGCTCGGCCGCGAACGTGGCGACGAACCGACAAATCGGCGTTAATCGCCACGTGACCGTTAACAATAACTGGCGAAGCAACCAGTTCAGCGGCCAGAATTACGCCGCGTTCCGGAATTATTCGCGGCGATATCATGATCGCGGCTGGTGGCACAGCAATTATCCGCGGATCACGTTCTACTTCGGTGCGCCGTACTACTGGGATGCTGGATATTGGTATCCGGCCTGGGGCTACTATCCGGACTACGTTTATCAGTATGATGGTCCCATCTACGGATACAATGGCCTGGCGCCGGATCAGGTGGTTGTAACTGTTCAGGTTCAACTGCAACGCGACGGTTATTATGCCGGCCCAATCGACGGTGTAATCGGGCCAATGACTCGCCGGGCGATTACGGCTTTTCAAGCCGATCATGGACTGGCGATCACTTCGAGCATCGATGAGCCGACGCTGGCCACGCTGGGCGTAGGCTAGGATCGAACTACGCAACTTCGGGGCCGCACGATGAATTCATCGTGCGGCTTTTTTCTGGAGTCGGCGCGCGCCGAAGCGAGCGAACCTTGTATTTCCCTGTTCTCCGGGGCAATAGTTCCCGCGCCCGCATTGGAATGGACTCAACAAGACCGCAACTCGTCGCTTCTGATCTGCGTCGCTCCTTTCGCATCGGGAGCCGGCGCATTGAAGTGTTGCGCGGAATATCGCTCGAGGTAGCGCATGGCGAAGCTGTCTTTCTCTGCGGCCCTTCCGGGGCCGGCAAGACGACTCTGCTCTACACGCTCGCAGGATTGGAACGGCCGGAATCGGGCCACGTGGAATTTGAAGGCCGCCGTCTTTACACCGGTAACGAATCGTCGCAGGCAAAACTGCGGAACGAGAAGATGGGATTTGTCTTTCAGGGATATTTTCTCCTTCCGGAACTGACCGCACTGGAAAATGTCATGCTGCCGGGAATGATCGGCCGGCGAACGGGACATGACGTCGCCGGAAAGAGTCTTGAGGCGGTGGGCCTGGGCGAACGCTTGCAACATCTCCCGGCTGAACTTTCCGGCGGCGAGCAACAGCGGGTCGCGATTGCGCGGGCTCTGACGAACGATCCTGATATTATTTTTGCCGATGAACCGACGGGCAATCTCGATTCCCGGACCGGCGACGCGATCATTGAGCTGTTGCTCAATCTGGCGCGCGATCGAAACAAGACGCTGCTTGTAGTGACCCATGACAATCGTCTGGCGGGGTTGGGCAATCGACAGATGCGGATCGTGGATGGGCTGCTGGAGTAATCGGCGAACCCTCGCCGCTGCGCTCCAATTGCCGCTTGAATTGCGTTTTGAACCGCCGAACGTTTTCCTGTGATTACGAAAGATACGGAAGCGAGCACTGGCGTAGGCGAAATGGTGATCGACGAATCCACCGGTCTGGACGCGGCCAAGAAGGCTGTCGTTAGGCAGACAGGCGAAACAAAATCTCGAGCGGCAAAAGGCGCATCGGCGGCAACGCAAATTTACATCGACGGCGAATTTTATTCCGAAGCGGACGCCAAGATTTCCGTCTTCGATCACGGATTGCTTTACGGCGACGGAATTTTCGAAGGCATCCGGTTCTACAACGGGCGAGTCTTTCGTCTGGAGGAACATCTTGAGCGGTTGTGGGATTCCGCGCGTTCCATTTGCCTGGAGATACCGATGACTCTGCGCGAAATGTCCGACGCGCTATTGGAGACGATCCGGCGAAATGATTTGCGCGAGGGTTACGTGCGTCTGGTGGTGACGCGCGGTGTCGGAAATCTCGGTTTGAATCCGGTGCAATGTAAGCGCCCGAGCGTGATCATTATTGCGATGACGATCACGCTTTACCCAGAGTCCGCTTACAAGAACGGTCTCACCGTTGTTACTTGTGCTACACGGCGGACGGCCCCGGCCGCGCTGAATCCCGCGGTTAAATCGCTCAATTATCTAAACAACGTTCTTGCGCGAATTGAAGCGAACCTGGCCGGCGCGGATGAGGCGCTGATGTTAAACGATGCCGGCAACGTGTCCGAATGCACGGCCGACAACATCTTTATTATCAAACGTGGACAAATTTTTACACCGCCGATTTCTGCGGGCGCGCTGCGCGGAATCACTCGTTCGGTTGTGTTCGAGCTGGCGGCGGAGTTGGGAATCAAAATTTCCGAATCGGAGATCACACGGCACGATGTCTTCATTGCAGACGAATGTTTTCTGACCGGGACAGCGGCGGAAATCATTCCGGTGATCAAGGCAGATGGCCGCCTGATTGGTACGGGTAAGCCGGGGGCGATCAGCATGCGCATGATCGGTCGTTTCCGGGAGATAACACGGGAGAGCGGTACGCCTATCTTTTCCTGAGCTCCGGCGCCGGGCACTCGGCGCAGAAGGTGCTCAAAGAGGAGGGAGTTGAATGTTTCCGCGCTTCCAAAGTCTAATATAGAAGAGATGCTGTGTGATGTTTGCAAATGCAATGACGCGACTGTCTTCCTGACCCAAATTCTGGAAGGCAAGATGCAGAAGGTGAATCTCTGCGATGCTTGCTCGAAGGAAAAAGGGGTGCAGGATCCGACCGGCTTTGCCCTGGCTGACCTGTTGTTGGGCATCGGAGCGGCCGAAGAAATTGAGAAGGGCGGGCCGACCCAGAGATGTCCGGTTTGCGGTTTCACGCAGGCGGATTTCAAGAAGACAGGCCGCCTCGGTTGCAGCGCTTGTTATGTCACTTTCGGTGAAGCGTTGTCGACGTTGCTCAAGGCGATGCACAAGGGCACCAAGCACGTGGGTAAGCTTCCGCAGCGAGCCTATCGCGACATCGAATTAAGCGATCGCATGCGGACGCTGACCGAGGATCTCCAAAAAGCTGTTCAGGAAGAAAACTACGAAACGGCGGCTTCCATCCGCGATCAGATCAGGCAACTCGAACACGAATTGGCGAGGTCATCGTGAAATTTTCCAATGTTATTTCCAGCGCGGGGGAGTGGTTGCGGGGCGAAGGACCGCATCATCAAATTGTCGTCAGCAGCCGCGTGCGGCTGGCGCGGAACCTAAAAGACCGGGCGTTTCCCGGCTGGGCGAAGAAAGCCGAGCGGACGCAAATTCTCGAGCTGATCAAACCGCGCGTGGATGAGTTGCCGGAAATGCAGGATTCATTTTCGGAAGCGCTTCAGGATCTTTCTGCTCTGGAAAAACAGGTGCTGGTCGAGCGGCATTTGATCAGCCGCGAACACGCGGCCAAAAGCGCCGGCAGCGCCATTGTCATGAACCGGCGGCAAACGCTCAGCATCATGATCAACGAAGAAGATCATTTGCGCATGCAATCGATCCGCTCCGGTTTGCAATTGAAGAGCGCCTTCAAACTGGTCGACAAGGTGGACAGCGCGCTCGAAAGCAAAGTCGATTTCGCCTACGATCCGAAGCTTGGCTATCTCACGGCCTGTCCGACCAACGTCGGCACCGGCATGCGCGCCTCGGCCATGCTGCATTTGCCCGGTCTTGTTTTGAGTGAACTGATTAATCAGGTCATTCAAGCCGTGAACAAGATCGGGCTCGCCGTGCGCGGGCTCTACGGTGAAGGCACCGAGGCGATGGGCAATCTCTTCCAGATTTCCAATCAGACGACGCTGGGCGAGAAGGAGGACGAGATCATCAACCGGTTGACCAAAGTGATCGAAACGATCATCGAAAAGGAACACGACGCGCGGCAGGTTTTGATTCAGAAAAAATCGAACACGTTGTGGGACCAAATCGGTCGCGCTTATGGTGTCCTCACCTACGCGCACGCCATGACGTCGAAGGAGGCTTTGAATCTTCTTTCGATTATGAAACTTGGTGTCGACTTGGGCGCGTTCCCAGAAGACCGGCGTTTGCCGATCGACGAATTGTTCATCGACACTCAGCCCGCACATCTGCAAAAAAGTTCGCAACAGAAGCTAAACGCGGAGGAGCGCGACCATTTGCGCGCCCGGATTATCCGCGAGCGTTTGAAAGTGTTCCCCAAACCTGATATCAGTAAGGTGGCGAAAGAGTCGGACGACCAAACAGACTCGGAACCATCCAATCATGAATAATTTTACGCCTCGAGCCCAGCAGGTCCTCGCGCTGGCTCGCAAAGAAGCGGATCGCTTTAATCACAACTACGTCGGCACGGAGCACCTGCTTCTCGGGCTGATCAAGTTGGGGCAGGGCGTTGCTGTCAACGTTTTGCAAAAGATGGGCCTCGACCTCGAAACGGTGAGGATGGAAGTGGAGAAGCAGGTCGGCTCCGGTCCGGAAACGAAGATGGTCGGCAATATTCCGTACACGCCGCGAGTGAAAAAAGTGCTCGCACTTGCGGGCAAGGAAGCAAAGGCCCTCAATCATTCCTATGTCGGGACTGAGCACATTCTTCTTGGATTGTTGCGCGAAGGCGAAGGCGTGGCGGCGCGGGTATTGAAAAGTCTTGAGCTCGATATCGAACGGACACGCAATGAAATTCTGAAGGAACTCGATCCGAATTTCACGCCGCCAGACTCGGAGCAGGAGGGCAATGGCGAACCGTCTTCGAAGAAAGACGTTAAGACCCCGGCGCTGCGCGCGTTTGGCCGTGACCTCACTGATCTGGCGAAAAAGGGTGAACTCGATCCGGTGATCGGCCGGCACAACGAAATCGAGCGCGTGATTCAGGTGCTCTGCCGGCGCACAAAAAATAATCCAGTTCTCCTCGGCGAAGCGGGTGTGGGCAAGACTGCGATCGCGGAAGGACTGGCCCAGGAAATTGCCAGCGGCAACGTGCCCGAGTTACTCCGCGAGAAGAAAGTCATCACGCTCGATCTGGCGTTGATGGTTGCGGGCACGAAATATCGCGGCCAGTTCGAGGAGCGGATCAAGGCAGTGATGGATGAGATTCGTCGCTCGAAAAATGTCATTCTTTTCATCGACGAGTTGCACACCATCGTCGGCGCGGGTTCGGCCGAAGGCGCGATGGACGCTTCCAACATTATCAAGCCGGCGCTGAGTCGCGGCGAGCTTCAGTGCATTGGGGCGACGACCCTGAACGAGTATCGCAAGTACATCGAAAAAGATGCGGCGCTGGAACGTCGCTTCCAGACGGTCAAAGTCGATGCGCCCAATGTGGAAGAGACAATTTTGATCTTGAAAGGACTGCGTCCGAAGTACGAGGCGCATCATAAGGCGAAACTGACGGACGAAGCGCTCGAAAGCGCAGTCAAACTTTCCGAGCGTTATATCACCGGCCGATTTCTGCCCGATAAGGCGATCGATGTAATGGACGAGGCCGGCGCGCGTGCTCGCATTAATGCCATGACTCGTCCACCCGACGTTAAGGAGATCGAAAAGGAGATCGAAGAAATTCGGGTGGAAAAGGAAGCCGCCATTAAAGCGCAGGATTTCGAAAAGGCGGCTGCGCTGCGCGACAAGGAGAAACAGGCAAAGGAAAAACTCGAGGCCATTCTCAGCAAATGGCGCGAGGAACGGGAAGAGAAGGAAGTGCTCGTGACGGCCGAGGACATGATGCACATCATCTCAAAAGTGACCGGCGTTCCACTTCAGCGGATGGAGCAAAAGGAAACGCAGAAGCTGCTCGCGATGGAGTCGGAATTGAAACAGCGCGTCATTGGCCAGGACGAAGCGGTCACTGCGATCAGCAAGGCGTTGCGGCGGTCGCGGGCGGATTTGAAGGATCCGAGACGGCCGATCGGCTCGTTCGTCTTCCTTGGACCGACCGGCGTCGGAAAGACGTTTCTCGCGCGCACTCTCGCCGAATTCATGTTCGGTGATTCGGATGCGCTCATCCAGATCGACATGTCGGAGTACATGGAGAAATTCACCGCGTCGCGGCTAATCGGATCGCCTCCCGGTTATGTCGGTTACGAGGAGGGCGGTCAGCTTTCGGAAGCGGTTCGGCGTCGTCCCTATTCGGTCGTGCTCTTCGATGAAATTGAGAAAGCGCATCCGGACGTGATGCACTTGCTCCTCCAGATTTTGGAAGATGGCAAGGTCACGGACTCGTTAGGGCGGAAAATCGATTTCCGGAACACCGTCATTATCATGACTTCGAACGTGGGAGCGGAGCTGATCAAACGGCAGACGACAATGGGATTCGCCGCGCAACGGGACGAACACAATTACGAGGCGATGCGCGACAAGATCATGGAGGAAACAAAACGCGTCTTTAAGCCGGAATTTCTGAATCGACTCGATGAAATCATTGTTTTCCACACCCTGAGCAAAGCCGACCTCCTGCGCATCGTTGATCTGGAAGTGGATAAGGTGAAGCGGCGCCTGAAGGTAAAAGAGATCGAGATCGTGCTCGATACGCCGGCCCATGAGTTCGTCATAAACAAAGGGTACGATCCGACCTACGGGGCGCGTCCGATGCGTCGTGCAGTGGAGCGTTATCTCGAGGACCCGCTCGCGGAAGAATTGCTCAAGGGCACAGTGAAGGCGGGCGACATCGTCGAAGTCACGGTCGCCAGCGAGGATAAACTCGCGTTTCACGTGACCGAGCCGCAAGGCAGCCCGGCGACGAGCGCGAGCTGAGGCGTCCGAAGCCGGTCGCGACGAACTAGGCGCGGGGGTGTGCTTCCGCGTATGCTTTCTTCAACCGCTCGACGGTGACGTGCGTATAAATCTGGGTGGTCGAAAGACTGGCGTGCCCGAGTAGCGCCTGCACGCTGCGAAGATCGGCGCCGTTATCAAGCAGATGGGTGGCGAAACTGTGCCGGAGTTTATGCGGGCTGAGCGCGATCGGGATCGAGGTGTGGCGGAGGTAACGCTTGAGAATCAGCCAGATCGAACGGGCAGAGATTCGACGGCGCAATTTATTGATAAAAAGCGGGCCGGAATGCACGTTCGCCGCCGCCCGATAGCGCGAAACGGCTTCGAGCGCCGGCGCACCAACCGGACAGACGCGCTCCTTTCGTCCCTTCCCGAAAACGCGAACTGATTCCGTGTAGATGTCGAGATCGGCGACGTCGAGTGACGCGAGCTCACTCAAACGCAAACCGCTGCTGTAAAACATTTCCATGATGGCGGCGTCGCGGAGCGGCATCCAGATTGGTGCGCTCTGATGTTTAGGCACGCGCAAGGGCGCGGCGAGAAGTTCTTCCACCTGCTGCCGGGTGAGAACAAGCGGCAACTTCTTTTCAGCCTTCGGCAGTTGCAGCTCGCGCACGGGATCGCGCGCGAGTTTTTTTCGTTCGACCAGAAATCGGTAGAAAGTGCGGAAAGCCGAAAACTGAAGCCGAATGTAGGAGCGCGCCTGCCCTTTTTTCATTGCGGCGAAGAGATAATCGCGAAAATGATCCGCCGAACATTTCTTCCACGGGATTGGATTTTCCCGGGCGCGGAAGCCGACCAGAGCCTGGCGATAGGCGACGAGCGTGCGTGATGAGACGTTTCGCTCGACCTCGAGATAGCGCAAAAACTCCTCGACGAGCGGATCTCGCGAGTTAGGCGCAGCCACGGCGGCTATTCGGGTTTTTCAATTTGATAACGCGTGCCGGCGGCGTTGGCGCGTCCGCTGAACTGGCTCTTGAAGATGGGCGGAGGATTCGTCGAGATGAGTTCGTATCTTTCCAGAACAAACTCCGGGTAGATGGTGTTGCTGGCCGGTTCGTAAACCTTTTCCCCGCTAAAGTAGCCGTAAAGTTTGTACTCGTAATTATTGTCCTCGCCGAAATTGAGATGCTCGCGATCAGGAGCCAGCTTCTTCTTCTCATTCAGCATGACCAGTTGTGCCGTAGTCCAGGGTTGGCCCGGACGACGAATGTAGCCCCAAATTTTGTAATCGGGCTTAAAGTACCGGCGTCCGATAAAATAATTTCCCGGCGGCTCGCTTTGGATGCTCTGCGTCATTGCGACTCGCGACTCTTGAATTCCAGAAGGAACCGACTCGCAACCGGCCAGGATAAAAGCGCCGAGGAGAATCTCAATGGAGAGGAGAATTCGGGCGGCGCGACGCATGTTGCTCCGTTCTTTATCGCAGCTCACTAGCGCACGCAACTTCAAGGCAGGGCCAACGTGATAACGAAGGTAACGGCAAGCGCGATGCAAAGCACGATGAGGTAAACGAATCCGCCGATGAAGAATTTGAAGATGCTGAAAAACCAACCCTGCCGATAAACTCGACGAATCGACATGAAAATCTGGACAGCGAAAGCCAGCCAAAGAAGTCCAATGGTCCATCCGGCCAGTGCGCCGGGAGCAATCCGATTCAAGCCCATGGTGACGCCGACAATCAGCAGGATCCCAACGTAAGCGAAGGTGTGAATGTGGAGCGCGTAAACGAGGTGATCGATGTAAAAAATACCGCGGCGGATGTAGAGGATCTTGAGGACGAAGGCGAAGAGTGGGATGCAGCAGAGCATCATGTAGGCAAGGTTCCCAAAGAGCGCGCGCAGGAATAGCTGAGTGTTGGTACCATGCTCGCCGAACTTTTCCTTGGCGCGGGCCTGGAGCCATTTGCCGGCCGGATCTTTCGGCGGCGTGTCGAACTTGAGGCCGGGACCATCCTCCTCGCCCGGAGCCTTTTTCAATGCCTTCTCGATTTCAGCGCGCGCAATCGGCGGCAGGCCTTTGTTTTTCAGCGCTTCGTCTACCTGAGCGGCTGCTTCCGGCGGCAAAACTTCACCCTTCAGTGCCTTTTCCAGTTCCGCCCGGGCTTCGGGCGGCAGACCTTCACGATCCAGCGCCTCTTTCACTTTGGCGGCGGCTTCGGGCGACAACGTCCCTCGCTTCAGTTCCTTTTCCAGCCTGGCCCGTTTCTTCGGAGACAAATCCTCGCGCTTCAATTGCTCCTCGATTTTCGTGCGCTCTTCAGGTGAGAGAGGCAGCTGCGAATCCATGTGCATCGACTTCGTCAGGTAGGTCACGGCAAAGAAAAAGAGGATGCTGGCGAGCAGATAAAGCCGCAGTGGATGCAGGTAACGCACGCGCCGGCCGCGTAAAAAGTTGTTGGTCAAATGCCACGGACGCACGATCAGCCATCCGATCGTGGCAATGAACTTCGAATCCCAATTGAGGAAGGAATCGAGGACGTCAACGATGACGTATCGAAAGGACCGCCGGTAGTCGATGGCGGCTTGTCCGCAGGCTGAGCAATAGAGGCCGCGAAGCGGCGTGTCGCAGTTCTCGCAGTGGGTGAAACAAAACGAACCCTTGCGTGGACGTTTTTGCCGACCGAGCAATCCCTTTCTCGTACCGGGATATTCCTCGCTCGCCGCGGCGAGTGTGTCGCCCGTTATGATTTGGGTCGTTTCGTCGGACATTGCGGCGAAGGTAGTAAACCGCTCGTCCGGCGTCCATCCGGAAGACGCGCCGCCCTTTAATCCCGAAGGAAGAAAAGCAAAGCCGAACCGACGCTTCCGATGGCGAACAAAGGGAATGTTCCTTCGATGAAGTAAGGGAATACCATCAGCCCGAGCCCAAGAAACATCGGCCACCAGCGACTCAAGCGTTTTCCATAGACGAAGGCGACGAAGCCGATCGATCCAAAGAGCAAGCCGCCAAACAGATTGGCGATTGTCAGGTTGGCAAAACTGATACCGGGCATAACGACTTTTGAAGCTTAAGCCGCGCCAGTCCGAGCGGATGGTGTGAACATCGGAGCGGAAACAAAAGATTGACCGGGCCGGTGCGAACAGAGATACCGGACGAGTTGTGGCTTCCAAACTCTTCCAGACCAAAAGTCCCGAACTCTTGATGCGTGAATCGGAGGCGCCCGAGCGCAAGATGAAGCGCTCGCTCACCGCCTTCGATCTCACTTGTCTCGGCATTGGCGCGATTATTGGCGCTGGAATCTTTGCCCTCGCCGGCACCGCCGCTGCCGGCGAGTCGGCGCGCGTCGGGGAGTCGATCGTGAAAACGCCGGTCCTCAATTTCATTATCGCGTACATCAACCACACCGATCTCGTCTTCGGGCGGCCCGCTGCAGGCCCGGCGGTTGCGCTTTCCTTTGTCGTCGCGGCCATCGCCTGCGGTTTCGCGGCGCTTTGTTACAGCGAACTGGCCGCAATGATCCCGGTTTCAGGCTCTGCCTACACCTACTCTTACGCGACGTTAGGCGAAATCATCGCCTGGATCATTGGTTGGGATTTGATTCTGGAATACGCGGTTGGCAACATGGCCGTCGCCGTCGGCTGGTCCGGGTATTTCGTGCAGTTGCTCGGCAATCTGCCTTTCGGGTTGCACCTCAAATTTCCGCTTTGGCTGGTGAACGATCACACCACGGCCGAGACGATCATTGCCAAAGGAGGAGCCGCGCTGGGCGATTATTCTTCCACCGCGCTGCCCATGATCATGGGGCATCCGATCGCCTTCAACCTGCCCGCGCTTCTCATCGTCATGGCGGTCACCGTGCTTCTCGTCTACGGCATTCGCGAGAGCGCGACTACGAACACGACCATCGTTATTCTCAAGCTCGCGGTGGTGGTCTTTGTGATCGCGTTTGGCTCTTTCATGGTCAACCCAACCAACTGGCATCCCTTTATGCCGAGCGGTTTTGGCGGGGTGATGGGTGGAGCCGCAATTGTCTTTTTCGCCTTCATCGGATTCGATGCCGTCTCGACCACGGCTGAGGAAACGAAAAATCCGAAGCGCGATTTGCCGATCGGCATGATCGCCAGCCTGATCATCTGCACAATCCTCTACGTCCTGATGTCCGGCGTTCTCACCGGGATGAAGAAGTACACGGCGTATCTTGGCGATTCGGCCGCGGTGGCGACGGCTTTTGCGGCGAAGCCCTGGGCGCAAGCGCTGATCAGTGCGGGAGCGCTGGCCGGGCTGACCTCGGTATTGCTCGTTTTTCAGCTCGGCCAACCGCGCGTCTTCATGGCGATGGCCCGTGATGGATTGCTGCCCCGGTATTTTGCCCGGATTCACCCGCGCTTCCGCACGCCGCACATCACGACCATCTGGACCGGTATCGTGGTCGGTGGCGTTGCCATGCTGACGGATATCGGTTCGTTAGCCGACCTGACGAACATCGGAACGCTTTTCGCCTTCGCATTGGTTTGTGCTGGGGTGATCATGCTGCGCAAGAAAGACCCGGACCGGCCGCGGCCCTTTCGAGTACCATTCGTCCCGGTTTTCCCGCTGCTTGGTGTGTTGATGTGCGTCGCTCTGATGCTTAGCTTGCCGATCGAAACCTGGATTCGGTTTGTTATCTGGCTCGGTATCGGGTTGCTGATTTACTTCTTCTACAGCGTTCGACACAGCAAATTGCGACATGGCATCGATACCGGCGAAACGGAAAACGTGTTACCGCCGATCGAGCCGTAAGATCGAGCGCCCAGAACCGTTCAGCCAAAACCTGACCCGCGGTTACTTGCTCGAATCCGGACGAGAAGAACGCGTAGATCCGACAGGTTTTCGGATTCCTGCGTGATTTAATTCCAGAGGTGTCGGTTTCGGAGCCGGCGTCGGCACAGCCTCTGTTCTCAACTTCTGCCGTGTCTTCGGTTCGTCGAGCTCGTTCGCATAAGTGACCTCGGTTGCAGTGACACGATCGAATTCCGCGAGAGCGGCGTTATAACTGTAAAGTGCCTGCGCCCGGACTGATTGGGCCGCCGTCAGTTCGGTGCGGGAGTTCAGGACTTCCAACTGGGTTCCCGCGCCCGCGTCCAATCGCGCACTCGCCAGACGCAGAGCCTCCTCAGCTTGCGCGACGCTTTGTTCCGTCGAGGCAACAACTGCCGCGCTTTGCTTCAAATTTGAATACTGCTGTTGCACTTCCAATTCAACCTGCCGATCCGCGTCGTCGAGCGTGATTTTCGATTGCTCCAGGATGGCGCGCGCTTGTTTTACTGCGCCATAGGTGGCCCCCCAATCCCAAACAGCCCAGTTGCCGGTAGCGCCGAAAATGTACCCGCTGCTCACATCTCTCAGATTAGCGCTGAACGCCGAACTGACTATCTCAGATCCGCCGGTGGCATTGATCTGCGGGAAATATCCAGAGCGCGCTACTTTCACCTGTTGCGCGTTGCTCAGCACATTGGCTTTCTGTTGTTTCAGGGACGGTCTTCGTTCCTTGGCCAACCTGATCGCCTCAACGAGTGGTATGGTACGGGGTTGGTACCGCAATTCACCCACCGCTTCCAACGGCGGCTGGTCGCCTCGATTCGGGTCGAAATTCAGCCCGAGCGTCTGTGCAAGCTGAAGCTGCGAAATGCGATAATTATTTATCGCCAGGATTAACTGCGGCTCCTGATTCGACAGCGCGACTTGCGCCTGTAGAACGTTAAAGCGCGGCACGGTACCGGCCTCGAATCGATTTTGTTGATCCTGAACCTGGCTCTGGAGCAGCTTAACCGATTGCTGCTGCACATCGATCAGCACGCGATTCAGGAGAACCTGATAAAACTGTGTGCGCGTGGTCGCGATCACCTGGTCGATCACATTCCGAAATGCGTAGTAGCTGCTGTCGCGTGTAAAATCAGCGGCCCGAATCTGCGAAACGATCCGGCCTCCGGCGAAGAGCACTTGCGTTGCCTGTATGCTCACATGATACGACTGCTCGACTTGAGTGATGTCACCAAAGATAGACCCACCGTCTGGACCGCCATGGTTCACCTGCAGATGCGGGTCGGTATCCTCGAACGTGCCCATGACGGCGATTTGGGGTAGCGCCGCTGCTCGCATCTGAATATAGAGGCCTTTCGTCCGTTCGATCTCCTGTCGGGCGACCTGGATGGTGGCATTCTGCCGCAGCGCAGTCAGAATTGCGTCGTTGAGGGTGAAACGCGGAACTCCCGAACGCGATTCGCGATTGTCGGAGCCGCCGAGAGCGATGTTCGCCAGCTCAATCGTCGCGAGCGGGATCAAAATTCCGACGGCGTAGGCAATAAATTTTCGCATAGGAGAAGAGGTGCGTCACCGCTACCGCCGGCAAAAGCGGTTAGGCAGCGAGTGAAGAGTCGAGGCGGTTTAGCGTGGTCGGGATTGCATGTCGCGTGCCGTTCTCGATCTGTTTCTGTAAGACGCTAAATCGCAGTCTGTTAAAGTTTGGAGTCTCCTGGCAGCCATCTCGATTCGTTCCCGCGACTGGGATCATTGTGTTCCATTTTCGCAACGTGTCCCCTGCGCTTCCCGCCGCCGCTAGTCAATCATTTATTTTGGCAATAGTTATAGATCTTGGTGTAGATCTGCAACCACGCTTTCTGCTCGTCCGGTGAGAGATGTCCCATGATTTTCATGATGTTGTCTACCATCTCTTCGCGAATCCGCCGAACCAACGCGGAACCTTTCGGAGTAATGCAGACCATGACTTTCCGCCGATCCTCCCGCGCAATCGATCGCACGACGTAGTTGAGATTCTCCAGGCGCGCGACCAGGCCGCTCGCGGCCGCGGTGGTGTGTTTCATTTTCTGGGCGATCGCCGACATCGTCAAAACTTCCTTGTGATCCAGACAGGCGAGGAGGAAGAACTGTGGGAAAGAGACGTTGCCCGGCGCCAGTTCTTTGCAGAGATGCAAAACAAAACAGCGCTGCATCTCCAGGATGATATGCGACAAACGTTCTGCGTCCGCACGAGTCTGATTGGTCGTCTTCCGAACTAAGGTTGTCGAGTTCAACGCGCTTAAACTAAAAGGACGGCGTGGAGTGTCAAACGCTCGCCCTCGATTGCTCCATCAATTCCATGTTTGCACGCCTACGGTGGTGCCAGCAGTAAATTTTTCTCCGGGCGACACCGGCAAAATCGCGTTGGCTTGGCTTAATCCGAAGAGCGCATGTGATTCCTGCCGGCCCGTCGGCGTGAATTGGCCGTCGCGGAGCTGACCGCGGATGTAATGAATCCGATCTCCGTCGTTGCCCACATCGCTCATCAGCCGCGCCGACGCTTTTGGCAGCGACCACACGGCTTCGTTCGCCCCCATCATCTTGAGGAGAGCCGGTCGCACGAGAATTAGAAAGGTCACGAAGGCCGAGACGGGATTCCCGGGCAAGCCGAAGATCGCGCAGTCGCCGGCGCGACCGAAGAGAAATGGTTTGCCCGGCTTCATCGCCACGCGCCAGAGGTCGATTTCCACGCCCAGCTCGCCCAGGCAGGCCTTGACCAAATCGCGTTCGCCTACGGATACGCCTCCACAAATTACGAGCACGTCGTGTTTGATACCGTTTCCGAGCGCGGCCCCGATTGACACCCGGTTATCCGCCGCGTGGTCACTCGATCGAACGCTGACGCCGATTTTTTCGAGAAGGGCGCGCAGAAGAACAGAATTGCTGTCGTAGATCTGACCGGGTTTCAGCGGGGCTTCGGGTAGCGCGAGTTCATCGCCTGTCGAGACGATTGCCGCGCGAACCTGGCCTCCGACTTCCACCGTCGCAAGGCCCTGCGCTGCGAGCAGAGCCAGATTTTCCGCCCGAAGTGGATCGCCCGCTGCGAGAATTTTTTGGCCTTCGCTCAAGTCGCAGCCACGCCGCCGGACAAACTCTCCGGGTGAAACTGTCGTGTTCACCGTGATTTGAGAACCGTCGCGTTTAACGTCTTCCTGCATGACCACGGCGTCCGCGCCATTTGGCATCGGCGCGCCCGTGAAAATACGGACGGCCTCGCCGGGACGAATTTCGATCCCGCGATCGATACCCGCGGCTTGTTCGCCAATCACTCGCAACGTGTCTCCTGGCCGGCAGTGCTGCGAAATCACTGCGTAACCATCCATCGCAGAGTTATCAAACAACGGCATTGGAAGGCGCGCGAAAATATCCCGGGCCGCGAAACAACCAAGCGCGTGCGCAAGCGGAATCTTCCGCGACGGCAGCACCGCCACGCTTCCGAAAATTTTCGCGAGCGCTTCCTCTTGTGTGATCATCGACTTTCCTGGTAAGAGAGATTCCCCGACGCTTTCGTTGCTATTCGCGGAAAGTAGGGTCATTCCGAGCGAAGTCGAGGAACCCCGTAATCGAACCTCTGCCGTAACGCCATGGGATCCCTCCCGCCACGGCGGGCAAGCTGTTCCTACGCTCGGGATGACAATCACCAATCGGAGAGGCGCGTTGACTGACATCACGTCTCCTCCATATTCTGACGCCGGTTGGTGAGGTGGCTGAGTGGTCGAAAGCAGCGCTTTGCTAAAGCGCCGTAGTCCAAAAGGCTACCGAGGGTTCGAATCCCTCCCTCACCGAGTTGAAAACGAGGTGAGGGGAAATCCACAAGCCGGGCACACTTTCGGATGCATTGGGCTTTCCGGGTTTCGACATTCGTCATTCGGAATTCTTCCGCCAGGCAGCTTCCTCCCTCACCGTTTGAACTGAGAATGTGGCCTATCGTTCGGGATTCATCGTTGTTAATCGATCCTCCCGCATGGAGTTTGCTTTGAAAGGGCGCATTTGATACGCTGGCTGCATCCACGCACACCTTATAGCCGAACCAAGCCACCGATGAACGAGTTGATTTTTCTGGTCGAGAATGCGCCTGAAGGCGGCTACACGGCGCGCGCTCTCGGAGAGTCCATCTTCACCGAAGCCGACACGCGCGAGGCTTTGCACGAAGAGATCCGCGACGCCGTTCGTTGCCACTTCGAGAACGGTAAAGCTCCGCAGATGATCCGACTCCATTTCGTGCACGAAGAAGTGATTCCGGCCTAGCGGGAGTTAACGCGCCTCAAGCAGGTTGAATGAAACTGCCGCGCGACGTCACCGGAACCGAACTTGCGAAAAAGCTGCGGGTCTTCGGTTACGAAATCACGCGCCAGAGCGGAAGTCACATCAGGCTTACTACAAGCGAACGCGGCGAGCACCACGTGACCATTCCGCACCATAATCCGCTCCGAGTCGGAACACTCGCAGCGATATTGTCCGATGTTGCCGATCATTTCAAAATGACTCGCGCGGAAATCACAACAAAGCTGTTCGGTTGACACCAGACCCGCCAGGGCCGCGATTGCACCACAATCGCCCCATAATTGCCCCCCTCACCGCCAGGTCCCAGTCCTAGTGTAATGTTGTCGGGGGGTTTCGACGTTCGTCACTCGGATTTCTGCCGCCAGGCAGGCATCCCTCCGTCACCGCCATGTTTCATCGCGCAAGTTACGTCTCGGGGCTTTAGCCAAACATTTAGCCGTCTTGAAGACTAACTTCTCTCTACGAGGCCAGAGCCCAGTTGTATTACGCAACGTGCGTAACGCAAACTGCGTAATGTGAGGAGCCCATTCGAATACGGAGGGGTCGTAAGCGGTGATGCCTTCTGCAACCGGCAGAAGGAACTCACCGATCTACGACGCGCTATCAAGAATGCGGAAAAGCCGTTTGTGTTCTCTGAGCCGCGCTATGACAAGACTTCGCCGACGGCGCGTCAGTCGTTAGGGCAAGGTGTGTCCGGCATTTGCCTTGACCAATGCCGTGTCTCCAGCGCTCACGCTTCCGCTAACATTGACGTCCTCACGGAAGTTGGCCGCTGTCACGGGCAAGCCTGATTGCCCCTTGGTCTGCGAGATGTCGGCAGCATTCACGGTCTTATTCGCTGTGGTATCGCCAATCAGCATGTTCGCTCTCACTGGCGTGTCGGGCAGAACCTGATCGAAGTTGTCTGTCACGTCACTTAAAGTAACCGTGATCTGCTGCACATCCGCGACTCCGTTTAAATTGATCGTCATCGTGTTGCCGCTCAAGGTGGGGCTTCCCGTGACGTTGCCCGAGCCGCTCGTCACGCTGGCGTTACCGCTCACAACCGGGTTACTAAACGTAACCACAAATGTGTTATCACCGCCGGTGCCGCGGCATTCCACGCCGGGTTCACCCGTCAGCGGCAAGTCGATATCGAAGTCTCCCGCTACCCCATGCGTCTTCCGTGAAACCGCGCTCGTGAGTTGCAGCGGGTTACAGGGGTCGGGCATAGGACCCTGGACGGCAACGGTGGTGGGGCTCCCGGTCTTAAAGTATCCTATCGTCGCATTCACGACCTGCGGCGGGCGGTTGGAATCGAAACGGAAATTATACAACGTTCCAAACCGAATCGCGTTTGCGTTCTGGTTTTGCGCGAAGGTCTCCGAGTTCCAGCTCACAGCATTGGCGGTTTGAGTCAAAACCCATGGAGTGCTGCTGTAGCCGGCGCTATTTTGGGTCCCGTCGTTGGCGAAGGCGGGCTGTTGAGGCGGCGCATGAAACCCGAGATCGCTCACCACGATTCCACATCCCAGAGGCACACTGAAGGACTGAATCGCACGATCGAGATTCTCATTGTAAAGCGCGTACTCGTAATGCCAGAGGCCGGCGGATAGATTCGTCACTTTGTAGCCGATAAAGCAGATGCCATCATTTCCCGGATCAGGCTGGATCTGATTCACTGTCGCGCCGGTCCAAGCTGCAATGGCCGGCTGCTCTCGCACGGTGGGGCCTGAGCTAGTAAAGCTAAAGGGCTGGTTGATTCCGGTTACGCTGTACGGACGGTACGAAACGTTGTTGTACATGTTGCACTGGCCCGGATGACTTTGGCACCACGTGTATTCATGCGGGAGGACGTATTGCGCTTCGGCAAAATATTTCGCTCCCGGGTTAAACGACACGTTCAAGTCGTCAACGCCGACGAGAATTCGGTGAGACGTCACGTCATGACTGTGGCCGCTGTGATTATTCGCTATTGAACCTTGGAAATTTCCGGTGAATGGATTGACCCAGGCGCGCGAACCGATACCGGTTTGGCTGCCGTTCAAACCGGCGCCGTACGCATCGGAGCAGCCGGAGCCGAGATGGCTGCCGCCTACGCCATTGCAACCATAGCCGCATGTGTTTGACGATGCCGCTGCGAATGCATGCTTACCCCAGGACTGGCCGATTTGCTCGAACCGCTGAGTATTGTCAGCGCCGCCACTCATTCGGTAAACATTCTGCGGAATAAACGGATGGTCGCTGTTCGGTAAGGCAAGCCAATCGACGTCGATTGTCCCTTTGTTGCAGGCATCGGTTCCCAAAGCCAGGCCGACGCGCCCCCCGACGGAACCAGCCTCGGATTGCTCCAGGCCGATCAGGTCGCCCACGATGACGTCGGGGCCCGGGATGGTCCCGATGCCGGGTTGGTTCTGTGCTGGCAGCATCGCGGATTTCACGTCGCCGTTTTCGTCGAGCTGTGTGATCTCGATGGGATGCATGGTTGCGGCGACGGAGATTTCGCCGGCAACTGTGCCGGCGTCCGACGGGCGGCCAGATGACTCGGCGAATTCTTTGGAGACCAGCAGCCGTCCGCCTGTAATGCTCAGCAACTGCGCATGAGCATCGTAATCGTACTGGTTTCCTTCAATATTAAAAAAGGTGAATCCCGTCTTCGCGTCGCGAACGACGAGGTCATAAGGTTCTCCCGGGGAAGTTTTCTCAATCACGAGCTGCCCGATGGAGGCGTTCAACGCCTGCGGAAGACCTGCTGCTTCCTTCGGCACGAGTCCCATCGAGCCTCTTTCGAGCCCGCGCAATTCTTTGTTAAAAACAAGGATCGTGAAAAAGGAGTTGGGCGCCACGCTAAAGCGCAATGTTTGTCGTTGCGGCGTTTTCGTCGATCCGTTAAGCCGGTTCAAATCGAGATCCATCGCAACGCTTCCATTCGCGACAATCAGCTTTTCCAGAGTTCCGATCTGTGCGTCCCGGCCTGTCGCTGAATTCTCTGAAGTTGCCGAACTGATGCCGAAAACTAAAAGCATCGGGAGCATGAAATGGGTCACTATGGTTTTGAACATGTTTTAATCCTCCACATTGATAATCACTTGAAAAATTACGAACGAAGCGCTTTTCGGGACGAGTCAATGTCAACGGCGTTCCCGAACCGTGGCCCGTAAGATGAGATCACGATATTACTTGTTTTCAGGAAAGCGGAATACTTTTTTACATTCTCACCTGAGGCGCGCACGATCTGGCATCGGCCCATCTTCCCAGACAACTTTTACACCGTGATTCAGCCGATTCCTGCTATTTTCGGGGAATCCGCTCTTCGGTCATAACAAGCATTCCTTGCATGAAGAAGGAGTGCCCCTTAATCTCGGGACCGTGAAATTAGTCGTCGCTGCTTTGCTGACGGCCGGTCCATTTTACCTGGATAGTTGTGCTGATATTCCGGACACAGATGACGTTCACGAACAGCAAATGCAACGCGCCTACGCTGCTCCCGGGCAACCGACATCAATTAACGCACCGGCGGATACCGAAGAGCCTGATGGCCGGAAAGTGCCGGGCGAATAACTAATCGCAGACTCGTGGGGAAAGTTAAAGAGGCGCACCGCCCGATTCCGCGATCGTTCTTTCGGCGTGACCCGCTGACCTGCGCGCGCGAGCTGATCGGAACGGAACTGATTTGGGAACGTTGCCGCGGAATCGTCGTTGAAACCGAAGCCTATCTGACCGTAAACGACGAGGCGTCTCACACCTTCCTCCGCCCAAGCGCACGTGGTTTCGTGGAGCGGAACCGCGTAGGCACTGCCTACATCTACTTAAATTACGGTGTGCATTGGATGTTCAACGTGCTCGTGAAAGGCGAACAGGAAGGCTTCGTCTTGATTCGAGCGCTTGAACCGACGCATGGGTTCGCTTTGATGGAGGAACGCCGTAGAACGAGCGACGTTCGACGGCTTTGCTCCGGCCCGGGCAAGTTGACCCAAGCGCTCGATATCACGAATCGGTATCACGAAATGGATTTGTGCGACGATCCGAGGCGCTCGTTTCGATTACGCGGTTCGCCGGTTCCTGAAGTCGTCGCCGACGAACGCATCGGCATTATACGATCGGCAACGCTGCCCTGGCGATTCACTCAGCGTGGCAGCCCGTTCGTAAGTGTAAAACCGAAGGATGCGTCATCGCAACATGTCGCGACGCGTTGACTGCGCGGTGGATTCACTGAAGTTAGGCGCGCAATGACTTCCCAGAAGAAACGAGTTCTTCTCGGCATGAGCGGTGGAGTGGATTCCAGCGTTGCCGGTTATCTTTTGCGAGAGCAGGGATACGATGTGGTCGGCGTGACGATGAAGGTTTGGCCACAGGATTGTATTTCGCGCGCGGAAGACAAATGCTGCGGCCCACAGGCGGTTGCGGATGCTCGCGGAGTAGCCCACGCGCTCGGGTTCCCGCATTATGTCGTGGACGAGGCAGACCAATTCGAGCGTGTGGTGATCGATTATTTTTCGAGCGAATACCAGGCCGGACGCACGCCGAATCCGTGCGTGATGTGCAATGAGAAGCTAAAATTCGGCAGCCTTTGGGAGAAGGCCGCGGCACTCGACTGCGATTACATCGCGACCGGCCATTACGCGATCATCGAGCATCACCGGGACCGTGCAGTCCTGCGCAGGGGCGTCGATTCGCGCAAGGATCAATCCTACTTTCTGTTTAGTTTGCGGCAGGCGCAATTGCAACGGGCGCTGACACCGCTTGGTCGAATGTCGAAGCCGGCGATTCGCGAAATTGCTCGCTCGTTAGGCCTGAAGGTGGCGGGCAAGGCGGACAGCCAGGAAATTTGTTTTGTTCCCGGAAATGATTACAAAGCGTTTCTGCGCTCGCATCTTGGCGAAGATGAATTTCATCGCGGCGGTATCTACGACCTCTCAGGAGAATTTCTGGGTGAACATGGTGGTCTCGAGCTATTCACGATCGGGCAACGCAAAGGTCTGCCCGGTGGATCGGCGCAGCCGCGCTATGTGGTGGACCTCGACCCGGCAACGAATCGCGTCATTGTCGGAAGTGCAGAAGATTTGGTTTCCGAGGAATTCGAAATCGATCGAGTAAACTGGGTGAGCCGGGATGAGCTTGAAGAAACACGCGAGGTGACGGTGAAGATTCGCTACAGTCATCCGGGGACTCGCGCGACTATTACGCCACTCGATCAGAATCGCGCGCGCTTGCGATTGCATGAGCCGCAGAAGGCGGTCACGCCCGGGCAGGCGGCGGTTTTTTACGAGGACGACATGGTCCTTGGCGGCGGTTGGATTTGCCGGCAGATGATTCTTGCCCCGGCCTAACGAATGGCGGAAGAGGTTCTCGTCGTCGTTAGCACGTTTCCCGACGCCGAAACTGCGCGCCGGGTTGCGGAGACGCTTGTGGCGAAACATCTAACCGCCTGCGCCAACATTACGAGCCAGGTGGAATCAATTTATCGCTGGGAGGGGAAGATCGAGACGGGGAGTGAAGCGCTTGTCTTATTCAAGCTCACTGCGAATCGCTACGGCGCTTTTGAAAAGGAGCTAAAGGCGCTTCACCCGTACGATGTTCCGGAGATCATTGCCTGGCCCGTGACGCGTGGTTCGCCGGAATATCTGAGCTGGGTCAGCGAGAATTGCGAAGAGTGAATTCATCGTAGCTGGCGCGTTGCAGATGCTGCTATCCCCAGCGGCAGATGAAGATGTAGAAGAAGATTTTGCCGTCGAGACGGCGGCGGCTACAGCATCGTCATTTTCGTTCCGTCTCGGCTCTGTTCGGCGGCGGCCCGCTTCGAAACTCGCGATGCCGCACTTTCCCGCCCGCGTAACCAATGTAGCCCCCGGCGCCCAACGCGGCGAAAGCAAGGAGGAGTGTGGACAAGGCGAGGATCGCCGCGGTTTTCGGCCATTTGATCGGCACGAGAATGGCAGCCAGAGCCAGAACGGCCAGCGCATAGAAAAGATAGATCAACTGATCGGCACGGTGCTCGTGCACTTTCAACCAGGCTTCTCCGTCGGCGTCAGCCATTGATAAAACTCGATCGTAGGCCTGCTCACCATATTCTTTTACCGGCCACGCTGAAGCAGCAGTCACGAGAATGATAGCGAGCGTCGCAATCTGTGCGCGTTGGCTTCGCAAAAACAAGGCAACGATCAATCCGAGGCAACCCGCCGCCAGTCCGTAAACCGGAATCGGATTGATCAGGACGTGAATGTACTCCGGCTGGCTGAGATCCTGCCAAAAGGTAGCGAACATCATCGAACCCTGTCGCCGTTGATCTTCCCGGACGCGGAAAACGTCACCTCCGGAATGGGACCAAAGTCCTCCCAATTCTTCGCGATGTAGTGCCACCATTCCGTTTTCAAACCGTAGAATCCGCCTCGGTCCATCGCGGCTCGCAAGAGCCAGAGACGGTGATTAATTGTTTCGTTAGGCCCGTGGTGATGAAGCATCGCTTCGAACGTAAACGAATCAAAATCAGTTGGCATGGTCACTTCGCGGCCCCGCTCATCGACCAGCGTGCAATCAACCGCCACGCCCCAGGAGTGCAATGATTTTCCGCTGGTCGGGTCGGCGACGTAATCGGTATTTTTCGAGACTTGCCAAAGTTGCGCCTGTGCGTCCTGCGGCCGGTACGCATCCCAGATTTTGAGACCATGGTGATTCTGGGCCAGAAACGCCTGCGCGATAACCAGTCTCTGGGCCACGCTCGCCCGCACCAGCGCGGGCATGCCGGGAGGATAGAGCGCTCGCCCAGTGATATTGCGAGTCCCGGCATAGCGCAGTTCGACGACGATCGTGGGGACGATTTTTTTGATATCAACCAATTCTTCGTCGAGCGATGCCGCGAGCGAACTCGTTACCAGCAGACACAGAGCCAGGGAAATAGGAACTGGTCGGAAGAAGCGCGAGGGTTTCACTAAGATTGAAAAAGCAATTGGCGTGAAACTTCTGCCGCAATTTCGGCGCCTGGCAAGCGCTTCTTCCGCTCGAACGTCAGGGCGTCGAGACGACGGGCGCGCCATCGATCCTGGCTATTCGGTCGAGGAGCAGGCGCGCGCTGTTTTCCGGCATGGTGAAGCGAACTTCCAGATCGGCATCCTGCCGTGTCACCTCGGGTGGTTGGACGAAAAGTTGAAGATCAGAATTCTCCAGGTGAAGCCAGCGTTGTGCTTCGTCGTGCAGCCGTCGCGCCATGTCAGCGCCACTGCCCGGATTCTTGAGGCGAAGAAGCAGGCGCGCTTTCACTGGACTCTGCAGAGTAAGGGCAAGCCCGATCAGCTGGGACGAATCGAGCAACTCGCGAGTAAAGATTGGATGGAAGAGCTGAGGGAGTTTCGGGGGATCCCGTGAAATCAGACGCAGCGCGCTTTCTTGATCGAGGGCCTGAAAGCGATCGAATAACTGGCCCTTGATTTTCAAATCCGGGCTGATCCCGAGGCGCACCTGGACGAGTTCTTCGACCTCGGACTCTTTTCCGACGGCGATAGTTCTGGGACCGACTCGAGCGACGGCGAAATCCTGCTGCTGGAGTTGCCAGATCGGCAGACCGTTAAAAGGACGCTTATGGAAAGCCTGGTCGCGATCGATCGAACGGATCGTGTGCGCCAGATCACCGCGCGCTTCCACCAGGACATATTCGCGAGTCATTCCGGTTTCCGAAGTGGCCATGGCTCGCGTGATGCGCTGCGTGTCGCGCGATATGTCCATTGCCGGAGTGCGCGCTGCACCGCCGAGGAGGGACGACCACAACGCCTTCCAGCTGGCCTCGCCTTCCTTCTGCCAACGCTTCGGCAGCTCGTCGCGTTCGAATCGTTCGGTGTTGAGCGAAAGGATGGCGTCGGTTTCCTGTGGGAGCCACTCGCGCTTGGGAGGCGATTGAAAAACAAGGGGAAGAATGATCCCGAGCAAAACGACCACGGAGAAGACTGTGAAATAAAACTTTCGCAGCTCCTGTTTGTCGATCTGGCTTGAAAGCGTCGCCAGCTCCGCCGTTTGCTGCAGATGTCGATCGACCGCCTCGCGATGACGCTGCACCTCCGGCAAGAGATCTGGTGCATTCGGCGGGGCGATGCCCTGGGCCGCGAGATGCCGCCCGATGTTGAGATAAGCGGGGTTCTTGCGTTCCTCGACTGTCTCGTGCTGTGCTCGCGCTTCCTTCACCGCATCCTGCTGCGCGCGGCTGCTTTCGTTTAGCGTGCGATCGCGCGCCTCAAACTCACCGCGGACTCGAGTAATATTTTTTTCCGCGACACCAAGTTCGTTCTCCGCGGCGGTCAACTTTTCCCTGGCCAGACGGCAGGCATCGGCGCTCCCCAGGCGCGCCCGCGTCAGTTCGGCGCGCTCATCCGGCAAACGTGCGCGGCGGGCGCTGATCTCGGACATTTTCGCATCGAGATCCGCCGGCGGCGGGGTTTGCGCCTGAAGAGCCGTGATCTGTTTTAGCAACTCTTTATCTGACCCATCGATGTTCTCCAATCGCCGATCCACATCCTTGAGTTCTCGGTCGCGCGAATCGGACGCGGCCTTGAATTCGTTGCGGCGCTGGACCAGTGGCTTTTTTTCGCTTTCGAGTTTGGCGATCGCGGCGTTTTGCTCTTTCCCATTTTCCTGACGTTGCGTTTCAATCTGCTTGATTCCTTCCTCGAGTTGCGCAATCCGAACAGCGACTTCCTTCTGCTCCTGCTCGAGTTTTTTCAGAGCGACAATTTCGTTGCGGACCTCCGGGAAATTGACTGCCTGCGAGCAACCTTCCCGGCCGAGTTTGATATGGCTCTTCTGCAGGAGACGCTTCTCATGGCGCAGCGCCATGCGTGTTCTCTGCCGGCGAACCTTGAGGCCGATCTCGCGGAAGCCTGTGCGAATGAAACTCACAGGCTTAGGCTACGCGAAGAGCGCGGGAGACAAATCAAAAAATTGTAGCGTCCGCAGCTGTCTCCTTGCGAGTTCGTTCGGGCTTCGGTAAAATACGTTCATGGCAGTTAAGGCGATTGAAGCTTTTTTGGAGGCGCAGCCATTTCGGCCTTTTCAGCTAGTCACTGCCTCGGGAGAATCTTACAAGATTCCCCATCCGGATTTTGTCACGTTCTCTCCCAGTCGCCGCACCTGCAACGTTTACGCCGCCGATGGTGAATTCTTTAGCACGTTGGATATTCTGACGATCACCGATGTTCAACCAAATGGGAGAACTCGATCGCGTCGCCGATAAGATCGGCCATCACTCATCGGATTCGCTCAGTTTCGCCAGAACGCTGAAATCTTCCAGCGTCGTCGTGTCGCCGGTCACGACATTGCCGCTCGCGATCTCCTTCAGCAAACGGCGCATGATTTTTCCGCTGCGTGTTTTGGGCAGAGCCTCGGCGAAGCGCACTTCATCAGGTTTGGCGATGGCGCCGATGTGCTGGCCAACGTGCGCTCGCAGTTCTTCCTTCAAAGCGCGGGTCGCTGCCGTGCCGCTTTTTACTGTCACAAACGCCACCACGCCCTGGCCCTTCATTTCATCCGGGCGGCCGACGACCGCGGCTTCGGCCACACTCGCATGACTCACGAGCGCGCTCTCAATCTCCGATGTGCCAAGGCGATGACCAGCGACATTCAGCACGTCGTCAATCCGGCCTACGATCCAGAAATAGCCATCCTTGTCCCGGCGCGCTCCGTCGCCTGTCAGATAGCTTCCTTTGAATTCGCTCCAATACTGTTTCTTGTAGCGCTCCTTGTCTCCATAAATGCTGCGCAGCATCGACGGCCACGGCCGCCGAATGATTAGTTTGCCGCCGACATTTGCGCCGACTTCTTTGCCCTTTTCATCAACCACCGCCGCATCGACGCCAAAAAATGGCAGCGTCGCGCTTCCCGGTTTCGTCGGGACCGCGCCCGGCAACGGAGTGATCATGATCGCGCCGGTTTCAGTTTGCCACCACGTATCGACAATCGGGCAGCGGCCGCCGCCAATTTTCTCGTGATACCACATCCATGCTTCGGGGTTAATCGGTTCGCCGACCGTCCCGAGCAAGCGCAACGATGAAAGATCGTGCTTCTTCACCCACGCATCGCCCCAACGAATAAACGCGCGGATCGCCGTCGGCGCGGTGTAGAGAATGTTGACGCGGTACTCCGCGATGATTTTCCAAAAGCGGTCCGGCTCCGGCCAATTCGGCGCGCCCTCATACATCAATGTCGTCGCGCCGTTCGCGAGCGGGCCGTAGACGACATAACTATGCCCCGTCACCCATCCGATATCCGCCGTGCACCAGTAGATATCCTCTTCGCGGAGATCGAAGACGTATTTCATGGTCGAATAAATTCCGACCAGATAACCGCCCGTGGTGTGCAGAATGCCCTTCGGTTTTCCGGTCGAACCGCTCGTGTAAAGAATGTAAAGCGGATGCTCGCTGTCGACAGCCACCGGCGGACAGTTCGCATCGACGTATTCCAATTCCCGATGCCACCAGACATCGCGGCCGTCCTCGATGTGGATTTCAGTTCCAGTCCGTCGGAAAACAATCACGCGCTTTATCGAGGTCTCGCCCCTGAGTGCGTCGTCCACATTTTTCTTCAGCGGAACGATTGCGCCTCGGCGATAACCGCCATCGGCGGTGATTACCGCGATCGCGCCGCAATCGGCAATACGGTCGCGAATGCTATCGGCGCTGAATCCGCCGAAGACGACGGAATGAACCGCGCCGATTCGCGCGCAGGCGAGCATGGCGATCGCCGCTTCCGGAATGGCCGGCATGTAAATGATGACACGATCGCCCTTACGAATGCGGTTTCGTTTCAGCACATTCGCAAAACGGCAGACCTCGCGATGGAGCTGCTGATAGGTGAGTGTTCGCGTGTCACCGGGTTCCCCCTCCCAGATAATCGCGGCTTTGTTGCGGCGGGGCCCGGCGAGATGCCGGTCGAGGCAATTTTCGGAGACATTCAGTTTTCCGCCGACAAACCACTGCGCGAAAGGTGACTTCCACTTCAGCACTTTCTTCCACGGTTTTTGCCAAAGCAGCTCGCTGGCTTCGCGGCCCCAGAACTTTTTCGGGCGCCGGATCGACTCGCGATACATCCGCCGGTACTTCCGGATGTCTCCGATCTGCGCTTTCTTCGCGAAATCGCGCCCGGGTTTGAAAACGCGTTTTTCGACGAGGTGAGATTCAATGTTCGTGTTCATGAAGAAGTCTGGGAGAGGCTATCAATGTGAGCCTGGTTCTCAATCGAAAGTTCGATCGCACCACGTCATCCCCGAGCGCAGGAACAGTTTGGCCGCCGTGGTGGGAGGGATCCGGGGGCGAACGCTTTAAGGAAACAATTCGGGATCTCTCGACTTCGCTCGAGATGACCGCGATGGTTTTGCGTTGCCTTCTTCGAGCGCCCACTGAAAGATCGCGCCATGAGCGATCATGTTTACAAAAAGATTGAGCTGGTCGGTTCGTCACCGAACAGCATCGACGACGCCGTCAGGAATGCGATTGCGCGTGCGGAAAAAACGATCCGCAACATGCGTTGGTTCGAGGTCACCGAGACTCGCGGCTACATCGAAAACAACAAGGTCAATCACTGGCAGGTGACGGTAAAGGTCGGCTTTACTCTGGATATGTAGCTTTTTGTAGCGGCGGTCTCTGACCGTCGCATTTTCTGCGAGTAAGGTTTCCGACGGTCAGAGACCGCCGCTACAAAAATTATTAGTCCTGCCGCTGGGCTTGTGTCGCCTGATAGATCTTGGTCGCGCCGTAGATCAGGATGGCGGGCTTGAAGGCGACGAGACCCAGACGGACCATGCCGCCGAGGATTCTTCCGACCGGCAACCGATTGAGGATAAGGCCCGCGGCCACGGCGTAGGCGAGCGCCCGCGCCGGATTCTCGCGCACATATTCTTCGGTCTCGTTGAGTAGATACTCGATTTGATCCTTTGCGTAATGAAGACCGCGTTCCGCGATGTCTTCCGAAATAGCGGCAGAATTTTCGTCCATGTTAGTTCAACTTCGGATGGTAGCGGCTTTTTGCACGTGGGAAAAGCATTAACGAAGCGCCAGCCACACCGTCCGCGCTCCGGTGTTCGGCGGAAAATCGGGGAGGGGAGGTTGTTGATGAAAAGTCCCGGCGCGCCGAACGGCCTTCAAACAGAAGCGCGCCATCAGTTCCAATCCATACACGTCAAGCTCGGTGCAGTTGGTTGAAAGAAGAAAGCGAACGTCCCGCTCGGCTACTTCGAGCGCGGCCAGCAGCAGAGCCTCGAAATCTCGCTCGACCTGAAAAGCCTTCCCGCGGTGCGAACGCGAAAAAGTTGGCGGATCGAGAATGATCATGTCGAATTTCTCTCCTCTCCGGGCCAGGCGAGGCAAGACTTCGAAGACGTCATCCGCGATGAATTGGTGGCCGATTGTGGCGAGGCTGTTGAGCGCGAAGTTTTCTTTTCCGCGCGCAAGCGATTTCTTCGACAAATCGATGTTGACGGTTTTCGCATCAACGGTGGCGGCGGCGACGGAAAACGAGCAGGTGTAGGAGAAGCAGTTCAGTAATTTCCCGGGCACGGCCTGCCGAACGAAGCGGCGATTTTCTCGTTGATCGACGAACAATCCAACCGAGTAACCGGCTGCGAAATCGATGCCGTAACGCAGTGATCTTTCGATCGCGACGGTCTTCAGATTTTCATGCGCATCTCCTTTGATGAGACGGGGCGCCTGCCGTTCCGAATTCCGAATGGGCAGGTACCGGGCAAAGACCCGCTTGAACTGGAATTCCGCCGATTCCGCCCAAAGATAGAATTCCGTGGCCAATCTTTCTTCCGCCACCTGATTCTTATAGGAAATGAGCACATCGGATGCGAAACGCTCCACCCATCCATCGCCCGCTGTGCAGAGGCGATGGGCATCGGTTTGCTCCGCCGCGAAATCGCGCAGCATCGCGGGATCGATCCATTCGGATTTCATTCTCGAGGCAATACGATGCTATCTGCCGATGCGGCTCCGCCAGCAAATTCGCGACTCGTCTTGCCGCGATGACGTGGCCGGTTACAATCTGCGCAATCCCCGGTTTCTCGCGCCTAACGAACGACCCATTCTCTCCCTCCATGCTGCACGCCACTATTCGTGTCCCCGCCAGCACATCAAATCTGGGCCCGGGCTTCGATTGTCTCGGCGTCGCGCTTCGGCTCTACAATGAGGTGACGGTGGTTCGGGGTCGCCGCGCCGCGCGCCTGACCCCGATGATGCGTGAATCCGGAAGGGCATTCTTTCACGCGGCGGGCATCTCTCCTTTCGCGTTCTCCGTTTCCATCGCAGGAAACGTTCCGCCTTCACGCGGGTTGGGTAGCAGCGTTATTGTACGGCTCGGTGTCATGCACGCACTCAACGAGTTGACCCGGCGAAGGCTTTCCCGCACACAAATGTTCGAACTTTGCGCGCGTCTGGAAGGTCATCCTGATAACGCCGCTCCGGCTGAATTTGGTGGATTCAATGTTGCTCGGGGTTTGAATCGCCAGCGTTTCGGAGTCTCGGCTCGCCTCCACTTTGTTCTTCTCATTCCCGAGTTTGAAATCGCGACCGCCCGTGCCCGTCGGGTTCTCCCTGCTCGAATCACGCGGCTGAGCGCGGTTGAGAACTGCAAGAACGCATGCGCCGTCACGGCGGCGTTCGCCTCCCGCAAGTACGAAAAACTGCGCGGCGCGTTTGCCGACGGTTTGCACCAGCCCTTTCGTCGCAGGCTCATTCCATTTCTTGATGACGTGATCGCCGCGGGTGTACGTGCCGGGGCCCTCGGCGGATTCTTGAGCGGTTCGGGCTCGACCATCGTTTGTCTCACACTGCGTTCTCCGGAAAAAGTTGCGCGCGCCATGCTCGCGGCGGCTGGCGGCGCGAAGGCAGACACTGTCATCACCAAAGCCGACAATGCGGGAACACGGACATTACCCTTCCGCAGTCCGTAGTCTTGCAATTGACATGAGCCAAAGACTGGAAAATTTCGAGCAATTCGCGATCGACGTTATTCTCGAGCGGCGTCACGGATTCCGAGAGACCGTTTTGCGCTGGGTCCTGCGCGCGTTTTCCTTTTTCTATCGTGGAGCAGTTCAACTTCGACTTTTCCTCTATCGCCACCGCATCTTTCGGGAACGCACGCTCGGCTGTCTCGTCATCAGCATTGGAAATCTCACCGTCGGGGGCACCGGCAAAACGCCCATCGTCGAAAAGATCGCGCGCGCTTTGCAAACCGGCGGTCGCCGCGTCGCCATTCTGAGCCGCGGATACAAGAGCGTACCTCGGCCGGTCGTCCGGAAATTCTGGCAGCGTTTTCGCCGCCAGAAACCCGGGCCGCCGCGCGTTGTTTCCGACGGGAAATCGCTCCTCCTCGATTCGCTCACCGCCGGAGATGAACCGTACATGCTCGCGAATAACCTGAAGGACGTCATCGTGCTCGTCGACAAGGACCGCGTGAAGAGCGGGCTCTTTGCCATCGGCCAAATGAAAGCCGATACGCTCCTGCTCGATGACGGTTTGCAATATCTGCATCTCAAACACCGCCTCGATATTGTTCTGGTTGATCGTCAGGCGCCTTTTGGAAACGAATATCTCTTGCCGCGCGGAACGCTCCGTGAGCCTCCCGGAAATCTAAAGCGGGCCAGCTATGTTTTCATCACCAAGAGCACGGGCGAATCGAACCAGGCGCTGGTCGATCGAATCCGCCGCTATAATCGTACCGCGGAGATCATCGAGTGCTCGCATAAGCCGCTGCATTTGCAGAACGTTTTCACCGGCGAACAATTGCCGCTCGATCATTTACGCGATACCTACATCGGCGCTCTGAGCGGGATCGCGGCCCCGGAAAGTTTCGAGGAAGGTTTGCGCAAACTCGGCGCGCGCATCGAACTGGCCAAGCGCTATCTCGATCATCATCGCTACACCGAGGGGGAGCTGCAAAGCTTCATCAATCGCTGCATCCGCCGCGATTTGGAAATGATCGTGACCACGGAAAAGGATGCGGTCCGTTTCCCGCGGCTGACGAAACCGGAGGTGCCGATTTTTTTTCTTCGGGTCGAAATCGAAATTCTCAGCGGACACGAGAGCTGGGAGCATTTCGTCGCGCGCATTTGTCAGCCCCAGCCGCTGCTTTCGCCCGAGAGATTCTTCTCCTGAGTCTGATCCACAGATTTCGCAGATGAGCGCAGATTTTTGGGGTCATATCACGCCCCATGCCGTCATCCCGAGTCGCGCAGACGACGAGGGACCTCACAATTGGTGATTTTGTTATGCAATCGGCCCCTTGTAACCGCCGTGGTGTTAGGTGAGGTCCCTCACTTCGTTCGGGATGACAAAGCTAATTGGACCGAGAAATCTGCGCTAATCTGTGAAATCTGTGGACGACATTTGGAAAACCTAACCCGATACGAAGGGCATTCGCTCATCCTTGCATTAGTGAACGTCCGGGTTTGAAATGCCAACGCACGGGATGAACGAGCGACGATAGTAAATCGAATCTATGAGCAACAAAGCGGAACTGATCGTCGAAGGCCGGAGATTGCCCGTTTCAAATCTCGACAAAGTCCTTTATCCGAAAGCGGGATTCACCAAAGGCGAACTGATCAACTATTACATCCGCATCGCGCCGGTGCTTCTGCCGCATCTGAAGGACCGGCCGCTGACGATGAAGCGATACCCCGACGGCGTTGAGGCAGAATATTTCTACGAAAAGAACTGTCCGGCGCATCGGCCGGCGTGGGTGAAAACGGCGAAAGTCTGGAGCGAAGGCAACCAAACCTACATGAACTACTGTCTCGCCCAGGATTTGCCGACCCTGGTCTGGGCGGCCAATCTCGCTGATATCGAGCTGCACACGTCCCTCGCGAAAAAGAAAAATGTCGCGCGTCCCACGATGATGGTCTTCGATCTCGACCCCGGCGCGCCGGCTGACATCGTCGAGTGTTGTCAGGTGGGCCTCTGGCTGCGCGACTTGCTCGCGAAGTTGAAGCTGAAAAGTTTTGCCAAGACCAGCGGCTCCAAGGGTCTGCAAATTTATGTGCCGCTCAATACGCCGGTCACGTTCGATCAAACCAAGGATTTATCGCGCGCTCTCGCGGAACATCTCGAACACGAGCATCCCAGGCTGGTCATTTCGAAAATGGCGCGGGCGTTGCGCACCGGCAAAGTGTTCGTCGATTGGAGCCAGAACGACGAGCACAAAACCACGATCAACGTCTATTCCATGCGCGCGAAAGAGCAGCCGACCGTGTCAACACCGGTGACGTGGGAGGAAGTGGAGAAAGCACTGAAGAAGAAGAACGCAAAGTCGATGGTCTTCACCTCCGATCAGGTTCTTCGCCGCGTCGAGAAATTGGGCGATCTCTTCGCGCCGGTAGAAACGCTGAAGCAAAAACTGCCGAAGAAATGGTCGTTCTGATTACAAACTCGCCGGCATGGTACTTGAGCTAATCACATACATGCTTTGGCTGGTTAGGCCCGAATTCTATACGTGGAGGGATTAATTTGTGCAGTGACTATCTCGATTTCGTACTCTTTCTCCCAAGAGTTCTTGATACGACGAATATCAGATTCGGTGATGCGGCACCTCACGCCAAGAACGATGCGCTTCAGATTCGGTAACGGCATACTGCGAAAATAATGTGGCCCAATCATTTCGCATGCATGAAGGAATATAAAGTGCCGATGCTCTTTTTCGTATGCCCAGCTTTTCGCCTTCTGAGTAAAGCCACGAGAAATCACTGAGAGTAAGGCCTCATCGGCTCCTTCCTTTTTCAACCTCTCGAGTTGATCATAGTCCAGTTGGACGCGCGAATCGTTATCGGGATAGCGAACCTCGAACAACTCGTGTGGGGCGAACTCAAAGCCGAACGCCATACCGCGGTGGCAGTCTGCGTAATGGCTCCAAATGACAGGATCGTTGATAGGTGTGCTATAGCAGATGATTCCGAGGGTATCGTAAATCTTGGCAAAGTATGGATCGTCACCGATGGAAATATGTTCACTTCCGTCCGATCGCTTCAGAGTTGGCTGGCAGTCGAGAGGATCGTTCAGCTCAAGAAGGCGACCGATCTTCCACTTTTGCTGTTGCAGTGCGAGAAGTCCGAACTGCTCGTTTAAGTAGCGATAGACCATGTCGTGTTGATTGGTCCTAACGAGATCCAAGGTTCAGCCACGGCGGGCGGGAGTGCGAGACGCGGCAGAGATCAGCCACTGCTAGCGAGGGCGCGCGCCGCTGCCGGTTGAGTGTGGAAGTCATCGAAAGAACGCGGAGCGGCCAGCGGTTCGCTGCATCACTTCGGTTAGACGTTGGGGACTATCTGTACCTCAATCGGCATCGACAGGCGTCGAGCAACCCTATCGAGAAACCTCTTCTTGGTCTTGTTGTCCATGTGGTGACAAACGTATTTTCCATCAATCTCGGTCTGACACGCATAGCTATCGCTCCGCGTACTGCCAACGAGGGGGAGATTCCGGACGTAGTAGCCGAGCTCTTCGACGCGAGACAGACCGAACCGCTGAAGCGCGAGAGCGAAAGTGTCGGAGGCCTGCTGGTCCTCGAGCAGAGTGCCGTCGGGAAAAGTCACGCGCAAGCGAGTGCGGGGCTTTCGGGTGACTTGCCTTATGTGTGTTGTTGGCATGTGCGACGTCCACATCTAACGAGACAGAGTTAGATGGTTGGTGTGGCCATGTCTCAGATATGGTTCCATCAGCGCTTTTCGTCTGGCTTCCAGTCGCAGATGCTAGGCACAATCTCGCTCTTGAGCACGCGCTTCGCACGTGAACGAATTGTCTGTGGATCGCCAAACTCCGAATACAGAATGAAGCCTTTTAGCGACTTACCGGGCTTAACGTGGATGAAACATTCTGGGTCGCCCCAGCAGTCGGCATATAGGCGCGGCTCATGTAGCTTGAACGTCTCACGCTCGGTGATGACGGAGAATAATCCATCGCCGCCAGTCTCGATCTTTCCGTCGCGGTCAGGCCATGCTCCATGCTCAAGGCACACGTCACGGCGGTCTTCGGACACAAGTACAACCAAGAATCGAAGGTTCTCGGGCTCGTCCGTCACTTGGAGGCGAAACTTGCCCGCCCATACGGGCCGCGATTGCTCCGGTTGGTCCGCTGCGTAGACGGCGGCAACCGCAAAGACGATAAAAGATGCGAGTAGCTTCAGCATCTAACTACATTCGGCGAAACTTTTTTTTCGCCTATTTCGGGTATTACCCACGGAGCAAGATCGGCAAAAGGAAAGCATCGCGTATTCTGTAGCCGCAATGTCCGAGCGACAAGCGTAAAGCCGCCCGTCGCAGGAGACCGGATTAGGAGCCAGCAGACAGAAAGATTGCGGCGAGTCGAACGCTCCGCCCGGTCGCGATCCCGGCCGCGAGTCGCTTGCGCTCCCCGGATCAATACCCCGCGGCCTGCCCGTCCTTGCGGCTTTCGCTGGCGCCGACGTAGATACGCTGGCCGTCGTGCATTTCGACTTTGATCGCCTGGTAACCGCCGTAGCCGCCAACGTCGAATCGCACATCGTGCCCTTTCTTGCGCAGCTCACGCACGGTTTCGTAGGGAACGCCGCTCTCGACTTCTACGTATCCGCCGTTAGTCATTTTCTCGCCGGTCGGTTCGTTGTCGCCTTCATGCTGCCAGCGCGAGGCATCGCCCGCTTCCTGCACGTTCAGGCCGAAATCGATCTGGTTCGTCAGCACCTGGACGTGGCCTTGCGGTTGCATTCCGCCACCCATGACGCCAAACGCTTCCCATGGCTTGCCATCTTTCATGACGAATCCCGGAATGATGGTGTGGAACGGGCGCTTGCCCGGCGCGTAAACATTGGCGTGCCCGGGTTCCATCGAGAAAAGTTCGCCGCGATCCTGGAACATGAACCCGAGCCCGGGCACGACGATGCCGCTGCCCATGCCGCGATAATTGCTTTGGATGAGGCTGACCATGTTGCCCTCGTCATCGGCGGCGCACATGTAAATCGTGTCGCCGTCTTTCAGCGCCGGATTGCCGGGAGCGACGTTCTTCGCGGCGTGATCCGGGTCGATCAATTTACGGCGCTCAGCCGCGTAGCTTTTCGAGAGCAAACCTTGCAGCGGAATTTTGGCGAACGCGGGATCGGCATAAAACTTCGCGCGATCGGCCCACGCGATCTTCTTCGCTTCGATCATGGCGTGCAGCGTTTCAGGTGAATTGCGTCCCATCGCTTTCAGATCGAAGCCCTCGAGGATGTTCAGGATTTGGAGTGCGGCGATTCCCTGACCGTTAGGCGGCAACTCGAAGACGTCGTAACCGCGGTAGTTGGTCGAGACCGGTTCGACCCAAGTGGACGTGTGCTTCTCAAAATCGGCTTTGCGCAGGTAGCCGCCGTTTGTCTGCATGAAGGCATCGATCTTGTCCGCGATTTCGCCTTTGTAATAGACGTCACGGCCCTTTTCGCCGATCAATCGCAAGCTGTGCGCCAGCGCCGGATTTTTGAAAATGTCACCCTTGGCTGGAGTCCGGCCTTTGCCGTCGAGCGTGTAGGTTTCGAGAAATGCGCCCGGCAGTCCTTTATAAAGGCGCGGACCGAACGCCCAGTAGTAGGCGATCAGGTCTGTGACCGGAAATCCTTCCTCGGCGTAATGAATGGCGCCGGAAAGATCGTCGCCTAACGACAATTTCCCGAATTTCTTGTGTAGTTCGGCCCAGGCATCGACGGTTCCGGGGACGCTGATCGGTAGCATGCCAGTCGGCGGAATCGTTTCGCGTTTCAGTTTCGCCAGCTCGGCTTTCATCTGATCGTAGCTGAGCCCGAGCGGAGATCGGCCGCTCCCGTTCAATCCGTAAAGCTTGTTCTCTTTCGCGCTGTAAACGATGGCGAAGAGATCGCCGCCGATTCCGTTCGAGACCGGTTCCATCAAACCGAGGGTGGCATTGGCGGCGATCGCGGCATCGACAGCGCTGCCGCCGCGTTTCAGAACATCGAGCCCGACCTGGGTCGCGAGCGGCACGCTCGTGCAAACCATACCGTGGCGGGCCAGAACTTCCGAGCGCGTGGCGAAATTCTTCCCGGTGATGCGATCGATCTGGGCGAAGGTTGTTGGTGACAGGAGGAGCAGCAGGGCAAGAACGGGATGGACGAAAGTGATCGAGCGCATGGGCCTATGATAAAGCCCGTGCAGGAAAACCCAAGCTGACATGTCCGGCTCGAAAGATTTTGGGTTCTTCTTGTAGCGGCGGTCTCTGACCGTCGGAACGTTTGAAGAAGAGTCGGCGACAGAGGGAAGGCAATTCTTGCGACGCTCAGAGAGCGCCGCTACAAGTTCCCTCTGAAAATAATTTCTGGCGGACAAACTGGCGTCGATCAGGCGGCGCTCGACGCGGCGCTGAGGCACGGGATTGATTGCGGCGGCTGCTGTCCGAGAGGACGGCTCGACGAAGTGGGAAAAATTCCTGAGCGATATCCGCTGAAGGAATTGGAGCACGGAGGATTTGCCGAGCGGACGTTGCAAAACGTGAAGGATTCGGACGCGACCACGGTCATCTGCTTCGGCAAACCGCGAGGTGGCACTGAACAAACCGTTCGTTTTTGCATTGAGCAAGATCGCCCGCATCAATTGATCGATGCGGCAAAAATTTCCGCAGCCGACGCGGCGCGGCTGATTCTCGATTTCGTACGCGAACATAAGATCGCTAGTCTGAATGTGGCAGGCCCGCGGCAAAGCGAATGGCCGGAGGGCTACGATTACGCCTTTCATGCAATCGATCGCTTTCTGTCCGACATGAATCGTTAGGGATCGATCCTGACGGATTGTCATCCCGAGCGAAGTCGAGGGATCCCGCGATGCTACCTGAAGCTTTCGCCGAAGAGATCCAGCGAAGTGGCTTTAAAAGCTAACGCCACGGGATCCCTCGACTCTGCTGCGCTTCGCTCGGGATGACGATTATTCGTAACGCAGCGCCTTAACCGGATCGAGTCGCGCGGCGAAATAGGCCGGAATCAGCGCCGCAACGGAACAAATCAAGAACGCGCTGATGCAAATGATGGCGACATCTTTTGGGACAACCTCGGCCGGAATGAGCGAGAACTGATAGACTTCTCGCGGGAAAATTTCGATGTGAAGGGTGGAGGAGAGCCATTGGCTGACGTAGTTGCGGTAGCGGATCAGCGTCATGCCCAGCCCAAGTCCGGTAAGCGTACCAAAGAGACCGACCACGATGCCCTGGCCGAGGAAGACCCAGACGATCTGCCAGACGGTCGCGCCGAGCGCTTTCATGATCCCGATCTCGCGCCGCTTTTGCACGGTGACGGTAATGAGCGTGCTCATGATCCCGAATGCCGCGACGACGACGATAAAGAAAAGAAGAAAGAACATCACCGTCCGCTCGAGCCGGACGGCATCGAAGTACTGGTGATTCATCTCAATCCAGGTTTTCGCGTACTCGGGCGGGGTGAGGAATTTCTCGATTTCCCGTTTCACCCGGGCGGCATCGTAGGGATCATCGGTTTTCACGGTGATGCCCTGAAGCGTGTCGCCGAGTCCGTACAGTTCCTGGCCGACGTAGAGCGGCACGAGAAGAAATTCAGAATCGTGCAGGTAGTGACCGGTCTCAAAAATTCCGGTCACAGTCAGCTCCTTTGGCAGAACCACGTCGCGCAATTCGTCGACCGCTTTGCGCTCGTCGTCGCCCTTCGTGTTTTCAAGCTTCTTAATTCCGTCGAGAATTTGTCCGAGATTTCCCGGCGAATAGACCGTCAACTTGTCGCCCACTTGAATGCGCAGCTGTTGCGCCAGCGCAACGCCGAGCACGGTGGAGTCGCCTTCCAGATCGAGTTCCCCTTGGGTGATGAACTTGCGGAGCGGAATCACTTTTTCCTCCTGTTCGATGTCGATGCCGCGAATCATCGGCGCGAGGCGGCGGTTTTCGAACTCGACGATCACCGGCCCCTGCACATAAGGCGCGGTCGCGACCACGCCCGGCGTGTTCCGAATCTTGACCGTGAGATCGCGCCAGTTCGGCAAAACCCTTTCCGAGGTAACGAGAATGTGAGCGTCGAAATCGATCACCTTCTGCCTCAGCTCGCGATCGAATCCGGTCATGACTGAGATGACGAGAATCAGCACGGTGACGCCAAGCGTGACACCGAGGACAGAGATGAGGGTGATGATGGAAAGAAAGGTCCGCTTCGGTTTGAGATAACGAAGCGCGAGAAAAATGCTGAACGGCAGTTTCAAATCGCCGATACCGTGGCTGTGAAAATGAGTATTTTCCAGACGGTATTTCGCCTGATTAGCTGGTAGCTGCGCTGCCTTCTTATACGATGAGAAAATTCAACGAGGAATTTGCCAAAAATATCGCTTGGATCGGCTTCGGAGTAGTTGCTTCGCTTTGGCTTTACAATCGACTTCCTAGCCACGGATGGATGCGAAACATTCAAGTTATCGGTTGGCTCTTGGTTGTTGTCGCAGGTTTGCACCTTCGGGTGCTCTTGCACGAGCTTGGGCATCTGCTTGCGGCGAAGCTACTCCGAATGAACCCGCTTCAAGTTCAAATCGGAACTGGTCCTCTTCTATGGAAATGTCGATTATCCCAAGGGTTAAGATGGGAATGGCGATTCCACCCTGCGGGAGGGATGGTTTATGCCGCGCCACAGCATGAAGATGGATTTAAGTGGCGTTATTTTGTTTTTACTGCCGCGGGGCCGACAATGGATGGATTGATGCTCTACATCGCTTACAAGTTTGCGATTCAAAACTTCGGCGGATTGGTAGCCGCATTTCTGCAGAATGTCGGAGGGTTGGTATTATTCGCGTTGTTTTGGCTCACGGCAGTTTCGGCTGCAACCGGCTTGGTACCGCACAAGGTATATTTGGGCGCACAAAGATTGCATACGGATGGTTACTGGTTGTTGCACCTTCTCTGGTTGTCCGACGCTGAAGCAATGCGGGCGGTTAGAGAAGAGCACTGGCAGCGGTTAATCGAGTTGGCAAGGTCACCGTGACGGAGAACGTGGAAGTTCTTGATCACACATCTTGCGTTCACTGCCTTTCGCAGCGGCGACCAGGCGTTTTGGGTTTCTCGACAACGCAAGCGAGTTGGCTCAAAGTCTCGATGCGTTCAATGATCCGATGAACAAACCCAGAAGCGCATATGACAAAGCCGGGGGCATGACCTATTTCCCGCGCATGCTCGACAAGATTCGACTCTTTGCCGACGACCAACTCCATCCCGATTTTCATGCGAATTTAGGAAAAGGCGCGGATGGCTGGTGCTGCGATTTTCTTCGCGTTCCTTACCCCGATCTCCGGGCCCGCGTGCTTGTGGGCGGCACCGACGAGCAAGTGCTGGAGTGGTGTTTCGAGACCGGTCGGCGTCTTAATGAGACCGACCTTCGGATCTGGAATTGCTACATCACCAAGCTTGGCTGGAATGACGATGTGACGCCGATGCTGAACAAGCGTAAAGCGGAGAGCGGCCTCGCCGACCGTGACGACATCATCACCATGCCCGAATATTTCGAAGTCGACGAAGGACGGAAAGCGTAGCTTCGAACGTTTTCGTTAGGGCTTGAGCGCGTGCGCTTGCAATTCTTCAAGCGTGACGAACTCGAGGGCGGACTCATGCGTCGCTTCGAGATCGACCGGCCCGGCCAGCCCGCGTTTGAGCGCAGCCTTCCAGCGCGTGACGCAGACGCACCATTTGTCGCCCGGATTCAGTCCGGGGAAATCCCATTCCGGATGCGGCGTGACGAGATCGTTCCCATCCAGAACGGAGAAATCGAGGAATTCGCGGGTCATCTGCACACAAACGGTGTGCTGACCAACATCCTCGGCGCTGGTGCGACAATAACCATCGCGGTAAAAGCCGGTCAGCGGATTGCGGCAGCAACATTTCAATTCCGTTCCGAGAACGTTCGTCCGGGTATTCCGGTTCTTTATTTCTGGATTTTCAAGCATGGGAGTTGGGATTACTCGTTAGTGTGAAAGGGCACGTCTTCGCCGGCGTTTCAAGTCATCGGCATTACGCAAAAGTCACCCAGGATTTCGTGGAAGTAAAAAGCCAAGTTATAATGGCGAATGATTGCCTACTGGCTGATGCCGGCCCCGCCCGTGCGCGATTTCTTTGTCACGTTGATTGGCGATCTTGCCCGGCGTTTCGATGCGCCGGTCTTCGAGCCGCATCTGACAACCTATGTCGGGGATGCGAGCGCGGCCCATGCCAGACGCGTCATTCGGGAAGTCGCGATGGATTTCGGTCAGATCGAGATGCCTGTCGCCGGTGTGCGATTCTCCGAGGAATTCTTCAAGACTGTCTTTGTTCAATTTTTTGCTTCCGCCGCACTCACGCAACTGAGTGCAGCGATTGAAAGCCGCTCGATCAATGCCGGCGAATATCACATCGATCCGCACGTGAGTTTGATTTACAAAACGATGTTGCCGGACGAGAAAAACAAACTGGCTCGATCGTTGCAGTTGCCTTTTGACGATGTGGTTTTCGATTCGGTTGCGGCAATTGATATTGGCGAAGAGGCAAGAACACGAGACGGCGTCGAATCGTGGAATAAGTTATCGGAGCGCCCTTTGAAATCATGAGCAACGTCGTCAGGCTTGGCCTCGTCGGGATCTGATCCTCCTCGATTCGCAGAAGGCCGGCCGCTCATTGGCGCAACGAAAGATGAAAGAGAATAGCCGCCTCCTGTTCTACGTTTTGTTTGTTCTTCTGGTTCCGGCGCTTTTGAGCCAGATGGTCCGGACGAAAGAGGGTTTCAATCCGAGGCCGATCGCGCAACTCCGTGCCGAGAAGCCTCAGGTCGTATTGATGAGCGACTCGACACTTTATAACGGTGTCGACCCGCAGCTGATGGAGACATTGTTGGGACGCCGCGTCGCGCTGAGTTGGTACGGCGGTGCAGCATCGGCGTCGTGGTACTTCCGGCTGAAGAATTACGTGGTCGCGTCAGGGGTGCGTCCGGAATTGGTCTGTATCCTGTTTCGCGATCGAATGCTGACGGATCCAGAATTCCGATCAGGTGGCATCTTTCGTCGCAATATCGAGCTGACCATGCACGAGGACGAGCCGGTCTATCGTGAGGTCCTCGAAAACAAGGCCGTAATGAAATCGAAAATGGAGCGCTACTTGAGCCTGCTCTATCCGGCGAACAGGAGGCGCGCCGCCGACCACGAGAAAATTGCACGAATTGTTAATCGCGTTGTTGGCAGTATCGGCCTCGGAATGCCTGATCTCCCGGCTCGGACGAACGAAGTCTTCACGGCGGCTAACCTGCGTTCTGGAGCGAGCGAAGCCGCCGCTGTGACAAGCGCGCCGGAAGCAGAGTTTGACGCGGATCCGGAACACAGCTTTCTGCCGCACATGGTCGATCTGGCCGAGCAGGCTGGAATCAAGCTCTGCTTTCTGCGGGTGAAGCGTTACCCGGGACGAGATGGTCGCGTCCCGCAAACTGAATCGTTGCGGAGATATATCTCGCAGTTGAAGGCCTGGGTCGAGAGCCGCGGCTGTATTTTTATCGACGACATCGATAACCCGGAGCGCACCCAGCAGATGTTTGCCGCGCCCGGCGACGATCACACGGCCGCCTCGGCGACGCGGCGATCGACCGAGCTTTACGCAGAGGAACTCCGTCCGCTTCTGTTGCCGTGACATTTCATTCGCTCGTTTATCTTGTTTTTTTGTGCGCGGTGCTGGCGCTCTATTGGGCGTTGCCGCGTCGCGGCCAAAACATTCTTTTAGTTTTGGCCAGCTATGTTTTCTACGGTTGGGAGCATCCGTGGTTTCTGTTGCCGCTCTGGGCCTCCACATTTGTCGATTATGGGTGCGCGCTCGCCATCGAACGTTTCCCCGCTCGCCGCCGCTGGTTTCTCATTATCAGCATTGCCGCCAGTGTTGCGCTCCTCGGGACGTTCAAGTACGCCGGGTTCGCGCTCGAAAATATCAACGCGCTGTTGACTCATTTCGGCAGCGATCCATTGAACGTGATCTTCAAGCTCGCTTTGCCGGCGGGTTTATCTTTCTACACCTTTCAATCGATCGGTTACGTCGTTGACGTTTACGCCGGCCGGGTTGGCGCGGAACGGAACATCATCAACTACGCGCTTTACGTCTCCTTCTTTCCGCAGTTGGTCGCCGGCCCGATCGAACGCGCCGGACACATGCTCCCGCAATATCACAACCGGCGGATTTTTGATCCCACCGGCTGGCGCGCCGGACTTGGATTGATGCTGTGGGGGTTTTTTAAGAAGGTCGTGATCGCGGATAGCGTCGCGCTGGTGGTAAACAAAATCTTCGCGCTAACGAGTCCATCTTTCCCGGTCGTCTGGGCAGGCGTGTTTGGCTTCGCCATTCAAATCTACGCCGATTTTTCCGCATACACGGACATCGCCCGCGGCACAGCTCGATTGCTCGGCATCGAGTTAATGCAGAATTTCAATCATCCTTATCTCGCGACTTCGCCGGCCGATTTCTGGCGACGCTGGCACATTTCGCTCTCGAGTTGGTTGCGCGATTTTATTTACATCCCGCTCGGTGGAAATCGCGGCGGCGCGGCGCGAGCATCGTTTAATCTGATCGCGACGTTTTTCATCAGCGGCCTCTGGCATGGCGCCTCCTGGAATTACGTGATTTGGGGTTTGTACTGGGGAGTGCTGATTTTGCTGCAACGCTTCCTTCGCTGGGCCGGAGTGGCAAAGCGCATTCCATGGATGGGCAAAGTAGGAATCACATTTGCCGCCACCTGTTTTGGCTGGCTGCTCTTTCGTGAGCGCGATCTTGGACAGATTGTCCATGATCTGTCGCAATCTCCGTTTACGGTTTCATCCGAGCAATGGCGCATCGGGATTTATCTGGCGGCACTTTCATTGTTCTACGCGCTTCCGCTTGTCGTCCACCTGCTCCTGACGTCCGATTTTGTGCGCCGCCGGTTCGCCGGAGAATTGTCGGCCAACACAACGCTCCTTGTTGAAAGCGGCGTTGGCGCTTTGCTTCTCTGTGGAATTGTGATGGCGCGCAGCGTCGCGACGTCGGACTTCATCTATTTTCAATTCTAGACGACGCCCACTCATGATCGATATCGTTGGAATAGATCTTGGAACGACAAACTCGCTCATCGGCGTGATGGAGGCGGGCTTCCCGATATTGCTCGCCGATGCGAATGGCCAGCGGCTCGTTCCGTCGGTAGTCCACATTTCGGAA
This sequence comes from uncultured Verrucomicrobiae bacterium, assembly GCA_963737545.1. Classification (GTDB taxonomy): domain Bacteria; phylum Verrucomicrobiota; class Verrucomicrobiia; order Chthoniobacterales; family UBA10450; genus CAVTTH01. Next base: position 296,753 of record CAVTTH010000004.1, on the reverse strand, counting down.
ACCGGAGAGATGCTGATCGGTCAGGCGGCTGCACGAATGCGGGCTCTCGCTCCGGCGTCTACGATTTACTCGGCTAAACGCATCATCGGTCTGCGCTCGGATGATCTGGCGAAGGAAGATCTTGATCTTGGTTACCAGTTGGTGCGACGCCGTGGCCAGCCGGTACGGATCAAGGTCGGCGCGCACGAATATGCGCCGGAGCAAATCTCAGCATTCATCCTTGGAAAGCTGAAGGAAGATGCGGAGCGCGCTCTCGGCCGCGAAATCACTCGGGCCGTCATTACCGTGCCGGCGTATTTCAATGACGCGCAGCGCGGCGCAACCAAACGAGCGGGTGAGATTGCGGGCTTTACCGTGGAGAGAATTGTGAACGAGCCGACAGCAGCGGCGCTCGCTTACGGTCTCGACAAGTTGAAAGAGAGCTCGAAGATCGCGGTCTACGACTTCGGCGGCGGCACGTTCGATGTCTCGATCCTGGAGTTGAACCACGGTGTCTTCGAAGTGCTCGCGACCAGCGGCAATACGCGGCTCGGCGGCGATGATATCGATCGAGCCATCATTTCAAATTCCAGATTTCAGATTGCAAATTTGGGACCGGAACAGAAAGCAAGGCTGCGTGAAGAAATCGTGACAGCGAAGCATCGACTCTCGACCGAGACCGAGATTGCAATCGATGTTCCGTTTCTCGAAGGCGGCAAGACCTTCTCCGCAACTCTGACCCGGGAAGAACTGGAGAGAATTGCCTGGCCGATTGTGGAAAAGACCCGCGCGCACTGTTTGCGCTCGCTCGCGGATGCGAAACTCTCACCTAACGACCTGGACGAAGTTATCCTCGTCGGCGGAGTGACGCGGATGCCGTTGGTCCGCCATTTTGTGGCGGAAATTTTCGGACGCGAACCGAACACGTCGCAAAATCCAGACGAGGCCGTCGCGCTTGGCGCAACGATTCAAGCCGGGATTCTCTCCGGAGCGACGCGGGACATGGTCCTGCTCGACGTCACGCCGCTTTCGTTAGGAATCGAGACCTTCGGCGGGCTGATGAGCGTGATCATTCCGCGCAATTCCACGATCCCAATCAAGGCAGGCGAGATGTTTACCACGGCGGTCCACAATCAGACCGCCATGTCGATCAAGATCTTGCAGGGTGAACGCGAGATGGCGCGTGACAACTGGCCGCTTGGTCAGTTTCAGATTCAATTCGAACGCGCTCCCAAGGGCATCGCGCGTGTCGGCGTCCAGTTCGAGCTAGACGCCAACGGCATTCTCCACGTTCTCGCCCGAGATACAAAAACCGGCGTGCAGAAAGTCGTGGAGATCAATAGCGCGGTCGATGTTTCGGACGAGGCGGTCGAGGCGATGCTGGCGCAATCCCTTGAACACGCCTTTGACGACATGAGTGAGCGGGTGTGGACGGAGTTGGAGTTAAAAGCGAAGGAAATGCTCGCTGCAGTTGAGTCTGCGTTCAGGATCGTGGGAGAGGATTTTGATGGAAGCGAAAAGGAAGCGATTACGCGTTGCGTTGCCGAGGTCAACGCAGCGTTGCAGTCACGGGAAGGCGCCAGGCTGAAACTGGCCAACGACGCCCTTGATGCTGCGACCCAGCATCTGGCAGCGGTGATGGTGCAACGAGCGTTGGACAAAGCTCCAGGGGGCGATCATTAGAGAATCCGGGGAGCACACGCGGCTCGCGTGCTGGTTTCGGCGGCTCGCCGAAACAATCTTGTTCGGTTCTTCACCAAGAAGCCGCAAAGTTCGCACTGGCGAGCCGCCAGTGCCCGCACGCGAGCCGCGTGCGCTCCCCGGACAAGAAGAGGAATGCGACGACGAACCGATCGCGTCGCCCAACATCACTGCGGCGATGGCATCGGGGATGGGGAAGGCGGTGTCCGAGTCGTAAATGGAGACGATGGCAAAGTTGGCGGCGTCGCTGAAGGTGACGGAGCTGGCGACGGGATGCTACCGACCTTGGAAATTGCTTCGTCGAGCAGTTTTTTCTCCTCTGGAAAGATCGTCCCTTTTTTACTGGCGGCGATGTAATCCTTGGCTGCCTCAGGTTGGTTGTCGTCCAGGAGCAGGACCGCTGTGTAAACCGCGGCGTGCGGGTCATGCAGTTGTTCCAGTTTCAATTTCTTCAAGACTTCGATTCCCTGCGCGGTTTGGCCGGCGCTATAAAGAGAAAACGCATATGTGACAGCGCAATTGGTGTCGTTAGGCGAAAGGTCGTAGGCTTCCCTGGCGAGGCGCTGTCCCTCTTTCGTGCTTTGTTCAACAAAGAGGGCGAGGCGCGCGCAGTTCGCGGTGATATCTGGATCCTTCGGCAAACTTTCATGCAACCGACGCGCCGTCTCGTAGAGCTTCGGGAGGTCGTTATTTGCGCGATAAATGGCATAAAGCGCGTCGAGGGCTTCGCGTCGCCGCGCCGGATTTTTGGCGGCGCGCAGCCAAAGCTGTTCGGCTTCGAGTTTCAATTGCCATTGCGTGGCGAGACGAGCGAGGGCGGCCTGATGATCGGGCCGTTCACCTGCGGCTCGCACGGCCGAATTCCAGAGAGAATCGAATTCGGCCTCAGCCGCGGCTTGCCGGGATTGTCGGGCGCCATAGGCCTGGTAGGCCAGCCGGAGATCTTCCGCTTCACCCCAATCGCCGCTGCGGGTCCAACGTTTCAAACGCGACCAATTTTTCACCTGGACGAGCGCTTCGGCGATGGCGATCGCCGCCGGAGGTTTGGTCGTCACTTCCGATTTCAGTTTTTCCACCCATTTCAACGCATCACTGGCGAGGCCATTGTGATTCATCCAATCCAGCAGGAGCGCCAGATCCCCAGGAGTACGGGCCGCGACCGATTTCACTTTTTCCAGGAGAGAAGCAAATTTCTTTTCGTTTAGTTTTTTGTAGAAATCGAGGCAAAGAAGATAATCGGCGAACGTGACCTGCTGACTCATTTGCAAGCCTTGCGCCAATTCGTCTGCGGCTTCGAGGTCGCTTCTCTTGACTGCGTCTTTGAGCAAGGCACGCAGGGCCCCGGTCCGAAACTCGCCGATCTCGCTTAGCCGGTCCAACGTCGTTCGAGCAGCCGCGCTCTTCTTTTCATCGGACGATCGGATTTGAATGACCGCGAGATTAAACTGGTAAAGGTCATTCTCCGGCTCCTGTTTTACGGCGATGGCGAAATGCCGTTCAACATCAGCCTCATCCCCCTGAGCGCTGGCGAGCCAGCCGGCAACGACGTGATAAGCCGCCTTGTCTCGATCTTCGCTTTGGACATTATCAAGGGCTTTGTGAGCTGTATCGAGCTGGCCGAAGCGCAAGGCGGCCGAGGCGAGGTTGAGCTGACTATCCAGATCATGCGGCAATAAGCGGGCGATTTGTGCGCGCCAGGTGACAGTCTCCGAACGGTTTTGTTTTTCGCTTACTTCCGCCAGGATTTGGTAGGCACGCAGCGAATCCGACCGGATGAGCAGAGCCTGGCGTGCAGCCTGACTCGCCTCGTCGAACCGCTCCAATTGGAGCATGACTTGCGCGCGCTGGAGGAGACGCGATTCGCGCCATTGATTGTAAACCCTGGGGCCGCTGCTCAGTAGGAGGAAGCCAAGGCTGAAGCCGATGGCAATTAAGACAAGCCAGATGGCGATGCGGCCGAAACGCAGGGGCTGGTTGCCATGCCGGACAGATTTTACTCGTTTGCGCCGAACGCGTTTAACCTGCTGCGACATCCTCCCGTCTTCTATGCTTGCGCCTCGGGAGATTGCAACTCGCGACGTGCGCTACGCGTTCGCGGCGTTTTCTTCTGCTTCCTGAACCACCGGCACGTCGTCGATTGACTCGGTGACTTGGTCGCGCAGACGTCTTCCCCACACGTATCGCGCGAGCAAGACTTTGATCGTGGCGGTTAACGGGATGGCGAGAATAGGACCGAGCAAACCGCCGATGAGCAATCCCCAAACGAAGATGGAAACGATAACCGTCATCGGATGCAATCCGACAGAGTTTCCTACAATGCGCGGAGCGTAAAAAAGACCTTCGAGATTTTGAATGACGAGAAAAATGACCGTGACCCAAAACGGGTGCCACCAATCACCGTATTGGACGAAGGCGATGAAAACCGCCGGCACCCAGCAGAGAACGATTCCGATGTAGGGAATCATGGTCAGCACCACGACGAGCATCCCGATCAGCGGCGCGAAGTTTAGGCCAAAAATGAAAAGCGCAGTTCCGATGAGGGTGCCATCGACCAGGCAGACGAGAAGCTGCCCGCGAAAGTAGGCGATCACGTAGCTGTTGATCTGGAGGAGGACGGCAGCGACTTCGTCTTTCAACGGCGAATTCCGGAGTGGAATGTATTCTTTCCACCGGCGCTCAATTTCCGGGCGTCCTTTCAGAAGGAAGAACAGGTAAATCGGCACCAGGATCAAGCTGAGCAGGAACCCGGTTACGCCCAGGAAGCCACCGATACTTGTCTTGAGCAGATTCCAAAACTTGTCCGTCAAATTTGGAAGCTGCTTTTCCAGATTTGGAATCTGCTTCTGGACCCATTCCTGGATGCGCTCGCGTTCGGCGGACGTGAGCTTTTCCGGTGAAGGCGCGATGGTTTCCTCCTGCGCCGGGGCTGGAGGTGTAGGAGCCTTTGCCTGAGCCGCGGCTGAGGGCCGCGGCGAAGGGGTGGGGGAAGCGAGCAGCCAGTTAACAAAGCTCTTGGTTGCAGTGGAAGATTTGCCTTTGCCCACTTCCGGCATGCCGAAAGTTCGATCGTATTTGAAGATTAGGTCGACCACACTGTCACGCGCCCGTTTCGTATACTCAGGCAATTCCTTGGCCGCGTTTGCGGCCTGCAGAGAAACGACGGGGACCAACCAGGCGAGCAATGCTGCGATCACGAGGAAAGCGATGACGAAAAGTGATGCCACTGCTTTCGTTCGACCCAATCCGTGCCTGGTCATTCGCGTGACCAGAGGGTCGAGGAGATAAGCGAGAATCCCAGCGATCGCGACCGGGATGAGGATCGGTTGCAAAAAACCTATGACGTTGGCGGCAATCCAGACCGCCGCGCAGAGAACGAACAGGAGAAAGACGACGAAGAGCGCTGTCAGCGCGGTCCACATCGTTTTGCGCTGCCAGGGCGTGGGATATTTCTTCATGGGAGCATTACGCGCGGAGCGGGATCCGTGGATTGCGCAGACTGCGAATTACTGCTTCGGATTGTTTTTCGCGGGTTCTCCCTTGCTCAGTTTGGTCTTCGTACTCTCGATCTTGGCGGCCAGCTGTTTGTTGTCTCGATCAATCGCGGCCGCCTTCTGCCAGTAATCGAGCGCCTGCGGCACACGATCGAGCTTCGAGTAGGTGTCACCGATATGTTCGAGAACTGTCGGGTCGTCTTTCGTCAAATTCTGGGCTGCGCGAAGCAATTCCGTCAAGGCCTGTTCGAATTTTCCCCGGCGATAATCGAGCCAGCCCAGGCTATCGAGGTAGGCCCCGTTGTTCGGATCGATCTGGAGTGCGTGGTTAAGCATCTCGCCTGCTTCATCGAGATGCTCATTCCGGTCGGCCCACATGAATCCGAGGTAATTGTAGGCTTCGGCGTTGCCCGGATCGAGAGCGATCGATTTCTTGAACAAATCCGCCGCCTTTTCGTAGAAGCCGGCTCGTTCGGCCGTCGCGCCATAATCAAAATAAAAATGCGCGTTGGCCATGTCGCTCCCGCTCAGCTCTGCTTCCCGCAGCGCTTCTTCGAAGACCGTGACCGCCTCCTGTGGACGTTTCGCTTCGCGCAAAGCCAACCCCAGATAGTATGCGAATCCCGGCGAGCCCGGGAATCGGCGGCGCGCTTCGGTCAGGAGCTTTACCGCACGGTCATTTTCCCTTAGCCGTCCGAGATAAAGTTCGGCGAGGCGGAAGTAATTGTTCAGGTGGGTCGGGTTGATAAGGAGGCACTGCTCGTAGTTCGCGGCCGCTTTCGCGAAGTTCGCCCGGGCGTCGTCCTGTTTGTCCGCGCGTTCGAGCGCCCGGCCTTCGTCCTCATAGACTTCGGCGAGAAGCTCGTAGGCCTGATATTTCTCCGGATGTTCACTAATGATTTGCTGGAGGATTTCGATTGCCTGTGGCCGTTGATTGGTCAGGACGAATCCGGTCGCGAGTTTTTCCTGCGCACTCGCGTCGTCCGGTTGCAGCTCCAGCACTTTAAGATAGAGCGGGAGCGCTCGCTGGATTTGGCGTGATGAGGCAAAGAAATCCGCCACCTCTTTCAACACCGCTGGATTATCTCCGCCCAGTTCAGCGGCTTTACTGAAGAATGCACTGACGTGCTGAAGGTCGGCCGGGTCAGATGTCTCATCCGCCTCACCGATTGTCGAGGCGTAAAGTTTTCCCAAATGCAGCCAAAATTCGGCATCGCCGCTCTTTACTGCAGCCGCCCGATCCAGGGTCTGGCGCGCTTTCTTTGCATCACCGGCCGCAAGCTCCATCGCGTAAATGCGCTGGTAAGCTTCGATGTTTTCTGGATCGAGCGCGATGGCCTGGTTGGCATACTTGAGGGCTTGATCCATTTTCTTGAGGTATCTGGCGTAGAGATCGGCCAGTTGCAGGTAGGCGGCTGAGGCCTTCGGGTTCGCTTTGATCGCGTCTTTCAGCACGTCGATCGCGTGCGGAAATTCCTGCTGGCGCGTTAACAAAGCCGCGACGTGTGAAGCAAGATCCACCTCACCGGGATCGACGTTAAGAACGTTAATATAAGCGTCCAACGCCTGGTCAATTTCGCCCTCGTCTTCCAGACGCTGACCTTCGACAAACTGCGCGAGCGCCTGCGCCTTGCGCTCGCCCTCGGGCCGCAGCGCGAGATCTGGCGGCGGGGTCAGGTTCAACGAATCATCGGCGTGTTCGTTTTTCGGTGCCGCTTTGGCGCGCCGAGTTTTCGCCGGGGGGCGGGCCAGGGTTGGCTCGAGCAGGAGAAAACAGACGCCGCAGAGAAGGAGACCGCGGACCGCGAATCGGTTCCATTTCTGCTGTGGGATCATGCTGCCGAATGTAGCTCCGGGAAGGTTGCACGCAAACGGTGCCGCCATCTCCGAAAGCTCGGGCCTAACGAATAGAAAAGCTACGACTTGTAGCGCAAACGCTTCTTGTGGCGATTCTCCTTCATGCGCTTGCGGCGCTTGTGTTTGGAGATCTTCGCTTTTCGACGTTTCTTCAGTGAGCCCATAGAGGTATTTTCAGCATGCCGGGTTCCGGGAGCGCAATGCAAGCACCGGATACCGGGAACTGCAACTGCGTTCTTTGCTTATTCTGCGATGGCCCCCAGCGCCCGTTTCACCAGAGTAACGTGCTCGCCCGGTTTCACCTTGCGCAGAATGCCGGAGATGCGGCCGTTCCGGTCGATGATGAATGTGGTTCTTTCGACGCCCATGTATTTCCTGCCATACATGTTCTTTTCCACCCAGACACCGTAGGCAGTCACGATTTCTCGACCGGGATCGGACAGCAGTGGAAACGGCAGCTGATATTTGGTGATGAACTTTTCGTGGCTTTCGGATGAATCCACGCTCACTCCGAAGATCTGTGCGAGCCCGCCCACTTGTTCCCAGGCATCGCGTAGTCCGCACGCCTGCGTCGTGCAGCCCGGGGTATCGTCCTTCGGATAGAAATAAAGAACGAGTGGCGAACCCCGAAAATGGGCCAGACAGACTTCGCGGCCAACGCCGTATTTCCCGCCTACCGCCAGTTCGCAAAAATCTGGGGCCGGGTCACCTTCCTTCAGTTCAGAGGACATGTTGTTCGTTTCGAGAGTTGATCAGGTTTCAAAGAAAATAACGAGCAGACCGACCAGACACAATAAGACCCCTACCAGACCGCCTTCGTATTTTTCAAGCAATGCGAGGTTGATCCTCCGAGCGCCGGCCAGGGTGAGTCCTGTGAAAACGACCATGCCGGCAACAGTTCCCACAGACAGAATTGCGGTCAACAGAGCGAATCCCATCCAACCATAGCGAACCCCGGAGGCATAAATCGGAAGAAACGCTTCGCACGGCGAAAAGGTTAACATCGCGAGCAGACTCGTGATCGCGATCCGATCAGAGGTTGCTCGAACGAATTTCGTGTCGAGTTCATGTTCGTGTCCATGCTTGTTCTGATGTGAGATATCCTCGGCGTGCGGATGTCCGCCGATCAGATGAGTATGGGGAAGTCCTTTCCCAAGGAAGTGACGAAAAATGTAATACGTGCCGAGGAGCAGGAGCGCGCCACCCGCCATCCGCGGGAACCAATTTCCGATCTTCTCGTGCAAGGCAATCCCGAACCACGCAATAATCAATCCGAGGATGGCGGTGAAGAGCACGTGTCCCGTTCCGGCAAGAGCGGTGATCGCCAGGGTACGCGAGTGATTCCAGCGCTGGGCGCGAGCGGTTAGGACGAACGGCAGCCAGTGCGTTGGAATTGCGGCATGAAAGAATGCGATGCCCAGTCCCGTGATCGCGATTGTCGTTAAGACAGCTTCGTTCATGTCTACGACAAATGTGATGGCGGCGGCCAATACCAAATGAAAATGTCGGGCTGGCGGGATTCGAACCCGCGGCCTCCTGCACCCGAGGCAGGCGCTCTACCAAGCTGAGCCACAGCCCGAACTGGACCGATCAAGGACCTACGATATACGCTGCAATATCTGGGTCGCGCAACCGACAAAACACCGTGCCTTCGAGCGCGCGCTATTTGCCGAGCGCGGTCCGCAACTGAGATTTTGCAGTCTCCACCTCACGCGAGCCCTCATTGCAGAGCAAAATCGCGCGCAGGCGATCGCCCTGAAAGTAGCGGGCGGTGAATTTCTTCTTCGCGTGCGATCCGCGCAGGTCCACTCTGGTCGGCGCTAAACTGAAATCGCCCACGAAATCCATTCTCAAATCGAACATCTCCGTCCAGAAATAGGGAATCTGCTCGTAACGAATGCGTTTCTTGCCCGTCATGTTCGCGCCGGCGACGAGGCCTTGTTCCCGCGCGTTCTCCCAATGGGTTTGCCGGCGCATTCCGCCCATCAAACGGTCGGGATAAAATGCCAGGTCGCCGATGGCGTAGATGCCTTTCTCTTCTGTTTCAAGATATTCGGTCACAGGTGAGCCGTGCGCTCCCGAGAGTGGCGTGTTGCGCACGAGATCCAGATTGGGCTCCGCTCCGCAGGCGACGACCGCGACGCCCGCCGCCACTCGATTGCCACTCTTTGTTTGAATGTTTCGCAACACGGTCTTGCCTTCGAATCCATTCAAGCTTTCGCCCAGTAGCAACGTGATCCCATGCTTGGTGAAATACTCCGTTACCCATGCGCCGGTTGTTGGGTCGAGATAACGATTCAGAAGGTAGGCGTTCCGATGCATCATCGTCACCTTGAGTTTGAGCTGGCGCAGACTGGCCGCCGCTTCACAAGCGAGCAATCCACCGCCGATGACGATGACGTTCTTTTCCAAACCAGCCACTTCGCGCAGAGCCAGTGCATCGCGAGTCGTGCGCAAATAAATCACGTTCCCAAGCCCCACGCCTGCCACCGGCGGACGGACCGGCCGGCTGCCCATCGCGAGACAGGCCTTGTTGAATTCAATCGTCTCGCCGTTCCCGAGCACGGCCAGGCGGCGGTCGATATTGAATTGCGTAACCATCGTGCCGGTCCGGACCTCGATCTTGCGCGATTGAAACCATTTCTCGTCGAGGAGCGGCAATTTTTTCAGAGGCGCCTGTTTGTCGCGCAGAAAGCCCTTCGAGAGCATCCATCGCTTGTACGGAAGAAAAATTTCCGCGCCGACCAGCGTGATCGTGCCCCGCTTGTCATATTTCCGAATTCCTTCACAGGCGCTGGCTCCGCCGACGCTGGCTCCGACAACAAAATAATCACGCTGAATCATGTGCGAAAAATCGGACGATAGAGAATGCGCTCACCGGCTGGCGAGGCAAAAGTTTGGAAATCAATCTGCGGCCATGGTGATGGCGGACCTATAAGACCGCGCGACAGATGATGACCGAGGCTACGACACCGGTTGCGTCGGCCAGCAACCCCGCGGGAATGGCATGGCGCGTCTGCTTGATCCCGACCGAACCGAAATAAACTGCGGCGACATAAAATGTGGTTTCAGTGCTGCCGTAGATCGTTGCCGCTGTCAGGCTCACGATGCTTTCGGGTCCGAGGCGATGAATGATATCAGTGAGGATTGCCAGCGTCGCGCCGCCGCTGAGTGGACGCATCAACGCCAGCGGAAGGAGATCGGGTGAAAAATTCAGCGGACCGAGTACCGGCGCGAGGAAGCGCGCAAGCAAATCGATTCCGCCCGCGCCTTTGAACATGTTGATCGCGACCAGCATGGTCACAAGAAACGGAATGATTTTGAGGATGACGCCAAAACCTTCCTTCGCGCCTTCGACAAATTCGTCGTAGACCTTGATCCCGCGGACCGCGGCATAAGTGGGAAAGAAGCTGAGCAAAAACGGAATCGCGAGAAGAGAAAGTGCGTTCACGCATCGGACAAAAGCGCTTTGCGCTGTTGTCTCGGCGCTCGGAACCGCATGGAAGAAGGCGGGAAAGACAATTCTCAGGAACAACACTGCGAAAAACAAAATCAGCGCCATGAGAATGACCGAACCCCACGCCGGCGTGCGCTTCGATACGGCTGCGTAGCTGGCTAAGTCCATGGCTTCGGCCGTCGGCGTTGCGATTTCGGTGGGACGCGCTTCCGCGCGTCCCGGGTTTGCCGCAGGCAGACGAAACATCGGCAGCTTCTCGAGCAGCTTTACCGTGATCAGCGCCACCGTCGCGGCGCAAAGCGTGGCGAGTAGCGCGGTGCCGACGATCGCCGTTGGCCGCGTCGAGCCCGCCGCCACAAGGAGCGCGATCGCCGTCGTTGGAATCAACTGGACCGAGCTCGTATTCAACGCGAGGAATGTGCACATCGCGTTCGTGGCAACGCCCGGTCGCGGGTTGAGCGTTTCAAGATCGCGCATCGCGCGCAACCCGAGCGGTGTCGCAGCGTTGCCGAGGCCGAGCATGTTGGCCGCCATGTTCATCAGCATCGAACCCATCGCGGGATGCTCCGCCGGTACATCCGGAAAAAGGCGTCGCATCACCGGTCGCAAGCCGCGCGCAATTTTTTGAATGAGCCCAGCCTTCTCCGCCAGGCGCATAACGCCGAGCCAAAGCGCCATCACGCCAATCAATCCCAGCGCGATCGTGACGGCGGTTTTCGCGCCATCGAACGCGCCGTTAGTGACATCCTTTAATCGATCGTTCCATCCGCCGATGGCGACGGAAAGCAAAACGAGCGCGAGCCAGATGTAATTCAGCACGCGCAATGTTGTAGCCGCGGTCGTCGACCGCGGCCAGCGCGATTTGAAGAAACGCGTAAGTGTTGCAGCAAGAAAATGTCACGCGCCGGCGTTCGCGTTAACAAGCGGACACGCTACATAAAATCATGAGCGCACAGTTTGCCGCCGAAACTTCCGACTCGGGCGAATTCAAACGACAGGAGGACGCATTCCGCGATTGGATTTCCGCTGATGGTTCTACACCGTATCCTGCCGTTGCCGGCCGCTATCATCTCTACGTTTCCTTCGCCTGTCCGTGGGCGAGTCGCACCATCATTGTCCGGCATTTGAAGGGGCTCGAAAACACGATTGGCATGACGGTGGTTGATCCGATTCGCGACGGCAGAGGCTGGGCTTTTCGGGATCCATCTGGAGGAACGCGCGGAGCTCGTCGTGAGTCGAGCGGACGGAATGTGTCCGGGAAAGAGGACGACACGGAGGTCGTCCCTCCATCGACCGATCCGATCAACGGCTTTCACTTTCTCAGCGAAGCCTATCAAGCGACCGACCCAAACTTCGACGGCCGCGTGACCGTGCCGGCGCTTTGGGACAAGGAAACCAAACGGATCGTGAACAATTGCGAGGACGACATCTGCCGCATGTTCAACGACACCTTCAATGCCTTGGCGAAAAACAAAGATGTCGATCTCTTCCCGAAGGATATCGCGGATGAGCACGAAAAGCTGGCCGGCTTTATCTACGACAATATTAACAACGGCGTTTACAAGGCGGGCTTCGCCACGCGCCAGCGCCCGTACGAGATTTCCTGCCGACGCGTTTTCGCAGCACTCGATCAATTGGAAGTGCGCTTATCGCAGAACCGTTACTTGTTTGGCCGGCGCATCGTCGAAGCGGACTGGCGCCTGTTCTGCACACTCGTTCGGTTCGATGTCGTCTATCACGGCCACTTCAAATGCAACGTCCGGCGCATCATCGATTATGCGAATTTGCAGGGATACCTGATGGACCTTTATCAGCAACCCGGAATCGCGGTCACGGTCAACTTCGATCACATCAAGCGCCACTACTACATGACGCACACCGAGATTAATCCCACACGCATTGTTCCGATCGGTCCGGACCTCGATCTAACAAAAGCGCACGGGCGCGAGCGGCTGGTGTAGTCACGGCGCGGCGTCCGCACTGAGCGAAGTCGAAGGTGTCGCCGTGTTTTGTTAGGTTAACGCCCCGCTCCGCTTCGTTAAGCTTAGACACAGCAAGCACAGCGGCTAGTGCAGTGTAACAGATGAATCGGGTGCAAATGGGAGGAATGGTTGCGACAGTCTGGGGAGCGCACGCGCCCTCGCGTGCTGGCGATGACGCCCCCTCGGCGACGGCGCGGCAGCCGGCAACAGCTGGACCCTGACCGGTTTGAAGCTGCCGACCGGGCAGAACATTTACATCCGCGCCCGCGGTTATTATCGCAGCGGCTTTTTCAACGGCTCGGAGAGCATCACGGAATCCGTGCGGAATGCTTTTCTGAGGGAAGTGCAGGTGGTGAGCGTGGTATCCAGGAAAATCCAAGGTGCCGCGACGTTTGATATCAATCTGCCGCTCACAGGGAACCCCGGCGTGGAATGCCGTAGCGGCGGCGCCGGCGGCGACTATCAGCTGATTTTTTCCTTCGCCAATACGCTCACGAGTGTCGATAACGCCAGCGTGACGAGTGGAACGGGAAGTATCAGCAGTCAGATGATCGACACGGATGCGCACAATTACATTGTTAACCTCACCGGCGTGACCAACGCGCAGGTGATCACGGTTAGCCTAACGAACGTGAATGATTCGGCTGGGAACAGTAGCGCCTCCGTCCCGATCTCGATGGGTGTGCTGCTCGGTGACACGAACGGGAATGGTTCGGTCAGCGCCTCCGATATTGCCCAGACAAAAGCAAACTCCGGTCAGGCGGTGGATGCGTCCAATTTTCGCACCGACGTGAATGTGAGCGGCAGCATTACCGCCGGCGATATTGGATTCGTGAAGGCAAACGCGGGTGCGGTATTGCCTTGAATAAAGGCGGGCGCCTAACGACGTTTAGCGATCCGATCTGTTTCCTTTTAAAATGTTGAACGCGGGCCAGCCTGCTCGGAGCCAAGTCGAGTGGGTCGGCCTTTGTTGAAGGCCAACGCCCCCGACAGAGCGGGACGAAGATTCAGACAGCCACAGCACGCATATTGCTTTGAAAGACGGGTGGCCGAACCTGTCGAAAAAAATCACGGTGGCGAAACGTTAGCCGATGCATTCGATCCAAAAAACAATGCTTTCGGATTTTTCCGATTCGCTTTAGCCGCATTAGTCATTTTTTCCCATTGCTATCCATTGGGAGGCTTTGGCCGCGATCCTCTGGAAGTTCTTACCCGCGGCCGTTTGTCTTGCGGTCTGTTTGCGGTGTCGCTGTTTTTTGTGCTTAGCGGATTTCTGATCACAAGCAGCGCTTTGCGGGCTTCCACGGGCCGATTCCTCTGGCACCGATTTTTGCGAATTTTCCCGGGCTACTGGGTTTGCCTTTTCGTCTGCGCCTTCATCCTCGCGCCGATCATCTACCAGATCGAATACACTCACGCCTCGCGCATTTTCTTTTCGCCCGACTACGATTCGCCACAATCGTATGTGGCGGGAAATTTCGCGATGTTTCATCTCAATGAGTGGAGCCTCGCAGGGGTGATGAATATCTCGCCGCTCTCCATCGGCGCGACACTGCATCGCAATCCCTGTCCTTCCGTCTTCAACGGCTCGCTCTGGACCCTTCCATACGAACTGATCTGTTATCTTGGCGTCGCGGCTCTGGCCCTCCTTGGGGTGATAAAACGCGCGCGGCGTGTGCTGTTCCTCTTCTTCGTGTTGGGCTGGAGTCTCTACGCCTTCAAATGGCTGGCGCCGGTCATATCTCAAGAGCTCCTCCCTTTTCCATGGTTGGGCGACGTGCTCATGCTCGGTCTCTCTTTCCTGGGTGGCGCCCTCTGTTTTCTCTACCGGAAAAAAATTCCATTTTCGCGCGCGCTCCTGCTTCTTTCGGCGCTCCTGCTCGTGGGAGGATTGATGGCCGGATGGTTAGGCGTCATCGCGCCCCTCGCGTTGCCCTATTTGTTTCTCTGCCTTGCGTGCAAGTTGCCGTGGCAACGTTTTGATGCGCGCGGAGACTATTCTTACGGCCTCTACATTTACGCGTTTCCAATTCAGCAAACGCTGGCATTTTTCCATCTGCAAATCGCCGGTTTCTGGACCTATTTCCTCTGCGCACTGTTGTTGAGCACGCTCTTTGGAATTCTCAGTTATCGCCTGATCGAAGCACCTTGTCTGCGTTTCAAGAATGTCGATCCGCGCGCGCTGTTCAGGAACCTTCGGGCTGCGGAATTGCCGGCCGAACCGACTTTGCCGTAATTTCCTGGCGCTACGACAACATTGTCGCAGCCAGCTTCATCGCTTCGTCGCTCGTGCGGCCGAGCATGCGCGCGATCTCTTCCTGGCGCGCTTTCCCTTTCACCTCGTGCAGTTCGGAGAACGTTCGGCCGCCGGCCACTTCCTTGGTCACGACAAAATGCGTCGTGGCTGCCGCGGCCACCTGCGGCAGATGGGTGATGCAAAGCACCTGGTGATCGCCAGCCAGCGTTCGCATTTTCGCGCCGACGGCATTGGCGATTTCGCCGCCGACGTTGGCGTCGATCTCGTCGAAAACGAGAAGCGGAATCGCATCCTGCGCGGCCAGGGAGGATTTGATCGCCAGCATCAGTCGCGAAATTTCGCCGCTCGAGGCAATCGAGCGCAGCGGCTTGAGCGGCTCACCGGGATTGGGAGAGAAAAGCAACTCAACGGAATCGAGTCCGCTCGATCGCGGCTCATCGAGCGCACTCAATTTCGCTTCAAATTCCGATTGCCGAAATCCGAGGTCGCGCAGATTCGCACAAATGTTCCCGGAAAGTTTTGGGGCCGCCTTCGCGCGGAGTTTGCGCAACGCCTCGCCACTCTTCTGCATTTGCGCACGCGCTCTCCCAATTTCCCCTTCCAGCCGTTCCAGTTCGGCGTCGCGTCCCTCGATTTTCCGCATTCGCTCCGCGGCGCGCTCGCCGAATGCGATCACTTCCGCAATCGAGCTGCCGTATTTTCGCTTTAACGATTCGAAAAGCGAAACGCGTTGCTCGAGCGCGGCGAGCTGTTGCGGATCGAGGTCCAGCCGTTCCGCGTAACGCGCAAGCGAACGGGCGATCTCGGATAATTCGACCACGCTCGTCTCGTGCGTCGCGGCCAAGGGACCGATCGAAGTGTCGATCTTCTCCAATTCGCGCAGGCGACGTTGCGTTTCGGCGAGCTGCGAGAGAATGGAATCTTCCGCTTCAGCCAGTCGCTGAGAAACGCCGGCCGCCAACTCGATCAGGCGCTTGCTGCTGCTGGCGAGTTTGTAGCGCCTTTCGATCTCTTCTTCCTCGCTCGCGACCAGATTCGCCGCCGCGATTTCGCCGACCTGATGGCGGAGAAGATCGAGCTCCTGTTCACGCGCGGTCTCCGCCGTGTTGAGAGCATCGAATTCACTCTGCAAGTTTTGCAGCTGAAAAAAATGTTCGCGGTACGTGCTCCGTGCTTCGGCGGCATGCGCGAAAGCATCGAGGAGGTCGAGCTGTTTCTCCGGCGAAAGAAGCGACTGATGGTCGTGTGGTCCGTGCAGGTCGACCAGCTCATCCCCGAGATTCTTGAGGACTGCGAGCGTCGTGGGTGAACCGTTGATGAATTGCCGATTTCCCCCGCCCGCGGCGAAGCTGCGTTTCAGAATCAGCTCGCCGTCGCTCGCTTCCACACCAGCTTCTTCGAGTTGCGCATTGAGCGCTCGCAGTTCGTCCCCGGCAAATACCGCCTCGACTGTGCATTGTTCCGCGCCGGTGCGGATGAGCGATTTGTCGGCGCGTTCTCCGAGCAACAACTGGAGCGCGCCAATGATGATTGATTTGCCGGCGCCGGTCTCTCCCGTGATCGCGACGAAACCGGGCTCGAGTTGCCACTCCAGATCCTCGACCAGCGCGAGATTCCTGATTCGCAACAGGGTGAGAACAGCGGGCATCGGTGAAGTTGAGAGTTAGCAGTTGAGAGTTGAGAGTGGTCGTTCGCAGCTGCCCTTTTTGAACTCTCAACACGCAACTAACAACTCTCAACTTTCCGTTACCTTTCTCGGCACCGGCACTTCCCAGGGTGTGCCGATGATCGGCTGCGACTGCGCGGTCTGCCAGTCGCCCGATCCGCGCAATAACCGGACCCGGTCCTCGATCTACGTCAGAACACCAGAGTGCGCGTTTGTCGTCGATACGGGGACGGATTTTCGCACGCAGGCTCTTCGCGAAAATATCCGGCATCTCGATGCCGTGGTTTTCACTCACTCGCATACCGATCACATCATGGGTTTCGATGATCTGCGCCGCTTTGCCTGGGAACGCGGAGGCACCATGCCGGTCTATGCGTCGGCCGGAACCATGGCCGATCTCATGCGCGTCTTTGAGTTTGCCTTCAACGGAAAGAATCGATTCCCCGGCTATCTGCACCCGGAACCTCGACTGATTGACGGCCCGTTTGATCTGGGGGAGACAAGGATTGCGCCTTTACCTGTCCCCCACGGTCACTCGATCGTGAACGGTTATCTCTTTTCACGCGCTGGCGAAAAACTCGTCGCTTACCTGAGTGATTGCAGCGAGGTGCCGAAGGAAATCGCAAAAGAAATCGAAGGCGTGAAAATTCTCATCATCGATGCGTTGCGACATAAGCCGCATCCGACTCACTTAAGCGTGGAGCAGGCGCTGGAAGTGGCGACGCGCGTTCGTCCGGGAGAAACGTACTTCACGCACATCGCTCATGAACTCCCGCAAACGGCTGAAGCCGATTTGCCGGCCCACACTCACATCGCCTACGACGGTTTGAAGTTGGAGCTGTGAAATGATGCGACTGGCTCTTTTCACCGGCGTCATCGTTGCGCTCATTTTTTCGCCGGAATCGAGTCTGGCGCAAACGGAGCCGTCGCTCGCGTCGATGACGATCGTCGTTTACAACAGCGAGATTCCCGAGTCGGTAGCGCTCGCCAAATTTTACGCGCAGAAACGCGGCATCGCGCGCGATCATCTGGTGCCGCTCGCCTGCTCGAAAGAGGAGGAAATCAGTCGCGAAGAATACGAGAACACGATTGCGAAACCGCTGCGCGCGGTCTTCAGGGACCGGCAATGGTGGAAGATGCGCGCGAAATCGACGTCCCCCGAAGTCATCGGAAATTCCATTCGTTTCGTCGCCCTCATCAAAGGGATCCCGCTTAAGATTCGTCCGATTCCACCGCGTGAGGGAGAGAGCCCGTCCCCGACTGACCCGCACAACCGGAACGAAGCTTCGGTTGATTCGGAACTGGCCATCATGGGTGCCTTCAAACCAGGGAGTTCCGGCGCGGTCAACAATGTTTATTTCCAAAGCTTCCGGTCGATCACCGAATTCAACGCGCCGGTCTTGATGCTGGTTTGCCGATTGGATGCGCCGGACGCCGAGACCGTTCGCCGCATGATTACGGACGCGATTGAAACCGAAAAGTCAGGGCTTTGGGGCCGCGCTTACGTCGATGGTGCGCATAACCAATCGCCCGGCCTCGCCATGGGCGACGAATGGCTCGCGCAGATCTCGATGGAATTACGCAGGGCCGGAATTCCGGTCGTCTTCGAGAATACACCGGCAATTTTCCCGGACGGCTATCCGATGACGGACTGCGCGCTTTATTACGGATGGTACGCCGGCTCCATGGCCGGCCCTTTTACGCAATCCGATTTTCGTTTCGTGCCGGGCGCCGTCGCCGTGCACATTCATTCCTTCAGTGCGATTACGTTGCGCGATCTACACGCCGGGTGGGTCGGTCCATTGTTAATCAAGGGAGCGGCCGCATCGCTCGGAAATGTCTATGAGCCGTATCTGCAACTGACCGCCCACCTCGATATTTTCAACGACCGGCTTTTGCACGGATTCACCTTCGCGGAGAGTTTCTACATGTCGATCCGTGCTCTTTCCTGGATGGCGATCGCGGTGGGCGATCCGCTTTATCGGCCGTACGCCTCCTGGAACCAGATCGATTTGAAACCGGAAACGGCAAAAACTGATTCGCCCTGGCAGATGGAACGCGAATTCACGCTGAAGAATTCCAGCAAATCGACCGCGGAGTTTCGGACCCTCGCGCGGGAGGCGGCCTCGCGGGAGGGGAACTGTCCCATGATCGAAGATCTTGGTGCGCAGGAAGCACAAGAGGGAGATTTTGGTTCCGCCACCAGTTATTTCCAACAAGCGCGCGCCTGCTACAAAAAGCGCGACGATATTTTGCGCGTCGTGCTGGAGGAGGCGGATGCCTTGACTAAACAGGACAAGCCGAAGCGCGCACTGGATTTGGTTAGAAGCGTTCTTCGCATCGCTTCCGACGCACCGGCTTCCGCGCTGTTGAAGAAGGTCGAGCTCACGCTGGCGCCGTCCGCGCCTCCTACGCCAACGCCGCACGCGCCGTAAATCTGTAGCGGCGGTCTCTGACCGTCGCCGTATTGAAGTGAAGTTTGCGTCACGGCGGTAAAAAGAACCGCGCTCCGAGAGCACCGCTACGACGAGGCAAAGCTTGCGACGATCAGAGACCGCCGCCACAGAAATCCGTCGGCCTAACGAATAATTCCGCGCTCGCTCTGTTGAATGAATTCGACAATCTGGGTAACCGCGTCGTTCGGAGGCAGCTCTTTCCCGATCGCCTCCAACGCCTGGCGCGTATTGTAACTCGAACGGTAGATCAGACGAAACGCGTCCTTGATCGCCTTCACCGTCTTGACGGGAAAATCTTTCCGTTCCAGACCGACGAGATTGATTCCCCGCACCACCGCCGGGTTCCCATCGGCGATCATGAACGGCGGCACATCCTGGACAATTTTTGAGCAACCGCCTGTAATCGCAAACCGCCCGATCCGGCAAAATTGGTGCACCGCGGTCAGTCCGCCCATGACGGCGTTATCGCCAATTTGGACGTGGCCGGCGAGGGTTCCATTATTGGAAAAAACGACACCGTCGCCCACGGTGCAGTCATGTCCGATGTGACTGTAGGCGAGAAAATTCCCGCGGCTTCCGACTCGCGTTTTTCCGCTGCTCAGCGAGCTGCGGTTCACGGTCACGAATTCACGAAACGAATTTTCATCCCCGATCTCGAGATACGTCGGCTCGCCCTGGTATTTTAGATCCTGAGTCTGTTGTCCGATGGAGCAATACGCAAAGAATTTGTTGCCCCGTCCGATGCGCGAAGGCCCGCAAACGGTGACGTGATGCTGCAGCCAGCAATCTGCGCCCAGGACGACGCCTTCTTCGATGATGCAGTACGGTCCTACCGTCGTGCCCGCGCCGATCTCCGCGTTCGGGTGGACGATTGCCGTAGGGTGAATCCGCACCTCACTCATTGGGTGAGGAATCCGAACATCAGTTTGCCTTCGGACACTACCTTGTCGTTGACGACGCAGCGGCACGATGCCTTCGCCACCCGGTTGCTGCGCGCCGTCATTACTTCCGCGTGAATGAAAAGCGTGTCGCCAGGAAAAACCGGTTTCCGAAATTTCAGTTCGTCGGCGCTCATGAAATAGCCAATGCGACTCGTTCTTTTGCTCAGTTTCATCATCAGGATGCTCGCCACCTGCGCCATCGCTTCCACTTGCATCACACCAGGCATGACCGGATGCCCGGGAAAATGTCCCTGAAAATATGGCTCGTTGATCGTGATACACTTTACGCCAGTAATCTTGTTTTCCCCCTCGAATCCAATGATCCGGTCCACCATTAAAAAAGGATAACGATGCGGCAGCATTTGCATCACTTCGTTGATATCGAGGCCGCCTTCGCCCGGCGGAAATGCCCGTGACACCTGCATCGCTGCGGTGAGCGCGTATCCCTTCGCCAGCGCGCGAGCAAGGTCCGCATTTGCGCTGTGCCCGGGCTTGACCGCGATCACATGTCCGCGGATACGCGGTCCGACCAGGGCAAGGTCCCCAATAATGTCGAGAATTTTGTGGCGCACGAATTCGTCTGGGAAACGAAGCGGTTCCTTGCTCAGAACGGAATCGCCCCGAACAACGATGGCGTTCTCGAGACTGCCGCCTTTGATCAGGTTCTTTTCCATCAACGGCTGGACGTCTTCGTAGTAAACGAAGGTTCGTGCCGGAGCGATTTCATTCTCGAAAATCGCCGGTGTGATCGGCGTGGAAAAGAATTGCGTGAAACGTCCGCCGGGTCCGGCCTGTGTGCAGGAGATCCGGAAAGTGTCGTCCGGCAGAATCACCAGAAGCGAACCGCTCTTGGTTTCGATATGCATTGGCTCGCGCAAGTCGAAGAACTTTCTCGCCGCTTCCTGCGCGACCACCCCCGCTTTCTTGATCAATTCGACATAAGCCTGCGCGCTGCCGTCGCCGATGGGCGGTTCATTCGCATCCATTTCGACGATCGCGTTGTCCACGCCCATAGCCGAGAGGGCGGCGAGGATGTGTTCGACCGTATGCACCCGGATCGATCCTTCGCCGATTGTGGTCGCGCGTTCGACCGTCTTCAGATTCTCGATCCTGGCTTCGATCGTCGGCTCGTCCTCCAGATCTTTGCGCTTGAATTTGATCCCGAAGTCGATCGCCGCCGGTTGCAGCTTGAGCGTGACTTTTTCGCCGGTATGGAGAGAGGTGCCGCTGAGGCTCGCGGCCTTGGCCAGAGTGTGCTGGAATTCCGGGGACACAGGCATAGACGGCTTAGTAGCAGAGATTCGAGATGCTGGCCAGAGCGGGGTTTCCCGTCCGCCCGATATGATCGCGTTTGCCGCAACCCACAATCGTCATTGTTGAGTCCATGCCGAAGTGCTTATCATCCCGCGTCTCCGAAATTTGAAATGAGGTCCAGCCGCGCGCTTTCGATATTGTCAGCTCTGGCTTTTTTTCGATCTCTCTCCTCCGCGGCGAGCCCGGAGGCAGAACTGGTTTTGGATGGTGAGTTCCTGCAACCTTCGAGCACGATCGAAATTCGATTTGCCAGGCCGATGCTTGGCCGGGACGAAGTTAAAGGTGGGGCGGCCGAATCGCCGATCGTCATCACGCCCGCGTTACCCGGACATTTCGTTTGGTTGAGTCGGCAAAGCGGCGTCTACCTCCCGGACGGCGCGCCGCCGCTTGGTGCGAATTACGCCATCACAACGCGGCCGGATTTGAAGGCAGCGGATCAAAAACCGATCGGCGCTGATCTTCGCGCAGTCGTGCGCACTCCGCCTTTCTCCGCGCGGACACTGGCGACGGGCGTTTACGACCAGGAGAATGTTTCGCCCAAACCCGAAGTGCGAATCGTTTTCAACGCCGCGGTCGAACCGAAAAGCGCGGAAGGATTTTTGAAGTTCATCGCCGAAACAGGCGAACAGATCGGCGCGACGGTGAGTCATGCGACCGTGGAGGAATTCATGCGCCCTCCTGAGCCGGAAGACTGGGAAGAACGCTGGCGTTTGGCGCACGAACCGGCCGCGCCGGAAAATGCGGACAAGGAATCGCAGGACCGCGTCTCGCCGAATACACTCGAGATTCGTCCGGTAACAAATCTGACTTCCGGAAAGAAGTGGCGATTAGAGATTTCGCCCGGCTTGCCGGCGCGCTCGGGGAAATATCAGCTGGCGGAGACGTTCCGGGTCCCGCTTGGCGTGGTGAAACCGTTCGTTCTCACGACGCTTACCGCCTCCAGCTACATCAATTCCGGTCGAAGTTTGACTCTGGAGTTCTCACGTTCGCTGGCGCCGGACATCGATAGCGAGAGCGCGCCGAAATATTTTCGAATTGAACCGACGGTCGGAAATCTACGGTTTGAGGAGAACTCGGATTCGCTGGTGGTACGCGGAAATTTTGAGCGCGACAAGGAGTATCATTTGCAGATCGACCCCGCGGTGATCTCGGCAGACGGCCAGCCCCTCGGGGGAAATCAGCGGCTGGCGTTTAAATTCGCGCCGGTCCACCCGCGCCTTTATTTACCGGAAATAACCGGCCACCAGATTCGCAGCGGCAATCGGAGCTTTGAAGTTCGTGCGGCAAACCTGAAATCGATTCGTGTGACTGCGCGCCTGGTCGCGCCGAGCGCTCTGGCCAAAGCGATCGCAGCGTTCGCCAAATATGATCGGAGCGCTGAGGAATCATCGGCGCACGCGGAGGATTGGGAACTTTCGGATGAGGTCTATCAAAAACTTCCGCCGGAATTGATCGAGGGGAAACTGATTGCCGAAGAAACGATTCCACTTTCGCCGGCGGAAATCGATGCGCCGCAAAAAGCAATTTTGGAATGGGACAAAATAGTCGGCGCAACAAACGCGGGCGCAATTTTCCTGACCGTAGAGGGCGATCCGTTGGTGGAGATGGGAAGCAAGCGGCCCGGAGCGCAGGCTTTGATTCAGCTGACCGATCTAGGCGTGCTGTGGAAAAAGGTTGAAGGCGAAGTGCGCGCGTATGTTTTCTCACACAAAAGCGGCCAGCCGCTTCCCGGTGTCCAGGTTGGCCTCCTGAGCAAGGAATTTGCGCCCCTGCAAAATGCCACCACTGACTCATCCGGTTGGGCAAAAATTCCAGCAACGACCAGCCCCGGCTGGCTGGTCGCGCAGAAAGGTGGAGACGCGCACGCACTGCGCCTGGGAGAATACGGAGGGGAACTGCCGATGTTTGCCTTCAACATCCCAGTCAATTATCCGCCTTGGGACGAAGAGAAGAAAACGTCGGCCTCGATCAGGGCGTTTATTTTTACGGATCGTCCGCTCTATCAATCCGGTGAGGAAGTGAAGGTAAAAGGATTCGTGCGCCGCAGCGCCAGTGGGTTGGGGATGCAAGCGGTTCCCAATGGCGAAGGCGTTCTTGTTCTGTTCGATCCACGGGGGCAGGAAGTCAGCCAGACAAAAGTTCGGACCGATGCGCGGGGCTCGCTCGATGCGAGCATTAAATTGAACTCGTTCGCAACCGGCAACTATTCCGTGCGGCTGAAAATCCTGGAAGAAGATGAGGAACGTGGCGGAGCTTCCTGCGGGTTTCAACTGGCGGCCTATCAGCCAAATGCCTTTGAGCTGGAGGTCGCAACCCCAAAGCGTTTGAGTTTCAACGAACCATTGCGTGTTCCGGTGACGGCGAAATACTTTTTCGGCGCGCCGATCACCAAGGCGGAAGCGCGCTGGACCCTGCGGTACCTCCGGGAACCGTTTTCGCCGGACAGCTTTTCCGGGTTTCGTTTCGGTCGGAGCGACGAATCAAAAGAAAACGCACTGACCTTGCGCGGAACGGCGCCGCTCACGGCGGAGGGCGCGACTATCCAGCCGAAGTTGCCGACGCCGGAAGGAGTGCCTCATGCCGGAGTTCTCACGGTGGAGGTGACCGATGCAAATCAGCAAACGGTTTCAGAGACAAGCCGGTTCATTCAGGACGCGTCGCAATTTTATCTGGGACTGGCGGAAGCCGAAAGCTCAGTCGTCAACGTCGGCGAGGAGATCATCGCGCGTGCCGTCGCCGTGCAACCGGATGGAGAGCCGGCCGCTGCGCCGACAAAAGTGAAGGCCGAGTTCATTCGGATCAAGCACGAGACAGTGCGCATGCAGGGCGCCGGAAATGCGATCACGTTTCGGACCGAGACGAGCGAGGAAAAAATAGCGGAGGCGTCCGGCGAAACCATCATTCCGATTAAGCGCGGAGAATATTGGCGAGCCAGCAGCGAGGCGACCGCACGTTTCAAGGCAAACAAGGCGGGGCAATATCGCATCCGCGTCAGTGCAAAGGATGCCAACGGACAGGACGTTGTCTCCGAGTCTGAAATTTTCGTGGAAGGCAGCGAGGCAATGGCGTGGGATTATCGGAATCCTGCGCAAATCGATTTGGTTCCGGACAAGGCGGAATATCGCGCAGGCGAAACGGCGCGCATCCTCGTCAAGACGCCGATCTCGGGCGACGCGCTGGTCAGTATCGAGCGCGAAGAAAAAGTTTTGCGCAGAATGCGTGTTCATCTTGAGGGAAACGCTCCCGCCATTGAAGTGCCGATCACTGCTGCGGATGCTCCCAACATTTTCGCGTCACTCGTTATTCTTCGCGGCTCGGATGCGAGCACGAGAAAGTTCAAGACGCCCGAGTACCGGTACGGCGTCTGCATGTTGCGCGTGTTAAATCCAGCAAACCGATTGCAGGTGGCAATTTCTCCGGTACGCGCTGAAGTGCAGCCGGGTGATGAAGTTGAAGCCGATGTCTTGGTGCGCGACGGCTTCGGCCAGACGCTTCGCGATGCTGAAGTAACTTTTTTCGCGGTCGATGACGGGATCCTCGCTTTAACCGGTTACGAGCGTCCCATGCCGCTGGCGAAATTCGAGGAACCGGTTGATCTCCAGGTTCGGACCGGTCTCACGCTTTTCGATCTTCTCCCGGAAGATCCGGGTGACCTTCGTTTTTCCAACAAAGGTTATTTGATTGGGGGCGGTGGCACGGAAGGACCAGGGACGAAAACTGCGCCGTGATTTTCCAGGAACCGCCTGCTGGATGCCGTCCTTGCGCACCGGTGTCGATGGTCATGTGCGGGCGCGCTTTCGCGCACCCGACGCACTGACGCGTTATCGTCTGGTCGCCGTCGCGAACGCGCGCACAGGGATGTTTGGTTCCGGTGAATCCGCCGTCGCCATTCGAAAACCGCTCATGCTCATGCCGGCGCTTGGCCAGTTCGCGAATGTGGGCGACGAACTGATGGCGCGTGCGCTGGTGCGCAACGACACCGGCGCCGATGGAAGCGTGAAGGTAACTCTGGTGCTGGATCAAACCGCCGAATCTTCGCAGCCGACCATGGCGGAGGTGGATGTTCGGAATGGAGAAGCGCGCACGATCGATTTTCCCGTTCGTTTTCGCGCCATCGGAAACGCGCACTGGCAATGGTCGGCACGGCTTGAGTCGGGAGGAAAAATCTTTGAAGACGACGTGCTTTCGAAAATGACGGTGGGCTCGCCCATGCTGGTCTTGCACGAAACCTATTTGAACGATCTCCGCGGCGGGAAAACGGACCTTCTGGCCGGCGTCAATCCCCAATTGGCGGAAGCAAGCGGAACCGTTTCGCTTGCCATCGCGAATACCCGGCTTGTTTCGTTAGGCAACAGCGCCCGGCATTTGCGCGAATATCCCTACGGTTGCGCCGAACAAACCGTCTCGGCGTTGATTCCGTGGATCGTTTTGCCGCAGCTCGGTCCAATCTTGCCGAAGTTCGATGGACGCGAGGGCGATGCAGTCATCCGCTCTGGTTTGCAAAAGATGTTCACGATGCAGACTTCCTCGGGTGGCCTTTCTTTTTGGCCGGGCGGACAGCGTCCCGCGCTGTTTCAGAGCGCCTACGCCGCAGTCGCGCTCGGTCTGTTGCAAGAGCAGGGTTTCGCGATTCCGGATGGTTCAAAAAAACTGCTCGAGTATTTGAGCGCGCAACTCCGCGGCAGCGGCCAGTTACGCGATGAAACCGAACTGGGCGAACGCGCGCTCGCCCTTTTTGCGCTCGCCATCTCGGGGAAAC
Organism: uncultured Verrucomicrobiae bacterium; assembly: GCA_963737545.1. GTDB lineage: Bacteria > Verrucomicrobiota > Verrucomicrobiia > Chthoniobacterales > UBA10450 > CAVTTH01. The sequence continues at coordinate 270,893 of CAVTTH010000004.1, read as the reverse complement.
CCGAGCCTTCCTATGTCGAAGAACTTTTCCAGCGTCGGGCCGATCTTTCGCACGGATCACGCGCTCTCCTTGCCATGGCGGTAATGGAAAATCACGGCCCGGCGCCGATGGTGGAGGAATTGTTGAACGTGCACCGGCCCGCGCCGGAGGGATTTTCGTTCTTCGGCGGCGGCGCCCGTGAGACAGCCCTGCAACTCATGGCCTGGTGTCAGTTCAAATCAAAATCGCCAGAGGTGGCACGCCTAACGAGTGAGCTTCTTCGCTACCGTCGCAACGGCCGGTGGGAGACAACGCAGGAAAATGCCTGGGCTTTGATGGCACTGGCTCGCTATTACACGGCCGTCGAGCGGGGAGGAACCGCCGCGCAGGGTTCGCTCCAGCTCGGGAATCGCGTTTTGCCTTTCGCATTGAACAAGACAAAGCCGGTGTTGAATGAATCCTTCAATTTCGATGGAACATCGACGCGCCCGACCATTGGCGTGGATAATCCAAAGAAGACGTTGCTCTTCAGCGAAGCGCAATTTGTTGTCCATCCACCGCTGGGCGAACAACCGCACCAGGATCGCGGTTTTTCCGTAGCGCGCAGTTACCGGAAGCTGATGGACGACGGAACGCTGCAAGCGGCCAGCGATCTGAGAGTGGGGGACCGTATTTTAGTGACGTTGCGAATCGAGGCGGCGCGGCCCGGCCGCTTTGTGGCGATCGATGATCCGTTGCCCTCGATTTTCGAGGCGGTGAATCCAAACTTTTCCACCAGCAGCGTGGGCGGCGCGGAAACACTGGAGAGCGAAGGTCCGGCCAGTTTTCGTGAAATCCGCGCCGATCGCGTCCTGATTTTTTGCGATGACTTGCCGACTGGCGCATCCGTCTTTCGATATCTTGCGCGCGTTCGCTCGGCTGGCCGCGTGACGGCGCCGGCAGTGAAAGCGGAGGAGATGTATCGACCGGAGAGATTCGGTCTGTCGGAAATCACGCACCTGAGTGCGGTTGGCGACACGAAGTGAAACGATTCCTTGTCGTTTCGGCCAGCGCGGCTCTTTTCCTCGTCGCGCTGAGTGAGATAGCCTTGCGGTTGACGCCGCTGCCGCCTTCGCTGCGAGATCAATACCCGGTCAGCACCGAATTTCTCGATCGCGAGGGCCGGCCGTTGCGGTACGTTGCTGGTGGACGAACGCCGCTACGCGCGAAGGATTCGGCTGGCCGATGTTTCCAAGAATGTCATCGATGCAACCTTGTGCGCGGAGGACAAACGATTTCGCGCGCATCCGGGAGTGGATCTGGTGGCATGCACCCGCGCGTTCGCTTTCGCTGTCATTCGAGGGCATGCGGATTCCGGCGCCTCCACCATTACGCAGCAATTGATCAAGCTCGGATCGCCGGGCCATCGCACCATTGGCCGGAAATTGGCGGAAATGTGGCTGGCTCTGAGTTTGGAGCGCCGATGGAGCAAAGATCGAATTCTCGAAGAATATTTGAATCGTCTTGACTACGGAAACCTTCAGGTTGGAATTGCGTCCGCGAGCCGTTTCTATTTTTCAAAACCCGCATCGGACCTGAGTCCAGCGGAGGCAGCACTTCTTTGCGGTTTGCCGAAAGCGCCGGGACGCCTCGATCCGCATGCAAATTTCGCAGCTGCGTCTCATCGTCAGCAATGGGTCCTGCGGCAAATGCAGAAGAATCATTGCCTGGATGCCGCGGCTGTTTCGCGTGCGCAGCGGGAACCAATTCATCTCGCGCCTCCACGAAATGAATTTGAGGCGCCTCACTTCGTCGATCTGCTTTTGCAAAGAAAAGGCGCCATTCCGAAACAGGGCGCCGCCGTCCGCACTACGCTCGACCTCGAACTCAACCGCGAAGTTGAAAACTCGCTCAATGACCAACTCGCCCGCATCGCGGATAAACACGCGGCCAGTGGCGCGGTCGTGGTGATTGAAAATGCCACCGGCCAGGTCCTGGCTCTGGCCGGCTCGGGCGATTATTTTCGACCGGGAGTGGGTCAGATAAACGGCGCGTGGACTCCGCGTTCTCCCGGTTCTGCGATCAAAGCCTTCACTTACGCGCTGGCGTTGGAACGCGGCGCAAATCCATGCACGGTGGTGGCCGATGTGCCGACGGAATTTCCCACGCCGACCGGCAACTACGCACCGAACAATTACAATCATCGTTTTTACGGACCAGTCAGTCTGCGTTTTGCATTGGGAAATTCTTTAAACGTGGCGGCGATCCGCGTTTTGAATCTGGCGGGAGGTCCCGAAGCGTTGCACCGGCGCCTGGGCGAACTTGGCCTGACGACTCTCGATCATTCGGCGGAATATTTTGGTCTTGGTCTCACTTTGGGAAATGCGGAAGTGCGTTTGCTCGAACTGACCAATGCCTTTGCCACTTTGGCTCGCGCTGGAAAGTATCGGCCGTATCGGCTGCTTTTGCGCGAAGATCAGGCGGCGCCGGCCCGGCGTGTCTTCGATCCGCGCGCGGCCTATCTGGTGGCCGACATGTTGTCCGACAACGGCGCGCGGGCGGCTTCGTTTGGTCTGGAGTCGTACCTGCGTTTCGATTTTCCCGTCGCGTGCAAGACCGGCACCAGTTCGAATTATCGCGACAATTGGGCAATTGGTTTTACGCCCGAGTTTACCGTCGGAGTGTGGGTAGGGAATCCTGACAATTCTCCGATGCGCGGAATCACCGGAGTCACCGGAGCAGCTCCCGTCTTGCACGATGTCTTCGTTTATTTGCATGAACGGCGCGGGACTTCCTGGTTCCGACAACCCGAAGGAATCCACGAATTTCTCGTCCAACCACTGACCGGTCGCGAGGTGGCGCAGAATCGCGGGGGAGCGCTTTCGGAGAAATGCATGTGGAAACCCGAGCCGGAAAGGGCGGGCGACTATGATGCAGCGGGACGCGTGGTGCTGCCGCGCGATTATGCGTCGTGGCTGGAGAGCGCGCAAAACGGGCTCGGCAATCTCGTCGTTTGTGAGAAGTCAGCCGCGCATTTGCGGATCATCGCGCCGGCGCCCGGAACAGTTTTCTTTTTGGACCCTGATTTGCCGGCGGTCGATCAGAAAATCTCGGTGCGGGCGGAAGCGCGCGGCGCGATCGAATGGTCAGGCGATCTGTGTTCGGCTGAGGCGAAGGGAACGGGATTCCGCCTGCAACTGCAAAAGGGCGTTCACGTGATTTCGGCGCGCGACTCGACCACTGGCGACATCGCACAGACGTGGATCGATGTCCGTTCGTTGTGAAGAGGCATCTTAATCGAGATGTGCCCAATCAATGGCGACGCGCTGGCGCTGGGCGAAGCGATCCTGAAAGTATACTTCTTTGTGCTGACAGCCGTGCTCGTGAATGAGGCGCGTCACCTTCACATCGAAGCAGCAGTATTCAGCGATGTCGAGGAGGCGGCCTTCGCGCCACCAGCGAATGGCATCGAGCCCGGCTGCGGTCTTCTGCACACCGAGCGTGGCCTGTGCGATCGCATCGAGACCGAGGCGATGACCAAGTCGCTGTTCCATGTCGATCATGAGGTCGGCCGTTGGCAATTCCGCGCAGAGATCGAGGACCGTGTAGCCCATCAAAACGTGATAATCGAAGTTGAGCACGTTGAATCCAACCACGAGATCGGCCCCACGCAGGCGTTCGATCAGATCGTGCACGCGCGCTTCGCTGAAAACTTCGTAGCGGCCTGACTTCGTGCTGTAGGTAACACCGATTGACATCCGCATGTCGCCCTTGCGATTCCAGCCTCCCGCATCATTCGCAGTGCGTTGCGTTTCCAGATCCAGATAAACGATGTTGCGAGGCATCGAATGAACTTCAGGGGAGAGTTGATCTCATTTCAAACTCAGGTCGCCGCAGTCGAATGCCATCATCTTCGAGATGCCGCTGATGTGAAGCTGTCGCGTGCTTGTGCCGTTATCCAGAAAAACATCGAGCGATTTGTCCGGCCGCTGCGTTATCCAGGCGCGCTGCGTCTCACCACCGGCCCAGATCGTGATGAGCGGCAATCCGTCCACCGTTTTTAGGAATGCATTTTCATCATCGAATCCGACCGCGAGTTCAACGATCGGTCGCTCGTTATTCTCGAGCGGATTGGCCACCAGCTTTACTCGCACGCTGTTCAAATTGTCTGTTTTGCCGATGTTATCCCACGGGACCTCTTCGATCTTCGTTGGCGCAACGACAAAGCCCCTCGCATGATACCGGCCGGCCGGGAGATCGGAACCGTCATCATTCTTCCCATCCCAGCGCCCGGTCAACGCATCAGCGCCGACCTCGAATCCATCAAGATCCGCTTCCTGATGCAGCACGCGGACAAGTTGTCCGTTCTTGTCATAGATGCCGAGGCTGATCTTGCCTTCGAGGGGCGGCGGAACAAAGCTGATGCGAACATTGCGCGCTATCGGGGGCGTGGGGGTTGGAGTGACCGAAGGTGTCGGCGTGGGAGCGAACGAAGGCGCGAGGCTATCTTGCGCTGCGACTTTGCCTAACGACCAGAAAACGATAAGAATCGCGATGCAACATGCCGTCATCCCGAGCGCAGTCGAGGGATCCCGACGCGCAACCTTTGAGGCAGCGCAGCGGGATGTCTCGACTTCACTCGACATGACAAGAGAGATCAAAGGTAATACCGCCAATTCACGTTCGGGAAAAGATTATCGCGCTGCTCGCAATCGGCGAGAAAGGTTTCGTCGATTTCTTCCCCTACGAGTTGTTGGTAGAGCCGATTGAAGCGTAGGAGATGATCATTAGTCCGTTTCGTCGCGTATTCCCGCGCTGTTCCAGTTTTCATGAGAAAGGCCCAATCACTTGATTGCGCGAGAAGGAGTTCGCGCGCGAGCTGTTTCAATATCTGATCCAACAATCTTGGCGTTTGATTTGCATGCGCGCGCGCGGCCTCTGTCATTCGGCGACCGGCCGCGTGCAGATGTGGATAAATCCAGGAATTCTCCGGGTCGAGCCACATCTCGGAATATCCGTTTTCTCCCCAGCTCGAAGCCGTCGGAGCGACAATTTGTTGGGTGGGATGCCGGCTCAGATATTCGCTTGGCGTCGTTAGTTCGAAGTCGCGCTGATCGTACGCGGTTTTGCGGATAAAAAGGTCGAGAAAGTGCGGGCCTTCGAACCACCAATGGCCGAAAAGCTCGGCGTCGAACGGAGTAACGACGATGGGGTCGAAACCAGAAGCGCGCAGGCCATTGAGTTGATGGCGTCGGGCTTCGAGAAAATGATTTGCATGTGTCTCCACCACGTTCTCCGCCCAGGTGCGATTGTACGTTTCCTTTTCCACATCGCGGCCGGTGATGCGGTAATATTTTAGCCCGGTAAACTTGCGGATGGCAGGCGAGGGAAAGAATGGGCGTAGATCATCGAGCGGCAAATCATATCCCGCATCGCGGTAAAAGTCGCGGTACGCCGGGTCGCCCGGATAACCTTCCTGTGCGCTCCAGACTTGTCGGCTCGAAGCGCGGTCGCGCGCGAATGCGGCCGGCCCCGACGGCGTGTAACACGGCGCGTAACTCGCGCGCTGCGGCCGCGGATTTCCGAAGAGCAACCCGTGTGCGTCGATGATGAACCAGCGGAAATTTGCTGCCTGTAAAATCGGGTCGAGCTCCGGCGTGTAACCGCATTCCGGAAGCCAGAAACCTCGCGGCTCGCAGCCGAATGTTTCCCGATAATGATCGCGACCGATCAGGATCTGCGCACGGGCCGCTTCCGGCGATGGTTGGAGCAGTGGCAGGAATCCGTGCGTCGCTGCGGAGGCAATAATTTCGATCGCACCGGTCTCTTGGAGGTGACGGAACGCGCCGACCAAATCGCATTCCCATTGATCGACAAAGCGCCGTCGGCATTCCATGAAAGTATCGAGATAGAATTGCGAGAGTTCGCGGAGCGGCTCGTCGTCGCGATTTCGCTCGATCTCCTGCCGCGTCAAACCGATGGCGCGATCGATGTAACGCAGATAGCGCGCCCGAAGTAACGGATCGCGCAGCATCTCGCAAAGCGTCGGCGTAAGCGACAGCGTCAGCCTGAATGGCACTCGGTCGTGCACGAGCCGCTCGAGCACCATGAGGAGCGGAATGTAAGCTTCCGTCATTGCTTCGAAGAGCCAATCTTCCTCGAGAAAATCTTCGGTACTCGGGATGCCTGACGAAGGGAAGGTGCGCGTGAAGAATGAGAGCGAGCGAAGTGGTCATTCCGAGCGATGTCGAGGAATCCCGATGAAATTCCTGGGAAGAAATCGAAACAGGAAGCGGACGACGCTTAACGGTGACACCACGGGATCCCTCGACTACGCTGCGCTCCGCTCGGGATGACTACAGCGTGCGGCAAAAATCCTGGAACCGATCGAGACCTTTTTTGATGACGTCGATGCTGGTCGCGTAGCTGATCCGCACGGTGCGATCGTCGCCAAAGGCTGCGCCTGGGATGACCGCGACATTTGCTTTGCTCAAAAGACGGTCCGCGAAGTTTTGTGAGCTCAGACCGAGCTGGCTGATATTCACAAGCACGTAGAACGCGCCCCGCGGTCTAACCGCGGTGATGTTCGGGATTTTCGTGATGCGATCGAACATGTAATTCCGGCGCATATCGAATTCCTCGCGCATGTCCGCGAGCGGTTGCTGATCACCCTTCAAAGCCGCCAGCCCGCCGCGTTGGGCAAACGAACAGGGATGCGATGTGCTGTGGCTTTGAATCGAGTCGACTGCTTTCGCCACCGGTTCCGGCGCGGCCAGATAACCGAGACGCCAGCCCGTCATCGCGTAGGCTTTGCTGAAGCCGTTGACCGTGATCGTGAGGTCGTAGGCCTCTTTCGAAAGCGAAGCGATGCTGACATGTTTCGCGTCGTCGTAAACCAGCTTTTCGTAAATTTCATCCGACAAAATGTAGATGTCTTCCTCGGCCGCGACTTCCACCAGCGCCTGCAATTCTTCCTGAGTGTAGACCGCGCCGCTTGGATTGTTCGGGCTGTTCAAGATCAGCATCTTCGTGCGCGGCGTCATTGCGTTTTCAAAATCCTTCGCGAGCAGCTTGTAGGAATTGCGCTCGGTCGTCGGAACGATTACCGGCTCGGCCCCGGCCAGCCTGACCATGTCGGGATAACTTACCCAGTAAGGCGCCGGAATGATGACCTCATCATCGGGCTGGCAGGTGGCGAGGATCGCGTTGTAACACGAGTGCTTCGCTCCGTTGCTGACGACGATCTGGCTCGCGCGATATTCGAGCCCGTTGTCGGCCAGGAGTTTCTCGGCGATGGCCTGACGCAATTCAGGAATGCCGGAACTCGGCGTGTACTTGGTGAATCCTGCTTCGAGTGCTGCGACCGCGGCCGCCTTAATGTGATCGGGGGTATCGAAATCAGGTTCGCCGGCGCCGAAACCGCAAACGTCGATTCCCTCGGCCTTCATCGCCTTTGCCTTGCTGTCGATCGACAAAGTGAGGGAAGGGCTAAGTTGCGCGGCGCGGGAGGAAATTTCCATGACGGTGGGAGTAGAGTTGAGGATTTGCAAAATGGGAGCGCAAGCTATTGGCGCTGGTAGAAACTTTCAATCAAAGGTTTGAGGTTATTCTCGTCGACCTGGACGATGGCCATCTCACGCCGGGCATTTTCCGCCGAATCGGAAGCGTGCGCCGCGTTGATCATGATCGTTTGGCCAAATTCCTTCCGGATCGATCCCGGCGGCGCTTTCTTTGGGTCGGTCGGTCCGAGAACGTCGCGAATCTTTCGCACGGCATCTTCGCCCTGATACACGATGGCAATGCACTTCTCGGAACCCGGCAGGTCGCGCTTCTCGGGTGGACACTCGCTTGGTTTCGTTCCGGCCATGAACTCGATGATGCTTTCCCAATTTTCACGACCGCTGGCGGCGCCCAGTTTCTCTTCCAGAACCGGCAGCACCGGACCATAAAATTCCTCCGCTTGCGCGACGCTCATGCGATGCACCTTGAATCCGACGATGTACAAACCGGTCCGAGAAAAAACTTCGATCACGCCGCCGGGCCGGACATTCGGAAAAGTGAAATTGTCCGGCTTGATCAGGACGAGTGTTTTTTCGATCGTGGCGCCCTTCGGAAACTCGATTGCTTTGTCGAGAATACCGCCGTCGCGATCAGAGAATTCCGCCCACAATTTCAAATCGCGACTAATCTTTTCAGGGTTGAACGCGGCGACCACTCCTGGCTCGAAATAAGTTACCTGGCCGGAAGCGTCCGTAATGTAATCACCAAATGTATCGCGAATTGTTTCCCCGCTTGTGCGCTCATGGACGATGTGACCGACGGTCTTGCGCGTTCTCTCGGCCGCATTTTCCCCGCGAAAAACCAGCAACAGCGCGCGCGCACGCTGGCCGTTCACGTTGCCGGTAAAATTTTTCAGAACGTAGTTGCGAATGAGCTCCTGTATGGCGCGATGTCGCGGATCAGTTTCTGTGACAATTGTATCTGCATAGCGCTTCACCAGCTCCGCGCTCGGCGCGAACATGCGCGCGCGGACGAGGTCGAGGCCGGTGCGCGATATCAATCGCGAGATGATTCCGCCCGTGCGCGATTTGCGCATCGAGTAGGGCGTAACAATGACGTAGGAAAGTTCTTCGGCCTGCATGGATTGTTCAAAGCGGCTCAAGATTAAACCGCTTGAATGCAGGTAAATCGAAGTCGCCTAGGACTTCTAAAAGAGTAGCCAGCGCAGTTTGTCAGCGCAACTAGGTTTTTGCTGTAGTCGTCATCCCGAGCGGAGTCGAGGCATCGCGGGGCGAGACCTCTAGGTTACTTCCACGGGATCCCTCGGTTGCGCTCGGGATGACAGAGAAGCGCGATCCATTTACCGCGCCACTTCACTTTGACGATGTCGAATCGATTGGCGCGCAGGACACGAAGCAAATCGCTTTCCTGCTCGCGCAAAACGCCGGAGAGAATCATGAAACCATCCTTTCGCAAACGTCTTTTCCACATTGGCAGCGCGGAAATCAGCAGCTCGCTGAAAAGATTTGCCGTGATCACATCAAATTTCCCGGGCCCGGTTTTCCGCACGGCATCGCCAAGAACAAAGCGCACACCGCGAATGCCGTTGCTGCGAGCGTTTTCTTTGGCGGTGGCAATCGCGCGCGGATCGTTGTCGATGGCGAGAACATCATGCGCACCGAAACAGCGGCCGGCGAGCGCCAGAATTCCGGTCCCGGTCCCTGCGTCGAGCAGGCGCCAATCAATTTTCCAACCACGGGTTGCTTCCTCGAGCAAACGGAGGCACATCGCAGTAGTAGCATGCTCGCCAGTTCCAAAAGCGGCTGCTGCGGGAATGATGAGAACGTGAAAGCAATCTTTGCGTCGCGATCGCCGGGGCGCTGAGGCCCCTCCCACATTGCTTGCATTCAGGATGACCAGTCGCTTGCCAACCTTGAGTGGCGGCCTGGGCGTATGCCCACGCAAGACACGCTTCAGCCAATCACGCGGAAGCCGCTCGATCCTGCCGCCGAATTCGGTGAGAAGTTTTTTCGCTGCGCGATGATTCCGACAGCAGATTTCGAGTAGAATCCGAGGACTACTTGGTCGCTCGATCACAGTCAAAGCGCCACCGACGCGTCTTTGCAGCAGCGCCTCGCGGTCTTGCCACCATCGAGGTTCTGCAAATTTTCGCCAAAGATGCATCTCCTGCGCCTTCTGGCTACTGCCACCTGCTCATGAATCCCTTCGGAATTCGATCAAAAGACTCAACGGCTTGACCCACTCTTCTGCGGCAGCATAAGATCGGTCTGGAGGAGGACCACGTGAAAAGAAAAGTCACGATCGAATACTGTACGGTTTGAAACTACGAACCGAAAGCCGCCGGTCTGGCGGCCAAGATTCGCGACGTCGCTGGGATCAAGTCTGTGAAACTGATCCCCTCCGGCGGCGGTGCCTTTGAAATTTGCGTCAACGGTGAACTCATCTATTCCAAACTCCAAACCGGCGAGTGGCCGGACTTTGACGCAATCGCGCAGCAAATTAAAGCGGGCAAGTAATCCTGCCGCGTCCTCTTCTTCCTCCTCATTTGGACGTTGGACGCTTTTCTGTCTCCGGAGAGTGAAGGGTGCCTGGTGGTCCCTGCGGTCTTCAAAACCGTTGTCGGCCCGTTCTGCGGGTCGGGGTAGGTTCGATTCCTATCCTCTCCGCTCTTTTCAATCGAAAGGAGGTGATTGGTATGTCGCGCGAGCAAATTCTTAAGCTCACGTCGCTTTCCACTTGCGCGGGGTGAGCGTCGAAGTTGAGCCAACAGGCCCTGTCGCAAGTTTTGCGGCAGCTCCCGAAAATGGATGATCCGAACGTAATCGTCGGTTCCGCAAGCCTGGACGATGCCGGCGTCTATCGCCTTACGCGCGATCGCGCCCTCGTGCAGACAGTGGATTTTTTTACTCCGATCGTGGACGACCCGGTTTCCTATGGTCAGATCGCGGCCGCCAACGCGCTTTCCGATGTGTACGCCATGGGTGGCCGCCCGCTTTGCGCCTTGAATATCATGGGTATTCCTCCCGATCTTGTGCCGCCGAAAGTGATCGCGGCCATTCTCCGCGGTGGTGCCATGAAAGCAAAGGAGGCAGGCTGCGCGATCATCGGTGGTCACACGATTCGCAATTCCGAGCCGATCTACGGTCTTGCCGTAACCGGCATCGTATCGCCCAAGCGCACGTTAACGAATGCGAATGCGCGTCCCGGCGACTTGCTTGTTTTGACAAAGCCGCTCGGAACCGGAATTGCCACTACAGGAATCAAGCGCGGACTGACATCTCCGGCATTGGCGAAGAAATCCATTGCCTTGATGCGCAGCTTGAACACGGTCGGCGCCGTCCTCGCCGAATGCGGACTTGTGCGCGCCGCGGTCGATGTCACCGGCTTCGGACTGCTCGGCCATCTCGCCGCCATGTGTCGCGCGAGCGGAGTCGGCGCGGAAATTTCGCCCACGTCAGTGCCCGCCATCAACCGGGAGATTTTCGCGCTCATCGGTGACGACTGCGTGCCCGGCGGCACTCGACAGAATCTCGAGACCGCCAACGCCTTCGTCGAATGGAACGAGACGATCGGGCCGATCCGCCTCCTCCTGGCCGATGCTCAAACCAGCGGCGGATTGCTGCTCGCTGTTTCACCGACGCGCTGGAGCGCTGTGCGAAGCGTGCTGAAAAAACACCGCACTGCCTGTGCCGCCGTCATCGGAAGAATTAACCGCACGAAGATTCCAAGAATATGCATGACGAAGTAACTGGACGTCGGTTGCGGGATATCCCGGCTGTCGAAAAAGTGATGACCGAGCTCGGTCGCTGCGACTATTTGCCGCGACCGGTGATCGTTGCGGTCGTGCGCCGCGAACTTTCGGCGATGCGCGCTGGAAAGAGCGTTCCGGATTTTGCCGCCGTCATCACTCGAGTGCGTGCGTCCATCGGCGAATTACGGCTTTCAAAGATTCAGCCCGTCATCAACGGCACGGGAATCATCATCCACACGAATTTTGGTCGGGCGCCGCTCGGTCCAGCCGTTGTGGAATCGCTCAGCGCGATCGCGCAAGACTACAATAATCTGGAATACGACTTGAATAGCGGGGAGCGCGGTCAGCGAGGAAATTATCTTGAACAGAATCTCGCGCTGCTTTGTGGCGCCGAAGCGGTGATGGTGGCCAACAATTGCGCAGCCGCGCTCCTGCTGACATTGCGACATTTCACGAAGAAGAAACGCGAAGTAGTCATCTCGCGCGGCGAACTGATTCAGATCGGCGGCGGCTTCCGCATTCCGGATATTTTGGAAGCGAGCGGCGCGATGCTGCGCGAGGTCGGGACGACGAACAAGACCGCGCTCGATGACTACGCGCGCGCGATCACGGCCGACACAGCCGTGATTTTGAAAGTGCATCGCAGCAATTTTTTCATGGGCGGCTTCGTCGAATCGCCGAGTACAGAATCGCTCGTGACACTTGCCCGCGCGAAACGCATTCCGCTTGTCGAAGATCTCGGCAGCGGCGCGATCATCGCGACGGAAAAGGCGGCGGCGATTGAGCACGAACCAACGCCTTCGGAGACTCTCAAACGCGGTGTCGATCTGGTTTGTTTTAGCGGGGACAAACTCCTGGGTGGGCCGCAGGCTGGCATCATCGCGGGAAAAGCACGCCACGTGGCCGCGCTAAAGCGCGAGCCGTTCTTCCGCGCGCTCAGGTGCGACAAACTGATTCTTGCGGCTCTGCAGACGACTGTTGACCTCTATCTTTCCGGCGAAACTGGCGCAGTTCCCGCGCTCGCCATGATGCGAGTTTCGAATGATGAATTGCGCCAGCGGGCGGAAAAAATAATGGCGCATCTTCACGAACTGCCGCTGCGGCCGGAAATTGGCGAGGGGAAAGCGCAAATCGGCGGCGGCACACTTCCCCGCTCAACGATCCAATCGGTCACGCTCGATTTCACGATCGATGAACTGCCGGCATTCGCCGCGCGTCTGCGTCGCGGAACGCCACCTGTTGTCGGCTACATCGCTGCCGGGAAATTCAAACTCGACCTGCGAACGATTTTTCCACGGCAGGATGAAGAGCTCGTGACAGCTTTGCGTTGCGCCGCCCAATCATCTTGAAGCATTTCATCCTTGCGACTGCCGGACATGTCGACCACGGCAAGAGCGCGCTCGTCCAAGCGCTCACCGGGATTGACCCCGACCGGCTGCCGGAAGAAAAGGCGCGCGGCATTACGATCGAGCTTGGATTCGCGCATCTTCAGCTTGCTTCGCCTAACGAGGCGAATGAAAACTACAGTATCGGCATCGTGGATGTGCCGGGGCACGAGGATTTCGTCAAGAACATGGTCGCGGGTGTTGGTTCGATTGACCTTGCGCTCCTGGTGGTCGCTGCCGACGACGGCTGGATGCCGCAGACCGAGGAACATTTGCAAATCCTCAGTTATCTCGGAGTGAGGCGCGCAGTTATTGCGCTGACGAAGGTTGATTTGGCAAAATCAGTGGATGCGGCTGAGAGCGACGTGCGCGCGCAATTGGCCGACACGGTCTTTCGAGAAGCTCCGGTTGTGCGGACTTCTATTACGATGGGTCGTGGGATCGAGGAACTAAAAGCGCAACTAGCTCGTGAATTTGGATCACTGACGCCACAGGCCGACATCGGTAAACCTCGCCTCGCTGTTGATCGTGCGTTCACACTGCGCGGCATCGGCACCGTCGTGACCGGCACCCTGACCGGAGGGACATTTCGCCGGGCTGATGCGGTGGTTGTTCAACCGGCGGGGATTTCGGCGCGTATCCGCGCAATTCAAAGTCACAATCGCGAAGTGGAAGAAATCGGTCCCGGTGCGCGGACCGCACTTAACCTCGCGGATATGGCGGTTGCACGAGGAAAAAGTCAGCGTGGTGTCTGGCGTGGCGATGTCATTACTCTCGCAGATTTCGGTGATGCCAGCGTCGTCATCGACGTCTCGCTGACGCGCTCGTCGCGGCTGCCCATCACGACGCGAGCACTCAAACACGGTGCGTCCGCGCGTGTGCATCACGGCAGCGGAGATTCTGCGACACGCATTTTCTTCCAAAGCGGAGAGGAGTTGCGCACGAGTGAGATCGGAATCGCACAGTTGCGTTTCGACACGCCTATTTTCATGTTCGCCGGCGACCGGTTTGTTGTGCGCGACGTGTCCGAGCAATGCACGCTGGCGGGTGGTGTCGTGCTTGATCCAGACGCAAGCGTGAAGAATTTCACGAGCCCCGCACAGGGCGAATTTCTGAACCAAAGAATGTCTTCCCCGGAAGATGCGGTCGTCTTTGTCGGCACGCAGCTCGCGCGTGATCGTGCGGCGCGGCGGCCGGCGCTGCTGGTGAAATCGCGTTTCAGTCGCGCTGAAGTGTCCGCCGCGATTTCGAAACTAAGCGAAAGCGGAATAGTCGTTGAGCTTGGTGACCTTCTCCTCGACGGGAAATGGTGGGCGGATTTCCGCGGATGCGCCATTTCCGAAATTGAGAATGAGCACCGGGGGCATTCGAATCGGGTCGGTCTCGATGTGGCGCGACTGCGGAGTGTGCTTGGCAGCGAAATGCCGCTCCCGGAAATTTTCGACGCTCTCATTTCCGAATTATGCCAGAGCGGCTACGTGCGTTCGGGCGAAACCATCCAGAGCGGGATGCACCGGCCCACCTTGCCGCCTTCGCTTCAATCGGCCGGCGCGCGAATTCGGGCAGCACTCGCGGCAAAACCGTTTGATCCGCCATCGCGCAAGGAGCTCGCTCCGGACGAAGTCTCTCTGCAGGCGCTGCAGTTCTTTTGCGACACGGGGGAGGTTATCGAGATCAATGACGACGTCGTTTTGGGCAGCGAAGAATTTACGGCAATGCGCGACGCGGTCATCAAGTTCATTCGCACGCAAGGCTCCGCGAGCGTCAGTGATTTGCGGCAAGCGCTGGGAAGTTCACGACGTGTGATGGTCCCGTTTCTCGAACGGCTCGATCGCGATGGCGTAACGCAGCGTACGGGAGATCGACGCGTTCTTCGTCAGGAATCCTAGCGCTTCGTTGGCGAAGCGCGTTCGCGTAGCTTCCTGTGTCTAGTTCCGCACCTCGCCAGGGAACGGCCGCTAAAACGCAGGCCGGATCTCAAAACAGACGCGAATAAGTGAAATTGATCTGAAAATCTGAGAAACTCGCGATGCCTACGAGCGGACTGTGTATGCGGGTAAGAGGAACACTGTTGAGACCCTGGCGGTAGACGGCGACCGGCGCGGTGATCGAAAAATAGTTCGGGCCGCGTGAGAGGGAGATGCCTGGTTCGATCGAAACCGTAAATCCGGGCAAGCGCCACCCGTCGCTACCGCCGATCAAATCATGTACCGGGACGCCGTCGATCCGCCCGCCGAGACTGATGGTTAGGCCTTTTGACGGCCAAACGGCATATGTCAAACCAAGTCGCGCGAGATATCCGTCCGCCACGGAATTGTACATCAAGCCCCTGTCGCCGCCGGTAAACGGCGGCACGTCAAAGTTGACCGTGTGAACACCATTCGTTTCTCGCGGATTAATCAGGTAGAAGGCGTTAGCGTAGGCAAAGGTATTCTTGTACACTTTGGCAAACGCGTTGCCGGACAAAAGGATGCCCCAGCCGCCGTCTCCTGGCTCAATCGCCGGGTCCACTGGTCGCAACTCGGGGCCGGTAGGACGGTACGACCAATCTTTCACTGCGTCATTCCCGGTGGGAATCTTCATGCCCAGCCCTAACGAGATGTTTGAGTTCGGATGCGTATCTGGATTCAGCAGTATAAAGTTGGCGCCCAATCTCAGGTCTCCCACGCCACTGGCCCGCATGGTGTGGACGTGAACTCCATCGTGCTCAGCGCTGTTCGTTCGGCTCCCATATTGAAATGGAAGTTCCAAAACCAGGCTGACTCTCTTACTTGCTTGATAGCTGGCGCTGAGCAGGAAAAAATCGACGTAAGTGTCATTTTTTATTAGCGGTACTACCACCTCCTGACCGCTCGAATTGAAATCGCGAAAAGAATGGAAATAGCGGTAGGTAAAGTTCGCCACCCATTGGTGTGGTTCCCAATAAGGAGTGGGTTGATCACCCGAGCAACAGCTGTCGACGGCACCCCAACTGGGCGCCACAATTCGTGCGGTCCCTCACCCCTGCGACAAAAGCGGACGCGTCGGGAGCAAGAGAAGCAAACCGAAAATCAAACAACCGAACCGAGATGCAGCCCGTAGCGAAAACGGAATAGTGTGCAGCAAAAAATCACCGCCTTTCCTTCGAATTGGGCGAGCGTCTGTTTTGTCAGAAAAATGTCAAGCCAAAACGAAGCTTTGGAAATCAGGCTCGCGGGTCTGGTCCGCGTCACGATTCGTTTCGGGAGGCTTTGAGTGTTGCTTTTTGCAGCAAAGCACGATTAAACACCTATTTTATAAACGTGCTCTGATAAGCAAAAATCTGAAAATGCCGCCATGAACGTTCTATGACGAAGTTGCAGGCGTGGCTTAAGGAACTAGGCCTCGAACAGTACGCGGGCGTCCTGGTCGACAATGATATCGATTTCGATATCCTCTCCGATCTTTCGGAGAGCGACTTGGAGAAGTTAGGCCTTTCGCTTGGCCATCGCCGGAAACTTTTGAAAGCGCTTGCCGCGCAGCAGGGAGCATCCAGTCAAACGCAAACGGCGACCGCGGAGCCGACGCCGCTCACGCCAGAAAAGCAGGAAGCGGAGCGACGCCAGGTCACAGTATTGTTTTCCGACTTGGTGGGTTCGACCGCTCTGGCTAACACGGTTGACCCGGAAGAGGTGAGCGCGTTGATCCGCCGCTACCAGGATGCATGCGCCGGGGCGATCGCTCGGTTCGATGGTTTTATCGCCAAGTTCCTGGGCGACGGGGTGCTCGCCTATTTTGGTTATCCGCAGGCCCAGGAGGATGCAGCTGAACGCGCCGTTTATGCCAGCCTCGCCCTAATCGAAAGCGTCTCACAATTGGAGCGGCCGGATGGGCAGCGGATCGAGACTCGAGTTGGAATCGCTACTGGAATCGTGGTGGTTGGCGACATCATTGGCAGCGGAGTCGCGCGCGAACATTCAATCGTGGGAGAGACGCCGAATCTCGCGGCCCGCCTTCAGACTTTGGCCGAACCTAATTCCGTCCTGGTCAGCCAGAGCACTCATCATTTACTCGGAAGACAGTTTGATTACCAGAGCCTTGGCGAACACTCCCTCAAGGGATTTGCTAATCCCGTACCTGTCTGGCGCGTGTTGCGCGAGGCCGCGGTCGCGAGTCGCTTTGCGGCCGGGCGTGCCGCCGTGTCTGGCCCGTTAATCGGCCGTGTGCAAGAAATCGGACTGCTCCTTGATCGATGGCAACTGGCCAGGCAGGGGGAAGGTCAGGTCATTTTTCTTTCCGGCGAAGCTGGCATGGGCAAATCGCGCATGGTTGAAGCCTTGAGTGAGCGCATCGGCGACGATCCCTACTACCACCTGATCTGCCAGTGTTCGCCCTATCACACGAACAGCGCGCTGCATCCAATCATCCGTCAATTTGAGCGATCTGCCGGCTTTGCGCTGGAGGATTCTGCTGCGATCAAGCTGGAAAAGCTGGAAGCGCTGCTCAGTGCAACCGACAATCTTACTGACTCGACGGCAAGTCTCCTGGCCGATCTCCTCTCGATACCTTTCGACGGCCGTTATCCTCCGCTTGACCTCGCGCCGGCCCAGCGCAAGGCCGCGACGATTGCGGCGATCGTGCATCAACTGGCCCGGCTGGCCGAGCAAAAACCGGTCCTGTTCGTTCTGGAAGATGCGCACTGGATCGACCCGACCACCCAGGAGCTGGTTACCCGGCTGATCGATGGCATCGTCTCAACGCGTGTGCTCACCCTTATTACGGCACGGCCCGAATTCTTGTCGCCGTGGACGGGCCGGGATCATGTCACATCGCTCGCCCTGAGCCGCCTCAGCAAGGCGCAGTGCGCTGAACTAATCGCCGGCGTCGCTACTGCCCACGCGCTTACGTCAGCGCTAGTCGAAGAGATCGTGGCGAAGACCGATGGGGTACCATTCTTCGTCGAAGAGTTGACCAGGGCCGTGATGGAATCTGCGACTCCGGATCGGCCCGCTGTGCCCGCGACGTTGCACGATTCGCTGATGGCGCGGCTCGATCGCCTTGGGCCGGCTAGGGAAATCGCCCAGGTGGCGGCTGTCATTGGCCAGCAATTCTCGAAAGCATTGTTGGAAAAGGTTAGTCCCGCCTCTGCCGCCGACGTCGAAACTGGGATCGCCCGCCTCATTGATGCGGGTCTCGCGTTTCCTCAAAGCCGCGCCAGCGAACCCAGTTACAGCTTCAAACACGCTTTGATGCGCGACGTCGCTTACGACAATTTGCTGCGGGGAAAGCGCCAGCAAATTCACGAACGCGTTGCACGAGTACCTCGAACAAGATTTTTCCGCCATAGCTGAAAGCGAGCCGGAACTACTCGCTCAACATTTTAGTCAGGCAGGGCTTGCTGACCCGGCGTGCACTTATTATGAACGCGCCGGCGATCGTGCCGCGGCCCACTCAAACTTTGCTGAAGCGGTTGCCGATTTCAGCAATGGCCTCAGCGAGGCTGCCAAATTGATGGAAAGCCCGGATCGATCGCGGCGTGAACTTGCCCTTCTGCTCAAATTGGGGCCCGCGCTTACTATCATGAAAGGCTACCAGAGTCCGGTGCTTGAGGAAGTCTACGAACGCGCCTGCGAGACCGGAACGAGATTAGGCGATGAGACTGGGCTATTTAAAGCAACGTGGGGTCTGTGGAGTTCAGCTATCGCCAGCCGCAATCTCGCCAAGGCGCGCGATCGCGCCCAGGAGCTTGTCGGACTCGGTCAGCATTCAACTGATTCAGACCTATTGCTGGAGGCGTTTCACTGCCGCTGGTCCACCGCGTTTTTCCGTGGAGACACGGTGACTGCATTGACGGACAGTCGCGAAGGCATCAAGCGCTACGACCCAGGCCGGCATAAATGGTTGGGCCCGGTGTTCGGGGGTCATGATCCGGGCGTTTGCGCGCTTAACGTCTACGCCCTCTCCCTTGGCCTGTCAGGCGTTCTTGAGCACGGCAGGGATTACGTCGAACAAGAGCTGTCGCTCGCCGAAATGCTGAAGCACCCGCATAGTCTGGCGCACGCCCTTACAAGCGGAATCGCATTTCACCAGTTGGCCGGTGACTACAAAGCTCTCGATCAGTTGGCGCAACGCTCGATTGAGCTTGCGGATAAGTACAATTTTCCTCCCCAACGCGCGCATGCTCTCGTTCTCTCTGGTTGGGCACGCGCCATCGGACAGGATTCCGAAGCAGGCTTGGAATTGATCGAGGCCGAATTTCCCCGGGCCTATGCCACTGGACCCGTTCTTCCGGTATTACGCTGCGCTTCTGGCGGAAGCCCGTGTGAAATTCGGAAGGATTTCAGATGCGCTCACTGTTTTGCGATCGGCGCTCGAGACCGTGACTGAGCCGGGAGTCGGCGTCTTCGTGCCGGAACTCTATCGGTTGCAGGGCTTGTGCCTGCTCCGCCTCGACTCACACCACGAAAAAGAGGCGATGAGCTCGCTGCAAATGGCTATGGACATTGCGAAGCAGCAAGGGGCAACGCTCTCTTCAACTCAAAGCCGCAATCGATATGGCAAACCGCGGCGACCTCAATTGGCCAACCGGAACGAGGCTTGCAACCACTGCGTGATCTGTGCGCCAATCTCCCGGAAGGATTCGACGCCGCGGAGCTTGCGGAGGCGAAACGACTCCTGTCGCGGTAATGTTTTTGCCTTTGACTTTCTTCGGTGCTCTTAGTCGAGTAAGGGCGCCCAGTTTATGAAAACTCTTTCTGCGGTCCTTGCCCTCGTTTTTTCGGCGTTTCTTCTTGCCCCACTCCATTTCTTGTACGCCCAAACTCCGGAATTCCCGGGTGTGGAAAGAGCGATGAAACCGCAGGAATACGAAGCGGCCGGTTTGCAAAAGCTGACCACCGAAGAGCGCGCGCGCTTGAATGAGTTCATCAGCAATTATGTTTCCACCACAAGTCAGACAGCGGTGACGGCTGCGGTTGATCGCGCGGTAAAGGAGCGCAAGGCGCTTCCTCCGGAGATCATTCAAAGCCGCATTGTCGGCCCGTTCACCGGATATAAGGGAAACACCACCTTTACCCTCGAGAACGGCCAAAGATGGACGCAATCACAACACGACGACAGGTATTTCCCTAAGGTGGAATCGCCGCCCGTACTCATCGTCAAGGGGACGTTCGGTTATCGAATGTACATCGCTGGGGGCGGTGACATTCGGGTCCAGCGGGTGCACTGAGGGCGGCGGCCTGCCCGGGCGTTGCTCCAAGCGAAGGCTGGAGCGGGTGACGAGATTCGAACTCGCGACGTCCTCCTTGGCAAGGAGGTGCTCTACCACTGAGCTACACCCGCATTCGATGCGGGTAGGAATAATGTCCACCCGCCTTCGCGGCGCAACATATTATTGCCACCGCAATGCCGTGATAGGCAAAATTGTTGAATCCAAAACGGGCCCGCGTTGCATCTCATTGGTAATCTATGAAAATACTGTTTCTCACTTCTCTCTGTTCGATGGCGCTGGCCCTGAGCGTTTTAGGACAAAGCCCCACCACTTCTCCGGAAGCGAGCCCGAGCATGACTCCCGCGTTCACCATCTCGGTGACTCCCGCCTCAGCGGCGGCACCGGCGACGCCTGCCAGCACGCCGGCTCCCACGGTCCGCCCCTCGGTCACCGCCGATTCGGACGAGGATCTCGATTCCGCGATCGAAAAGAAGATCCGTAAACATTTCAACGTCACTTTCGATGGCAACCATTCCAAACATCATTCCAGCGACGACTCGGACGTGCCTTGGATTGCGGTTCCGATCGTTACGATTGTCTTTCTCGCGATCTTCGGAACGCCGGTCATGATTGTTGGTCTGATCATGTATTTCAGCTTCTCGAAGAGCCGGGCGATGCATCGCACCGTCCGGATGATGGTGGAAAAAGGTCAGCCCGTCCCGGAAGCGCTGCTCAATCCGCCTCCGGTGATACGGCAGCGCTCCGATCTCCGTCGTGGGATCACGCTTGTCATGGTTGGCCTCGGTCTCATGGTCTTCTTCGGTGCGGTCAACGATTGGGAAGGTGGCGCCTGGAGCCTCGGATTCATTCCGTTCCTGATTGGCGTTGGCTACTTTTTAGTCTGGATACTTGATGCTCGAAAAGAGAACACTTCCCCAAAGGTGTAAACTCTTCGCGTGCCGCTAACTGATGCCGACCTTGTTGCCCGAGTCCTTCTCGATGATGACCAGCATGCTTTTGGCGAGCTGGTGCGGAATCACCAGTCAGCGGTGCGCGGGCTTCTGCGTCAACTCACCCGGGCGGATGTCGCGCTGGCCGACGATCTCGCGCAGGAGACATTCATTCGCGCTTACAAGAATATTCGCAGCTTTCGCGGCGAGGCGAAATTTTCGACCTGGCTTTATCGCATTGCCTACAACTGCTTTCGCGAAGACGCGCGCAAGCGCAAGGAACTGGTCGGGATCGACGAAACACAGCTCGAGGCCGAGCGAGATCCGAAAACCGTTGATCCCGCATTAAGACACGATCTCATGCATGCCCTTCAACTTCTTCCGTTGCACGAGCGCTCGGCGATTTTGCTTTGCTGTCAAAATGGTTTATCGCATGATGAGGCTGCACGCGTCCTCGACATTCCTCTCGGCACAGTTAAAACGAATGTGCTGCGGGGGAGGGAGAAGTTGAAGAAGACGCTGGCGGCGTGGGGACCGAATTAAAGATGAACGAGCAACTCCAGGAAGATTGGTTGGACGCGCGCTTGCGTGAGGAATCGCCGTACATCGATGATGACGGCTTCACCCGCCGCGTTCTCCAAAAGCTTCCGGCCCGATCCCCTCAGCGATCGTTTCGCGCGCTGTTGCTTTGTTGTGTCACGCTGCTGGCGAGCGCGATCACTTACGCTGTATCCGACGGGGGGCAATTTCTCATTACCTGCTTTCATCAATTGGCCGGATTGCCGACCCTTTGGATTTTGATTCTGGCCGCGATGAGCGCGGTGCTTTTCACGTCCATTGCGACGGTAGCGGCTGTGGCCAGGGTGCGCGAAGAGCGTCGTTAGCCGGCCTTCGCTGGTCGGCGACGCTTACCCGGCGACCAACTCGCGCGCCTGCTGCGCATCCAGTGCAATCTGCGCGCGGAGCGCCTCGAGGCTGTCGAATTTCCTTTCCGGTCGAAGATAGCGCAGGAACCGCACTTCCACGTCCTGGCCATAGATATCGCGATTGAGACCGAAGATGTGCAACTCGAGGAGGCGCTCCGGGCGGGCCGCATTCACGGTCGGACGGTAGCCAAGGTTGATCACGCCGTGGTAGAGATCGCCTTCAAGGCGTGCTTCCGCGAGATAGACGCCGTTAGGCGGGAATTGTTCGTTATGCGCGCTCAGATTGGCCGTGGGATAACCCAGTTGGCGGCCAAGCTGCGTTCCGCGTATTACCGTTCCCAGAATCGTGTAGTCGTGTCCAAGCATTCTCGCGGCGGCAGAAAAATCGCCGGTCTCTATGGCATGGCGGATGGCGGTGCTGCTGACCACACGGTCATTCACTTTGACGGGTTTGATCCCGATCACATCAAAATTGCATTCGCGCCCAAGTTGTTTCAGCAGAGTGAGATTGCCGGCTCTTCCTTTGCCGAAGGACCATTCGTGTCCGACACAGATTTCGCGCAGCGGCCTGGAATGTCTGACCAGGTCGCTGACGAAATCTTCGGGCCGCGTTGCGGCGAATTCGCGATCGAAGTGCAGGATGAGCAGATGCGCCACTCCGAGATCGCGAATCAGCGCGATCTTGTGCTGCGTCGCCGTTAAGAGATGGGGCGCCTTGTCCGGCCGCAGCACCTTCGCCGGATGGGGATCAAACGTCACCACAACAGGTGTGCCGCAGGCTTCTTGCGCGTGCCGCGCGGAAGTCGAAATCACCGCCTGATGGCCGAGATGAACTCCATCGAAGACGCCGATGGCGAGAAATAGCGGGCCGGGAAGGGCGGTCAGTTCGTTGATGGACGACAGAGTTTTCAATAGCCAGGTGACGAATGACGAATCACGAATGACGAATGGAGAATGAATGACGAAGCACGAATCACGCGCCCCTTAACGAGCATTTTGGATTTCGTCATCCGGATTTCCTTCGTCATTCGACATTCGGGTTTCGTCATTTCCTACGCCCCTCGCATCCGTGAGACTTCGGGCAGCGTGAGAATGCGTTCGAGAATTTTCCCCGGCTCAACGGTCTTGATCTCTTCCACGGTAATCGCATCGGACACATCGAAGCGGCCGGATTTCGTCCGGCGCAAGGCTTTCAGATGCGCGCCGCATCCCAGCGCTTCGCCGATATCATGCGCGTAGGTCCGAACATAAAATCCTTTGCTGCAATTGACGCGGAAATCGATCTCGGGTGAAGCGATGCGAACGATCTCGTAGTTGTAGACGTGGACCAGACGTGGTTCGCGTTCCACGACCTTTCCCTGTCGCGCCAGTTTGTAGAGCGGAACTCCGCCCATTTTGATGGCGGAAACCATGGGTGGCATCTGGTAGAAATCACCCTGAAATTTCTCGAACGCGGCGCGCACGTTGGATTCACCTAGTTCCGGAACTTCGCGTTCTTCCACCACTGTTCCCTCGGCATCCTGAGTATTGGTTATCACGCCGAGCATCAGGGTCCCGGCGTAGCTCTTGTCTTCGCTCATGAGCAAATCCTGAATTTTCGTGCCGCGCCCGAGCGTGAGCAGCAACAAACCGGTCGCGAGCGGATCGAGCGTACCGCAATGACCAACTTTCTTGATCTGCAACTTTCGCCTAACGAGCGCGACGACATCGTGCGACGTCATCCCGGCGGCTTTGTCGACCAGAAGGACTCCGTCAGGTGTTGCGGTTAACGACATCGCAAATTGCTTCCAAAACGCGCTTCTCCACTTCGGCGAGCGTGCCGCGAACACGCGCACCGGCGGCAAGAGTGTGCCCACCGCCGCCAAATTGCTGGCAAATGGCGCAGACATCAGCCGCTTCACTTTTGGAACGGAGACTAACGCGCACTTTGCCATCTGGGAGTTCCTCGAAAAATGCGGCTACGACCACTCCCTCGATCGCGCGAAGATGATCGATCAATCCTTCGTTGTCTTCCGGCTGCGCGCCAAGTTCCGCAGCCATGGCAAGGCTTAGGCTGAAGCTCGCCACTTTACCGCCGGCGTCGAATCGCATGGTATCGAGGAGCGCGCGAAGTAACTCGATGCGACGACGCGGATACTTTTGATAAAGCTGCTGACTGACTTGGCCGACGTCGACACCGGCACGGACGAGTTCGGCCGCGATCTCGAAAGTGCGCGCGGTTGTATTCGCATATTGAAACGAGCCGGTGTCAGTTGAAATAGCGACGTAAAGGTTCTCTGCGATCGCGCGGTCGAGCGGCAGCTGTTCCGCTTTGAACAATTCAAAAAGAATTTGTCCGGTAGCCGGGGCGGCAGGGTCGATGCAGACCAGATCGCCATAGCCGGGATTGCTCGGATGATGATCGATATTAATCCAAAGCTTCGCGCTCTTCACGGCGTCGCCCGCTGCGCCCAGACGCTTTTGCGTTGCGGTGTCGAGGGCGATGGCCACATCGAACTCCTCTGACACCGAGGGCGGCTTGAGCAGTTTTTCGCCGCCGGGAAGAAAGCTGTAATTGTTTAGCAACCCGTCCTCGTTCCAAAGCGCTACGCTCTTGCCTGCCTTCTCCAAAGAAAGAGCCAGGGCCAGCTGGCTGCCAAGGGCATCGCCATCTGGACGGACATGGCTGAGCACAGCGAAGCGCTGATGCGCGCGTAACGCCTTTCCGATCTCCGCAAAATTAGTAGTCAGACTCACTCGGGCGACGCGTCGGGCGTTTCGATTTCCCGTAAGATTTCGATGACGCGCGAACCGCGTTCGGTCGAATCATCCAAATGAAAGATGAGATGAGGCGTGTATTTCAAAACGATTTTGCGCGACAATTCGCTCTGGAGCATGATCCGGTTTTCTTCGAGCTTTTCGGTGACGGTGGAGGGGGTTTCAGAGCCGAGAACGCTGACAAAAACATGCGCCGATTTCAAGTCGGGGGTCACATCCACTTGATTCACCGTCACCAAAACACCTTCGAACGTGAGTTCACGCGTGATGGCAGTGCTCAATTCGCGCTTCAGTAATTCGTTTACGCGGAGTAGTCGATGTTTCATTTGTAGCCGCCCCGCTCTGTCGGAGCTCTGTTCTTACCGGCACGGCGACAGAGCGCCGTGGCTCCAGCGCTACAGTTTCTGCGCGACGGCTTCGAGCTGGTAGCACTCGATAATGTCGCCCACTTGATATTCGCTAAAATCTCCGAGCTTGATCCCGCATTCCAAACCGGAGCGCACTTCCTTCACATCGTCCTGAAAGCGGCGCAGGGTCGATAATCCACCGTCGTAAACCGGTTGGCGCCGGCGCAGAACTCGCGCCCGCGCCGTTCGTGCAATCCGGCCATCGGTGACGAGACAACCGGCGACGATGCCCTTACTCAGTTGGAAGACCTGTTTCACTTCGGCGTGGCCGATCACGGTTTCGCGATGTTCCGGATCGAGCAGGCCGGCCATCGCTTCTTTGATTTGGTCGATCAGTTCGTAAATGATGCTGTAAAGTTTGACCTGGACGCCTTCACGCTTCGCCGCGGTCACGGCCTGAGCTTCGACCTTGATGTTGAAGCCGACGACGACGGCATTGGACGCGCTCGCCAGCAGGATGTCGGATTCCGAAATCGGTCCGACGCCAGAGTGGATGATTTCCAAATCGACTTTCTTGCTTTCGATTTGGCTCAACGCTCCAGTCAGTGCTTCGAGTGATCCTTGAGCGTCGCATTTTAAGATGATGCGCAGATGTTTTTTCCCATCGGCCGCTTCGAGCAGGCTCTCGAGCGTCGCGCGTTGCGGCATGCTCAATTTCTCGGTCCGCTTCGCGAGAAGACGTTCCTCGCTCAAAGTCTTGGCCGAGCGTTCCGATTCCATCACGAGAAATTCGTCGCCCGCATCCGGCAACCCGGTAAAACCAAGAACCTTCACAGGTGTCGATGGACCGGCTTCCTTGATCGGTTTGCCCATATCGTTCATGAGCGATTTCACTTTCCCGCCGTAGTGGCCGCAAATGAATGGGTCACCGATCTTCAGCGTCCCCATTTGCACGATCACCGTTGCCGTCGGTCCGCGGCCTGGTTCGACTTGCGCTTCAATTACCGTGCCGCGAGGCGTGGCGATGGGTGAAGCTTTCAACTCCATCACTTCCGCTTGCAGGGTCATCATTTCGAGGAGGTGATCGATTCCCGTTCCCTTGGTCGCCGAAACTTCGCAGACGATCGTCTCGCCGCCCCAATCTTCCGGCGCGAGTTCGCGTTCCTGAAGTTGTTGTTTCACGCGATCCACGTTCGCCGAAGGCAGATCGATCTTGTTAATCGCAACCATGATCTTCACATGTGGTGCGGCTTTGGCGTGGTTGATTGCCTCGATCGTTTGCGGCATCAGACCGTCGTCAGCCGCGACAACCAGGACGACAATATCGGTTACGTTCGCACCACGCGCGCGCATGGCGGTGAAGGCGGCGTGGCCGGGGGTATCAATGAATGTAATCGGCATTCCCTTGTGGATCACGCTGTAGGCGCCGACGTGCTGCGTAATCCCACCGGCTTCTCCCGCGGCGACGCGCGTCTTGCGAATCGCATCCATGAGTGAGGTCTTGCCGTGGTCGACGTGGCCCATGAAAGTGATGATGGGAGCGCGGAGCTTGAGCTCCTCTTCCTTCTCGATGACGGGCGGCGGAGGAGCGACCACGACCTGTTCGACTTTGTGAACGCCACCGCCTTTCTCGCGGCGTTCCATTTCGAAAACGAAGCCGTGTTTCTCGCAAATCTTGGTCGCGACTTCCGGCTCCACCGTCAGGTTCGGGTTGGCGAAAATGTTGTAATCATCCATCAGCTCCTTGATGAGCTGGAAATTCTTTAATCCGAGCTGCTGGGCCAGATCCTTCACGATGATCGGCGGCTTGATGTGAATTATTTTCTGCGCTTCAACAACTTCCGCATCGGCAGACTCGGGCGCTGCGATCTCCGCCGCGGGCGCGAGATCAACTGCAATCGGTGCCGGGGGAGGAGCGATCACGACCGGCTCGACGGGCGCAGGCACGTCATGAATGCGGGATATCGGTGGCAGGACGGACCGCTTTGCCCCCTTGATGTCGGCGTCGGAGCGTTTCGCTCGCGGTGGCTCTTTGTCGATCAGAGAAACGGTTTCGACATGGGAGCGGCGGGTCGGCGCCGGCTCCTTCTTCTCGGTCTCAATCTTCGGTGCGGCCTCCGAATGCGAGCGAGGCTTTGCTTTGGCGACAGCGGTCGGCTTCGGTTTTTCCGCGACCGCGGCCTTCGCGCTTTTCGCGGTCTTTGCTTTCGACGGGGTGGATTCAGCGCGGACGGCGGCCTTGACCGGCTTGCGAGCCGGGGCAGTTTTGCGAACTGCTGTCTTGGTCGTCGTTTTTGAGGGCATGTTGTTTTTCTAAAATTCTGCTCATGGCTCAGAGCGATCAGCGCGTAGCCATATTATTTGGGTTCCTGGTGTACCGCTGCGTGAATCTCCTGCGCCTTAGTTTCTTCAACTGCCAAGATGTCGACAAAATCTGAGACATCGGCATCCTGCAAGCCTTCCAGATTGGTGAAACCCGCCTTTACCAGCATGATCGCCTGTTCTTCAGTGATAGGCAGACTGGCAGCAAGGGTGTGCGCGGCCTGCGTTACCTTTTGCTCCACCGCCGTCGTTGTTGCGGCATCTTTGTCGATATTAATTTCCCAGCCGGTCAAACGCGAAGTGAGTCGCGCATTCTGGCCTTTCTTTCCGATGGCGAGCGAAAGTTGATCTTCGTCGACAGAAATCTGCGCGCTCTTTTTCTCGAGGTCGAAGACGAGGTTCTTCACTTTCGCCGGCTTGAGCGCTTCGAGGACAAACTCCTTCGGATCCGAGCTCCAGCGAATGATGTCCACTTTTTCGTTATTCAATTCGCGTACGATATTTTTAACCCGTGATCCGCGCATCCCGACGCAAGCACCGACCGGATCGACCTTTGGATTATCGCTAAAGACTGCGATCTTCGTGCGATAGCCGGCCTCGCGCGCGATTCCGCGAATCTCGACCGTGCCGTCGCTGATTTCGCTCACTTCCAGCTCGAAGAGACGCCGGACAAAATTTGGATGGCTGCGTGAAACAATGATCTCGGGCCCGCGGATTCCGTTCTCAACGGCGACGACATAGGCGCGAAGCCGGTCGCCGACGTTGTAATCCTCGACCACGACGCGTTCGCGCTGCGGCATGATCGCCTCGAATTTTCCAAGATCGAGAATCACATCCGAGCGATCAAAACGGCGAACGGTACCGCTGACGATTTCTCCGGCGCGATCCTTGAACTCCTCATAAATCATTTCCTTCTCGACCTGGCGAATGCGCTGCATCATCGCCTGCTTCGCGGTTTGGGCCGCGATCCGGCCAAAGTTTTTCGGTGTGACCTCGACCTCGATCGTGTCGCCGACATTCGCATCCGGTTTCGTCTTGCGCGCCTGAGTCAATACGATTTCGTCCTGCGGATTCTCGACCTTTTCGACAACGACCAGATTGGCAAGCGCGCGAATTTCGCCGGTCTTCGGATTGATGTCGATGTGGAGATCGCGCGATGCGCCGACGCTTTTCTTCGAAGCCGAGAGGAGCGCGTTCGAGACCGCCTCGATCAGGATTTCGCGTTTGATTCCGCGCTCCCGTTCGAGGTAATCCAGCATGGCGATAAACTCCGCGTTCATAAAAGCTTTAGCCCGCAGACGAAAAAGAGTGGGACACTGGCTCCCACTCCAATCCACCGCGGACTAGACGCGAAAGTTACTTTCGTAACTCCGTTTCGTCAAGTTACCCCGTTTTCGTCCAGACCCCAACCTCTGGCCGTCGGTACGCTCTTTGTAATTACCTTTGCAACGGCCTGCGCTCATTGTCAGAGTCAGCGATGTCGCGTTTCACGAGTCTGCTGCTTGTGACAGCAATTTGGGCGGCAATTTACCTGCCCGGCCTCGGTGCGCTCGAGATCAAGGGGGAAGAAGGCCGCAGGATTTTGCCCGCGGTGACGATGCTGGAAACGGGCGACTACATTGTGCCGCAGGTCGGGAGTGAACCGTATTTTCGGAAGCCGCCCCTCGTGAATTGGCTGGTCGCGGCATCTTTCAGAATTTTCGGACTGCGTAATGAATGGACAGCACGGTTGCCATCAGCGGTCTGCATCCTGGCGGTGGCGATCGCGTTTGTCACCGTCGCTCGCACCGCCCTCGGCGCGAACGGCTCGATCATGGCTGCACTCATTTGGATGACGAATTTCGGAATGATCGAGAAGGGCCGGTTGATCGAGATCGAAGCGCTCTACGTCTCGCTCACCGGGTTGGCGGTCATCTGCTGGTTGAGTTGGTGGAAAGAGAAACGATCACCCTGGCTGGTTTGGATTGTGCCCTGGGTTTTTCTCGGGCTCGCCATGCTGGCGAAGGGGCCGCTCCACCTTCTCTTTTTCTACGCCATCGTTGTTGCTGTTCTCTATCGCGCCGGAGAGTTGCGACAACTATCTCATCCCGCGCACTTCCTCGGGATCGGGATCACGTGTGCAATTTTCGCCGCCTGGGCCGTTCCGTATTTGCAGGTGACCGCCGGTGCGGGCGTCGGAAAAGTCTGGTCGCGACAATTTACCGGCAGACTCGCCGGCGAGAGTTTTCATCTCGGCGGGTGGCTCATGAATATTCCGCGCGGGCTTGGTTATTTTTTGCCATGGACATTGCTGCTTCCTTTTGTCGGCAGCGCGCAGTTTGATTCCGAGCGAGAGAAAAATCTGCCGCGCGGGCTCGGCCTGGGCATCGCGTCCTCGTTTCTCCTCATTAGCCTGATTCCAGGCGCGCTGGCGCGTTACACCATGCCGTTGCTCGCGCCCGCGTCGTGGCTGATCGCGACGATGTTGACCGCGCAAACTGTTGCGTGGCCACAGGCGATCGCCGGAATCCTTGCCACTCCGCAAAAGTGCTTTCGCAAAGTGGTCGGCTTCGCGCTCATCGTTTGTGCGGCGATTTGGATTTACGCGTTCGCGATCATTCCGCAGTTGCAGCACCGGCAGAAAATCAAGACGATTGCCGCGCAGATTGATGCCGCCGTTCCGGCGGGCGAACCACTGTTCGCCGTCGATCCCGACTATCAGCCGTTTCTCTTTTACGTTGAACGCAAGTTGATCTACGTCAGCCGCGTTGAGGATGTGCCCCGGGATGCGCGCTATCTGCTGGTGCAACCGGACAAGGCGGAGGAAGCGGAAACGACTGATCGCTGGGCGCCGCTCGCCGCCAAACCCATTTTGCAGATAAAGGATTACCGCAATCGTCGAGTGACGATTTTTAAAATCGGAAGCCACTGAGACTGCAACCTCGATTTCAGTCCTCCGACGCTGGTGATTTTCTTGACAGCAGGAAGCGAGTTTAAGAAGCCTGCCGGATGAACTCTCTTAATCGTTACGCGGATCCGATTTTTTGTCTGATGCGGCTGATCGCAGGGCTAATGTTCGCCTGCCACGGCGTTGACAAACTGTTTGGGATGTTCAGCGGAAAGATTGCAGCCGTCCCGTTGATGCAGTTTGGCGGGTGGATTGAGCTGGTCTGCGGAACTTTGATTGCCGTCGGCCTCGTCACCCGGGTCGCAGCATTTCTCGCCTGCGGCATGATGGCGGTAGCGTATTTCACGGCGCACGCGAAGGGCGGCCTTTTCCCGATCGTGAATCATGGCGAACTGGCGGTGCTCTATTGCTGGGTCTTCCTCGTCATCTTCGTCCATGGGGCGGGGCGCTGGAGCATCGACGCGCTCTGGTCGCGGCCAGCGCCTTCTCACGTCGCGCAATAGTCGTTAGGCGAAGGAGACCCGGGCCCCTTTTAGTGCAGCGGGGCCGGCTCTGGTTCGAGCTGTTCGGCCACTCCACTGGTCGCAGCTTCGTGATGCGTATGTGCGCTGCGCAGGAACGGCACGCGATCGAGGACTTGCTCCTGGAACCATTCGAGTGCGAGGTAGATCACCGGCGTGATGTAAAGCGTGATCAGTTGTGAAAAGATCAAACCGCCGACGATGACCAAACCGAGTGGGCGGCGCGATGCACCGCCCGCGCCGAAGCCAAAGGCGATGGGAAGCGCGCCCATCAAGGCCGCGAGCGTTGTCATGATGATCGGACGGAAACGCTCGATGCTCGCTTCATGGATGGCCGAGCGCCGATCGTAGCCTTCGTCGAGCCGGTGGAGCGCGAAATCGACAATCATGATGCCGTTCTTCTTCACGATGCCCATGAGGAGGAACAAACCGATGACGGAATAAAGTGAAAGGGTTGAGCGGAAAAGCCAAAGGGTCATCAGTCCGCCAACGACGGCGGGGAAAAGAGTCGAGAGCACCGTTACCGGGTGGACATAGCTTTCATAAAGAATGCCGAGGATGACATACATGACGAAGACGGCGGCGATGACGAGAAAAGGCAGTGCCTGAAAGAGCTGTTGGAGAACGAGGCCCTCGCCCTGGAGTTCGCCTTTCACCGTTGGCGGCAAAACCTCCCTGGCCGTCTTGTCGATGAAAGCGGTCACGTCCCCGAGGGCGACCCCGGGTTTTGTGTCGAAACCAAAGGTGACACTGGTGAATTGGTTGATGTGATTGACCGATTGCAGACCGAGCGCTTCGGCCGATCTCGTCACGACACGAATTGGAATCAGTTTACTTCCGTTATCCGGCTTGACGTAAATTTGGCGAAAATCCTCCGGCCCGGATCGAGCTTCATCATCGGCTTCGACGATCACCTGGTACTGGTCGTCAGCTTGCTTGATGAGGTAAACGTAATTCTGGGAATAAGCGGCGCGCAGCAGACTCTCGAGTTTGGTCGTCGAGACGCCGTAAAGCCCGGCGCGATCGCGCTCGATCTGGATGTCGAGATTGGGCGTGTTCCGGAAAAGATCGGAACGCGGAGGGCCGGCGAACCCATCGTAATCTCGCAGTTTTGCTTCGAGCTTATCGGCGGCGGCGTAAACCTCGGCGGGGTTGATTCCGCTCAAAACATAGGTGTAACGCCCGAACGAACTGCCAGTGGCGCCGACGTTGATTTGCAGAACCGGCTGCGGATTAAGCGTCGGGAAAATTCCCGGAATGTCGCTGCACGCCTTGCGGAGTTCCGCCGCGACCGTCTCGATATCGGGGCGTTGGCTCGCATCCTTCAAAAACAGAACGGTGAAAACACCTGCACCGAGACCAGAGCGTCCGGCCACGGTGAAGTATTTATCGACCGCTGGATTGGCTTGCAAAATGGGATCGAGTTTCTCCTGAAGGCGACGCTGTTGATCGGGCGACGCGCCTTCCTGCACGATGAAAAACCCGCGAATCGTCGCGCTGTCGCCGGTCGGCAGCAAAGTGAAGGGGAGCTGCTTGAAGAAAAACCAAACACCCAGCGCGCAGGCCAGGACGATTGGCGCGGCGAGCCAGCCTCGATCCAGGAACCAGTCGAGGGATCGTCCGTAAAAATCGCGGACAGGAAAGAAAAACCTTTCGACAAATTGCTCCGTCCAGGTCTTTCGATGACCACTTCGGCGCTCCGCCAGAATTCGCGAGCACATCAGTGGTGTCAGCGTTAACGAAACCAGGCCCGAGGCGAGGATGGAGATGATAATGGTGATGGCGAACTCGCGGAAGATGCGACCGAGCAATTCCGGCATGAAGGCGAGCGGGATAAAGACGGCCGCGAGCGACAAGGTCATCGACAAAATGGTGAACGAGATTTCACCGGCGCTGTTGAGGGTGGCGCGGTAAATCGATTCTCCCGCCTCCGCTCGCCTAACGACGTTTTCGAGGAAGACAATGGCGTCATCAACCAGAAACCCGATGGCCAGCGTCATCGCCATCAGGGTGAGATTGTTGATCGAATAACCGAGCGTCCACATCCCGACAAAGGTGATGAGAAATGACATCGGCAGCGCCACCATCGGAATGAGCGTGTCGCTGGCGCGGCCGAGAAACACAAAAATCACGAAGATGACGAGAGTGAAGGCGATGGCGAGCGTGGCCTGGACGTCATGGAGTGAATTGACAATCGACTGCGAACGATCGAACACCGGGGTCAGGCGAATCGAACCCGGGAGCTCGCGTTGCAGACCGGGAAGCAACGCGCGAACTGATCGCGCGACTTCGACGGCATTCGCCCCGGCCTGACGCGAGACGGCGAAAACAATGACGGACGCCGGCGGATGAAAGCCACGAACAAAAAAGTGGCGCGAGAGCCGCTCGTTCTCCACGCCATCGATCACGCGCGCGACATCGCGGACATAAACCGGCGAGCCATCCGCGCCCCGCTTGATGATGAGATTGCGGTATCCCTCGGCCGTATCGATCTGGCCATTCGGCCGGAGCGTGATCGACTTGTTCCTGCCGTCGAACTGGCCGGCTCCGGAGTAGGACGTGCCAGCGCGGATGGCGGCGGCCAAATCGTCGAAGGTCATCCCCCGCGTCGCCAGCGCTCCGGGATCGACCTTGATTCGGATCGCACCCTTCACGCCGTAGATGTTGACGTCCGAGACGCCCGGCAAAATATTGATCCGCTGCGAAACCTCGGTTGTGCCATAGCGGTAGAGTTCGCCGTCGCTCAACGTGTCACTCGTTAGGGCAACGTACATGACCGGTTGATCGTTCGGATTGCTCTTGGTAAAGCTCGGCGGACTGGGGAGATCGTTTGGAAGCTGGCCGCTGGCCCGCTGGATGGCCGACTGCACATCGGTCGCGGCGGCGTCGATGCCTTTGCTCAGGCTGAACTGCAAGGTGATCGAGGTGTTGCCCTGCGAACTTGTACTCGTCGTCAGATCAAGACCCGGAATTTGGGTAAACTGCTTTTCCAGCGGCGTCGCGATCGTGTTCGCCATCGTCTCGGGGTTAGCCCCGGGATAAGACACGTTGACCCGGATGACCGGGTAATCGACTGCCGGCAGATCGTTCACGGCCAGTTGATTGTAGGTGAGGATGCCGAAGACGATGATGGACGCCGTCAGCATCATCGTCATGACCGGCCGCTGAATGAAGGGACGCGAAAGGCCGGAGGAGAACTGCACTAATTTCTTGGTCGGTGTGTTTTCGCTTTTCGCGTGTGCGCGGACGGGTGGCTTTCCGACTTCGGCGCCGTTGCCTCCCTCCTGGCCGTTCTTATCGGGCGTTGCCATTTCCTAGTTCGAGGCGGGGGCGCTCCCGCTGCCTCCCGGTTGGTTTTCGTTCTCGGTTGATTTGGCGATCACTTTGGCTCCGGGAGCGAGCTGAAGTTGCCCGCTCACGACCACGGTTTCGCCAGCCTTCACACCTTCAGTGATTACCGTCAGGTCGCCTTGACGTTGTCCCGGCTTCACCTGTCGCAGATCCAGGGTCGAATCGGGCCTAACCACAAAGAGGTAGGGACCATTCTGCCCAATTTGAACAGCGCCGTTCGGGACAAGCTTGGAATCCTTCAGGGTGTCGAGAATCAAACGGACATGGACAAATTGTGAAGGCCAGAGTGCGCGATCGGCATTGGGGGTGATGGCGCGAGCCTGAACCGTCCCAGTGTCGGGTTGGACGGTGTTGGCGATGAAATAAAGTTTGCCTTCGCGCGGCGGGACGTGGTCGTCGGCCGCATCAGTCAGGACATTAAGCGTGGCTCCGCCGAGATACCGCCTAACGAGTGGAATATCGGGTTCGGCGACGGTAAAATCGGTGTAGATCGGATCGAGTCCGTCGATTGTGACCAGGACTGCCCCGCCGGAGCCGGCGTTTCCGCCGGAGGTAACAGTGTTACCAACATCGACCTGGCGCAGACCGATGCGGCCGTTGATCGGCGAACGGATTTCACAAAAATCGAGATTCACCTGCGCCGCGTCGACCGCCGCCTGGGCGCTTTGCACTTTTGCCTCGTCGCTCTTCACCGTCGCCTGCGCGGTGTCGAAGTCCTGCGGGGCAATGACATTTTTCGCGCGCAGATCCTCCTGGCGTCTCAGATTTAGTTGATCAAGCGCGAGCTGCGCTTTTGCCTGGGCCAGCCCTCCCTGCGCCTGTTCGAGCGTGGCTCGATAGGGTCGTGGGTCGATAGAAAAGAGGAGCTCGTCTTTTTTCACGTCCGCGCCATCCTTGAAATGACGCGCGACGATTTGGCCGCTGACTTGCGCTTGCACCTGCACCGTTTCATAAGCGGCGCATCGGCCGATCTCGTCGAGGTAAAGCGGAACGTCTTTCGTGACGACTTTCGCGACAGAAACGGGCCGCGCGGGGGGCTCCGGCGGGCCGCTTTTTCCACAGCTGCAAAGGGTGGTGGCAGCGGCGAGGAAGAGAACGCGAATGGAGGAAAGTTTCATTACTTGTGCCCGTTTCGTCCGTTCCGCCGCGCTCTTGCCTCCGAAGCCACTTTGTCAGTCTTGCTCCGAATCTGGCTCAGGACGCGCATGCAAACTTGCAGATCACTCGGGGGAATATCTGCAATCAATTCGTGCCGCAGCTCCTGTGCGGTCGAATAAATCTTTTCAATAACGGCTTTGGATTTTTGTCGCAGTCGCACCGTCTTGCAACGGCGGTCGCGAGACACGTTCAGGCGGCGGATCCAGCCGTCTTTCTCGAGACGATCGAGCAATCCACCGAGGGTCGGTCCTTCAATTCCCATTCGGCTCGCTATTTCCCGCTGCGTCAGTCGTTCACCTCCGCGGGCAAGATGGACAAGGGTCATCCATTTGCCCTGACTCAAACCAACGGGCTTGAGGCGCTGATCGAGTTTCCACCGCCACATCCGCGCTGTCTCGGCGAGAAGGAAACCGATTTTCTCAACATCAAATTCAGACATCAGCGTAAATCGTTAGCATGCTAACGAATCCCCTTTTCCGGGAGCTGTCAAACCGCACGTTCGGCCCCGACCGCGGCGAAGATGGAACCGCAATTTCCGGCCGATAGCGAAGGAGAGAGTGAAATTGCCTGCCGCCGACGGTCGCGCGGAATCCGCCTAAAGTCGAGTGTGCTGCTATGGTTGTTCGTTGTCTTTGCGCGTTCTGGCGACCTGATCCATCACCTCGTGGGTGCGATCCAGTGAGTGTTTGGCCCAATCATGCTCATAAACTGGTCGCGGCGTGACCGAGGCTTTGGGTATTGTCGAAGCTTTCCCCTGGGCGGCCGTCGGCGATGTCGTGCTGTGGTGTTGCCAATAGAACAGGCCGGCTCCAATGACGAGAAGGACCAGGAGGATTTTCATACATGAATTAGGAGCAGCCGCCACGCCAGCCAAAATTTCGCTGGCGTGTGTGGCGTTTCAGATGTGAATTCCTTCATGATCCGGCGCGTATTTCCTGCCGTGCTAGTCCTCTTTGGTCTTTGCCTTTCCTTGATCGCGCAGCAGCAGACGCTGCAAACCGAGGATGAAACGATCACGCTCGAACAATTGCGCCTGACCGGCGCGCTGGATACCGCTGCCGCTTTGACTCTTTATCGTCCGGATATTTTTAATACGGTGGATAGTTCCGTCCTGATCCACGGCCTTCCGATATTGACGCTTTTGGACGGCCGACGTTTTCCTATCTCGGGTGCGTTAGGCCGGATGGGAATGGTGCCGTCCGATATTTTTCCGGTCGCATTCCTGAGTGCAGTGGAAGTGCAGAAGGTTGGCCCCTCTCCGATGTATGGCGCGGATTCGCCAGGCGGGGTGATAAACATGCATTTGAATCGGTATTATTCCGGCGGCGAAGTAGGCTTCTTCTACGGTAAATCGAGTGGGAAATTCGGCATCACCGACAAGCAGGCGTATATTCTGGGTGGCGTCGGAAACGACAAACTCCAAATCACCGCGGGCGCCGCTTATCAGGAATCGAGCGGCAACGTTCCCCGCCGAGTGGTTGTGCCCGAGCGCTAATAAGAAAGTGGTGCTCGGGGCGGGACTTGAACCCGCATGCCTTTCGGCATACGCCCCTCAAACTGTACGTGTCTGCCATTTCACCACCCGAGCCGCGTGCGGGAATTTGAAGCAGGAACGCGGGAAAGCAAGGCAACCAAAGTTTCTCCTTTCACTCCTCAGAGCCGTTCATGCTCGCGTCGAGACTCTCGACCGCGGACCGATCATAACGATGAATCCGATCTGTGAAATGGGCGAACTACGGATACTTTCTCGGAATGTCCGCGGATGCCGGAAAGAACGAGTGGATCAAGATCGATCTGCACATCCACACACACGATGATCCGAAGGACGTGATCGATTATTCCGCGCACCAACTTCTGGAACGCGCGCAATCGCTCGGCTTTCGGGTCCTGGCGATCACGCTGCATGAAGCAGTTTTCGATCATGAGGAGGTTTTCGCTCATGCCTCGAAGATGGGGATTTTGCTCATCCCGGCGGCGGAAGTGCGCCTCTGCGGCGCAGACGTCATTTTGCTCAACGTGCGCCCGGAAGAGATTGCGACCCTGCGGGATTTTGACGATTTGCGAAAGCTCAGAACGCAGCGCGGAGACTCACTTTTTACGATTGCGCCGCATCCATTTTACTTCTTTGGCGGCTCGATCGGACGGCGATTGATCAAGGAGATCGATTGCTTCGACGCGATCGAGGTTTGTCACTTTCACAAGTGGCTAATGAATCCAAACTGGATCGCGAGCGCTGTCGGCTCGCGGTTTCGGCGACCACTCATAGCGACGTCCGATGCACATCGGCTGCGCGCGTTTGGCCGTCATTACACCAGTATTCCGCGTCCGCGTGAGCTGACGATCGAAGCGATTTTCGCCGCGTTTCGCTCCGGACCCATTCGCCTAACGAGTCCGAGCTGCTCGTTTCGCGAATTGGTGGACGCGTTTTACTTTATCTTTATCGCCCACCCCCTCCGGAGACGCGCCCTGCGCGGAGAAGATCGGGAGAACTGTCACTGAAGGCGCGGCCGACGGAGGGAATCGAGCAGGTCGGTGCTTGTCACCTGCGCAAGAACGTGGCAAACCTGTTTTTCGAAGAATCGAAGCTTCCATGAAAATCACCGTATCCTTTCTCCTTGTCATGATCTTTGCTCTCTCCGGTTGCGGAACGCCGGGCAAGTCCAAGGACAAGAATAAAGCGGCGAAGAAAAACCCCGATCAGGAACAACGGGATCAAAGTTCCGACACTGATTTTTTGGCTTTTGTCGGACGTTTGCGCAAGGCGGTCGCGGCGCACGATGTGAACACCCTCGCTTCGATGATGACGGAGGATTTCGGTTATCGTCTTAACCCGATAGGTTCCGGTGACGGAGTTTTCAAGTACCTGGGATGAAAATGGTCTGTGGATAGAACTGGAAGGAATTCTGACAGAGAAATTCGTGCCGAAGGGCGAGTATATGGTGGCGCCGCCACAGTTCGCTGACGAATCGGTCAACTATGAAGGATACCGCGCCGGGATTCGCAGGGTAAATGGCAGCTGGAAGTTTGCCTACTTTGTCAATGGTTGACGCCGAACTGACAGGTCGACGACGGGACGAGCGGATTCTCGAACGCCTGGCGCTGTAAGATCTTGTCACTCGTCAATCGTCAATCGTCACTGGCTGGCCTGCCCCATCGTCCGCCCTTTGTTTTCGTGCGCGAGCTCGTCGCACTGGAGGCCGGGATTCGCGCCGAAGGTGCGACCTCGTTCGCAGACGACGATCCGATTTTCGCCGGTCACTTTCCGGGGAATCCAATTGTCCCAGGGGTCATCCTCACCGAAGCGTTGGCGCAGACGGCCGGCATCGTGGCCGCATCCGGGTATCCGAATGAATCGAAACCGATCTTTCTGCTTTCGGCCATTCGGGGGATGAAATTTTTCCGGCCGGTCCGCCCGAAAGAGAGAATAATTTTGCGCGCTACGAAGCTGGGTCAAATGCAGGATTTGTTGCAGTTCAAAGTCGAAGCGACCGTCGCTGAAACTTTGGTCGCGGAAGGGCAAATCGTGCTGAGCAACAGTACCTCGGGGGCGGCGCACGTGGGATGAGAACAATTCTTCTTTGCGCCGCTCTCGTTGTTTCGCTCGCTGGCTGTGAAATCTTCAACAAGCCGGCATTGCCCCACAGGACTTCCATCGATTCGCTGAACGATCCGGCGGTCGATGATTTCGCGACCCGAATCAGACGCGCTGAAGTCATTTACTTTCCGGTCGAAAATCTTGACCAATCGGTCGGTGATTTGATTCGGGCGCTGCGGGATGAGGCGAAGCCGTTTGCTATCGGTTGGCAGGATCTCAGTGCGGATGAGCAGGGGATCCTCGATCA
The DNA here is from genome assembly GCA_963737545.1 of uncultured Verrucomicrobiae bacterium. Taxonomy (GTDB): domain Bacteria; phylum Verrucomicrobiota; class Verrucomicrobiia; order Chthoniobacterales; family UBA10450; genus CAVTTH01. Next base: position 232,049 of record CAVTTH010000004.1, on the reverse strand, counting down.
AACGACCGCAGCGCCCGGCGGCGAACCGAATCTGGCGGATCGGGTGACGTGGAATGTGCGCGGCCAGCCACGCGAATTTCGGAAAAGCGTCTTGCGGGCAACTTCCGATCTGCCGCAACTTGCCCTCGGGCTACCCCGGGCATTGCGGATGAAACTGCAAACGGGCGAAAATCTGACGGCCGACGAGCGTTTGCTCCTGCCGGAAGGCTACAAGGTTCCGGCGGGCGATTTTGAAAAATTCGCCGAAGAACATGCGACCAAACGCGACTTGCGCGAGGGAGACATTCCCAAATCATATCGCCTCCATCTAATTACAGCACTGTTCGCTGCGGAAAAAATCGCAGCTTACATGCAGCAGCATCACGGTGGTAAGATGCTGATCTTTCTTTATCGGCGTGATCTTGAACGAGCTGACAGCGTCCCGAATTTTGTTAGTCAGAAAATCAAGGTCCGACAATTGATTCTCGAAGTGGGTCACGGGGCAAACGGCGAACGACCTCGGATGCTCACCTTAAGGGGCTCCGGAACTCCAGGAAACCTGCTCTAGATCGTAGATTGTTCCCCACGTTCCCTTCGCAACTGTCCGCGTGGTCTTTGCCCAGGAGCGGGTGCTGACCGCGTAATTAGCTTCTTCCTCACGGCCCCAGAAAAGATATCGCACGCCCAATTGTCGAGCTGCGTCTTTCCAGTTCGGCTCACCCAGCATGAGAGATTTCAGCTCGGCCAGTGGTTTGGAATAATCATATCCCTGGGAATAAAGATGCCCGTCGTATCCGAGGGCCACTTTTCGCCCGTTCAACAACAGGGGATGATTGTAGATCGGGTAGGCGGCAAACCTCGCTTCCACCGGCAACGAACGAACGACGACTGCGACGGCGTCAACCTCCGATCGGCGCGCAAAACCGTAGCCTCCCTTGCCGGCTGCAAGGCCTCCGAAAAGCATGACGAAACCAGCTCCGAAAAGTGCGAAGCAAACTCCAGCGCGAATAACCCACGGCCACTGCGCGATCAGCTCCCGCCAGAGGAACGGAAGCAAAATCAGGTAGGCCCACATGATCAGCTTAATGTTGTCCCAATCCCACACCGCGGTCCGAAAGAGACAGGCGAAAATGAAAATGGCCGTGGCTGCCAGAACGAAGGCGAGAACCGGATCGCGCAGAAACAGGAGCGCTCTTTTTTCCCACGCGCGCCAGATGCAGAGTGCGATGAAAAATATCGCTAGGGGGAGGAAAACGCCGAAATTTGCGAGCCAGAAACCGGCGAATGGCACTGCAAAATCCGGATTGGCGCTTGCCCACCCGGGGTGCAGGGAAATCATGGAGCCCGCGCGAAAGTGATCAGTGGTCAGCCACACGAAAAACGTTGCAGGAAACAACGCTCCACCGACGAGAAGTAACAGTTGCTTACGCGCAGCCCAATCGCCGATCAGAAACCAAACGGCGAGCCCGATACTGAGCGCGAGGAAAGTGTGAACATGGAAAAGGGGCATCGAGGCGTAGAGCGCGAGTTCCACCCAGAACGGAAGCGGAGCTTTCGATTTGGAATTATCCTCGTTCGCAAAGTATCTTGCCCGCCACTGACAAAGCAGGAGTAATCCGGCGGGAATTGCATAGAGAAGCCCGCGCTGAGTCACCAGCATCGTTAGGGGAATGCTTTTCCACGCGATGTGCTGCAAGGTTTCGCCATCGATCCATTGCCGGGTCTTGAAAATCTGAAAGCCAATCAGCCCGCCGTTAAACAAGAATCCAGCCACGGCAAATGCACCGCCCCAGAATCGGAGTGCGCAGAAAGTAGCAAGCGACCCGAGAAGTCCGATCCAAATCAAGCCGCGCGTGACATCAACGCCAAGGCAAGCCAGAAGGGCATTGAACAAATCCGTGCCCGCCGGATATCGCATTTTGCCAAAAGGAAAAATCGGATTGTCCGGCCAAAGTGCGACTCCATGGGCGAACTCCTTGATGTACGTGAGGTGGAGCGCGAGATCGCCGAGATTGTTCGGTGATTGAATCTTGAGTTCATCGCCATCGATATAGAGCAGCCAGCAAAAAGATCGGAAGGCAAACATTGCGAAGCATGCGGCCACAATCCAAAGCCAAAGATTCCGATACTTGCTTTGCTTGCCAGCGGTTTCCTTCGCCGAAGTCGGACGGCGAGTGGTGATGAAAGCAGCCAAACCTGCCGCCACGCCGAGACAGATCGCAACCCATGCAACCGATCGGCTCAGACCACTCGCAGCCATGCCAAGCAGTAAGACCGATACTGTCGCGAAGTTGACGCAGGTTAATCCTGCCGCGAGCCATTTCATTCCGGGGATCTTATTTCTTGCCGACGAAATCTGGCGTTCGCGTGGGAAAGAAATCTTTGAAAACCCTCGCGTTCAAGTAGACCTTCGAAGTGTCCTGGTAGGGGCGAATCGTAAGCAAGTCCGTGTAGTAGGAGTCGTGCAGTTTCGCTTCGACTTCTGCGATTCGATCCTCCTGAACGAGCAGAAAATCCGCATCCACTTTCCCGGGAAGATTGTCGTGCTCGTAGTAGCCGACATTGGGGAAATCCCCCAGCATCCATGGGAACGGATACGCGCTCGAACGAATCATGTGTCCCACCAGTTGGTAGTAGGTGGGATTATGCCTGGCCAGTTTCAGCAACGGCCTCGTTAATTTGTAGATGTCATTGTAGGTCTGGACGTAAACGTACGGTTCGGTGGTGAAAAAGTGAGCGATGTTTTCGGCGGTGCTCTTCGTGTTGTCCCAGTCGTCCTGAGTGTAGGTCGAGCAGCGGAAATAATTGAGCGAAATGGCCGAGCCAAGTGACGCGCTCAGGAGTGCCACTGCCACGACCAGCGCCAGCAACTGCCGCTTGAGAGCGATGTTGGTGATGGCCACGCCAAACATGAAGAGAAGAGGCCACACCACGCTGATGATGCACCAGGGCGTCTTATAATGAACAATACTGTAGGCAAGCAGTGTTCCCGCTGCATAGACCCCGAGAAAACGGATGCTCACGTTCTTGGCGAAGGGGGCGAGCGCGCAGGCGCAAAGACCCAAACCAACCGGCCACTCGTAACGACAGATGAGCCTTAACCAATAAAAGAAGGGCTTTTCATGACCGTTGCCGTTCTGCCCCGTTTGAAACCAGGTATGGAAGGTTTGGTAAAGGCCATTCAGCCCTCCCCAATTCAGAAAAGTTCCGGAGTAAAAAAAGATGATCAGCGCGATCGCTACTCCACCAACGACCATCAGGTCCTGATAGCTCCAGGTTTGGCGCACTGGCCTGGCGTCCTTGGTCGGCTGAATGAAATGCAACACCCAGGTCAGGCCCGCGGCGATTACCGCACAGCCGACGTGAATAATGTAAGTCTCCTTGGTCAGGATCATTCCGGCGACTCCGACGCCGGTGTACCAAAGATATTTGGCGGAGCCGTTTTTCCAAAGGCCGAGAAGGCCGAGAACGAAGAACATCGAGAAAAGCACGAGCCAGACTTCGTGAATGGAATAGCGCCCGTAGAAGACGAACCCGGGCGACACTGCCATGGCAAGCGCCGCCCACCGGCTGACGTTGCGTCCAATGAAAGGCTCGAATTTTATCGCGAGGTGAACGCAAAAAATGCTGACGAGGACAACTGGCAGCCGCAAGGCCCAGAGGTTTCGTCCGAGTAAAGTCTGCGAAAGAAAGAGCACGTAAAAGTGCAGGGGGCCGTGATAATTGGTCGGGTCGTATCTGTAAAAACCGGTTTTCGTCATCTGATCGACGAACCAACCGTTGATGCCCTCGTCGAAATGCGGCGGCTTGATTCCGAGCAGAAACAACCGCAGAAACGCGCCCAGTGCGACGATCAGCCACGGCGTCCAATCGATCTCCGCCGCGCGCGCGCGCCACGCTGCGATGCGCCCCTGGATCGCAGGAGAATCTGCTAGCGCGCTGTCCGGTCCGCTGCTAGGTACGCGCTGCGATGCGCGTTCTTGTGACAGGCGGCTGCGGTTTCATTGGGAGCAATTTTATTCGGTATATTTTGCAACATTACAAGCCGGCCTCCGTGACCAATGTCGACGTGCTGACTTATGCCGGGAATCTCTCGACCCTCAACGGTGTCGCGCAGCAAAATGGCGATCGTTACGAATTCTTCAAGGCCGACATCGCGAATGTTGATTTGATGGATGAGCTCATGACTGAGCACTCGTTCTATGCCGTGATCAATTTCGCGGCGGAATCGCATGTCGATCGGAGCATTAATTCGCCGCAAAATTTTATTCACACGAATGTCGTTGGGACCAGTGTCCTGCTCGATTCGGCGCGACGCCATGGGGTCCAGCGTTTCATTCAAATCTCAACCGACGAGGTTTATGGCTCATTGGGAGCAACCGGAAAATTTACCGAACAATCGCCGATTGAACCCAGTTCGCCGTATTCGGCGAGCAAGGCCGGCGCGGATCTGCTTGCGCTCAGTTGCTACAAAACTTACGGGCAGGAAGTCATCGTGACGCGTTGCTCGAACAATTACGGGCCGTATCAATTCCCCGAAAAACTGATCCCGCTCATGATCATCAAGGCGATCCGCGATGAGCCGCTGCCGGTTTACGGCGATGGCTTGAATGTGCGCGATTGGATCCATGTTGAGGATCACTGCGCCGCAATCGCGGCCGTCCTCTTCGAGGGGAAACCGGGTACGGTTTACAACTTTGGCGGCGAAAGCGAAATGGCGAACATCGACCTCGTGAAACTGATTTTACGAAAGCTCGATAAACCGGAAAGTCTTCTCTCATTTGTCACAGATCGACTCGGCCATGACCGGCGCTATGCGATTGATTCGTCATTCGCGAAGGCCGAATTGAACTGGCAACCACGCCGGAATTTCCAAGAAGGCCTCGCTGACACGATCGACTGGTATCTGGCCAACCAAACTTGGTGGCAGCCGCTGCTTGAGCGGACTGGCCGCTACTGAATCGGAAAACGCCTCCAGCGTTATTGCAATATTCTCAGTTTGTCGTTGAAAGGAGTCTGACATTTGTGATATCTACAATGACATCGCCTTTCCTGGCGTTTGTTAGCTTGGAAAGATACTGGAACCACCTTCATGAAAAGAAAATCCACCCCCAAATCCGCTTTCTTCAATCCGCGCTGTCTGCTCGGTTTCGTCCTGTCTCTGGCTGGCGCTGTCGTGGCGGTGATCGGCTTTGGCATGTATTCCAACTCCACTGCCATGGGCCAAAAGCTGAATGAGAATCCAAATATGGCCGCTGGACCGCAAGTGGTGCCAATGGTGGGACCAGTTTCGCAGGACCTGGATTTGCGAAACCTTCCCTACATTCCGCCCTTGATGGATACTGAGGAGTTCCGACTGACGCGGCATCCCCGGACCTACTCCCAGAGAAAGCCCGACCCGCTGCAGGAAGTGCGCTGCGCCGCGCAGGTTGTGGCCATGCCGACTCCGATCGCGACATATCCGGGTATCACGTCAGCGCAGAGCGGGTGCGGATGTTTGCCGCCGTCCACCCACGGGGACGCGGGTCCGAATCATTATATCCAATCCGTTAATAAGAGCATCAAGATCACTGACAAGTCGGGTAACGAGCTGATGGCGCCGACGACTTATAATTCGTTTTTTTCTGCCTTGGGCGCGGGTACTCCGTGCGGTGCCAATCAAAATCAGGGCGATGGATTCGTGATCTATGATCATTTGGCTGATCGTTGGGTCGTCAGCGATTTTGCGTTTCCCTCCTTTCCTGGGACGTCGTTCTGGCAGTGCATCGGCGTGTCCCAGACGAGTGATCCGGTTTCGGGCGGCTGGTGGCTTTATGCGCTGCAAGTAGATTCGGCAAATCCGAACTACCTGGGAGATTATCCCAAGTTCGCCTTATGGCCGGATGCCTATTATTTCTCGGTCAACCTGTTCTCTAACAATGCGACCTTCAACGGAGTGCGCGTCTTTGCGCTTCCGCGCCTCGATATGATCAACGGGATCGGCGCTCCCAACCCCGGAGCAATCGCCTTTACCGTCACTCCGGCGAATCTGGGCGATGCATACAGCTTGGTGCCGGCAACTTTCCGTACCGGCTCGGCACCTCCGGTCGGTACACCGGAATACTTCCTCGCGGTCGACAGTCCCGCTTCGGCCGATGTGACCCTGACACAGGTTCACGCCTGGCGTTTTCACGTCGACTTTGTTACTCCTGCTAACTCCAGCTTTGGCGTGGGTGCGGGCCACACGGCCAACGGAGAGATTACAGTAAACGGCTTTGTAGACGCGTTCACCACAACCACTCTGCTCGTGCCGCAAAACGGAACGGCTAGTCTGCTCGATACCGTGGGCGACAAGTTGATGACGCCGCTGGTTTATCAAAATCGGAGCGGCACGGAATCGCTTTACGCGTCGCAGACAGTTAATAATAATCAGGGCGGGACCGGCCCAGCGGCAATTCGCTGGTATCAGTTCGATGTTACCGGCAGCACGATTCCCGCAACGGCCGCACAGCAGCAGACATTTAATAATGGGGCTGATGGCTTTTGGCGCTGGATGCCGAGCATCGCGGTGGATGCGCAGGGAAACGTTGCGATTGCCTATTCCACGTCAAGCGGAACTAGCGAACCCTCCATCAGGTATGCCGGGCGCCTGGCGACCGATCCTTTGAATACGATGGCGCAAGGCGAAGCGGTGATGCAGGCCGGCGGTGGACACCAAACCAGCAGCAGCGGGGCATGGGGTACCTACAGCGCGCTCGCCGTCGATCCATCGGATGACGTCACCTTCTGGCATACCAACGAATATTATTCCACTACGGGCAGTGCCGGTTGGAACACGCGAATTGGCAAATTTCAATTTCCCGCAGCACCGACAGCGACTGGCGCGGTCTCTCGTAAGACGCATGGGGCTTCGGGCGACTTCGACGTCGATTTGCCGCTGACCGGCACACCCGGGATTGAGTGTCGCTCGAACAGTGCGACTAACGACTATACGATGATCGTGACGTTTGCCACACCGGTGACCGTCAACGGCTCGCCGCAAGCCGAGGTGACGCTGGGAGCGGGCACGGTGGGAAGTGGCGGAGTGAGCAACGGCGGCATGGTTACCATCAGTGGGAACACGGTGACGATACCGCTGACCAACGTGACCAACGCCCAGACGATCAACGTCACGCTCCACAGCGTGAACGGGGTGAGCGATGTGGTCATACCGATGAGCGTGCTGATCGGGGACACGAATGGGAACGGGGGCGTCAATGCCGGGGATGTGAGTCAGACCAAGGGGCAATCGGGGATTGCGGTTGGAGCCGGGAATTTCCGGAATGATGTGAACGCGAGCGGCGCCACGATCAATGCCGGGGACGTTGCTTTGGTCAAATCCAAATCAGGCACAGTGCTGCCTCCCTGACGAGTAAATAAGAAAAAAGAGGCGCGTCGAGAACGACGCGAACTAAATTAGAACGTAGAACGGAAAAGGGGCGACGCGGCCAGCGTCGCCCCTTTTCATTTTTCCCTTCATGACGGTCATTCTCGAGGCACATTACCAAAATGTAACTAGGGACAATCTCGAATTTCCGATAGCGTTGGCCCGGTAAGAGTTCCTTGCCATCACTCAAACTCCAACCACTAACTCCGCATGAAAAGAAAATCAGGTAATCGATCCGCCTTCTTTAATCGACGTGTCTTGCTCGCCTTTGTCCTTTGCTCGATTGGCGTCTTTATCGCGCTGCTTGGCACCGGCGCGTTCTCGAATGTGTCTGCCGGAACAAAGAGCACAATCGCAGGGCAATCCTCCAAAGCCCAGGCAGCCGAGCCAGCACAACCCCGGCCCGGTGCGCCGGATGTAGTGCGGACGGTTGGTCCAGTCCGTCAGAACCAGGACCTGCGAAGCCTGCCTTACATCGCGCCGAACGAAGAGGTTGAAGAGTTCCGACTGACGCGTCATCCGTTCCCGCTGGCGGGTTCAGGCGGGTCAGCGGGATCCGGCACATCCGCCGTCGCTCAACTTAGCCCGTTAATGAAAGGGATTTTGCGACCGACGCCCAACATGCCGGCGCCGTTACTGACGTTCGATGGGATGAGCTCCGCACAGAGCGGCTGCGGCTGTTTGCCGCCTGACAGCGACGGCGATGTCGGTCCGAATAACTATATGGTTGCGGTCAACAGCTCTATCAAAATTTTTGACAAGTCTGGTAACCCGTTGAACGGCGCTAACGGCACCACGTTCAATTCGTTCTTCTCCCCGCTGGGGGCGGGCACTCCTTGCGGTTTGAACCAAAACCGCGGAGACCCTTTTGTTATGTATGATCATATCGCCAATCGCTGGGTGGTGAGCGACTTCGCTTTTCCCTCGTTTCCCGGCAGTTCATTCTGGCAGTGCATTGGCGTGTCCCAGACCGCCGATCCGGTGGCAGGCGGCTGGTTTCTCTACGCGGTACAAGTGGATCCGGCCAATCCAACGTTCCTGGGCGATTACCCCAAGATGGGCTTGTGGCCCGACGCCTACTACCTGACGATGAATCTGTTCAGCAATAACACCACTTTCAACGGTGTCCGCGTCTATGCACTCGACCGCGCCAGTATGGTCGCCGGCGGGCCCACCAATGCGATCGGGTTTACTGTTCCTCTGGCTGGTGTGGGCGATTCCTATAGCTTCGTCGCTGCCAGCTTTCGCACTGGCAACCCGCCACCTGCGGGAAGGGACGAATTTATCCTGGCCGTCGATAGCCCGGCCAGCGGTGGCGTGACCTTAACCCAGGTCCATGGCCGGCTGTTTCATGTCGATTTTGTTACGCCGGCTAATTCTACTTTTGGTGTTGGCGCAAACCACACGCCGAATGCCGAGATCACGGTCAACGGGTTCATTGACGCCTTCACAAACACAACGAGCCACCTCGTGCCACAGCCGGTAACTGCGGTAAAGCTGGACACCTTGGGCGATAAAATCATGACGCCGCTCGTTTACCAGAATCGCAGTGGGACGGAATCGTTGTGGGCTTCGCAAACCGTTTGCACCGACGCGGCCTGCACCGGTCCTACGGGTACTCGCTGGTATCAATTCAATGTTAGTGGCGGCACGTTTCCCGCGACCCCGGTTCAGCAGCAGACCTGGACCAATGGCGGCGACGGTTTATGGCGCTGGATGGGCAGCATAGCTGTCGATAACGCGGGTAACACGGCCATCGGCTATTCCACATCGAGCACGATTGTGGAACCCTCCATTCGATATGCCGGGCGCCTCGCTTCCGATTCGTTAAATGACCTCGGGCAGGGCGAAGCCATAATGATCGCTGGCGGTGGTCACCAGACCAATGCGGCCGCACGCTGGGGCGATTATAGCTACCTGAGTATTGATCCCGCCGATAATCTCAGCTTCTGGCATGTAAACGAATACTACCCGGCAACCGGCAGCGCCACATGGTTCACGCGCGTCGGCAAGTTCAAATTCCCATTGCTGGGTAGCTGGTCGATCGGTCCCAACCTCCCCAGCGTCGGGACGCGCTTGGTTGGCGTCTATTTCCCGCCCAACGGGAAGTTCTACGCCATGGGCGGGCGCAGCTCTGACGTAGCGGGCAGCGATTTCACCCACCCGTTTGAATATGATCCGAGTAGTAACTCTTGGACCACCAAGTCAGCCACTTACCCAGATAACCAGGTGAACAACATGGCCTGTGGCGTGCTTACCGAATCGGGAACGCCCTACATCTATTGTGTGGGCGGCTCGGCCGCTGGGCAGACCACTGCTACCGGACGGGTCTTTCGCTACAATCCTGTTACCGACACCATTAATTCCCTCGCGGGCGATGACTGGCCCGGCGATGTCGGAGGCACAATCCTGCCAGGTGGCTTCGCAGTTACTGGCAATAAGCTCTACATACTGGGCGGGTTTAACATCAACGTAGCTTCCACCAACCAGATATGGCAGTTTGATCCCACTGCCGGGGTAGGCGCGAAGTGGCTACAGGAAGTGAACACTCCGGTGGGGATCATGTATGCACCGACAGCCGCCATCGGCGGCATTATTTACGTTGGAGGAGCATCGGATTTCGTCGGTGGTCTCGTGACCGATAACACTACCTCGTTCAGCTTTAACCCTGGCACCAATACCATCGGGGCGATAACAGCGATACCGAGGGCCACAGGCGAGACAAGAGCGCTTACCTTCAACGGCAAAATGTTGGTCATGGGTGGCGGTAGAGTCGCGCCCAATCCTTCGAACGAGGTGGACATCTACGACCCCGGCACGAATGCGTGGACAACCGGTGCGCCGGTTCCTGCGTTCATTACTCCGCGGCGCAACTTCGCAACCGACACCGACGGCACCAGTCGCATCTGGCTTGCAGGCGGCTACGATAGCAGCGGTCTCACACTGCTGGCCTCGATGGAAATCTTCCCCACCCCGCTGGTGCCCAGTAGCGCGGTCTCTCGGAAGATCCACGGCGGAGCCGGCACGTTCGATATCGCTCTGCCTCTGGTACCGATCGGTGGGGCCGTTGGGATTGAAGACCGCACTGGCGCAGTGGCGGGTGCGCATCAGATGGTGGTAACCTTTGCCAGCCCCGTCACGGCGAGCGGTGTGGCAGTAACGTCGGGCACTGGGGCCGCCACCTTTAGCGGGAGTGGCACGGCGGTGATCACCATTGATCTCACCGGGGTGACCGACGCCCAGCGATTGGGCGTTACACTAATGAACGTGAGCGATGGAACAACTACCACCAATATCCTGATCCCAATGGGCGTTCTGGCCGGTGACACGAGTGGGAACGGGTCAGTCAATGCCGGGGATGTGAGTCAGACGAAGGGGCAATCCGGTGCTGCAGTCACCGCTGCGAACTTCCGTGAGGATGTGAATTCGAACGGGTCGATCAATGCGGGCGATGTCGGTCTGGTCAAAGGCAAATCGGGCAATGTTCTGCCTCCATAATGGGTATCGAGCGGATCGGATGCATCGAAAACGACGCGGTTAGATTAAATGATGAAAGGGGCGGCGCAGTGAGCGCCGTCCCTTTCGGATTAAGCCGACGCTGCGAGTGGATTCTGCTATAGGCTACCCCTCTTCAATTCGAGGTGCTCTTATGCTATCAAGGACTTGGCTTTTTGTTTGTCTGGTTTTGCTATCTGAACTTGCCATCGTTCCGGGCCAGGCCGAGCGACTCAAGTTACCCCCGACCGAGCCCCTCGAAAAATACGACAACCCACCCGCTCCTCTCCCCTTGTGGAACATAGGGGTTTCGCCCGGTATGATCTCGCAGTTCGGTATCTTCACCAGTTATCAGGTGAACGTTAATGCCAGCGGCCAGAACATCATCGGCGACGCCGCGAATGAGTGCACTATTTCGGTCGACCCGACAGACCACAACAAGATGACAATCGGTTGGAGGCAGTTTAACAGCGTTACCTCCAACTTTCGGCAGGGCGGCTGGGGCTACACCAGCAATGGCGGCACGTCCTGGACGTTCCCCGGGGTTCTGGAAAACAACGTCTTTCGCAGCGACCCGGTAACAAACTCGGATGAAACGGGAAGATTTTTCTACCTCAGCCTTCTGGAGACATTCTGTGAAAATATGTATAGCTCAACAAACGGCGGCCAATCTTGGACGGAGCTGCAACCCGACGGACTCGCGGGTGGAGGCGATAAGCAGTGGTTTACCATCGATAAGACAAATGGCCCAGGGCACGGATTCCAATACCAGTCGAGCGACGGAATTAACTGTAACGGCAACGGCGTCCAATTCCAACGCTCGATCGACGGCGGGGTCACCTGGCAGAGTCCAATCACCATTCCCAATGGGCCTGTGTACGGGACGCTCGATGTGGACACGAACGGCAATCTCTTTGTCGGCGGAGAAGGGAACACGTTTTACTGTGTTCGCTCGAGCAATGCGCAGATTGGGGGCCAGACGCCCACTTTTGACCGGAGCACACCCGTCAACATGGGTGGCGACCTCGGTAGTAACGGGACAATCAATCCAGCAGGACTGGAGGGAATGTGTTTCCTGGCGGTTGATCGTTCCGGTGGCCCGACTAACAACAACATTTACATGCTGGCTAGCGTGGAGCCGCCCGGACGAAGTACGACCGACGTCATGTTTGTTCGGAGCACCGACGGCGGACTAACCTTTAGCGCGCCGCACAAGATCAATGACGACCCGGTCAATCCTAACAAGTGGCACTGGTTCGGCACGTTTGCGGTTGCGCCAAACGGGCGGCTCGATGCTGTCTGGTATGACACGCGGAACGCCGCGAATAACACTGATTCGCAGCTGTTCTATTCTTTCAGCAGCGACGGGGGCATTACTTGGGCGCCCAACATCGCGGTGAGCAATTCATTTAATCCCCTAGAAGGCTATCCGAATCAGAACAAGATCGGCGATTACATCACCATCGTTTCGGACAATGCCGGAGGAAACGTGGCATATTCGGCCACGTTCAATTTCAACCCGAGCAGCGGGCAACACGAAGAAGACGTGTATTACGTTCGCCTGCCTCAGGGTTTCTCCGTGACCACCGCCGACCCCACCTGCGGTAGCATCGTCTCTACCCAGCCGACTGACTTCGTTATTAACCTGACCGACCCGGTGGATCCGGCAACCGTCCAGGCAAGCGATTTCACCGTGAACGGGACTCCGGCGGACTCGTTTATGTTAGGGGGTGGCAATACCCAGATCACCTTCCACTACAACAGCACGCCGGTGACGACGCAGGGCGTGCAGACGATGCATATTCCCGCCGGCGCGTTTAATAAGGCTGCTGACAATATGCCGAATTTGGATTTCACGTGCATGTTCCGTTTCGACGCCACGCTCCTTCAGGTGACCACGACGGTTCCGGTTGTCGGCGGCACCTTCTCCCCGCCAGCGCCGGGCGCATATCAGTATGACGTCAACTTCAACGAAGCGGTTGACCCGGCCTCAGTCCAAATGGGCGACCTGACACTGGGCGGCGGCACTGGCGCGACCGTGACCGGGGTGAGCGTGATCAATGCCAATATGACGGCCCGGTTCTCATTGAATATCAGTTTCGGAGGGGCCTTGACAGCGAGCATTGCGGCCGGGGCGGTGACGGATCAATTTGGGAATCCTGGCGCGGCCTTTACGGGCAATTACACCGTCGGGGGTTGCCCTCCTCAGAACCATTACGACATCGCGCAGATAGGAGGCAGTATCGTGCCAGGCACTACAGATACAGGCAACCATGTAGACGATGGCACTACGAACGTGGTGCTGCCCTTCTCTTATACTCTGTATGACCAGACGTATACGTCGGTGAATGTGGACTCCAATGGCACGCTGCAATTTGTGGGCCCGGCGAGTGTGTTTACTAACACCTGCCTGCCCTTTGCCGGCCATACGTATGTTGTGTTGCCTTACTGGGATGACCTGCGCACCGATGTGGGCCTGAGCGGCTGCTCGACCTTTGCGAATGGTTGCGGTATCTTTACCTCGGTGTCGGGAAGTGCGCCCAATCGCATTTTCAACATCGAGTGGCATGCCGTTTACTTTGCCAACAACGCGCAGACGGCCAACTTCGAGGTGCGTCTGTATGAGGGACAGTCGCACTTTGATGTGATCTACGGGTCAACCTCTCTCGGCAACACCAGCAGCACGGCGGGAGTGCAGAAAGACGCCGCCACCTTGGACCAGTATTTCTGCAACGGCACGGGTGGTGCGGCTAGTGGCGGGCAAAGCTACATCCTGCAGAGCTGCACGGCGCCGGCGGTAAGCAGCGCGGTATCGCGCAAGACCCATGGGGCGGCGGGCGACTTCGATGTCAATCTGCCGCTGACCGGGACGCCGGGAGTGGAGTGCCGTTCGAATAGTGCGACGAACGACTATACGATGATGGTAACGTTTGTCGCACCGGTAACGGTCAACGGCTCGCCCCAAGCCAACGTGACACTGGGAGCGGGCACGGTGGGAAGTGGCGGAGTGAGCAACGGCGGCATGGTGACCATCAGTGGGAACACAGTGACGATACCGCTGACCAACGTGACCAACGCCCAGACGATCAACGTTACGCTCCACAGCGTGAACGGGGTGAGCGATGTGGTCATACCGATGAGCGTGCTGATCGGGGACACGAATGGGAACGGGGGCGTCAATGCCGGGGATGTGAGTCAGACCAAGGGGCAATCGGGGGTGGCGGTTGGAGCCGGGAATTTCCGGAATGATGTGAACGCGAGCGGCGCCACGGTCAATGCCGGGGATGTTGCTTTGGTCAAATCCAAATCAGGCACAGTGCTGCCTCCCTGACGAGTAATGAACCGAAGGATGCATCGATAATGACGCGGATCGCGATTCGTTGTGGACGAAGATCGCGCGCCTTACCGCTCACTCGTTAGCCCCCCCCGCGCGATTTCCGAAATGTAATTCGACGACGTGACGTTGGTTTCTTCGTCTATGGGCTCCCCGCGTGCTACAAGCTTCTGAGTTGCTCTTATGCAATCAAGAGCTTGGCTTTTTTGTTTGTCTGGTTTTGTTATCTGGAGTTGCCGCCGTTTCTGGCGGTCTGGAACCTTCGCGCCCGGTATCCACGACAGAGCCCCTCGAAAAATACGACAACCCGCCTGCCCCTCTCCCCTTGCGAGAAATAGGCGTTTCGCCGGGAATGATCTCGCGGTACGACATCTTCACCAGTTATCAGGTGAACGTTAATGCCAACGGGCAGAACATCACCGGCGACGCCGCCAACGAGCCATCTATTTCGGTTGACCCGACGAACGGCAACAAGATGACAATCGGTTGGAGGCAGTTCGACAGCATAGCTTCCAACTTCCGGGAGGGCGGCTGGGGGTATACCACCAATGGCGGCACGTCGTGGACATTTCCCGGTGTTCTGGAAAACAATATCTTCCGCAGCGACCCGGTATTAAATTCCGATGAGACGGGAAAATTTTTCTATCTCAGTCTCCAGTCGGACCAAGCGCAGTCGTTTTTCTGTGACCAGGTGTGGCAGTCGCTCAACGGCGGCCAATCCTGGACGGTGGGCGGACCAGCCCACGGAGGCGACAAGCAGTGGTTTGCCGTAGATAAGACCAACAGCACGGGTCATGGGTTCCAATACCAGTTTTGGACCAGCTTCTTCAGTTGCGACGGCGGGGCATTCAGCCGATCCACCGACGGCGGGGTCACCTGGATGAATCCGATCAATATTCCCAACTCTCCCCGAACGGGGACACCCGACGTCGACACGAACGGCAACCTTTTTGTCGGCGGCACAAGTGGAGGGAGCCAGTTTTGGTGCATTCGCTCATCTAATGCCAAGAACGGAGGCGTCACGCCGACTTTTGATCAAACTACTTCGGTCAGCCTCGGCGGCAGCCTGGTTCAGGGCGGAATAAATGGAGTAGGACTTATGGGACAGGTGTTTCTGGCGATTGACCGTTCAGGCACCGGTCACTAATAACAATATTTACATGATGGCGAGCGTGCAGCCAACCGGCTTCAGCAACGGGACCGACGTGATGTTTGCCCGCAGCACCAACGGCGGCCTAACCTTCAGCGCACCGCTCCGGATCAATGACGACCCGATCAATCATAACAAATGGCACTGGTTCGGCACGCTTTCGGTTGCGCCCAACGGACGGATCGATTCCGTTTGGCTGGACACGCGCAACGCCGCGAACAACACCGATTCGCAGCTCTTTTATTCCTACAGCTATCGACGGCGGCGTACCTGGTCGCCCAACGTCGCGGTGAGCAATTCGTTCAACCCGTTCCTCGGTTATCCGAATCAGAACAAGATAGGCGATTACATCACAATCGTTTCTGACAATACCGGAGGCAACGTCGCGTATTCCGCGACGTTCAATAACGAAGAAGATGTCTATTACGTGCGCGTAGCTCCGGCGGCGCCGACGCTGCAAAGCGCGGTCTCGAGAAAGATGCACGGCGCGGCCGGCAATTTCGATATCGATCTGCCACTCACCGGCACGCCGGGAATCGAATGTCGCAGCGGGGGCGGGACCAATGATTACCAAATAATCATTACGTTCGGCGCGGCGGTAACGGTCAACGGCAATCCTCAGGCCGAGGTCATCGCCGGCACGGCAACGATCGGATCGGGTGGAGTCGGTAACGGCGGAATGGTTACCGTTAGCGGATCGACTGTGACCATCGGGCTCACGAACGTGGCCAATGCGCAAACGATCCAAGTCGCATTGAACGGAGTAAATGGCGCCAGCAATTTTGTCATCCCGATGAGTGTTCTGCTCGGCGATACGAACGGGAATGGCTCGGTCAACGCCGGTGACGCGGCTCAGACCAAGGGCCAATCGGGAGTCGCGGTCACGGCGGCGAACTTCCGTGAAGATGTGAATGCGAACGGCTCGATCAACGCCGGCGACGTCGCGCTCGTGAAATCGCAGTCGGGGACGTCATTGCCGCCGTAATTTGATTTCTGATCTCTGACTTCCGATCACTGATTGGGAACCTCCGGCCAGGTCTGGCCTGAACTCACAGGCTCACAGTGACTCGCAAGAACGTTGCAGGTATCGAAGTGCCGCCGTCGGTGCGCGTGTTCTCTTCGTTCGCCAGCTCCAAAAGTTGGTGATGGAGTTCGTCCGCTTTTCCGTTCTTCTGCGCCGCTTCGAAAGCGTTCATAGTCGGCCCGTAGAATTGTCGAAACAATTCGATGACCTCAGCGGGATTTTTATCAGGCGAGACAAAATAGAACGTGTCCCTGACCATGGATATTTTTTCCCGGGGTACGCCGGCTCGGCCAAAACGCTCGACGATGTGGGTATCCACACCCCAGGTCATCGGACTGACGAACCCCTCTGGCGGTGGAGGCATGAACGATGAACTGATCTTCAGCAATTGCGACACGAATGAAGTCGGATCGTTTGGGATCCAGTTTCCCATCACAATGCGACCGCCGTGCCGCGTGACTCGGACCATCTCCGCTGCCACATCGAACGGCTTCGGCGCAAACATGGCGCCGAATACAGACAGGGTCAGATCAAACTCATGGTCGTTAACCTCGTTGCAAGTTAGAGGCGTCTCCTTCTTGAAACTTCAGTCGGTTGAGACCCATCGCTGCGGCTCGTTTGTTCCCGGCGTCGACCAAGTTCCTGGCAATGTCGATTCCAACAACGTCGGCTCCCAGAAGGGCTAACGGAATCGCCGTCGTGCCATCTCCGCAGCCGAGGTCCAACACGCGCAGCGGTGTCGTTATCCCAAGAGATTTAACGACAGCTTCTCCAGATTGACGCATCAACGCGGCAATTTCGGTAAAGTCGCCCTTTTCCCACAACGCCTGGTTCGGATTCATGATCAATTCCTCTCGCGTCTTTGATAACATCGTCATGAACGTTCAGCCAGAATAAGATCGCACGCCCAGGGTGAATAAGACGAGTGGCTAGGTGCTGGAAACGAAATGGGCCGAGCAGCCGCGCGTTTGATTAAAAGTCGAGTATTTTGACAATCAGTTGTCGTCAGAATGTTGGATGTATTCGCGCAAGACTTCTGTTCGCTCGCGGATCAACTTGGCTTGCGCAGTCAAAAAATCCACACGCAGTGCGCTGCCGCCGACGGCACCGCCGATGCGCGCGATAAGAAGGGCTTCGTTATCGCGCCACTTTATCCAGGAGCGTTGAGCTTCCCGCAGACTTTTCTGCCCCTCAGCATCCAGTTTGTCCATTAGTTGCTTGTAGACTGTATCGATTTCCGTGTTGGCTTGGTCAACATCGGCGGCTTCCTCTGTGCCCGGTCGCTTCCAGTCGGGGTCCTGGCCATAACCGGAAGGCAGGACCGCAAAGACAAGAGCTATCGAAACGGCGAATAATGGAAGGATTTTCATGTGCAGTTTGGATTTGTTGGCTTGGTTTGGGACATGGCAGCTCCTAACGAAAATAAAAGACCTGGTTGGGATCAACAAGAACGAAACGCCCAAATCTCGTGACCAAGAGTTTTCGGGGTGCCCTTTAGCGTGCTCGCATTGGCTCACCTTCGAGCGGGCGCGTGACGAAAAAGCAGAACCGGAATCAGTCCGGGAGGACACGAGCCGCATCCATTACTAGTCACAATGTTTATCGTGCTTCTTTTTGAAAGACAATGGCCGTTAGTCAGCAGGAAGTCAGCGGGAAAAGACGATTCTGCTTGCCCGGCGCTCGCACGCGCTGGTAGATCACAAGGAACGACAAATCGTTTTGCAATCGTTGGGAATTGTCATTGTTGGCGCCGGCGGGCGGTTGGGCTCTGCACTAATGAGCGCCTATCGCGATCGATTTGACGTTATCGGATTCGATCACGCGCAACTTGATCTTGGCGATCAAACATCACTGCGTGACGCTGTCGGAGAGATTGATTTCGATGTGATGATCAACTCTGCTGCCCTAACGAATGTCGATTATTGCGAAACACACCGGGACGAAGCCTTTCGGATCAACGCCGAGGCGCCGCGAACGCTTGCGGAAATTTGTTGTGACAAAGGCGCTCGGTTCATTCACGTCAGCACGGATTATGTTTTTGATGGCAAAAAGACGGAGCCCTATCTTGAAGAGGACCCGGCCGAACCGATCAGTGTGTACGGAGAATCGAAAAGGGAAGGGGAGAAACTTGTGCTCGCCGCTAGCGCGCAACACCTCGTGCTTCGCGTTTCCTGGGTCTTCGGACCGGAGCGGCCGAGCTTTGTTGATCAAATGCTCCAACTGGCGCGTGACCGGGAAGAGATCGCTGCCGTAGCCGATAAGTTTTCGACGCCGACCTACACCGACGACATCGCGGAAATGCTGCCGGACTTCGTTCGATGCCTCGAGCGCCTCGGGAATTCTGCATTTCGCAAATGCCGGCGAGTGCAGCTGGCAGGAGTACGCACAATGGGCGATCGATTGCGCTCATGCCGCCGGTGTTCGGTTGCGCGCGCGTACCGTTGCGCCGCTCTCGATGCGTGATATGAAGCAATGGTCGGCGCAGCGTCCGGTCCACACGACGCTTGCCACCGGGAAATACCGACAGCTTACCGGAAAATCACCTCGGGATTGGCGCGACGCCGTCTCTGAGTATGTTGAGAAGATCAAATTGAAACTATGAAACCAAGCAAACTTTCTCTAGTCGTCGTCTTTATCGCTCTTTCTTGGCGCCCGCGCCAACGCCCAACTGCAGTGGGAACAGAAGGAAGTGGAACTGCATCCAACTTTTTCGGACACCACCGCCGTCGCCCATTTCAAGTATGAAAATGTCGGCACGACACCCGTCCACTTTAACGCCGTCCGCACTTCGTGTGGTTGCACGGCGGCGAAGCCGGCGAAGGATGATGTCGCGCCGGGAGAGAAAGGCGAAATCACCGCCACGCTGCAGATCGGTGATCGCACCGGGCTTCAGCAGAAGTCGGTCACGGTCGAGACCAACGATCCGAAGAGTCCGAGCACTATTTTGCAGCTGAAGGCGAATATTCCGGCGCTGATTGAAGTTCAGCCCGCCTTCGTTTTCTGGGATGCCACGGAGCCGCTCAAGCCGAAGACCATCAACGTTCATGCTCCGAAAGATTCGCCGGTGACAAAAGTCGCGGTCACATCGTCGGACGCTGCGATCGCCGCGAAGATTACACCGGGCGCCTCGCCGAAGGATTGGGTAATCAGTGTCGAACCAAAAGACCGCAACATCCTTCATGCGACGAGCCTGGTGATTCAACCCGATTACCCGCCGAATAAACCGAAGCTCTACTATGCGGCTGCGAGGGTGTCGAATGCCCCGCCGCCAGCTCCCGTCGCGGCGTCAACACCCGCGAAGTAGGCTGTGCGCTTCATTGCGATCCGAGAAATTCTCGTCCTGGTCGGTCTCGCCTTTCTGCCCGGACTGGGACAGGCGGTTTATTTTCGCGAGCGGATTTCCTGGCAAAGCCCGGTGCCCGCTTCCGAGTCAGTCACAGTAGCTCAGGCGCAAAGCTGGGGAACCGATGCGATCTGGATCGATGCCCGGCCGGATGAAGAGTTCGCGCGTGACCATGTTCCCGGCGCGCTGCAACTAAACGAAGATCGCTGGAACGAATTGCTCCCGCAGATGCTGCAGGTTGTTGATTCGCCGGAGAAACGCGTAGTCGTCTATTGCAGTTCGAAAAGCTGTAACCTCGCGCTCGAAATCGCGCGGCGTTTGCGGAAGGAAGCGCAGTTAAAGAATGTCTTCGTGCTTGAGGGCGGATGGGAGGGATGGCTGAAGGCGAAAAAATGAAAACCACGCTGGACGCCCAACATTCAATCTCGGGGACAAGTCGCACTGGCGCGGGAAACATCCCCTGGCGCGTCATCGAAGTCATTATCGGCGGCATCTTCATTTACGCCGGCGTCGTCAAAGCGATCGAACCATTGGTTTTTGCCGTCGACATCGATAATTACAAGATCCTCACTTGGGGAATCAGCGTGCGGTTGGCGTTCTATCTGCCCTGGCTGGAAATTCTCTGCGGGCTCGCGCTCATCACCCGGCGGCTTTATTCCGGCGCGCTTTCCATCCTGCTCGCGCTCATGCTTGTTTTCATTGCGGCCACGATTGCAGCAAAGATGCGCGGCCTCGACATCACCTGCGGTTGCTTCGGTCATATCAGCAAGAATCTGAGCTTCAACTGGCACCTCGTGCTCGATTTCGCCATTCTTGCCGTGCTCGTTGTATCCTGGTTCTCGAACGGTCTGCGACGCGGTAGGCGTGATTAGCATTCGATTGGCTCGGAAGGAAGATCGCGACGCGATCTGGGAAATGTTTCATGGTGTCATTTCCGCCGGCGATGTCTTCGCCTTCGATCCAGGAATGTCGCAGGAAGATGCGCTCGCCTTTTGGTGTGGACCGGACAAACACACCTACGTTGCGGAACAGGACGACTCGGTCTGCGGTAGCTATTATTTGAAACCGAATCAGCAGGGTGGCGGCGCTCACGTGGCGAATGCCGGTTACATGGTCGCGCACGTCGCGCGCGGGCATCATGTCGGCCGAGTGATGGCCGAGCACTCTCTAAGCGAAGCGCGCCGGCTTGGTTTTCGGGCGATGCAGTTCAATTTTGTCGTTTCGACGAACGAACCGGCCGTTCATCTCTGGAAGGAATTCGGTTTTGAGATCGTGGGCACTCTGCCGGGCGCGTTCCGCCACGCGCAGAAAGGTTACGTCGATGTTTATGTCATGTTTCGCTCGCTTAACGACTAATTTTGGAGCAAGAGTAGGGAGAGCGCGCTGCGTTGTCTCGGAAGCCGCAGCGCGGCCTCCCTGCTATTAACAATGCAAACAGTCATTCAGGTCGTCACGAGCGGGCGCGGATCGTTGCGCAACAAAATCATGGGCGATCCTCTGCTCGAAAAGAAATTTAAGCTCGTGCCGACCGAGCACCAGCGGCCAGGTCGTCCCCACGGCTGGGCCAAAATTCACAGCGCGCGCGAAGCGCATGGCGTCATCAATCTCGAGTGGCACAGTCGTACGGGCGTCCTCATCTGCCGAGTCGTGACGAAATCCGGAAACAAACCGAATTCTATCATCGGCGATTTTATCGATTACCTGCTCGCGCGACATCAAAGCCGAATCCTCGCCATCCACATCATGCGTCGATAGCGTGATGCTTTAGTGAACGATCCGGTTTGAAGTTTTCTCCAGCGCATTATTTCAAAGCCGTCCGATACGCGCCTCGTGGCCGGCGTTTCAAAGTTGCACGGAGGTCGCGTCACTTCGTTCCGAAATCGATGCCGGGCAGCACTGCCGAAATCTGCGAGATTTATTCTCTCAACGACTTTGCGTCTGTCTATGCCCGTCTTGCCGAGAAATTGGGACGTGCGGGCAAAACTCCGCCGGTGGGTGAAACAGAATTTCTCCACTCGATGATGAACCGAAAGATTCAGCATCCCGGGGAAATCGGAGTGGCCGACTACTTCTTCCTCACGGCCTTTGTCAGCATTCTTGCGCCGCAGCGTGTGATCGAGATTGGAACATTGACTGGCTTCTCGGCGGCGATCATCGCGGCGACAATCGGGCGGCAACGTGAAAAAACGGATGGCATTTTCGTGGAGACGCTCGATGTCAGCACCGAGTGCATTATCGATACGACCCGCCCGACTGGGTTCGAAATTTCCGATTTGATTCCGGAACTCGCGTCCGCCGTACGGCTGCACACACCGCATGGATCAGATTTTGTCAGCCAACTCGGAGAGCGTGGTGAATTTCCTCTCGTCTTCATCGACGCCGATCATCGTCATCCCTGGCCGCTGCTCGATCTGCTTCGTCTCGCACCTTATGTCGCGTCCGGAGGATGGGTTTTGCTGCACGACATTCACCTGGGCACAATGGGTCGGAAGATGAGGGCGGAAGGTCAAACCACGGAATGGGGAACGCCCGACGGAGCGGAGTGGCTTTTCGACCGCTGGCCGTTCCGGAAAATCAGCGGAGGGAATATTGGCGCGGTCGAGCTTCCGGCCGACAAGGCCGCACTGATTCCGTTTGGGTTGAGCTTAATGGAAACGCCGTTTGAGATTACCGGCAAGGCGGCGGTGCGCGCCCGTCGAGCACTCTACCGAAGCTTCGCCGAACTAACTTAGGCAGCGCGGACTGATGCTAGCCCGGATCCCGCTTCGCGATGGTTCCAAAATCACCTTGTTGCAGGATTAATTTGGCAATCAGACCGGTCCAGCCGGTTTGATGCGATGCGCCCAGACCGGCCCCGGTGTCTCCGTGGAAATATTCGTGAAACCAATAGCGATTCTCATCCAGCTTTTCATCCAATGCCCCGGTGGAAGCGCGCGCGAATGGCCTTTCTCCATTTTTGTCGCGCAGCCAAAGTTTGATCAGTCGATTGGAGAGCTCGTTCGCGATCTCTTTTAGGGTCAAATAATTTCCGGAGCGGGTCGGGCATTCCACTTTGAAATCGTCGCCATAGTAGTGATGAAATTGTTGGAGCGACTCGATCAGCAAATAATTGATCGGGAACCAAACCGGACCGCGCCAGTTTGAGTTGCCTCCGAAAATGCCAGTCTGCGATTCCGCGGGCTCGTAATTCACGATCTTCTCCTCGCCGCGGACGTTGAGTACGTAGGGGTGCTCCTGGTGATATTTGCTGAGGGAACGCACGCCGTAATCGCTTAGAAATTCGTCGGGGTCGAGCATGCGCCGCAACAGGCATTTCATGCGATGGCCGCGGGTGAGCGCGAGCAGGCGGCGTTCTTTCATTCCGGGTTCCTGCCAGCGCGAGACCAAACTCGCCAGATCGGGCCGGTGAGTCAGGTACCATTCGAGCCGGGCTTTGAATCCCGGCAGCGCTTCGATCAACTGCCACTGAATCGTCTCGACCGCGAGCAATGGCATCAGGCCGACCAAAGAACGCACTTTCAACGGGAAATAGCGACCGCCCGGCGTGTGAAGTACATCGTAATAGAATTCGTCTTCCTCATTCCACAGGCCAATGTGCCGGCCGCCCAGATTGTTCATGGCCGCAGCGATGCCGAGGAAATGTTCAAAGAATTTCGTCGCTATGTTTTCATAAACATGGTTCTCCGTCGCCAGTTCGATGGCGATTCGCATCAGGTTCAAGCTGAGCATTCCCATCCAGCTTGTGCCGTCGCTCTGCTCGAGACGGGTGCCATCGGGGAGCCGTGCGTTCCGATCGAACACGCCGATGTTGTCGAGTCCGAGAAATCCGCCCTCGAAAATATTGTTGCCTTCAGAATCTTTGCGATTCACCCACCAGGTAAAAGCGATGAGCAGTTTATGGAAGACAGTTTCGAGAAATGCGCGGTCGCCTTTGCCGGTTTGCTTGCGCTCGATTTGAAAAACGCGCCACGCCGCCCACGCCAGCACCGGAGGATTCACATCGCTAAAGTTCCATTCGTAGGCGGGAATCTGTCCATTCGGATGCTGGTACCATTCGCGGACGATGACACTGAGTTGCTGCTTCGCGAAGAGGGGATCGACCAAAGCGAGTGGGATGCAATGGAAGCCAAGGTCCCACGATGCGTACCAGGGAAATTCCCACTTGTCGGGCATGGACATCACCCTCTCGTTGTAGATATGGTGCCAGCCGGCATTGCGACCTTCTAAACGTTCGGGCGGCGGCGGGGGCTGACCCGGGTCCCCATCCAGCCATTGCTCGACAATGTAATGGTAAAACTGCTTGTTCCAGAGCATTCCGGCGAGCGCCTGCCGCTGGATGGCGCAGTGTTCCTCACTTAAACAGGAAGGCGCGAGAGAGGAATAAAATTGATCGGCTTCCTCGGTCCGTGTCGCGAAGATCTTGTCGAAATCGGGGAAAGCGGCATCCGCCTCGTGGCTCTCTCCTTGTTTGAGCCGTAACCGGATGGACGCGGTTTCGTTTGGAGCGAGGACCAATCGATAATGGACGGCCGCCTTGGTCCCAACGCGGTTCGGGTTAACCGTGTCGCTGGAGTCGCCAACGATGGCATCGTTGATTGAATCTTTTACAAAGGGCGTGGGATTGGGCACTCCCCAGATTCGCTCTAAATTGCTTTCGTTTTCCGTGAAGAGCAGTTTCTCCGCTCTTTCGCAGTACAGGTGATAGGTGCCGAGAGTGTCGTGCGTCGCTTCAATAATATCGATCCTGGACGCGGTTGGCGTGCGCGCCTGCAGGTTTGGCTTGCGGTTGTCCCGTCCCCAGCTCCACGTATTTCGGAACCAAATTGTCGGCAGCAAATGCAAGACAGCAGGCTCGCGCCCGCAGTTCTTCGCCGTGGCCCGGATCAAAATGTCGTCGGATTGCGCCTTGGCATACGCGATCTCGATGTCGAAGAAGCGGTTTTCGGCGAGAGCACCGGTCTCCCATAATTCAAATTCGCCTTCCGCTTTCGAGCGGACGCTGCTGGCGGCGACTAATTGTTCATAGGGAAAAGCGACTTGCGGATAGCGATAGATCATCCGCATGAAACTGTGCGAAGGCGTGTTGTCGGTATACCAATAAATCTCCTTCACGTCCTCTCCGTGATTACCCTGCGGGCCGGTCACGCCGAACAGGCGTTCCTTCAGGAACGGATCGCGCTCATTCCAAAAAGCAAAGGCGAAACAAAGCCGTTGTCTGTAATCGCTGATGCCGCCGATGCCATCTTCGCTCCAGCGATAAGCGCGGGAGCGCGCATGCTCATGCGGAAAATAATTCCAGGCGTCGCCATTGGCGCTGTAATCCTCGCGCACCGTGCCCCAGGCTCGCTCGGCGACGTATGGTCCCCAGAGATGCCAGCGTTCTTTGCGGCGATTGTTTTGTTCGACGCGGATTTGTTCGGCATTCATGGGAATCCGGACCTTCCTTTAGCGGAAAGCCGTCTCAACAGCAACCGCCACGCGAGCGAACCTAAACTTCGATGTCGTGAACGACTTCTGGTTCAGGGAGCGCACGCGATTCGCGTGTCGGCCAGTCGGACGGACTCGTCCCGCGGCGAGCTGGTTCCCACGACTCGCCGAAACGAACTTGTTAGTTCGCGGATCGTGCTGGAATACCTCTACAGATTTGCGATCTATCCTGCGGCAAATTAGAACACGGATATGAAATTGCGCCTCTCTCTCACTTTCCTCGTCGCGACCACGATCCTGGCACAGGCCGGAGGAAAATCGGCCACGGTCCACGGCGGCAATGGAATTACTCTTCCTCCGCCACCATCGACCAAGGTCGCACCGGTGAAAGAAATATTCGGCGAGACGACCGTCACTGATCCTTATCGGTGGCTCGAGGAATCGAAGAGTCCTGAAACGCGCGCGTGGATAGACAGCCAGATGGCTTACACCGAAAAATATCTCGCGCAGGTGAAGAACCGCCCCGAGATCGCGAAGCGCCTGACCGAGCTGCTTCACGTCGAAAGCTTCAGCATCCCGCTTGAACGCGAAGGCAAATATTTTTTCACCAAGCGCCTCGCGAATGAAAACCAGGCTTCAATTTGTTTGCGCACAGGTTTGCAGGGGGAAGATGAGCGTTTGATCGACGCGACAAAGCTGAGCGCGGACCAAAACACTTCGGTCACCATCGCTGACGTTGCTGACGACGCCAGCCTTCTCCTTTACGGCGTGCGCGAAGGCGGCGCCGACGAGCAAACCGTGCACGCCTTCGACGTCAACAAGCGTCAGGATCTGCCGGATGTATTGCCACGGGCGCGTTACAGCGGAATCGATCTCAGCCCAGACAAGAAAGGAATCTTCTATTCGAAAATCGGCCCGGAAGGCACACTCGTTTTCTTTCATTCATTCGGCAGCGATGTCTCGGCCGACAAACTCGTCTTCGGGAAAATGTACGACGGCGAAAATTTCGGGCCGATGCAACTAATCTCCACTCAAGTGACAGAGAACGGCCGCTACCTGCTCATTTCAGTGGCGCATGGCGTGCCGCCGACGCGGGTCGACGTCTACGCGCAGGAATTGGACAAACCCGACCAAAAGGTGCGCCCGGTCATTCGCGCGATCGATAACCGCTTTTCCGTCTTGAATTACGAGGGCGATCTCTATGCCCTTACCGACAACGAGGCGGCGAATTATCGCGTCGTGAAAATTTCGATCGATGACCCGGCGCTGCTGCAATGGAAAACGGTCGTGCCGGAAGGCAAGGACGTGATCTCCAGTATCTCGATCGTAGGCGGAAAGCTTTTTGTAACCGGCCTCCATGATGTGATCACGCAAACGCGCATTTTCACGCTCGATGGCAAGCAGATCGGAGAGATTACGTATCCGGCAATTGGCTCCGCTACGAACGTGCATGGTCGCGGCGCGTCGAATGAAGGTTTCTACAGCTTTGAGTCGTTCAACATTCCGCCGACGATTTACCATTACGATGTGGCGAGCGGGAAGACCGAGGTTTTTGCCAAACCGCAGGTGCCGTTTTCGAGTGACGACTACGAAGTGCAACAGGTTTTCTACAAATCGAAGGACGGCACGCGCATCCCGATGTTCATCTCTTCAAAGAAGGGACTGAAGCGAGACGGTACCGCGCAGGCGCTCATCTTCGCTTATGGCGGATTCAACGTCAGCATTCTGCCGACTTGGAATCCCGAGTACGCCTGGTGGATGGAGCAGGGCGGCTTTTTCGCGCAGCCGAATCTCCGCGGCGGCGGCGAGTATGGCGAAGCCTGGCACAAGGCGGCAATGTTCGAGAAGAAGCAAAACGTCTTCGACGATTTGTTTGGCGCGGCCCAGTACCTGATCGACAACAAGTACACCACCACCGCTCACCTGGCGATTCGTGGCCGCTCCAACGGCGGACTGCTCACGGGTGTGGCGTTGACCCAACGGCCCGACTTGTTCGGCGCCATCTGGTGCGGTTATCCGTTGCTCGACATGACGCGCTTCCACAGGTTCCTCGTCGGAAAATGGTGGACGACCGAGTACGGGTCCGCGGAGGATCCAAAGCAATTCCCCTATCTGTTCAAGTATTCGCCTTATCAAAATGTGAAACGCGGGACGAAATTTCCCGCGGTCATGTTTCATAGCGGGGACTCCGACACGCGGGTCGATCCATTGCATGCGCGAAAAATGACCGCGCTCGTGCAAGCCTCGAACGGTGGCGATCGTCCCGTGCTGCTGCATTACGAGCTCAAGGCCGGTCACAGCTCCGGCGTCTCGATCACCCAACTGGTGAACGACACAGCCGATGAGCTGGCGTTTTTATGGAACGAAACCGACGGCAAGCCCGCGACGAAGTGAAAGGGAAATCGGCCCACAGATTACGTAGATTTTTTTTTGATCTGTCAGGGAATTTGGGTTCCGCCAATCTATCGACGAAATCACGACACTATCGCCTGTACTGCCAAGGCCGATCTGCCTTTGATATTCAGCTACAACTTGAATGACGCCCCGTCGCGGACTATCAACCTCTCTCAATGAGTACGGTCGCCGTCGGTGCCAAGCCGGCTCTTCGCCTCGCGTCGATCGATGCTTACCGCGGTCTGGTCATGCTTCTGATGATGGCCGAGGTCCTGAGTTTCTGCGCTGTGTCCCACGCCCTGCCCGATTCCGGTTTCTGGAAATTTCTTTGCCACCATCAATCCCACGTCGAATGGGTGGGCTGCTCATTGCACGATCTTATCCAGCCGGGTTTCTCGTTTCTCGTTGGTGTGGTGTTACCGTTCTCAATCGCAAGCCGACGCGCGCGAGGAGCGACTTTCGGCGAGATGGCGCGACACGCGGCTGTCCGGTCATTGATCCTCATCCTCCTCGGCGTAGCGATGGATTCTCTTCACGTTCTCCCATGGCGAGTGAATGTGGAGTTCGACGATACCCTTGCACAAATCGGCCTGGCCTACGGTGTTGTGTTTCTACTCGGCTTTTGCCAGCCCCGTTCTTGGTGGATTGCACTAACGGTTGTGCTGTTCGGGTTACTGGTTGTTTTTTGCTCTCTACCCTTTGCCAGGACAAGACTTCGACTATTCGCAAGTGGGAGTCTCAAAAGAATGGCTGGCGGAGCACGGGCTGAAGGGCTTCGCCGCACACTGGCAAATTAACAGCAACCCGGCTGCCGCGTTCGACATTTGGTTCTTGAACCTTCTTCCAAGGGTCGATCTGTTCATACCGCACAAGGGTCTGACGACGCTGAACTTTGTTCCGTTGATTGGAACGATGATTCTCGGACTGATCGCCGGAAACGTTCTGCACAGCGATCGCAGCCCGTCGGCGAAAGTGCGATTGCTGGCCGTGGCCGGTGTCGCCGGACTTGCCAGCGGCTGGATTTTGGGGGCTTTGGGCGTGTGTCCGGTAGTAAAGGCGATTTGGACCCCGAGCTGGGTCCTTTTCAGCGGTGGCTGGTGCTTCCTCTTCATGGCCGGGGCGTACATTCTGGTGGACATTTGGGGTCAACGAAAACTGGCGTTCGTGTTCATCGTTGTTGGGATGAATTCGATTGTTGCCTATTGCCTGAGCCGCCTTTTTGAGTCGTTTGCCTTTAACAGCTTCCGCCGAGTGTTTGGCTGGGAGATCTTCAAGGTTTTTGGCACTGCATACGAACCGTTGTTCTACGGCGCAGTCGTTCTCGCATTCCTATGGCTCGCGTTGTTCGTGATGTATCGCCTCAAGATATTCGTTCGCATTTAGTCCTGTGGGAATCGGGACCGGTCCGCAGATTACCCAAGCCATTTACACAGATTTTCTAGTCTGCGAGGGAATCAGGGCTCCGCAAATTTGCGGATGAAACCGCCGCTCGTTAAGCGGCGGAAAGTTTTCGGCGCAGGCCTTCGATTGCCACCAACGCGAGGCCGAGAAGCGTGAGAGTGGAACCGGTCTCGGGCACGCCCGAAACAGGTTGCACGGACACGTCGTCCAGGTGCCAAAAGCCGCTCCGCCCCTGGAAACCAAATTGGAGAATGGTGACCGGCTCAGCCGCGGTGACATTGAACGTGTAATTCGTGTACCCGAAGGTCCCACTGTTCGATAAACTCAAGAGGGTCGCGCCACCGAAGGTCGCGATGAAACTGTTGTCCGTTGCTGATCCGAGATGGCTTAGAGAAAAGCTTACGGTGTAAGTCGTTAGGGGAGTAGTCGCCAGATTCTGCGAGATGGAAACAAGGGACGTGGTCGGCCCAAAATCGGCGGCGTAGGAGCCAGAATGCGCGCTTCCTCCACCGACATGGGCGGCGGCCGTGTTTCCATTTTCATTCCAGCCGGTGAAATTGCCATTCTCAAATCCACCGTTGGTGACGATGTTGACGCCCAGAACGGAAGTGCAGGGGGAAAGTGCGAACCCGATTAGGGCAGCGATGGCGAGGCGGGCAGGGCTTTTCATCGCTACGGTACGCTATGTCCGGCGTTAGCCTTCACCTGGGAAACATCCGAGGCCGTGATCGTCCCGCTGGCATTGATATCCATGCGAAAGTTGGTCGCGGTGGCGGCAGCGCCCGCTTGCCCTTTGGTTTGCGCTATGTCGGCAGAATTCACCGTCTTATTCCCATTAGTGTCGCCAATCAGCACGTTCATGCTGATTGCCGTGTCGGGCAGAACCTGGGCGAAGCTATCGATCACGTTATTCAAAGTGATAGTGACTTTCTGCGTGTCCGTGACGCCCGTCAAGTTTACCGTCATCGTATTGCCGTTGAAGTCTGGACTTCCGGCGACGTTTCCAATGCCGCTCGTCACGCTCGCGTTGCCGCTCACGACCGTGTTGTCAAACGTAACCACGATCCTGTAATTGCCGCCGCCGTTTCGGCATTCCACTCCCGGTTCGCCCGTCAGGGGGAGGTCGACACCGAAATCTCCAGCGCTCCCGTGTGTCATTCCTGAAATCACGCCCATGATTTCCAGCGGACTACAGGGGTCCGGCACCGGGGCCTGGATTGCCACGGTGATGGGGTCCCCGGTTTTGAAAAAGCCTAATGTCGCATTCGCGGCCTGCGGGGGACGGTTGGAATCAAACCGGAAATTATACAAGGTGCCAAACCGAATCGCGTTTGCATTCTGATCTTGCGCGAAGGTTTTCGTGTTCCAACTCACAGCATCGGTAGTTTCATTTGAAACCCACGGTTCGTTGCTAAATCCCGCATCACCCAGCGTTCCATCGTTGGCAAATCCGGGATGATTCGGTGGAGCGTGAAAGCCGAGGTTGCTCACCGTGATTCCGCATCCCAAAGGCACACTGAAAGACTGGATCGAGCGATCCAGATTCTGATTGTGGATGGCATATTCATAATGCCAGACGCCGGCGGATGGGTTGGTCACTTTGTAGGCGATGAAGGCACGGCCATCGACTCCCGGCGCGGGTTCGATCGTATTCGTGGTGGCACCCGTCCAAGCCTCGGTCGCCGCCTTCATTCGCACGGTCGATCCAACAGCCGAAAAAGTGAAACTGGTCGTGCCGGTGACATTGAACCGACGATAGGACGCATTATTGTACATGTTGCATTGCCCGGGGTTGGCCTGGCACCAGGCGTATTCCTGCGGGGTGTCGTATTGCACTTCGGCGTAATACGTCGCGCCCTGATTTAGCGTCGTGTTCAGATCGGCGGCCTCCACCAGGAGTCGGTGCGAGGTGCCGGTGTGAGTGTGGCCGGTGTGGTTTCGTGCGGTCGAGGGGAAAACGCCGGTAAATGGATTCACCCAAGCCCGTGAGCCGAGGAGACTGTATTGCGCATTTTCACTCGCGCCGTAGGGATCCGAACACCCCACACCCAGTGCACTGGGATCTGGATAGGGAGTGCAGCCAAAGCTGCAGGCGTTGTTTTGATCCGCGCCGAACGTATGCTTGACCCACGCCTGGCCGATTTGTTCAAAGCGATCGTTGTTATTGGCCCCGCCGCTCATTCGATAGAGATTTTGCGAAACGACGGAGTGGTCGGTATTTGGCAGCTGAAAAAAATGGACTGGCTGGTCGCCGGCGTTGCATGAAGTGGTGGCGACGCCCAAGCCGACCTGCGTTCCGCTGCTTCCCGACTGGACGATGCTGGGCAGGTCTCCCACGATGATATCCGGTCCGGGGACAAAAGCCGGAACATTCGGATCGTGGCCGCCTCGGGGAGGCAGGATCGACGATCGGGCTGCCCCATTCACGACGGTGAGGATTTCAATCGGATATGTGGTGGCGGCGATCGAAATCTCCCCGATCGTCAGCCCGGCGTCCGCCGGACGTCCCAGCTTGTTCGCCAGCTCTTCCGAAATCAGAAGTCTTCCGCCAGTGATTCTGAATGAACGCGCGGCGGCATCGTACTCGTAGGCCTGTCCTTCGATGTTAAAAAAAGGAAAGCCCGTTTTTCCGTCACGGACGGCCAGATCATATCGCTCGCCCGGCGGAATTCTTTCGATCACAAGTTGGTTTGAGGATGCATTCAACGCCTCCGGAAGAAGCGTGGAGTTTCCTCTGATCAATCCCATGGAACCCATCTCAGGACCGCGCAGGACGTGGTTGAAAACGCGGATCGTGAAAAAAGAATTGGGTCCGACCTCGAAACGTGTGGTCTCCCGTTTCGATTCCTGTGCGCCGGGGCGGATGCCATTGAGTCGCGTCGATTCGAGATCCATCGTCACATTTCCAGTCGTTACGATCATGCGTTCGAGAGTTCCGGTCTGCGCGTCCGGGCCTTGTGCTGGCGCTTGTGGATTTCCGGAGCTGTTCCTCAAGAGCAAGAGCAGAGGGAGCGCAAAATAACTCAGTACTTTCCTCATGATCCCTAATCCTTCGATTGATGGTCCGTTTAGAAGGTAACGGAGCCCTTGCACCCAAGATGTCGGAATATTGCGTATACGGCCATCGACAACATTCTATACAGATTGTGCAGAAAGTGGACTGTTTTTTTAGAGTTTCTTGAAAAGCATCAAGAATCTGGCGTTGAGGTGGGGTCTTGCCGCGTGATTCGGCTTGACTGACGAGCTTCGAATTGTACACGCTGGCGCTCTCGGACCGGGCATCAGTCCATATCTTGCCACCCAGAGAATTCCAACGCGTTCACTTTCATTGTGAGAACAGCCTCCAAAGGGGAAAAAGCTGCGCTCTTACTGTTTTCCGTTGCCGCGTTTCTGGCAGGCGGCGCCGCGACGGTTTACGGGCAATCCGCCCTCGACGGTTTTGATCCCAACGCCAATGGCACGGTTCGGGTTGTCGTCGTGCAACCGGATGGGAAGATTCTTATCGGCGGCGATTTTACCACGCTCTCGCCAAACGGAGGAGCACCAGTCACGCGCAACTACATTGCCCGGTTGAATTCAGACGGCACGCTCGACACAGGCTTCGACCCGAACGCGAACAATTCTGTTTATGCAATCGCGGTGCAGACGGACGGCAAGATTTTAGTAGGCGGCGCTTTTGGAAACATCGGCGGACAGACGCGCAATCGAATCGCCCGACTCGATGCCGCCACCGGCTTGGCTGATTCGTTTAACCCGAACGCGAACGGTCTTATTCTTGCGATGGCAGTGCAGGCGGACGGCAAGATTTTGGTGGGCGGTAGTGTCCAGAACATCGGTGGACAGGCGCGCAATTACATCGCCCGACTCGATGCCACGACAGGTTTGGCCGATTCGTTCGACCCGCATTCAAATAGTCTTGTTCTATCGATCGCGGTGCAGGCGGATGGCAAGGTTTTGGCGGGCGGCGCCTTTAACGGAGCGAACAGCATAGGCGGGCAGACCCGCAATCACATCGCGCGCCTCGATGCGATTACCGGACTGGCAGATTCGTTTGACCCAAACGCGAACTTTCTTGTCCACGCGATCTCCGTACAGGCAGATGGCAAGATTCTCGCAGGTGGTAGTTTCAGCAGCATCGGCGGACAGACGCGTATCCGCATCGCCCGGCTCGACCCTGCTACCGGCATGGCTGATTCGTTCGATCCGAATGCGAATGGTGAAGTCGATTCAATCGTGGTGCAGGCGGACGGAAAGATATTGGCGGGAGGACAGTTCAGTACAATCGGCGGACAAACGCGCAACTACATCGCACGGCTCGATTCGATAAACGGTTTGGCCGATTCGTTCGACCCGAACGCGAGCAGTAGCGTCAATTCCATCGCGGTGCAGGCAGACGGGAAGATTCTGGCGGGCGGCGGTTTCACCACGCTTGCGCCGTCCGGAGGATCGACAATCACTCGCAATCGCATCGCCCGACTGGAAACCGACGGCAGGCTTGACCAGGCGCTCGTCGATCTCAGCATTCCTCCCGGGAACCCCTTCATTTTGGCCACAGCCGTCCAGCCGGACGGCAAGATACTGGTTGGCGGCTCATTTACCGCCGTTTTGGGCGTGCCGCGCAATAAATCGCACGCTTGAATACGGATGGCACGCTCGACATGGATTTCGACCCGAACGCAAGCGGCCCCAATGGCGGTTCTGTCTATGCAGTCGCGGTGCAGGCGGACGGCAAGATTTTGGTGGGCGGTCTATTTACAACCATTGGCGGACAAGACGCGCAGCCGCATCGCCCGGCTTGATGCCACCACCGGCTTGGCAGATTCGTTTGACCCGAGCGCGAGCGATCTTGTCTCTTCCATCGCGGTGCAGGCAGACGGCAAGATTTTGGCGGGCGGCGGATTCACGAGCATCGGCGGAGCAAACGCGCAACTACATCGCCCGGCTCGATGCCACCACCGGCTTGGCAGATTCGTTCGACCCGAACGCGAACAGTCATGTCTTCTCAATCGCGGTGCAGGCGGACGACAAGATTTTAGCGGGAGGCGCTTTCAACGGAGCGAACAGCATCGGCCGACGGAGACGCAATTTCATCGCCCGGCTCGATGCCGCGACCGGCTTGGCAGATTCGTTCAACCCGAACGCGAGCGATCCTGTCTTTTCCATCGCAGTGCAGGCGGACGGCAAGATTTTAGCGGGCGGCTCGTTCACGAGCGTCGGCGGGCAGCAGCGCAGCTACATCGCCCGACTCGATGCCACCGCTGGCTTGGCTGATTCGTTCGACCCGAACGCGGACAGTCACGTAAATTCGATCGCGGTGCAGGCGAACGGCGAAATTTTGGCAGGCGGCTATTTCACCAGCATCGGTGGGCAGACGCGCAACCGCATCGCCCGGCTTGATACCACGACCGGCGCGGCTGATTCGTTCGACCCGAACGCGAACGATTCTGTCTATGGAATCGCGGTGCAGGCGGACGGCAAGATTTTAGTGGGCGGCTATTTCACGAGCATCGGCGGACAGGCACGCAGCCTCTTCGCTCGTTTGAGTAACGACACCGCCGCGCTGCAAAACCTCGCAGTGACGCAAGCCACCATTACTTGGACACGCGGCGGCTCCAGCCCGCAACTCTCGCGCGTTACCTTTGAGTTTTCAACCGACAGTGTGAACTACACTGCCCTGGGTAACGGCACGGCGACTGGCAGCAACTGGACCCTGACTGGTTTAAACCTGCCGACCGGACAGAACATCTACATCCGCGCGCGCGGTTATTATCGCAGCGGTTTCCAAAACGGCTCGGAGAGCATCACGGAATCGGTGCGGAATACTTTTCTGCAGCGGCGAAGTGCAGGTGGCGAGTGTAGCCTCCCGGAAAATCCACGGCGCGACGGCGTTTGATATCAATTTGCCGACCACAGGAAACCCCGGCGTCGAATGCCGGAGCGGCGGAGCCAACAACGATTACCAGATTGTCTTCTCCTTCGCCAATACGCTGACGAGCGTGGGTGGTGCCGGCGTAACGAGCGGAACAGGAAGTGTCAGCAGCAGCATGATCGACGCTGACGCGCACAATTACATCGTCAATCTGACTGACGTGAGCAATGCACAGGTGATCACGGTTAACCTAACGAATGTGAATGATTCAGCGGGAAACAGTAGCGCCTCGGTTCCGATCTCGATGGGCGTGTTGCTGGGAGACACCACCGGCAACGGCGTGGTCAACGCGGGTGACTTCGCACAGAGCAAGGGGCAATCGGGTCAGGCAGTGACCGGTTCCAATTTTCGCACGGACGTGAATGCGAATGGTTCGATCAACGCCGGCGACGTGAGCCTGGTGAAATCGAAAGCTGGCACGTCGTTGCCGTAGGCGTCGAAAGTGGCGGTCATCCCGAGCGTAGTTGAGTTGCAACGCAGCTGGCGCAGTCGGCGAGGCCAGGCTTTCAAATCCCGTGAAATTAGCTTTAAGGTTGCACATCGGGCTGTCTCGACCTCGCTCGACATGACAGCCAAGTGATGGGGGACGTGCTGAGCCTGCCCTGAGTCTGTCGAACGGGTCGCGTCCAGGCTCTCTACGTCAAAAACTTCTGCCCATCGACTTCATAGGCTTCCTTAAGCCACCGCGCGACATCGCCGTCGAGGTCAGTCTTGTCGTTTATGCGCAGATAATGCGCGTGACAACGCGGGTTGAACGTTTCGATCTTGTGGAAGCACTTGCTCTCGATCTTGCGCGACAAAATGAAATGGCAAATGAGATGCGATTTGCGTGGCATCGCGCCGGTGAAACGCATGCGCACTTGGAAAACGACGCGCGTCTTCTGCGGAATCATGTGCACGGGCCCACACGCGCGTACCATTCGAGCGAACTTGCGAAACAGCTTCGCGACATGTGGCTCACTGCGGCAGAACAAATCGTCGAGCGAAACCTTTCCGCATGAATGCCACATGTTGCGTCCGGTAAAACGCTCACCGCATTCCGGACATTTCCACAAGGGGCGCTGCTTTCCTGGCATGCGAACTTCTGACTTCTGGCCTCTGATCTCCGACTTCTGACCTCTGGCCCTACTCCCACTCGATCGTGCTCGGCGGTTTGCTCGAGATGTCATAAACGACTCGGTTGACGCCTTTGACTTCGTTGCAAATCCGATTGGAAATGCGCGCGAGTAATTCGTACGGCACTCGCACCCAATCGGCGGTCATGCCATCCTGACTTTCGACAATGCGTAAGGCGATGGTGTACTCATAGGTCCGCTGGTCGCCCATCACACCGACGGAACGCACCGGCAGCAATACCGGGAACGATTGCCAGACGCGGTAATACCAATCGGACGCCGTCATTTCGCTGATTACAATCGTGTCGGCGTCGCGCAAAATGCGGAGCCGTTCGGGTGTGACTTCGCCAAGAATGCGGACGGCGAGCCCGGGCCCCGGGAAGGGTTGGCGATGGACGATTTCTTTCGGAAGTCCAAGCTGCAAACCCGCCTGCCGCACTTCGTCTTTGAAGAGCTGGCGTACGGGTTCGACGAGTTCGAAGTGCATTTTCTCGGGCAGGCCGCCGACGTTGTGATGACTCTTAATTAGCGACGCCGGGTTGCCGCCGATGGCGACGCTCTCAATCACGTCGGGATAAAGCGTGCCCTGGGCGAGGAAACGATAACCGCCATGTTCTGTCGCGCCATTCGCGCGATCTTCCTCGAGCAATTCCTCCGTCGCGTGCTCGAACACCTTGACGAATTCGCTTCCGACAATCTTTCGTTTCTCCTCGGGATCGGTGACGCCTCCGAGCAACCGAAGAAAACGTTCGGACGCGTCCACGTATTTCAATTTGATATGAAAATTTTCGCCGAAGACCCGCTGCACGATTTCCTCTTCGTTCTCCCGCAGCAGGCCGTTGTTGACAAAAATGCAGGTA
Source organism: uncultured Verrucomicrobiae bacterium (assembly GCA_963737545.1). Taxonomy (GTDB): domain Bacteria; phylum Verrucomicrobiota; class Verrucomicrobiia; order Chthoniobacterales; family UBA10450; genus CAVTTH01. Next base: position 195,193 of record CAVTTH010000004.1, on the reverse strand, counting down.
AGCTGATCGCCGATGGCTTTGTGCAAGAGCGCGGCGACAACAGAGGAATCGACACCGCCACTCAATCCAAGGACGACCTTTTCGCTGCCGACCTGTTCGCGGACGCGTGCGCAGGCCTCCTCGATGAACGATCCCATCGTCCAGTCCATCGAGCAGTGGCAAATGTGAAAGATGAAGTTCTGCAGAATCTCCTTCCCGCGGGGCGTGTGCGCGACTTCGGGATGAAACTGGAGTCCGTAGAGTTTTTTCTCAGCGTGCTCGATCGCGGCAAAATTCGAATTCTCGGTCCGGGCCGCCGTCCGGAAACCGCCGGGCAAAGCCGTGACTTCGTCTCCGTGACTGTTCCAGACATCGATGGCGTCGCCCATGCCGTCGAAAAGTTGCGAGCCGTCGGTGACTTGGAGTGTTCCAGCGCCAAATTCGCGGCGGCCGGTGAACTCGACGCGTCCGCCGAGGTGTTTCGCCATCAGCATCAGGCCGTAGCAAATTCCAAGAACGGGAACTCCTAACGAGAAAATGCGCGGGTCAATTTCCGGCGCGTTTTTTTCGTAGACACTGGCCGGGCCGCCGGAGAGGACAATTCCATTCGGGTGAAGCCGCTCGATTTCGTCTGCGCTGATGTCGTAGCGAACAATTTCGGAATAAACCTGACACTCGCGGATGCGGCGCGCGATCACCTGAGTGTACTGCGAGCCGAAGTCGAGAATGAGAATTTTCGAGTGCGCAGGTGGCGCGGCCGTCTTCACAGGTCGGGATTTGAATCCGATGCGGCAGGCCTAACGTAGGGATCTTCGGTGCGATCCACCGGCCCGACTGTTCCTTCTCCTCGGATACCTCGCTGGAATTTTTCTCCCGCTTCCTGCGCGGGTGGTTTCTCGATTGGATCAGCGCAAGCGCCCAGCAGGATCGCGGTCGCGATACAAAAGGCGGCGGAGTGAGCTTTCAAGCGTTGAAAATAATGGAGCGAAGTTTTTTGGCAAGTCTGGAATCGAAGTGACGAGTGAATCGAAGTGACAAGTGACGAGTGACGAGTGACAAGTGCCGAAAGAGCCAAAGTGATTGCTTCTCATTCATCTCGTCACCCGTCACTCATTACTCGTCACTTTTTGCAATGATTGAACCCGAGCTATTGCTGCAAGGTTACCGTCTCGGAATCTTCCCGATGGCAGCGGCAAGCGGTGAGATCGAATGGTTCTCTCCCGATCCGCGCGCGATTATTCCGCTGGGAGAATTTCATGTGCCGCACGGGTTGCGTCGGGCCCTGAGCAGGAAAATCTTTGAGATTCGCGTCAATACCAGGTTTGCAGACGTCATACTTTCATGCTCGCAGCGCGACGATACCTGGATCAACCCCGAGATCATCGAGAGCTATATGCGCCTGCATGATCTCGGCCATGCCCATTCGATCGAGGCCTGGCAGGACGGCGAGCTGGCGGGCGGACTGTACGGCGTCGCGATTGGGGGCGCATTTTTTGGCGAATCGATGTTCCATCGCGTGACAGATGCGTCGAAAATTGCGCTCTGCGGGTTGGTCGAGCGGTTGCGCAAGAGAAAATTCCTTTTGCTCGATACGCAATGGCTCACGCCGCATCTCGAGCAGTTTGGTTGTGTTGAAATCCCGAGAGGCGATTATGTTCGATTGCTCGCGCGCGCGATTCAATTGCCGAGAAGTTTCGCGGATTGATGGAGTCGCGTTTCAACGAGACGCGCCGTTCCGTGTTCGCCGTTGCGATTGGCAGACATCGACCGGCGGAGTGCTTGCCCTACTGCTGGAATCTTGCATAGTTGGCACCCGGCTCAGAAAAGAAAACCGGGCCGGGATCGAGACGGCTGGGTAGCTCAGTTGGTAGAGCAGTGGACTGAAAATCCACGTGTCGGCGGTTCAATTCCGCCCCCAGCCACCTCTCTCGCGCAGCCTTTATAAGGCCTGAAGTCTCCTTCGATCGACGCTCGGATTGCCGGAAAAATCATACTTTTTCTGCTTCCCAAAACACCGGCAGCCCGATAATTGGGAATAGGGCGTTCCTTCATGCATCTGATTCCTGCAACGCGGCGAATAGAATGGTTAGAACCGCGTCTACAATTTCAACGCTTTGCCAGGCTCCCGGCGGTATTGTGCCGTTCGGAAGTTAAGCAAAACCAACAAAGAAAAAGAAAGGTAACATGACATCGAAAGCATTGATTGCCGGCGCAGCGATTGCCGGCTTGATGAGTGGCGCGGCCATCACCGCGCAAGGCGCCACTTCTCACACGCAGGCCGGCGTTTCGCTCGAAATGGGCAAATCGAAAGGCCGCCGCAGATAAACACGCCTGCAAAGGCGAGAACAGCTGCAAAGGCAAGGGTGGATGCAAGACCGGCGACAACGGCTGCAAAGGCAAGAACTCCTGCAAAGGCAAGGGCGGCTGTGCAACCGACGGCAGCAAGCCAGCAGAAGGGGCGGCCTCGCCTGCGGAACACTAGTCGTCGTGTAGCAAACACGGTCTGTCGAGAGCCGGGGTTCCATCCCTCGGCTCTTTTGGGGCAACGCAGGAGCACCAGAGTTCTGACGTCGTGCCGGCAAATTCTTTCAACAATTTCACCGAATACGGAATCGGGATCGGCCTGCGCGTCCCGCATTACCGGCATATTCTCTCGCGCAAGCCGGTGGTCGATTGGTTCGAGATCATCTCGGAAAATTTCATGGTCGATGGCGGCCGCCCGCTCGAAGTGCTCGATTCGATCCTCGAACAGTACCGCGTCGTGCAACACGGCGTCGCAATGTATTTCGGATCGGCCGACCGATTGAACCGCGAGCATTTGAAAAAACTCAAGCGCCTGGTCAAACGCACGAAGACGCCGTGGCTTTCCGATCACCTCTGCTGGGGCAGCGTCGATGGACGCTACACGCATGATTTGCTGCCCATGCCTTATACTTTCGCCGTCGGCCAAAGTGACGGCGGATAACATTCGCGAGGCGCGCGATTTTCTGGAAGTGCCGATCTGCGTCGAGAACGTGAGCAGTTATGCTGAATTTCACGCCTCGGAAATGACGGAGTGGGAATTTCTAAGTGAAGTGGTCGAGCGCGCCGACTGCGGCATTCTTCTCGATGTGAACAATATTTACGTCTCGTCCCAGAATCATAATTTCGATCCTGTACGATTATCTGAACAATGTTCCGCACGATCGGGTTGGCCAGATTCACATCGCGGGTCATTCGAAATTCGAGAAATACATTCTCGATACCCACGATCATCCGGTGCTTGACCCGGTTTGGAAAATGTACGCGCACGCCGTGAAACTCGTCGGTCGCACGGCCACGCTGCTGGAATGGGACGACAGCATTCCGACCTTCGACGAGGTCCACAATGAAGCGCTCAAGGCGAACAAATTCATCGAGAAGCTTGAAAACGCCGCGGCCTGAGGTGCGCTCGCGAGCGCAACTGAAGGCTTTGCAAAGCCTGATGGCGACGGCGGTCTTTCGACCTTTGACCGATCGGGATGGAATGCAGCCGCGCTGGATCGATGGTGGCAAAACATCGAGCGTGGCCGAATCCTTTATCAAGCCTAACGACCGATTGACGTCGTTCGATCGCCTGGAGATTTACAATCGCGTCTACTGGTTTCGCGTCCTCGACTGCCTTTATGACGATTATCCCGGGCTGCGCGCCATTCTCGGCGAGCGGAGATTCATGGAGGCCATCACAGCCTATCTGGCGAAGTATCCGTCGGCCTCGTTTACGCTGCGCAATCTGGGCAGCCGTCTCGAACAATTCCTGCGGGAGGAACCGCGTTGGGTCGCCCCGCGTGTGGAACTGGCGCTTGACATGGTGCGCTTCGAATGGGCGCAGGTCGTTGCCTTTGACGACGAAGCGAAACCGGCGATCACGTCTGACGACATTCTCGACGCGCGACCCGATAAGTTGCGGCTCGGTCTGCAACCGTATCTTTCCATTCTCGAACTAAGCTACGAAGTGGACGAGTTCTTCGTTGCCGTGAAAAAGAACGAGGCCGCTGTGCTGCGAGACGAAGCGAGCAACACATTCGAGGCCATGCCGCATGCGTCCGGACCAAAAAAGCGAATTCGATTACCGAAACGCAAGCGCGTTCATCTCGCCGTTCATCGGCACGACAACATGCTCTATTACAAACGTCTCGATCCGGAAGCGTTCGTTATTCTCGACGGCCCTGCGCGAAGGTACGAGTGTCGAGGAAGCATGTTTGCGGGCGCTCTCTTCCACGAAGCGGACCGGTGTCGATTGGACAGGAGAAATCAGGACGTGGTTCGACACCTGGGCAGCGCTCGGGTGGTTCTGCAAGTTCTCCAAAAAATGAAAACAACGTCTGGATTTCTCGCCAAGTATTTCAGTTGTTTTGTCCCGCCGACGAGCGTGCTGCAATCGTTGCTGCTTCTCGCCGTTCGACTGTACTGGGGCTGGGAATTTTTTCTGACCGGAAAAGGGAAGCTGATGGATCTGGCAAAGCCGACGGAGTTTTTTCAGAGTCTCGGGATTCCTTTTCCTCATCAACAGGCGATGCTGGCCGGAATGACCGAGTGCTTCGGCGGTTTGCTCTTGCTGGCGGGTTTTTGTTCCCGTCTCGTTTCCATTCCGCTAATGATCTTGCTTTCAGTCGCGTATCTCACCGCCGATCTCGACGCCGTGAAGGTGATTTTCAGTGATCCCGACAAATTCTTAACGGCCGCCGAATTTCAATTCTTGTTTGCCGTCGTGCTCGTTTTCGCTTTCGGGCCAGGAAAATTTTCCATCGATTGGCTGATCAAGCGCAAAGTTGCTCCGGTTGCCGCGGGCGGCGCGTGAAATTAACTTGGCCAGGCAGGCTTCTGATTCTGAATTTTCGTAGTCGGGAAGTAATGCGCGTTCTTCCCTTCGCCCTTGCGATGATCTCGTTATTGGTTGCGCCGCGGACCAGTGCGCAGGACGCTGAGGAACTGGAAATCGGCGGCGGAAAGATCGATATCGTCTTCACACCCTCGCCATCCGAGTCATTGCGAAAGCTTGTCCTCGGATGGATTAAATCATCGGCACGCGCGGTCACCGTCTACTACGCGCGGTTTCCCGTTTCACATTTGCAGCTCGAGATCCGACTGATCGATGGAAGCCGGGTGCGGGGAGGCAGGACGACCGGCTGGAGCGGCGCGAAAATCACGATCGCGGTTGGGCGCCTGAGCACAGCGGCTGATTTCGCCGACGACTGGATGCTAACGCACGAGATGGTCCACCTGGCGTTCCCATCCGTCGCCGAACAACATCATTGGATCGAGGAGGGTTCGGCAACCTACATCGAGCCCGTTGCGCGTGTCCGTGCCGGAGATTTGACTCCGGAGAAAGTCTGGGGCGATCTCGTAGACGGGCTCCCGCAAGGATTGCCGGCACCGGGCGATCACGGTCTTGATTTTACACCGACGTGGGGCCGCACGTATTGGGGTGGGGCGCTCTTTTGTTTGCTCGCCGACATCGAAATTCGCAAACGCACCGGAAACGAGAAGGGCTTGGAAGACGCGTTGCGCGCAGTTCTCAACGCCGGCGGGACGATCGAATCGGATTGGCCGCTTGCACGAGCGCTGGAGATTGGCGATCGCGCCACCGGTGTGCCAGTCCTGCGCGAGCTTTACGACAAAATGAAGGACGCGCCCGTTCCGGTCGATCTACCGGCGTTGTGGAAAGAGCTCGGCGTGCAGCGCCGCGATGGCAAGATTGAATTTAACGACGCCGCTTCATTCGCTTCGATTCGTAAGGCGATTACAAAGCGGAAGCCTCGTTAGGCAATCTACTCTTCGGCTCGAGAGAACGGGTGTCCTCCGAGCATTCGGCAAAGTGCGTCGCCGATTTCGGAAACGATTTCGATTTTCGTGGGATGATAATATTCCGCATCCTCGAGTTGGTAGATCGTATGCTCGTGATCGATGGCGTAAGCCGGCAGATGGATCAGGTTGCTGGCATCGTTGCAAAGCAGACCGGCGCTGATCAGCTGCCCGCTTTTCGCGTCGGCAGAAAATTCGCCAAAGCCAAAGTCATCCCCCGCCAAATGCAGCTTGCCGATGTCGCGGCTCTCGGCGGAGGCGGTGACAAGTTTGTGGCCCGCCTTTTCCGCGGCGGCCGGTTTCATTCCGGCGAAAGCGAACTCGGGATCTGAGAAAATGACCTGGATGTTCGATCGTTTTGTCCAGCGGCGATCGCCGTCTGCAACTGCGTTTTCGGCCGCGATGCCGGCTTCGATGTGAGCATGATGAACGACCATGCGTTTGCCTGCGACATCGCCGGCCGCGAAAATATGGCTTTGGCCGATGACGCGCATATCGTCGTCAATTTCAAAATTGCCCCTGGCGTTCAACGAAATGCCCGCGGCCTGCAGGCCAACGTGATCAAGAGCTGGCCGACGCCCCGTCGCGAGCAACACTTTCTCGCTCTTGATCGTCTCGGATCCGTCGGCGCCTTCCACTTCCATTTCAAAGGTGCCATCCCGACCGCGCAGGATTCGAACAACTTTGCTCGCGGTCAGGACCCGCACTCCTTCTTTTTCATAAATGAAAGCAAGGCGTTCGCCGAATCTCTGTGGATAGCGATGCAATATCGGCGACTTCGAGAGGAGCGTGACTTTGCAGCCGAGGCGCTCGTAGCGAAGAGAAAATTCGATGCCGATCGCACCGGCGCCGATCACCGTAAGCGACTGCGGAATGTGAGTGTTGTGAAGGATCTCGTCGCTTGTCCAGAGACCGTCCCGGCTGAGATCCAGCCCTTCGATCCGCGGAATTGTTGTGACCGAGCCGCTGGCGATAATCGCGGCGTCGAACGGGTAACGCTTACCGTGGCTTTCGACTTCGTGAGGATTCGCGAAACAGGCGTTCGCGCGAATAATTTGGAACTTCTCGCTCGCCAGGTTGCGAATCTCCTTCTCCCGATAATCCTGAAAGGCTGCGATCTCGCGATCCTTCCAACACACGATCTGAGCGAGATATTCGTCCGGGCGTCGAGGTTCGACCGTCAACCAACCGTGAAGTCGCGCATGATGCATCGCATCGATCGGCTCGAAAAGCGCTTTCGACGGCATGCATCCGGCGTTGATGCAAAGCGATGCGTGATCGGCGTTGTCGCCCATGAAAAACAGAACGCGGGCGCCGAGTTCCGACGCGGTGCGTGCGGCCGTGAAACCAGCCGAACCACCTCCGATCACCGCAATCGTTTTAGCGTTCTCCAATTCTGGGCTTCAGTATTTGCGGATCAATCATCGTCATCACCCTTTGCCGGGTGAAAATATTTTTTTGGAAACGGAACCTGCGGTCGCTGTTCCGCCCAGGCCGCATGAGCTACCACGGTTGGATCAGCCCGATCGGGCCCCGACCAATCCTGACGACTCGAGGCTCCGGCCAATTGCCGCGTGGCGCCGTGCAAGGCAGCAAGCGGGGGATTGATCTCGTCCAAAGGAACACGATTTGGCAGGTGTGTGTAGGGACGAAGGTCCGCATGATCGGTAAAGCACGCGGTCAGAGGTGTGGCCGTGCGATCGAAGCGAGTCATAGCCGGCAGGCCAAGCACGAGTCCGATCGTGCGAACAAAGGAAGTGTGATTATACGGTTCGCTAACGACGACTCCCCGCTGCGTGTACGGCGAAATGCAAAACGAGATCATGCGATGCCCGTCCACGTGATCGAGCGCAAAAAGCGAATCGTCTTCCACGACCAGGATCAGCGTGTCGGGCCAGAAACGGGAATGCGAGATGGCCTCGACAATTCGACCCAGGGCGAGATCGTTATCGGCTACGGCCGCACGCGGTTTTGGCATGCCGGGCACCGCGCCAGAAGTGTGATTGGCCGGCAAGAGTAAGATCGAAAGCGCGGGAAGCGTATTCTTGTTCTCGAAATTCCTAAACTCCGCAAGGAATTGGTCGGCCCGCCATTGATCAGAGACGACGAGCGGGAAACCGACGTAGTTTGGACACAAGCAGGGCCGCAACGTGGCGTTGTCCGTATTCGCGTTGATCTTGTACTTGTGCGCGCCTGATCTGTAATCGGTCCACAGTTGGGACCACGTGGGGCGGACCTGCTTGGCACCGGTCATAATACACGGTCGATCCACAAATTCCCCATAAACGCGCACGCTCTTGCCCGCGTGTATGACCGCATTCCAGAGGAACCCGTTTGGCGAATAGGCCAGGGGATCGGCTCCATTGAACGGATAACCGCGGGCGTAGGAAAAATAATTCTGCTCGACATAAGCGTTGGCGATTCCCGAGTCTGTCCACTGATGCCCGTCAGCCGAGTTTGTCCCGCTGGTGTAAGTGTTATCGAGAAGAACAAACTGCCGGGCCAGGGCGTGTTCGTTCGGCGTGATTTCCTCGCCAAACGCGCAGAGAGATTTGTCCCCGTTTCCCTGTGGCATGTCGCCGAGGTCAAAGTCGTAAGTGTGATTTTCCTTAATGATATAGACGACGTGTTTGAAGGTTGAAGGCTCTCCGACACGGGCAGGCACGGGAACCGGGCTCATTCCGGGACGAGGCCCCAAATCAGGGGTGTTCCAATGGTTGTTTTCGGCAACTTGTTTCGTCAATGCGGCCAGATCTTCACGATCCTTATCCGTGATAAATTGTACGATGCTGACGCTCCCGTTCACATGGAAGTCGCCTTCATGCACAATGGCGGTTTGGCCGGGGATGGGAAACTCCACTTTGCGGCTGCGCGATCTTGAACCGATTCCCTTGCTGCTTCCCACGAACAGGCTCCCGCCGCGCTCGGCAATACCAATCGGAAACCAGGCGGTCGGGATAAATCCGCTCAATGTGAAATCGGGGAGCGAAACGACCGCGACGGCGTTGCCGCCGCCGCAGGTGACGTAGAGTGTCTTGCCGTCCTCAGCCAGGGCCAGATCGGTTGGCAGTTGTCCCAGTCCAGCATCCTGCGCGGGCTGCAAGGTCAGACTTTGCCGGACGCGGTGAGTCTCGACGTCAACTGTTGTCACGGTGTCTTCATCCGAGTTGGCGACGTACAGAGTGGTGCCGTCGTGAGCAACCACCATTCCCGTAGGCTGTCGTCCTTCGTCCATTTCGATTGTCGCGAAAGTGGCCGCGTTGATGAAAGAAAGGCTGCCGCGCAAAGCTGCGTCGGTAGCCGGATCCACCCGTAACGCCGTTCCCGCGGAAGTCGCCACACGCTCTCTCTCGTTTGGATGCCGTCCACCACGATTGGCGACGATTACCGTTTTGCTGTCCGGCGATACAACAATGCGGAAAGGCGCGACCCCGACTGGGACCGTCGCAACGACTCTTTCACTGGCGATGTCCACCACAGTTACGACGTTGCGTTTGCTCAAAGCAATGTAGAGACGCTTGCCATTGGGGGAGACAGCGAGACCGGTGACCTGCGGATCCCCTGTGAATCGCGATGCCTTTGCAAAACGCTTGAGGAGATATCGGGAGTCTGGGTCGGGTCGCAACTCGGTTTCCATTTCCCCTGGGGCCGGTGTCTCGTCGGCTAGAGGCTTGTCGCTCAAGTTGTCGACAACAAATGAAGTGATGGCGCCCCATTTGTTCTGTCCCGTTTCGGCGACGTGATAAACCTGCCCCTTGTCGCCCGAGGCAAAGAGGGTTCGGCTGTCCGGCGTCCAGGCAAGCCCAAGTGGTCCTGCCGACAGCGCGAGATGATCGATCAGGGCGCCGCCCGTCGAGTAAAGAAGCAGCCGATTCTGCGTAAGCACCGCGAGTGTCTTTCCGTCGGGCGACAACTCAACATCTTTTACGCGCGAGCCCTCGACCTGTTCCACTCGTCCGATCGGCGTGATCGTTTGATTACTCGGAACCAACGCTGAGCCATTGAGCTGCTCGCCCATCGTCGTCCGAGGAAGCGCAGCCGCTCGTTGAATCGTCAATAAGAACAGACTAAAAATGCAAAGTGTCGCAAAGCCACGCCGATTTTTCACCCTGCGTCGTGAGGGGAACGCACAGCTCCGGTCCTCATCAGATGTTGCGTCACTTCCCTGCTTCCCTCGCGTGGCCAATTCCACCCCGAGATTCTCCGTTCAGTGATGGCGACGCGCAAGTGCGCGCCGAACAGCCCGGTCTCCTAGGCCGCTAGCAACGGCGTGTGATCGTTCGGCGCGAGGACACCGCTAAACTTCGGATAGAGAAACCGGGCGACCGGCGCGTTCTCCTTGGAAATTGTGCTTGCGCGTGACACGCCTGCCTCTCGGAGTGCCTGCAATGAATGTTCGAGCAGACTTGTCCCGAACCCGCGATTTCGGTATTCGACGAGGACACACGGCCCCGGCGTGAGATGGTTTTCCCCCGACGGAAACGGTAACAGAACGGACACGCCGATGATCCGCAATCCGTGGCGGAGAGCCAGAAAAATGGTCGACGGCGTGGCGAACGCCTCGTCCAGCCAGCTTTCAATCATCTGCATCACTTGTTGCATTGCAGGATTCCAAGTCGCGTCCAGAACGAACGAGCGAGAGATGACCTGACGCAGCTCGTTTTCTTCTTCCCGCGTCGCGGGCGCGATCTGATAATGCTGCGGCAATTTGCAGGTCAATGGAGGAAGCTTCGCCAAATCCCAGGTAAACCGCACCCAATGAACGAGCTTCATAAAGTGATGCTCCATGATATTCCGTCGCGTTCAGATCGCAACCAACGTTCAAGAATGTTGCGGGAAAATAATTTCGCGCGGCGACAGTTTTCGATTGCAAATTGAAACCCGCTGTGCGTCCAAATCGCGACCGATTTTAGATCACCGGTGAGGCGCCGGAGTTTGCTCGACCTGTCAGCGCGCTCCCTAGAGGGTCTGCACTGCTTTCAATGTTTCCTGAAACGGATGATACTGCTCGGCGTGCTGGGCGACGCCGCGTCGCAAGACCGGCTTGAAGTTTGCCAGGTCGGCGATGTTCACGATTTGGTCAACGCTTTGCGCCCATGCACTCATGGCGTCGTTCGTTGCGAAACGATGGCTGAGGAGGACGACAAAATGATCGCGCCGATCAACGCCCGGGCGCGAGGCAAGCTCAGCGAGGATCGGATTTGTCTGCAGGGTGGAGCCTTTAAAATTCTCGTAAACGATGACTACATTATAGGCGTATGTCTTCAGCTTGAGGAGCACATCTTCCTCGAAGAGACCGAGGTGCACTTTGTACGTCATGTCGATTAGTTGCGGAACAATGAGCTTCTGGTACTGCTGATGATCCACGCACACCAGCGCCGTGTTGTCGCCCAAATCGAAAAACGTTTCTGTCCCGGGATCCATGGTTTTTAGCGGAAAACGTTCGCGGGAATATCCATGCGCAGTCCAGAGTCGAGGTCGCTGTCGAGTCCGCGCATTTTTTGGATCAGATCGATCGCTCGCGTGACTTTGGCGCGTTTGGTGGCAAACAGTTTTGCCGTCTCATCGGTGATCAAATCGGCTTCGTAGGCGCGCATGATGGATTGATCGAACGTCATCCATCCAAACGTTTCGCTCGCTTCAATGATTTCGTAGAACGAGCGGTGTTCGCCTTCGCCCAAAGCAACCGTTTCGATCGTGCGCAGATTATGGCCCATGATTTCAGTGATGAGCTGTCGCCCGCCGCCATTCCGTGGCGCGAGCCGCTGGCTCACGACGTAACGCAAGGTGTCGGCCAGGCGCACCCGGATCTGTTGTTCTTCCCCCAGAGAAAAGAGGCCAAGGATTCGGTTGATGGTCTGGCCGGCATCAACTGTGTGCAGCGTGCTCAGAACAAGGTGCCCGGTTTCCGCCGCCATGAGAGCGATTTCCACGGTTGCGCGATCGCGCATTTCACCGACCAGAATGATCTTTGGAGCCTGGCGCAACGCCGCTCGCAGACCGTTCGGATAGTTGTTAAAGTCGTGGCCGAGTTCCCGCTGGTTAAAGGTGGCCAGCTGCGACGTGTGCACAAACTCAATCGGATCTTCCAGCGTCACCACATGCACGGCTTGCTTGCTGTTGATCTCGTTGAGCAGGGCTGCCAGCGTGGTGGTTTTGCCGCTTCCGGTCGCGCCGGTGACAAGGACCAGGCCGGTTTTCTCCTTGGCGATTTCCTCAAATATCGGCGGCAGATCCAGATCCTTGATTGTCGGAATTTGAGCCTGCAATTTCCGCATCACGATCGAGAAATGACCCTGCTGCCGGAAAATATTAACGCGAAAGCGCGCTTCCTCGTTCAGCGCATAACTGCAATCACACGATCCGGTGGTGAGAAAGTCATACATCAGGCGGCGGTTGCCTTGCATGAGGGCAAGCGCGATCTGCTCGGTTTGGTAGGGAGTGAGACGTTCGATCGGCGGATCGAGCGTGACCGGTTTTAGGTCGCCGAAGTCTTCCACCTGGAGCGGACGGCCTACCGACATGTTTAGATCGGAGATGCCATTGTAAGTGGCGAGCATCGCCGAAAGAATTTTTTCTAATTCCGGAATGCGCATGATGGGATATCCTTGCTTCTTAGTCCTCGTCCGGGGGCGGCGTCTTCAGAAACGGCCGAAACTTCTTCTTATCAGCGCACTTATCGTAAGCTTCTTCGGGCGAGATGCGGGCCTGGCGCAGATGCTCCATGATCGCGTCGTCGAGCGGCTGATTCCCCTTTTTCTTCCCGACCTGAATCATGCCGGGGATCTGGTGTGTCTTCGCCTCACGCACGAGGTTCGCGATCGCGGTATCGACGACGAGGATTTCGAGCGCAGCGAGCCGGCCCGGTTTGTCGATGCGTTTGAAAAGATTTTGTGCAATCACGCCCTTGAGCGATTCCGCGAGCGTGGCGCGAATTTGGTTTTGCTGATTGGCGGGAAAGATATCAATGACACGATCGACGGCTTTTGAGGCGCTCGAGGTGTGCAACGTTCCGAAAACGAGGTGACCGGTCGCAGCCGCGGTGAGGGCGAGTTCGATCGTTTCGAGGTCGCGCATTTCACCGACGAGCAGAACGTCCGGATCCTCACGGAGAGCGCCGCGCAGGGCGGCGGCGAAAGAACGCGTGTGCATCCCGACTTCGCGGTGCTGGACGAGGCAGTTTTGACTGCGGTGCACAAACTCGATCGGGTCCTCGACCGTGATGATGTGGTCGTGCCGCATCAAATTCGCGTAATCCATCATGGCCGCGAGCGTGGTGGATTTGCCGGAACCAGTGGGACCGGTTACGAGAATGAGGCCCTTTTTTAACAGCGGAAATTTTTTCAAGACGGGCGGCAGACCCAGTTCATCGACGGTTAGCACATTGGAGGGAATCAGGCGGAAGACCGCGGAGATGCCGGCTTTTTGCTGAAAGAAATTTGCGCGATAACGCGCGTCACCGGGAACCTCGTAGCCGAAATCGACGTCGGAGGTTTCTTCGAAGACTTTGATCTTCCCTTCTGGCGCGATCTCATAGACCATCGCTTTGAGGTCGTCATTTGCCATCGCTGGGAAATCGACGCGAACCAGATCACCGTTGATCCGGAGCATTGGCGGGTTTCCGGAGGAAAGATGAAGGTCGGAGGCCTTCTGCTCGGCCATCAGTTTGAAGAATGCGTCAATTCGGGCCATGGGCGTCCTCTTTAGGTAGAGCTAAATTGATGCCAGCAGCGGTGTTTTGTCCGGACGCAAAGGCGACCAGGCTGGACTGGGCGACGAAGCAAGTGCCTCGGGTTGAGCCCGACTACTTATTGACGCACCGCGTTTGCTGAACGCTGCCGTCCGGTTTTGATCTCCTCTAGCGCGCTCCCTGTCGCGGAGTGTCGAGCGTGGAACGCACCTGCGCGAGCAATTTCTCCCGCGTATAAGGTTTTGGTATGAAACCCCGCAAGCCCAGCGCGAGCATCGCGCCGAGCTTGCCTTGTTCGGCGAACCCGCTGCTCAACACGACATCGATTTGCGGATTGAGGGCGCGGAGTTCGTCGAAGACTGCATCGCCATCCATCACCGGGAGAAAGAAGTCCAGAATGACCAGGCCGATCTGGTTGCCGATCTCCTTGTAAATCCTTAGTGCCTCGAATCCATCAGGCGCGACGATGACTTTGTAACCTTCTTCTGTAAGCATCTCCGACCCGAGTTCGGCGATTGTAACCTCGTCATCGACCAGCAGGATCAGTTCTTTGCTTCCACCAGGATTCAGGATTTTGGACGCTGCCGGGACGGACCGAGATTCGCCTGAATCCACTGCGGTTGGAGTGGAAATGGAGGACGCTTTTGACGCCGCAGGTTTGGAAGCGGTTCCCTGAGACCTTTCGCCGGCGGAATCCGCCGGTCGAACGACAGTAAATGCAGGCGTGCGCGATGCTTCTGGCGTCGAACCCGTCTTGGTGCCGGGCTCCGCGAGGATCTTCGATGTGACGCGGTCGAAAAGCGCTTGTGCGGTTTTTGCAGCGGCTTCGACGCGCCCACCGAGCAAATCGACGTAGTTGTGCTCTCCTTTGTGCTGTCGCGCGAGATCAGAGTAGCGCGCGATCTGCTGGAGCATCGCGTTCAGCTCGGTCGAAGTAGTGGCGATCCACTTTAGATCCTCATGATCGAGCATAGGCTAACCTTCTACATCTGATCACTGTCGTTCAAACAAGCAAACCAAACGCATCCCAGGATTGCAAAAAACGCGATCGCGAAAGAACCAACAGTCAGCATAAAGGTGGACAAATTAGAATCAGCACGCTTCATGCCCCTTCAAAGGCCGGGCGTCAACCGCAATATTCTGATCGTCGAGTCTTACGTTAAAGAAATCGCGGAGGACTTGCCGATAGGCGCCGCGCTTCATTGGCGGCAACCAGGCGAGTCGGAAGTCGGCAGGCTCAATCCAACAAATTGCTCGAAACTCCGGGTGGCTGCTCTTTACGTCCACGCAGGTGTTTGAATCAAGTAGCCGAACCAGGAAATAATGATGGGCCTGACCATGAAATCCGCGCTTGGTCTGACCGGCCGGGAATTTGTATCGGTAGGGCCCTTTCGATTTGATGATGCGGTAGGCATGAGGAGGAAGGGAGAGTTCCTCCAGCAATTCGCGCGCGAGAGCTTCTTTCCTGGACTCGTTAGGCTCGATTCCTCCCTGCGGGAATTGCCATGCACCGGGGATATCCAATCTTTCGCAGATCAAGATCCGCCCGTCACCACTCTGGATAATACCCGCCACAGCCGGTCGGTAGATCATTTCGAGGAACCTACCCGAATCCAGTCCGAAAAGCATCTGATCGGCGCAAGGAATGGCGATCGCATCAAGTGTGGGTAGGATTTCCCGATGCGCTCCAATTTCCGAGGCGGTTTCGTGACGGGCGCTCTTTGCGCTCTTATTCTCGGGATGTATCTCGCCTGGCTCTGGCAGCCGGAGCGTCAGATCCAACTGCACAGCGCGCATTTCATCGCTCAGATTCAGAATAGAAATTGGGCGGCGTTGCCAGAATTTATCGGAACTGATTTCAGGGATACGTGGGGCGACGATCGCGAACAGTTTCTCATGCGCCTTCGGGAGGTTTCTCGCTACACCCGTGACCTGAAGATAACGTCGCTCAATTCACAGGTCCGCGAACACGGTGGCGATGGGTTTTGGACGGCGATGATCAAGGTGGATGGAGAAGAGGGCGAAGCGATGGCCTTGATTAAGGAGCGTATTAATTCGTTGGGAACGCCTTTTGCATTGCGGTGGCGCCGGGATTCTGGCAAACCGTGGAATTGGAGATTGACCGCGATCAGTAACCCCGATCTCCAGATTAACGACGGACACTGATCGCCTTTCGAATCGTCGGTGCACTGTCCACGGCGACAGGAAAGTGATCGCCGCTATTTGCGCCGCAAAGGTACGATGATTTCCTGATCTCGTCGCATCAGGATGACCTGACCATCTTCAATCGATTTGACTGTGAGCTGGTAGGTTTGATTGCCGAGCTGCAATCCGAACTGCTGTCCTTCCGTCATGGTCTTGCCATTGATGATCGCGAAATGCGCACCGGGGTCGAGCATGATGGAGGTAACGGCAAACGCGGCGGGCAGGATGTTGGGTCCGGCGCGCTCGGTGCTCTCCTTCACCTTGGCCACGGGTTTCCAGCCGATCGGCCAGAAAGGATTGCGGCTATCGCTTTCGAGATCAAAGTTCGATTCCGTTTTTGCACGAATCGCCGGCGGAGTATCGGCCGCGCCAACCGCACTGAGAGCCGCGAGAAGGAACAGGAGGGAAAGAGGAAGTGTCTTCATCGTTTTTCGATAACGGTTGCAGCGGAGAAGTTGACTTGTTGGAATTGCGGATCTTCCGGAACTGCGTGAATGCTTAATCGCATAATCGACAAGAGCGGCTCGGTGTTCTCCAGTTCCGCGATCGCTGTACCCAATGCGGCGAAATCGACCTGAGGCAGATCAACAAACCAGTTGTACTTGGCCCACGCGGCCAGCTCGGGCTCTTTGAACTCGATGTTGTTGTCGAGGCGCGCGACCGCTTTGTCGATGCGCTGGTTGGCGAAGAATGTCTTGATCCGCGGCGGAAACCAGGCGATCGGCGCTCCTTCCGGGGTCATCGCTTTCAGCGCAGCAAAGCGGGTGGTCGCTGCACTGGCCTGTCGATCGAGAGTCGAGGCTTTGCTTAAATCGCTTTTGGAAGAGGCCAGCTTCGCTTGCAGATCATTGATCTTTCCCTGCATCGATGCGCGACTCCGGTTGAGAGGGCCGAGGAAGAAACTGAAGTAGATGTAGAGCACGGCGACAAAGCCCATCGCGCTGAGCGAGAGTTTCTGAATTTGATCCTTGGTCAGCGTAATCGATTTCATCGTCTGGTGGCTCTGGGGGTGGGTGAAGCAGCAGCGGCTCTTGCGGCCGCGCTCGCCGGATTGAAGCTCACATTGAGAACGTAACGTGACATGGCCATGCTGTTTCCGCCGACCGCCACAATGGTGTCGAGATCCTCGAGTGTCTTGAACTCAACCTTCACGTCGCTGTAGCGCCGGGAGAGTTGTTCGAGCAGAAGTTGACGAAGGTCCTCGGCATCGGCCCGCGGCTCACGGCCGGCTGCCACACCTTCTACGATTACCGTTACAACTTTCTTTTCAGCAGTCACCGAGCCCTCGACACTGGTCAGCTGCGTATTCGGGGCGACACAACGCGAAAGGCTCTCCAAGAACGGTGCCCAGTAGAAGCGGCTGTCGATAAACCCATCGAGAACCCGTGTAGTATTGATGATTTGAGTCAACTCCACGGAACGTTTCTTCGCCGCGGTTACTGCTGGTTCTATCTTCGTCCACTCGTGCTGGACGGCGCTCAATCGACTCTTGACCTCGAGTGTTCGGTAAGCGTTCCAAAGATAGTAAACGAAAAGTACGGCGGCGAGTGCCCCGATGACCATCATGCCGATCTTCAGAGGATCGCGTTGCCGTTGCCTCTGTTCTAAAATCTCCTCATGCAGGAGGTTGAGAGTCAATGCCATGTCTGGTTAGGTTCTCAGGTATTCAAAGGCTGCGCCGCAGGCGACGTTGAGCGAGACGAACTGATGCGGTAATTCCTGGCGCTTCGCCGGGGGTAGCGCGACCTCGCAAGTTTCGAGTGGGTCCCAGATTTCGCAGGGAAGTCCCAGTTCGTCGCTCAAAGTTTGGAGAATGATCTCGGCCCGGGCCAGGCCTCCCGAAACAAAGATCTTGTTGATGCTCTCCTCGCGCTGTCCTTCAAAGAACCCGATCGAGTTGCGCACTTCCGTGGCCAGACGGGCAAGTGAGCCGCGGCAAATTTCCGCGATGCCCGCGTCGCCCTCTTGAATCAGGAGGTGGGCGGCCCTGGCGTCGAGCGCGCCATCGGCGGTCAACATTTGGGTGAGGAACTTGCCGCCGTAATCGATGCTGCGAACAAGGACCAATTCTTTCTTGTTCCCGATGAGGACAGTGCTTTGCAAATGGCCCATGTCGAGGAGGAGGAAGGCGTCCTCGGCGAAAATTTCAGGATAGGCCAGTTCGAAGGCATTGAACGAACAGACTGGGGCAAGCTGCAAGATATCCGCAGAAACACGCGTCTTGTTTACTGCTTCGGATATTTGTTTGACCAACGGACGCAGCAAGCCTGCGACGAGATACTTGGTTTTGACCATTACTCCGCTTTGGATCGCAATGTTTCCCGATCCGCCGTCAGCCCCAGCGCCGTTGACATTCTCTCCAGGAGCGCTGCTCGCAACGACGGGGGCACAATCGAGAACGAAATCCTTGCACTCCTGATTGAGGACGGCGAGACCGTTCAATCGCAGGGCGTTTCGAAGCAAGTCCACCGGGGTATTCGGCTGCTCTATGATTCGTAGCAACGCTTCCGGGTCAGAAACCGCCAACGCGCAATTCTTCGCGCCGCCGCCGAGTTCGCGGAGCAAAAGTTTAATCTGTTGCGAAAGTTCCTCGGTGGTCAACGTCTCGCCCGGGACCTCTCTGGTGGCGAAGCCGGTGAGCACAAACCGCGAGTCGCTTTTGCGTTGTAGGTGTATCCCTTGAACGAGTGTTTCCCCAGGTCGATGCCAATAACAGAATTCCCGCGGCGCGCCATATCGGTAAATTCCGATGTAGCGGGAAACGTGCCCGAAGCGCGGTTTTCTCCCTGCAAGTCCCTTGCGCGGATGGGGCTCAGGTAGCTGAGCGCCGATTCAGGCCGCCGCCGCCGGGCGGTAACCGAAGAACTTCCGTTCCTTAATTATCCGCACGACTTCTGGCGGAACCATGCTCTCCCAGGCCGGGTCACCGGACTGCAACTTCGCCAGCGCTTCTGGCGGATGAATGCGGAGATAGGCCGCATTGTAATCGGTAATTTCTTCAATGAATTTATTGTCGATCAGGTAGCGATAAAGAAAGCGAAGATTGGGCGCCACTTGCAGCGTCTTGGCGGTCAGAATTTCGCCCGTTTTTTCATCGACCATCGGATAGACAAACAATTTCAGCCCGCCTTTGAACATGCGGCCGAGAGCCTCGAGAATTCCGCCTTCCAGATTGAGATAATATTTTTCGTCGAAAATTTCCAGCAGGCTCGGGACGCCCATGACTAGACCGATCATCCGATTAGTGTAGCGAGTGAGGTAAGCCCCGAGCCGATAATATTCCCCAAACTTCGAGATCAAGACGGTGCGGCCGAGCGCGCCTAAAATATCCACGCGCGCCAGAAAATCCGCGTGGTTGAGTTCACCTTCGGAAAGCAGATTTTCCAGGGTCATCTCCATCAAGACAACCAAGTCTTTCTCCGAAGAACCCGAACGCTTGAGAAATTCCCTTCGTGCGCCATCGAGCATGTCGTTCGTGGCATAGGTGACCGGGCGAAAGCTGCCCCGTTCCACCAGGATCGCGTACTTGTAGAGGACTTCGGCTGGTTGCACGTTCTCACCGTCGGCGGTGAACATGACAGTCGTGGTCAGCCCCTGGCTAACCAATTGCAAACTCATCAATCGGTTGTCCACTTTTTCAAATCCCGGTCCGGAGAATTTGATCATGTCCACCTGAAGCCGGCCCGGCGCGAGATTCTCCTGTAGCGACGAGATCAATTTCGCCGGCTCCTGATAATAAAACGCCCCGTAAAGTAAATTCACACCGATCACTCCCAGGGCTTCCTGCTGGGCGACATTCGCTTCGTCGAGCATGCGAACGTGGATGATGATCTCGCTCGGTTCCGAACGCGGGCTTGTCTGAAAACGAACCCCGAGCCAGCCGTGAGATTCGTTGTGCTCCTTAAAGCTGCGCGCCGCCACGGTGTCGGCGAAAACAAAAAACGTCCGTTCGTCCCCGAGTTTGTCGTTCAATCGCTCGATCAACAATCGATATTCGTGATCGAGCATGGTGTATAACCGTTTGCGACTGACGTAGCGATCGGTCGGTCCGTAAATCGCATCGCTAAAACGCATGTCGTAGGCGGACATTGTTTTTGCGACAGTTCCCGAGGCGCCTCCGACAAAGAAAAAATGGCGAGCCACTTCCTGGCCTGCACCGATCTCGGCGAACGTCCCATACTTTTTCGCATCCAGATTAATCTGAAACGCCTTTTTGTTCGTCCCAATGTCCATCTCCGCGTTCATACGCCGTCAAGATGTTGGCATTTCCCCGCTTCTCAACTCTGGAGTGGCTGACGGCACGCCGCGCAGGTACCGCCTTCTTGCAGTGGCCGACCGTGGTGTCTACAGACGCACCAACTCGACACTCTTCGCCGGGAGCCACCCGCTTAGACTATTTGGAAGCGATGCGTAAAGCCACTCACCGCGTTCGCTTAAGACTCGCACTTCGCTGCCTGGGGGCAGAGCCAGCACGGCACCGGCGTTATCGGCTGTCGCGAGCCGTGCTTCGATATTCTTGCCGGTGACAATTGCGACGCCCCGGCCGTCGGGTCCATTCTCAATCGTATAAACTGCCGCCACTGCCCCGCCGCAGACGAGCAGCGCGATTGCCAGAACTGCCAGAGTCGAGGTTGAGCGACGGGCATTCAAAAGCCACACGGCCAGCGCGAAGATCGCGATCCAAAATGAAATCGCGGCGACCCACGCATACTGTCCTGAAGTTGCGAAGTCGAGATAGCGATCCGCCAGTGTTCTGGGCAACTCGAGTGCGCGAGATTCATCGCGGACAAGGCGGAGATTAGCCTGGGCTTCGGGATGCCGCCGATCAAGAGCCAGCGCGCGTTCATATTGGAGAATGGCGCGTCCCCGATCACCCACTCGAAACCAGGCGTTGCCCAGATCGTAAAAAAGAACGGCATTCCATTGTTTCGCCCGGACCAAACTCTCGTAGCCGTCGATCGCTTGTTGAAAATGGCCTGCCGCGTAATCCTGGTTGGCCTTTGCGAACCCCGAAGCATCGTCGCCTGCTGCCCGCGCGGATGACGCTGCGAGGAACGCATTTGCTATTATTAAGAGAGCGGCAAGCCCGAGTTTCTTCATCTACGCAGGGCCTCGATCAATTCCATCACTTCGTGCCGTTGCTCGTCCGAGACCGCAATGTCGCCATTTTGACTTCCACTGTAACGCGCTTCGTCGCTTCGCTGGAATAGCTCGCGCATCCGCGCCCGCATGGATTCATCGAGTTGAAAAGCTTTCGCGGCACTTTCCGCATCCACGCTGCCTGGCTCGACATTTTTCGCCAGCGCGGTCTTGACCTGCACCGTGCGGGCGGCTTGCGCGAAATACTCCTGCGGTGATGCGCTCCCTCGCCGCAGGCCTCGTTCTAATTCGGACGCTTCCTGATTCAATCTTGCGAGGCGTTGAGCAACGCGATCACCGCGTCGCGCCCCCCGCCATTTCCAGCCGGCGAAGCCGAGCAGCGCGAGGAGCGGCACGAGCTGCGCGAGCCAGAAATTCCGATTTTCGTAGACCGGCGCAAACGATTGAACTTCGCCCGGCCATTCTCCGATTTGATAAAGAATGTCTTGTGACTTTGGCGCCGGAGCTGGCGGGGCAGAGGGCTTGGCCGACGGAATGGCCGGTGTTGCCGCAGTGGCCGCTGCCACAGCCGGTCCTCCCTCAATCCGGACAGAAATCGCATCGCTCTTCAGCGTCACGTAATTCTCCTTCACCGGATCGAAGTAGGAGAAGACAAGAGGCGGCACTTGCTCCTTTCGCTCGTTAGGCGTCAAGACCATTTCAAACGATTTCTCGCCACTGATCCCGACGTCGTCATTTTTCGTGAACTTGGAGGAGGGCGGATACTTGTGCCACCCGCGTTCATCGGACAAAGCCGGGGCGTTAACGCGGTCGAAATTGCCCCGGCCGGTGATGGTTGTCGTGACGGTTAACGGATCGCCCACTTGTGCCGACTTCGGCTTCACATCGGTTGCCATATTGAAGATGCCGACTGCGCCGGAGAACTCAGCCGGAGCGTTCGGTGGCAACCCCTTGACCTCCAGAGTGGCGGCCTCGCTCTTTATTTTTATCTCGCGCTGTTCCATCACGCCTCCGAAGGGGTCCGTAAAAAACGGATCAGAAAATGGATCGTTCATATTGAAAAGATCGAGGGGCGAACGGCCGCTACTGCTGGGCTTGCGCGGAACCAAAGCGACCGCCTCAAACTCGACCGGACCAACCGTGAATTGACCGGTGCGAGCCGCGGCGATCGCGGTCTTGTAGACCAATATTTGGTACGGTCGTCCGCCGATTGTTTCCAGAGTCTGCTGCGGCTCCGAGAGTTTTTGCGTGGTAAATCCCTGACCGGTGATTTCGGGCGGCTTGGTTAGATTTGCACGAGTGCGCGCGTTTACCCCGAGGCGGATTTCAACCGGGATCATTTCGCCGACATAGGCGCTTTTCTTCGGCACGATTAGTTCAGCGAAGGCGATCTGCCGTTGGTCGATCGATTGTGATCCGCCTCCTGATCGCGTGGTTCGGCTCGATGAAGCACCAACATTGAGCACGAGTTCAGGGGTGTGAAGGGTGGTCCCGCCGACGTTGATGGTTTGCGGCGGAATCTTAAA
Organism: uncultured Verrucomicrobiae bacterium; assembly: GCA_963737545.1. Lineage (GTDB taxonomy): Bacteria > Verrucomicrobiota > Verrucomicrobiia > Chthoniobacterales > UBA10450 > CAVTTH01. Next base: position 172,870 of record CAVTTH010000004.1, on the reverse strand, counting down.
GGTACCGGTCTTCTCCGGCATGATCGTGTACTGATAAACGACGCTGGAACTCGTGCTAAACCCGTTCATCTGAAATTCGCTCGAGGTGCCACTGGAGCGAATGTCCAGCCCGTCGATTGCAATCATGTTTGGCACAGTTGCCCTCGAGGAACCCGTGACCTTGATCTGCAACTGCACCGGCCGGCCAACAATAGTTTCGGAACTCGTCAAAACCGCTGTGACGCTGGGATTTTCCCCGAACGCATTCTGCACGAGGAAGAAACCGGTGATCGCAATGATGGTGAGCGTGCGTGCAAAGCGGCGGCGATCACCTCTTGGCCGGGCTTTAAATTGATCCTTCATCGGTCGTTGTTCGCGCGCACAGTCTACCAGTCCTTATAGACAGGACGCACGGCTTTGCGTTCATCAAGTTGCACGCGCTGTTCTTCGTCTTTCATCGATTGCAAGAGACGCTCCGCTTGTTTCTCGCTCATCTCACCCTCTTTTCCTTCCTCCGCTTGGGCCGCGGGCTCGGGTGATTCCTGTGGACTCTCGCCGTTGGCGCCTTTTACTTCGCCGGAAGGCTTTTTCGATGGAGACTCCGCGGGCGATGGGGCCGGGCTTTCGCCTGCTCCCGCGCCGCTTCCTTCGCCCGGCGACGGCGTTGGCGACGATCCGGCGCGATCGCTCGAGCTGGGAGATTCTCCCGGCGACGATTGCTCTTTCGTTTGATCGGAATTCTCGCCCGACCTTTCGGGAGGCGAAGGAGAGGGGCTCTCTCCCGACGAGGAAGAAGGCGTCTCCCCGGGGGAGGGCGACGGACTTTCACCAGGCGAAGGGGAGGGGCTTTCGCCGGGCTTTGATTGTTCCTCTCTATTTTTGCCGGAATCCTTGCTCTCGTTTTTTCCTTCCTGATTCTCTTTTTTGTTCTCGGGTTTTTGTTGGTCGCCGCTGCCCTGATTCTCCTTTTGTTGATCCTTTTGATCCTGCTTCTGATTCTGATCCGACGACTGCTTCTGCTGATCCTTTTGCTGCTCGTCCTGCTTGTCTTGTTTTTTCTCGTTCTTGTCCGATTTCGGTGAGGGTGAGGGCGTAGGTGTCGGCTGTTGCTCCCGTTTCTTCTTTAGCTCATCGATTTTTCTCTGAACGAACTCACGATTTTCTTTCGCTTCTTTGTTTTGTGGATCGAGCTTGAGCGTTTCGTCGTAATGCTGCAGAGCGTTAGTCCAGTCTGTCAGTTTCTTATCATCGGCCTTTTGCCCGTCACCTCGCTGATAAAGCGTGTTACCCAGGTTGTAATGACTGTTGCTCTGGAGGCCCGTGTCTCGCGAAAGCAACGCCTGGCTAAACGATTCGAGCGCCTTGTTGTAATCCTTCATCTTGTAGGCGGCCGCGCCTGAATCGAACTGGATCTTATCGGATGCTTTTGTTCGCGGATGCTCTTTCAGCGTTTCTTGAAACTCCTGATATGCGTCCTGGAACTTTTCCTGCCGGTAGGAATCCAATCCCGGAGCGCTTCCGTGCGCGGCAGACGCCGCAACGAAAAAAATTCCGACGGCAACAACAACGCGGCTCGGCTGTAGCGGCGGTCTCTGACCGTCGCCGTGGTTCGCGGCAATTCGGCGATCGGAGATCGCCGCTACGGAAGACACTTTCGCGCGCGCACGTTTCCTGTCGCTAATTAAGATCGAAGCTACGAGCGCGACGAGCGCGGCGCCGAGCGGCCATTCGTAACGTTCAATTGGGCGACGCGCCAGGCGCGCATCGATCTCCCCAGCCTTCATCTTGAGCAGCCCCTGAGTAATCAATTGTTTCATTGTCCCCGGGCCGTTTCCCAATCGGAGATAAATGCCGCCGGTCGCTTCCGCGATTTCGCGCAGGCGCGTTTCATCGAGTTTCGATTTCACTACCTGCCCATTGCTGTCTTTGACAAACGCGGTCCCGCCGTTCTCGCCGCTGATCGGAATCAACGACCCCTCCGGTGTGCCAACACCGACGGTAAAAATACGAACGCCGGCATCAGCGGCCGCTTTTGCGCTGCGGATGGCGTCGCCGCTTAGTTCCTCTCCGTCGGTAAAGATGATCAACGCTCGATTGCCGACCGCGCTTTTCCCATAAGTACTCGCAGCAAGAGAAATCGCTTCGGAGATATTCGTCCCGCCTTCAGGAATTGTATTCGTGTCCAGATCGTTAATCGCTTCCACCGCGGCCCCGTAATCGATGGTTAACGGCGCCTGCAAAAATGCGCGGCCGGCAAAGGCGATGAGCCCAACCCGATCTCCTTGAAGTTCGTTAACCAGGTCTTGCGCGGCAAGCTTGACTCGCTCAAGTCGATTGGGTTGGAGATCGTTTGATAGCATGCTTCGCGAAGTATCAACCGCCAGAATCAGATCGAGTCCCTTTCGTTTCGTGTCGTCGTAGGTGTAACCCCGGCGCGGTTGCGCAAGAGCTGCGATGGCGAACGCGAGCGCGCAGAGGAGCAGGGCAAATTTCATCCAGCGGCGAAAGCGATTGACGGTACCGGCGAGCCGCGGTAGCAGGCGCCCGGAAACAAATTCCTGAATGCGCCTTGTTCCTCTCCGCTCCGCACGCCAAAAGAGCAGCGCGAGAATCGGCAGGGCAATTAGCGCCCAGAACCACTCTGGTACCCCAAACGTCAGAGTGTTCATGGCAATTTTTTCCAGATTGTCTCGGACAAGAGAATCTGCGCGAGAAGCAAGCCGCAGCCGGCCATGATGCAGACCGGAAACAGGTCACGGTATTGTTGATACTTGCTTACGGCCACAGTCGATTTTTCCATCTTGTCGATGTCGCGATAAATTTCTTCGAGAGATTCCGTATCGGTCGCGCGAAAGAACTGGCCGCCCGCGATCTTCGCGACCTCTTTCAAGCCGGCATCGTTAAACTGCACTCGCTGATTCTGGTAGAGGATGTGACCGAGCACGTCGGTGAGGGGACGCCCTGACCGGTCGAAAACCGGCGCGGGCGCAATTCCGTTGATTCCGGCGCCGACTGCATACAGCCGAATCCCCAACGCCTTGATCGCCTCCGCCGCCGTGTTCGGCGGAATCTTTCCGGCGTTATTTTCTCCATCGGTCAACAGGACGATGGCCCGGCTTTTGGAATGCTTGTCGTTTAGTCGATTCGCTGCCGCAGCCATGGCTGATCCGATCGCGGTTCCGTCTTCGACCAATCCCGTCCGTACCCGTTCGAGATTTTGCATGAGCCAATCATGATCGAGTGTCATTGGACTAACGACATATGGTCTTCCGGCGAAGGCGATCAGACCGATGCGGTCGTTCGGGCGCCCTTCGATGAATTTGCGGGTCACTTCGCGGATTGCATCGATTCGTGTCGCGGAATCGCCGCCGATCGTGAAATCTTTCGTCAGCATCGATGTCGAAACATCGAGTACGACCATGATGTCGATTCCGCTCGCTTCAATCTTGGTCAGGCTCTTCCCGAGCTGAGGCCGGGCCAGAGCGATCGTCAGAATAGCGAGGCTAAGAAAGAGCAAACTCCGCAGAATTTTCCCGGCCCGCGCGGCGCTTTGTCGTCCGAGGCCTCGCAAGACCCTGGTTGAAGAAAAGACGAGGGCCGGGGCGGGTCCACGTTGTCCGCGCAAATAGGCGATCAACGGAATCGCCAGCAGCAAAAGCAGCAGCCACGGATGCCCAAATGTGAGCGCGGAATCGTGAGGCCACCAATCAGGCAGTTGCAAGCTGTTGGCCTCCTTTCACAAAGCGCGTCGCCTCTTCGAGCAAAAGCCGGCTGTCTTCGGTTGTGGCTTCATAGCGCGCGAACTTGATCAAGTCGCAACGATTCAGGAAATCGGCCAGGAGCGATTTATCATCTTCAGAAAACGGGGACGCACTCGTTAGTCCGGTAAGAAACTCGACCGAGGTCTGTCTCGTTACCGGGAGATCGTGTTGCTCGGTCACGTAACGCCGCAGAATGTCGGAAACCCGAATGCTGAACTGATATGGGCTGACCGTTTCAATTTCATTCTCGATTCGCGCCAGACGTTCGAGCGCCTGCTCACGAGCTGATTTTTGTGGCGGAGCTTTTTTCGGACGGCGGGCGATCAGCCAGACGATCAACCCGATGAGCGCGAGGACAACGAAAGCAGCGCAAAAAACCACCCACGTCGGCAGGAGCGAATAGTCGACTGGTGGCGCAATATCATGAAATTCTTCGGCAAGAAAAAGCTGCATGGCGTTTCATCGAATGGCGAGACGACGCTCACGCTGTTTGAAGAAAGAGCGTAGGGCGGGGAGATAATCGTCGCCGGTGCGGAGGGAAATCGCGTCGATATTGCAACGGCGCAACGTGCGCGAGAGTTCGCTTTGGTTGGCCTCAGACAGCTCCGTGAAAAACGTCCGGGTCGTGCGATCTCCGGTGTTGATTTCAAATTGTTCGCCGCTTTCGGCATCTTCCAGAGTAATCATCCCGATATTCGGCAGGCTCCGTTCGCGTTCGTCCTGAATGTGAATGGCGATTACGTCGTGGCGGCGGCCGCTGACCGAAAGAGAGCGCGAGAAATCATCGGTTTGGAAATCCGAGATGAAGAAGACGACCGCCCGCCGCGTTATGATCTTGTTCAAATAATCAAGGACGAGGGCCGGATCAGTCCCGCGGCCTTCCGGTTCGAAAAAAAGGATTTCGCGAATGAGCCGCAGGATGTGGGACCGGCCTTTTTTTGGGGGAATGAAAATCTCCACGCGATCGCTAAATAGAATCAAACCGACCTTATCGTTATTGCGGATGGCACTGAACGCGAGAAGGCAGGCTACTTCCGCGGCCAGTTCGCGCTTCGATTGTGATACGCTTCCGAAATCTTCCGAAGCGCTCACGTCCACCACCAGCATGACCGTCAGTTCGCGTTCCTCGGTGAATTTTTTGACATAGGCGTTGCCCATCCGCGCCGTGACATTCCAGTCAATCGCGCGAATCTCGTCGCCCGGTTGGTACTCGCGCACCTCATCGAAATTCATTCCGCGTCCCCGGAACACGCTGTGGTAGTCGCCGGCAAAGACGGTCTGGACGAGGCCTTTGGTCTTGATCTCGAGCGCGCGGATTTTCTTTAGAATGTCCGCCGGCGTTTGCGGCGTGCTTTCGTCATCCCGAGCGGAGCGGAGCGAAGTCGAGGGATCCCGTGGCATCACCGAGAACCTCCCAGTTCCCTGGTGGTATGCATCTCTTCCATCAGGTCCCGCCATTCTGGATTCGCCCGCGCGATTAACTCTTCCTTTTTCGCGCGACTCCAATCCTTCAGTTGCTTCTCACGCGCAATCGCGCTTCCCGGATCAGGAAATGCCTCAAAGTAAATGAGCTTGTGAGCGTTGTACTGTTTCGCAAAAGCACTGCCTCGTCCGAGCGAATGCTCGCTCGCTCGCCGTTCTAAATTATTCGTGACGCCAATATACAATACAGTGTCACGATCACCATTCGTTAGGATATAGACGAAGTAGTTTTGATGTCTCATCGAAGGTGTCTCATCGAAGGCTTCTTGGTTGCACCACGGGATCCCTCGACTTCGCTCGGGATGACAGCTTGGTCACGCCTCGGTTCACGGTACCGGCAGTCCCGCGAAAATTCTCTCCACCACATTTTCGCTCGTGATCGTTTCCGCCTCCGCTTCATAACTGACGATGACGCGATGCCGCAGCACGTCGAGACCGATGCTCTTGATATCCTGTGGCGTCACATATCCGCGCCCATTCAAAAATGCGTGTGCGCGCGCGGCGAGCGCGAGATAAATCGTGGCGCGAGGTGATGCGCCATATCGGATCAGGCCCTCCAATTTCAAATTGTAGGAGGCCGGCTCCCGCGTTGCCCAGACGATGTCGACGATGTAATCCTTCACCCGGTCGTCGATGTAAATTGTGTTCACCACTTCGCGCGCGGCGATGATGTGCTGCGGATCAATGACAGGCTGGACGCTGAGATCTGGCGCCGACGTTGCCATTAGATCGAGAATCTGGCGTTCCTCTGCTTTCTGTGGATAGCCGATGTTCAGCTTCAACATGAAACGGTCGAGTTGGGCTTCGGGTAATTGATAGGTTCCCTCCTGCTCGAGTGGGTTTTGTGTGGCCAGGACAAGAAATGGATCGGAGAGCGGATACGTTTTGTCGCCGATGGTTACCTGCCGCTCCTGCATAGCTTCGAGGAGCGCGCTTTGCACCTTGGCCGGCGCGCGGTTGATTTCGTCCGCGAGAATCAAATTGGAAAACAATGGACCGAGCTTGGTCGTAAATTCTCCTGTTCTCGGATTGTAAATGAGAGTGCCAATTAGATCAGCGGGCAACAAATCCGGCGTGAATTGTAATCGTTGGAAACCTGTCTGGATGCAGGCGGCCATCGTCTTTACGGTCAACGTTTTGGCAAGACCGGGGACGCCTTCGAGCAGGATATGACCGTTTGCCAACAGGCCGAGCAGGAGGCGATCAACCAGATATTTTTGCCCGATTACCACGTGCCCGATTTGCTCGCGAAGCGCAGGAATCCATTGACCCAGTTGCTGAACCTGATGTGTAATTTCCTGCGTTGATCTCATACGGATTTGTCAGACAAATCGTGTGGCAATGCGTTCGAACTAAGTGCCATTCTACCCGGTCGAACGTTCGCTGCGCGCCCGGGACGAAAGCAATATCGGCAAACCCGGATACGGCTCCGCCCGGCGAATCCGCCCTTCAATGTAACGGGCGTAGTTGTCGCTCAGTAGTTTCGGTTGATTGACGAAGAGCACAAATTTCGGAGGATTAAGCGCATTTCGTGACTCGCCGCTCGACTGCGCGACGTAAAATAATTTCAAGCGGCGAGTTCCGATCATGGGCGGCGGAGTTTCTGCAAACGCCGCGCGTAGTAATCGGTTGAGCACACCGGTGCCGATGCGGGTCGTCGCAGCGCGTTGAATCCGCGCGATCAAGGTGAAGAGTTGTTCCACATTCTCGCCGCTGAGAGCGGATGCGATCAGGACCGGCGCGTAATCGAGAAAAAAGAGATTGCTCCGTGTTTCATCGGCGATTCGTTCCATCTCCGCCTTCGCACGGCGTGCCGGTTTCACCAGGTCCCACTTGTTCGCGATCACGAGACACGGTTTGCGTGATTTTTGGATCAGACCGGCGATTCTTTTGTCCTGCGATGTGACACCGGCGGTAAGGTCGACTACAAGAACGCACAAATCCGCGCGACGGATCGTGCGTTCAGCCCGCATCACGCTGAAGACTTCAACTGAGCTGGAATGTTTGCTGCGCGCGCGCATTCCCGCGGTGTCGATAAGCAGAAACTTTTGTCCCTCGCGTTCGTAAAGAATGTCAACGGCGTCGCGCGTCGTGCCGGGCAGTTCGCTGACGATCGTGCGTGCGCGCCGGAGAATGGAGTTGATGAGCGAAGATTTTCCCGCGTTGGGCCGGCCGACGATGGCCAGGGCGAGAGGGGCCTCGCTTCCCTCCAGCGCAGGTTGGGCGGATTCATCCGGAAGAAGACTATCAATCTTTTCGAGCAATTCCTCAATCCCGCGACCATGCGCGGCGCTGATCGCGACCATGTCGCGAAAACCGAGACGGGTAAATTCCACTTCGAGATTTTCGTGATTTGGGTGGTCGATCTTATTGATCACCAGCAGCACGGGCACACGCGATCGTCGCAGCATTTTTGCCAGTTCGGCGTCAACTGGAGCGACGCCGTCCTGCGCATCGACAACGAACAGAATGAGGTTGCTTTCACGCATGGCGGCATCGGCCGCCTCGTGCACTTGTGCGGTCAAATCAGTTTCGCCGGCGCCGCCGATTCCGCCCGTGTCCCAGATGATGAACGGTCGCACTCCGCGCGTGCACGGCGCAGCGAGACGATCGCGGGTAATGCCGGGCTCATCATGTACGATCGCGATGTTGCGACCAGCCAGGCGATTGAATAGCGCGGATTTTCCAACGTTTGGTCGTCCCACGATTGCAACATTTCCAACAGGGTGCGGTGTGCTCCCTTGCGAATCGCGGGCCAAGCGCGGCTCGCTCTTATCAGCTAGTCTTCGCGTTCGCGTGCCCTTCAAGTTGCAACTGTCGCACACCATCGCGCACGTAGATAATCCCGGATATGAAAGTAAAGAACGCGGCGGCAGCGACGATGTAAAGGAGAGGGATGAATCGCAATTGCAACATCACCCAGGCGATGGCGGCCATTTGCAGGACGGTTGCCACCTTGCCAGTCCAGCTTGGTCGCACCTGCACCTTTCCGTTCAGTAAATGCAAAACCGCGCTGCCGACCAGGATCACTGCATCGCGCGTGATGATGAGGACGGGAAACCACGCGGGAAATCGGCCATAGGCCGGATCGGTCTCGCTCCAGTTGCTGATGCTCAGCGTGATGATGCCGCTCAAGAGAAGGCCTTTGTCCGCGATCGGATCGAGGATTACGCCGAGAGCGCTGCGCTGGTGGTAGTGGCGAGCGACATATCCGTCGAGGCCATCACTGACCGCGGCGAGGAGGAAGATTGCAATCGCGGCGAAACGTTGCCACTCGAGCGGTTCGCCGCGCTGAATGCTCTGGCCATAGTAGATTGCCATCGTGACAAACGCCGGGATCATCAGAATCCGGACGATGGTGATCTTATTGGCGGTCGTCATATCCTCGGGAGGACGATCCTACATGAAAGGCAGCGCGGAAAAGTTGCAAGCAATTTGCCGCGCTCCGTGGGCTGCAGCTCAGGGTAAGAGCCACTCGGCTATACAAGGAGCGCTGCCAATGCGCCCTTGATGAGAATTCCAGTGATATCCATCGCCACCTTCTGGAGCCTCTGCTTTCCAGCGATCGATTCCTTCGCCGCGTGCATTTCCGTCAAGACCGCGACGTCGTTCGTGCATTCCGTCAACTCTTCCGCCGTGAGCCGCCCCTTGGCGTATTGTTCCAGATAGCCGGCAATTTTCTTGCCCTGCCTTTGCGCGAATTCGTCCGAATTGTTGAGTAATTGATTAACGAAATCCTTCGCCTCTGTCTTTGCCGTATCCGCGACCTGGTCCGGCAAATCGTCGATAACCGATTTCCAGTCTTTTTTTCCGGCCTTCTTTCGCTTCTTTGCCATAAGCCAGGATCCTCGCCTACTTCTTCAACTGGTTCTGCGTCGCGACTGCGAGGTCGATCGCTTCCAGCAGATTATCCAGTCTGTTTTGATCGATTGCCTTCTTAGCTTTCGTGAATTCCATTTTGTCGAACAGCATTTGAATTTTCTGCGCTTGCGCAGCCGGCTCCGAACACGTCGCGGTCCTGCCGCTTTCTGCTGTCGCAACCATTTCTTTCACGGCACCCCGCGCAGTTTCCACATCCTTCTTCGCGCTCGACTTGTAGGCTTTTTGGACGTCCACTTTTGTTTTGCCTAACGTCGCCACCAAATTCACGTCGTATTTACACGTCGTGACGACTTTGCCGACAGTCTTGTCGACGGTCTCGCACCCCGGCAAGAGAATGATTGCGACAAAAAATAGCGGCAGCGCAATTCGGTGATTCATTTTGTGAGACGGCATAGGATCAACTCGCTTTCTTGGGTAGGTTTTCGTCACATATTAAGAAATCCCTTGGATTTCCTTACCTCGATTTGGGCGGAGAAGTCCAGTCCATTTGCAGCAGCGCGTGATCGATTCCGCTTTGTCCCGCGCTGGAAAGTCTTACACTTCTGCGGCAGCGCCGATGTGGCGAAATGGCAGACGCAACGGACTTAAAATCCGTTAGAGTGAAAGCTCTGTGTGGGTTCGAGTCCCGCCATCGGCACCATTCAAGCACGGGGAATTCCGGCTGGAAATAGGGCGAGTTTGAATTTTGCTGACGGCGCGTATGCACGCGCGTAACATCGACAAATGAGCTTGGAAACGGCCTCGCAGATGACGGCACGATTCCGGCTGAAACTTGATGCTCCAGTGCCAGAAAAAGCCATTGCTCCCGCGCAAACGCCTGCCTACGATCCAACGCACGCGGCGATCTGACTTTGTCGTCAACGGTTACCGGAAACTCAGACGGCTAATATGACACTTCTTCGTTCCATAAGAGTTGGTTGCGTCATCGCTGTCGCCCTCACCCTTAATCAGCGACTCTGCGCGCAAGTGGTGGAGACCTCGACGACGGAGACTACGGGGACGGAGGCGACAAATACCCAGGCGGCGGTGGACAACATCGGACCCATCGTGCAGACGAGACCTGACGATGGTACCCCGATAGCAGCTACCGTCGGGGAAGACGTCGGCTTTGGCCTTCTCCGTCACCTTCGGTCATCCGTGTCCGTCATCACCGGCTATAACGACAACGTCAACACGGCAGGAACGGGAGGAGGTGTCTCCGGGTCAGCTTACACGAATGTAAACGCGACCTTCTCTTACAGCACGGGTTCACCGCGGACGCGATTGAGTCTGGCGGCTGGTGGTGGATACACCTATTACTTCGATCACTCGGCGGGTGCGAATAACAGCAACGGCTATTTGGCCCTTTCTTTCATGCACCGCTTTACCAAGCGGATCGAACTCGACGTCCAGGCCCTGGTATCATACCAATCTCAACCGGATCTCAGCACTAATCTCGGACCGAACCAGGCGTCCGGAAATTACCTTATCCTTTCCGACACAAACTCGCTCAGCTATTCCTGGACACCGCGCTTTTGGACTATCACCAGCTACACGATCGACGCAGTGACTTATCAACAGACGGCCGCCTCAGTTCAGGACCGTTTCGAGCAGACCGTCGGACAGCAGGCTCGATACCTCCTGTTTCCCTGGACAACAATCGATGGTGAATACCGATTTCAGGTCATCAATTACCCGAATAACTCCCCACAGGATTCGACGACTAATTTCTTCCTCGCCGGTTTCGAGCAAAGATTCAATCCGCATCTGAACGTGACTTTCCGTGGCGGCCTGGAGGTTCGTTCTTCCACGAGCAACGGGAGTGGACCGGCTCCATATTTCGATAGCGCGATCAATTACAAGTTCGGACGCAGGATTTCTGTGAGCTGGACGAACAGTTATTCCACCGAAGAATCCAACACGGTTGGAGTTCCGAGCAGCGCTACCTTTCGCACAGGATTGTTTTCTCAGATTCGGATAACGCGGCGGCTCTCCGCCAGCCTTGCTCTCAATTACGTCCCCGGCGGCGGAACCTTGAGCGAGACCTTTGAGATCGCCCCTTCGGCCAGCATGATGATCAACCGGCATTTGGTTGTGAACGCGGGTTATCATTACACGAATGTGAGCTCCAATACGGCGTTTGGTTCTTACTCCCAGAATATCTACTTTGCCGGACTGAATTTCACTTTTTAGCGGAATGATGTTTCCTCCGAATTCGGATCGCGCGCCAGGATGGCCGGAACGATCACGTCGTTGAAAGAGTCGCTGGAGCTACGCGAAGCGGATCTGGAAGAGGTTTTTGCCCGCTCCTCGGGACCGGGCGGCCAAAACGTCAATAAGGTATCGACTGCCGTCACTCTGCGGCATCGGCCGAGCGGAATCTCGGTCACGGTTCAGGATTCGCGGTCGCAGGCGCAAAACCGAAAGCTCGCCCGTGAGCGACTATTCGCCGCCGTGGAGCGAATGGTTCGCGAGAAACGGGCCGCTGAGATAGCGCGGCGTGAGAAAATCCGGCGGCGAAACTCGCCGCGGCCTCCAGCGGTGAAACGCCGGATTCTGGAATCGAAGCGGAAGCGTTCGCTGCTAAAAAAGCAGCGCGCGCAGGTCCAGGATTAGCGGTCGATTTTGCCGAACCTGGATTCTAAACCGCGGTCACGCTTTCCGTCTCTTCGGCTTCCTGGCTCACCACCGGTGCAATCGCCTGAAGTTTTTCAGTGCCGCGCAAATCCATCAGTTTCACGCCCATCGTATTTCGCCCTACGGCGCGAATCTCTTTCACCCGCGTGCGCACCATCTGGCCTTTGGTCGTGATCAACATTAGCTCATCGATTTCGGTCACCGTCAACGCGCCCACAACGCGTCCAGTCTTTTCGCCGGTTTTCATGGTGATGATTCCTTTGCCGCCGCGGTTTTGTTTGCGGTAATCGTCGAACGGAGTGCGTTTGCCGATGCCGTTTTCACCGGCTACCAGCAACATGGCAGCGGGTTCGACCAGTGAGATCGCTACGACCAAGTCCCCTTTCTCCGGACGAATGCCCCACACGCCTACGGTGTTGCGCCCCTGATCGCGCATTTGCTCTTCATGAAAGCGCAGGCTCATGCCGTCCCGCGTGATTAAGACAACTTCGTTGTTGCCGTTTGTTAGCTTGGCGTCGATCAGGCAATCGCCCGGCTCGATTTGAATGGCGATGATGCCACCTTTCCGGACGTTGCTGTAGTCAGAGAGGTTGGACTTTTTCACAATGCCGGAACGCGTTGCAAAAACGATGTGAAAATTCTCATCCCACGTTTCATCGGGTACTGTTTGCGCCGGTTCCCGATTTCTTGGATTGGACGCGAATCGTCGCCGCAATTTTTTCATCCGCCCGCAGATCGAGAAGATTAGCGATGGAACGGCCCTTGGCGGCGCGGCCCATTTCGGGAATCTCGTAAACCTTCTCGACGTACGCGCGCCCCGACGTGGTGAAAAACATCAGGTAATCATGTGTCGTCGCCGCGAAAAGATGCTCGACGAAATCGCCCTCTGCCTCCTCGGTCGCGCCCTCTCGCGTCGTCATGCCGATAACGCCTTTGCCGCCACGGCGCTGCGCGCGAAACGCGCTGACCGCCGTGCGTTTAATAAATCCGCCGTGCGTGATGCTGATGATGCAGCCTTCGTTCGCGATCAAATCCTCCATGTTGATCTCGCCCTCGTCCGGCACGAGCTGGGTGAGGCGAGGGGAGTCGTATTTGTCGCGGATTTCGCGCAGCTCCTTCTTAATGATTTGGAAAACGCGCGGCTCTTTCGCCAGAATATCCCGCAGATCCTTGATCGTCTCGATCAGCTCTTTGTATTCGTTAACGATCTTTTCGCGTTCGAGGCCGGTCAGCTGATAAAGGCGAAGATCGAGAATCTGATTTGTTTGATGTTCGCTAAAGGCGTAGCGGCCATCGACCAGACGCGCGTCGTTGCGAATGAGGATGCCGATCTGCTCAACTTGTTTGCGCGTAAACTCGAAGGCGAGCAATTTGACGCGCGCTTCATCGCGATTGGCCGATCCTCGGATGATGCGAATGAATTCGTCGAGATTCGCCAGCGCGATGAGATAGCCCTCGAGCGTTTCCGCGCGCTCCTCGGCTTTGCGCAACTCGAAGCGCGTCCGGCGCAGAATAACATCGCGGCGATGATCGATGTAGGCCTGGTTCGCCCTCTTGAGCGACAACAACTTTGGCCGGCCGTGATCAATCGCGAGCATGTTGACCGCGAACGAACTTTCCAGAGCGGTATGCTTGTAAAGATTGTTGATGACAATCTTCGGATTGCCGTCGCGTTTGAGTTCGATGACAACGCGGGTGTTTTCGTCGGACTCATCGCGAATCGCCGTGATGTCTGTTAGAACTTTCTCGTTAACGAGCGCGGCGATGCGTTCAACCAACACGGCCCGGTTGACGTTGTAGGGGATTTCGGTGATGACGATCTGCTCGCGATTGCCCTTGAGTTCTTCGACGCCGGCCTTCCCGCGCACTTTCAGACTGCCGCGGCCCGTCTCGAGATATTGTTTGATCCCGGCGAGCCCGAGAACGGCACAGCCGGTTGGGAAGTCGGGGCCTTTCACAAACTTCATCAAGCCATCGAGGTCGATCTCGGGATCGTCGATTTGCGCGCAAATCCCATCGATCACTTCACCCAAATTGTGTGGCGGCATGTTCGTCGCCATCCCGACCGCGATGCCGGTTCCGCCGTTGACGAGAAGATTCGGAAACGCCGCGGGAAAAACCGTCGGCTCCGTCCGCGTTTCATCGTAGTTCGGAACGAAGTCGACCGTCTCCTTGTCCATGTCGGTCATGAGCGCGGCGCCGAGATGCGTCATCCGCGCCTCGGTGTAGCGCATCGCCGCCGGTGGATCTCCTTCGACCGAACCGAAATTCCCCTGACCGTTTACGAGCGTTTCGCGCATCGCCCACGCCTGGGCCATGTGCACGAGCGTGGGATAAATCACGGCCTCGCCGTGCGGGTGATAATTACCGCTCGTGTCGCCGCAAATCTTCGCGCATTTTCGGTGCTGCCGATTTGGGAACAGCGAGAGGTCGTGCATCGCGTAGAGAATTCTTCTCTGCGAAGGCTTCAGACCATCGCGCGCGTCGGGCAGAGCACGCGAGATGATGACCGACATCGAGTAATCGAGGAACGACCTCGACACCTCTTCGGCCACATTGATGGGATCTACTTTTTCGTTTGGGTTATACACAGGACTTACGGTTTGATTTCATTGATCCAGAGAAATTGATAGGTCGCGACTGCATTGATCCCGATCGAAACGGCAAAGAGACTCAATTCGGAAGCCGATATCTTGCGCGGCCCATTCCCGACGAGCAGTAAGAACATCCAGGGCAGCAGGATCATGCCATATCGGTAAGAGAACTGCCATCCGCCGGGGTTGCCGTGGCACCAGAGAATGAACGTCAATATTCCGATCGCGAGCCAGCAAATTGTCCGGTAACGGCCGCCTTCTCGGAAAAGAAGAAAAAGGAACGGACTGCTGATGAAAATCGAACAGCCAAAGGCGTGGGGACGGAAATAGGGAAATTGATTGATGCTCTCCATCCCTTCGAGCAGCATTTTGTTTGCGTTCCACGGAATCGCTGTCAGCGAAAACAATCCGCCCTGATACCATGGTTCTTGCAGCACGCCCGGAATGTGCGCGTATCCAAAGTCGAAGATGGAATGGAAACGCGCGAAGTTGTAGGCGGCGGTCCCGAGGCCGAGCGCTGCGGGAACAGCAAGAAATCGGAGCAGCGTTCTCCAATCGCGTGGCAGCGACACGGTCGCATTGCGAACCTCGGGTTGAACGCTGGCGGACCCGCGAAAAAACCAAAAATAAATGAAGATCGGAAGGGTCAGGATCAATTCGGTGCGATTGCCAAACGCCAGAGCGAAAAAGATTCCTGCCAAAAACGGTCGCGGCCTAACGAGTGTGAAATAAAGGGCGGCTGTCTCGCCCAGAAGCGCGAATCCGAGGGCGATCTGCCAGGCGCCGCCGAACCCGAGGTTGCACCAGGTCCATGTTCCAAAGATGGGAAACAGTCCGAGCAGAATCCGGCGGCCGAGTGAATTATTTTCGATCCCGGTCAACCCAAAGAAAAAATAGACGCACGCCCCGGCAATAATCGCGGCCAGGGCAAGCCCCGGAAATTCATGGACCAGCGCCAGCTTTCCTAGAAGTGCGACCGGGGCGACCGCCAGCACGGCTCCGAGCGGAAACACAGAATAATACTCTCCTCCCACTGGAATCATTTCATTCAGCCACGATGGCGGTTGGTGGAGGAGGCCGACATGTCCTCGCAGGAGCGTATGCGCAATCCGATATGTGTAGTCGAAGTGTGACTGCGTTGCTTTGGTCGAAAAATAAAAAACCACGGCTGCTCCGATGGCGAGCACCAGAGGCATCCAGGATTCGATTTTTCTCTCGGGGACGCTGGATTCAATTCCCCCAACGGCGCGGCCAGCCGCAGAATCAAACATCGAGATTCCGGACATTCAACGCGTTGTCCTCGATGAACTGGCGGCGTGGTTCGACCACGTCGCCCATTAGAATCGTGAACATCTTGTCGGCGTCGACCGCATTGTCGTCATTCAGATCCACTTTGAGCAGCTTGCGCTTTTCGGGATCCATCGTGGTGTTGAAAAGTTCCTTGGCGTTCATTTCGCCGAGACCTTTGAAGCGCTTGATCTGCACGCCGCGTCGCCCGATCTCGAGGATCTTCTGCAGGATCTCCGGAATGGAAAAAAGCGGATGGGTCATGGCTTTCTCGCCCTCACCCTCAATCAGTTCAAAAATTGGACGATCGCTGGCGGAATAGTGATCAATCTTCAGTCCTTTGCGGGCCAACTCTGCGATCAGCTTCTGGATGGTGGTTGCTTCGTGCAGTTCGACGAGTTTGCCGCGACGACGGTTCCCATTCTTCGGGACAACGGCTGGCGCAGTCGTTAGTGGCAGTAACTCCTGTCCCATCTCGGTGTCAAAAAGATTCAGATCGAGATTCTCTTCGTGGAATTTTCGCACGGCGCGTTCGTCGCCGAAGTAGTGCGTCATCTCCTCATTGCCATCTCGCACCTTGACCAGGTACGAAGGAAGCTTGCCGGATTTGGCGTCGCGTTTGGCCAGAAAAGTTTCAAACTCGCCACCATGCCGGCGAACCGACTCGCTCAGCTTGGCCAGCTTTTCGAGCGACTCCAGGATATCCTTCATCTGCGCCGCGCTCAGTTCCTTGTCATCGGCCAGATTTTTCAGTCGCACGTCTTCCGCCCCTAACGAGATCAGAATCTTGTTCAACTGGACGTCGTCATCGACATATTCCTCGCGCTTCTTGCGCTTGATTTGATAGAGCGGCGGTTGCGCGATGAAGATTTTCCCGGCGCGCACCAGCTCCGTCATCTGCCGATAAAAAAACGTCAGAAGCAAGACCCGGATGTGGGAGCCATCCACATCCGCGTCCGTCATGATGATGATGCGGCCGTAGCGCAGTTTGCTGATATCGAACGTGCCTTCTTCTTTGCTGCCACCCGCTCCATTTGTTTCTTCCTTCGGCTTCCCGATGCCGGTGCCGATGGCGGTGATCATCGACTGGATCTCGGTGTTCTTCAGCGCTTGATCGAGACGCGCCTTCTCCACGTTGATCAGTTTCCCGCGAATCGGCAGGATCGCCTGGTAACGGCGATCGCGGCCCTGCTTCGCGGAGCCGCCGGCTGAGTCGCCCTCGACAATGTAAAGCTCCGTCAGCTCTGGATCGCGCTCGGAACAATCCGCCAGTTTCCCGGGCAAGCCGCCACCCGTCAGGGCACCTTTGCGGATCGTTTCCCGCGCCTTGCGCGCTGCCTCGCGCGCCCGCGCTGCGGTCAGCACTTTTTCGAAAATCCGCTTCGCCACCGGCGGGTTCTGATCAAAATAGGTCATCAGCCCGTCGTAAACGACCGAGTTCACGATTCCGTCGATCTCCGTGTTCACGAGTTTCACCTTGGTCTGCGATTCGAAACGCGGATTCGGCAATTTGATGCTCAATACGCAAACAAGACCTTCGCGCGCGTCATCGCCGGAGATCGAAGGATCTTTATCCTTCATGAGGCTGTTCGACTTGGCGTATTGGTTGACCGCCTTCGTCAGTGCCGTCCGAAAGCCGGTGAGGTGCGTGCCGCCGTCCGGATTTGGAATCGAGTTCGCGAACGGAAGAATCTGATCGTTGTAGCTGTCGTTATATTGCAGCACGACATCGACGAAGACGTCGTCGCGCTGTCGTGAAATCACCACCGGCTTCGAATGAATTACCTGCTTGTTTTCGCCAAGCTGTTTGACGAACTCTTCGATCCCATGCTTGTAAAGAAAGGTTTCTTTTCTCGGCGAATCGCCTCGCTCATCCGTCAGCGTGATCTCAATGCCCGGGTTGAGGAATGCGAGCTCGCGCAAGCGCGAAGCAAGCCGCTCAAACTTAAATTCTGTCGTAATCGTGAAGATCGTCGGGTCGGGGAAAAACGTAATGAGTGTTCCCGTCACTTTCTTATTCTTCACTTCGCCGATCACGCTCAGCTTCTCCGTGGTGATTCCGCGCTCGAAGCCCATGTGATAAACCTTGCCGTCGCGCGACACTTCCACCTTAAACCAGTCGGAGAGAGCGTTAACGCACTTTGCGCCGACGCCGTGCAAACCGCCGGAGTATTTGTATGCGCCCTGTCCGAATTTTCCGCCGGCGTGCAGATTCGTCAGAACCAATTCGACCGCCGGCATCTTGAACTTCGGATGCATGTCGACGGGAATTCCACGGCCGTTATCGCGGACGGATACTGAACCGTCTACGTGGATGGCTACGTCGATCTTCGAGCAAAAGCCGGCAAGATGTTCGTCGATTGAGTTATCGAGAACTTCGAAGACCATGTGATGCAAACCGCGTTCATCGGGATCGCCGATATACATCCCGGGCCGCTTCCGCACCGCTTCCAAACCTTCCAGCTTGTCGATCTGCGCGGCATCGTACTTTTGAGATTTGTTGATTCCGATGTCGTCTTTTTGGCGGGGATTTCCGTCGTCCATGTCGGGCAAAACAGCGGCTTGCATTCTTGCGGAAAACGATAGGCGCGAACGATCGGGGAAACAACAAATATCTCGCCCATTGGGCATGCAATTTCCGCTAACTGTTGAGGATGGAAAGCGGGCTGGGCCCACCATCTTGTAGTCGGGCCACGGAGCCCAGGTGCGGGAAAATGTCGTTCATGGCGAATCGCTCCTCGCATGCGGAGATCTCGAGCGACGTCGCACGAAAACGGCCATTGGGTTGGTCGCTTCGATCTGGGTCGACGCAGCTCCTCGACGTGACCAACGCGTCGATGCGGTCCTACGTTGGACCTGTCGTGTTGGCAGGAAGGAGATCGGAAAGCGAGTTTAGAACTCGATAGCCCCGCATATAAGCCTTGTCGTAATCGGCCGCCGCGCCGCTGATATCGAGCACGAGTTGCTCCTTCTCGCTGTAATTTATGAAGGTTACGCTACGTCGGTAGGGGAAGCCAAAGAGAGTGTAGTTGAAAACAAACTGGTGGCTGGTCCAGCCATTGATCGGGACCGCGTCCGGTTTTTCTGAATCCACTTGAACGTTGGTCGCATTCTGCGGCACAAAGCTCCGCGCGATGAAGCGATATTGCTCGAGGTTCTTTTGATCGAAACGCATCTCGGGTTTCATCGACGATTTCCCTAGCGTCATGCCTGCGCCTTTCAGATCGTCGAACCGGAATGTCGCCAATACAGTCGTTCCATCGACCGTCATCTTATTGTCCATCCGGAAAATAAGGCGCTTGCTCTCATCCTGAAAAAAATAGCGCTTTACCGGAGGGCCATCGCTCGAGACGATCATTTCGTGCGGCGTCAGATTGAGGGCGCAGGCGTTGCTCGAGATTGCCGCGGCCAGCAGCGTTGTGAAAAGGAACCTTCCCATCGAAATGTTTTCGCTAGAAGCGTGCGAGCGAACCGCGGCTCATCGAAACGGCATCAAGACTGCCCGGCGGTGGCGTGTCGACAAAACGGGAATCGAAATCCCATATGCGATTCGGAGGAACATAGATGCTTCCAGTATCCCATTCGCCGGTCGCAATTTTGCTGGCGAAAAGCTCAATCATGGAACCGTTGTAGGTGAACGCTTTGCTGCCCCAGTCTTCCAGAAAGCGGGGGAAATTGTTTAACCCGCCGGAGTAGCCATATTGGACGCCGTATTCATTCGTCCATCCGGAAGGGAGGAAGCCGGCCACAATCGCTGTATTCACCGTGGTGGCTGTCGCGACGCGGGATTTAAGCGTCGAACTGGAATTGCTGTCGTTCCAGTTGTTGGACAGAATCGTTACCGCATCGGCGAAGACCGAGGAGGAAACCCTCGTACTAACCGTGCCCAGATTGTAGTCCCCCTGGATGTAGACGGGATTTTGGCTGGCGACGGTCAATCCTCCCGATGGCAAAGTGCTGCCATTCGTTAGGCGAATTGCCTTCGGATCGCTGTAACCGGTCGAAGTAGTGTCATCGATATAAAGGATGTCGTTAAAATTGGCGGCAGCATTCAACGTGTTTCTTGCCTGTGAAAGATTGAACGACGTTACATCGACATTCTTTCCTTCCCGCCGATCATAAATTGTTTGGTGAGAAATGGCGCCCTTCAATGCCGCTATCTGCGAAGCAGTGAGAGATGTTCCGTTCTGGGTGGAAACGTTGGTGACAGGGTTCGTGGGGGTGCCAGTGATGCGCATGAGAATACCGGCCTTGTTATAGAGACGACGCTGGGCGATGGGCGTCGGATCAGGGTAGGCATTGTTAGGGGGTTCGATCAGCTCCCGCATGCTGTCGTTATTTGGATTGGAGTCTGTCGGATCGAGGAGAGTGGCGGCATCCGTCCCGAGCGGTTCCATGCGACTGACTGAGTGGACTTGCTGGTCAATCCCGCCGTTGGAGTAGGTGGGAGTGAACGAACTGTTCGGAGAATAGCCGGACCAAGTCCAAGCTTGTGGAGGCGCGTCGCGCTGCTGGTTGTTCGCGTCCGTCCACACCCCATCGATGTATCCTCCAACATAGGACAGATTTCCGCTGAACGTAAGCGATGGAGGATTGCCCGAACCCGGGTTCACCGATGAGCTGACGTAGGCTTTGCTGTTGGTATGGACGAGACCGCCGATGGTCATGGGCGCCGTCTTATAAAGCTCGAGGGTGTCCTCGAAAAACGCAGTCGCCTGAAAGAGCGGGACGACGGTGTAATTCATCTCGCGTTTAACCCCATACTTGACCGTTCGGTTCCCGCGAAACGTTCCAGTAAGCCGAACGCTCGCCAGATAGCTGGTGTTCCGGCCCGACCAGCCGGGATAGTTATCGAGATTGATCAGGGTGGGGGAAGGAGCCGCCGTGGACGTGGGTAGACCCGCCGGCTGACCGTAACTGTCGGTTCCCGTTATTTGAAGCGGGCCGTTCTCCGCGCTGGAGGCATAGGAAAATCCGTTGAATGACGGAACAGTCGCGAGGTTTGCGGTTAACCGGGAATTCGAAACCGGCGCATAGTAACTATTGATCGTTTTCGTCCAGACCCCGTAGCCAAAGTCGAGCGCTCCTTCGGCCGCGCTCCGCAGGGCGGAGTAGTCGCGACTGGAATCGGTCGTCCGCACCGTTGCGGTGGTTAGTTGCATGGCAATTCCCATCGCAACGGTGATGAGGAAAATGACCATGAGTGTGATGATCAAGGCGGACCCTGTCTTGTCTGTTCTTGCTAATCTTTTCATATTTTATTGAAGGAAGTTTCTGGGTCGAAGCATGGTGTCGACGCGCAAAAACGTGTTGAACTCCTTGGATTGGCGAGTGGCGAGATATTTGTTGAACTGCTGATCTTCCACCCGCATGGCGATACTGAGGAAGCTCGTTTCGTTTTGAGTAACGAGGGAAAACGGCACGTTTTCCGCCAGGCCATTGACAGTTTTCGTTCCGATCTCACGAGTCAGGACCTTGTAGCCGGCCGGATCATTGTAGTCGGTCACCGTTTCAGCGTCTCCGTACACGCGTAGCTCTGCGCGTCCGTTAACGGGTACGACGACGAATGCCCTTCGATGGACCACATACGCGATCTGTTGAACGCTGGAACTCCAGGAAATCGCCCGGCCCAGGGGATTTTGGAACGTGACCGTTAGCATCCGACCCGGATTCGGAGCGGGATTGGGAATAGGGCTCGAGAATGGTGAAGGCGCGCTGCAAGTGCTGACCAACGGCCGAGTAATAACATCCATCCGCACAGCGTCGTTTCTTGCTGGGGCAGGCGGCGATGCTAATGCGTCGGTGGAATAGAACAGCTGAATGGAAGTTGTGGTTGCCGGAAGTCCCGTTCCCGGATTGCCAACGATAAACGGTCCCCCGACGTACCGATCGAAAATGATTCCGGCGGCAGGCCCGGAGGGATTGGCAGCATTGGTTCCATCAGCGTTAATCAATTTTGGCAGCCCGTTCGATTGATTGATCTCAGAGAAAATCCGATCGAGCGCGCCTCTCAGGATGGTATTGGATGAATTCAACGTCACGTTCTTTGCCAGGAGCGTGGTCGAACTGATCAAGATCGAATAGACGATGCCGCCAACGATCATCACGACCAACAGTGCAATGCAGAGCTCCGTGAGCGTATGTGCCGGGTTGCGAAATCTATGTGTGTTTCTCTTCATTTGTCCGGGGCCCGGATCGTGGTCATTTCGTAGCTTAGCTGTCGCCCATAGAGAGGATAATCCAGGTGGAAGGTCACTCGCCGAATATCGGCGCCGGCGGTATTGGTTTCCGCTGCCACAGTGCGGAGCAGAGTTCCCGTCACCTTGGTCGTTCCATCCCGGCTCGTGTAAATCGTCTCGAGATTATCTCCGCCGCCATCGTCATCCCATACGGCATTGGTCGCGATCGCAAGAATCGGTGGAACATTGGTTGAGGTGAATGGTGTGCCAACCGCCGCTTCGATATTGCGCTGCACGATCTCCCTCGCATTGGTCATGATTCGCGTGCTGACCGCGTTTTTATTTAGAAGGATGAGCGCGACGATGGCAGCGCTGGCGATCAATCCGATCAACGCGGTTCCGATGGCGACTTCGACCAACGTTATTCCTTCGTCTGTGCGCGAGTTGGGCAGGGTCAGCCTCCGCCGGCGACCACGTTCGCTCGGGGTGTCGTAATTCATAAGAACGCTGCGAATGCGCTATAAATTGCCTCTTGTACAGAGCAGGATACGAGCCAGTTTTATAATTACTATAATTGCAACTTGACCAAAATCTGCTCGCTACGAGTGTGCCAAAAGTCATGCGATATCGGACGCTCCTTGAGGCGCGGTGGATCTTGGCCGTGCTCGTTAGCCTTGCCTTGGCGAGTTGGCTGATCTCGCCATGGATCTCGCTCGTATGGTTGATCTTGGTCGCCTGCACGCTCGCCTTTTTCCGAGATCCGGAACGAATTGTCCCGTCCGATCCCGATAGCGTGGTCGCACCCGCAGATGGGGTGGTGGCCGACATCGTACAGGTGGAAGAAAACGAAGTCGTCCGCGCCAGAATGCAGCGGGTGGCCGTTTTTCTTTCGATTTTCGACGTGCATGTTAACCGCGCCCCTGTTGCCGGCCGAATCATCTACCGCGAACGTCACAAAGGCCTTTTTCTCGATGCGCGCAGCCCCGATTGCTCTGCGAAAAATGAGGCGATGACATGGGCGTTTGAAGCGCCACGCTTCACGTTGGTTGTCCGTCAACTGACCGGTGCGATCGCACGCCGGATAGTGGGCTGGTCAGATGTGGGAGACCGCTTGAACAAAGGCGAGCGTTTCGGCATGATTCGCTTCGGCTCCCGCACAGAAGTATACTTGCCCCTCGATGCGACCGTGCGTGTGAAGGTTGGCGATCGCGTCGTCGGTGGTGTCACTCTCATTGCGCAACTGCCCACAGAATGAACGAGAACGGTTCGAAGATCTACCTCCTGCCGAACCTGATGACCGCCGGCAATTTGTTTTGCGGCTTCGCGGCGGTGTTGCGCATTTATGATGGCGCGCAGGACGTCGATTTCACAATTGCAGCTCACAAGTTCCACGACGCAATCTGGTTCATTCTGGCAGCCTGCATCTTTGATCTTCTCGATGGGCGGCTGGCGCGCCTCGGCGGTCATGAAAGCACTTTTGGGCGCGAGTTTGATTCGCTCGCTGATGTTGTCTCCTTTGGAATGGCGCCAGCCCTTCTCGTTTACCAAATCGTTCTGGGCGAATTCCGTAATCTTGGCTGGATGATCGCGTTCGTTTATCTCGCCTGCGGAGCCCTCCGTCTTGCGAGATTCAACTGCGCGCCGGCGGCCGGTTCGGATGCAGGATCCGAGAAAAGTTTCACCGGCTTTCCGATTCCTGCCGCGGCCGGCGTCATCGCCTCGATCACGTTATTCATGCTCTGGCTGGATGAAGGTGAGCGCACGATTGGGCGTTGGAAGTACGCGCTTCCGTTCCTCATGCTTTTTCTGTCTTTCATGATGTTCAGCAAATTCCGCTATCCGAGTTTCAAGGCGGTGAACTGGCGGACGAAACAATCTGTGCCGCGCTTCTTGTTCCTGATCGCGCTGATTGCCGTGACCGTGAAATTTTATCAATGGATGGCCGCCATCCTGTTTCTGCTTTATCTGCTTTACGGATTTCTCCGGCCATTTCTTTCACCGAAGCGCCGGCGGGAAATCGAAGAAGAAATTGGTGAAGAGCCGACCGATGACGCGGATGATGTCGCGACCGACCTGTGATTCGCTAAGAAACTTCTATTCGTGAGTCGGTCCGGATACGACGTTTAGTTGAGCGAGCACTTCGGGATCACGCACATCCGCCCATTCGCCCGTCAACTCCAGCGCTTGCACCTTTTTCCCCGAGAGGGCGAGATTGCGAATCGCGTCGGTCAATTCGAATTCCCCGCGCGGCGAACGCTCCAGTTTGGCTGTGAACTCGAAAATGCTCGGGCGAAACATGTAAACGCCCGCATTGTACCACGGACTGGCCGGTTCTCCCGGCCGCAGTTTCTCGCGCACATCGATCAACTCGAACCGCTCATTCACGAAAACGGCGCCGCCCTGCGTGACATCTTCATTTCGTCTCACGGTCACGATTGCTTCAATCTCGTTGGGCGGCCCCGTCAGATGCCGGTAATTCGCCGGATCGACGAGAATGTCGCCGTAATTCAGGATGAATGGGTCGTTCCCGGCAAAATCGCGAGCCAGCTCAACCACTCGCCCCGTCCCATCTTGCACGACCTGTGTCGCATAGGAAATCCGGGAATCGAATTGCGATCCATCCCCAAAAAATTCCTGCACCACGTCGGCGCGATAGCCAACGATGATCAGGAAATCGCTGACGCCGGCGGCATGCAAACCTTCAACGATATGCAGCAAGACCGGCTTGCCCCGCACCCGGAGCATCGGTTTCGGAAGTTCGGTGGTTAACTGGCGCATCCGCGTCCCGCGCCCGGCCGCGAGCAAAACAGCCTTCGAGATTTTCATCGCGGATTGATTTCAGGCCGCAGATGGTTCAGCATCGGCGGCGTGCTGAAATTTCTGGCAAAATATCGCGAAACCGGGCTGCTGCTTCTCCGTGTAAGCATCGGCGTCATTTTCATTCTGTTGTGCGCGCCGGTCTTATTTTCAGGTGAACGGCACTGGGCGCAATTCGGCAGCGCGATGCGCGTATTCAATTTTCACGCCCATCTCGCCTGGTGGGGATTTTTGGGCGCGCTGGCGGGCTGCGCTGGTGGAATCCTGATGATCCTCGGTTTCGCTTTCCGCCTCGGCGTGCTGCTCGCGTTCATCGTTGCGTTGGTCAACGCCATTGCAGTGAGCCATTACGAACATGCGCTCGTCGATAAGATCGCCCCGATCGAGATCGTTCTCGTTCTGCTCTGTCTCTCGTTCATCGGGCCGGGCAAATACAGCGTGGATAAAACGTAGCGTTACTTCCCGGCGTCGCGCTTTTCATCGATCAACAGCACCGGCAAATCGATTTGCTTGATCATCGCATCGATCTTCGGCAGGTCGTCCTTCTTGATCTGCGTCCATTTCGCGAGTTGCTCGTCCAGTTGCCCGCTCAGCATTTTGAACACGTCGTCTTGCGCCTGAGTCGGCGCCGCGTTCGCGCCATCGATGACGTGACTGAAAGTGTCGAAGCGTTCGTTCAACATGTTCGGGAAAACAAGATTGCCCTCGGAGCTTTTCATGTTCACCTGAATCAGCTCCTCCTCGACGACTGACATTTTCTTGCTCAATCCATCCGCGGCCTCGAGCGCCGGTTTCACCTTCGCATCGTCGCCGAACTTCGCGTGCAACGCTTTGATCTGCGCCTTCACATCGCGGATTTCATTGATTGCGGTATGCAGTTGCGAAATGCGGTCGCGCACCTGCATTCCGAGTTCGAATTGCTTTTGCAATCCGGCGTCCGCGTTTTTGACCCGCGGATCCATCATAAGTTTCAGCGGCGCTGTCTGCGCCTTGCCCGCGACAGTCATCTTCACTTGATAATCGCCCGGCATCGCTTTCGGACCGCGCGGACCTTCCCCGCTGTAAAACGCACCCGGCGTTTTCACCGGATCTTCGTAGCGCAGGTCCCACGCGAACCGATTCATCCCCTCTGCCGCCGGAATCGTCTTCGGCGCCTCGACGCGGTCGGGCCATTCTGGCGGTTGCTCTTCCTTTTTCTTCTCCTTGCTCGACAAGTGCCGCACCAGTTTGCCCTGGCTGTCGAGAATATCGAGCGTCACTTCATCTTTCGGCGCGCTCTTGAAATAGTAATCGATCATCGCTCCCGGCGGCGGGTTTTCGCCGACCGGCTGACGCTTGTCGAACTCCGTCGGATAGTTGAGCAGCAGCGCGGTCTGCGGTTGATAGAGAACGAAGTCAGCGTTTGCCGTCTGGCTCGCTGCCTGGCGCAACGGCGTCAGATTATCGAGCACCCAAAACGAACGCCCATGCGTCGCGACCACGAGATCATCATCTTTCACCACGAGGTCGTGAATGGGGGAGACTGGCAGATTCAACTGCAATGGCTGCCAATGCGCGCCGTCGTCAAAAGAAACGAACACGCCGAGCTCGGTTCCGGCGTAAAGCATTCCCCGTTTTTTCGGGTCTTCGCGTAATGCATGCACGTAAGCGCCATCAGGAATGCCATTCGTGATTGCGGTCCACGTTTTTCCCAAATCAGTCGTCTTGTAAATGTATGGCTTGATGTCATCGAGCTTGTGCCGATCGACCGCGACGTAGGCGGTGTTCGCATCGTGCGGCGACGGCTCGATCAAATCGACCGTGCTCCACTCCGGCATTTTCGGGGAAACGTTTGCCCAATGCGCGCCGTCATCCGTGCTCACCTGCACGAGGCCGTCGTCCGTTCCCGCCCAGAGGAGACCTTGTTGCTTCGGTGATTCCGCGAGCGCGAAAATGGTGTCGTAATATTCGACCGATGTGATGTCGAGCTGGATCGGGCCGCCGCTCGGTTGCTGTTTCGATTTGTCGTTCCGCGTCAGGTCCGGACTGATCTGCGTCCACGTCCGGCCCTGATCGGTTGATTTGAAAACGCATTCCGCCGCTGTGTAGATCACATCCGGGTTGTGCGGCGAAAGAAGCAGCGGCGAGACCCATTGGAAGCGATGCTTCAAATCGACCGCGCCATGACCTGAGTTGTCCACCGGCCAGACGCTCATGTCCTGGTACTGCTCGCGCGTCTTGTCATAACGCGTGACGTAGCCTTCGTTGTTCGAGTAAATGATGTGCCAGTCGCGCGGATCGGGCACGACGAAGCCGCACTCGCCACCGCCGGCCTGAAACCAATCTTCGCGTCCGATCGTGCCGCTGTCGGTCCGGCTCGCGATCCCCACGTTCGAGTTGTCCTGCTGCGCGCCGTAAATGTGATACGGAAACGCGTTGTCGACCGCGACGTGATAAAACTGCGCCGTCGGCTGATTGTTTTGCGTCGTCCATGTCTTGCCGCCGTCGATCGAGACACTCGCGCCGCCATCGTTCGCGTTGCCGATGCGATCCGGGTTCTGCGGATCAATCCAGAGCCCGTGATGATCGCCGTGACGCGCCGGGAGCAAATTGAATGTCTTGCCGCCATCGACCGATTTGAACGCGCCCGTGTTCAACACATAAACCGTGTCCGGCGCTTTCGGGTCCGCGTAGATTTTGCTGAAATACCAGGCGCGCTGACGGAATCGCCCGTCGTCATTCACCTTCGTCCATTTCTCGCCGCCATCGTCCGAGCGAAAAATACCGCCTTCCTTCGCTTCGATGATCGCGTAGATGCGGTTCGCATCCGCGCCTGAAACGCTGATGCCGATGCGCCCGAGAATTCCATCGGGCAATCCATTTCCCGTCAGCTGCTTCCAGGTCACGCCGTTGTCTTCCGATCGATAAAGCCCGCTGCCCGGTCCGCCGCTCGAGAAATTCCACGGCTGCCGGCGCGCCTGCCAGAGCGCAGCGAAGACGATATTCGGATTGTGCGGATCGAATACGACATCGATTCCGCCGCTGTTCTCGTCCTTGTAGAGAACTTTCGTCCACGTCTTCCCGCCATCCGCGGTCCGAAAAATTCCGCGCTCCTGGTTCGGGCCAAACGCATGACCAAACGCCGCCACCAGCACGATGTCGGGATTCTGCGGATGCACGATGAGCGCTCCGATCTGCCGCGAATCTTTCAACCCGACATTCTTCCACGTCCTGCCCGCGTCGATCGATTTATAGACGCCGTCGCCGTAGGTGATGTTGCCGCGCAGCGCACACTCGCCCGTGCCGACGTAAATCACATTGTGATCCGACGGCGCAACCGCGATCGCGCCGATGGACGAGATCGGTTCCTTGTCGAACAACGGTGTCCAATTCCCGCCGCCATCGATTGTTTTCCAAACGCCACCCGCGACGGCACCGAAGTAATAAGTGTTCGGTTCGCCCGGGACGCCTTCGATCGCGAGCGCGCGACCGCCGCGAAACGGCCCGATCTGGCGCCATTTCATTCCGCTCCACAATTTTTCGTCGAGCTTGTTCTTGTCGGTGGCCGGATTCGCGGCGAACGCATTGTTCGGAAGCACGGCCGCGAGGAAGAGAATGAAGAGCGAGGTCAGGAACGAAAGAAATCGAGAACGCATTCCGTAGTTTGAGAGGCATTCGGAACCATTCAACTGCAATATCGGACGCGCCGACCTGTCGCGGATTTCCTGTAGCCGCTTCGCTGCGCGAAGCGTCGCCCCTCTTTTTACGGCAGCTTCCCGCGCAATCGGTTTGGCATTGTCCGGGATAATCGCAGCGGATAGGCTGGCGTCGATGACCGGCATTTCCCCCAGCCCCCCGAAGCGAAGCAAGCGGAATAGGCCGAATTATCCCGTAAAAAAAGGCGGGATTTTCCGGCCCACTCCTCGTTAGGCGCTTTCCTTTTCGTGAGTTTCCGGCGGCAGGCGGGGCAGGTCACTTTGCGCTTCTCCAGCGTAAAAGGCAGCGAGTGCGGATCGCCCCATGATGACCACATAGTGCGCCAGCCGTCCCGTCCACATAACGTTATGCCAAATTCGTGCGGATAGTGTATTTTACGCAGACGCGCCGAACCAGTCGATGAAACTGACCGCGAGTGATTAGAGCGTCTGGACTTCGTTTTCATGGCGTCAGTTTATCTCCATCGTTAGGCTGTAAGCGCGCGCACTCTATGGCGGACGACGAAGATCAATGGATCGACGGGCAGAGGCAGTATGTCATCGACTACTTGGCTCGCGAAGGAGTCGCTCATGGGGGTGTCGGGGAGTCTCCAGCTTTTCACTTCCATCCTTACTTGGCGCTTTGGGCGGTGCGGTCGCGCACTTCGCCGGGCGCAGTCAGATGGTGGGCAGTCACCGGAGACATTCCCGCCGATTACATTAGTTCCAGCGAGGGGAGGCATCCTCGGGAGGCGCTTCGTGCCTTCGCTCGTCATTGGTTTGATTGGTCAGCTCACATGCTACACGGAGAGAGTCATCCAGATTACCGTCTCAGTGCAGGTCAGGAGTCACCGGAGCTTGGCGATTTACTTCGCAGACGTGCCGAACTTCTGCAAAGGTGTGCAGAGGATGATGGAGCTTGGAATCACACGATGGCCTAACCAATCACTCCAGCAACCGCTGGCCGCTTCGATGTCTCCGCTTGAGATTATGAAAACACATCCATTGCAATCCGTCCTCGCTCCCGCCAGCGGCGCCTGAGCTCTGTCTCGTTAGGCATCTCTATCGTCACGTCATGAGCCAACTCTTTCCAAACCCGTTGCCTTCTTCGCGACTTCTCCTTCGCCGGTTGCAGGTTGGCGATGCCGCGGCGTTGTGCGGCTATCGTTCGTTGCCGGAGGTGGCACGATACCAAGGGTGGGAGTCATTCGGGCCGGACGACGCGGCGCGCCTCATCGAAAGTCAGAGCCACAGTGAGCCGGGTGTTCCGGGGACGTGGTTCCAGTTGGCGATTGTCGAAAAGGCGACGGAGAGCATGATCGGCGATTGCGGTCTTCACTGTCGGCAGGACGACCCGCGTCAGATGGAGGTTGGGATCACCCTCGCCCCCAGCCATCAAGGCCGGGGCTACGCCACTGAAGCACTAGGTTGCCTGCTGGATTTTGTTTTCGGCACTTTGGGCAAGCATCGAGTTTCAGCGGTCACGGACGCCGAGAATCCCGCAGCCGCCTCGCTGTTCAGGCGGTTGGGTTTCCGACAGGAGGCTCACTTTGTTGAGCATCGGTGGTACAAGGGATATTGGGACAGTGAGTTTGTGTTTGGTCTGCTGAAACGAGAGTGGGAGTTGCACTCACCGAGCGGCGCACTCGACCGGCACAGCCAGAAAATTACCCGATGAGTATCCGTTCGACCGAGACACCTAACAATGCGCTCCGGCGAACCCGGCCATCGCGTCGCGGTTGCAATCGTTGCATCCCATGGGCCGGGTCGCTGAGCTGGGGTCGTTAGGCCTTGTCGATCTTCAAATGGACGAGTTCGATGCAATTATGGAGAAGTATGGGGACCGCCCTTTGCGGAAACATTTTGAGACCATTGACGAGATCAATAAGTTCGCCCTTCAGTTCTACCGTGACACTGCGGAGATTTACGACTGCTTCACACGGGTAGCGAACCACGAGAGAAACCCATCCGGGTATTCCCTTGATGACGCTCCCATAATCGGGCTGCTAGTACGAATCTGGAAATTATTGAAAGAAACAATTCGGTATCACGTCGAGAACAACGCGGAGTTTATAGCAATCTTTCAGCGGACTCTTCTTGAAACGGCCGTCACTGCGACTTATCTGCTGCAACACGACGCGACTGTCCTGGAGGATTTCAGGAAGTGTTCATACAGGGACCGCCTTCGAATCCTACGAGACGCAAAAAATGGATCGGCGTTTTCGAAGACAAAGGCTGGGCAGCGTCTCTTGCGCTCCGTCGAGAAAAAAATGCGACTGGAAGGCTTTTCGGAGAACGATTTTGAGGAACAGAAAAGGAATAAATGGAAGCTGCAGGGAAAGAGCTTCCTCGACATCTTCACAGAGGTCTACAGTGGGGAAAGCACGACGCAGCGCAGCGAGCAAATGTACAGGTGCTCCTTTGGCATTATGTCCGAGTCGGTGCATTGCTCATGGAACGATTCGATGGATTGGTGTCTGCAAAGGAACGAGGATGGAACGTTTTCAATCTATCCCTTCTTTCATCCTGCAGACATTCGGTACATCACCCCTCTCTTACCTTCCTGCAATGAGCCTTACGCATTGTGGCTCAAGCGAATCGAAGCGGACGATAGATATTATACAATGTTTCTCGATTGGATTGCGAAGCAGAATTGGAATCTCTATCAAGAGTTCGACAGGCTCTACGGAGATATGGAACCGGCCGCAGAACAACGGCAAGTGCAGGCCACGTCAGAAAACGCGAAGAATATCAAGGCCCTCCTACAAATTTTCACTGATCCGATCGAATGGGACAAAGCAAAATGGTCGGGCACCGTTTTTCTTTTCGATCCCGAAGGTCTCAAGAAGCAGATCCCAGGACTCGGCATTGGTTTTGCCGACTTTGAAGCCGGCAAGAAAATTTTCGACGGATGGATTAAGCGTGTTGGCCACGTCGATCAATTCGAAGAAATTCGCGTCTCGATCATTGAAGGGCCGCTGCCAGGAAAGCCGAACGGCTACACAGTCATGATTTCGTCCAATCCTGATAACACGATTCGTCGCACGCAGCAGAGTCAACCGGAATTTCAGCCAACAAATGTCATTCTGATGTCCCGGATGCATCGAATGAATCCGGCACCTAGCTCAAAAAACCTCGAGCGGTTCAAGCAGGCGTTAAACGAATTTGCCTTCTACAGATTGTTCCCAGCGCACGTCGCAAATCAGCAGATCCAGGACATGGACGTGTCTCTTTACATCGAAAAGCGAGAAATTCATTTCGTCCAGATAGCGGACATCCATCCTAACGATCCTGAATACGCGATTTTCGCGAAGAACGACACGAATTAAGCCGCGATGATCGAAAAAGTCTTCACATACCTTAGGCATAGCTCCTGAAGATCATTTAAGACCTTTAAGGATTTCGCGAAAGATCTGCATATTAAGTGAAAGGCCTAACCAGAATTAGATGAGAAGGCGGAGAGAGCGGCGCGCTTGGGCGCTGCGGTAACCTCTACGCCTATGAAGCAACAACAGAAGAAGCAGAAGAGTAGAGAGGTAACGATCGGATTAGACTTGGGCGATTGCCGGCACCGGTTTTGTGTGCTGGATGAAGCGGGGAAAGTGGTGGAGGAACGCACACTGCGGAACGAGCGGGTTTCTCTGGCCGAGCTGAGCCGGCGCTACCGCGGCGCGCTGGCCGGCAAAGAGAAAGTAGAACTTGAAATCAGAAAGTAGAAATTCCAAGCGAAGCTTTCCCCCGCGGGCGGTTGCTGATCTGTGTTTCGTTAAGTCGATGAGGAGGCTAATTCTCGCCAGTGTTGCTGCGGTCGTTCTTTGCACTGGAGCCTATGGGCTAGCACGTTGGCGAAAATTGATCGTCACGCGCGAGATGCGCACCGAGGAAGAGCATTCCATAGCCCAGGACGTTCGCGATCACGCAAAGATAGATTCGCTACCGGCTCTCGACGCACATGATTTCAAGGGTGTCCAAGAGATCACTAGGCCGGAGCTCGCGAGACTAATGGCCAAATCCAGACCGCTATCGGACGATGAGAGCACCAATCTTGATCGAGGCTGCCCTGGTTTAACGTGTGTCTATCAGGGTTTAGGTGTAAGAAGATGGCCCGAGTTAGCCCGCGGCACTGTCGCCTATCTGAGCCGTGAAGATGCTGTCAACCGTCACTGTCCAGACGGCCAGGAGAACTTTGTTTTCCTCAAACAGGGGTGGTGGTTGGAAGGGAGCCGACCGATACGTAATCCTGCCACGGGCGAAGTCCCGGTTGATTCGGTTACCCGGATGAAACCTGGATTCTACACCTTTAACTATGCTGTGTACTTTCCCAGCACCGCAACCTATGCATGGATGAACCATAGAGATTACGGGTTTCCGGTTAATTGGATCAAACCGCAGAAAGTTTATCTTTCGCGCTTCCCGCCACCGCTCGAAGATACGCGCACGGCTCAGATCTATTGTTCAACGTGCAGATGACACACGAACATGAATCGAGAACGCATCCCGTAGTTTGGGAGACATTCGAAACCAATCTAACTGCAATGTCAGCCGCGCCGATCTCCCAGATTTCCTGTAGCCGCGCCTCTGCGAGGCGCGCGCACGCGGCGCACAGCGCCGCGGCTACAGCCGGCGATTCATGAGATGATTCCCCTATTGGGGAATGCTTTCCCCGGAGTGTGATTTTACGATCGCCGCGTCGCCAGCGTTGATCGATCCATTGGCGTTCACATCCGTGCGGAAATTGCCGCCGGTTACCGGTTGACCGCTTTGACCCTTGGTTTGCGCGACGTCGCCGGCATTGACCATGTCGTTGCCGTTGGTGTCCCCGATAAGGATGTCCACAGGCACCTGTGTGTCAGGCAGAACCTGCGAGAACTGGTCGGTCACGCTGCTCAGATTGAGAGTGAGCGTTTGCACGTTCGCGACGCCGGTCAGGTTCACTGTCATGGTGTGACCGGAAACGACCGGTGTTCCTGAGATGGTCCCTGTCCCACCTATAACCGCGGCGTTGCCACTCGCCACGTTGTTGCTGAAAGTAAATACAAGCGTGTAGTCGCCGCTCGCTCCGCCACTGCGACATTCGACGCCGCGACTTCCAGTGAGCGGGAGCGGAATGTCGAACGTGCCGGCGGCGCCATGCATCTTGCGAGAAACGGCTGAAGCAAGCTGAAGCGTCGGAATCATCGCATAGGCGTGAGTGTCGCCGTTGTGGACACCGGTCCCGACGATAACATTATTGTCGCTAATGCCGAGAGCTGACGACGAAGTGTTCATGGACAAATCCCAGCCCGATCCGCCGGGTATCAGATCCGCGAGGCGATAGGTTGTCGTCCCATCGTAGAGGAATGGAATCGAGAACGCGGAAGAATCCTGGCCCACCACCCAACCGGCTGAGTTCACTGCCCGGGCGGAGCCCTGGCTCGTGCCCGCGGCCAGCGGAATCGCGACGATCCCGCCCGCGTCCGACCAGATGAACGGCAAGCCCGAGCCTTGATTCAGCATGCTCGATCCGACGACGTGACCGGCGTTGCTCACGCCGAACGCGAGCGCGCCGTTGAAACCGGGTAGCCCGCCGACCTCGAAAGCCGCGCCGGCTCCGATGTCGTAAACGATGCCGACGTTACGGGCGGCGTTGCCCGGATCGATGCCCTGTCCCACGATCCGGCCAGAATCGTTGATGCCGAACGCGGTGAGAAAGTAGCATCCGATTGGCGTCGTCTGCGTGATAATCGTCGCGCTGCCGCCGCTGTAGATCACCCCGCGCTGCGAAATTCCAGCGTCGACTGACCCGACCGCGACGCCCGAAGCGTTCACGCCGTTCGCGTCGCCCAGCGTTTGGCCGGAGGGCAGGGGAAGTTGCGAGACTACGCCGTTGTTCCAGATCACCGGCAACCGGCTCGAGCCGAAGAGCGTGGTCGCGGCGGTGCCGACCACGATGCCGTTGTCATTCGCGTCATTGGAAACGGCATGGGGTCGGCCAGCCAGGTTTGGCAGGCCCACCAGGCCGCCGCCGAGTGTCCAGGTAAAGGCCTGGCTTGCGTTGGTCCGAACCGAGCGGCCGACGCCGATTCCTCCAGTCGACGCGCCAAACCCCTGCGAGGCGGAGTCGCCCACTTGAACGACGCCGATGTCGTAAATCTGATAGGAAGGATCGGCCATGGCCGTTGCTGCGACAACGACCGATGCGATGAGAGCGGAAATTTTTGTGAGGCGTTCTTTCGTGTAAATCGTTGTTCGCATAAGGATGAACCTATATCTGGAACAGCCAATGGGTGACAAGAAAACAGATGGCTCCGGCGAATCCATGGACGCGACAGCCCTCGTCGCGTTGTGCTGCGGCAGGGAAAGCGGCGAGGCGCCAGGCCGCTTCTATTTTGCTCCGCCAGATTCCAAGGCATCCGGAATAACCACGTCGGGTTCCGGCGCCGAACCGCGCAACATGCGCGCGCCGTAATACGAGCCGATGACGAGAAGTGCGGCGAATGCCTGTGCGCTCAACGTTTCAACCGTCGGAAAAACCGCGAACCACATTCCCATCCAGCCGGGAATGACACTTTCGAGCGCGGGGATCGGCGTCGTAGGCAGCCAATGCGCGAGCTGCATCTCCTGCGCTTGTTCGCCCACCATCACGAGCAGAACCACGCCGAGAAGAATGCCGGTCGTGATCAACATTTTTCGGTAGGGCAAACGCCGTTGCAGAGCGAAAGTGAGAATGGCGACGAATCCAGAAAGTGTCAGGCCGAGAAGGGCACCCTTTAGCACAACGCCGCCGCCGAGGCGCAGGTTATAACTTTGGAGGAAGAGCACGACCTCGAATCCTTCACGATAGAGCGAGGTGAATCCGAGAAGAATGAATCCCCACCAAAGTCTTTTCTGGGAAATGGCGACCGCGCTCGCGTTGGCGAGGAGGGTCTTGCGGCGGCGATTGTGCGCCCGGATCCAGCCGCCCCAGTAAATCTTGTGGAAGAACCAATTCATGATCACGAGGAGCACAATGACGGCGAGCAAACCGGTCGCGGCCTGGAGATCGAGCGCCGGCACGCTCTCGGTTAACTGGCCCATGATGCCGACGGCAATGAACCAGGTGATGAGGGTGGCGCCGAAAGCGATGGCGGCGCCGAGCGCGACCGGCCGGCGGTGCACTTCTCTTGCGCCGATCATGCTCGCGGTAATGGCGGCGAGGACAAGGATGCATTCCAGGCCTTCACGGAAAACGAGCACGCCGATATCGAGAAACGCAACCGCTGGACTGGTGTGCGGCCGCAGCGGGTCCGGGGTTCCGTGAACGCTGACTCCCTGCCAGATCAGAATCCCGACCACGGAAAGCATGGCCACGGCCAGGAATATCTGCAGAGCGAGACTATGACTCGAACGATTCGAGCGCGGGGCCCGCATTTCAGGACGGGCTGTCATTTCGCGATAGACGGCTGGCTTGGGCCTTCCAACGGTAATCACTCCCTCCCTCACACCCGCAACCATACCGTACCGGCAGGCGTTGCGCTGACGGTTGGTTGCTTTTTTTTAGCGGATCGTTGCACCATGGCGGGCACAAGGATCGCTCTCATCCATTTGTGATGCCAGCCACGGCCCGGGCGCATTCTTGTGATTTGCGCGCTGCGGCGTAACCTTTTTCTCATGCGAAACCGCCAGGCGTTTACCTTGATCGAGATCGCCATCGCCGTCTTCATCCTGCTGCTCATCTTCATGATCTCCGTTCCGAGTGTCACCGGCGTCCTGGCTGATCATCGCCTCCGCCGTTCGTTCGACCAATTTAACAAGCTCGTCCGGCAGGCGCAGGATCAAAGCGTCAACGAGCGGCGTCCGTACCTGCTCGTTTGGGGACGCGGGAACATTTCTCTTCGGCCGATGGCAATGAAGGAGAAGGACAAGGAAGTCGCTACCACTTTACCGGTGCGAAAAGATGAGGCCTTCCTGCTCAGGCTTCCAGCCGCGTTGGTAAAAGATCCGCCGGCGGAATGGGTTTTCTGGCCATCGGGAAATTGCGAGCCGGCCGTCGTCACCTTCAAGGGAGTTGATGGATCGTGGACGGCAAATTACTCTCCGCTCACGGCGCGGGCAGAACTAACGAGTTATGTGGCGAGATAAGTTTCCCAGGCGTGGGTTTGCGCTTTACGAGGTTCTGCTCGGTCTCGCCATTTTCGCGGTCGGCGTGCTCGTCCTCGGGCGCTCGGTCCAGAATTGTCTGAATGCCAGTGCCGTGAACGAAGAAGGAAATCGCGTGCGCCAGATCCTGGCGAATCGCATGGCGGAAATTCAGGCATCGCCGGGTTTCCCCGATCCGAAACGCCTAACGAAAATCGATACCGGGTATGGCGAAGTGAAGCTAAACGAGAAAGCCGTCCCGGCTAAACTAAAGAGCGACCAGGGCGTGGATCTCTACGGAATTAACAAAGTGACTCTGACGGCGGAGTGGACGCGCGGGGGGGTCGACCAATCAGAGCAGATCGTCTTTTATGTTTATCGCGGCGGTTAATCGAAAAGGTTCTCGCGGTTTCACGTTGCTCGAGATCACGCTCGCGGTCGGGATTCTCGCGATGATGTCGCTCGTGGTCTATCGGTTCGTCCAGACCAACATGGCCGCAATGCAGTTGTCGGCCAGCACGACCGCGAAAGACGAGAGTTACGGAGGATTACTCAATCTGCTCGGCGCGCAGTTACCAAACCTGACTCCGGGCGAAGGCTCGCTCTTGGGCGAGACTTTTCAGTTTAGCGATCGTCCTCGCGATGAAATGACCTGGATCTGCGGTGCCGGGCCGGGTCTTCTAACTCGTTATGCCACGGGAGATTTCGCCGTCAGCCTGCGCCTGCGCCCGATGCCGAAAAGTTCGGACAGGATGGAAATCGGCATCAATCGAAAGCCGAGGGTCGGTTCCGGCAGGAGAAACCTGGGTCCCGCTCTTGCAGGATGTCGAGACGCTCCGAATTCGTTACTTCGATCCGCGTCTCAACGTTTGGGTCGATAAGTGGGCCGACACCGCAACCCTGCCGCGACTCGTTAAGCTGACGATCGGACGGCCGGGAAATCGCGCGCCGTGGGAGGCGGTTGTCGCGATCGCGCGGACTCCGTTGTGAAGATGAAATCGTTTCGAAATACGCGCGACCGCGGCGCTGCTCTGATGCTCGCGCTTTGGGCGCTGTTTCTTCTGAGCGCGATGATCATTACCTGGACGCTCGATGTTGACTCACGCATTTCTCTTTCCGGCAACGCCACTCGCGCCCTCGAGGCGGAGGCAATGGCCTGTTCCGGATCGGAAGTGGCCCTGCATCCGGTGGTCACTCCCGGGACCCCGGCCTTGGAGGGTCGCGTCGGTGATCATCAAAGTTATTCCGCAAGAGTTACCGGCGAAGGCGGCCGGTTGAATCTCAATTGGCTCGTCTCGGGCGAAAATCCGCAGCGTCTCGAACTCTTGCGCCGGTTTCTCGAGAACAAGGAGATCGATCTCAACGAACGCGATCACATGATCGATTGTCTCCTCGATTGGGTGGATCCGGATAACCTTGTTCGTCTGAATGGGGCGGAGGCGGACGAGAATTACAAACCGGCCAATCGATTGTTCACCCGCTTGGACGATCTAAAAAAGGTCAAAGGCTGGAAAGAATTCACCTCAACTCCGGGGTGGGAAGATTATTTCACCGTCAATAGCAGCGGACCGGTCGACCTGCTTTGGGCGTCGCGCGATGTCCTGGCCGCGTTGCCGGGCATGACCCCGGACCTGGTTGACCGCTTCCTGAAGATTCGTCAGGGAGAAGACGGAATCGACGGGACGACGGACGACCCGCCCTTCAAATCGCTCGAGGAGATTCGCGGCGCGTTCGGTTTTTCACCGGAGCAATTTAAGCACCTCGCCGGACTGGTCGGTTTCAAGGATCCGGTGCAGCGAGTTGTCAGCGTCGGGAAATCGGGCGATGTCACGCGCGTCGTGCAAATTGTGTTTCGCAAAACGGGAGCCGTTCCGCAAATAATCACGTGGAAGGAGCTGTAATATCGAGGCTCCCAAGACGGTCTACTTAGTTCCGGGGCGACAAGGCTGGAACCTTGTTCGTTCGTTCGATTCGAACCACACGTGGGAGGTGCGTCCGCTGGCATCGGTTGGAAGAGGCGGTGCCGCTTCTTTCCACCTCGGACGAACTTATTCTCGGCTTGCCGCTTGGCGCGGTGGTCGCGCAACGCCTGCGCCTGCCCTCGATTGATCCGCACGAGTTCCGGGAAATGGTGCGCATTCAGATCGAGAAAGCGGTGCCGTATTCGCTGGAGGAAATCACGACCGATTTCGAAATTATCGAGCAATCCGAATCCGATTCGGTGGTTTCGGCCGTGGCCGTGCATAATGAAAAACTGAGCGAGATCGCCGCCCCGCTCGTGAATCGGGGTTTGATTCCGAGCCAGGTCACCGTCTACGCGGCGCAGCGCGCCAGCACCCATGCCACGAACGGTCGCGCGCTCCTGATTTATCGCGAAGGCGAAACATTGGTCTCCGTCATCAGCGAAAATGGGAAACTGAGTCTGACCCAAATGATGGAGGGAGACGATCCCGGGCAACTGCAAAGCGATCTGCCCCAGCTTGCTTTGAGTGCCGAACTTCAGGGCATCGGTTCGTCTTTTTCCTCGATCTTCCTCGATGAAAACTGTCTCCCGCTGCGCCAGACGGTGGAACATCTTTTCGCCAGCCGGCCCGAACTCATTAACGTGGAGACTCCGCCGGCGCCGGTGAAGTTAAACCTGCTCCCGGAAGCCTGGCGCCATCGCCGTGCTCATCTCGTTAGGCAGAGGGGATGGCGCAAGCGTCTGATCTGGGCGGGAGGCGCGTATGCCGGGTTGCTCCTTCTCCTCGTCCTCTATCTCGTCGGGATGCGTTTTATGGTCCGGCGTCTCAACCAGAGCGTTGCCGCTGATGCTCCCAAAGTCGAATTCGTCAGGCAAACGGAAGCGAAGTGGAAGGCGCTCGCTCCCGCGATTGATCCGCGCTATTACCCGATTGAAGTCCTCCTCCAGCTTTTCAACAGTCTGCCTTCGGCCGATGTTCAAATCACGGCCTACAATCAATCTGCCCGGCAGGTTTCGGTCGATGGCGAGGCCAAAACGGCCGCGCTGGCTTACCAATTTGCCGACAAGGTGAAAAAGAACAGCGAGCTGCGAGCGTTTCAATTCGAGATGGCGGCGCCGCGTATTCTCCCTAACGACCACGCGCAATTCCGCCTGGAGGGCAAACCGCGATGACCCAGGCCTGGTGGCAGCGAATGAATCGGCGGGAGCGCGTCCTTGCGTTGATCGTGGCTGCGGTTGTTTTCCTAACCGTGAATCTCTTTCTTTGGAGCGCGCTGCTCGGTGCGATCAAGGAGACACGAGTGCAGTTCGCCGAGCAGAAAGCAACGAGGGCCGCCCAAATTGTTTACGCGAAGGAACGCGACCTTTGGACGAAAAGGGAGGCCTGGCTGAAGCAGCATCAACCCGTGTTCCAAAGCGCCGGGGAAGCGTCCACTCTGCTTGACGAGATCAAACAAGTGGCGGCCAAACACAAAATCCTGATCGAGAATCCCGCCATCGGCACGAGCGATTCTACTCCCACCCATCAGGCGGTTTTCGCCTCAATCGAAACCAAAAGTGCGTGGCCGCCGCTTGTCCATTTTCTCTACGACTTGCAAAAACCGGAAAAATTCCTGGTATTTGAAAATGTGAATCTCGCCATCGATAGTTCGGACGCGACCGTGATGCGCGGAAAATTCAAAATCGCGCGCTGGTTCGCGCCCTCGAAGACAGGCAAATGAACTCGAAAAGTTTTCTCCCTCTCACGGCGGTTGCAACCCTGCTCAGCACGGCCGGCCTGCCGGCGGCGGACGATTTGCCACAACCCTTAAGTTTCGCGCGGTACAATCCGATGCTCGATCATTCTCCTTTCGCGGTGGCGACAGCGCCTGCTCCCGTCACGGCTGCACCCAATTTCGCAAAGGATTTGTTCATCGCGAATGCCGCACATTCAGCCGATGGCGACTTGGTCACGCTCGCGTCGAGCGCCGACCGGAATTTCAAGGAGTACCTCACGACGAAAAATCCGGTTCACGGTTTCACCATCGCCAATATTGAATGGTCGGAGCGAGTCGGCGCCACGAAGGTGACCATCAGCAAGAACGGTGAATTTGCGACGTTGAGTTTTAATGAAGCGCTTCTCACCCAACCGATTCGGAACGCAGGGCAAAGTATTCCGGCGATGGCTCCACCCAACGGCGGGATCGTCCCGCAGCCAGTCAAGTTTCCGCACGCAGCGCCGCTGCCGGCCTACCCGACTCCGGTGCCTCATGTGCGCGGCGCGATCCAGCGCCCGCCGATGAACCAGACCAAGAAGGTGCCAGCGAACTAGCCGACGTCTCGATCGGAGAAAGTAATCCGGCCCTAACCAGTGGCTACTGGCCCCAGTCGTCGTCGGCCGTGTCCGGTTTGCGATCCGGGCCGGCCGAATAAAGGTCGTAGCCGTTCGGATTCTTGCGGCCGGGATTGAGATAGATGTAATTGTTGTGCCAGGGATCCTGCGGGAGTGACTCAAAAAACTGCGTCCAGCGCGTGGGTCTGGGTTCCGTGATCGGCTGCGTCACGAGCGCCTGTAAACCCTGCTCGGTTGTCGGCATAAACCCATTCATGGTCTCGTAGAGTTTCAGCTGGGTGCCAATGGCGCGGACATCAGCCTGAACCGCGACCTGCTTCCCGATCTCGAGGTTTCCCTTAAGCTTGTAGATGGCGACGCTCATCAGCACGGCAATGATGGAGACGACCAGCATGATCTCCAAAAGCGTAAAGCCATGTTCTCTTCGTTTCATAAGCGATCTATTGATCAGGACGGAGCAGATAATCGGACTTATCCCAGAGATACTTGAGCTGCAGTTGCGTCGCACGAATCGCAGCCGCCGACGTGCCGCCACCGTTAATAACCACTACATCATTTGTTCCGATTTTCAACAGCGTGACTGGCACCAGTTTCTGCGCCCGCATCCAGCCGGTGTATTGGAAATCCATTTCCCTAACGAGCGATTTCATTTCTCCGCGATAACCTGGATCGGCCAGGTCCGGCAGAGAAAGGGTGGCCGGACCGATGCCTTCCCCATTGACATAAATCTCCGGTGGCGCTCCCACCCGGGGGCTCGCAACTTCGAAGGTGAGCAGGGCGAGCAGCGGTTGTTCTTCGATTCCAAATTGGAATGCAGCTCCTTCCGGCAAACTCGGACCGATCCGGATCGTTTCGGGCGCCAGAGTCGCACTGACGGCGCCAAACTGTTCGACGTCTTTGTCGCCAGCTCGAACGGGCGCCGCCGCCCCGAACGGCTCTGGAATAAGTGTTCGCTGCTCCGCGTTGACCGGATGAACGACTTCGCTGCTCGCCATCCAGTCGAGATAAGCGCCCCGAACCGTACTTCCATCGCCCGGGACCTCCACGTCGATGCATGAAACCCCCATCATCGGGATCATGATCTGATCGGAGCTGTCGAGTTCCAGTCCGGCGCCGAGTGGAGCGGAACGAAGAATCTCTGTGGCCGATTCGTCCCAGGCGACCACTTCCGGATGCGCGTCCGCCTTGTCTTCAAAGAACAATCGGAACAAAAGGATTTGGTATTCAGTTCTTGGCCGTGCGAGACGAATTCGAAAAACCGTCTTCGGCGTCACGCCCGGTCTCGTTTCCGCAGGAACCAAAGTCACTGCCTCTACCCACGGTGGTGTGACCTGCATCGTCGAATTCCCGGCGGCGGTTTGGCGCAGATCGATCCAGGCGCTGGGAGTGCGCGGATCGGATTTAACATCAGGCGCGGGGAGCGTTTCCGGAAAAGCCTGTTGCGCGCGTGAAGACGAAGTCACCACGACGAGGAACGCAAGAGCGATGACGCGGGGAAGCATTTGGTGGGCGCGAGATTACCTCAGTGCGGTCGGAACTGCAAACTATGCGTCATCTCGAAAACAGCCGAGAGGATGCTGTAAACAACCAATCCGACGACGGCGGCAATCAGTATGATGATCACCGGCGGGATGAGCGCGGAAATGATTTTGACCGAGCGATCCAACTCGCGCTCATAGACGTCCGCGATCGTTTGCATGGTTTGCGCGAAATGCCCGGTCTGTTCGCCGACGGCCATCATGTCGGTAAACAGCTCCGGAAATAAATGCTCCGCTGCTAGTGCCGCGGACAGGTTGGCTCCATCGATCACGGCGCGGCGTACTTCCGCGAGTTTCTTTTCGAGGAAACGGTTTCCGGCGATTTCTGTTACGAGATCGAGCGCCCGCAGTAGGGGGATTCCATTCTCCATCAACGTCCCGAGCGTCCGCGAGAATTGCGCATAATACCGATGCTTAATAATGCGCCCGTATCCGGGAATGACCAGGCGGACCCGATCCCAGGTCAGCCGGCCTTCTTCCGTTCGGACAAAGGTGCGAAAACCGACGGCCGCGCCGATGGCGA
Source organism: uncultured Verrucomicrobiae bacterium (assembly GCA_963737545.1). Classification (GTDB taxonomy): domain Bacteria; phylum Verrucomicrobiota; class Verrucomicrobiia; order Chthoniobacterales; family UBA10450; genus CAVTTH01. The sequence continues at coordinate 130,146 of CAVTTH010000004.1, read as the reverse complement.
GCAACACCACGACCCACCAATAGCCGGTGATCAGATGGTGCAGCTGCAAGAGCACGCGCGTCGCCAGTGGCAGGCTGCCGCCGTTCGCCGCCATGAAGCTGATCAACTGCGGCACCATGAAAGTGATGAAGACCGTGATCAATCCTGCGCCGGCAAGCGCGAGAAAAGCCGGGTAGATCAGCGCCTGCTGGACTTGATCGCGCAGACTCTTGGCCTGCATCAGATGTTTCACCAGGCGCGACAAAATATCGGGCAACGCGCCGCTGGCTTCGCCGGCCGCAACCAGGTTCACATAGATTGCCGGAAAGATTCGCGGGAATTCGCGCAGCGCCTGCGAGAAACTTCGTCCGTCCACCAATGCGCGGTGAAGGGCGCTCGTCATTTGCTGCACCTTTGGCTGCTTCAACCGTTTCTCGAGAATCGAGAGCCCTTCGTCGAGCGTCATTCCCGCCTGGAGCAAGTGGCCGAGCTGCTCGGTAAACACCAGCAACTGCCCGTGCGGGATGCGGAGGGCTTGCGTCACCGGTTGATCTGCGGCGGCAGCGCTTCCAACCACGGTTGGCTCTCCGCCTACCATGTCGATCTTGATCGGGATGCATTGCTGCTGCTCGATCTGGCGGATGGCGACGGAGCGGTCCGCGCAATTCAACACACCTTCCACAAGACCTCCCTGTGCGTTGCGTGCGCGATAGGCATACTGTGGCATCGGTGCGCTAACGTATCGCGTTGCGGCCAATCGTCCAGACAGCTTCCCAATCGATCGATTCTTGACACCAACGGCTTCGCGCGCGGCTGGCGAAACGTGGCTGCCTCGCGGAATGGAGGATCACGCGGCCGCGGCGCAGCGTCTGCCATTTAGGAAGGACGCCTTTGGTTTCTCGAGAGGACCTGTGCAAGGCAGCTGGCGCGGTGCAACCTCATCCGAGGTGATACGAACCGTCACGCAGGCGTCGCTCGGGTCGTTCCCGGCAAACCTGCTTTCCCATTCCTTCCGGGCGTTCTCCAGCAACCGGCCATAGTTCGCATCAAGCGTGCGGCGGAGCTCGGCAATCAACTGGCGATCCGTCGTGCCGAGGTCAGTGACGGTGGTGCTGGTGAGGGGAATGCTCATCCATATTGCTCAAGCAGAATCCGCGCCGATTAGCACTTCATGGACGTTGTCTTCCCGTTGCGTAACCGCTAACCTGTCGCCGATTCAAGAAGTCGCACGGTAATGACCTCACTCGATTACTACGCCATCGAAGGACTCCTAACCGACGAGGAGCGCGTGGCCCGCGATCGGACGCGGCACTTTGTACAGGAGGAAGTCATGCCCGAGGTCGTGCCTTGCCATCGCGCTGGTAAGTTTCCGGAACACCTCACAGCGCGAATGGGCGTGCTCCGTCTCTTTGCTCCACACCTGAAAGAGCACGGTTGCGCCGGGCTGAGTTACACGGCGTACGGCCTCATCATGCAGGAATTGGAACGGGCTGATTCGGGCCTCCGCTCACAGGCGTCTGTGCAGGGCTCACTTGCCATTTATGCGATTCATTCCTTCGGAACGCCTGAGCAGCACGCGCGCTGGTTATCTGGACTGGTGTCGGGCGAACGCGTCGGTTGTTTCGCACTGACAGAACACGGGCATGGCTCAGATCCCGGAGGAATGGAAACTCGCGCCACACGCGACGGCGATCATTATGTCTTGAACGGGAGCAAGTGCTGGATCGGCAACGCCTCCATCGCGGACGTCAAAGTGGTTTGGGCGAAGGACGACGACGGAACGGTCGGCGGATTCATCGTGGAGAAGGATGCCCCTGGATTCCGTGCCCAGGACATCGAAGGAAAGTTCAGTCTTCGCATGTCGCGCACATCGGAATGCTGGTTCGAAAACTGCCGCATCCCGGCGGAGAACCGTTTACCGAAAGCGTCGGGACTGCGCGCGCCGCTGTCGTGTCTTTCGCAGGCGCGTGTCGGCATCGCCTGGGGTGTCATCGGCGCGGCGATCGATTGCTACGAAACCGCGCTCGCCTACGCCAAATCGCGCAAACAGTTTGGCCGCCCGATCGCCAGCTTCCAACTGGTGCAGGAAAAACTTGTCTGGATGGTGCAGGAGATCACGAAGGCGCAATTGCTCGCGTTGCGCCTCACTCGCATGATGGAGGCGGGCACGGTAACGCCCGGGCAGATTTCGCTGGCGAAACGCAACAACGTCTGGATGGCGATGGAATGTGCGCGCAAGGCCCGCGATATCCTTGGCGCAGTCGGCATCATTGATCGCTATTCGGTTATCCGGCACCTGATGAACCTTGAGGCCGTCTACACCTACGAAGGCACGCACGACATTCATACCCTGGTCGTCGGCCACGACATCACGGGAATTAATGCCTTCGGCAGCTGACGTGCCTTGATCGCAACCGCAATCCTTCCGCACATTCATTTTTGATCATGACAATGCCGTGCGAGTCGTTGATCTTTTCCAACAAGGCTGATGCAAATATCACTCCGTTTATTGATGGTTGTCCTCTGTTGTCAGGCAGCAGTGGCGAGCGATCCGGCTCCGCATTTGGACATTTTTGTTTTGTCGGACACGCCGCAGCAGAACTATCGCTTCATCAGCACGCCGGCGTATCCCAACCTCGGGTATGTTGCGCCGCAGCCTGATCTCGTCGTTAACCACATCAAAAGTGTCGCGATCGGCGTCTCTGTCGAGTTCTCCAGTAGACCCGACGAAGCAAACGAATTCTCCAAAACCTTCCCTGGAAATTCGGCTGACCGCCGCTGACGCGGAAGCATTGGAGACGTTTACCGCCGCGCATATCGGCAAGAGAATTGTGTTCATGTTGGGCGAAAAGGCGCTTTTCGCGCCTACCCTCCGTACGCCCCTAAGCAGTCACGATATCCAGGTCACACCGCCAGCCGGTGCGAGCGTCGAGGACATTAAGCGCGAGTTGGAGACGCTGATCAGCAAAGCGAAGTAGTTGGTCGCATTGCAAACTCGAGGGAGAAACATCTTCTCTCGAGCCCTGCCTTTCCTTCCTTGCCTGTTGCTTCTCGCAACGTAGCGTCTCGGCCATGAAAAAATCGCGTCTCTTTCTGCTGATTGGTCTTGCTTCGTTTGTCGCGCTGGTCGCTCCTGCGCGTGCCGAGGAAAATTACAAAATCGATCCAGTGCATTCATCGGTCGCATTCAAGGTTCGCCACCTCTTCAGCTACGTCAGTGGCAAGTTCACGAAGTTCGATGGGACCTTTACGGTTGATTTCGAGCACCCGGAGAAATCCTCGGTCACGGCGAACATTCAAACCGCGAGCATCGATACCGGCGAACCGAAGCGCGATGGCCACCTCCGGAGTCTGGATTTCTTCGACGCAGCAAAGTTTCCAGAAATCGCGTTTAAGAGCAAGAGCGTGAAGCCGACGGGCAAGGACACGGGCGACATCGTCGGTGATCTGACGATGCACGGCGTGACGAAGGAAGTGACGTTGCACGCGAAGTTCCTCGGCAAAGGAAAAGGGATGGGTGGCGAAATCAGCGGCTGGCAGCTAACGACTGATCCGCTCCGGCGCAGCGACTACGGTTTGACCTGGACCAGAGCGATTGAAGGGACGGCCGTCGTCGGCGAAGACGTTGAGATCACGATCGAAGTCGAAGGCGACAAGACCTAGCCCCCGCGCACGACCGCGCTAAGAACGCGGCCCCCTATTTTGCCGAAACCGGAACAGGGATGACGAATTTGCCGTCGCTCTCCGCAATAAAACTTTCGCTGCTACTGGAGGAACTGCCGTTGGCGTCTTTCGTTTCCACGGTAATTTTCAATTTCTTTGTCGGCTTAAGCGGCAGCCGTGTTTTCATTCCGCCGGGACCTTCCTGAACCTCTTCCGCCTTCTTCGCGTCTTCGGGTGAGAGATCCACCAATTCGATTTTGGTAATCTTGCCGCCCGCCCCATCCGTCATCATCATTTTGTAAAACTCGAGCGCCATCGGGTTGGCGTCTTTGGTGTAGAGGAAGGACTCAAGTGTTGCCGTGTCCTTGGCTTCGAAGGCGGTTTTGTATTTGTCGGTAAACGCCTTTTCCTGTTCCGGAGTGCCGGCCAAAAGTGCAATAGAGCTCGGGCACGCGATAAGAAGGAGCGAAACGAGGACAGATTTGATTTTCATTTTCAGCAGGCTAGGCGCGGCGATCCTTTCGTAACAAGTGAAATCTCGCTGCGATAACTCTGTGTCGGACGACTGTTCAGCCCAGGGGCGCCCGGGCGATTCCTCTTGCCGCCCGGTCTTCGGGGAGATCGAGCGAGACTCTGCCATCCACGTTTCGCTCCAGATGAAGCTTCCACTGGAATCCTTTGACGCGGGGTGGCTCGATGCGTGTCGTGACCAGTCCCGCCTTGGCGATTTGCCCGGTCAGCCACGCGCGATCGAAGATCACCGCATTGGTCGGATCGGTGGCATTGATCATGAGGGTGTTCTGGAATTCCTGCATCATGGGGAAGTCGCCCTTGTCGAAGAGAAACCATGTGCAAACGGCCACGCCGTTGGGACTCAGGACCCTTCGCAACTCTTGCAAATAAAACTCCGCGTCCGCCTCGAGCAGATGCGTGAAGACGGACCACGCAATGAACAACGTGACGTCGTCGTCATTCGCCGGCAGGGGAAGATGGCCCGGGGTGCCTCCTGGGTTCAAGGTTTCGTGGAACACATTATGGTGCTCGAATCGAAATCCCGGCGCGTGAACGGTGAAGTTCTCCTGGCACCAGTGAACCATTCCTTTGTGTCGATCCACGCCAAGGTAGCGCGCAGGCTGCGGTCGCTGCTGGAGAAGTTGGCGGGCGAGCCGGCCGCAACCGCAGCCGAAATCGAACACCGACGCGTAGAACGCCTCTCTGACTTCCGGGAACACAAGCGCGGAGGAGGGGTTGTCGAAGAAGCGGGGCTCGGTCGGTCCCACGAGCCGTCTGAATTCCATGGGCGGCAAAGGTAAGTCGGTCAATGCTCGCACCTCCCAGTGTTATCGCGTCGGGGACAGTTTGATTTCTATCCTCATCAGGTTAGAGGCGGCGATCCCTTCGTAACAAGTGAAATCTTGTTGCGATAAACTGCGCGACGAAAAAGCGTTGCCGCTCGGCGTTTCGCGAGCTAATTGCACGTCTGCCCAGCGCGCCGTTCGAATGAACATTCACGAATACCAAGCTCAGGAGTTGCTCCAGAAATTTGGAGTCGCCACGCCGATCGGCAAAGTGGCGTCGACTCCGGAAGAAGCGGAGCAAGTCGCGCGCGCGCTCGGGACGAACGACCTCGTGGTAAAGGCGCAGATTCATGCCGGGGGTCGCGGCAAGGGAACGTTCGCCAACGGTTTCAAGGGAGGCGTCCACCGGTGCAAATCGCCGGCCGAAGCGCGCGAGATAGCCGGCAGGATGCTCGGTCAAACGCTGGTCACTTATCAAACCGGCCCAGCTGGGCGCGTTGTGAACAAGGTTCTTGTGGTGAAGTCAGCTGAGATTGCGCGAGAGATTTACTTTGCCATTCTGCTCGATCGCGCGACGGCGGCTCCCTTAATCGTCGCGAGCACCGAAGGCGGCGTGGAAATTGAAACCGTCGCCGCGAAAACGCCGGAGAAAATCATGCGCGAGCCGATTGATCCGCTGGCCGGATTGCAGACGTTCCAGACCCGGAAGCTGGCGAAACAGCTCGGGTTTGAATCGTCGCAGTTGAAAGCGGCGTCGAAGTTGTTCGACGGGTTGTATCGAACGTTCATCGCCTGTGATTGTTCGATGGTGGAGGTGAATCCGCTCATTGTCACGCCTGGGGGCGAAGTGCTTGCACTCGATGCCAAGTTCAATTTCGACGACAATGCCCTTTTCCGTCATCCGGAGCTTGCCGCGCTGCGCGACATTGCCGAAGAGGATCCGCGTGAAGTCGAAGCTTCGAAACACGATCTGAATTACATCGGTCTCGATGGCAACATCGCCTGTCTGGTCAACGGCGCCGGACTTGCCATGGCGACGATGGACATCATCAAATTCTACGGCGGCAGCCCCGCAAACTTTCTCGATGTCGGCGGCGGCGCGACGGAAGAGCAGGTAACGGAGGCCTTCAAGATTCTGATCGCGGACGACAAGGTGAAAGCGATTCTGGTGAACATTTTCGGCGGCATCATGAAGTGCGACGTGATCGCCCAGGGGATCATCAACGCCGTGAAGACGGTGAAGCTCCCGGTTCCACTGGTCGTTAGGCTGGAAGGAACCAACGTTGACGCGGGCAAGAAATTGATTGCCGATTCCGGTCTGGCCGTGATCGCCGCGGACGATCTTGGCGATGCCGCGCAGAAAGTAGTGCAAGCAGCAGGAGGAAAGAAATGAAAATCAAAGAAATTGGATTCGTGGCCATTCCGGTCACCGACATGGGCCGCGCTCGCAAATTCTATGAAGGCGTGCTCGGCCTGAAGGAATCCGGACGGTTTATGGACGGAAAGTGGATCGAATACGGCGTCGGAAAAGATACCCTTGCCATTGCCAGCATCAGCGAAACCTGGACGCCGTCCGATCAGGGGACCGGCGCGGCGCTCGAGGTCGAGAATTTTGACGAGGCGATCAGCGAACTAAAGAAAGCGAACGTCAAGTTCGCGTGGGAAGCATTCGAGTCGCCCGTTTGTCACATGGCCATCGTGCAGGATCCGGATGGCAACAAATTAATGATTCATAAATTGAAACCAGCCTAACGAAGAAAGGAACGCACGATGATTACGGAAGTCGCATTTGTCGCCATCGCAGTTTCGGACGCCGAGCGCGCCCGGAAATTTTATCAGGAAACGCTCGAGTTAAAGCCGACCTCCTCTGCGATGGAAGGCGCCTGGGTCGAATACGATCTTGGCACCGCCACAATCGGCGTCGGGTGTCATCCGGCCTGGCAACCTTCGCGTGATGGAACAACGGTGGCGTTCGAAGTGGACGACATTGATGCGACGATCGCGAAGCTGAAAGAGCGCGGCGTTGTCTTCGACATGGATAAAACGGAAACGCCGGTTTGCTGGATGGCGCAGTTCCGCGATCCGGACGGCAACAAGCTGGTCGTTCATAAGCGGAAAGAGAAACAGGGCAAATGACGAAATCCGAATTTCGAACGACGAAGGAAATCCGGATGACGAAGCCCGAAAATAGTGCGCGGTCGTGACGTTACCCTTCGTCATTTGGGTTTCTTCATTCATTCGTCATTCGTCATTCGCCATTCATCATTCTCGTCATGTCCGTTCTCGTTGATAAGAACACGCGGCTCGTCGTGCAGGGAATTACCGGCAGCGCCGGCGGCTTTCATGCGCGGCAATGCATCGAGTACGGTACGAATGTCGTTGCCGGGGTCACACCCGGCAAAGGCGGACAAATGTTCGACGGGAAAGTGCCGGTCTTCGATACGGTGTGGGAGGCGCGAAAAGAAACGGCCTGCAATGTGTCGGTGATTTTCGTTCCGGCAGCGGGTGCGGCGGATGGAATCCTGGAAGCGGTCGATGCGGGTGTCGAGCTGGTGGTCTGTATCACCGAAGGAATTCCCGTTATCGATATGATGCGGGTGAAAGCTCAGATGGCCGGCAAGAAATCGCGGCTGATCGGCCCGAATTGCCCGGGAATCATTACACCCGGTCAGTGCAAGATCGGCATCATGCCCGGTTACATTCACAAACCGGGCAGCGTCGGCGTGATCTCGCGTTCCGGCACGCTCACCTATGAAGCGGTCTGGCAACTGACTTCGCGTGGCTACGGACAATCAACTTGCATCGGTATCGGCGGCGATCCAATCAATGGCATGTCGCATCTCGATGCGGTTAAACTGTTCAACGAGGATCCTGATACGACGGCGATGATTCTGATCGGCGAAATTGGCGGCAGCGCGGAAGAAGAAGCGGCGAGCTGGATCAAGGACAATTGCAAAAAACCAGTCGCGGCTTTTATCGCCGGCACAACCGCTCCGCCCGGCCGCCGGATGGGTCATGCGGGTGCGATTGTTTCTGGTGGCAAGGGAACGGCGGCGGGAAAAATCGAAGCGCTCAAAGCTGCGGGCATTGCCGTGGCCGACACGCCGGCGACAATGGCGGATACGCTAATTGCGCGTATAGAAGAGAAATCATGATCTCGCGCGGACTCGAAGGCATCGTTGCCAACAGCACTCGGCTCAGTGACGTGATTGGCGACAAAGGCCAGCTGATTTATTGCGGCTACGATATCAATGAGTTGGCCGGGAAGGTCTGCGTACAAGGAAGTCATTTATCTTTTGTGGAAGGGCAGGCTGCCGAACCGCCGCGAGCTGGATGAATTCATGCATGCGCTTCGGGCCGAGCGTGAGCTTCCCGGCGGCGTGATCGATTTCATAAAGTCTGCGCCAAAAACGGCCGAGCCAATGGACGTGATGCGCACGGCCGTCTCCATGCTCAGCCTTTACGATTCCGAGATGGACAAAGTGGCCACGCGTGAGATCAACGAGCGTCGCGCCCGCAGCATCACCGCCAAGATCGGCGTCATCGCCGCGTATTTTCATCGCGCCCGCAACGGCAAATCTCTGCCACCGGTACGCGACGATCTCACCGAAGCCGAACATTTCCTTTATCTGATGTGCGGAGAAGTGCAGCCGCAAGAGGCGAGCGACACGCTGGACGTGGCTTTTGTCTTGCACGCCGATCACGGTATGAACGCATCCACCTTCAGTGCGCGTGTCACGATCGCAACCTTGAGCGATTTCTATTCCGCGATTACATCGGCGATCGGGACGCTGAAAGGGCCGCTCCATGGCGGCGCGAACGAAGGCGTCATTCACATGCTGGAGGCGATCGGGAGCGAGGAGAACGTCGATGCCTACATCGAGAAGCAGCTGGCGGAGAAAAAGAAAATCATGGGGATCGGCCATCGCGTTTACAAGACGCTCGACCCACGCGCGCCGCACCTTCGCGCCATGGCGATCAAGCTGAGCGAGAAGCTGGGCGACGCGAAGTGGATCCGGATGTCGGAGCGGATCGCGCAGCTGATGAAGGAAAAGAAAGAACCTGAACGCGAACGTCGATTTCTATTCCGCGACTGTTTACTACTCGTTAGGGATTCCGACCGATTTGTTCACCCCGGTTTTCGCGATTGCGCGCTGCGCCGGCTGGTGCGCCCAGGTCCTCGAGCAGTTGGAAGACAATCGCCTCTACCGGCCGCTGAGCGAATACGTTGGCGAGCCGGTCGGCAAAAAACTGGTGCCGATCGACGAGCGACCCTAAATCGCGCTCGATTTGGAAGCCGCCTATCGACGCCGTAGCGGTTGAGCCAAACTCAGGGCAGCCCGGTTCCGGCTAACGATTTCACCAGCGATACGTCCGACGCGTTAATGCTGCCGTCCGCATTCACATCGGAGCGAAAGGTCGCCGCGGCGACCGGCTGCCCGCTTTGCGATTTGGTTAGGGCAACGTCCGCTGCGTTCACGGCCCTGTTCCCATTCACATCACCGATGAGCACGCTCATCGGAATCGTCACGTTGGTCGAACCATTCACATTATTCAGCGTAACGGTGATGGTCTGAGCATTGGTTACATTGGTCAACGGGATGGTCACGACATTTCCGCTGGTGATGACCATTCCGCCATTGCTGACTCCGCCGCTCCCGATTGTCCCGATTCCTGAGGTGACTGCGGCTTGCGGATTGCCGTTAACCGATACGTTGGCGAGGAAAGTGAGCACAATGGTGTAGTCGTTGGTCGCACCGCCGCTGCGGCATTCTATTCCGGGTGTGCCACTCAGCGGGAGATTGATATCAAAATTGCCAGCGGCGCCGTGAGTGTGTTGAGAAGCGGCCCTCTGCACAATCGGCGTTGATGGTTGCGCGCAATATATCCCGCCGGTGTTCAAAAAGATGCCCACGTCGTAGCTAATCCCACCCCAGACGATCATTTCACTGCCGGTCCACACCGCCGTGTGATGAGCTCGAGCAAAGGGTGCGTTCGCCGTCGTCATCGGCGTCCAATTATCTGTAGCGGGACTATATCTGCCACCATTGTTGAAATCGGTCGTTGGGGATGTGCCGCCCCAGACGATCATTTCGCTGCCGGTCCACACCGCGCTATGACTGTCTCGCGGCAACGGTGCGCCTGCGAGCCTCGTAGGCACCCAAGTATCCGTGCTTGGGTTGTATCTGCCTCCGGTATTTAGGTCATTCAAAGAGTTATCGACGCCACCCCAGACGATCATTTCACTGCCGCCCCATACTGCCGTGTAATCGACTCGGCCGGGCGGTACGTTCGCGAGGCCAGTAGGCGTCCAACTGTCCGTGCTGGGATAATATCTGCCGCCGGTGTCCAACGAGTTCGTCTGATCAGTTCCGCCCCAGACGATCATTTCGCCGTCGGTCCAGACTGCCGTGTGGTCCCATCGTGCGGCGGGCGCGTTCGTGAGGCCGGTGACGATCCAACTGTCGGTGGCGGGACTGTATCGCCCGCCGCTGTTCATCCAGAACGTACCATTTCGTCCGCCCCAGACGATCATCTCGCTGCCAGTCCATACTGCCGTCTGAGCGCTTCGTGCGATAGGCGCGTTGACCGTGCTGGTCGCTGTCCAACTGTCGGTGATCGGATTGTATTTGCCACCAGTGTTTAAGATCGGTTCTCCTCCCCACACAATCATTTCGCTGCCAGTCCAGACCGCGGTGTGATAATCTCGCCCCGCCGGCGCGTTAGTCGTGCTGGTTGGTCTCCATGTATCTTCGATTGGATTGTATATGGCACCAGTGTTCAGGCGAATGGAGTTGACCCCACCCCAGACGATCATCTCACTGCCGGTCCAGACTGTGGTGTAGAAAATGCGTCCGTCAGGAGCGTTTACAATTGGGGTAGCAGTCCAAGTATCGTCGGCGCAGTCTAGCGGAACTGAAATTTCCGGCAGCTTGTACATCTGCGATGTGGGGGCGCTCCGCGCGGCGAATGCCCAGGCATTTGACACAAACGCTTTCACACCAGCACGCGCAGATAGCTCGCTAACAAACTGTTCGGCCAAGGTTGGCCTGGCCAAGCACTCCGCGATCACAAAGGGATCCTTACCAAGCGCTTCAAAGAGTTCGCGCAATACCTCGGGCTGTTTGCTATGCTGTGCCATGCGATGCATCTCAGCTTGCAACTGCTCGGCGGTGAATGGCCGTTGCCAGTAATCTTCCAGCGCCCGGCACTTCCGCAGATAATCGGTGACTTTCCTTTCAAGTTGCTCCCGCGAGACCACCGCATCGAGCGCCGGCTTAGGCCCGGGATTGTCCTTCGGCCAGATCCGATGCCGCCAATAGACATCTTCGATCGCAAACTGGTACGCCACGCGCTCGGCGAACGTTAGCGTCCGACGAACGCTCTCCGGCGCTTGGGCATGCGAGAACGCGAGTTTACCCGCCGTGGTTGGCGGCGTTCCTATCCCCAATAGATACGCACTACCCGCGATAAGAAGAAAAAGGATTAAGGCGCGCCTATGAGAAAGCCGAGGTCGAGACCGGTTTGGATCCCCCTTCACCACTTGGGCATGCAAATAACTTTTCCCACTCAAATCGCATCTACTTCATTCAAGGTTGAACACGAGATCAAGATAAACGTTATTCGCAACGTAATCGTAGTTGATGACCGGAGTGAAACCTTGATCGGTTGGGTACTTAATTGAAACGCCGTTCGAGAACGTCCCGGTTAGGGGGCCGGCCGAGTGCAAGAGAATATATCGCGTAGGACCGGACGTAAAATCGCCGCTCATGATCACAGACAAGCGGCCGTCAAGCAGGGTTAGTTCCCCCGAAACATCAAGGCTGTCCGCGCCGGTCGGTGTCACATTGAACATCGTCGTGGCGTTGCTGTACATGAGGAGACCGCTGGTGATAGTGAGGTTCCCAGCTGGCGCCAAGCGTACCATGGACGACCGTTTTCCTCGGGCCGCCGATCGTTCGAATAGTTCCATTGCCCGTCAATGTGCCTGAAATCCCCACCCAAACGTTCAGTAGGTTAGGCGGCGGTGGATCACTGACTATGACGGTCGCGCCATTCGTGATTGCCAACAGAGCGGTGCCCCCGTCGTTACCAGTAAGAGGGGTTCCGCCGACATTAAGTCGGCCCTTGACTGACAAAGTCGAGCCAGCGCCATCCACTGTTACGGCGCCGTTTGAGGTCATGAACTCGCCGGCCAATGTCCCGATATATGCAAATCCGGCGGTAACAGTCCCTCCGTTCTTGATGCTAAGAGTGCCTCTGTCTTGATACCCGACGTAAATGGGGCCTAGATTCTCGGAGGGATCGGCGAGGGACAAGGCCGCATTCGTTCCATCGACCGAGACGGTGCCGGAATCTCCCGGGTTGAGCCCTAGAGTCAGAGAATGGGCGCTGGCGTTCGAGCTGTTAATCGTCGCGTTGCCGCCGTTGTTAATGAAGGCGTCGGTCGAAGGACCCGGTACATGATTGGTCCAGTTCGCGTCGGTGAACCAATCGCCAGAGCCGCCGGTCCAAGTTGTGCTGTCCGCCCGAGCGGGCGAGTTGTAAGCCGCGAAGGCCAGAACTACGAACAGGCAGATTAGAATTGATTGTAGTGCAGATTTGTTTTTCATGATGATTGATTTCTATTGCTGATGTTTCCCAGACCGCGCGAAACCGGAAACCATCCTTTCCGAGGCGCATCCAGGGAGTTGCGGCCTCACTTCGGCTGACTTGGGGCTCCAGTTGGATCTGGAGATCGCGCTAAGCGGTGTCCCATCGAAGGTCCAGCCCCCATACAAGGTCCAGCCCCCATACCACGGGCAAACTCAGCCCGGCCGAAGATGCGGTAGAACGTCGGATGACGTAATCGAGGTTGTTCGTAGAAGGAATTCGTTAGCCTGTCGAGCTTTATTTTCACTCCATACGTATTTATTTTCTATCGCGGCAATACGCATCGGGTACAAAGAGAAAAACGAGCGTATGCAAGGCGCGAAGTGGGAATTCGGACCAGTGATCACGTTCCGAAATTCGAGAGCGATCATATTCACCTCGCTTACTGCCGGCGTGACCTATGTGATGGAGCTGATCCCTCGGCGGCAGCACCGGCCAGAGCGATTGGAGCGAGCCGATCTCCAAGATCGCGCTGCAAGCTGCGCTTTCGAACAGTGTTTCGCGTTTCCACCGTCCTAGTGTCCCGTCGGCAGCTTCGCTGCTTTCCAATCCATCGCCATGCGAATCCGGGCGCGGCCGCTGGGATGATCGAAAAAGATGATTTCCTCCATCGGACCTGGATCGAGCTTGCGATAGACGCCTAACTTCAGCGCAACCTTGGCCATCCCATCCGGCTCGCGCGCGGTGTTGATTCCGAAGGCGTCGGCTTCGCGCTCGGTCACGCGCGTGATGCTATTCTGCACCGGCGTCATCACGAAAAAATACGCGCCCAATATCAAAGCGAGAAGGGGAAGACCGGCCGGATCGGCGATCCCGCGGACGCTCCAACGAACGCCCCATTTCCGGACTGCGGCGTCGAAGAGCAGGCAGGTCAGGCCGAAGCCAACAACAAACAGAATCCCCGAATAAAGCGCCAGCTTGAACCCATGATTCAGAACGTAGTGTCCCATTTCGTGGGCCATAACCGCCCGAATCTCCGGTAGCGTGCATTGCTTGAGCAGATTGTCGTTCAACGCGATCCGGGTCGTGCCGAGGAAACCGGCGACATTGGCGCTGACGCGTTTGGTCTGTCGCGACGCGTCCACTTCGAACACCTGTGTGACCGGAATTTCATTCGCCCGTGCCATCGCCAGGATGGGATCCCGAATGGCGGAATCATTCAGAGGTTTGTAGGTGTTGAAGAGGGGAAAAATGTAAAGCGGGGCGATGAAACTGCCGACAAGCTGGAAAATCACCGCGACTCCTGTACCCCAAATCCACCACGTGCGCGGCGCACGCCGGAAAACTGCGTAAAGAACCACGAGAAGAATGGTGATGCCAATCAACGCGACAGCCAGCGCGGTCAGCTGTTCGCTAAACCACGGTCCGAAAGTTTGCGTGGCCATGCCGTATTGATGTTCGCGAACGAAATCCCGGTAGTAGATGAGAGGAAAACCGAGAATGGCGACGATGACGATGTAGGGAATCGCATAGCATGCGACCTGCAACGACTTGAAGTGCGTCACGCGCTCAGCGAAGTCGCGGAGGCGGGCGGAGATTCGTGTGAAAAGCAGGAGAAGCGCGATGGCGGAGGTAAGCAAAAAATCCCACAGGTGTAGCCAGTAGCCGCCCTCAAAGTAGGCATCGGATTTTTCGCGTTTGTCCGCCGGAACGGTAGCGAGCCATGCTTGTGTCGCCGCCGCCGGGTCCAGGTGTGAACCGGACGGAGTGGCCGCCGCGGTTGGGGCCGGTGTCGCTGTTTCCTGGGAAAGAGAAGACAGAGGCAGCGCGAAGCCGAAGCAGGCAGCCAGCAGGAGAAACCGAAGTGATTGAATACGCATCGCGCAATTAGAACCGAACCCGTCGATAAAGGAAAGCCTTCCCGTTCGTACCACGACCCGATGCCCTAACGAACTGGCTCGTCGAGGCGGAGGGAAGTCTTAAAGAGATCGTGCTTTTTCGAAAACTCGAGAGCGCGGACGGCATCCTGGTTGGAGAGTGAAAGGTAACTGGGGGTGAAGAATACCTGGTCGTCGCTCGGCCCGAGATGGATGGGAACGTATTGCCAGAAACGCGCGTTCCAGAGAGGCGCGCGCGCCGCTTCCTCAGCCGCCTTTTGTTTGGATTGCCGTTCCACGTCCTTGATCGCGAGATCGATGATGGCTGGCTGTCGTTGCAACTCGAAGCTCCCGGAGATGACCATCGGAGCGAGTTCGGCGACGACTTCCGATTTTGCCGGCTGTGAATTCTGCGCGCGCAGCCACAGAGTCGACATCAGCAAGGCGAAAAGAATTGCTCTCACCGCGGATCTTATTAGCACGTTCCATCGAAGAAAGGAAACCTGAGACCGATCTTCACTTCATGCCTGTCTCATTTCGCACGACTTCGAATTTGAAACATTCCAGAGTTTTTACTCCCTGATATGCAATTTTCCCTTCGATCCGAATGATGTCGCCGCGCGACAGCTTCATCAATTCCTTTTCCATTCCAATAGGAAACTGCGCATCGGAGATGGGAAACGCAGCCCAATCCGGGCGCTCGGGCGAAAGGAAGACAACGATCACGCCCGCTTTCGATGGAAAGACCTGATCGACCTGAACAGTCCATTCAATTTTCTTTCCGACGGCATGCTTGAAGAAGGTCTCCTGCTCATCTCCCTTTCCGGAGAGCGATTCATACCTGGTCTGGAATTCCTCCAAACTTAGGCCGAGCTCGCTTCGATCGGGCGCAATCTGATTTGCCGGAGTCGGAGATTTTTCGATAGCAGACGGCGTGGGAGTCGTCGGCATTGGCGTCTGAACCGGGACTGCGGATTGCCTGGACGCCCGCGGCTGGAGCGCCAGCGTAATTCCCGCGACGATGAGAATCACTCCCGCGAGCAATGCAACGACAGCGCGGATTCGACGCTCCCGACCGCGTTGATCAGTGAATTTCAAGTGCGACATATCAAGGCCGAAAGGCCCCGGAGAATAGTGTTCAGCCGCAGATGGACCACGGCAAGCGAACGGCCGAGCCGCATCCGTCGAAGAAATTCGAAAACCTCGCATTTGGCGCCAGCCCGTTATACTTTGGGTAAATGAAAAAGATCCTGCTGTTAGCTCAGCTGTCTCTCGTTCTTGTCGTCATGGCCGGACTGCATCAGCCGAGAATCCGTCACCGGTCGCCACTCCGTCGGTCAGCGGATTCTGTCTACGGCCCGTATCCGAAGGATTACAAGCGAATCGTGGGCAGGTGGCTGGAAACGCGTTTGATCGACCCGACCAGCGCCACGATCGACTGGTTAGGCGAGCCGAAGCCGGGAGAATTACCCGTCAAAGGCGGCGCTCCGCTGCGCGGCTACCTCGTGGATATCAAGGTAAACTCGCGAAATCTGTTTGGCGCCCCGACCGGAAAACAGAAGCACACCATCCTTATTCGCGATGGTGAGGTGATCAAGGCGACCGGTTTTTGATCTCGCCTCGCAGAACGTGGTTGAGCCAGAAGTTGTGATGAGGTTGCAATGAAACAATTATGATCCGAACACAAATGCGAAAACCGGTGCGAGCGTCGATCCGCGGGAACTCTCTCGTCACAATCCTTATTTTGCTGGCTGTCGTGGGCGGCGGTTTTTTTCTCCTGAACGGCCATAAACAAGCGATGGAACGAGAGGCGCACGCCTATGCCGCCGAGACAGTTGAGCGACTCTTGTTTGCCCACGATCAAACATATCTGGGAAAGAATCTAAGTAGCGCCGCCGCGCTCGACTTCCCACCCGCGCGCCAAGAAATTTGGGTGAAAAAACTGATTGAGGCTGGGGCACCCGCGCGCCCGGTCAATTGCGAAGGCAATGTGAACTTTGAATCTCACTTTTTTAATCCGAGCGCTGCATTACATGCCCATCTTCTTTTTGCCGGTGGTCCGGGAGATCTCGCTTTGAACATCTCGCATCCCGGTGGAAGATGGCAGATCGATGCTATTTCGATCGATTGGAACTTCTCTGGCGTGCGCTGAGAAGGATGATTGAGTAACGTCAAAGAAGCGACTTACTCCGCGTCGCCCTAGTCGCCTAGAGCAATCGGTCGAGAGAATCGACGCAGATCTGGGACCAGGTCTCGAGTGCATCGCGGCGGGCAAGCAGTTCTTCCCTGGTTAGAAAAGCAAGATTGGTGATCATCGCTTCACGCTTCTGCACCTTCGGCTCGGCCAGACGGAAAACGTGGACGATGCCGAGGTGAACCTGACCGACTTCTGTGCTGTCGTCGTTCAAAAGTGCCACGATCCGATCTTCGAACGGCGAATCGATCCGGATTTCTTCGTTGACCTCGCGCTCGACGCCGGCGCGATAGGCGTCCTTATCCCAGGCAAAGAGCGACTCGTCCGTGTCGTTCATGTGGCCGCCGATCCCGATTGATCCCTTCGCGACGAGACGCTGTTCGCCCGCTTTCTTCCCTCGCACATAATGCAGCACGGTGTTGCCGTGCGCGATAATCGCGTACGGGATGATTTGCTTGTGGGTTGGATCTCGTTCGGCCTGTGAGCGCGGTAGAAAAAAATTATTTCCGCGTGAGAGGAAGGCGTCCAGATACTTCTGCGGCTCGAAATTCAGTCCGTGAAAACTGCCGAGCTTGTCGAAGAGATCGCGCTTTACGACGAGGATATTCTCGTTAGGCGGATTCATCGCTCGCAGTTGTAGGGGGCGCTGTTAGCGTCCCGTGTCTGTAGGCTTGGGAAGCTAACAGCTTCCCCTACAAAGTTTGCCGTAGCGCGCAGTGAAAGCATGTTCGCGCTAGAACGAATAGGTCGCGCCGATTTGCGGCCCGAGCAAATTGAGACTCGGGTTCGGATCGGTCTGTCCGCCATTGGACAGATGCTGGTAGAGAACGCCGCCGCTTGCTTTCCAATGGTCGTTCACTTTGTACCAAATGCCGGCTGCGGTCAGGATGTTGAAGGTAAAATCCTGACCCTGACCACCGGGAACATTAGTGCTATCGATAAAACCGGCGCCGACGCCGCCAGAAAAGTATGGAACCAGTCTGGCGTGAGGCTGAGCGAAATTGTAGCGCAGGCCAAGTGAGATGCCGAAATAGCGATTCTCGGGTCCGCGGAAAATCGGTTCGGCCATCGCGAGAAGATAAAATTGATGATAACCGCGCAACCAATCGGTGCGATTCACCGTCCCGATGCGCCAGCGTGCAGTGATGAATTCACCGCCGATCTCATAGCTATTCGGGTTTCCGATGATGCCGAGCAAATAAGCCGTCTCCGCAGCCATTTCGAATGAAGGAGCATCCACCGGGTCGCCGGTGCTCAGCGAAGGTCGTGTTTCATTGCCGGCCCGCGCGCTGGCCGCGAGCCCGAGTGCGATGATGACGAAGAAACCAAGAAGCGACGCGAAAATGTTTCATCGAAGGCGCGCTACCATATTGTTGCATCATTGAATTGCAAAAAGCCAGGCGCCAGCAGACCGCGTCATTCATAGCCTTGTCATTCTGAGCGCAGCGAAGAATCTCGCGAGCTACCTCCGAAGTTGCTTGTGAGGTCCCTCCCTCCGTTCGGGATGACACGCGTTGCATCATTTTCGATTGGAGCCAAAGTGCGAGATCGTGCGGGAGCGCGACTCCGCCATTCGTCGCCGCCGTCGATTTTCAACCGCGCGGAATGCAAGGCGTGCCGCGGAAGGAGCAGCGCATTTTCCAGCTCGCTTGTCCAGCCGGTATCGATAAAGCGCAGATAATGTTGTTCGTTAGGCCCATATATCTTGTCGCCGACAATCGGGTGCCCCAACGAAGCGAGATGGACACGGATCTGGTGCGTGCGCCCCGTCCGCGGAAATGCCCGAACCAAACTGAAACGCTCGCCCGCGGTGGTCCTTTTCTCGAAGCGTTGCTCGACCCGGAACTCGGTGGACGCCGGCACCCCTGTGGCGTGAATCATTTGCTTCAACCAGATCGGAGAGATCGCATGCAGACCTTGCCGCGCAAGTGGAGCATTCACCGTTTTCCGCTCCCACTCCGGCCAGCCCCAAACGATCGCGAGATACTCCTTTGCGATGCGTTGTTCCTGCATCAGCAATCCGAAGCGGCGCGCCGCCGCCGCCGTTTTGGCAACGAGAACGAGTCCGCTCGTTTCGCGGTCGAGCCGGTTCACAATGGAAATCTGTCCGCCGTTGGTGATTTCGAAGGCGAGCAGGCCCGCCAATTCGCTCCAAAGAGTTGGCGGCCCGTCCGGCTTCGTCGGATGCACCAGAAGGAGCGGCGGTTTTTCGACGACAATGTAATCGTCTCTTCTCCGCGACGACGGTGAAAGCGGGCGGGACAGTTGCGCGGGTTTCCGCACTGGAGGATAAAGCTGACTTCCCCATGGTCTCACTCAACAAAGTCACGCGTTACTATAGTGACGGCGCGCGCGTCGTGCACGCGGTCGACGGCATTTCGCTGGAAATCGCGCCGCACGAGTTCGTCGCCGTGAGTGGCCCGAGCGGTTGCGGCAAGAGCACGCTGATGCATTTGATCGCCGGACTGGACAAACCAACCTCCGGCGAAATCGTAGTGGGAGGGCTCGCGCTGCACGAGGCCGATGATACCGCGCTGACGGAATTTCGCCGTCATCGGCTCGGGCTCGTTTTTCAATTCTTCAATCTGCTGCCGACGATGAATGTGATCGAGAATGTCGGCTTCCCGTTGGTGCTCCAGGGCGTTTCGCTTGCGGAAACGGAAACGCGCGCGCGCGACGTTCTGGAGCTGGTTGGATTGAGCGAACGGGCGGATCATTTTGTTCATCAATTAAGCGGCGGCGAACAACAGCGCACCGCCATCGCGCGCGCGCTCGTCCATCGGCCGTTATTGCTCATTGCTGATGAACCGACCGGGAATCTGGATTCCGGTTCCGCCGAGACGGTGACGCAATTGTTGCGAAAAATCGCCGGAGAAAGACTGACGACGTTAATCGTGGTCACACACAGCGCCGAAGTGGCGAAGGAAGCGGCGCGGACGGTGGAAATGCGCGATGGGAAAGTGGTGCACGATTCGGGGTGCTGAGGCCCCTCCGATATTCGTTTGCTTGACCTTGCGGGGAAACCCGTTTTACCTAAACGCCTTAGCTGGACGAGGGATCACCTTGGAACTTAAAGACATCAAAGCCATCATCGATTTGATGAAGGAGAACGACTTGTCGGTCTTCGAAATGGAGAAGGAGGGCTTTCGAATCAAGCTCCAAAAAGGCGCGGGCGAACAAGCCGTGGCGCCTGCCACCCCGGTCGCCGCCGCACCACCGGCGGAGCTGTCGCCCGCTGCGACCGAGGAAACCGCCGCGCCCGGTGCAGCGTTCACGGACATCGTTTCGCCGATGGTCGGGACGTTCTATCGCGCGGCGTCACCGGAAGCGCCGGTGTTTGCCGATGTCGGCAAGGCGGTCACGGAAGACACGGTGGTCTGCATCATCGAGGCGATGAAAGTCATGAACGAGATCAAGGCGGAGGTGAAAGGTGTGATCGCCGAGGTCGTGGCCGAAAATGGCAAGCCGGTGCAGTTCGGCCAGGTGCTTTTCCGCGTTCGGTGATAGTCAGGAACGGCGCGCCGCGTCGTTCGGCCATCGCGGCGCGACGGCCCGGCCGATACTTTCATGTTTGAAAAAATCCTGATTGCGAATCGCGGTGAAATCGCCTTGCGCGTGATTCGCGCCTGCAAAGAGCTGGGCATTCGCACGCTTGCTGTTTACTCCGAAGCCGACGTCGATTCTCTCCATGTCCAGCTGGCGGATGAATCAATCTGCATCGGAGCCGCGCCGAGTTCGGACAGTTACTTAAAGATCGATCGCATCATGAGCGCCGCCGAAGTGGGCGATGTCGATGCGATTCATCCCGGCTATGGTTTTCTCGCGGAGAACGCGCACTTCGCGGAAGTGTGCGAAAGCTGCAAGATCAAATTCATCGGTCCACCGGTCAGTGCCATGCGCGCGATGGGCGACAAAAATTTGGCCCGAGCTTTCGCGCGCAAGGCGGGGGTTTCAGTTACGCCAGGAAGCGACGGCATCGTCGAGAGCGAGCAGGAGGCGATCAAAGTCGCGAAGAAGGTTGGCTATCCCGTATTGATCAAGGCGGTCGCCGGAGGCGGCGGCCGTGGGATGCGAGTGGCGCACAACGAGGCAAGCATCGGGCCGGCATTTCATGGAGCGCGGACCGAGGCGGAAAAGGCATTTGGAAACGGCGATGTTTATGTTGAGAAACTGATTCTCAATCCGCACCACATTGAGTTTCAAATTGTGGCGGACAGCCACGGGCACACCGTCCATCTCGGTGAACGCGATTGTTCCATTCAACGCCGAAATCAGAAAGTGATCGAGGAATGCCCGTCACCGCTTATGACCGCCGGGTTGCGAAGGAAAATGGGAAGTGCCGCAGTGAAACTGGCGCGCTCGGTTGGTTATCAAAACGCCGGGACATTGGAATTTCTGGTCGATCGCGAGGGACATTACTATTTCATCGAGATGAATACGCGCATCCAGGTGGAACACACCATCACCGAGGAAGTTTACGGGTGTGATCTGGTGAAAGAGCAAATTCGGATCGCGGCCGGCGAAAAGCTCTCACCCCATGTCGAACACGCCGCTCCCGCGTCTTCACGCCATCCAATGCCGGATTAATGCCGAAGATCCTGCCAAGAACTTTCAACCTTCGGCCGGGAGGATTGCGTTTTATTACGCACCGGGCGGTCGCGGGATTCGGGTGGACTCGCACGCCTACACCGGCTACACCGTGCCGCCGTTTTACGATTCGCTGATTTCGAAACTGATCACGGTGGGAGCTTCGCGCGCTTCCGCCATCGATCGCATGCGCCGTGCGCTCGACGAATATTATATCACCGGAATCAAAACAACGGTGCCGTTTCACAGCGCAATCATGCGGAGCAAGGAATTCCGCGATGGAACCTATGACACCGGTTTCGTGGAGCGGTTCATGAAGTCGGAAGGGTTCGAATTGAAACCGAGTCCGAATCGGTTGCACGATTAAGTGTTTCAGAAAAAAGACGTCATCCCGAGCGAAGTCGAGGGATCCCCGAGATGTTAACTTGGGGCTTTCGCTGCGGAATCCCTCGACTTCGCTCGGAATCACCGCGTTTTGAATTTGTGAAATCGCACCCATGGCCAACGTTTTGAAGGATTGCCGCCTCTATGGAATCGTCGATCTGAGTTACGTCAGGACTGCCGATGCCCCGCGCGTCACGCGGGAGATGATTGAAGGCGGTGTCGATCTGATTCAACTGCGCGGCAAGGGACGCAGAGTGGAAGAACTCGCTGCGCTGGCCGCAGAGCTTCATGCAATCACATCGGAACGGGCGACGCCGTTGATCATCAACGATCACGCCGAGATCGCTCGAATGGTGGAAGTGGAAGGAGTGCATGTTGGTCAGGACGATCTCGCGGTTGACGAAGCGCGCCGCATCGCCGGCCGGCCTTTGCTGGTCGGGAAATCGACCCATACTCTGGCCCAGGCCAGAGCGGCCGAAGCCGAGGGCGCCGATTACATCGGATTCGGACCGCTGTTCGCGACACCGACGAAGCCAGATTACGCGCCGATCGGTCTAACCGAAATCGGGCAAGTTCACTGCGACGTGAATATCCCGATTTTCTGCATCGGCGGCATCAAGTTGCATAATCTTCCTGAAGTCATCGCGGCAGGCGCGAGAAAAGTGGTTATTGTCTCCGGCTTGCTCCGCAGCGAAAACATTGCGGCGACTGCGTGGGCCGCAAAGCAATTGCTCTCCGCGCCCGCGTAGACCGAAAATCTGAAAATCTAGAATCTGAAATTCCCCATGTCCGTTCTCATTGTTGGATCCATCGCACTCGATACCGTCAAGACACCGGTCGAGGAACATGCCGATTTGTTAGGCGGTTCGGCCTCGTATGCGGCGTTAGGCGCGAGTTTCTTTTCGCCAGTCAAGCTCGTCGGCGTAGTCGGCGATGATTTTCCCGCCGCCGAATTCGAATTTTGGAAGGCGCGCAATATCGATGCGGAAGGCGTGCAGCGCGTCACGGGAAAAACGTTCCGCTGGTCCGGTGAATACGCCTGGGATTTGAACACGCGCGAAACAAAATCTGTTGCGCTCAATGTCTTCGAGCATTTTCAGCCGGCGCTTCCTGATTCGTTTCGCGACACCGAGTTTGTCCTGCTTGCGAACATCGCGCCCGGGTTGCAGGCGCATGTGCTCGATCAGATGAAAAAGCCGCGGTTCGTTGTCGCCGATACGATGGACTTGTGGATCGAAACGGCCCGTAAAGAACTCGACGCCCTCATTCCCCGTCTCGACTTGCTGATTTTGAACGACAGCGAAGCGCGGCAGATAACGGGTGAGACCAGTCTGATCAAGGCGGGCCGTCTTATTCGGGGAAGCGGACCGCGATTTGTCGCAATCAAAAAAGGCGAACACGGTGCGCTGCTTTTCGGCGACGATGACTTTTTCAGTTGTGGCGCCTACCCGCTGGAAGACATCCACGATCCGACCGGGGCAGGGGACACATTTGCCGGAGGCGTGGCGGGCTATCTGGCCGGCACGGTCAATGGAGAAGTTGGATTCAGCGACCTGCGCAAGGCGATCATTTACGGCAGCGTTCTGGCCAGTTTCAACGTGGAGAAATTCAGTCTCGAACGTCTGCGCACTCTCACGAAGGACGAAATCGCCGATCGATATCAAATGTTCAAACTGATGAGTCAGATCGAGGTGCTCCCTTGAAGTGAGAGTGGCGATCGGAAAATGGTTCGCGCTCGTCGCGGCGTCGCTTTGTCTTAGCCTTGGCCGAGCTCACGCGCACGGCCCCTGGGTCACGTTACAGGATTGCCGTCTCGTGCCAAATCCATCGAACGACGGCGACAGTTTTCATGCGCGGGTCGGCCGTAAGCAATACATCTTTCGTCTCTATTTCGTCGATGCACCGGAGACTGACGCCGGCCTGTCCGATCGGACGAATGAGCAGGCCCAATATTTTGGAATCACTCCCGCGCTCGCGCTCAAAGTGGGGGAAGCGGCAAAGGAATTTGCGCAAGGGAAACTTCAGCAGCCGTTCACTGTGCGCACCTGCCGTCAGGATGCGCTTGGTCGCAGCAGGTTGGAACGATTCTATGCGTTCGTGCAGGTCGGGACGAAGGATTTGGGCGAAGAGCTTGTCGCCAATGGACTGGCGCGCTTGCACGGAACCGCTTCGCAGGCGCCGGGGCTTGATGCGCCCGAGCGCGAATGGGAGAAATTGCGGCGACTCGAACGCGCGGCGAAAGCCCAGCGCGTGGGCGGCTGGGGCGCGAACTACGGACGATTGAACGCACAAGTTCAAGCGACGCCCGAAAAGCCCGAAGACTCATTTGCGGCGTTCTTTCATCCTACCGCGGGGCAGCCGCAGGACTCATTCGATGCGTTCTTTCATCCGAAACCAGTGGCCCCTCCGCCAGTCACGGTCAGCGGCCGCTCCCATCGCGGGAGTCGGGAAGAAGCTGGATGTCAACTCGGCGAGCGAAGCAGAGTTGGACAGTCTACCCGGAATCGGCCCCGTGCTTGCCGCGCGAATCATTGCCGCCCGCCCCTTCGCGAGTGCCGATGACTTGCGTCGCGTGAAAGGCATCGGCGCAAAGAAATACGAAAATATTCGGCCGCACTTCAATTAAGCAGGCGATGATGAGATCCCGCGAAGGTTGCGCGTGCGGGAACCGAATCCTAAAGATCCAAGAAAGCAACGCCGCTCCCAAGAGCACGCGAGACTGACACCCAATCGAAGCGTTCGCCGGGCGCGAGCAGCAATGTCTTTGCCTGGGAGAGCGAATAAATGATATTAATGACCGCGAGCACGATCATGGTCGCAGTCTTGTGCGAAGGCGCCATCAATCCACCCGCGCCGACAAAAATGGCCCCGGCGATGATCCCAGTAATAATTTTTGCCAGGAAAACCTTGCGAGAAATGGTCACGGCAGCCATCGCGGCGAGCACACCGCAAACAAACGAGGTCGGCAAAACTAAAATCCATCGCAGCACATTCATCGCCCAAAATTGAAACAAGGTGGCACCCAATTTGCAACACTGAAATTGTGGCGGCGCGGGAGATCGCCGGATGCAGAGGCACGCACCCGTGAAGATTCGAACTTCAAACCTTCTGATCCGTAGTCAGATGCTCTATCCAGTTGAGCTACGGGTGCTCAGGGGATGGTAATTAAGGGACGTCGGTGCAGGCGTCAATTCAAGACCAGCAGAAACGTTCAACCCTAAACTCTCGGCGTCCAACGTCAGAATCGGGACAGTCTCTGCATTCAATGTTGAACGTTGGACGTTGAGCGTTTGTTTTCGTATTTGCATTGCCACGATGACCATCTTTCTCGGCTGCGGGTTTGCGGCAAAGTATCGCGAAGGTGGCGGTGTTTTTTCCGTGCCGCTGCAGTGGATGCTCGGGTTGCAACGGCTAAAACTGGATGCGGTCTGGCTCGAATTATTTCCCGCGACGAATGATCCGGCCACAGATCGAGCCGGCATCGCAAGTTTTCAACGACGCCTCCGAGAGCACGGTCTTCGATATTGTCTCCTGTATCAATCGCCCGCTTCGGATACTCACGAACTTGGGCAAATGCGTTGCGTGGGAATGCCCCTCGCCGAGCTGCGCGATCGCCTGGCCGGGCCGAATACGCTGCTCAATTTGAGTTACTCGATTCACCCGCCGTTTCTGCTCGAGTTTGAACGGCGAATCTTCTGCGATCTCGATCCGAGCGAAATCTTCTATTGGATGACGAAACTGGAGATGGGCCAGTCCCATCATCACGAATTCCATACCATCGGCCTCAATGTCGGCTCACCGGATTGCCGGCTGCCGCCCTCGCCGCTCAAGTGGAAAACTTTCTTTCCGCTCGTCGATACGAATTCACTCGCTCGACGCCCGCGGCCGGACGTAGCCGAAATTCACCACAATCGGACAATGGTATTGGGGCGGGGGCGTGGAGGTGGACGGCGAGTTTCCCGATCTTTCGAAAAAGTTTGCTTTTGCGCCTTATCTGGATCTTCCGAAGCGGGTGCCGGAGACGACATTTGAATTGGCGATGAACTTGAATGCGGGCGATCCGGAAATCGCGCGACTGCACGAACACGGCTGGCGTGTGGTGGATCCGCATCGCGTCGCGCGGACGCCGAGCGCATACCGCAGTTACATTTCGAAATCGCTGGCGGAGTTTACCGCAATCAAGGGAGTGGATGTGAGCTGGCGGACCGGATGGTTGAGTGATCGCGCGGCGATGTTTCTCGCGCTCGGGCGACCCGTTATCACTGAGGATACGGGAGCGGCAAAGTTCCTGCCGCCTCGAAGCGGGTTCAGTTTCGTCAAGAATCTTGCGGATGCGGAAACCGCTGTGCGGGAGGTTTTGCAAGATTGGAATCGGCTCTCACGAGAAGCGCGGGAGTGCGCCGTGAGCGTGTTTGATGCAGCGAAAAACCTTCGGAAAATCCTGGGAATTTGAGTCTTGAAATCAAACTTGGAATCGGTGCCGATTCCTCGTTGCAAAACAATTTTTGGGTGTTACTCGTTCCCCGCTATGGCTGATCTGATCAAAGCGGACGAGGCGAAGGCCCGGCTGAAAAAGATCCCCGAGTGGGAATTGGAGAAAAAGCACATCGAGCGAACATTCGAATTCGACGATTTCTCTGAGGCGATCGATTTTGTGAATTCGGTCGCGGAAGTAGCCGAGGATGAGGAGCATCATCCTGACATCGATATCCGCTACAACAAAGTGCGCCTGATTCTTTCCACCCACAGCAAAGGTGGCCTGACCGAACTTGATTTCGCTCTGGCTGAGCGAATCGACACGCTCGCGGAGTAGCGGAGGACGCGCCACCTTCCGATGTCTGAGGGTACATCTCAGCAACCATCGCGTGGGCGAATGATTTGGTCGGCGATCGTCGTCATCCTTATGGTGCTGGCGGTGTGGAAGTTTATCGATTATCGCACGCAACCGCCGCCCCCGCCGCATCCCATAGGCCAGCCGGTAGCGCATCCGTAATCGCGCGCTTACACCAACGCGCCTCTGATGGCTTTGCCATTTGCATGATTGGGTGATTGGGTAGTTCGTAGCCAACGGATTGACCTGATGGACCGGATCGTAGGAATCGAAACAGAATATGGCTGTCTGACCAGCAGCTCCGAACCGCATGGAACTTCGGATTCGTGGCCGGTGAAGGTGAAGAATCATCTGTTCCGGAAAAAGCTCGTTGGTGCGATCGATCTGCACTATCGCGATTACGAGGAACCGCCGGGCAACGGCGGCTTTCTCTTGAATGGCGGCCGTCTTTACCTCGACATGGGTCACATCGAGTACGCCTCGCCCGAATGCTTGCATCTGCGCGACGTCGTAACGTACGACTTCGCCGGGGATCAACTACTGCAATCAGCGCTGGAAGAGATGGGTGTGGCGGGCCGCGTCTCGTTTATCAAGAACAACATTGATCACCAAACCGGCGCGACCTTTGGCTGTCACGAGAATTATCTGATGCGAAGGGAGGCGCAGTTTACGCCTCCAGTTCTCGGGACACTGCTTTCGTTCCTGGCGACACGACAGATTTTTACCGGAGCGGGCCGGGTCGGGCAGGCGAACCCGCTCGCTTTCGATTTCGAGATTCCGCAACCGGACACGCAGGTTGATTTTCAGATCAGCCAGCGAGCGGATCATATCGTTAACGACATCTACCAGTGGGTGCAGTTTAATCGCGCGATCATCAATGCTCGTGATGAGCCGCTGGCCGATTATCGCAAATATCGGCGCCTCCATCTCTTGATCGGCGATTCCAACATGAGCCCGTTCGCGACGGCGTTGAAGATCGGAACAACGGCCTGTGCCCTTTCGCTTCTCGAAGCGGGTTGCCTGCCGAAAAATCTGATTTTGGACGATGCCGTGCAAAGCACGCGTGATATTTCGCGAGACACGACCGGGACATGGATGGCGCGGCTGGAAAACGGGAAAACCATCGGCGCGCTCGATGTGCAATGGCAATTCTATGAACTGGCGAGCGATCGCCTGCGTGGCCGCGATAAGGAGACTGATTGGTTGCTCGAGAGTTGGAATTTCACGCTCGAAGCACTCGGCAACAAGCCGGAGTCGCTCATCGGAGGAGTGGACTGGATCACAAAGAAATGGCTGCTCGAAACATTCATGGAGGCGGAGAAAATCGAGTGGGGCGATCCATGTCTGCAGAGTCTCGACCTCGAATATCACAATATTAATCGCGACAAAGGTCTCTTCTTCGGGGTCACGGCCGCGAAACGCATCGGCGAATGGAACAACAACGCGCGGCGGGAAGAATCAGCTCAGCACCCGCCGGCGAACACCCGCGCTTCCGGCCGCGCCCGCGCTGTCGCCAATTTTCAAAGTGGCAGACAACCGTACGTGATCAATTGGGATTCGATTGCGTGCAACAGTCGCGACTTTTTGGTAATGGGCGATCCTTTCCACCATTACGTCGATGAAGTGCTGCAATTTTTCTCGGAGCACGGCGGCGATCCGCCAGGTTCCGCGTAGGGAGCGCTGGTCGGGCTACGGGGTCGTAGTCGGCTTCACCGGGTCGAGACGCTGGAGCGAGGGAAGCCCGTAGTTTTCCTGCAAGCTGGACGATTCAGCCGCGACTTGTGCGGCATCAAGCTCAAGTTGCTTCGGATCCTCTTCCGTCTCGATCTTGATGAAACCGTCCACCGGATGTTTTACCGCCTCGACCAACTCCCCTAACGAATTAATGTCCCGGCCGTTCACCTTTGTCACAACGAGGTAGGCCAGTTCGTCATAACCGATGGTTGTGTCAGCAGGCAGCACCTGGCTCAAAATGACGATCCGCCGATGCGCCGCGGGATAAAGTTCTGACTGAAACCGGTCCATGTAAACGAAACGCTGCGGCGCGTCCTTCTGCCAGTTTCCTCCCCATTCTTTGAGGTATTGCCGCGACAACTCCTGAAAAATCAGACCGCCCAAAACGTAATAGGTGGGCGGTTCGTCCACGTTGTAAGGCGGAATGACGTAGTCCTTGGTCTCGCGATGGTCGAGTGTCATTTTCAGTTTCATCGGTGTGCCACCGCGCTGGATTTTCAGCGTGATGCTGTCTCCAGCGTACGCGTGCGCGGTAATCAGATTTGTGAACTCGATCTTTCCGTAGAGCGGATCAACGTAGTTACCGTTCTCGTCGATCGCCATTTCATCAATTCCCTCTACGATGTCGCCGACTTGCAGACCCGCCTTCGCAGCCGGCAAACCTGGCTCGACGCTGGTCACATAGACGCCGCCCGGTTTCCCAGTTTCTCCCGCGAAAGCCCGGAGCTCCGGATCCCGAGTCGGGAAAAAAGCGAAGCCGGCAGAAGGAAATCCACGATAGGAAGGCCCGGCAGCATCTTTGAGAAAGTGCGCAATGACCGGCGCCGGGATCGCGTCGAGCACTTGTGAGCGGGGATCATAGCGAAGAAGCAGGCCGGCGAGCTTGTTGTTCTTGACCAATGGGACGGTGTAACTGTTGTCGCGATATTGCATGGAAATGCTCACGCGATATCCGAGAAATTGCCCAACATCCGCCGGGTAGCGCATCGTCTGAACCGTGGTCAGAAGCCCTTCCGTCGCGACGAGTGCGCCGGACGGTTCCAGCTGCCAGGTGGAAAGATGGTCGCCGACCTTTGCGTCCATCGCCAGCTGCATGGGAGCCAGACCGTCGAGAAATTTCTTATCGCCTGGCTCGATCAAAGCCAGGTTGGCTTCATAATCGACGACCACGACATTGGCCGCCATCTTTTCCCCGGTTTCCGCGCGTTCGAGTTCGACGTAATTCTGATTCGCGACCAAATCAGCCGTCACCAGAACACGACCCTGAGCCAGGACCGCGCCGAGAGCGCGTTTGGAAAACGGCGCTTTTTTTTGCCAGGGTCGAAAGAAATCGTATGCCTGTCCGGTCACGTTTACGCGCACCAGTGAAAGCTCCTTTGGCTTTACGGCGGTTTGGACTCGTTCTCTCTTCGCCTCCGCGAGGTTGAGACTGGCGCAGAGGCCAGCAAAGATGAGCAGAGAAATCCTCGACATTCTCAACCTTTGCTCGGTTCGGCAGCCGATTTCTCGGGAGGCGGTCGCTGTCCGTTCAGGTTCTGCTCGGCGACGACGTTATATCTCGTTTTGATCCGCTCCCGGGCCGCTTCCACTTCCTTCCGATCCAGAACCAGCGGAGGTCCGTCCCCGATCATCCGGACAACAAAACGATCCGGCGTCTCGGCAAACGCTTTGGCGAGGTCCTCCAGTGTCCGGATTTTCTTGCCGTTAATCTCATCGACAATGCTCGCCCGATACGAAGAAAGATAGGTGTTAATCGGGTCGGGCAGAATGTTGGTTAGGATGATTACCTCCGGATGTTCCAAATAGATTTCCTCCGAGACGAAGTAATCAAAAAAATGTCGAATGCGAAGATCGGTGACTTGATAAGCGCTGAGCATGTCGAGCGAGAGCGGTTGAAACAACAAGCCGCCGTAAACGACGTAGCGCGGACGCACATCATAGCTGTGCCCTTGAAAGAGATAAGGCCAGACGGTTCCGAGTTCGACATTAACGGTGAGCGGTTTTTTGTCCCGCAGGATGTCGAGTTTCACCTTGTCGCCTTTGAATTTGCGCTCCACCACCTCAGGCATTTCGACGCGCTCACCTTCGAGTTCGACAAACGCATCGGCGCCGATTGGATGATCGTCCACGGCGAGAAGGACATCGCCTGGCTTTACATATTTGGCCGCGGTTCCGGCCGCGACCACGCTGTTCACGAGCACGCCGCGCCCGTCATCCTTCAATCCGAGATACCGGCGCTGTGCCGGATTCTGCAGCTTCGAATACGTGATGCCGAGATCGACATATTTATCGTAATGGCCATCCTCCACATCTTTCAAAAACCGTCGTACCACCGGCGTCGGAATCATGTAGGCGACACCCTGCGCGACATCGCCGCTGTAGCCTTGAAAGGCAACGCCCACGACCTTGCCATTCTGCATCACCGGCCCGCCGCTATTGCCCGGGTTAATCTGCGCGCTGATCTGAATGGTGAGGTGCTGATCAATCGCCGAATGAGTGTAGAGCTGGAAATCGATCCGCGAAACAATGCCCGTCGTCACCGACATGCGTTCGCCGCCGATCGGATAACCGTACGCGGAAACGGTCGATTCCAGTTGCGGAATCCCACCGAAAGTTAGCGGAGTCATGTTTTTGAAAAAATCCGGAGAGGCCACCTCCAGCATGGCGAGGTCGCAATCGTGCGCGACAAAAAGGACGGTAGCGCGGTATTTGTTCGGATCGCCCTCCCGTTCCACCGTGAGATAGCGACTGTTGCTGACCACGTGCGCGTTGGTGATGATGCGCGAGCCTTCGATCACAAAACCGGCGCCGATGCCGCGCTGGATCGGCCCGGAATTCCAAGGCGCGCGATATTCCGGCTCGACCTCAGTTGCCGTGATGCGCACAAGACTATTTTCGATCTTACCATTTGGCTGCGACGCCAGGACTGGGACGGGAACAACCGCGGCGGGGGCTGCGGTCGGTTTGGCTGGAGGCGATGCGTAATCCGAAGGAGGTGAAGGCGGGTTTTGCTGTGCATCGGCCAACGCAGCGCAAAGCAGCGACAGCAAGATGAGAAAGGGGGCACGTTTCATCGCGGAAAAGTCCGAGAAGATGAAACAGATGACCGATAAATCAAATTGCGAGAGCGGGGCGCTCTCCTGCGATTACGCTCCGGCGCGATCGAGAAGTGATGCGAGCACTTTTTCTGCCTCAAAAACTTCGCGGGCAATCTCGTATGCTGCCCGAGCATGACGGGCGTAGTCTCCGTTGATCCCGCGCACGACCTCGGCAATTTCGCCTAACGAATCGAAGCCGAAGAGACCGCCGCAATCTCCGTAGTGGTCGCTAAAGCCTGTTTCCTGCATGACGACCGGGCGCCCGGCGGCGAGGTAGCAAACGCTCCGGTCGCTAAACCATCCGGTGTGCAATCGCACGTACTGATCTTTGGCGACGCTGAATTCGCCTTTCGATCGGCGGAGGTAATCGCGATACATCCAGTAATCGACACTGAGATCGTGGGGCAGACGGAAACGCCAGCCATTACGCAGGAACTTCGCTCGCGTTTTTTCGTCCTTAATGTCAGTGGCCAGCTCGAAGGTTTCTCCACATTTTTTTGGAGCCGCTACGAAGCGGAGGAATTCACGCGATTTGCTCCAGAGATATTTTTCTCCACGCCACTCGATGTCTTTCAATCCGCTAGTGGACCAGTTTGCCACTGATGTGAAAACCGCGGTCGCGCCAGGACGGCGATGGGTTTTCCAAAGGTCTGTCACCACGGGCTGGCGCGTTGGCAGCCATTTCAACCCATGAGCAGGCACCGGGAAGACCTTTGTGCCGACGTTTTCGCCGAAAGTGAAAAGCGCGTGGTGCCGTTTCAAGTAGTTGATTGTAGATTTGACGCGCTGATCGACTTTGATCTGTTCGACGCCGGGATCACTTTCGATGTAGAGGATGCGATCGCTCTCGAGCAGGTCGTCGTTGAACTCCTGGGTGCCGCAGATGTTCAGGATTGCATCTGCATCCCGATAGAGTTGCCGGATCTTTTTTAGCGAGAAGCCGACGGTTGGGTTCTTCGGGAGATAACGCGCGCAGAAGGCCCAGCGGTTTTCGAATCCGAATTCTCCGGCCAAACGTTTGAGAATTCCGGCCGCGTACTCGTAATCGTTGTTCGTATCGAAGGTCACCGGGTTGTACGGAATTCGGGCCGAATCCTCGACGTAGTAAACATCGTGACCGAGGCGTTGCAGTCCGACGATGTAGTGAATGTGCTGCCAGATGACGCCGGCGATCGGGCAGGAGCCCATGAATCCCATGACTACGATGCGCTTTCGCTTCATGCGAGGGTAAGGAAGGGACCTCGCGCAAAAGGAAGCGTCCAACGTCCAACGTCCAACGTCCAACGTTCAACGAAGATAGTCGCGATCACTGCTTAAATTCTTTAACGACCATAGCCGGATTTCCCGCGACCACGGTATTCGGCGGGACGCTTTTTGTGACGACCGATCCGGCCGCGACGACTGAGTTTTCACCGATCGTGACGCCTTTCAAAATCGTTGCGTTCATTCCGATCCAAACGTTGTCGGAAATAATGACTGGGGCGGTCCGCAATTTCGGACGGGCCGGACGATCCTTGAAAAACGGCGCCAGTGCCTCCGCGTCGATGAGGCGTTGCGCCGGTTCGAGCGGATGAAAATCAGAGTCGGCGATGCCGACATTCCACGAGATCAGGCAATACGAACCGATCTCGATGCGTTCTTCCGCCATGATGAGCGCTCCATTCACGAGCGTGAAGTTACCAATCGAACAGCTACCGTTGACGCCGAGGGCGAAAGAGCATCCCGCGTAACACGAGACGTGATTTCCGATGACGACGGCGCGTGGATTCTTGCTCTTCAAGAAGCGAAAGATTTGCGCGGTCTCGCAGTAGAAGCCTTCACCGAAGTGAACGTTTTGCGGAATCGGATGGGCCCACCAATCATTCTCCACGCGGCGGTCGCTGGTGACGTTGCTCATGATTTCGTTGATGTCGGATCAGTTGATTAAGTTGGATAATTTCCAGCGGCGTACAGCCTCGCATACACTCCGCCGCGCGCGACGAGATCAGGCCCGGTCCCTTTTTCCACGATACGTCCATGTTCCAGGACAACAATTTGATCAACGCGATGAATCGTGGCGAGCCGATGCGTCACGATCAAGGTCGTCCGTCCGCGCATCAATTCCTTGATCGTCTCCATGATCGCCGCCTCCGTCGTGGGATCGAGAGCGGATGTCGGTTCATCGAGCAGAAGAATGGGCGCGTTTTTTAGGAATGCGCGTGCGATGCCAACCCGTTGACGTTGGCCTACGCTCAAGTGTCCGCCGCGTTCACCCACCGGACTTTCGTACCCCTGTGGCATCTTGCTAATGAAGTCATCAGCCTGCGCACGCTGGGCCGCTTCACGAATTTCGCTTTCGGAAGCATCTGATCGTCCGTAGGCAATGTTCTCGCGTACGGTGGTCGAGAAGAGAAGGGTATCTTGAAGCACGATTCCAATTTGTGAGCGGAGTGATTTCTTTGTGATCTCGCGCAGATCACGACCGTCGAGCGTGACCCGTCCTGAGTCTGGATCGTAGAAGCGCGGTACCAGGCTTAGGAATGTGCTCTTGCCCGCGCCGGTTCCTCCCACCACGGCGATGATCTGGCTGGGTGCGATCCGCAGATCGATATCGCGTAAGATCGGCTGTTTTTTTGTGTAGCCGAAAGTAACGCCCTCGAAATTCAGCGCAGCATTCGTTCCGGTTATTTCTATGGCGTTGGACGCGTCAGTTACGTCATCCTCACGGTCGAGCACTTCGAAGCACCGTCGGGCGCCGGCGGTCGCCCCTTCCATCGCCCAGGCTGTGTAAGTGAGCGACTCGAGAGGTTGATAAAGCATCAGCAAATACGCGCTAAAGACGAGGAGCGACCCGAGCGTGAGTGTGCCAGCGAGGACGTGAAGTGTCCCGACGTAATACATCGCGGCGGTGCCAACCACCATAAGGGTGCTTATGACCAGCGCGCTTTTTACATTCGTTAGGGTAAGCCGTAGATTGGCCTGCAAACTCTGGCGTGCTTGTCGATGAAATTGACCGACTTCCCAGTCCTCGCGGCCGAACGCATGTACCATGCGAATTGAGCTGAGCCCTTCCTGGGCTTGCGCGAGAACGGCGCTTTCCTGTTCCTGGATGAAGGTCGACTCACGGCGAATGCGATTGGCGAAAATGTATATCGTGCAAACGATTAGCGGAACGATCGCGAGCGAGAGCAAAGTGAGCTCCCAATCGATCTCGATCATGATGGCGAATGTGCCAATCAGGGTGACAACGGAGCCGAAAATACCCGTGAACCCTTTGTTGTAAATCGTCTGGATTGATTGGGAATCGTACGCGACCCGAAAGCTGGAGTCACTCGAACGGCGTGCATCGTGATATCTGAGCGAGAGCGATTGCAGATAGGAATAAAGATCGGTTCGGAGCTTGAGCAGCGCCTGCAGGCCGACCTTCACAAACAGATAGTTCGTGATCAGATTGAAGATCCCCCAAAGAAGTTGAAGGGCGACGAGCAAAAGACAGAGAAAGAGAATGAGTTGATTCTGGCTACGGAAATGTTGTGCAAAAGTGTCAAAGTCAAAGCGCGTCGTGAGCGCACCGAGGCCGACCGTTTTGTGGGTCAGGACGTGATCGACGATCAACTTAAACGGCCATGGTTTGAGCAGGTTCAACGCGATGCCGCAAAGGGTAAGCGCGACGCCTATGATCGTCTGCGCCAGAAATGGCCGGTAATACTGAAGAGTGCGCCCGTAGATCGACATGGAGAAATTTTAGGATTGCAGATTGTCGATTTGAGATTGAACTAGCTGCGCAGCGCCGTCATTCATCGCTGAGGCTAAGTCTGAAACCTAAAATCTGAAATCCGAAATCTTGCGATGATGCATCATCTTTTGGAAGTCTGGGTCGGTTGGGTCCAAAGCGGAGGATACTGGGGCATTGTGCTCTTGATGGCAATGGAGAGCTCCATCTTTCCGGTACCGAGCGAAATTGTGATTCCGCCAGCCGCATTTCTTGCGGCACAAGGTCATCTCAATTTCACCGGGGTGATTATCGCGGGTACCATCGGTTCGTACTTAGGATCGGCGATCACATATTGGATCAGCCGGTTGGTCGGCCGGCCGCTCATCTTGCGTTACGGACGGATCTTCCTGGTTACGCCGCAGAAGCTCGAGCGCGCGGAAATCTGGTTGGACAGGTACGAGGGCGGAGGAGTTTTCTTCGCTCGCCTTCTCCCCGTGGTTCGGCATCTGATTTCAATTCCGGCCGGATTGATTGAGATGGGATTTGCCACTTTCAGTCTGGTTACGATCGCCGGTTCAGCAATCTGGTGTTACGTCCTGGCCTATTTGGGGGACGAGGCGTTTCGGGCAGAGCCGCAGCTCTTGGAGGACCCGGAAGCGATGGTGCACTTCATCAAGGGGCAATCGCATTGGCTCATACTTGTTGTAGTGCTCTTTGCCTCCCTCTACCTCCTTACTCTGCGTTTGACCTCGCGACCGAGAACCAAGAATATTGCGCCGAACTGACTCCTTTGTGTTTTAAAAAGTAACACGAATGTCACGGTTGTAACGTCGCACTGATATCGGTGGAGACAGCTGAGGTTCGCCGCCCTTAGGAGGACAAAGTCGGTTCGGCCTCTGGCATCATAGCTGCTCCCTAAAAGGGCTCACTTGTTATGAAGAAGACGAATCAAATCCTCACCCCAAGACCCAAACTTTCGCTCGGCGATCTTATTCTGGCGGTCAGTTCCTGCACCAAGAACACTAAGGAGACAGTGGCGGCGGTGGCCGACCTTCTGGGCAGTGGTCAGGTGCGAGTGCAGAACAACGGACGTTTCATTCGCGCGAGGGTTTGCTAAGCGTCATCCAATAGCGAATTCAATTTTTCGCTCCGGTGGCTTGTCTGCCGGAGCGATTTTTTTGTCGCACAAAACGCTTTTCGCGTTGGCAGTGCTCCTTATCTTGACGGTGTGATTGAACGTTACTCCAGATCGCAGATGCGCGAGATCTGGTCGGAATCCGGAAAGTTCCAAATATGGCTCGAGATCGAAACGCTGGCATGCGAAGCGATGGCCGAACTGGGGCAAATTCCGCGGGAGGATGCGGCTGCCATCAGACAACGTGCTCGCTTCTCGATTGCGGAGATTGCGGAGATTGAAAAGCGAACGAATCACGACGTTATCGCGTTTCTCGAAAATGTTGCGGCCTCGGTCGGCCCGGCCGCGCGGTGGATTCATCAGGGGCTGACATCCTCAGATATTCTGGATACGACGCTCGCCGTTCAACTGACAGAGGCAGCCGGCATTTTGATGGGGGATTTGAACGACCTTCGCGCGACGATCGCAAATCAGGCGCGAAAGTTCAAAATGACACCGATGATTGGCCGCAGCCATGGCATTCATGCGGAACCGATCACCTTCGGTCTGAAGTTGGCGCTAATGTTCGACGAATTTGGGCGCGCGGAAGAGCGACTGGCGCAAACGACAGCGCGGATTCGGGTAGGCAAACTGAGCGGCGCAGTCGGCACTCATGCGCACCTGGATCCGGCGATCGAACGAATCGTTTGTGCGAAGCTGGGTTTGGAGCCGGCGAAGATCTCGACCCAGATTATTCAACGGGATCGGCACGCCGAATTCATCACCACGCTGGCGTTGATCGCATCGAGCATCGATCGCTGGGCGACGGAATTTCGACACTTGCAGCGCACGGAAGTCCGCGAGGTCGAGGAGTTTTTTGGTGCAGGACAAAAGGGGAGCTCCGCCATGCCCCACAAGCGAAATCCTATTACGGGTGAACGTCTAAGCGGCCTGGCGCGTGTTATCCGCGGGAATGCTCAGGTCGGGTTGGAAAACGTCGCCCTGTGGCATGAGCGCGATATTAGTCATTCGAGCGCAGAACGGATCATACTTCCGGATTCCTGCATTTTGCTGGATTACATGCTGGCAAAACTTCGTCAGCTGGTTGAGGGGTTGCAGGTTTATCCGGAACGCATGTCGGAAAATTTATCCCTAACGAACGGGCTGTATTTTAGTCAATCGATCCTGCTCGCGCTCACCCGCAAAGGTGCGGAACGGCAGCGGGCCTACGAGGCGGTCCAGCGCGCGGCGATGCGGACATGGCAGGGGAGTGGGTCTTTCGCCGAGAACGCCAAGCGCGAGGCAGAGATCACGTCGCTGCTCTCGGCGGATGAAATTGATGCTTTATGTTCGTTGGATGTCCATTTCCGCTACGTGGACGACACATTTCGTGCGCTCGGTTTGGAATAGCGCGAAGCGCCGAGCGTTCAGTCGAACGGAGCAAGAGACAGTTCTGCCAGGCGCCCCGATTCGTCAAGCTTAACGGAGACAAGATCGAAAGTGGCCGCGTTTTCTTCACGGGCAGAAGCGTCAGAATCGAGACTGATCCGAACGGAGCCCTCCCGTGCTTTTACAATGAGGGCATCGATCTCGAGATTGGGCGACATCTCCACCGCTGAGAGGTGAAAGTGGGCCAGCAATTGCACGGTCATTGGAGCCATTCCCGAAGAAGTAATCTGAACACGATTCAAGGCATTTGCGGGCATGTCTTCGACTGTTCCGACGTCGAATGAGGCCGAGGCGGCCGGGCGTGGACCAATCGGACGACGAGTCGGGATCAGTCGGATGGTATCGATTCGCCCGTGAGCGTTGAGCTGCACTGGTCCAAGCGTAAACCCAATTTCCAGCGGCAATCGTTCGGGCGATTTGTTTGATCGGACTTGCAATGAAATAGCCAGAGCCGAGGGTCTCGCCCGGAGCAAACCGATCTTCAGCAGGGGCGTAAGCTGCATCGATGTGACCTCGAGACGGAATCCCACGACGACTTCGTTCTCCGCGGCTACAAGATGAAGCCCGGAGGTTGAGGAGCGCGAGGCCGGCGCAGCAAGCGGAGCGAGTTCCGGAGAGCGAGACGGAATTGCTGAGGGAGCGGTCTCGGGCGCGGGTTTTTTCCCATTTCCGATTGCGACCGGTTCCGGCATTGGCACGGCTGATAGCGGCGAACCAGGTGTTGCTGGCGCAAGATCGGGTGGCGGGCTTGGCAAAACGCGAACTTTTCCCTCTGCCAGAGTTTTTTGAACGAGTTCGACGAGAGATTGAGACACAAACGGCTTGGCAATCGCCGCGACAACATTTTCGAAACGAGCCGCCGCCTCTTTCATCTCGAACACATGCCCCGACATCATTACGATCGGAATTCCCGCCGTCTTCTCATTCGCGAGAAGTCGCCGACACACCTCGTCGCCGTTCACGTCCGGCAACGAGTAATCAAGCAGAACAAGATCCGGCAGATGTGTTTCCACCAGCCGCTCGCCTTCGATGCCGGTCGAGGCTGTAATGATATCCCATTTCCGATCCTTCGAGCTCAGGATGTCCTCGACGAAAATCAAGAGCATTTCGGTATCGTCTATCACGACGATTTTCTTCGCAGGCTTCGCTTCTTTCTGAACCGCCTTCGGCTTTTGCGGTTGCAGTAGCTGAGTGAGCTCCTCAGTTTCCCTCACTTTACGAAGGGCATCGAGCAACACGATCTTCCACGGCCGCGAAATTGTTCTAGGCCCCTCAAAAGGGAGTTCGGTTTCTGCGAAGTGAGCGCCCTGCCAGCGAAGCATGTTTTCGAGCGCTTCAGTGCCGGAGGAATTCTGTGTGACCGCGTGGCAAATGTGCCCATCACGAAAATGGATCTCGCCGCTGCGACCGCGTGGTGCCTGGACGCTCACAAGCTCCGTCGCACCAGTGGCGCATTTCAGCTGCAATACGTCCATCAGACAGAGGTCCCGGAGCGTCCCGCGAACGCTTTCCGAAGCGGTTGCGGCCCACGGGCCCAACAATGCCTGTACAGCCGCCCCGAAACCCGCGAGTTCGAACGGTTTTTCGATGAAATGAAAGGCACCGGCGGACCCTACTTCCGCGGCGACTTCGCGCATGTTCGCCGCCGCCAGAACCAATACCCTGGCGTCCGGATAAAGGCTTTTCATTTTGGAGAAGAAAGCAATTCCGCCAGCGTGTGGCGGATCGAAGTCCATCACGAAGAGTGATGGCTGCATCGCGGCGGCGAGAGTTTCCGCTTCCGCCAACGATCGAGCGACCTGCGCCGCGTGCTCCGGGGCAAATTTCTTTAAGGCAGAACCGATCGCGATGGCCAGCGCGTCATAGTCTTCGACTAGAAGAACGCTATTCTCCGGGGAGGTCTCGGCGGAAGGTAAAAGGGAGGCTGGCACGTTGAAACTGTAAAAAGAGCGCAATAATAGGAGAATCAGCGCACATATCCAACATAAGGAGCGCAAGTTGCGTGCCCAAAATGGGGGCCGCAACCTATTCGAAACGAAGCGCTTCGATCGGATCCAGTCGCGCCGCGCGGTAAGCCGGATAGAAACCGAAGCCGATGCCGATTGCCGAACAAACCAGCAACCCTGCGATCGCCCAGCCGTACGGAAAGATGAGGTCCGCTTTCAGCCAGAGGGCGAGAAGATCTCCTCCCACGACTCCAAGAATAATTCCCAGCAAACCTCCCGCCTCGGAAATGAAAACCGCTTCGGTCAGGAATTGTCGGAGAATGTCGCGACTACGCGCCCCGATTGATTTGCGAATGCCAATCTCTTTCGTTCGCTCGGTCACACTAACGAGCATGATATTCATGATCCCGATTCCCGCGGCGATCAGCGCAATCAGACTAATGACAAACGCCCCTATCTTTACGACTCCTGCGATCGAAACGAACGCGCTCTTCAGTGAATCGTTGCTGTAAATCTCGAAGTCATTTTCCTGGTTGGCCCGAAGCCCGCGGGCAATTCGCATCGCGCCGATCCCTTCGTCCAGTGTGCGGTTGTACGTCTCATGTGAGAACGCTTGCGTAGCGATGTTGACGGTTCGTTTGGCTTCGCCGTAGTCCTCGAAAAAGCGCGTGATCGGCATGGCCGCGATGTCATCCTGGCTCTGACCAAACGAAGTGCCTTTTTCTTCAAGAACGCCGATGATGGTGTAGGTATGTCCGCTTAGCCTAACGACCTTGCCGATCGGCGATTCGTGAGGGAACAACCGTTTCTCGATCATTTTTCCCACCACCAGAACGCGCCGGGAAAACTTTACATCTTCATCGGTGAGATTTCGCCCGTACTCGAGGGAGTAGGCATTAGCGGTCAAGAAACTGCGATTTGTGCCAACGACTGTCAG
Source organism: uncultured Verrucomicrobiae bacterium (assembly GCA_963737545.1). Taxonomy (GTDB): domain Bacteria; phylum Verrucomicrobiota; class Verrucomicrobiia; order Chthoniobacterales; family UBA10450; genus CAVTTH01. Next base: position 89,768 of record CAVTTH010000004.1, on the reverse strand, counting down.
GCTGGGCGTCGTCTTCACTCCGTTGTAAACGGCCTGGCCCTTCAAGTCATGGCCGAAGCTCTTCAGACAAACCTCCGGAGCAATTCCCTGCATCAGTTCGTAATACTTCAGTGCCTGCTGATAGGTAATGTTGCGTCGATTTTCATATTTCTTCTGAGCATCACCGCCGGCGCTTACGTTGATCGGATATTTCGCAAACTGAAAAATGTTTGCCCCGAGAAAGCTGATCCCACTCTCAATCGAGTTCTGGAGCGCGCCGATCGCCGTCATCACCGAGATGACCGAAAAAACTCCGATTGTAATGCCAGTCATGGTCAGGGCGGAGCGCAATTTGCTCGCGCCTAACGATTGCAACGCCATGGCGATTATTTCGCGAAACAACATAATCAACTAAAGCCCTTACTCATATCGCAAGGCCGTCACTGGATCGAGCCGCGAAGCGGACCATGCCGGTGCGAATCCCGAAATCAAACCGGTCATGACCGAGACTAGCATGCTGACCAGGACAAGATTAAATGAAAAGTTGATCGGAAAGGATGGGAACGCCTTGCCGATTCCGAAGCATATAAAATAAGCAAACGTCAGTCCAATAAACCCACCGAGCAGGCAGATGGCGGTGGATTCGATCAGAAATTGCAAAAGGATGGTCCGTCGGCGCGCACCAAGCGCCTTCCGTGTGCCGATTTCCTTGGTCCGTTCTTTCACGCTCACGAAAGTGATGTTCATGATCCCGATCGCGCCGACAAAAAGCGACAGTCCCGTGATAAAAAGGCCCGCCAATGCGATGGAGTTCTTTATCGGGTCGAGCGTGCTCTTTAACGCCTGTTGCTCGTTGATGGAGAAATCGTCGGGCTTTTCCGGCGACAGATGGCGCACCCGTCGCATAATGCCGGTCAGCTCATCCCTCGCGTCGGCCAGTCTGGTTTTGTCCTTCACCTTGACCAGAATATCCGAATCGCTTTTCGCGCTGAAATATTTTTGAAACGCCGGTAGCGGCATTACCACGATCGAGTCCAGGCTGAAGAGTCCAAGAAAGCTTCCCTGACGTGTGATCGTGCCAATCACCTTAAACGGCTGACCGTTGATCAGGACCGATTTGTTCAGCGAGTCGCCGGCTGGGAACAGCGCGTCTGCTACATCGTAGCCGATGACGCAAACATTCATCCCCCCGCGAGATTCCGTTTCGTTGAAGAACCGGCCCTCCTTAAACTCGAGCGTCGAGGTAACAATGTAATCGTACAATGTTCCACGCACGAAAATGCCACTCACCTCGCGGTTGGCGTACTTGACACTGCGAATGAGACTCGAAGTCGGCACCGCCACCACCAGATTTGAGTTGGGCGTGGCTGCGATCATGCGATTGATCGGCTCCGCGTAATTGGTCAGAATTTTTTTGCGATCCCGATAATTCCACCAATCGTCCACCTTCTTCCACGGCCACTGATTGACGTAAAGGACGTCGTCACCGAAGACCGACATGCTTTTGTCGAAACCGGTTTGAATGCCGCCGATGGCTGTGCCCATCAAGGTGACGGCGACGATGCCGATGATCACACCGAGCGCGGTAAGCATGGATCGCGTCTTGTTCGCACGCATCTGGGCGGCGGCGATTTTCCAGCTCTCACTGATTTCGTAAATCAGACGTTTCATCGGACCGAAGACCAAGCGAACATATCAGCACTTTTCTTTGCTGCCAGCGACCGACATAAGGCCCAGGCTGAAACAAGCTCCCGGTCTGCAGAGCAGAAAACAATTGCCTTCACGCGGCTGGTGCGAACTGTTCTTGCTACGGTAAACAACCATGGCCGGGAATCACGATCACGCGCAGAGCGGGTATTTGCACACACCGCCGAATCCAAACGCGGCCTTCGCGATCGGCGTGGCGCTGAACGCGGGATTCGTCATCGCGGAGGTAGTGTACGGATTGGCGGCGCACTCGCTCGCGTTGATTTCCGATGCGGGACACAACCTGAGCGATGTTTTCGGCTTGTTGATTGCATGGGGTGCGACGTATCTCGCGAAATCATTGCCGACCAAACACCGCACCTACGGCTGGCGCCGGTCGTCGATCCTGGCTGCGGTGGTTAACGCAGTCGTGCTCCTGATCGTGGTGGGCGGGATTTCGGCGGAAGCGATTCGGCGTCTTCTGCATCCAGAACCGGTCGCGGGGGGGACGGTGATGGCGGTAGCCGCAGTAGGAGTGATCATCAACACGATTTCGGCCGTGCTCTTCATGGCGGGACGTCAGCGCGACCTGAACATTAAAGGGGCGTTCCTGCACATGGCGTCCGACGCCGCGGTTTCGTTAGGTGTGGTGCTGGCCGGCCTGGCGATTCGCGCGACCGGCTGGCAATGGCTCGATCCGGCGGTGAGTCTCGCGATCGGGGTGGTCATCGTTGCAGGGACGTGGGGTTTGCTTCGCGAGTCAGTTAATCTCTCCATGGACGCTGTGCCGCGCGGAATCGATCCGCACGCGGTGGAGGATTTTCTCGCCGGGTTGCCCGAGGTAAACGAGGTGCACGATCTCCATATCTGGGCGATGAGCACGACGGAAGTCGCGCTGACAGTGCATCTCATTATGACAGCCCCTCCGCGCAACGATGTTTTTTTGCACGATCTTTGCCGTGAATTGCAATCGCGCTTCGGAATCGGGCACGCAACCACGCAAATCGAATGCGGCGGCGCCGAGTGTCACCAGGCTGCGGCGCACGTTGTTTGATCAGTCACGAAATTCTCCAGGCCTTGACCTGCGCGGATGAATCTCTACGCTCAGGACGTGCTTTCGTTTCTTGGACGTGCAGTCACGATCATGGCTTTGTGCCTCTCGATCGGACTGCACTGGGTGGCCGTGCAATCGGTCGCATGGACGACCATGATCGTGGAGTATTGCCAAAAGACGTCGCTGCCGGAAGCGATCGCCAAGACATTCGATGGGAAACATCCATGCTCGCTCTGCCACGCGGTGCAGAAGGGCCGGAGTTCCGAAAAGAAATCCGATTTCCAATCGGTCACGCTAAAAATTGATTTGATTTGCAGAACGCGGATCATCCGGTTAATGCCGCCGGTGGAAGCGTTCGATTATCCTTCTCTCGCATCCCGGGTGGAGGGAAGCGCGAAATCTCCGCCAGTTCCACCGCCGCGAAACCTCCTGGGTTAAGTCGCAATCAACGTTCGCGCCGTGCGTGTGCACGAGCCGCGAGCGTCTGGCCATTAACCTGAGAACTACGCTGCCGTTGCGCAGCAGTTCTCCGTTCCGAGGAACCTTTCATGAAAAAATGTACGCATGCTATTACGTCGATTCTTTCCCTCGCAGCCTTCGTCGCCGTGACAAAGGCCTGCGATCTTTGCGGCTGTTACACACCGCAACTCCACAGCTTTCAGCCGCCAACGAATACGCCCCTTGATCAAAGGATGGAGGCGTCGCGTAATGCGCTGCGCTGGTGGACCTCCGGGTTTTACGCCGCGATCGGCGAACAATTTACCTACTTTGGGACCGTGCAGGTAGATGGGCATGAAGTGGATAATCCAACCGGGCAATACGAGAGGAGTTCCATCACGCAATTTGTCGCGGGCTACGGATTCACAAGTCGTTTCGCCTTGCAGTTAAACGTCCCGTTCATTTACCGCTCGTTCCAGCGGCCGGAAGGATTCGCGATCGACCGCGGGACGGAATCAGGCCTCGGAGATGTTTCCTTGCTGGCAAAGGTCGTTCTTTTTCAAGTCGACGCGCTCAAGCGCACCGAGACTGTCACCGACGGCAAGAACACGGGCGAAATTACGCGCGAGCCGGATTTTACCGCGTCAACGGAGTTGCTTCTTGGCTTGAAATTTCCGACCGGCAATACCAGTCGCATCAAGGAGGAATTCAACGAAGTTGAAATTCCCGGTGCGCCGGAGAGCGGCATTCACGGCCACGATCTCACGCTCGGGACCGGCTCATACGATGGAATTTTCGGTCTGCGAACTTCTCTTCGCTACAAGAACATTTTCTTTCAGGCAGACATGCAGTTCGCTATGCGCGGCGACGGGCCGTACCAATATCATTTCGCGAACGACCTTTCGTGGGCCTGCGGTCCCGGATATTATTTTTGGCGACGTCCGAACAGCAGCATTGGCCTGCAATTTGTGGTGTCGGGTGAGCACAAGGAGGTTGATCACTTCCAAGGCCGCCCCGCGGAGGACACTGGCATTACGTCGGTTTTTCTGGGACCGCGCGTTGTCGCATCGTACGGCCGATACAGCGGCGAGATCGGCGTGGATTTACCGGTTTCGATCGAGAATACGGCGCTTCAGGTGGTGCCGGATTACCGAATGCATGCGGGATTTTCGGTACAATTCTAGAATTCGGCAACATGAGCGCGGCGGCGACCGTCGCACAAAGGAATATTTTGCGGTCGTGGCTCAAGGGGACGCTGAACGGCAACGCTGCCGAACTGTCTGATGCTTGGTCATGCACATTCGTAAAGGTCACTCGTGGGAACTGCCTGACTCCGCAGTTACACCGGAGTCGGACTATCTTGGTCGCCGCGAGTTTCTTCGCCGATTCGGCTGCGGCCTGGCCGCGACGGCGTTCTTGCCCGCAATTTCAGGCGCGGCCACGAGCGGGTTTCCCGACTCCCTTAACCCATCGTTCAAACTGGATGGAGTAAGACTGACGCCCTACGACTCGATCACGACGTACAACAATTTTTACGAATGGGGTCTCGCGAAGGACGAGCCGAGCAAACTCGCGAACGAAGGCTGGAAGACCGAGCCGTGGACGATCGAAATCGGCGGTCTGTGCGCCAAGCCGGGAAAGTTCGACGTTAACGATCTGGTTAGGGCGATGGGCGGAATCGAACAGCGCAACTACAGGCATCGCTGTGTCGAAGCATGGTCGATGGTGATTCCGTGGGACGGATTCCCGCTCGCGAAATTGGTAGCGCTGACGGAACCGAAAGCGGAAGCAAAATACGTGCGGTTTACTTCCTTCTTCGATCCTAAGATTTGCGCCGCGCAACGCTCGCACGATTATCCCTGGCCCTACACCGAGGGTCTCACCATCGCGGAAGCGAGGAACGAATTGGCCTTTCTCGCGACCGGCATCTACGGGAAGCCGTTGCGCAATCAAAACGGCGCACCGATTCGTCTGGTCACGCCGTGGAAGTATGGCTTCAAGGGAGCGAAATCGCTTAGGAAGATCGATTTCGTGGCCGAACAACCAAAAACGCTTTGGAATGAAATGGCGCCTAACGAATATGGTTTTTACGCGAACGTGAATCCTGAGGTTGATCATCCGCGCTGGAGCCAGGCCAGCGAACGCATCATCGGTGGCGGTTTCTTCTCGGGCAAGCAGCCGACGCTGAAGTTCAACGGCTACGAAAAACAGGTCGCGGCCCTCTACGTCGGAATGGATCTGCGCAAGAATTTCTGATCTTCCGCGCGACGTTACATGAACGTGCTGGCGAGGATCCTTGGGAACAAGTTATTCGCGCTCGCCGTCCTCATCGGAGTCGGCGTCTTGCTGCTGGTGGTTCCGGCCTTCACCGGCGGACTAGGCGCGAATCCGTTGGAGAAGCTCCTCCACCAGACCGGCGAGATCGCGATCTGGACGCTTGGATCGGTTCTCGCGCTTACTCCGCTCCGCACGCTGTTTCCGCGATCGCGCATCGTCGCCGCGCTCAACCGCCATCGCCGCTACGTCGGAGTAACCGCGTGCATCTATGGCGTCCTCCATCTCTCTTGTCACATTCTCTACGAAGGCGGCTGGGCTGGCTTCGTCCGCAGTTTGTCGAAGCCGTTTATTTGGTTCGGTCTCACCGGCCTGACGATTCTCGTTGTCCTGGCGCTGATCAGCAACAATTGGTCAGTGCGTACGCTTGGCGGGCGAAACTGGAAGCGCGTCCATCGGCTGGCCTACGTCGCCGCGGGCATCCTTATTTATCACCAGTCGATTGCTGGCAAAGGCCACTGGCACATCGCCCGCTGGTTGCTCTTTTCACTCCTCACCTTACAAATCGCCCGGTTGGTGAAAACAACCTACCTCTTCAAGCGACGAATTACGGTTCCGATTTGAGCAATGCCAGCCCGTGAATTCGCTCCCAGGCTATTGTTGATAAAGATGGTCGATGAATTTCACTTCTTCTCGCTTGCCCGAATTGCTCGTGTGGCCCTATTTGAGGGACAGAAATGAGCAGCCTCCGTCTTGGGGTTAATATTGACCATATCGCTACCTTGCGACAGGCACGTTATGCGACGATGCCGGAATCAAAGAACGCCGAGCCAGACCCTGTCGCGGCGGCTTCGATTTGCGAACGCGCGGGCGTGCACGGGATCACGGCCCATCTGCGCGCCGACCGACGCCACATTCAGGATCGCGATATGCAGCGATTGCGCGCCAACGTAATTACGAAGCTTAATCTCGAAATGGGCAACACGCCGGAGATCGTTGATTTCGCGCTTCGCCTCCAGCCCGACGAAGTCTGTCTCGTTCCGGAAAAGCGCGAAGAAATTACTACCGAAGGTGGCCTAGACTTAATCGCGCATCAGAGCGAGCTGGCGCCAACCATCGCGCGATTGCATGCTGGCGGCATTCGCGTCAGCATGTTCGTCGATCCGCTCCGGGAACAGATTGACACGGCAGTCGAACTCGGCGCCGACATGGTGGAGCTGCACACCGGCAAACTGGCCAACGCCTTCACCGAGAAAATCGAAAGCTACGAACTAGAGCGTCTGGCGGATTGCGCCACGCATGCGGCGAGTCGCGCGCTCCAAGTCAATGCGGGCCACGGGATCAACTACCGGAACATCGTCCTCATTCACGAGATCCCGCGCCTATCCGAGTTGAACATCGGTCATTCAATCGTCGCTCGGGCAATGGTCGTCGGCCTCGAAGCGGCTGTGCGCGAGATGCTCGCCCTGATGCAGAATTACCGCGGATGAGCGTACTCGGCATAGGTGTCGATCTGGTTGCTTGCCCGCGCATTCAGCATTCACTCGATCGTTTCGGCGAACGTTTTTTGCATCGTGTTTTTACCGAGGGCGAGATCCAGTATTCCCAATCAATGAAATTTCCTGCCCGCCATCTCGCGGCGCGTTTTGCGGCGAAAGAAGCACTCTCAAAGGCATTTGGAACCGGCATCGGAAAATCAATGGGCTGGAAAGACATCGACATCCATCGAAAGCCAAGCGGCGAACCATTCGTCGTTCTCGAAGGCGGCGCGAAGAAACTCGCAGCCAGTCGCGGCGTGGAGAAAGTCGGGATTAGCCTTAGCCACACCGAAGATCACGCGATGGCTGTGATCATATTGGAGGGTGGGGAGTTAACGTCTCGCTGAATCGACATCGGACGCGCCGGAGCGTTTGATTCAACGTTCGCCGAATATCGCTGGCTGGCACGAGTATTACTTTCGCTCGAGCTCTGCAATCGTCTGTTTAGCTTCAGCAGCGAGCGGTTCATGCACCTCCGCGGCCAGCGCGCGGTTGAGAGTTTCGAGTGCTTGCGACTTTTCGTTCGTCCGTGCGTATGACATCCCCAAATAAAAAAGGCCCTTCGCATCCATGGGTTTGATTCTATTACTTTCCTGAAATAGCTGAACTGCCCGCCCGTATTCCTTTTTCTGATAACTCAGCACCGCGAGAGTTTGAGCCAGTTCAGGATCATCGGTCAGAATCTTGCGGGCTTTCGTAGCTAGCTCGTAGGCTTTGTCCATATTCTTGGGATCTTCCGAATACAACTCGGCTAACTGCTTTTGCGCAGGCGTGAAATCCGGAAGACGCCGCAACACGTCAGAATAGATTTCAATTGCCGGTTGCATTTTTCCCTGTTGCACGTCGATCGCAGCCAGGGCCATCAAGGCCGGAATGTAGTTGTTGTCCGCCTTGAGGAGTCTCTGCACATCGGGTTCAGCAGCGGTGAGATTCTTCCGGGAGCGATCCAGCGCAGTCATGGCGAGAAAGGATCTCGCATCCTCGGATTGCGGAGAATGGGGCGCCATCTGCAGCATACTTTGCATTGCTTTCTGTGCCTCGCTAACTTGTCCCAAACCGTACGCTGCCCAGGCATAGTGGTGCAGAATCAACGGGTCATCGGGAAGGAGGCGAGCGCTTTCCTGAAGAAGGCTGTAGGCCCGTGCGAAGTCTCCGGTCTGATATGCAATGCTTCCTAAGACAGCAGCAACTTTTGGATCGCTCGGAGCAAGTTCATTCGCCTTCTTGGCAAATTCCAGGGCCTTGCTCTTATCGTGCAACGGACCCGCATAAAATTGAGCGAGTTTCGTCACCGCAGAAACCAGCTTCGGATTCAGTTTTACCGCCCGTTCGTAGGCGGTCGCTGATTTGGCGATTTCCCCCTGTTTCTCGTAGGCTTCGCCGAGACGTGTTAGTGCGACCAGGTCATTGGGCTGCTGCTCCAATAGCGTTTCCAGTTCACCCGTGGATGTTTCGCGGCCCGGGGCACTTTCCAGCAAAGCCAGTCGTCCTCGAATCTGCTCTTTGCCCGGGAAAGACGCGGGAGCGCTGGCAGCTTTTTGGAAAGCAGAACGGGCAACATCGGCCTGGCCCATCATATAACTGGCCATCCCCAAATGAAACTGAACCTCAGCATTATCCGAGAGTTTGCCGGCGCTCTCCTGGAGCAGAGTTACGGCCTGCTGGTAATCGCCTCGGCGATAGAGAATCCAGCCCAAAGTATCGGCGACTGAAGCATTAGATGGTTGCGTTATTCGGAGTTTCCGCGCGATTTCATAGGCTTTATCCAACTGATTAAGGTGTTCAGCATAAAGGTAGGCAAGATTGTTCAGGGCTGGGATAAAATCGGGCTGAGTGGAAAGAAGTTTGTCATATGTGTCGCGAGCCTTGGCGTACTCTTTCATTTTTTCATAGACAAGAGCTGATGCCATTAGCGCGGGCGCATTATCAGGCTTCTTAGTCAACAATGCCTGAAGCTGGGTGAGTGCTTCAGGAAGCTTGTTTCGCATGAGATAAGTGGAAATCAGCAGGTCATAAGCCCTCGGAAAGCTGGCATCCAGTTCTACTGTTTTCAGAAGCTCGGTTTCGGCGAGATCTAATTTGTCTTGAGCGACGTAAATCTTACCTAGCATGAAATGGAGACTGGCTGTTTGCCCGTTCTTCGAGAGCTTCCCCTGAACTCGTTGCATGGCGGAGTCAAAGTTCCTTGCCAGAAGATCCAGATCGACCAGCTGATCAGTAAACACCAGATTTTCCGGAGCGAGTGTCTGCGCCTGTTCGAAGATTTTTCGTGCCTCGTCTATGTTATTTTGCTGGCGTAAGATGACACCCAGAAGAAGGTAGGATTGTGACTCTTTAGGCCGGAGTCTGATGCGCTCGCGGAAAATGGCGGCCGCGTCATCCAACCGCCCAAGAGAGCGGTACGCGTCCGCTAGGAGCACTTGGGCCTGAAACAAATCCCGCTGCTTCTTCAGCAGGTCCTTCATTGAAGTTTCCACCGCGTCGGGATGGCCGGTCTGGAGATTGAGTTCAGCCAGCAACAAGACAGCTTCCACATAGTTTGGATTGACCGTTACGACCTGGTTCAAAACGGTCATGGCTTGAGACGGGTTGTTGTTCTGCAAATAGGACCGCGCCAACTGGAACTTAACTGGCGGGAGATTCGGATACTTCTTGTCCAAACGTTCCAGGATTTCTGTTGCCTTTTGAGGTTCGCCTTTCGCGAGGCGAGTTTGAGCTTCCAAGATCCGTCCGTCCAAGTTTTCAGAGTCGCGACTAAAGACGTTTTCGAGAAGTGCCAGGGACTCGTCGTACCGTTTGTCGGTTGAGGCGATCTGAGCCAGCAAACACCAGGCCGGCAAAAAGTCAGGCGCCTTACCGGTAATCTCCTTTAACATCTTGATGATCTCGCTCGAGTCGCCGTTTTTTGCCTTGTATTCTGCATATTTTAAGCGCGCGATGGAACGTAACGGGGCTAGATCCGCCGCACTCTTGAGTTCCAGTTCGGCCTTCGCCGTGTCTTTTTGCAGCAGGCGGAAGGAGGCCATGGCGAGATGGGCGGAAGAAGATTTGGGATTCAGGGCGAGGGCCCGCGTCAAAGCGCTCTCCGCCGATGTGGCTTCCCCTCTTCGCAAGAAGAGAGAGGCCGATGCGATCTGAAAATCCGCGCCATCGCGGTCGGGAAACTTCTGGAGCTGCGTCGCTGATTCATCAACTTCCTCGGGGGTGCGAGCAGTTTCTGCCAGGAGCTTGATCGCTTCGCCGTTCTCCGGGGCCTGCTGAAGAATGGCAAGCGCTTCCTTCCGTCCCTCTCGAAGATCACCCAGCGACACCAGCGTGGCGGCCAGTTTCGTGCGGCTGCCAAGGTTGGTCGGGGCAAGTTCTCGTGCTTTAAGAAGGAACGGAGCCGCGCGCAGCGGCGCACCCTCTTCGAACCAAATGATACCCAATTGCTGATAGGCGGTTGCGCTTTGGGGATCCAATCGCAGCAGATTCATGTACTCGATCTTGGCCTTGTCATATTCGCCGGACTCGAAATCACGCTCCGCTTGTTGCCGGAAACGGGATTTCTTCGCCTCGGGGGAACAACCGCCGAAAAAAAGGGCCGCGAAAATCGCGACCAAGATCCTTTTGGAATGAGAGCGCAAGATAGTCATGACGATCCAATCAGTGCCCGCACTGACGCAGAGTTAGTTTCAATTTTGTTCCGCATTGGGATTCCTGGACCCGGCACACTCTACATGAGTGCCGTTGTCTGAAAAGCAGAGCGCGCCGGCGCCCTAGATTCGTTATGTGAGTGCCTTAGGCTGATCCGTCTCGAAGCGCTGCTTCGGAGGATTCGCGCCGAAACGCGAAAGCGGCCTGCACTCCTAGAAGTAGGTCAGCGGGATATAGATCACATCGCCGTCCCGGACGTAGGTCGGCCGCGTCGTTGGGCCAGCCAAAGTCGGCCTCAGATCAAGTACCTGAGTGCGTTGCTGACCGTTGACCAGGCGCACGACACGAACATTCTTCAGACTTCCGTACTCGGTTATTCCACCGGCTTCCATGATAGCCTGAAACACGGTCGTGGGCCGATCAAATACCAGCTTCGCGGGCTTGGTTACGGCGCCTGAAACGACGACAGTCGTTACGCTACTTTCCAGTGTTACAGTGACCGTGCTGTCTTTGAGTTGCGGTTTGTAGCGAGAAGACAACTCCTCTTGGAGTCGCCCAATGCTCCTTCCCGCTGCCTCCACTTCTCCGATTAGAGGCAAATTGATCTTTCCATCTGTTTGAATTTTTTGTGATTGGTTGAGATCGGGCGCTCCCGGGAATGTGAGTTTCACAACATCGCCGGGCGCCAAACTCACCTTGGTGGGAGCGGCCATTTGATCGGAATAGGTTGGAGCAGGGGCCTCACAGCCTGCGCACATGAGTACGAGGACGGCAGCAAGCGCCCAAAGACCTTCTGCGCTTCCGCGAGCGGATCCCCCGCGGTTCTGCTGCTTAAATGGTGTATCGGTGCGGTTTCCCCACTTCAAACATTCACTGATCATTTGCTTTGGACTTATTTTAAGGACGCGTGTTTCGAGCTTGGTCGGACAAAAACCAAGATTGAACCCTATCAAACGAGATACGGGTCGTTTTGTATATCTTTCTTTTTGGCCGTGGAGGCTACTGCAAAAGGAAAATGAATGGAAGAATAAACCGCGGTTTCAATCCAAAAAATTTGCAATGTAATATTCTCCATTCAAAGAAGTTAAAATTTTGCACCAAGCTCGCTCAAAGCGCCGCATTCGCGGCTGTCGTCTCCTCGCTTGGCGAAGTTGATCCTTCTGCTTCACCTCTGCGCAACCACCAGAGCAACAAAAGCAGCGGAACCAACGACAGCGCGAAAAAGAGGGGGCCGCCGCGTCTGTGGATCGGGTGGTCAATCATTTGCGGGCCCAGATGAACGCAGAGCGACCCGATCACGAAAATTCGAAATCCATTGCGCAGGATGGCCAGCGGAATCACGGCCGCCACCAGAACGATGCGACGCCACGGACTCCGCAGCAAAACATGCGATGCAAGCAAGCTGGTCATGAACAGAACCCAGCTTGAGCGAATTCCACTACATTCTTGAGCCACTTCAATCGCAATCCCCGGGAGTTGAAAGACCATTCCATCGCGAAGAACGGGAACGCCGGAGAGCTGAAAGAACCAGTTAGCGACCTCCGCCGATGCCAGCTTGGAAGTCGTCTCTAGCACTTCCGTGGCACGATCGGGCAGCGGAATCATGAAGATAAGAAAGGCGAACGGAAAAACCGCAGCGACCATCCATTTTCGCCCCAAAAACCCGAGGGCGCCGGTCACAAGAAAGCAGAGGAAAGCCAATGTCATCAACCCGAGTCGGTCGTTGTGACTCGGCGAACCCGCAAAGGGAAAGAGTTGCAACGCCGCGCCCAAGATTACCAGACCGGCCGCCGAGAATCCAATCGCCCAGCCGGGGGATGAAACGTAAGACTTGGGCAACCGGTGTCGCTGAACATAGATAAGATAGACTGTGATAAACGGGATCAAGAGAATGTGCGAATTGAGATCGCTGCCGGCAGAATATGTCGCCAATGAGAGCAGGGGACTGGCGAACATCGCAACCAGTAAAGCAAGGAAACCAAGAAAGCCCTTCTCTCTCGATGAGCGCGAGAATAGACCCGCCCGGTGAGTTCGATTGAGGGTTGGCAAAATAAGATCGATTCTATTTGATGTGGAGATCCCGAGCTGTCGCAGACAAGCCTGCAGAAGCTAGTGCTAAGCTTTCCAAACTTGACCCGGTGCGACCTTCACAGCTGCCATGGCATTCCGCGTATCAACGATGCACGGAGCCCACTCAGCCAGCTCCTCATAATTCACGCACGTGTGATTCGTAGCAATAAGCACGAGATCGAAGCCTCCGATCGTGCGCTGGTTCCATTTCGTTGACGCTTTCCCCGCCCAACGTGAATGCTCTCGCGTCGGTTTGATCTCCGGGACATAAGGATCGTGATACTCGACCTCAACGCCACGTTCGCTCAGCAAGCTCATCAGCACATAGCTCGGTGATTCGCGCTCGTCGTCCACGTTCGGTTTGTAGGCCAAGCCCAGGACGAGCACGCGGCTACCTCTTAAAGCTTTGCCTCGATCGTTTAATGCTTCGGCGACCCGGTGCACTACGTGCTCCGGCATCTGCGTGTTAATCTCACCGGCCAGTTCGATGAAACGCGTGTTCTTCCCATACTCGCGCGCTTTCCACGTGAGGTAAAACGGGTCAATCGGAATGCAATGGCCGCCGAGACCAGGGCCGGGATAAAAGGCCATGAAGCCGAACGGTTTTGTCTTGGCAGCATTAATCACATCCCATACGTCGATCCCCATTGCTCCATAAACCAGTTTCAACTCATTAACCAAAGCGATGTTAACGCTCCGAAATATGTTCTCCAGCAATTTAGTCGCCTCAGCCACACGGCAGGAAGATACGGGGACGAGAGTATCAATGGCTTTGCCGTAGACGCTCATTGCGTGTTCCAGGCATGCTTGAGTGTAGCCCCCGATCACCTTCGGCACGACCTTCACTTTGCTCTGGTCATTTCCGGGATCCTCTCGTTCTGGAGAAAACGCCAAATGAAAATCTGTACCTGCACTCAGACCTGAACCGCCTTCGAGTACTTTTCGCAAATCATCGTCCGTTGTTCCTGGATACGTTGTGGATTCCAGTACCACCAACGTCCCCTTTGCGAGGTGTGGCGCGATAGCCCGGCCAGTTTCAACGATGTAAGAGATATCGGGCTCCCGGTTTTTATTTAGTGGGGTAGGTACGCAGATGATCACCGCGTCGACCTCTTTCACATGCGAAAAATCGGTGGACGCCGAGAACTTTCCGGCCTGCGTGAATTCCGCAATGGCATCGGAGGTGATGTGCTTGATATAGCTTCGACCTTGATTCAGCGCCTTGACCTTCTCGGCGTCGATGTCCAAGCCGACCACTTCTACACCCGAACGCGCAAATTGGAGCGACAGCGGAAGACCCACATAGCCAAGACCGACGACAGCAATTTTCATTTTGGTGAGATTAGGGATTTGTGTTGAAGAACATTAATTCAGAACAACCTCGGGGAGGCGATTCGCGATAAAACGTCCGATTTCAAGTGAGGCGGTCGCTGCGGGCGAGGGCGCATTGCATACGTGAATTGAATTCCTTCCCGTTCACTATCAGAAAATCATCAACGAGTTTCCCGTCGGGCATCAATGCTTGCGCCCGAACTCCCGAATGCGTCGGGACTAAGTCATCTTTGGTTATTTCGGGGATGAGTTGCTGAAGACTTTTCACGAACGCTCGTTTGCTCACGGAGCGCACCATCTCCATCATGCCATCCCGGTAATACTTTCTCGCCAACTTCCAGAAACCCGGGAACGTAAAAATTTCAAACAAATCTGCGCAGTTGATGTCCGTCCTGCGGTAGCCCTCCCGCTTGAAGGCTAGCACAGCATTGGGCCCGGCATGGACTGAATCATCGATCATGCGGGTAAAATGAACACCGAGGAACGGAAAGGCGGGATTTGGCACCGGGTAAATCAACGTTCTTACAAGGTGTCGCCTCTCGGGTACCAACTCATAATATTCGCCACGGAACGGAACGATCCTCGCGCTCGGATCCAGGCCACCAAAGCGGGCTACGCGATCGCTAAACAGGCCCGCGCAATTGATAACAAATCTTGCTTCAAACTCTCCTTGAGATGTTCCGATGATTTGAGTTCCATTTGCCCTGCGTAACCGATTAACGCGCGTGCCGGTTTGCACCGTTCCACCTTTTGATTTGATGACTTCGACATATTTCGCAGAAACCTCTCGGTAGTTGACGATTCCCGTTGAAGGAACTTTGATGCCGGCGAGACAACGCACGTGTGGCTCAATCTCCTGCACTTCCTCCGGCGCGAGCCGCGTCACCGCCAGCTGATGATCGAGACCCCGCTGCAGGAGGCTGTCGAGAAGCGGCAATTCCGAGGCCTTCGTGGCGACGATCACCTTGCCGCAAACTTCATGCTTAATGCCGTGCTCGCGGCAAAACTCGACCATTGAGCGATTGCCTTCCCGGGCCAACCTGGCCTTCAAGCTCCCGGGTTTGTAGTAAATACCCGAATGGATAACACCGCTGTTCCGGCCGGTCTGGTGTTGTGCAAGGCCCTGCTCTTTTTCGAGGACGAGAACATTCGCCCGTGGATACTTATTGCCCACAGCCATGGCCGTTGCCAATCCCACGATTCCACCTCCGATAATGGCGTAGTCATACATGAAGAGGAGGACCGCTAATTGTCGAAGGCGCGCCAAGCCTTCACTTGGTTCTTCCGAGTAACATTTTGCGGCAATGAAATGCCTCTGCGTGTCGGGTAGGTGAGGCGCCTTCGATGCTGCGCAACCGCATCAGACCGTAAAACAAATCCTCCGAGAACCAATGCTTGTTCCGTTGCGTACCAAAGCAGCGCATCAGCGCGGTTACCTTCTTGCGGGCCTGGCTATCGCTCAGTGGCACGAAGAAATTCGGCGAGCGCAGATCGGCGTCGTACTTTGGGACTTCGTATTCGAGGATGAAGTGGTTGCGGAAGGTGTTCCACGTTAGCTCGCAGACCATTCGATGATCCTGATGCAAATCGTGACGGAAATGAGTGAAGATGACATCCGGTTCGAAGGTCGTTTTGATCTCTTCGAAGACTTCCTTCACCGGTGCGCCGATGTAGGGAAGAAAGCCATCGCGAAAGGATTTCACAACAACCGTCCTGTGCCGTGCGCCGCCCAGAAAGGTTATCGCACTCCGCTCGGCTTCTTTGGCGCGCGTCGGATTGGAACTTAGCACGAGCCAGTGGAATTCGATGCTCTTCGACTGCTCGATCATTCGCAGCACCGTGCCACCGCAGCCGATCTCAATATCGTCGCTGTGCGCTCCCAGGCAGAGCACCCGCTTCACGCGGTCCAGATTGCACGCAATCACTTCTTGATTTCGTGCTGATGATTCCACACCGCCCAAGGCGCGCTGCCTCGGCCGAAGACGTCTTCAAGGTCCTGCTTTTCCTTGAAGGTGTCCATGCACGCCCAATAGCCGTCATGCGGGTAGGCCATCAATCGGCCGGCACCGATCAGCCGCCGGAACGGTTCCTCCACCAATTCTTCACCTTCGTTCATGTAGTTGAAAATCTCCGGCCGCAGCACCATAAACCCGCCATTCATACGCGCCCCGGACTTCGCGATATGTTCGATGCTGGACACACCGCCGCCGGGCTCCATCGTGATAAGATGAAAGCTGGCCCGCGGTTTCACGCTCACAAAACAGGCGACGTTTTGACTATCTTTGAAGGATTCAATCACAGCAGGGAGCGGCACATCTGAAAGACCATCGGTGTAGTTAGCGAGAAACATCTCCTCTCCTTCGAGCTGCTTTTGGACGGCTTTGAGACGCTGGCCAATGTTCGAGGTGAGCCCCGTGTCCACAAACGTGATGTTCCAGTCGTGGATGTCGCTGCTTAGTAACTCAAGGTTCTTGCCTCCGCGGGAAAGGACAAAGTCATTCGATACGCACTCGTCATATTCGAGGAAGTACTTCTTGATAACGTCAGCCTTGTAGCCCAAACACAAGATAAAGTCTTTGTGCCCGTAATGGGCGTAATACTTCATTACATGCCAAAGGATGGGACGATATCCGATGGCCACCATCGGTTTAGGCAAGGCTTCGGAATATTCGCGCATACGCATACCGAAGCCACCGCAAAACAAAACCACTTTCATATTCTGTTCTCTCGTTTGTTAAGGTGTGTTCTAGGTCCTTTTGAACAAGCCACGCATCAGTTGCGATTCTTGATCCTTTCCTCCAGCCAGGTCTCGCCGCGAAAATGGTGATATTGCTCGGCGCGCAACTGATCCGCGAGTCGGCCCGGTGGCAGTTCTACGTCCTCGTACGTGATGACCGCATCCTTTGCAATATCGCGCTTGAGCTTGCAGGCTTCGACCAAACCTTCCGGCAGATAGCGATTGTTGCTCATCTCGTCCGCGTTCACCGCCTCACCATAAGTCATGTACATTCCGTAATCGTCGAGTGTCTCGCCCGCTTTCAGATCCCGCTTCGCGACCGCACAAACCTCCACCACTGGCCTACCGAGCGGCCTGGCCACTGAATCGCGCAAAAGGGCGACGCGAGCGATGGCGTTCGGCACCTCGAAGTGGACTAGGTGGTACGGAAGAAAGAACGAATAGAGCGGACCGTCTCCCATCTTGTAGAGGCTCAGATAGTGCTGCTGCTTCGGGTCAGGATGTTCGGCAAGACAATAAACCTTTGTTAACGGCGTGCCGACAACATAATCCACGATCCCGCCGAGCCGGCGCAGCTCTTCAATATCGTAAAGCTTGCCGATTTTCATGACGTCGTCCTTGTATTCGGCGCCTCGGGACATGCCCCGCGATTTCACGACCATGCCGGTTGCGTTAGCCACGATCGCCTGTTCGAAACTGATTTTCGATCCGTCGGCAAAGCTGGTTACCATCGCCGGATTCTGCCCCCACTTCTCGGCGAATCCCTTTTGCGTGCTCGGATTGCGATAAGGGTCCTGCAGTCCTTTGACATTGCCCATGACGCGTGGAGTGAGTCCGAGGCCCTTCACCCAGCGATACAGGTTCACCTGCAAGCCTGGTTCGTCGCCTTCGCAGGCTGAGAGGATAACTCCATGCTTATCCGCGTAAGTCTGGAGAATCGGACCGATGGTCGCATCCAATTCGGCGTTCATCAGCACAACGTCTTTGCCGTGTTTGAATGCCTCGAGCAAAACATGCGCGCCGAACTCGACGGAGCCGGTCGTGTCTACGATCAGGTCCACCTGCTCCGAGCGCGCGAGCAACATCACATCCTGGGTAAAGACCGGCTTCCCGTCGCGGATGGCATCCTCCAGTTGATCTTGCGTGCTGGCTTCGGTCGGATTCTTCAGACCGGCGTAATTCAATACCTGGATCGCCTTCTGCGGCTTGCGGCTGTAGATGGCTACCATGCGCATCGCCGGAACACTGTTCACAATTTGGTTTGTAAGTCCCTGGGCCATGAACCCGGCGCCCAGAATCGCAACCTTGATCGGGTTGCCTTGCTCCGCCCGTACCTTCAATGCGTTATCGACGATAATCATGAATCGCTTTCTCCAATGCTCCGTTCAAATGCTCATTCGTCGCTTGAGCTCGGGCTCGCCTTGATCCAGCAATGCGAACTTTTGATCCTTTTCAGAAATTACCGCTACCGGCAGCGGCCATTGGAGGCCAAGACGCGGGTCGTTATGCATGAGGCCGCTCTCGCAATCAGGCGCGTAGAACTCGCCGACCTGATAGCTCGTCTCGGTGTTGTCGCGCAACGCCTGATAACCGTGGGCGAAACGTTCAGGCACGTAAAGAGCGCGGCCGTTCTCTTCATTCAGCTCGACAGCCGTGTTCTGGAGGTAGGTCGGGCTTTCCGGACGCAAATCCACGATGATGTCGAGTATGGCGCCGCGCGTGCAGCGCACCAGCTTCGTTTCCGCTGCCGGGGGAAATTGGAAGTGCATTCCGCGTAGTGTGCCCTTCTTGAAGTTGTAAGCGACATTTGCCTGCGCGATAACCGGCTTGAGCCCGCGGGCGGCGAATTCTTTCTGGCAAAAGGCGCGAGCGAAGAAACCCCGTGAGTCCTCCCTCCGTTCGAGGTCAATGATGTACGCTCCCTTGAGTTTTGTTTCAGTAAATTGCATGAGTCACTTCTGAATCTTGTTCTTGTTGGCTGACAGTTTTTCGATCTTGTTCGAACAGAACTGTATCACGTTCGAGTCCGCCGCCAAAGTTCTGCGTGTGTCCAGTCTAGGATTTATATATCTCAGTCTGGCTCACCTTGGCCAATGGAAGCGTAACCTCAATCATCCCAAAAGAGCAGGTTCTTCGCCCAACCTGAGAGTCTGTTTCTGTCTAATCGCCGAGAATTTCGTCCATCCGACAGAAGCAGGTCCAGCATACGGGAGTTGGGGTACGTAGAGCAGCTAGGACCGTCGCTGTTAACGATCGTCCCGATTTGCTCCTACATATGATGACCTTCAGAGTCTTCGATTGAATACTTGGGACGCGGAAGCCCTTCGATCTGCGAGGTAATGCCATTAGTCGCATCGAATTGCGCTACTGTTAAATTCGGCGGTTGGATAGCCGTCACCGTTCGACTGCTTTCGCGAGCCACGGGCGTATTGCATCGGCGATCGTGGACGGGATCGCCGTCGTTGGTCTGTTTACTGCCGGCGATTGATGGAGAACATCGGTGATTGCCGGCGTCTCTGGCGCGCCAGCCGATGCCGTCGTAATCGTCACAGTCCACCCGCCGGCAAAACTTCCCTGGTCTCCGGGTCCGTCATCGACCACATAGAGCGACCACGTCCCGTTGGGACTCGTCCCGTTGAACGTCGACAGCGGCGTCCCATACGGCCCACCCGGCGCGGGTGCTGAGAAGTTGTCGAGCTCTCCTTGTTCGCCGGGTTCAACATTTGTCGGCTTGAACGTTCCCGCTACAATCTGCCCTGTGGCCGTCAGCGCCGTCGCCGCCGCGTCCGACAACGTCACCGTCACATTGCTGACGCCAATGCCGCCTCCCACGTCGGAAAAAATGACCGCCTTCTGCCCGCCGGGCCCCACCAAGAGGACGTCAACGTCGGCTGGCCAGGTATGACTCAAATTCCGCAGCGTTACCGTCACGTTGGTGATTGTCCCTCCCATCCCCGCTCACGTTGATCGCCGAGGGATAAGGCGCTGCGTTGCCAACTGACGGGATGGTCATCGCCGCCGCGTTGCTGAAGGACTGCGTCGTCGAAGGCGGATTCACCGTTACGACAAAGCTGGTGCTCGCACTCAATGTCCCGTCGCTCACGTTCACCGTGATTGTCGCGCTGCCCGTTTGATTGACCGCCGGTGTCACTGTTACTGTCCGGTTCGCTCCACTCCCGCCGAAGACGATGTTCGCGTTGGGAACAAGTATCGTATTGTTCGAACTCCCGCTCAACGTCAGATTGTCGACCGGTGTGTCCGCATCATTGATCGTAAATGGAATCGCCGCCGTAGGCGTGTTCGTCGTTGTCGCTTGATCTGCGATGCTACTGATCGTCGGTGCCGCCGGCGCCGTCGTAATCGTCAAGCTCCACCCGCCGCCTATACTCCCTGTGGAGCCCGAACTGTCGTCCACGACATACAAAGACCACACTCCGTTGGCGGATTGACCGTTAAGTGTGGCCAGAGTTGCCCCATAGGGTCCAGCGGGCGCCGGCGCGGCAAAAGTATCCCCGGTTCCGCTGTTGGTCGGCTTGTAGGTTCCCGAAACAATCGTCCCCGTGCCGACAGATGAGGCGGCCGCGTCCGACAAGGTCAGCGTAATGTTGCTGACGGCGCCATTGGGGCCCACATCCGACAGCGGGATCATTTTCTGACCTCCAGGGGAGACAAGGAGAATGTCGATGTCGCGCATCCGTCCGTGGGTTATGGAGTTGAGAGTCAGCGTCACATTAGTGATGACGCCGCCCATTCCCGAGACATTGATTGTAGAGGGATAGGGGGTCCCAGCTCCCACACTCGGGATGGTGATCGCCCCTGCGTTGGTGAAGGACTGCGTTCCGGCTGGCGTAGGAGTTGGAGTTGGAGTTGGAGTTGAAGTCGGTGTTGGTGTTGGTGTAGGGGTCGGAGTTGGAGTAGGGGTCGGAGTTGGAGTAGGGGTCGGGGTCGGAGTGGGAGTGGGAGTGGGGTAGGAGTCGGAGTGGGAGTTGGAGTTGGAGTTGGTGTTGGTGTTGGTGTTGGTGTTGGTGTTGGAGTTGGGGTCGGAGTTGGAGTGGGAGTTGGTGTTGGAGTCGGGGTAGGGGTCGGGGTAGGAGTGGGTGTTGGAGTAGGAGTTGGGTGGTGTAGGTGTAGGTGTAGGTGTAGGTGTTGGGGTGGGGGTCGGAGTCGGTGTGGGCGTTGGAGTGGGTGTTGGAGTCGGGGTTGGCGTTGCCACCGTCGTAATCGTCACAGTCCACCCGCCCGCAAAACTTCCCTGGTCTCCGGATCCGTCATCGACCACATACAGCGACCACGTCCCGTTGGGACTCGTCTCGTTGAACGCCGACAACGGCGTTCCATACGGCCCACCCGGCGCGGGTGCTGAGAAGTTGTCGAGCTCTCCTTGTTCGCCGGGTTCCACATTTGTCGGCTTGAATGTGCCGGCTACAATCTGCCCGGTGGCTGTCAGTGCCGTCGCCGCTGCGTCGGATAATGTCACTGTCACGTTGCTGACAGAATGGCCGCCTCCTACGTCGGAAAAAATCACCGCCTTCTGCCCGCCGGGCCCCACCAAGAGGACGTCAATATCGGCTGGCCAGGTGTGACTCAAATTCCGCAGCGTTACGGTCACATTGGTGATCGTCCCTCCCATCCCGCTCACGTTGATCGCCGAGGGATAAGGCGCTGCGTTGCCTACTGACGGGATGGTGATCGCCGCCGCGTTGTTGAAGGACTGCGTCTCTATCGGAGTAGGAGTTGGCGTTGGGGTAGGCGTGGGAGTTGGTGTTGGTGTTGGGGTTGGGGTAGGAGTTGGGGTCGGTGTTGGGCTAGGAGTCGGCGTGGGAGTTGGGGGCGGCGTAGGAGTAGGTGTGGGGGTAGGAGTGGGAGTTGGGGTAGGAGTGGGCGTGGGGGTAGGAGTGGGAGTTGGGGTAGGCGTAGGAGTAGGAGTAGGTGTTGGAGTAGGAGTAGGAGTAGGAGTAGGAGTAGGAGTAGGAGTAGGAGTAGGTGTTGGTGTTGGTGTAGGAGTAGGAGTAGGAGTAGGTGTGGGCGTAGGCGTAGGCGTAGGCGTTGGTGTCCCAGACGGCGCAACCGCTGTCACCGTCAGACTCCATCCGCCAGCAAAGCTGCCTTGGTCCCCCGGCCCATCATCCAACACGTACAACGACCACGTCCCATTCGGCGCCGCCCCGGTCAACGCCGATAACGCTGTCGCATATGGTCCCACTGGCGCCGGCGCAGGAAATGTGTCTGCGGGCGGATAATCAGTCGGCTTATACGTCCCGTTCGCGAATGATCCGCTGAACGGCAACGCCGAAGCCGCCGCATCCGACAATGTCACCGTCACGTTGTTCGCATTAAAGGCATCTCCCACGTCCGAGAAAATCAGCATTTTCTGTCCCCCAGGTCCCACCAGTAGTACATCCACGTCACTCACCCACGTGTGGCTCAGATTTCTTAATGTCACCGTCACGTTACTCACGGTGCCGTTCATCCCCGTGACATTAATCGTGGACGGATAGGGTGAACCTGCACGATTGTCGAGAATTGCGATCGCCGCCGCGTTCGTGAAGGACGTTGTGACCGTGACAGACGGATTCACCGTTACAATGAAATTTGTGCTGGTATTGTTTGGCCCGTCATTCACCGTCACCGTGATCGTCGCGCTGCCCGTTTGTCCGGTTACGGGCGTTACGGCCACGGTGCGATCGGCACCGCCTCCGCCCAGCACAATATTCCCATTGGGCACCAGTGCCGGATTGGACGACGACACGCTCAATTGCAGGTTGGCAGCCGCGACCTGCGCGTCGCCCACCGTAAAATCGATCGGTTCAATCGATTGACCTTGCAAGATGCTTTGATTCGGGATCGCTGAAATTGTTGGCGGCGTGTCAGGTCCGCAATCCGGATACATCCTCACCTCACGCATCGTTGAAAGCCCCGCTGGGTCCGTCACCGTGAGCAGAATCCGATAATAGTAGATGTTAATCCCGTCGCAGCCAGTCGGCTCGATCACCGCCGTCGTCATGTGATTAGTGTCGACCGGGCTGGCATGGTTATGATCGTTGTGATGCAGAAGCACCTGCCATTGATAAAGCAGTTGGGAATCGTTCGACTCGGCGTCGTACACCGTCGCCGTCAGATTGACCGGCGTTGCGTTGTTCGGCGAATAGAGAGTGCTATCCACCGGGCTGGTGATCGTCACGTTCGGCGGCGTATTATTCACCGACACGATCAACGTCGCTTGGGCCGACAATCCGCCGCTGTCGGTGACTGTCAGAGTAACCACGAACCTCGTCGGCACCCCGGCTGGGGCAGAGAAAGTGTGTGACGGATTCGCGAGCGTGCTGACGGCCGAGCCGTCCCCAAAGTTCCACGAGAAGGTGATCGCCTGCCCGTCCGGATCGCTCGACCCGCTGCTGCTCAACTGTACCGCCAACGGCGTGGAGCCATAATAGTGATCCGCGGATGCAACTGCGATGGGTGTGCGGTTGCCGGTGTAAGAGAGTTGCTGGATTGTCGACCCACTGAAGTCATAACTGATGTAGTACAAGCTGCCGTTAGTAGGATCTTGTACGATGCTCACAACGGCGCCAGCGTTGCTCGCAAAACTACCCAACGCGACCGGCCTGTCGTTAGCGTCAAAGGTGAGAGTTTTGATTAACCCCTGACCCCAATCGGCGAAATAATATTGATCTTGATAGGCCGCCGGAAAATTCGTGCCTGTGTACCAAGTGCCACCGACGGAACAATTCCCCCTGAACTGCGTGCCTGAAACCGGTGAGCCGCCAGCTCCCACGTTAGCCGTTTGTGCCTGCCCCGATCCCCCATAAGTCGGCGTCCGCGTGATCGCGCTGGAGTGATTCCAATCGAGCACTGGTCGAGTGTGGAGAAATTGCGGAATGGAACTGGGTATCCTCTGCGAACCGTTGCATGGGTTGTTGAAAGGTGGCTGCCCTGCTGCCGCCAGCGTGTCTTCATGGAGCAAGTCGGCAAACGTAAAATACTGGCTGCACCCCGACGCTGGATACAGCGGGTTGGGCGCATCCTGATTGGCGACGTTTCCATCATAACCATCATCACCGAATGCATCCAATCCCTCAAAGATCGGCCAGCCAAAATTCTGCCCGGGTGCAGTTACCACTTCCAACGATTCCCAAGTATTCCATCCAACATTTCCGACATAAAACACTCCGGGGTTGCCGTCGCCGGGAAAATGACTGCCGGTGTTGGGTCGAAGCGAAAACCGATATGGATTGCGCAAGCCCAATGCCCATACTCGCGAGCGGGCTGAGCGTGGATTGGCCGCGTCATAATAGGGATTGCTGGGCAGGCCATTACCAGTTGCCGGATCAATCCGCAGCATCTTGCCGCTGAGACAGTCCACTAATTGCGAGCGCAAAGCCCCGATATTCTCCTTAGCTCGGATGATCCCATCAGCCAAGCCTTGAGAGGTATAGGTGCCGGAGGAATTGCCACCTTGATCGACCGTATCGGCCGTGGTCCCGTCTCCGCACGAAACCATTAACGTCCCATCCTCACCGAACACCAGGCTTCCAACCCCATGGGTGTAGCTTAGGATGGGAAAGCCCGTCTCCTTCGTTTCGCCAATCAGGATGAGCCGGCTGGTCGGGTCTACCGACTGGAAGCCGTCCGACGACCGGCAGGTATATCGTGTCAATCGCCCGATCGTCGCCGCGTTGTATTGATTTAAGCTGGGATTGTAGCCAGGCGTCCCGAAATTTAGAAGATAGTAACGATCCACCACATACAACAAGTAGATGTAGCCATTCACCCGAAAGTTTGGGTCCAACGCAAATCCAAGCATCCCGTGATCCTCCCATGCCCCGACCTCCTCGCTAATGTCGAGCAGCAGGGAAATGGAACCACCGGGATCCTTAAACCAGACCCGGCCGGTCCGCTCCCATACGTACATGCGACCGTTGCTCTCGAAAGTGATTCCGACGGCGTCACTCCACGGTCCCGAGACGGGGCTTTCAGTAAATCCAGGAGGCACTGTCGCGGCAGAGGAATTATCCGCCAGGATAAGACCCCACGCCGCAATCGCGAGCCACACGATAGCGACGGCTCGCCTCATTCGCGGAATACAGGCTTCAATCGCCCGCCTCAGTTGGCTCGCGCAAACTACCAGGACGTTAAAGTTTTTCGGCATAAAATGTTACTAGCTCTGCGCTTCAACGGGTGATGCCGGTCAAATCTGGACACGCATCCGCGCCAATAAACCGGGCGCCCATTTACACAACAATCGCAGATCAAAGTCAATCTCTAAGCTTGATCAATCGGAGCGAATAGAGTTGCCGTTCCCAGACGGACGGCCGATTAGCCCCCACGTGGGCTCGATTTTCTGTCAAGATGCGCTCGGCGCTCCCGCCTCATTCGTCCAGAAGAACTGGGGATCGATCTGCTGCGTCCGTATCAAATACTCCAATTGCTTCAAGCGCGTAAACGTACGGTATTCAAAGACTTCCTTCGTCATGTCAATCCGCTCGAAGAGATCGCGAAGTTGTTCCGCCCCGCGCCGCGCATTCCACGCGCAGGCGAAACCAGGGAGGTGCTTGCGAATCTTCTCGAAGGAAACCCGGTAGCTCCGATTATCCTCACTCGGTGGACCGAACGAGACTCGGCAACCGGTAAAGACGTTACCCACCGTCTCTGCAATCTCGCGCACGCGATAGTTGTGAGAAGTGTCGCCGACATTGAATACTTCGTTGTGAATCGCTTCGGTCGGAGCCTGCAACACAGCGATAATCGCACGCGCGATATCCAACCCATGAACCAATGGCCGCCAAGGAGTGCCGTCGCTCGTCATCTTGATCTCCCTCGTGGTCCATGCCAAACCAGCCAGGTTGTTCAGAACGATGTCAAACCTCATTCGCGGCGAGGCACCGTAGGCGGTGGCGTTGCGCATAAATGTAGGCGAGAATCCCTCTCTGGCGAGCGACTTCACGTCGCGCTCGACCATAGTCTTGCAGATTGCATAAGCGGTCTGCGGATTTACCGAGGACTCTTCAGTCACGTCTTTCCCCTCAGCGACGCCATAAACGCTGCACGACGACATATAAACAAAGCGCTTTACTCCGGCCTTACGGGCGAGTTCGGCCAGATGAACCGAGCCCTTGTGATTGATTTCATAGGTAATGGTGGGCGCCAGCTGGCCGGCCGGATCGTTGGACAGCTCAGCCATGTGGACGATGGCATCCACCCCTTCCAAGTCTTCCGCTTCGATTTGACGAAGGTCCTTGGCAAGCGTCAGCGGTGTCATTTGACCGTCGCGATACAGCATTCGCTCTTTATAGAAGCCAGTGTCTAAGCCAACGACTTCATAACCATGCCGGATCAACTCAGGCGCTAACAACGAACCGAGATATCCTTCAGTTCCGGTAACAAGAATGCGCGCGGTGATAGGCATATTATCGGTTTTTCCCGAGTCCCATGCTAATTATGGCCGTGCCGGATCGGGCTCGATAGAAACGATGTGAGAGTAGTCTTGCATCCACATCGAGTAACTGAACCTGACCGCTTGTGTAGTTGATCGTTTGGATCGTCTGCCAGGTCGAGCAATCACTTGTCGCCTCGATGATGCAAAGACCAGGCGAATCCGCGGCCAGAGTCATTCGAAAACCGTCCTGAGCGATCTGGGCGGCGGTTTGCGCCGAGGCAAGCAACGAAACGATAGGGGAAACGGCGAGGCCCATGTCAGCTTGAATCTGCGCCTGGCTTCGAGCCTGATTATAGACGCGAACTTCATCAATTGTTCCGATAAAGTATTCTCCCCAAATCGAGTTGCCCCCGAGCCGAAGTGGTCCACCAGAAGTGAGAATGTTGCCCGACACAAAATCGCTTGCTACCATTGATACCGTTAACGAACAAGGAGAGCATGGTGCCATCGTAAGTCGCAGCCAGATAGCTCCAGGTATTCAGCGGAAGCGCCTGTGGTCCTACAATACCGGTGAGCCCCGCAGCGTCTGTCGAAATATAAGTGCTGGGATGATTCGAAGGGTCTGCCTGCATTTCATATACAAGGTCATCGGAAGCTTCTTTGAGAGCAATTGTCATCCAGGTTCCCGGTGCTGCTGTCGGATAGACCCAAGCCTCAAGCGTCATTCCAGTGGCGAGATCCAAAGCATCCGACTCATTCACAGTTATCCAGGCGGTTCCGTCGAAGTTAAGAGCATTGCCGAATTTTCCCTGACCGGTCCAGGATGCGCCGTTGATAGTGCCTGTGTTACCATACACCGACGCATCTGTCACGATCGTCCCGGATCCCTCACTAAATCCGTAAGCTGCCACCAACGGGCTCGTCGCGTCGTTCGTAACCGTTACTGACGCGGAACTAACGGTGTTGTTCTCAGCCAGATCCCGTGCAATTGCCCGCACAGTATGCCTTCCGTTACTTACGTTGCGCGTGTTCCAGGTGGCGTTGTACGGCGGTGATAGCACCTCGGCGCCGAGATCAGCGCCGTCCACCTGGAATCGTACACCCAGCACCCCCACGTTGTCATTCGCGATTGCCGAAACCGGCACAGTGTTCGACACTCTCGCTCCTCGTGCTGGCGCGGTTAGGGTGACCGCGGGTGGCTGCGCGTCCGGAGGTTGTTGTGTCTCAATCATCAGCACCCAATCGCCATCACCCGCATCGTTATCGCCCGGCGGCGTGAACACGCGTGTGCCCGTGTTGGGTAGCCCGGTCCCAATGCTATTGTATGTCGCACTTGTTGGATCGAACCATCTAGCCTGTGACGGACCGCTCATGGCGCCCATATCTACGGTAATCGATCCGCTGTGGTCGGGTGGGACGTAGGCCACAAGCAGTGTGCCGTCGAAAGTGGCAGCGGCCGCCACGTAGTCGCTGCAACTCACACAGGAGCCACCGGCGGTGATGAGTGTGCGCATGCCGTTGAGGCCCGAGGGAACCAGCTTGTACCAGGCGATCGAACCCATGAAGGCATTCAGCCGCGTCATGTCGCGGGAACCTTGTGTGTCCAAATGGTTGGACCAATCTGGTGCGCGGAACGGCCAGACATACCCATTGCCGGAAACGTAGCCCCCGATGGTGGAAAGCCAGCCCCACCATGGGAAGCGCCGCACAGGTTGGGTCGCGTTCGGGTTAACGCCGTTCCCGTCCGGACCCTCTTGGTCATAGGGTTCCTCAAGCAAGAAGGCCGGCTCGACGGGAGTGTAGGCGTAGGCGCGGCGGCCGTGGTTGCTCACGTCGCCGCTCCACGAATAAACGCCGTTTAGGGTCATATCCACTCCAAAAGTCGTTTGATCAGTTGCAATCGACTCCGAGTCCCACTCGGCACTGAAGAACACCGATTGCTGCCCCATCACACTTCTGAGGCCGGTGAAAAGCGCGCTCTCCACATTGAGCTGCGGTGGGTCGAAGTTGCCTAGATCTCCTCCCATCATCCAGACGAGGTTCTTCTGGTTCTGGTACCGAGTCGCGATCCACGCGCCGTAGGACTGCATCTTCGTGGCGCCGTTCGCCACCATCTCCTGCATCCAGCCTTGATCTCCGCCCAGGTGACCCACGTATGCCGGGAAACATGAAGACCAGGATGCCTTTGGATTCGCAATACGAGAGAAAGCCATCCACAAAGCTCCAATAAGCCTCGTTTGGGGTGCTGAAATCAGGTGCTTCGTTGTTGATGTTACCGTAGGTGAGTGCGCCGTTCCACGTAGTTCCATCGAGCCGGTTAAGGAAGGGCAGATCGCCATTGCCGTTGAAGGGTGGGTTGTTGCCGCGGGGGTCGTGGTTAACCACATGCAGTTCGATCGCATCGTATCCGCGTGCCGCGGTATCGTCGATGAAGGTGTGGTAATCGGCGATGGAAAGCGAAGTGACGAACCAGGCGGTCCGGCCCATAATCGGAAACGGCGCGCCGTTCTGATCGACGAGAAATCGCTCATTCAAGCTGTACTGAACAGGAAAGGCAGCGATGCCTGGCACCGAGGCCGCCAACGCGGTGGCGCGCATGCAAGCTATCGCAAAAACCAGGGGGAGCACGTGGACTCTAATACAGCGGACTGCACTGTCACGCCAGAAGAAATCAAGTCATTGTGGAGTATCGTTAGGATGACGATCGCACGACAAGATCATAGGAAACGATCCTGGCTTGAGAGTGAGAAAGCGGACGTGTGGGAGTTCGAGCCCGACATTATTCGTGCAGTCAAAAGCGGAGATAGACGAAGAGTCCTCATCGGTAAGGTGTGAGATTGAAAAGACGAAAGCGACAGCGGCCATCGACGTCGAATCGCAGAGGCTTAAGTCAACCAAGAGGTTTCACATGGTTGCCGTTTCTTGGATGTTTGCTGAGTGGCTGGCAGGTTTGTCAGGGATTCTTTCCAGCCAGATTTCGCGCCAGTATGGATAGATCGCCCTCGGACAGAACATACGACAATTACTGTATCGTCCCTGGCAGAACACACCTTCCAAGATGATGGACTCTGTCTTCATGCGCGACATTTTGCCGGTCTTCTCGTCCAGAATCCTGGTCACCCGTTTCAAGACTCGATAGGTCCCGCCGCAGAACGGGACCATCTCCGCGTCGAAGTAGAGCCCGCGATTTTTGCTTTCGGTATTCAACGTCTTGAGGATCTCGGCGTGCGGTTTCACACGAACGAGTTCACCAGGTTGCAGGTTGAGCGGCGCCGATTGCAATGGTGTGGGCTGGTTTACTGGAATGGTCCCGGCGCTGCGCGGGAAGAGTGTCCCTTTCCAGAGAGGATGAAATTTGTTGTAAAATCCGCTCATGATACGGCCCAGCCCAAGACCCGCGTTGCTAAACATGTAGTAGGTCGCATAGACGGCTCCTTTGATGATTTTCCATAGACCCACATTTCCGGAGGTAAAATCCTCAACATACTGGCGCAGATCCCACCAAACGAGATCCGTGGTGGCGTAAGGCAGTTGAGTCGCCTGGCAAACGTATGCCGGATCCACCTCGGTTTGTTGGCCTGGTGCATAAATTCCGGCCAGCACATCCCTTTCGGTACAACCATGATCTGTATCCGGTGCGAGCCCATCGGAGACGTTCATTCCATCCGCCGCGCCGATGGGGCCACCGACGCGCTTTAGCCAGGCTTCCTTCCAGAAAATCAAACAGCCCGCCTGACAGCCACCATACGACTCGCCATCGCAACGCGTCTCAAGGTGCACGGAGTCCGCCAGCCGCCTTCCCCTAATAGGGAATACGGTATCGCAGGTCTTATGGGCCCGCTTGAAGACTTGGAAGCGTTGACCGCAGTATTTGAACATCTGCGGCATGAACGGTTGGCCGTTCAATTGCCCCTTCAGATCCAGCGTCCGCAGGATCTCCTCCTTACTCCTGACCTCAACCCAATCACCTCTCCTTAGCTTCAAACCGAGTTTCATGTGATGACTCAAAAGCCGTTCATTCAACGGCCAATTTGGTTAAGAGTATGATCAACTCGAAAATCGTCTGGGATTTCGTGCAACGGCTGAATCCGTGTCGCGGGGGAAAGTCCGGGTCAGATCAAGTCGCCATGCTGTGATGCCTGAGTTCGCGGGTCGCTCAGACTTCTGAATATCGCTGCGTGAACAGGTCATCCTTTGCCAGCCCAACGCGAACGCCGCAAAGCTCGTTTAAGTTTCCTCCGTTGAAGACCTCCGAAGTTCTTAAAACGAATCCAATACGGCACGACCAAGGCCGTCGAGACGCAGAGTAGTTTATCTCGAAGGCGCGAAGGAGTTCTGTATGACGACCGTACCAGTTCCAAATGAACGCGACTTTCCAAACCGAGAAGCGAAAGAGCGTTGCCCTTCGCAGGATCAAATAAAGTTCGCAGAGCCTTCATCGTAGTATTCGCTTGAAAAGTCCTTCCCGCATGAAATCGAAGGCGAAGCAGAGGTTCCGAGATTTCCCACAGTTCACCGAGCATGGCCAGTTCAGCAAAGAGAACTCGGTCGGTCATTGGATACGATCCATGAAGGCGGGTTTTTCGGAGTGCTTCGGAGCGTATTAGCCCATAGGTGAAGTTATAGATGGACGCGTTTTGCAGCAGGTGCGCCAAACGACGGAAGGGTGATGGATCCTTTTTCTCAACGTGATCGGATCTCGTATCCTGGACATTACCGAACTCGTCGATCATGTCACACTGCGAATAAACGACGCTCACCGATGGCGGGGCTTCGGCAAAGACTTCGACAAACCGAGTCAGCATGTGCCTGGAATACTCATCGTCGTGAGCTACCCACTTGAAATAATCGCCGCGCGAAAGCTCGAATACCCGATTGTGATTTGGCGCTAATCCGATATTTTTCTCGTTGCGCGAGTATCGAATGCGAGTGTCCCTGCGAGCGTAGTCGAGGCAAATAGCGCCTGTCCCATCTGTCGAAGCGTTATCGCAAATGACTAGCTCAAAATCCTCGTAATCTTGTTGAATAAGCGACTCGAGTGCCAGGTGGAGGAACCTCTCGCCATTAAACACTGGCAAGCCCAGACTAACCTTAGGCGCTCGCATCGAATTCCTCACGACCATCCCAAACTGTCTTAGCGCTCCGATCTCGGATTCAAGTGGCGAACCAGATCAAGATAGTACCGTTTCTGTCCCATTGCGAACAAGAGTAGCCAGGCGTAAACCCCAAGAGTAATAGCCAAGCCAACCAAGAGGCACCATTTCATGGGTATCATATTATCAAGAGTCCATTTGGAGATTCCTCCAACGAGACCGGCTAAGAGGCCCGCCAGAATTGGCTTCTTTACGGCGCGCATCACGTCCGCTCCAGTAATTGAACTGCCCCACTTGGCCCAAAGAATTAATGGTACGACCAATAATATCATGACGCCGGAATAGCCGGTGGCTACACCGGTCGCGCCATAATGAAGACCTATAATACAGGCGAGTGTTGCAAGAGGCAATATGAGAAGCGCCATGCGCAGGCTCCTTCCGGTTTGGCCCTTGGCGAACAGCAGCCATCCGAACGGATTAATAAGAGCAAGTGCCAGCGCTCCCGGAGCAAGCAGCCGAAAAACCTGAATTGCCCCGATCCACTTTGGCCCCAACAGAACAAGTATCAGCTCGTCCGCGAAGATCACAGACGTCAATGTAATAGGAAGAGTTGCGGATAAGACGAGGCTGTAGCCTTGCAAAAAATATCTTTTCAAACGCTCTGGGTCGTTCTGCAGCCGGGAAAGCGTTGGCAGGGCAACAGAACCAATAGCTGAATTGAGTTGCTCCATGGGAAGATTAACCAAAGTCTGCGCCCTGGTGTACAATCCCAGGATCTCTGTTCCACAGTATCGCCCCAGGAGAATCTTATCGGCGTTATAAGCAAGGTAAACAACCAGACCATTACAGGTCACTGTTCCTCCAAAATGTAGCATGGAACGAACTCCGCAACCCCGATGTGGCAATCCTGGCAACCAGGGACTGGCTATCCAAAGGGCTACGGCGTTTGCGGCCGGGTAGCCAACAGTCATTCCAACGAGAGCCCAATATCCGAAGCCGGCCAGACCCATACCTACTCCAATAATAATACTCAGCGTCAACGCTGCGATTTCGATTACTCCCAGGGTTACAAACCGCATCTTGCGCTGAAGAAGCGCCTGATGTTGGACCCCGAGGGCGGTGAAAAGAAACATTGAGGCCAAAGCTACCGTCACACCGAGCAGTCGGGGCTCTCTGTAGAATACAACTAGTAATCGCGCCATCAGGATTGAGAGCGTTGTCAGAATGACACCAACCAGAATATTGACCCAAAACAAAGTGGAGATCTGCTCGTGCGTAATTTTCTCTCGCTGCACGGTGGCCATTGAAAGTCCCGCGTCCTTGAACAGGGTAAAGAATCCCATGGCGACTGTCACCATCGCTACAAGTCCGAAATCATCCGGCGTCAGTATTCGAGCGAGAATTATGGTAGAGCCGGTGCGGAGAACGAACCGCAGGCCCTGGACAACCAGCACGATAACCCCACCCCTTAGTGTCCGGCCCTTGAGATCTGCTACGGTTTCATCCGAGGTCGCTGGCGGGTCAAAAGCAGTTGCGATGTTTGTCAAAGGGCTTGTCCTATTTTTTCCGCGCTTGTATGATCCAATCCTTTGCCACGAATCGTCCAAGTAATCGTCGGAGCACAACCAGATTCCGTGGAGGAGTGCTGTCGAACCAGCGCAGCGCGGTAATATCCAGACCCGCATGTTCGATTTGTCTGCTTAGGGACTTCAATCCGAACGCATGAATTCCACTTTCGGCAAAGCTGCGCAGCTTCGGGTAATCACTCAAGCCAAGTGCCCGCCTGACTAACACAGGAATGGATTTAAAGTTTGGTCCGGCAATAACAAGGGTTCCGCCGTTCCGAACCAACTTCGCACACTCTTCAAGGACGGACCACGGATCGGGTAGCAGGTGAAGTAAATTGGTCATCAAGACGCAATCGAATTGTCGACTTCTCAGTATCTCCAGACCTTGCGCGAGCGTTCCGTAAACTACCTCTACGCCTCGTCGGGCAGCGGCAGCTCCAATAACCGAATCGAGGGCCAATGCGGTAACTTTGGCTCCGCGCCGCTGGAGCGCGGCTTCGGATTCGCCGTGTCCACATCCTACCGAAAGAACGCTCGCGGCCGAGTCGGGAACCATCTTTAGCACGTCGCCGCACGGCAACTCATAATAACTCTTGGACCAGGCGTTATGCAAAAACTTGGACTCTACTTCGCAAAGAGTGCTCGCTGGGTGTGAACCGTTCGAGATATCCAGCAGTGTCCGAACCTGTGCCTTGAAGGCCTCGAGCGGAACCCCATGGCGCACGACATAGAGATTTGACATGTGGTGCAACAAAAAATCATCCAGTGCGGAAATACAAATGACCTTGTGCAGCCCGCAAACAGTATAAGGGTCGGTCGCCGCCGTCTCGGGCAAGCCGAAACGGCCTTCATATGGTTCCTTCAGGAAGCCGCCGGAGGCAATCACTTGTTGCAACTGCGCGCGTGTGAGGATGTAAAATCCAGCATGTTCATTCGTGAACTCTGCAACGATATATTCGCCCCGGCGGCGAACTGACTCCGGTTTCCAATGAAAAGGGCCATGAACGTCGGTAAGAATTGCCGTCCCAGATGGGTCCAATTCATATCGAAGATACCCTGCGATCTCATTGGGCTCCAAGGTTTGCGTCGCGCGCAAAAAAGCCTGGATCTTTTCGGCGCTGATCTCCACGTCATCCTCCGTGTAGATAAACAGATCATAGCTTTCGAGGTTCTTTGCGAAGAAGCGCTTATGCGCAAATGGCAGGGACCAGGAATTTCGGGAAGGCAGTCCTACCACCATTTTGACTCTCGAATCCAGTTTCTTCGTTGCCTCGGAGAAAACGACAACGTCGATATCGAAGGGAAGGTTCTGGTAGATGCCGATAATCTTGTTCAGGTACTGGAGGTTTTTCTCTCCATAGCTTGCGATTGCGACCAATAATCGGGGGGCCGGTCCATCAGATTCTGAAAGCGCCATAGTGACAATTCCGTGCGCGGATTACCGCGAGCGCGTCTGTCCGATGATTTTTGCCGGCGCACCGACAACGGTGCTGAATGGGGGAACGTCCCGCGTGACGACCGCATTTGCCCCCACCGTAGAGTGATGACCAATCCTTACACCTTTAAGCACAACTGCGTTTACACCGAGCCAGCAATCATGTTCGATAACGACCGCCGCGCTCCGGAATTTGTTGCACAGTGTTGTTCTCTCACCCGCCTCGCTCACAACGTGGTCGGAATCCGTGATGAAAACTCTCGGCGCGATCAGCACGTAATCCTGCACTTCGACCGACAAGTTCGCATTGCACTGGAAGTCATGTAAGATCGTGCAATGGGATCCGATGCGAATCTTCGGTTCGGCCTGTCCTATCGAAGGATCGAGATCTACCAGGGACCAATCATCAAGTATAGTCGTATGGTGGCCTACGCTTATTGCCCGTGGGTTGCTTGCCAATCTGCACCTCCCCAAACTGGAGCGAACACCGAAGGAATGAAATCTCCAGCCCCAGAGCACCCGGGTTCTGGTTAGTCTCCAGATTCTGATGAGGAGCTCTTTCAAGAATGTTCTGGGGCTAACACAAAGCGGGTAATGCGGGACCGAGTGTTGGTCGAAAAAAACAGCCGCTCGTCACGAACAAAGAAACGATCTGGACGTTTCCCACGCGAGTAAGAGTCCGCGGCGCGAATCTCGGATTAATGTCTGCCCTTGCGAATCTGCCCGGAAGTACTGAGAGCTATTTTCTCCTACGGACTTACGTGAAGGTGCTCAGGAGCATTCGGAGCTATACCGAAAGTGAGGTGTTGCAGCACGGTGCGGGCTTCACGGCCCCGGACAATCAACTGATGCGTTCCTACACTTAGTGTCCAGACTTTCGGAGCCAGGTCCGGAGGAGGAGGCCAGGTCGGCCGACCAGGTCGCGAGTCTGAGTTCGAACCCAGAAGTCACACCGATATGCCAGATCATGGCCGCAGAAGGCTCGGCGTCGACATTCAAGAAGAACGAGTTGGCACCCTCGTCTGGGCAATTCACCACTGCGGAGAGCATGTAATCTCCCGCGACGGGCACAAAGAATGTATAGGCGGCTCGACCTCCCTGGGTCGGATCATCGGTCTCAACAGCCTGTGAAATGGTGCTGGTGTTCACCGTAAAAGGTGTGGTGATATCGCCGTCAGGGGCATCGAAGGAGAGTCCCTGAACAGGGGGCGTCGGAGTTGGCGTTGCCGTAGGAGTGGGAATTGGCGTTGCCGTAGGAGTGGGAGTAGGAGTCGGCGGGGGCGTAGGGGTAGGCGTTGCTGTCGGAGTGGGTATAGGCGTTGCCGTCGGGGAAGGCGTCACCGTCGGTGTAGGAGTCGCCGTAGGTGTGGGCGTACGTGACGGTAGGCGTGGGGGTCGGGGTAGGTGTTCCTCCGTACTCGTATGCCCCGATGTCCCAAAGCCCATCTGGCCTCCGCGAACATTTCCGTCTCGGCATCAGCATTATAACTTGACCCGAGATCGACGCCTTTATTCCGTGGCAGAGTGCTGCTGATCGTTGAGGTGATATGGAAATCTCGACTGCCCAAACAAACGGGTTTGTGCCATTGCTAATGCTGCGCGCCGGGAGTGGAGCCGCTGGAGAAATTGTAATCCGAATTAGAGATCGTCGAGTTGGACGCCCAACTGGAGTTCCAATAAATGTTGTTCCGCGCTACCGAGCTAGAGCCAAATTGCCACGATCTGGATTGAGCAGTCGTAATAGCCACTTGAACGAACGTGTTGTTGTAGAGATAAACTGTTCCCTGAGGGTCATTCGATCCTGCATTACTACCCGGCCAGAAACAACTCGAAACACCCGCAATCGGATCATGGAAAACGTTCCCGTAGATATAGTAATTTGCGCTGCTACCAACTTCCCAAAGGATGATTCCTTCGACTTGCCATCCACTGAAGTCGTTATACTGATGGTGTATTCAACTCCGTTCTCGTTGTAAAGTAAGTTGGCGTGAATCGCGCCATTGGACGAATTGTTGTCCTTGAACTGCAATGCTCAATGGTGATATGATCACAACCGATCGTCCGCATCAGATTCGGGCCACCACGGAACTGTACAGTGGACTCAGCGTGAAATAGCTTACATGTCCGGTGAGATTAGACCGGCGCGTTGTCGCCTTGGTAATTGAAACCGGATGCGCCGCCTGGGCCGGCCAGATCACAGTATTGCACCGTGATATGATTGACACCAGTGGTTGAAATAACCACCGACCGCAAAAGCACCAAGAAACGTGTCCGCAGTGTTGTCATACCTAAGTAAGAACCGGAATCGACGTTCCCGTCGATTGTGACATAGCCAATGTTATTGTTACTGATGGCCATTGGGCTGTCGCTGCTTGGCGCGATCACGACTTGTGTATCAAACCCTGAACTCCAGCCCGCCGCTCCGGTGCGAGCTGAGTCATTGGCTGTAGCGCGTTTCAGCGTGATAATGCTTCCGGCTGTGCCGCTTCTAGTTAGATTAACGCCTGTTGTGTAGCTACCACCGGCAAACCAAACCGTATCCCCGCCAGCAACGCTCGTCCAGTTCGCGTTAAGATTCGTGATCGACCAAGCATTATTCCAGTTTGTTCCGTTCGCTGAACCCTGAGACGACGGTCGGACGAACCAGTTGGCCGCGTTAGTAGTATTAACAAAAGCCAGCAATCCAACAACGAATGCACAGAACGTTTTTGTCACGGCTGCCGTCAGTTTCCTTTGACAACCCGCGCTGAGAACCCTGGCGAGGGCTGTCAAAGTGGCTTGCCTGCGACATAAGGTTAATCTTTTTTTAGATATGGTAAGTTCCATTGGAACTCCATAATGACCATAATGAGTGTGATAATTGTGATTTGCGACAATAATTGTTCGAAAATGCCGCAGGAATTATGCCAATTCTTCAACAAGCTGTCCTGTTCGCAGTCTGAGAACAATACGAAAGAAGTCCGCTCCGGGCAAGTTCAAGGCCGATTGTTCAGAACATTATCACCTATTGTCGTGAAACCCGACACGTTGCACAGTCGCCGCTGAACAAAGGGAAGGGTCAATTCGCCTGCTAAATCTTGTTTGGTCGATATTTTTGACCGCGACGCTTCAAATTGTCAGGGACGGACTCGGAACGATTCCAGAGGGTTTCGACGTCGAGGCAAGCGAAGGTGGTTCTCATGTGGAACCTCAGTTTCTCTCGGCGATGCAGATATAGTTGCCCTTTCTAAAGATCTTTTCTCTCTTTCCTTCCTCAAACGGGAGTGCTACAGCGGGAGACAGAGCATCTCTCACAATTCTGTAGCCGCATTCGAGCACCTGCTCCCTGGCTTGCTGAGGACTGCCATAGAGAAACACATGATCCTCTTGGGCAATATTGATGGCCATAGTCAGAAAAATCTGACCTTTCTCATGCAGAACTTCGCGTAGATTCTTGAGGGCGTCCACAGGGTTTTCCAGATGCTCAAGTAACTCGCAAGCTACGATCTTCCCGAACGCACCGCGATATTGATCATGACCATCAATCGTTTCTAAAGGAAAATATTCCGTTCGGAGAGTCATTGGTCCGCATTTGAAGAATCCAAGCAGGTCCTTGGCGTAACTAAGACTTTCCTCTGCGTTGTCGAATGCCTCGATTATCCAGCCAGGCAGGGCTTCCCATGCAAGCTTAAGTTCGTAACCGGTTCCATAGCCAATTGAGAGGAGTCGTCGGGTGCCACCACGAGATTCATGCAAAAAACGCTCTAACTCCTTCAGTATTTCGAAGCGATGATTGGTGCAAATAAATGACAGCAGAAGCGCGAGCTTATACATTTCGTCATCCACCGGTTTTACCTCGGCATAGGACCTTGCAGAATATCCCCCAGTCCTTTCAAATTCTTTCTGTAAAAGGCGCAAGCCTTCCACTCTCTTCGCGTAGATCGCCAACACATCGCCACGGTAATGATGAGTAATGAATCTGAGTATGTCCGAAGCAACCGGCAACACTTTCTCTCCCTGCATGGTTTGGAGAGTCCGCAGACCATAATACGATGTGCGATCATGTTCTTGCAGCCACTTTTCCAATCCAGAGTGACGTCAGCGCACTAGCCATAGCGAAATCAGCTTCGTTTGAAGCTTCTTCATAGTCGAGACATCTCGATTGCGACGTATGGAGGCGGCTGAAAGTCTTGCCTCGTATCCCACCGGAACAAGTTTCCCTGCCTCTCACCGCGGGTTCGCTCCAAAAACTTCAAACAAGGTTCATTTTTTTTGGTCGGAACGTAATCGGCTTCCACCAGAACAATTCCAAGCTTTCTGGCTTCTGTCAGGATGAAATAAAGCATCGTTTCTTCGATTTTACGCCCCATCACCCGACAACTAAGAATGAAGTCAACCATACGCCCACGTTCGCCATCGACTGCAAGGCTCATCAGACCGACCAGCCCGGAATCTCCAAAACGATCGGTCAGGCGTAGAGTCCAGAACTGATTCTGCGGTGAATCAACCCAAGCCTGCAATTCAGCATCTGTCAGGCGTCGCGTGCTGAGGTTCATTTGATTCGTCTTGTTAAGTAATTGCAAGGCTCGATCCCAGTTTTGATCGTTTAGTGGCTCGATCGTCACACGGGTTGCCAGCTTCTCGAGCCATTCATCAAACGACTGCGTTGTAGCACGCAGGGTCTCCCGCTCCTTTTCAGTTTGGTAGAGTTGAGTCCTGGTTCGATCCGTTTCGCTGATGAAACCGGGATCGAAGCAGTCCAGTTTTCGCAAAAACGTTGCAAACAGCATCCTGTCGTCCGGCAACTCCGGAACGAACACCTGTGGCAACGCTTCGCTAACTCGCGCACGTTCGACGGGATTATCGTCGAGGAAAACCACGGAATCCAAACCGAGGTTGAGTTCCAAAACCAGCTCGGCGATGTTCGCCGCTTTGTCATTCCAATTGATCCGCCAGGAAACGAAGTCCTCCTTTTTCAAGATCATCTCGGGGTGTTTGGCAATCGCTTCCAACGCCGCAGGTTCGTCGTTCTTGCTCGCGATGGCGAGGAGAACACCGCGCTGACGCAGCGCCTTGAGCTCATGCTGAAAGTCGGCAAAAGCCTCCCCAACGGCATCATGACCACCAATAATCAGGTTTTCCCAACCCACATCGCCAAGAATGCCGCCCCACAGTGTTTCGTCCAAATCCAGCACCAACAGCTTCTTCGTCTTCCCAGCAAGCGCTCGAAGAGCGGCCTTGATGTCCTTTGCCGCTTGTGAAAACACTTCGTTCCCGAACGGATTCTTAGCTAGATACCAGCCCTTTGGGCTATACGCCCACTTGCCGGCGGTTCGCAGCCAACGATCCGTATCCAGCACATGGAAAGCCTTCGACGTAGAGAATCTTTGGATCAAGTGTGCGTTCATTTTACCCAAAAGGTAGGTCGAGCCCGTACCTTGTTTGAACTCCATAACTCCAAGCCCGCGTCGTGGCAGAGTTATCACCCAGGCGGGGATGAAAGAGTAAGACAGTTTTTCTTGGACCTTGGAGACCAAATCACAAAAACCATCAATCTCGCTGAGAACGCTCTCCTCCGAAAATGTCTCTCCTGCCATAGCCTTTGCAAAAGACGGACTGACCCGTTCAGGTCGGGTCCAAATGATTGCAACCTGAGGTCCAGTAGACCAGCAGTCGTGATCCGCTTGCAAAAGAACCTGCGCGACTTGATCAAACGGCGCCACCGATACCCTGCAATCGGGAAGCGCACCGGAGTTCTGTAGCAAGCCAGCAAAAACGCCAACCGAAAAATCAGAGATAATCAGACACTCCGTGCGGTCATTGCTCATGGTTGACAAACGAATCGGTCAGCAGATCAAGACGCAGGAAGAGGAGCAGCCATCCGATCTTTACAGTTCGTTTGCCACTAAGAACCTCTCAATGCTGGACATTCTCGCTATCGATTTTTCCGGCAAGGAATTCCACCAGTGCCTGGACAGTCACAAAACGTTCGATCCCTTGTTCAACAGTCTGGCCATCGAAAAGTGAAACAGCCAGACCGAAGTCTTGCTCGATCCCTTGCTCAATCATGACCAAAAGGTTGACGACGTCGGCAGAGTCCAGATTCGGAGAGCCGACAAGTTCGCATCTGGGGGAGGGAACAAGTGCTCTATCCGCAGGCAGCTGCTCGTTAAATGCTTGAATAGCCTGGTAAACGGTTCGAAATAAAGCTTCGTTATTTTGGGTAGTCATTGGCAGTTAACTTTCACCTGCATAAATACGTGCAGTCGCGGTGCGCGGCTCAGGTTCTCTTCTAGCCATAAATCGTGATTCCATCTCTTGGCGGCATCGACCAGACGATTCGTCACTATGTCTGCGAAAGTGAGGAACAACTGCGTGCCCCGGAACTTCCATTCTTGTAATTCGTCTCGCGACAACAACGACCGAACGAGGCCAAGGTTCATCGCTTTGCCCGCCCTAAATACCGTGAGCGTGTATGAAAACTTGTTTCCGGCCGCGTCAACGATTGTTACGGGGACGTATTCTTTCTCAAATTTCACAGGGAAACTTTTCGCCGACGAGATCTTCAGCAGTATGGACTTGGGTTAAGCAGCGGTAGTATTCTACACCCAGTCCCACGATCGCGGTCTTTCGTTGTGCCATAAGCTCAAATGGTGTGCCGCGACCTGAAGCCGTTAACGCATGATGGTGGTTGGCGGTCAACTGCTCTGCCAGGGGCCCAAACGCAGTGATGCTGTGTGTTGGGTGCAGACTTCGTCGTGAGCCCGGCATTCGGCGGAAGAGTTCCGTCAACAGTCCCATTTCCGACGGAGTCCGTTTCGCATCAAAATCGTGCGTCTTGTAGAATTCAATCGGGTTACCAGATTTGCCTCCAAGAACGAAAGCAGGCATCACAAGAGTCCGATCCTTGCCGCAGAGGTTGATCAGTTCCTGGATGACATCCTGATATCTGCCAGAGTGACATTGGCATCAAACGGTCGTACGCACTGTGGACCATTAGGATTTCGAAATTTCCATTAATTCGCTGTCGGATCTGATCGACCAAATCCCGAGCGGTGTAATGTCCGTACCTAAGCACATAAAGCCGGGCCCATTTCTTTCGCCTCGAAGTCAGCCAATGCTTTATCTTATTGCGGCGCTCCTGACTGAGAACTCGTTGGGCCGTGGAAAACAGCCGTGATTTGATGGCGTTCA
Source organism: uncultured Verrucomicrobiae bacterium (assembly GCA_963737545.1). Classification (GTDB taxonomy): domain Bacteria; phylum Verrucomicrobiota; class Verrucomicrobiia; order Chthoniobacterales; family UBA10450; genus CAVTTH01. The sequence continues at coordinate 48,379 of CAVTTH010000004.1, read as the reverse complement.
GCACAGTATCCAGATGCGCCCGAGTGGACGTTTTGATCTCACCGGCCGAATGCCCCGACCAACCGGTCTCGTCCTTCGGTCAGCAACCGGCGGACGAAGGGCGTGATCGGCAGTGCCTGTCCATTTCTCTCGCAAACGGCGAGGGACGGAGCAACCATCTCAAGTGTAATGGATCGTTTTGTCGGAACCGATAGCGGCAGGTCCTCTTCGCAACGAACCTTCACTGCAACCTCGTTTGCTTTAGCTACGTTCCAGGCATCCGCATTTTGACCCGGCACGGATTCGATCAAAAGCGTTTCGGCTTCTTCAGGCACGTGAACATTCAGTATCCTACCGATTGGCTTTACCCTCATGGTGCTTCCGTCCATTCGCCAGGAGTAGTTAAGACGACTCAAGCCAGTCATACCGGACCAAACAACGTCACCCAATCCGTTGACGATGCCGGCAAAATTCTCGAGCACTTCAAGACCACCCTTCAGATCGTTATGATGCCCGCGCAAAACAATCGGCTGTCGAAGAAAGGCCGCCAACAGCACTGTACTCTCACTACTGTTTGCAAATCCCCAGCGTGGCAAAACCGGGCAGCCTTGGATCAATTCGGACGGAGCGTAACCCAACGTCTTCGTCCACAAACTGGATTTATTGTGCGCGCGGAGGGACCCGTGGGAGATACAGGCGGCTTCAAAGCCGCACGTCGGAAGATCCGCCAGCATCTCCTCTGAACAGGCACCATGCGGGGGCACCATGACCCGGTCGACGCGCAAACCGGAATTATACTCGAAGCGCTCAACGCGACGAATTGCCTGCCGCAAAAGGGCCGCTCGCCTGGCCGGTGGTAAGGTCCGAGCCAGCTCATTCCTTGTGTGATCGTTGCCGTGTACCAATAGTGACAGCCGATCTGCATGAGCCTTAAACAGCTCGGCTGTTGCCTCGTGGGTGAACCAGGTATCGAGAGGAATTGTGGCAAACGAAACGCGGTAGTTCTCCATCGCTGCATGCGCGGCGATCTTCCCAAAGTCTACACGGCCGTAACGAGGCCAGTGAAGGTTTGGATCATCAAAGATGAAGCAAGCTCGAAGCGGAGGTTCCTGATACGCGGTACTCGTGCACAGCTCGCGGACCCAATGGATGAACGGTAGCAGTTCCAGGAAACGATCGCCGTTCAGCACGTCGAGCAAGCTTCCTTCAGCCGGAACAGCCGGCAGCGTGAGTGCTGAACGAAAGTGTTTTGCGCCGCCCCTGTTTGCGACGGTCCACAGCGGCCCCGAGTCAGTGTTCGCCAGGACCTCCTCGTTGTCGCGCAGGGATAACGACTGAGGCGCCGTCAGGGTTTTCGTCCGGAAAGACCGATTTCGAAATGGGAAAGGGACCTCCGGATGATCCGCAAACTTAACTGCGATTTCGGTGGTTCCTAGTCCTGCGGAAGAGAGTTGGAAAACGGGAATCGCGAAGCTTGAGACAGCGACACCTTCAGAGATTTCCCCGCCGTGGGCCTCATGCTCAAAGACGATTTCTGCCGCTGCTCCAACGTCACTCCTTTTTGCGAATCTGAATCTAATCGGCAGGACGCATTCCAGAATCGAAAGAAGATTTATCCATGGTAAACCTTCCCTCTCTGAACGAACGCAAATAGTATGTCGGGAAGACACGGATTCCGGTTCAACTGATGGCATGGCTAGAGCCCAGATAGATGCGACAGATTGATTGTCTCATGCTGTGAGGGGCGCGATTTGGGCTGAAGGCGGACGCAAGGCATTCCTATTTCAAGCGCGATGTCGGCAGGCGCTTACGACTGAAGCACAGAGGAACCCAGCTCAAGGCAGGGTTGAAAACTTGCCCCGACGTTTTCCGCACTCACTTCCTCGTCGCCATCGCCCAACTCCGAGGCAGATTCTTCTCAATCTCGATGCCGCCAAAAATTCCGCTCTCTCGAGATCCATGAAGTTTAACCCACTCAACCATGGCCCGGATACCATCCTCAAGCGAAGTCTTGGATTGATTCGGGAAAACCCGCTCAACTTTTGTGTGGTCCGAAAATGCATCCTTGACCTCGTTGCGAGGCTCCAGGTGCTTCACCCTGCATTCTTTTCCCATCGCTGTGGCGACGACCTTCGCAAGATGGTTCACGGTAAACGGCACATCAGCCCCAATGTTAAACACCTGGTTTCGTGCCGCCGGCAGGTTCACTGATTCGGCGATGATCGGCGCCACGTCGCTGATGTGCGTGAAAGCTCTCTGCTGTTCGCCATCTCCGAAGACGGTCATCGGCTCATTCTTCAACAATTGATTCATGAAGATGCCGACCACGTTTCGGTAGCGGTCGCCGATATTCTGCCGTTCGCCGTAAACGTTGTGCGGACGAAAGATGACATAGTTCAATCCAAACATTTCGTGAGAAATTCTTAGTTCCTGCTCGATCGCGACCTTTGCGATTCCGTATGAATCTTCCGGAACGGGGATCATATCCTCAGTCATGGGAGTCTGTCCGGCGCCGTAAACTGCGATTGACGAAGTAAACACAAAAGTTTTCGCGGAGTAGTTTACTGCGGCATTGATCAGATTGACCGATCCTATCACGTTGTTGTTGTAGTTGAACCGTTTGATGAAGTGACTCAACCCTTCGGCAGCATATGCGGCAAGATGGTAGACATGATCGAATCGATGTTTCTGAAACAACGAATCGATCAGGGCATGGTCCAGGATTGACCCTTCTACAAAGCAGGCCTCACCGGGAACGTTTTCCCTATAGCCGCCGCTAAGATCATCGAGCACGACAACCCGGTGTCCCATCCGAACCAGGCATTCCGCGACATGGGAGCCGATAAAGCCTGCACCGCCAGTTACGAGAGAGGCATTTGAATCTGCGATTTCCTGTGTTTTTGACTTTTCCATAGAGTTCTCGGTGGATCCTGCCTTACGAACGGATTGCGTCCTGCATCATGCTGGGTGGAGGCGCCAAGGGCTCGTAGCCAACATTCGGTTCTTTTCCGCTTTCAATAAATCGAATCGGATCGAGACCAAAATTCCATTTCATTGTAATCAGGTACATTTTTAGCCGGTTATCCAAAGCCTCACTGGTCTTGAACATACTAACCAATTTGTAACCAAAGTAGCGCAGCGATAGATTGAGTAAGAAAACGTAACGCACTCGAACAACTCCTCTCGTCCCGTAATGCTTGTAGAAGAATCGGTAAGCGCTGCGGTAAGTTTCGATGGCGAACCGGATCGGGAACCTTCCGACGGATTGACCTCCCAGGTGGGTGATCTCAGCTTCGGGGCAAAAGAGAATAGAAGAACCAGATTTCCACACTCGGAAACACAAATCGCTTTCTTCAAAGTGATAGAAAAAGCGCTCATCAAAGCCACCCAGACGTTTCAGCAAATCATTTCGAAACATGACGCAGCAACCCGACTGGTATCCGATGGTTCGTTCAGTTCGGCCGTCCCATCCCAGGTAAACATTCGATGTAAAAGCACTGGAGAAATGAGCAAGCCATCCCATACGTAACGCCGCAGTGAGATAACCGAGGACTGATGGAATTGGGCGGGCAGGATTCTGAAACGAACCGTCGGGATTGAGAACACGACACCCAAACGCTCCCGCGCTCTGATGGCGATCGGCGTACGTCACCAACTTTTCCAACGCTCGGTCGCGAATGATCGTGTCGGGGTTAAGGACGAGGACATATTCACCCTCGGCAATCCGAATGCCGGCGTTATTGCCCTTGGCAAAACCAACGTTCGCCCCGTTTTCGACGATCCTTGCGTGGGGGAAAGCCGCGCGAATCCGGGCAATCGAATCGTCTGTCGATCCGTTATCCGAAACGATGACTTCGAAGCTAATCGCTGCCGTTTCGGCGTAGATCGATGTGAGACAATTCAAAATTACCTTCAGATCGTTCCAGCAAATGATGACAATGGACAATTTCATAGCGTGGATGGTGCTAGTGTTGCGAGGACGAGCTGTGAATGTGATGGCTCACGCCTCGAACGCGATCCTGCCGGCGTTGAAATCACCTTGCCCCAACGGTTCTTGGTCGCCACGACTGCCTGCATACCAGTCGTCAAGATACTGGAATGATATGAAGCAATGCCGGCCAGGAGCAGGTAATAATACACAATGGATTGATCGTAATAGGATATTGAAAAGAAATTTGCCAAGTGACCGAACAGCATCGCGCCCAGTGTCCAGATCAAAAACTGCTGTTCTGGAGGCGCATTTTTATTCAACCGCAACGCCTTGCTGAGAATTGAAAAAGCCGCCGCCAATGTACCGATCAGCAAAAGCATCAATGGCAATCCTCCCCACACGCCCATTTGAAGAATGTGATTCGTGATGTCGGTGCCGGTCTCATTTGCATAGATTCCTGTGGGCATCCAATGCCGTGTATAGTCAGTCCCGGCAAACCACCATTCGTCCAAGTGCTGAATGGCCGATCGGATCAGTTGAGCCCGCCACCAACTCGCGCTGCCTCCGGTGATGTCAATGCGCGCCATGAGAAAGTACACGGGATCGTTCATCACACTATTCAAGGCTACTGTCGCTATCAGACCCAGCCAGGCGATCACACGCACCCATTTTCGCGCTTTCCAGAGTGCAAGCGCAAAAAGCGTTGCCAGCACCATCATCACCGGTCCGCTCGATCCGCTGGCGAATACCACAGCGCCGGCAGAAGCCAGGCCCAGGAGCGAGAGCTTGCGATTTGATTGCCAAAGATACAGCGCCATGGGGAAACACGCCGCCCCGACGGTGCCCGCGAGAATGGCGTGGGCAAAAGGGCCTTGGGCGCGAAAGTGCCCGTGGCGAAGTACCAGCTCCGCATGTACCCCGCCCATCCCGGCGAAGTAGTTTGTTCCCGTAAGTTTTTCGATCAACATCAGAACAGCAACCGGCAATAGCAGAATGCCTACCGTTTTGAAAATGCGCACCAAGTCCTCCGGCTTCCGGATGAACACGCGAAAGAGAAGATAATGTCCGAGCTCGGTCCAAACGAGGCCAATGCGTCCGACGAAGACACTCGCCGTGTGGAACGCGCTGCTTAATAGCAACCAGGTAGCCCAGGCGATTACCATCTTGTCCAAATTGTTGATGCCGCCGGCGATCCGCTCCTTTCTGACTATCACCCGAATGAAACCGATCGTCGCCAGCAGGCGCACTACCGGGAAGTTGAGCTGCCCCAGCTCCAGCTGCTCTCCCCGGGTCATGTAGGTGGCTCCCATCAATAACGGAAGAAACGCCCAGCGCCGTGGCAGCCTGAGCAGCAGGATTCCTGCAATGATGGTAAATGAGAAACCAACCGCGTTCACGCTTCAAAAGCCGTCAGCTAGGTAGCAGGACCAAAGGTTGGCGCTTGTTCACCGTCCGTTCATGATTGGTGAACTGCTGATGCAAAAGCTCCAGTGTGAGCAGCGAAAAAATCTCCTTAGCCATCGGTTGGCCCTGATCCCCTGTTGCCAGCAATTTCTCGATCCCTGCCCTTCTGAAGTAACCGCGATCCAGAGATTTTTTGCTTAAGAGCACGTCACGAACCTGCCCACGTAGTTCGTTTTGAACCCACCGCTGGATTGGAATAGGGAAACCAGCTTTCTTCCTTTGGACGATCTCCTTGGGAATGCGACTCCCAAAGGCGCGCTTTAGGATACGTTTGGTGGTCAATCCTTTGACTCTATAGTTTGTTGGCAAACTGGCAGCGAATTCCAGCAGGACATGATCGAGAAAGGGGACCCTCAGTTCCACGGAATTGCACATCGTGATCCGATCCGCCTTTACGAGAAGGTCGTCCGGCAGGGTCGTTTTGGTGTCAAGATATTGCATCTGGTTGAGCACCGGCTGGTCCTGTACCTGGCGAAAAAAGCCGCGCACCACATCTATCGCAGCGTCAGGTCTAATCGATTCTCGAAAGCCGGGCGTGTAAAGCTCCGCCTTTACGCGGTTGAAATAGTTGTATGGAGACGCGACGCGGCTGTAATAATAATCTGGCAGCGCCGTGGTAACGTAGGGAGCGAACTTTCCCACCTTTTGCAATGGGCCGAAATGATTTGCCGCAGCTAGTAATCCTGAACAAATGCCTTCCAAAGGGTGGATGGCTCTTTTGACTCGTTCGAGAAACTGAAAATTGCGATAATCGTTATAGCCGCCAAACGCCTCATCCCCACCTTCACCGGAAAGCAGCACCTTCACATGCTTTCGAGCCAGCTTGGTGACGTAGTGCAGAGAAACTGCGGGCGGATCACACACGGGCTCCTCCATGTGCCTAACCAACGTCGGGAGAAAATCCCAAAACTCCTGGGGTGTGATGGTTATTTCGTGGTGAGTCGAGCCAAAGCGCTTCGCCGCTAGTCTCGCGTAAACTCTCTCATCCTCGAATTGCGCGTTGTCGAATCCGACCGTGAACGTGCTGATTTTCTGGTCCGTCTCAGTCGCCGCGCATGCGAGCACGATGGTCGAGTCCACGCCACCACTTAACAGGAAGCCGACCGGCACATCACTGATCATGTGTTCCCGAACAGTTCGCCTGGTCAACTCGCAAAGGGCCTCAGCCGCCTCGTCAATGTCCTTCCATTTTGGACCCGGCCGATAGCGCAGGTCCCAGTATTGTTTGATCTCGTACTTTCCTTTGCGGGCAAGCAGGTAATGTCCAGGTTGAAGCTTTAGGATTCCCTTCCACAGCGTTTCTCGTCCTGGCAGGCAGAAATGCGTCAGGAATTTGTCTACCGATTCCGGATCAATCTCGCATTTGACCTCGGGATCTACCAGCAGCGCCTTGATTTCGGACCCAAACACCAGCGCACGTCCTGTATCTGCGATGTACAACGGTTTGATCCCTATCCGGTCGCGGGCCAGGAACAACGTCTGGTCCTTCTCATCCCAGATCGCAAAAGCGAACATGCCCTGAAGACGCTGAAGGCTTTCCGCGCCGTATTCCTCGTAGAGGTGGATGATGACTTCCGTATCGCTTGCGGAAGAGAATTTGTGCCCTTTTTGACGAAGTTCCTGCCTAAGTTCTTTGAAATTGTAGATCTCTCCGTTGTAAACGATCCAAACTGTCTTGTCTTCGTTGCACATTGGCTGTGCGCCGGTGTTGAGATCGATGATCGACAGGCGTCGATGTCCCAAGCCAACCGGACCGGAGACATACTTCCCTTCGCCGTCGGGACCGCGATGGATAATAACGTCCATCATTTGTTGCACAAGCTCGGTTGCCACCCGTCCTTCGGAGGCGTAATAGACTTTTCCGCAGATGCCGCACATATAGTCAGGCAATACTCAGGAAGATTCGCTCCTCCCGCAGACAACTGATCCGACTCACAGCGGTCTCCGGTCCCAAAGACTGTCGCGTAGGAACAGTTTCCGCATTTGCTGGTCACGAACAAACCGGATCAAGTCGCGGTTGGGTACCTGCGGAATGCTCTTCGCATATCCCTTGATAAATCCCGTAAAAAGTCCGAGTGCTCCAACGAGATATGGCTTGGAAAGCACACGACGAAGGCATTTGGCAAACATGAACAGCGGATGGTACCCGCTCACGTAATTCGCGAGCCCGTTCTTGACCCAGTTCTTCCAAGTTCCTTCCACACCGCCCGCTGGCCGATGATGGCATAGCTTGACTTCTGGAAACGTGTAAGTCGTCATACCCAGCATATTGGCGTGGTACTCATCAACAGTGTCCCAGCCTGGCTGCCGAATCAGCCCGCCGATGGCTTCCCAACATTCGCGTCTGTAAATCTTCGTCGCTCCTCGCACATGGAAGACTGGGTCGCCCGGCGATTCCACCACCAACGCGCCGTTGACCATGTTACATACGGTCCCGCCTCCAATCCCGAGTTTGGGGTCTTTTTCAAATCGTCCCAGGCATCGCTCGAAGTAGTCCGGTTCAAACGATAAGTCTCCATCCAGTTTTGCCACGAATCCCCAGTCATTCATCTTGATCAGGCCATAGCCGTCGCAGAACGATTCGATCACCCCGCTGCCTGGGGCGCGAAAGCCACGGTCCGCGCGATGCAACACCTGAATCCAATCATGCTTCAGTGACGCCGTATCAGCAATTGTGTCGGTCCCGTCGGTCGAGCCGTCGTCTACAATGATCAATTGCTTTGGCTTGATCGTCTGTTGCGCAATCGAACTCAACGTTCCTTGAAGAAATTTCGCCTCGTTCCGTACCGGCATGATGATGATGTAGGAACGGTTGATCATCGCAATCTAGCGGACCAATGTGACGGACTGGGCCGGTTTCATCTGATCAACGCCCGGATCGCAGGAAGCAAGTGTAGCGAACCGAAAGCGCCCGGGCCGGCTGCGAACAAGGGAAAGAAATGGCTGGAGACTCCGTTCGTTGGGCCGCGTAAAGAGTTTTGAATGACCAATCAGAACGAACGGTAGATCAACCGAACTGCCGGGATGGCTGGTTCTCGCGCGCTCCAAGGCGCGAATCAATTGCCGACCGGTGCACTGATTGAAATCCGCTTTCCACGGATGTCGCTTCGCTAGTAATGCCAGGTTGCCGAGTGGACCTCGCCGACCGTTCATTCGCGAGTCACTCGAAATGCCGTTGAGCTGGCGGTTGCGCGCAATTCGATGCGAGCGAGTCATTACCACGCGATAAATCCGGTTCAGCGTTACGAAGGCTCCCAGCCAGCGGCGTTCACAATAGATTGGGATCTCGAGTAACTTGCCGGCGTCATCCCGTCTGCACACATCGTCATCTGCAACATGCCATGGAACGAGATTGCTGGGTGCGTTGGAATAGTCGAAGTTAACAATGCCTTCGCGACGACCGTACTTGAAGACAGACGTGTCAATTCGAATCCCGTTGTTGATCAGAGCGCGGACGACATTGTGCGCGGGGCTAACCGCCCAATTGGCCGCACGAAAGGCGACGCACTTGTATGACGACAAAACGGGTGTCAATAGGGTTTCCAGATACTGTTTGCCGATTCGTACGACCTGATTGATTCGCTCCTGCGGAAGTCGGGCAAAGTTGTATTCAGACCAATCCTGCTGCCAGCGGCCGTTGTCATGTCGCGCGTTAAAGTAAGAGGCGTGAAGATGAAGTTGAACGTCGTGCCCGCGACGAACGGCCTCGCGAAGCTGTTCCGCAATTGCCTCATAATGGTAATCGTCGCGGCCGTGTTGCTCCTTGTATTCCTTGAACTTTAGAATCTCGGCGACATCCGCCATGATGGTGAGTTTCGCACCGAAGCGGTCGAACAGATCCATCAGTCGACGGGTTGGTTCGATCATCAGCGCCTTGGGATCACCCTCGCCATTGCCGTGGATCTCGTAATCAAGCGTGAAGATGACATTCAACATCTGACGGAAATCCTATCAGTGAAAACGTGCTAACTGCTCGCGATCAGGCAGTCGATAATGCGCTGGGACGTTTGGCCATCCCACAGTGGCGGGATACGGCTGGTCTCTCCGTTGCGGCTCAGAGCTTCCGAGATGTCAGCCGATAAATGTTTCAGATCGGTCAGTTTGTTACTGCCAACGGTAACTGTGATAGGTCGTTCGGTGTTGGAGCGAAGTGTGAGGCACGGCGTCTTGAGGTAGGTGCTTTCTTCCTGCAACCCTCCCGAATCGGTCAGGACAAACTGAGCGGACTCAGTCAGTGAGAGCGAGTCGTGATAACCAATCGGCTCCAGAATTCGCAGCCCTTTCGCCTCATCGAGCGAAATGCCAAACTCGGCGCACATTTTGCGGGTGCGCGGGTGCATGGGGAAAACTACCGGTATTTGCCGGGCAAGCCGATTTAATTCAGCCATGATTGCGATCAAGCTGGCCTCTTCATCTACATTGGACGGGCGGTGAAGTGTCACATAGACGAAGCCCTTCTTCTTCAAATCAAGTGTGTTGAGCAACTGGCTGGCTCGCGCTTTCTCCAGGTTGTCGATTAGCGCATCAATCATCACGTTCCCGACGCACCTAATCTTTGCTTCAGGAATGCCTTCCCGCTTTAGATTTTCGTCGGCGTCGGATGAAGGGGTCAGGAGTAGATCCGCCAGCGCATCGGTCACAATCCGGTTTATTTCCTCCGGCATCGTCCGATCGAAGCTCCGAAGGCCGGCTTCCACGTGTGCGACCTTGATTCCCAATTTGGCGGAGACGATGGTGCAGGCCATGGTCGAGTTAACGTCGCCGACCACAACCACCCAATCTGGCTTTTCATGCTCACAGACCGGTTCGAACTTCGCCATGATGCTAGCCGTCTGAATCGCATGAGAACCTGATCCGACTTCCAGATTAATGTCGGGAGCCGGGATGCCCAGTTCGCCAAAAAAAATATCCGACATTTGCGAGTCATAGTGCTGACCGGTGTGAACGAGGCGCCAGTCAATCTTTGTCTGCCCGTCCAGGCGGTCGAGTTGGTGAGCCTCGAGCGCCTTGATCAGCGGCGCGATCTTCATGAAGTTCGGCCGCGCGCCAGCAATGATTAACAGTTTGATACGGGACAGAGCTCCGATTTACTAACTCACGAGGCTGCAAGACTCCGCGATTTCCTCGATCGTATCCACGACCTGGTTGAGCGTCCGTTTGGAGGTGGCTTCGGCAATGGCCTTCCGTTCCCGCTTTACTATCGGTATCTTGGCATCAACATCTGCAAGAGATTCTATCAGAACCAAACGGCCTTCTGCGCTTAGGTGACGGTCCACCGCGCCAATAATTCCTCGAAAAACACTGAAAACGGGAACCCCCAGCGCAGCAGCCTCTCGATTCATCGTCCCGCCTCCGCTGACCACGAGATCCGAGTGCCACATCAGATTCAAACCATCGATCGCAGCGGAAGGAATGACGGTTTTCCCGTGCTCAAACCAAGCCGGCCAATTGCGGCGGACAAGTTCGGCCTGCTTTTCGGTTCCGAGGCAGGAGGACGATCTTCACTCCCGGTGTTTGAGAAGCCCGAATCATGAAGCGCTCAAACAGCGTTAAGCTTTCGGGTCTATGGTAGTGAGCTTCTGTAGCCGGCGGACGAACAGTCACAATCAAGTCTGAGTCGCTGAGCCCAAGTTCTGCTAGAACGCTCGGATCAGGAACAAGCTTCCAAACATAAACGTCCTCTTTAATTCCAGAATACCTCCGGACATGACCGTTCTTAAGACAGAGCGATTCATCCGGAATCATACCGGGAGCCATGATCCAAGTCGGTCGCATCATTCGGGGAAATCGCGAATGCTCGTAGTCTTCAATCAGAATTGTAGGAATACGAAGCAGGTTGCTTAGCAGGATTTGTGAGCGGGCGCCGTGAGATACTGCCAGGACCGGATTTTCCCTCAGCTCGAGCGGTGATAATTGCAGGGCGCGGAAGATTAGACCGGCTGCCTTAAGCGCACGATTCTTACCGTGATGGCGGCCGACCTTTGTGTAGGAGAGACCTTTCTTGTCCGCCAATTCGCAAACCTGAAAGGCATCCCGCGCCGTCACCATTAGCGGAAAACCACGAGCGGTTAACTCCTCTATTATAGGCTCGAAGAACGGCACGTGTGGCGTGTTGTCGAGGTCAATCCAAATTTTGAGCTTACGGCGGGAGCGATGAGAAAGAAGGTTGGAATTGGAATCTCGCATTCTTGACTTGCGTACCCAATCGGCGACCTGGTGCGGAAGGGCTTGCCAGTATTTTTGCTCATAATCATTCGAAACGTAGCGCAGAAAGTCTTGGTAACGGCTGACAGGATATTCTCCGGTCAATGCGGGCCTGCCTTCCATTGTCATGTAGTCGGGATGGACATTGATGAGCGCCATCCCTCCATGTTCTGCGATCCAATCCAGTTTTCGCTGCCAGATATCAGCGTTACGTTCGCGCAAGAAAAGAAAGAGCGTGGAATCCTGGGGCAGCGTATAGGGGAGTTCGACGTAGCCGCTGGGGGAACCGTTGAGACTCGAGCGTGGAGCATCAAGGCTTGCAGGTCGAGGCACCCAGAAAGGGAAAATAGTGTCCACTGCATCCGGCTGGGGCTCGAAAGGATCCGTGTCGAAGGTGGAGGCGTCGTATTGAATATCGAGATCGTGAAGCCAATCCAGCTTATTCAACATGAAACCGGAGCGGAACCCGACGGCGCCCCACTCGTGCATGTAGTGGTTTATCCGCCTGGCCTTTTGAACGAACTTTGCGCGACTTCGATAAAGTAGTCCATCGTGATGAAGATCGTGAACGCCTACCTCGAAGCCGTTACTGACCAGCCATTCGAGAAGTTGTTTTGGAACCTGGTAAGGACCTTCGGGGATAAAGTTGAAAGACGATCGGACCCCGAATTTCATTTCCAACTCGGCGAGCTGCTGAACCCGGTCGAGGCCGACCTGGGATTCTACATCATGGGTAAGGACGAGGGCGAACTGCTTTCCCTCGGGCCACCCAATCCAACCCTCTGGTTTGCGGCCTGCTGATTCTTTGATTGGCCAGATGTTCACGCATTTCGATCTAATTCTCATCACGTGCTTTCGCCTTGCCGCGAGGCGAAGACGCCGGGGAATAAGGGGCTTATATTTGTAGTAAATGCGGGTCAAGAACATAGCAGTGCCAGGGATGGCGGAGAATTCCGGGAGAAGGAACTCGGACTCAGGGAAACAAAGGCGATTCTCTTAACAGCTGTTAAAGAGCGTTCTTTATCCAAGCTCAACGTCGAGCCACTTCGGTGTGTAGGAGCGAACCTTATTCAGGATGACAGAAATACTAGCGCGACCTGTAACCAGCTCCGAGTAACCTCGCGTCACCACATCACGATTGTTCTTTTCTGCTTCAACAATTAGCAGAACCTTGTCCATGAAGCTTGCCATGCCGAGAGTAGGACTTGTGTCACTTAGTGGTGGCATGTCAAAAATAATGTAATCGAAATCGCTCGCCTTCAGATTCGGGACCAGGTCGAAGAACTTTTTCAAGGCACGCTGGACCGGCCCGGCCGTGGGAGGAGCAACCGTCGCGAGATAAAGATTGTCGGTAGTCGAAGCGATGGGCCCAGTCGGATTCAGCAGCGCGCTGAGCGACGACGCGGGTGCACCGCGGAAAAAAGGGTGCGCCTCGGCCTGGCTCAAATTCACATCAACCAGGAGAACCTTTCCGTCGCCCATCTCCGAAAGAGCAGCTGCGAGTCCGGCTGCAAGGGTCGAAGTTCCAGCTCCATCGGAGAAGGCCGTTACGCCCACCAGTTTCGGTTTGTGCGTCATTCGGCTGCGCTCGAAATAAAGATCCACTCGATCACGGATTGCCTGGGCATAGGGCCGGATAAAGTGACCTTCATCCCAGGGCGCCAAATCCCGATGGGCAGTTTTGGGGACAATCAGCGATCCATCAAGGCGTTGTTTTCCCCGGCCCGGAAGCGAACGTCCATTTGATTTGCTGTATGGGATAGAAAGCATCGGTGAAGAGCCGAGACGTCTCTCAATCTCTGAAGATCGCTTGACCGAGCGGTTCAGCACTAATTCACTGAGCAAGGCAATGGCGAAACCCAACGCAAGCCCGCCGCCTGCCAATCCGAGCGCGATCTTGTTTCGTTTCTTGGTCACCTTGATCGGAGGTGAAGGCCTCTGGACCGCACTGATATTCGGCATTTTAGAAGGATCCAAGGCCTCATCGACACGAGCCTTCTCCAACGTCCCCTGGAAATATTTGTAGTTCGCTTCTTCTAATTCTTTCTTGCGCTCGAGGTCGGCGATCTGCGATCCAACCTCGGTGAGTTGGCGGATTCGTTCTTGAAGCTGGGCCTTCATCGCTTCAGTTTTTGCTTCGAATCCAGCCAGGCGCGCTTTTTCAAAGCCGAGATCCGACTGACCGGGCGCGCCGGTCGTAGGCGCACTGGTGGCAAGGTCTGGAAACTTGTTTTCCAATGCGTGTTTTTCAGTTTCAAGAGCGGCGATTTGCGCCTCGTTGGATTTGACCAGCTGATTTGCTGGAGTGTACTGCGAAAGCAATGCAAGCCCTGCCTCCCGCAACTTAACCAACCGTGTATTTAATGCCTGATACTGCTGGATATCGCTGCTGGTAGGTTGGTGGGAGGGAGGAGGCGAAGGGCTGGCCGTCGCTGGATTGGACTTCGCTGTCTCAAGAGCCACAGGGTTAGGCCCTCCGACGGAGGATGTTTCCATCTGCTTAACACGTGCGCGTTGTTCGGCCAGATTCCCTTCGGCAGAGTGAAGTTCATCTTCGATTTTCACGACTTCTGCATTTAGGCTGGCTGCACTATCAGCGGAAGAAGCAATCCCGGCTTTCGCCTTAAGGGCCTTCAAGGCGTCTTCGGTCTGGTTCAAACGCGCTCGTACTTGGTCGGACTGCTGACTGACGAAATCGAAGGCGCCAGCTGATCGATGGACTTCGAGATGTTTTTCGAAATACCGGTTTACGAGCTCATCGAGGACAACGGTCGGAAGCTCAGGATCTGGATTTCGATAGGAGACAAAAATGATGCCGCTGCCGGCGCGATTAGTTACTTCCAACCCCTTGCTCACAGTCTTGGCGGCGTCCATTTTGGTGGCGGCCGGCGAGCTGGGGAGGAGGCGTTTGACGCCGATCGCGTCCGCGACTTGAACTGCCAGATCCCAGCTTGTGAGAATTTCCATTTCGGACCCAATAACACTTTCACTACTACTCTTTGCGGCGCCCGAGCTTTCGATTGGATCAACAGCACTGCGATCCAAGACATAACGTACCAAGAGTTTGGCCTGTGATTCGTAAACGGTTGGAAAAAATTTAATGACGACTGCCGCGGCGACCAATCCAGCCAAAGTGAAGAATACAATCTTCCGTTTGTGCTTAAAAAGAGCGACAACGATGTCGTTGATGTTCAGGCCGGAAGCTGACGCCTCCGGTTCCAATTCATGCGCAACAAGTGTGGGGGAAGAAGCGTTCATTCTAGTCGAGGTGCGGATAGACCATTGACCCAGCCAGGCGATTCAAGGGAAGAGGTAATCTGCTAAAAATCTTCTTGTGGTAGCCTGGTCCCTCGCCATTCCGTTGTGAGACCCACGTGTCCGCGGCCGCGTCCAAACGAAGATATTTGATTATCTCTTCGTCCGTCCCCCATGACAGTTTGAAGGTTCTTAACCCGTGATCATCAAGCGATGTTCTACCGAAGTGCAGGCTTTCTGCGCCTTGGCAAACCAGAAATTTGATCCCTTCCCAAATCACGAGGTTGTTCCCTCGCAACTCCTGAAGGGTCTCGTCGGAAGCACCAAATTTATAGATGGCCTTTTTCCCACGATGAAAAAAGACAGCTGCTGCGGCAGGTTTCGATGCGCGCCGTGCGAGAACGACAAAACCCAAGCCGGGTTTGATAACACTCTCGTAAATATTCAGAAAAAATGAGAGAGGTTGAGGAGGAATTCCATGTCGCCTGCGGGTTCGGATATGGAGCTTGTAAAATTCCAGGATCCCGGCTCGCGAAGAATCCACCTGAGCGACCAAAGCGCTTTTCTCAGCCTTCCGGATGGCGCGCCGGACAGAACTCTCGAAGCGTGCAGGCAATGCGCTAACGTCACCACGCAAGTCGAGACAATGTCCGTAAAATGTTGTTACAGGTGCCGCCCCGGCTTGAAAAGCGGTCCCTCCGCGGACCTCGAAGTATTTCCAGTCTCTCTCGCGCGCTAGCTCGGTGAGCTTTGCAATCACAATGTCGGATTTGCATCCCGCGAAAGTGAGTGGTTCGCAAAAATCGCTGAACGGGAGGCAAACTCCCCTCCTCCCGGTAAAAGGACTGCGCACCTCCATGAATGGCATCAGCGCCACCGTTTCGCCGTGCCGAGCGAATCGGAGGTAAAACGGCTCGTGACCGTAGGTCGTGACGAGAACCGCAGCCCATGCTCCGCTGTGAAAGACAGTCGACTCGGGGTGAGAAAGGACAAGGCGATCCCAGTTAGAGTCGCGGAGTGGATCGACAAACTCTACTTCCAAGTCTGAAAAACGAAGATCGCGCGGCCTTCCGCACCTGCGGACGGCGGTCGTCTGGGAGATAAGGGGTTGTGATGTCATGCTGAACGATGACCCCGCTGTTCCGAGGAACATCGCTCGGTTGGGGCTCTTTTCAAGAAAGCGCTTCAACCGAGATCGACTCTTTCACTACTTCGGCGACGAAAGCGATTTGCGCGCGAGTCAATTCCGGGAACATGGGCAACGAGATAAATTCTTCAGCGGCTTTCTCCGTTATCGGAAACGCCCCTTTTCCGTAACCGAGTCCTCGGTAAGCTTCCTGCAAATGAACCGGGATGGGGTAGTGCACGCCGCATCCAATGCCTTTTTCCTCCAAGAGGCGCATGACTTCATTTCGCTCCTGCGTGCGGATGGCGTAAATGTGGTACACGTGCTGGGATGAAGGGGCCGTAAAGGGCGTTACGATGTCGCCTACATTCTCAAACGCCTGATCGTACTGCAAAGCATGGGCGCGCCGGAGCTCGTTTCCGCCTTCAAGATGCGGAAGTTTGACGCCAAGAGCGGCAGCCTGGATTCCATCCATCCGGCAGTTCCAACCAACCATCTTGTGGTGATATTTTCGAACCTGACCGTGGTCTCGTAACATCCTGATCTTTTCCTGCAAGAGGAAGTTGTTGGTCACGACCGCGCCCGCTTCGCCGAACGCGCCCAAGTTCTTCCCGGGATAGAAACTGAAACAACCGGCGTCGCCGAGCGACCCGGCCTTGCGACCCTTGTAGGCCGCTCCGTGTGCTTGCGAGGCATCCTCAATGACGAAAAGGCCGTGCTCGCCGGCAAACTCCAGAATCGGATCCATATCCGCCATCTGACCGAAAAGATGAACCGGGATGATCGCTTTCGTTCTGGCCGTCATTGCCTTCTCCAGACAAGCTGGGTCCATCGTGTAGGTGCGCTCATCGATATCGACAAAAACCGGTGTGGCCCCGCAATAGGTGATTGCCTCACATGTGGCGATGAATGTACTCGAGACCGTTATTACCTCGTCTCCCTGTCCAATGCCCAACGCCAGAAGGGCGAGCCAGAGAGCATCCGTGCCGTTCCCAACACCGATCGCGTGTTGACAGTCGCAATAGGCAGCAAAATCCTTTTCGAATTTTGCGACAAATGGACCTCCGGCGAAAGCACCGCTGTCAATAACCTGCGCAATAGCTCGATTGAACTCGTCGCGCAACGGTGCGTGATGGGCCTTAAGGTCAAGAAACGGTACTTTTAATTGCATTGTCTTTATTGGGTGAATTCAGGATTCGGGCGGGATTTCCAGCAACCGTAACAGCCGGTGGCACATCCTTGGTAACCACGCTGCCAGCGCCGATAATGGCGTTTTCGCCAATGCAAATTCCACCTAACAGCGTCACGCCTGAGCCGATGGACGCCCCTCGCCGAACGACGGTCCGCTGGCAATGCCAGTCCGCTTCGCTCTGGAGTTCCCCGCTTCGATTGGTTGCCTGCGGATAACGATCGTTGATAAAGGTTACGCCGTGCCCAACAAATACGCCCGCTTCGATCGTGACGCCTTCGCAAATGAATGTGTGGCTGGAGATCTTGCAGCGTTCGCCAATCTTCGCTCCCTTCTGAATTTCAACAAATGTTCCGATCTTGGTTCCGTCGCCAATCTCGCAGCCATACAGGTTCACAAAGGCGTGGATTCGGACATCACGTCCGATCTTTACGTCTGGCGCGATCAGCTGATAAGTGGCCGTCCCGCCACTCATGCTCCGATCGCGCCCGCATGCACGAACTCCCGGGCCAATGGCGATGGGATGGGGGAAATTGCGGCATGCGTGCGCGAAAATGTCACTGGAGCGCCGTTTGCCTTTAGCGACACGGAGGCCGCTTCCAGAATTCTCACCAGATCGAGCCCGTCACGACCATTCGTCTTCGCTTCGACACCGGTTTCGATGCACTCAAGGAAGTGCTGGCAGACGGCCCTAAGCGGCTCCTCTTGCTTAATGTGTGGAATATAACTGTCGCCGTAGTGATAGGAGTAGTGAAATTCAGCGAAGCTATCGTAGTGCGGTGGACGCTCGACTCGGACATCGTAGACGCGAATTTTTTCTAGAGTCTGCAGATCGTCATACACGATCATCCGGCGTGTACCGACAATCGTCATCTCACGAATTTTTCGGGGTTCGAGCCAACTGCTTTGGATTGTGGCGAAACGCTTGTGCGGAAAGTAGAGGGACATATTGGTCACGTCTTCGATGTCGGGCGTGACATGAGCATTCCCTTGGCAGTTTACCGAAACCGGGAACTCTCCGAGAATATGCAAGATGACCGAAATATCGTGTGGCGCGAGATCCCAAGCAACGTTGATGTCCTTTTGAAACAATCCCAGGTTCAGTCGTCGTGAATTGATGTAGCGGATGTCCCCGATGTCCCCAGCCTGGACAATCTCGCAGATCTTACGAATCGGTGAGGAGTAGATGAAAGTATGGCCGATCATGAGCACGAGCCCGTTGCGCTCGGCGATTGCGATGAGCTCCTCGCACTCAGCGGCCGACGACGCCATTGGTTTTTCGATGAAGGTGTGCTTGCCCGCGAGGAGACTCGCTTTGGCCAAACGATAGTGAGAGTTAACCGGAGTGGCGATAACCACGGCATCCAAACCGGATGTCCGGAGAAACTCGGCGTAGTCGGTGATACCCTCGACGTCTGGATACAAGGTGCGCAAATGTTCGAGGCGAGCCTCACTCGCATCGCATATCGCTTTGAGTTTACAGTTCTGGAGCGCCTTAAAGTTGCGGACGAGGTTGGGCCCCCAGTATCCGCAACCCACAACGCCAACCGAGGTTAAGGCACTCATGATTTTGTCACCGAACCGACAAACCGTCAGCACGGGGCGTCCGATTACGAAAGGCCGGCTGACTACCCTCGCGTGACCGAAGCGAGCCAGCCTCCAAGACTTGAGTCGCGACTGCAGGGATCGTCTTCAACAGTATTTTAAGATCAAGCCAAAGCGACATGTTCTTGCCGTAAAATATGTCCATCGTAACCATTTCACTGAACGTCGTCTTGTTCTTTCCATTGACCTGCCACAATCCAGTGAGCCCGGGTGGCGCGTCGACGCGCTGCTTTTGCCAGGTCTGGTAACGCTCGAACTCATGGCGTGTGCAAGGTCGAGGTCCCACGAGACTCATTTCCCCTCGGAGCACGTTAAAGATCTGAGGGAGTTCATCGAGGGCAGCCGCCCGAAGAATGAGTCCGCCCGGAATCAGGCGAGGATCGCCGGACGCATCCAATTTCGACATCGGTCGGTCAGCCCGAATCAAGTGTTCTAGGTGGCGCTCATGAATCTTGGTCTCGACGTTCACTTTCATGCTTCGGAACTTAAAAATCATGAAAGGATTTCCTCGATATCCGACACGCTCCTGTCGATAGAAGATGGGTCCCGGGGAGACGATCTTGATCCAGAGCATCGCCAGAATCATGATAGGCAGCCAGAAGGGCAAACTGAGGAGAATGCAAGCCAAATCCAGTATACGTTTCCAGACGGGGAATCCCAGACGAGCGGCCCCGGAGACCTCTCGTTCGGGCGAACTGTTTCCATTGCTCCCGAAAGTGGATGTTCGATGATCGCTATCTCTCGTTCGGCCTGAAAGCGGCGGAGTTGCCCCGAATGTTTGGTCTTCGGAGCCGTTGGGCGACTTCGATGGCGACAAAAGTTCTACGATCGCATTCTTGAGAAAAAGGGACACGTTGCCGTTGTTACGTGAAGGACCAGTAACGCAATTTGAGCCCAATGCCTCCGCGTCGGCCCCGCCAGACCGAGTGTGAAGTCCCTTCCCGTTCGCAGATATCACTGAATTGCCAAGGGAATCTCTCACGTTTGCCTTAGTTGAAGGGGCCTCCCCCTGCGGGTCCCTGCTTCCGGGCAAGCTACCGCCTTTGGTCATCAGCCTTATTGTTCTGGCGGGACCTGTAGTTCTCATCGTTGAAATTCAGATTAAGCGGCTTTATCGCCGGGCGAAGGGGGTTATAATAGTCAGAGCCACTAGAGATAACAATTTTTCTGCCCCAATCGTCAACTACAAAATGTCGGGATTGTCATTTTCTGAGCGGCTCCGACCTCCCGTTGCGCTTGGAAAACATCGGCACGTATGCTGTCAGTATGCACCCGATCTTCTCTACCAGTATCTGTGCCACGTATGAGCTAAGCATCTAATCTCCGTCCCCGCTTATCATGAGTCAACATGGCCCCTCAGTGCCAACAATTTACTTCGCCGTTCGCTTAAGAGAATTTTCTGGTGGAAATGGTTACTTTGGGAATGTAGCACCATCTGTACACCATTGTGGCGTCATTTCGGAACGATCTGGCCTCATTCTTAATCCGTGTCACGCGTCGGAAAATACCTCCTCGTGGAGGCTCAACTGGAGAATTGGGATAATAGTAATTTAGCTAGCTGGATGAACAAATTATCAATTGGCTCCAGAGGTAGGATTCGAACCTACGACCAATCGGTTAACAGCCGACCGCTCTACCACTGAGCTACTCTGGATCTTGAAACCTTAAGTGATGGCGGACGTGAATTTTGCGCAGTCGAGTTGGCGCGGCAAGTAATATGGTTGCGGGGGCGGGATTTGAACCCGCGGCCTTCAGGTTATGAGCCTGACGAGCTACCAGGCTGCTCCACCCCGCGTCTTGATTTTCATTATGGCGCGGCAATCTGCGCACGCAACTCCATTTTAAAGAACGTACCGGATTTTTCGTGCTTCGTTTACCAACAGTCTGAAAATGGGAATCGTTTTCTCGCGAATGCATCGGTTGCATTCGTGGATTGACGCGCTTCATATCCTTCGTGGGCTTGCAAAGATCAAGAGCCAAAGGGAACGGAGAAATATTGGTTGGAACGGCGAGTTGGTCGGATCCTGGTTTTGTCGAGCGCTGGTATCCAAAAGGACTACCCGCGCGCGATCGGCTTGGCTGGTACGCCGAGCAGTTCAAATTGGTGGAAGTGAATTCTACCTTTTACGCCGTGCCTGATTCGCGAATGGTTGAGCGCTGGTGTCGCAGTACGCCCGATGATTTCGTGTTCGACATAAAATTGCATCAACTGCTCTCACGACATTCGACGTCGTTGAAACTCCTGCCGCCAAAGTTGCAACACCGCGCCAAAACGAATGAAAAGGGCAAGGTGAATCTCACGCCAGCAATCGAAAGGGCAATGATTGAGGAGTTTCTTCGGACAGTCGAAGTTCTGCGCGCGTCAGGAAAACTTGGCGCATTTCTGTTGCAATTGTCCCCCAGTTTTTCTCCAAGGAAGCACTCGCTCTCGGAGTTGGGCGACCTGCTCGGAGCGATGGAGGATTACTCAGTTGCGATGGAATTCCGAAATCGAGACTGGGTGGAAGGCGCACAATTGAACCCGACCTTGCAATATTTGGCGACTTGGGGTGCGACCTTGGTCTGTGTCGACGCTCCGGCGCAAGAGCATTTTATGATTATGCCATCGACTTTAGATGAGATCACGAATCCGCACCTGGGTTATCTCCGATTGCACGGCCGGAATGCTCGTGCCTATCTGACTGGGAAGACCGTCGCGGCCCGTTTCAACTATGACTACAGCGACGAGGAGATTGAAGAGGTCGCAGCGCGCTGCCGGCGCCTCGCCAGCGAAACCTCCAGGTTGCACGTGGTATTTAACAACAATGCGTTCGATTACGCACCTCATGCTGCTCTTCGCCTGCGGGTCGCGCTAGGACAGGCGGTGGCGCACATGCCGCGGCAAACTGAGTTGCTTTAGATTATCGTCCTCGCAATCGCACTCCCCGCCGTCCCATAGTGACCGAAGAAATCTCCCCGTCCGAATCCGGTTTCTGGTCTCGCGTTCAACGGTGGCTGGGGGCCCATCACTTGAAGTTGGTAGCGATTGACGACACGCCGCATTCGATCGCGCTCGGTCTGGCGATCGGCATTTTCTTTGGATTTACGCCGCTGCTAAGCATGAAGACGTTGCTTTCGATCGGGGTGGCCTGGTTGTGTAAGGGCAACAAGATCGCCGCGGCGATTAGCGTCACACTGCACGACGTAATCTTGCCTTTCATGCCGGCAATTTATTTCTGGGAGTACCGGGTGGGAATGTGGGTGTTGCAGCGGCATGACCATCCACACAGCAGTTTGCACCATCTCCCGCTCCGCGATCTCATGAAATGGACGACCTTTTTTACGGTCGGCCAACCATTACTCGTTGGCTCGATCTTCCTCGGGTTGCCTTCAGCGCTCGGCGTTTATTTCCTCATGCGTGGATTGATTTCGCGGACACGCGCGCTTCGCCAAAAGAGAACTGAGCACTCCTCTCAAAATTCGCCATCGACAGACCAGACTTGATCGGGCTGCGAAGCCCAGCCGGGCTGCCTCGCATTTTTCTCCGGTCAGCGGCACGAGAGTTGCATCAAAAAGAGGGAAAGACGCCTGAGATTCGCGCTAAGACGGATCGACGGCGCGACAATTACCGAATATGAAACCTTTGATTGCCATCGCCAGCAGTTTCCTTCTTTGTTCATGCGCAGACATGTACGTCACGAGGACTGACGTTTCCACTCCGGGAGGCAGTGGCTCGGCGCCGACGGATACAAAGGACTTTGGTTCGAGGTCTGTTCACATGGTAACGAATTGCGGAATCGGAGCCAGTGATCCGAGATACATTTACATTCGGCCATTTTGTATCGACACGGCCACGTTTACAGGCGACCAGGCGAACTCTGAGGGAGAAGTGCCGATTCGGAAGGCACTCGCCCCGATTGAGTTTGCAAATGATCTGAAGGAACAACTCGAAAAAATCGCCCCGGCTCGGGTCCTTCGCGAGGATCAATCGCCGAGGACCGGTTGGTTGGTTGAAGGCCAATTTGATCGTGTTGACGGCGGAAGTGGAGGGGGTAGTTCGTATCTTGGGCTTCATGTGAAAGTGACGGATGTTGATAAAGGCGTCGTAGTTTACGAATTCGACATGGCCGGTGGCTGCAACCTTCAAGGTGTTCTTGGCTCCGTGCGCTCGGCCGGACTAGGCAGAGCGATCCATTTTGATTTGCAGAATGCAGCCGAACGGATTTACCTCACTCTGAGCACAAATCCGTACCGATACGGAGCTCGCACAAACGTCAGCCTGCAATAAGCAATTGGTGCGGGCATCCGCGCCTTTGCAGTTGCCAAGAATGGCGCGCCGCCTAAGGTGACGCCGTTTCTGAATTGACGTGATTCTTCCGCGCCAAATCCTGATTGCTCTTGCTGCGATCACGACCTTTACGGTCGGTGGTGCCCGCGCGCTCTCTGCCGCGCAAGCCTATGTTATCGTCGATTCGCAGACCGGGTATGTGGTCGATCAGCAGGAGCCCAGGCAAAAGCGCCAGGTCGGAAGCCTGACGAAAGTGGCGACCGCGATGGTCGTCTTGGACTGGGCCGAGAGCAAAGCCGGCGACCTGAATCAGCTCGGGACGATTCCGCCGGAAGCGCTCGTCGGCACAGGAGAGAATAGAATCGGTTTTCAAGCCGGAGACACGATTGCGCTGCGCGATCTTTTGTATGCCGCGCTCATCCAATCCGACAACGTGGCCGCTTATGCTTTAGCGCATCATGTCGGTTTGGCCCTGATGGGTCCAGGCACCTCGGAATCGAAGGCCACACCTGTCGATACGTTCGTAGGACAAATGAATGCTCTGGCCAAGCGCCTCAGGATGGAACGCACCCGGTTTGTAAATCCCCATGGGATCGATGATGACGTCCGCCCACTGCCGTACACGACCGCGGCCGACATGGCGCGCCTCACGCGCTATGCGCTCAACAAAGCGAGCTTTCGCTTTTACGTGTCGCAAAAGGAACGGCAGATTTCATTTCAACAGGGGGGACGTAAAGTGAATTACCTCCTTCGAAACACGAATGAACTGCTGGGCAGGGATGGCGTGGATGGGGTCAAGACTGGGCGCACCGCCCGCGCAGGTGACTGTCTAATTCTTTCTTCGCACCGCGAATCGGAAGTAATTGTAGAGGGAACAGCCACAAAGGTCATCCCGCGACATCTCATCCTCGTTCTTCTGGGAAGTTCGAATCGTTTTGTCGAGGGCGAGCAACTTCTCTCTCGCGGTTGGGCGCTTTATGATCAATGGGCCGCTGCCGGCCGCGTTCTGAATCCGAAGACCGTTCTTTAGTGGTGCGGCCCCGCGTGATGAAGCGGCGAATCGGCGTTCCAACCGGCTGCGTTGCCGATCAAAAACCAGTTGGCGCGAGAGAAAGTCTCCGTAAGTTCGCGCACTCCGAAGCGACAATTATTCCCCGCTCATGATCACCATTCTCCGCAAGCATCGCCACTGGCTCATGATCGTTATTGCGATCCTTTGCATTCCCTTCATTTTCTATTTCAGCAAGACAGATTTCAGCGCGCAAAGCCTTGATCATTTCGGGCGGATTTACGATCGAAAGATCTCGCGCGTGGAAGTGCAGCGAAATGTGCGTCTCTTTGAACTGGCACAGCGTCTGGGAATGGACGAATTCTGGCGCCAACTTGCCTTTCCGGCGAATAGCGAGGACGAGGCATATCTTCAGTTCACGATCAACCGTCTGGTCCTCTCACACGAAGCCGATCGCCTCGGCATTCAACCAACGACCGCGGAAATTCTCGGCGTGGTAAAGGGAATTCGTTTGTTCCAAACGAACGGCCAGTTCGACGCGAACAAGTACAGCGATTTCGTGCAAAATTCGCTACCCGCGATGGGTTTCAATGAAGCGCAGATCGAAGAGCTGGCCGGTGATCAGTTGCGCCTCGATCGGATCAAGTCCCTTCTGGCGGTCGCGGTGCAGATCCCGGAATCGGAAAGCAAAGAGAATTTTCAAGCAGCCTATGGGAAAATGGATGTGACCGTTGTCCGTTTTCGAAACGAGGATTTTGCAAAGAACATTCAAATCAATGATCCCGATGTGGCAAAATATTACGAAGCGCACAAAGCCGAGTTGAAAAGCGAAGAAAAGCGGAAAGTAGATTTTGTCAGCTTCGCGTTTACCGACGAGCAGAAAAAATTGAAGGGTAAAGAGCGAATTGATTCGCTGCAAAAGCTGGCGGACCGGGCAAACGACTTCACGCAGGCTTTGCTCGAAAAGGGTGCGGATTTCCAGAAAGCTGCGGCGAAGTTTCAGGTGCCGGTGCAAACGACCGGAGAGTTTACCATTGCCGCCCCCGATCCGCAGTTGGCGGCAAACCCGCAATTAGCCCAGTCCGCGTTTCAGTTGACCAGGCAGGAGCCGAACGGTGATGCGATCCAGGCGGCGGACGGTTTCTACATTCTGCACCTGGCGGCGATTGATGAAGCGCGTCCGTTGAGTCTCGAAGAAGCGAAACCGAAGATCGTTGAAACGCTTCGGAAAGAGCGTTTACACGAGTTGGTTTCGGCAAAAGCGATGGAGGCGGCGCAGCAGATTCAGGAGAAAATGAAGGCGGGCGCGACACCGGAAGCGGCGATTCAACAAGCGGGATTGGCGGCCGAAAAGCTCGCCCCGTTTTCGCTTGCTGAGGATCCGCTTCCACAGCCAAAGGCGCAACCGAGCGTGGAGCCGAAACCTCCACCCGATTTGCCGATGATCAAACAAAGCGTCGCGCAACTGCATCCCGGTGATGTGAGCCCCTTTATCCCGAGCGCAGATGGCGGATTGATCGCTGTGCTGGAAAAACGGGAGCCGTTGGATGTGGCGAAGTTCGAACAGACCCGTCCTCTTGTGGAGGGAAGATTGCTCCAGAACAAGGGCATGATCGTATTTTTTGAATGGTTGACCGAGCGTAGACGCGACGCCGGCCTGATCCAGGAGAAGGCGTAAATCTATTGCTGCGGTGCGGGACCGACTCGATGCCGACGCTTGAAGAATTTTTCGATGACGCGAATGGAGATCTTGCGATCGGTGAGCTCGAGAGCGCCGTAGAAAAGTATCGTCAGTGCGTCGAACTTGATCCTTCCTTCTTTGATGGTTGGCATGCACTCGGCATGGCCTTGATGAAATTGGGCCGGTTCCCCGAAGCGATCGAGGCTGGGAAAAAGGCGACCGAGCTTCGGCCTAACGACCAAATCGCCTGGACGAGCTTGTCGCTCTTCTACAATCGCAACGGCAACATCAAGGAAGCCGAAGCCGCCGGCACGAAAGCGAAAATCCTCTCCTGGGGTGGTAAGATTGCTCTGTAGCGGCGGTCTGCTGACCGTCAAGCCAATCCACAGGCGATCACAGGCGCCGCTACAGTAATCTGGATTTCCCCGACCTTTGCGAGCCGCGGTGCCCGTTGTGAGACGCCTTACCAGATGCTGACTCGCTGATCGGGCGGGCGAACCATCGCGCAATCGTCCGGCAGATTGAACGCCTTTTGAAATTCGGGCGTATTCGAGAGCGGACCATTGCAGCGATATTTCGTTGGCGAATGCGGATCGGTGTTGAGCCGCAATTTTAGCGCCTCGTCGCGGATATTCGCCCGCCAGACCTGTGCCCAGCCGAAGAAGAAACGCTGTTCCGGTGTCAGGCCGTCGATCTTTCCCTGCGGCTTCTTCGCCAGAGCTTTTTGCAATGCGGCGTAGGCGATTTTCACACCGCCATCATCGGCAATGTTTTCACCCTCGGTCAGTTCACCATTGATATGGAGGCCAGGCAGCGGCTCGTAGGACGAATATTGCTTCACGATCTTGTCCGCACGTTCTTTGTATTTGGCAGCGGACTCGGGCGTCCACCAATCGCGCAGATTTCCTTCCGAATCGTATTGCCGGCCCCGATCGTCGAAACCATGAGTGACTTCGTGCGCGATGACCGCGCCGATGCCGCCGTAGTTGACCGCGTCGTCGGCATTGGCGTTAAAGAACGGCGGCTGCAAAATTCCCGCCGGAAAAACGATTTCGTTCAGGTTCGGGTTGTAATAGGCGTTCACCGTCGGCGGAGTCATGCCCCATTCCGAGCGATCGACCGGTTTGCCAATTTTCTTTAAATCTCGATCGGCCTCGAACTTTTCCGCGCGCAAGGTATTCATGACGTACGGTCCCTTGTCGATCTTGAGAGCGGAATAATCGCGCCACTTGTCCGGGTAGCCGATCTTGATCGTAAACGCGGCCAGCTTCTTGAGCGCTTCCTGTTTGGTCGCGTCATCCATCCAGTCACGCGACTTGATGCTGTCCGCCATCGCTTCCTGAATATTTCTTACCAGCTCGATCATCCGGGCTTTCGATTCTGGCGGGAAGTAATCGGCGACATAAAGTTTGCCGAGCGCTTCGCCGAGCTCGCCATCCGTAGATGTCACGACTCGTTTCCAACGCGGCTTGATCTGCTTGGCTCCGGTCAAGGTGCTCCCGAAAAACTTGAAGTTTTCGTTTACGAACTCGCTCGAGAGCTGCGGTGCGGTCGCGTTAATCAGATGCCAGCGTAAATAGGTTTTCCAATCGTCCAGCGGTGTGTCGGCAAACACCTTGTTGGCCGCCTTGAAGAATTCGGGCTGGCCGACATTGACATCTCCCGGATTGGTCACGTTGATCTCTTTGAAGTAATCCGCCCAATGCCAATCGGGCATGAGCTGCTGCAGTTCCGCCTGGCTCATCTTGTTGTAATTCTTTTGCGGGTCGCGGCGCTCAACCCGGGTCCGCGCCGGTTTGGCCAGCGAAGTTTCCAGCGCCATAATCTTTTGCGCGTTTTCCGCCGCCGTCTTCGCCGGCTGGCCGAGCAGAGTCAGCATCTTGGTCACGTGCGCGACGTATTGTTCGCGAAGTTTTTTCGAGGCGTCGTCGTCCTTCGTATAATAATCGCGGTCCGGCATTCCCAGTCCGCCCTGGATGGCCTGGCCGATGACCATGGCACTGTTCTTGGCATCCTGCCCGGAGGTGAAAACGAAGAATGCACCGATACCCATGTTATGCAGACGGGCAATCTCCTTCAGCAGATCGTTGCGATCCTTGATCGCGTCGATGTTCTTCAATTCTTCCTCGAGCGGCTTGGCCTTGGCTGCATTGATTTCCTTTTCGTTCATCCCGCTCGCATAATAATCCCCGACCTTTTGCACTTCCGGTGCCGAAGGGTTCGCAGGCGTCTTGGCTGCTTTCTCGGCGACCTCGCGGAGAGCGTCATTGTTCTTCTCGATCAACGCATTGAAACTGCCCCAGCGCGATTCCTCCGGCGGAATGGGATTCCGTTTCAGCCAGCCGCCATTGGCGTAGGTGTAAAAATCGTCCTGCGGTTTCACCGAGGTGTCCATGTCTTTGGGGTCAAGCGGTGGCGGGTTTTTGCTTCCGGCTGCTTCCGGTGCGGCATGCAAGGGGAACGCGCAAAGTAGGCCCGCGATCGCGAGCGAAATGGGTTTAAGCATGGCAGAAGAAAACGTCGAAAGCCGCGCTTGTCCAACGGCGATGAGACCGGCATCGCGTGGAGTACCTCTTGCTTACCCTGACTATTTGTACCATAATTCCGACCCAATGACCCGATCGAACAAGATCGCCCTGTTATTTTGCAGCGCGCTCGCCCTGTTTTTCCTGAACGCGACGCCTCTTCTGAGCGGCCGTGGATTGGAAGATCATCAAGGTTGGCAACCGCGAGTATTTGAGCGTCGAAAATATCGCGAAGTTCTATGGGTTCCCCGATGCCACGCCAACCGGGAAAACCATTCGTCTCGACAACGGCAGAAATTCGATCGTGTTCACCCTCGAAAGCCGCGAGGCCTTCATCAATGGCGTCCGCAACTGGCTCTCGTTTCCGGTGGTGGAGCACGAGGGCAAGTTTCTCGTTTCTCGCGTCGACCTTTCAAAGACTCTCGAGCCGGAGCTTCGGCCGCAGATGATCCGGAACCTCGGGAAGATTCAAACCGTCGTGCTCGATCCCGGTCACGGCGGATTTGATAAGGGCGCCACCAGTGGATATGGCTGCGAAAAGGATTACGCACTGGATGTCGCACGGCAGATCAAGCCTTTGCTGGAAGCAAAAGGTCTCAGGGTCGTCATGACCCGCAACAGCGACGTCTTCATCCCGTTGGAGCAACGGGCGCGGATTGCCAATTCAATACGCGACAGCATTTTCGTCAGCATTCATTTTAACGCGACCGATATGAATCCGGCCGCGACCGGCTTCGAGATTTACTCGCTTACGCCGCGCGGTTCACCTTCCACGCAGGACGATGCGCTCGCACTCCATTTTCTTAACATGCAGGCGGGTAGTCCGGTGGATGCACCGAGTCTCGCCCTCTCCGCCGCGATTTATCACTCCGTTCTCGGTCACATCCCGGAGTTCGATCGCGGGATTAAGCGCGCGCGCTTCGCCGTGCTGCGCCTGACCAAAGTCCCGGCCGTCCTGGTCGAGGGTGGCTTCCTCACTCAGCGGGGCGAGAGCCGCCTCATCGCGAACAGCGAATGGCGCTCGAAACTTGCCCAATCGATCAGCACCGGAATCGAAAACTACAAGGAACTCGTGGAAAAGAGGCGGCGTCCAATGTTGGTCGCCGATTACCGGCTCCAGCAACTGGGTGATCAATTGATCGCGCGCGACGCGACCGCGCCGTCGCCGGACCTGGCGGCGGATCCGTCAAACATTATCCCTGCGAGCAATGCCCAATTTACCATCGCCGCCGCGCCTAACCACGACGAGGCCGTGTCGCGCCAGCTTGCGACCGAGGGAGGCGAAACCGAAGCGCAGGAGAACGGGAACGGCACACCTGAACTGATTGGACCGCCGATCGAGCTGAGTAACGAGTTCGCGGCCACTGCCGAGCAATCGAAACCGGATGAGACTCCGGCGACGCCCGAACCAGCCACGGAAAATCTCGCGTCGAACCCACCGCCCGTTGCGCCTGCCGCCGTCGCAACTCCGCTGGTCGCGCCTCAGGCGGTTCTGTTCTCGGCAGATCAAGTCGCGGCATCCGTTAGGCCGGCGTCGGCAAAAGTTTCCTGGTTTCCCGATCCTTTCCCAAAATTCCTGCCGTAAACTTCTCACGGTTGCGTTGACTTCGCGACGCACGGCTCTATTCTGAGCTCACACAGCGGGGGAGCCGATGGCTGAGAGGTCCGAACAAATTTCGGACGACCCCTTGAACCTGATGCGGGTAATGCCGCCGCAGGGAGCGAGGGTCCGGTGCCGGAAAGGCAGGTCAGCCATGCGTTTTTCCGCGAATGGTTTTTATGCTGTCATCCTGCCCGAAGTGAAGAGCTTGTCCTGAGATTTTGAAGGAACGTCACAATCAACTCTCGACTCCCATGATTTCCCCACAGCATCCGCTCCAAGATTGGACCACGCATTCTGTCGCGGCAGATTCTGTAGCGGCGGTCTCTGACCGCCGGGATCAAAAGGAACGACGCTCGGAGAGCGCCGCTACAACAGGTGCGCCGCTTCCAAACTCCCGCAGGGTTTACGTGAACGGTGAACTGCATCCGGATGTGCGCGTTCCGTTCCGTGAAATTTCGCTCGCGCCGACGAAATCATTGAGCGGCGAGCTTGAAGCCTAACGAACCCGTGCGCGTCTACGACACGAGCGGACCGTGGGGCGACCCTGATTTCGATGGAAATGTCGAGCAAGGCCTGCCGCAGCTGCGCGACAAATGGATTCGCGACCGCGGCGATGTCGAAGAGATCGAAGGACGAAAGGTTCAGCCAATCGATGATGGATACCTTTCCGACAAACACGCCGCTATCGCCGAGCAGAAACGTTCAACGTCCAACGTTCAACATCCAACGTTCAATGGCAGAGCAACGGAGAGCGTCTATCAACTATCATCTCTCAACTATCAACTGCGGCGTCGCGCCGCCCGCTCCGCGCTTCGGCTGGTCATCCCGTCACGCAGCTCTGGTACGCGCGCCAGGGCATCATCACGCCGGAGATGGAATTCATCGCGATCCGAGAAAACGGACCGCGCTGTAGCGGCGGTCTCTGACCGTCGGAACCAGAACAATCGGCGTTCGCAGAGCGCCGCTACACGAAGATTTCGCCCGTAACGATCTTCGCCACCAGCACCCCGGCGAAAGTTTCGGCGCCGCGATCCCGCGCGAAATCACGCCCGAATTCGTCCGCGACGAAGTCGCGCGCGGCCGCGCCATCATCCCGGCCAACATCAATCATCCGGAATCCGAGCCGATGATCATCGGCCGCAATTTTCTGGTGAAGATCAACGCCAACATCGGCAACAGCGCCGTCGCGTCGTCGATCGAGGAAGAAGTCGAAAAGATGCGTTGGGCCACCAAATGGGGCGCCGACACCGTGATGGATCTTTCCACCGGCAAAAACATTCACGCCACGCGCGAATGGATCATCCGCAATTCGCCCGTGCCGATCGGCACCGTGCCGATTTATCAGGCGCTGGAAAAAGTCGGCGGCCGCGCCGAGGAACTGACCTGGGAAATTTATCGCGACACCCTCATCGAACAGGCGGAGCAGGGGGTCGATTACTTCACCGTCCACGCCGGGGTACTATTAAGATACGTCCCGATGACGGCGCGCCGCACGACCGGCATCGTCTCGCGCGGCGGCTCGATCATGGCCAAATGGTGCCTCGCGCATCATCAGGAAAGTTTTCTCTACACGCACTGGGACGAGATCTGCGAGATCATGGCCGCCTACGACGTCAGCTTCTCCATCGGCGACGGTCTGCGGCCCGGCTCGATTGCCGACGCGAACGACGAAGCGCAGTTCGCCGAACTTTACACGCAAGGCGAACTGACCCAGCGCGCCTGGGAACAGCACGTGCAAGTGATGAACGAAGGCCCGGGCCACGTCCCCATGCACATGATCAAGGAGAACATGGAGAAGCAACTCGAATGGTGCGACGAAGCGCCGTTCTACACGCTCGGTCCGCTAACCACCGACATCGCGCCCGGCTACGATCACATCACCAGCGCCATCGGCGCGGCCATGATCGGCTGGTACGGCTGCGCCATGCTTTGCTACGTCACGCCGAAAGAACATCTCGGTTTGCCGAACAAGAAAGACGTGAAAGACGGCGTCATCGCCTACAAGATCGCCGCGCACGCCGCCGACCTGGCCAAAGGCCATCCCGGCGCGCAATACCGCGACAACGCCATCAGCAAAGCGCGCTTCGAATTCCGCTGGGAAGACCAATTCAATCTCGCGCTCGACCCCGAGACCGCGCGCGAGTTCCACGACGAAACCCTGCCGCAGGAAGGCGCGAAGACCGCGCACTTCTGCTCCATGTGCGGCCCGCACTTCTGCTCGATGAAGATCACCGAAGACGTCCGGAAATACGCGGCCGAACAAGGCATCGCAGAAGAGGCAGCGATCAAAAAAGGACTGGAACAGAAGGCAACGGAGTTCAACGAAGCTGGCGCAGAGATCTACGCGAAGACATAATCGCTGTAGCGGCAGTCTATGACCGCCGTAAACGATGGAGGGATGCGCTCCGTCGCGTCCCGCTAACGTGTTTCTTTTGTGTACCGTCGGTTGTAATCTCGCACAAAAAAGCCGGAGCCCTTCCAGACTCCGGCTCTTCGTTAATTCGCGCGAACGCGATCAGGCCGCTTTGGCTTTCGTCTGCTGCACCCGATGAACATCGCTGGCGTTCAGGGTCTTTCCACCGTAGGCCCAGTTTCCTTCTTTCACTTCGTCGATTTTCACGAGCGTGTAGGGACGCAGCGCTTCGCCCTCGATCGAGATCATCGTTTCGCTGACTTTCTCGATCATTTCTTTTTTTTGCGCCGGGGTGAACACGTTTTCGATCACTTGAATGTTTACGAGTGGCATTTTGTTTCCTTCTAATTGTTAAGGGTTAATTCTCGGTGGGAGTTTTTCTCCCGTTTCAATGCCGAAGTGTAAGAGCGCCCGCCTGCAACCGACCACGACATAGAATGTAGCAATTGACTACTTTGTATGTAGTGTTTTGCCTCGCACTGATGAGCTTCCGCTACGGTCAAATCTGTCCGGTGTCCAAGGCTGCCGAACTGCTGGGCGAACGCTGGACCCTTCTCATTATTCGCGAGCTTGTCCTCGGCACGACGCGCTTCAACGATTTCCAGCGCGCGCTATCGCAGATCTCTCCAACTTTGCTGACCAAACGCCTCAACCAGCTTGAAGAGGCCGGCCTCGTCGTCCGCAAAACGATGCCCGATCAACGGCGAATCGAATATCATCCCACCGCTGCCAGCAAAGAACTTAAGCCAATCATCCTTGGTCTGGGAGAGTGGGGGATGAGATGGGCGCGCGGTCAGATGAACGACGACGAGCTCGACGTCGAAATGCTCATGTACGATTTGCAACGGCGGATCGACGCGACCCAGCTGCCCGGCGGGCGCACGGTAATTAAATTCCTTTTCCGCAGCCTGCCGCAGTTCGGGCATTGGTGGATCGTGATCGAACCGGACGGGACGCGCGTGTTATGCGTGCATAATCCGCGGGTGCCCGTCGATATCGAACTGATCACCGATCTCCGAACCATGAGTCATGTTTGGACGGGCGACATGGATCTCCGCATGGCGAAGGATGCAGGCCGATTGGAATTAAAAGGAAATCCGATTTTGATCCGAACAATCTCGTCCTGGCTCCGGCCCGGAACGTTCGCCCATATCCGGCCACAGTCTGGCCCGATTAGCATCAAGCAAACTCGCGAGCGAATCAGAAACGGAGCGAATCGGAATGAGCGACGTAGAAGGGTCCGAGCCGGACTGGCGTAGCAGCGACAGAGTGCGGGCAACGACGGAGTTTCAAATCAGGAATGAAAGAAAAGAAGACGAAGTTCACGGAGAAGGGCGCTGAAGTTTACGCGAAGACCTAATCTCTGGGGAGCACAGGCTGCTAGCCTGTTGGTTTCGGCGGCTCGCTGAAACGAACTTTTCCGCTAAGATCGATAATCGATGCCTGACGAACATTTCGCGATTCCCCTAGCTGATGTGCTCCGCGCCTCGAACGAACTCGTTTCTGCTGGCCTGATCGAAGACTACGCGCTTGGCGGCGCACTAGCTGCCATTTACTACGTTGAACCTTTCACGACTTACGATGCCGACATTATTTTTGTCACGAAGGACAAGACGCTAAGCGCAGGAATTCCACGCGATCTATTCGCATTTGCAATCCAGAGGTTGGCGGGTCGAGCGCGAGCAACTGCTCGTCAAAGATTTCCCAGTCCAGTTCCTTGCTGCATCCGGATTGACCGAAGAAGCGGTGCGCAATGCAAAGCCAATCGAATACGAAGGTGTGTCCGCAAAAGTTTTCCGTCCGGAATACATCATAGCGATCGCAGCCAGCGTTGGGCGACACAAAGATTTGGCGCGGATCGAGCAGCTGATGTCGCACGCTAAGATCGACAGACAGTTGCTGGACGACATCTTGCGGCGGCATAACTTGAAGCTGCCGGAAAAATGAAACCAGAAATGCGACAGCAATTGGCGCAGTTGCCATTCGAGGAAAAAATTCGCAAGGTCGGGGAACTGATTCGGCTTCGTCAGAAGATTAAGGCTCAACGGACTGCGGAGGATTCTGCTAGCCATCCGCAATCGGGTTTCCGAAATCCGCAATCGCCTGAGTGGGCGAAGAATCCGAAGGATACGAGATGAAGCGGAGAGCGCTCGCGTAGATGAGTTTCAAACGTGACCGCCGGGCGAGATTCGGCGGGGCCGACGAAGCTCGTCAAATGATCCACCGTCCCCTTGCTCGTCACTAGTCACGTCCGATTAGCACCGCGTGGCGGAGCTTTACGCGGTCGCAACGCTCGAGTAGCCGCGGCGATTCCATCCGATCCGCCCAGGCCGCGAATGCCGGTGTCGCACCGCGCCAGCGCAGCGTCTCGACCTTCTTGAAGAGCGGCGCATCGGTGCGCAGGGTCGCGAGATTCTTGAAGAGCAACGCGAGCTTGCGCTGTTTGCCGAGAATGTTTGACGGAAACTTTTCGATCTGACCGTAGCGGTTCAAAAGCTGGGCGGCGGTCCTGGCGCCGATCCCAGGAATGCCGGGGTAGCCGTCGGCCGCATCGCCCACGAGCGCGAGCAGGTCCGGAATGAGCTGCGGGCTGACGCCGAACTTTTCGCGTATCCCAGCCGCATCGCGAATGATTTTGCGCCGGCCGTCGATCTCGCTGAAGTTCGCGCCCTGCAACGTTACCACGCGCGTGCCTCGCACGCATTGCGCCAGATCCTTATCGGGCGTCCAGATCGCGACGCGCTCGACCTTTTTGTCCTTCGACGCGAGATGCGCGGCCGAAGCGAGCGCATCATCGGCTTCGAGCTCGATCATCGGCCAGACGACAACGCCCATCGCCGCGAGCGCCTCCTCGAGCGGATGGAATTGCGCGAGCAGCGCGGGCTCGATGCCGGCGCCGGTCTTGTAGTCCGCCCAAAGCCGATTGCGAAACGACTCGATCACGTGATCGGTGGCGACGCCGAGATACGTGCGACCCTCCTCGATCATTTGCAGCACTGTTTGGAGAACGCCTGACAACTGCACCGTAAGGCCGGTCCACGCCACGTGAGGCAGAGCCTTTTACGTGGGTAAACCGGCGCAAGCCGTAGAAATGACGGAACAACTCGTAGGTTCCGTCAATTAAATGGATGATCACAGCCGGTCAGAATAAATCGACGAGACCTCGTGAGGCGAAACCTTTTAGAGAGCAAGACGTACACGTGGAACACTCGCTCGTTCTAGTGCGACAGCCGCGTAGGGGTTCGCAGGGTGCAACCATTACGGCGGGAGGCTGCGAGTTCTTGCGAGTCAGTCTAGGGAAGCCGGCAACTCGGTTTTGGTGAAAACCGAGGCGAAGCCTTTTACGCGGCCGTCGACGAGGTGAACGATGCGGGACCTCACTAACGAATAACCGCGGTCTTTTTTAAGTAATGGTTAAAAGCCTTTTCAACAAACTCGTGCCTTCTTCTGATCGCAGACGGTTCTACGGATGCCTGCGTAACATGTTTTTGGAAGTTCTCCAAGACTAGGCGATTCTTGGGCTGCTGATACTTCGTCAGTCGCTCTAAATCCTCTCGAATTTCATGGAGCAACTTAACATAGAAGCGCTGCAAATCGTTTAACTTGCGACGACTTCTTCGTTAAGAACAGTTGCTCGACGAAGAGGTATGCGGTAACGGCGATGGCTCGGCTTGAGATATTCTGAGCATTGGCTCCGAATCCCTTGTTCAGCAATTGCAGCGTTTTTCGAATTCGAACGAAATTTTCGTCGTTCTTGTCCAAAGAATAGTTATCCGCAAAAAAATCTGCTAGGTCATCGAACCGAGCTCGGACGAATTGCCCTTCCCGTTTCTTACTGAATGAGTTGATACAAATCTGAGCCAGAGTGAACTGTCTCGATTACCTTTTTTCCGAAAGATTGGTATGTTTGAGAAACGGAGCATTCTTACCCATCTCTTTGAAAACAAAATCCCGCATCGATCCCGTCAGGGAGTTTAACATTTCGCCGGAGTTAAGCCTTACTCCCAGTTGAAGTCGCCGGAAAATTTCGCGAATAAACTCTTCATCTTCGATAATTGCGTAGACGACAATCGTTAACTCGAACTTATCGATCTTCTCCGCTATAGTGGGATGTTCTTTTATCAGCTGTTTGTATGTTAGCTTTTCTCCCGCCACTCGAACTGTGAGGGGGTTCTGCTCGTTCGCGTCAGGTTTATAAAAGCTTAACAGCGTGTTCATTCGCTGCTTACCGTCAATGCACTCGTAGTCAAAGCTCTCGCTATTGCGCGTCTTAACTAAATAGAGCTTGGGGATGTCGATGTTTTGTAAAATTGAGTCCAGCAGTTCCTCTTGATTTTTCCTAGACCAGATTTTTTCGCGCTGATAATCCGCATCGAGATCAATTCGATAGACGTAATCATCGATAAACTTTTTTACCGTAATGGTTGTGAGTTCTCTCTTTGGACCGGACTTCATACTTTACGCCTGCAGAACTTTATTTAGGTGCGGCATTGCCTCGATTTGTTTTTTGCTGAGCATTTTCGCAGCTGTATATTTCAGCCACGTTAGAAACGGATTGGGAGGGCCAACAACGGGAGTCGACGGCACACCGAGATCAGACAATCGCTTGATATTGCGAAAGAAGCCGTAATTATGCTTAATCGCATCGGCGGTTCGATCGGAAGCAATAATTTCGATATCAAACGCCTGCCGTCTTTCCAAATGGGCTTTGAACAACAAGTCGATCAAGTGCACGTCGTTAGGGCTGAGAGAGCAACCAACGATTCGCAACGAATCGCATTGAGAGAGCAAGTCTAGCGCTCGACTCCAAATAAATCCGTAGGGCGCATGCAGGTAGCTTTTTGCGGAGCCTAAGGGGATGATATCAATATCCCGTCGTCGCGATAGAACAAGCTGACTGCTCCAGTTGAACGACCCGTGTAGCTTCAGCAGCGGAATCTTTGCGACGGATTCTGTGTCCATCTTTCGGGAGAAGCAATAATTCACGCCATTGCCTAGAATCGTTTTATAGGCTCTGTCCAGAACACCGTCATAGTTTACGGTGATCAGGCCAATTACTTCTTCTTCTTTCTGCATTTTCTTGTGCTGGTGTAATTCGAGCAATCCCTTGTGCAGGAAAAAGCGCCCAGTCCGCCAAGCGGGGAGCAAAGCTCGTATGTCGTCGCGAACCAATGTTTTGAGAAAGTCCGTTTTTTCTGACCAATCATGAATCTTGCTGCTCTCAATCAAGCTGATTAAGAGTTCAATGTTCAGCGAACCGCTGGTCCCGGAAACCATTTCGAGATCCCGCAGATAGGTTCGGTTACGGCTGGCCTTTAGCATGACGCGTTTAGATACGTGCGAAATCAGGAGGCCTTCGTCCTTCGATTCCCAGTCGGGATTGAGCACCGCCAGCTCGGCGTGTGTCGACCCCGCTCCAAACAAATATGCGATCTTTTTCGGGCTGGGTTCCATTGAATCCTTCCGGGGGTAAAATCGAGCTCTCAGTGGACTCTTAAATGCATTAGCCGCACGGTCGACTTTAAATCTCGAAACATCAATTCGTATGCCTAGAATGCTGCTTTTCAAATATGGCCGAGCTGAAACTTCTTGAGAATCTGCCACAAGCCGTGACCGAAGCCGTTAAAGTGTATTGGGCTACACGCGAACGCCAGAGTCAAAAACAAAAAGCGATGGGTGCCGCAGATCAAGGTCTCCGATCGGCTGTGACCGGTGGCGCCCAAATGAACGGCTTTGTCCAGTTGATCACAAATCTCGTCATCGAGGCTGGCCTCGATCGTTCCGCCGTCCATTACAACGAGAGCTTAGAACTTCCCGGTTACTTCCGGCCGACTAAACGTTGGGATCTAGTTGTCGTTGTCGATGGAAGA
The DNA here is from genome assembly GCA_963737545.1 of uncultured Verrucomicrobiae bacterium. Taxonomy (GTDB): domain Bacteria; phylum Verrucomicrobiota; class Verrucomicrobiia; order Chthoniobacterales; family UBA10450; genus CAVTTH01. The sequence goes on along the minus strand of CAVTTH010000004.1, from coordinate 10,258 downwards.
CTGATCGCCGCGCTTGAAGCAAAATCTCAAGTTGGTCCGTCGTTCGGAAACAACTTTAACAATCGGACAGAGGAAGCGATGGGCAGCGCGCTCGATTTGTGGACAGCTTTCCGCGAGAAAGCGTTTAAGTCGACTATTCGACCGTTGCTGGGTTATTTGTTTCTGCTTGAGGATTGCCCGGCGTCTACAGCCGCCTGTCGGAGTCAAAGAACCACACTTCAAAGTCTTTCCTGAGTTTCGAAACTCATCGTATGCGCAACGCTATGCGCTGTTTTGCCAGCGACTCGTGCTAGAGCGCCAGTATGATGTTGCCGCGTTTCTGATGTCCGATAGAGTAAATGGTGCCAAAGGCAATTACTCTGAACCAGTTCCGGACCTCACTTTCCAGAAATTTGCTAACGCGCTCGTTGCGCATGTTGCCGCGCAGACCGGAAAGATCAAAGAGTTATGATTAAGTACGGCAACGGTCATGAGATTGCCGCGATTGCGACAGCCAGCGATGTGGAGACGCAGCATCGCCTGATTCAAGCTGACGCTCGCGATTTGTCGTTCCTACCTGATTCGTCCGTTCATCTCGTCCTCACATCTCCGCCGTATTGGACGCTTAAACGATACAACGAAAGCGCGTATCAGCTTGGTCATGTTCGCGGTTACGAAGACTTCCTCGCTCAGCTGGAGAAAGTTTGGCGCGAAGTCTTCCGCTTGCTGGTTCCGGAGGCAGGTTGGTTTGTGTTGTGGGCGACGTCTGCTTATCGCGCCGAAAAAATGAAGGCCGTCATACAGTTGTGCCACTTCACGCTGATATTTGTGTCATGTGCCGCAAAATTGGCTTCGACAATCTCAACCCAATCATCTGGCACAAAATCGCAAACGCTTCGTACGAAGTCAGCAATGGTTCGAAATTTCTCGGAAAGCCGTACGAGCCAAACGCAATTATTAAGAACGACATCGAATTCATTTTGATGGAGCGAAAACCAGGCGGCTATCGCAAACCAACAGATGAGCAGCGACGGCTGAGTAAAATAACGAAAGAAGATTTTGATCAATGGTTCCAGCAATTTTGGAATATCACAGGCGCATCTACGAAGGAGCATCCCGCGCCTTTTCCGCTCGAGCTGGCGCTGCGAGCCGTGCAGATGTTTTCATTTGTTGGCGACACAGGTACTTGATCCGTTTTGTGGTACTGCAACGACGCTCGTTGCGGCGTTGAAGACCGGACGCAACAGTATTGGCATTGAGATCGATCGGGAATATTGCCGGATGGCGGCGATCCGGCTCCAGGAGGAGAACGAGCCACTTTTCGGAAAAGCAAAACTTCAGTTCGAAATTCGGGACCCGCTGAGCACGGTGAGTCCTATCGTGTCGGAAGACGAGGGGATTTATTCAGTGAAGCAGCGGCGGTCGCGTGGGCGTCGCAAGTTTCGCCGGCGGCTTAATTCGATGTCGATCTTGCGTGCGGTTTGTGCACCCTCTTTCGTAGCCCCGGCACTTGTTATTCCGGCCCAAGCGAATCTGTGAAACAGAGTGTCCACCGCTTTCGCTGAAAGCGGTTGACCGTTGCGGAGCCAGGAGTTGAGAAAACCAATGAATGCTCCCGCGAGCGCATGCGCGACGAGATCTGAGCTCGCAACGGCGGTTGATCCATCGCGCGGGCGCTGCGGTTGGGTCTTTTCGCGTTCAGCTAGTTGTCTCAGCCGAAGTTCGATCCCACGTGCGAAGTGTTCCACCGCCAAATCGAAAAAATCCTGCAACCGTTCTGAACGCGCCAGAGCTCCGCGGATCTCTTCCGCCTCACCAACATGAGCGAAAAACTCGTGCACCGGTGCAATCCGATTTGATTGTTCACTTCGAACAACCAACAGCATCGCCATTCTTTCCAGGAATTCGTCCATGTCGGAAAGAAGAAGGTCGACCTTGTCATCATAATGGGCGTAAAAGGCGGACCGGCTTACCCCCGCCAGCTCGACCACGTCCTGGACGGAGATTTTTTCGAGCGGCCGTTGTTCCATTAATTTGCGCAACGCCTGCCCGAGTCGGGCACGAGTTCGGCCGACGCGGCGGTCGACCCGGCGCTTTACCGACTTAGCAGGCCTTTCAACTTTTCGGACATTCGGCATCGATTTGTACGGAATCGTATGGGCAACCGCTATCTAACGGTTGCAGTTGAATTCTGTCATGCGTAAGCCTCGATCTGCAAACAAATGAAACAGAGGTATTCATTATGAAAATCAAGATAGCAGTGATGATGTGCGCCGCGCTCGGACTACCAGGCGTTATTTTCGGTCAACACCACGCGCCACCGGCGACGCCAACCGCCGAACAGTCGATCACAGGAGATTGGGTTATCCATTTCCAAGCGGGACATGAGAGCGTTTCGGGGAGCTTACATCTTCAGGCGGATGGTGAACGGCTCGCCGGCACGGTTGAGACTGGTCATACTGGACCGGGAACAGTTGAAAATGGAAAGTGGAGCAAGCAAAAACTCGAGGCGACTTTGGTTTTCAAAAAACATGAGTCGGTTGTCTTGGAAGGCGAGTTGAAAAGTAATGGGACGCTCGCGGGGAATTACACTACCGAAGGACGAACCGAAACGTGGCAGGCCGAGCGCAAGTCGGCCACGGCTTTGAATTCAAGCAGCGGAGTCTATGCACAATACGAAGCGTTGATCGGAACCTGGGACGTGACTGCGCCGGACGGTGGTCCCTCTTTTGCCGTGCAACGATTCACCTGGGGGCCGGGCCACTCTTATATATGGTATGCGGGCAGTTTCATCGGGCCGGGTGGCAAGGAAGATCCGCACTTCGAAGGAATGTTGGTCTGGAATGGTGTCCACAAGAACCTCGATATGCTCCTCACCATGGATCTGAAATCGGGTCGAGCGCAGGAGCAAGGAACCTTCAACGTTGCTCCGGACGGAACGATCGTGCGTGAGATAACCGGAGTCTATTCGGAAGGCGCTGCGCCGATTGGCGAAGCAAAGGTGGGCCCAGATGGCATGAGCAAACATTTTCGTCAGACCTATAGACCTGACGGGACGGACAAGTTTCTCACTTCGGTAATGCGAGAAACAAACGACGGAAGCTGGGTAGCAACGTTTCCGGGAAGCGAGAAGCTAGTTATGAAAAAGAAAAAAACGAGCGGATGAACCGCAATCTCACAAGGGAAGATGATCAAAATCGCTGCACGCCGCTTTCGTCAGAAAAGCACAGTTATTCCCGCGTCAAAGCACGACAATGGCTGTCAAGATTTGTTGACTGACTCCTATTCTTCCTCTTCACAGATAGGTCGAAGTTTTCGGCGTCGACCAACAGGCTAGGTGATCTTTGCAAGAAGACGAGGAATAGCCCTATCCGGGCTATCGGTGTAATCCGCGGTTCTCCCGATCCTTAAAGTGGCCGGTAGCTGGCTGAAACTTCGTCGATACCGACCCGGACTGATGCCGGCTATCCGGCGAAAGTGATGGCGAAACGATTCTTCTGTGCCGAAGCCGCAAGAGTCCGCCACAGCCCACAACGGCGCGCGGGTGGTTTCCAGCGTGTCTTTTGCGCGCGCTACCCGCTCGTGCACGATCCACTGAGTGGGCCAGAGTCCGGTGGCGTCACGAAACTGGCGCTGCAAGGTCCGCTCGCTCACGCCGGCGCGGCGAGCCAGCGATCTCAAATCATGCTTCGTTTTCAGATTCCCTCGCATCCACTCAAGCAACGGCGCGATCGGATGCGAGGCGTTGAGCGAGACGGCGTGTGGAAGAAACTGCGCTTGTCCGCCCTCACGATGCGCCGGGATAACGAGACCCTGCGCGACCAGATTCGCAATCTTCGCTCCGTGATCGCGCCGAACAAGGTGCAGCATCATATCTAGTCCGGCTGCGGATCCAGCCGAGGTGATGATCCGGCCCGTGTCCACATAGAGGTCGTTGCTTCGCACTTCGATCTCCGGGTATCGCTCCTGCAATAGCGCGACGTGTATCCAATGCGTCGTGGCGGGCTTCCCGTCGAGGAGACCGGTTGCGGCGAGGACGAACGCGCCTGTGCAGATCGAACAGAGTCGCGCTCCGCGCGCGTGCGCATTTTGGAGTTTTCGAATCAACAATCGCGGCGGTGGCACAGCCGGCCGCCAGCCGGGAATGACGATGGTGTCCGCCCGGTCGAGGAGGCGCAGCGAGTGCGGCGCGGTAAAACGGACGCCTCCGGTCGCGCGCAGCGGGGACCGCGTCGCCGCGCACACGCCGAAATTGTACCACGGCACGTCAATGCCGGGCCATCGCACGGAAAAAATTTCAGCCGCACAGGCAAACTCGAACGTGCACAAGTCGTCATAGGCGACCACGGCGACAAGATGGGAACGCATGGCGTATGATTACCACATTATGACGTATACGCCACTGGAAAGAGAAGACGGCACGGAGTTATCTGTACGTGCGAAAACCACCAAAGAAAAAACCACATGAAAACAATAACTAAATTCATTTATCTACTTACTTCTGCGCTTTCAATACTCGCCCTGATGCTGGTCTCTTGCTCAAGCGGGACGACGGCGAGTACAACGCGTCAGACCACTACGACCGCAGCAACCACGCCAGACCACGCGCTACCAAGTCAGCCCATCGGTTACCGGGACATGAAAACAACGCAGGCGACACCAGGGGGCTTCTGAATGTCCATAAGGAAGGAATATTATTTATGCTCTTACTAAAGTCGCTTCGAATTGGTTTTGTTGGGTTGATGCTCTTTGTCGCAAGCGCATGGGCTGCGAGCTCGGTGCTGGAAGGGATCGTCAAGGATGCTAAAGGACATCCGATAGAAGGCGCGGACATTCGGATCGAAACGAAAAATGGTGGGAAATTGCTCACAACCGTCAAGACCGATGTAAGAGGTCGTTATATTTTAGAGGGTCTTCCGCCAGGCAATTACCGAGTCACATTGGCTGTGAATGGTGCCGTCAAAACTTCCATCAATAATACAACCATCGAGTCGGATGCGCCGACACAACTGAATTTTGATCTGCGTGCAGCGCCAGCGTCGCGGGCATCTGTAACCGTGAAGAAAGGGCGCCATTGGGTTTGGGTACCCGCGTTTACTGGAAGTCGTCTGCCTGGTCACTGGGTCGAACTTAATGACAGTGGAAGCTGGGCGGGAGAGGCTAGCAGCTTCAACGTCGTACGGGTCAGCGGTGAAGAACTGCAACGGACAATTCACAGCAAAGACCTCCCCCCCGGAGCGAAGTGATCGTAGCGCCGTCCTTGCACAATGTTGGCGGCCGTTCTCCCATCGATCTTATGAAAGGAGAAAGGTCAGAGCCAAGTATTGACACTTTCCCTCGCGCATGAGCGCCATCGCCGTCTGGTAATTGGCTATGGCCTCCTCCACGGACACGCGCGCAAAGGTGCGGCCGATCGGTTTTCACCAAAACCGCGGCGCCGGCTTCCCTAGACCAACTCGCCACAGCTCGTGGCCTCCCGCCGTAAAGTTCGCGCCCTGCGAACCGTACGTCGAGAGCCAGGGCCGCCACCAACGCCTCATCGGCCTAACGAGTGGGCGCGATCCCAGGCGGCTTTGGCCAGGCGGGCATCGAGAATGTTCCCTGGATGTAGATTTGCCGCAATGCGGCAGGATTTCGAGTCGCCATAGCGACCGAAGCGAAACATAGTAGGATCATGGATCCAAGACTTCACACCGTAAGATGGATAGGCATTTGTTTCGGGTTGGGCGCGCTTATGTTCGTACAAGGCGCGCCGCTGCTGGCGCAACAAATTCCAGCTAGCGAGCTTCCTCCGGCCGGGACTGATACCGGGCTCGATGGCAAATACGATCCGACAAATGGTATTGCGCAATTGATCCAGGATAAGAGCGCGGAGTCGGCCGCGTCCAAGATATTCGAGGACGATCGTGTGCTGGTCTTCATGCCGCTGCCGGAGGAAGAGGTGGTCGTGCCGGGCCACGTGCTGGTGGTCCCGAAACGGATGGGCGCGCGAAATCTTCTGGACCTTAAGCCGGATGAGATGTGTCACCTGCTGGCGACCGTGCAAAAAGCGGCGATCGCGCAGAAGAATGGGCTGGGGGCAACTGGTTTTCGAGTTCAACAAAATAACGGGCTCAGCAGCAGCCAAACCGTTTACCATGCCCATTTTCACGTCATACCCTCTTTCGGAGGGAAAGCGCCTGGAACTCCCGCGCCAAGGAGAAAGCTACCGGAGGCGGAATATAACGAGATAGCTGCGAAGCTGAAAGCGGCTTGGCCGAAATAAAAACCTGCGCACAATCCGAAGCGCGAAAGCCTTCGTCCGATCGCGTAGACCGTGTTTTTCCTTCTGCATTCTTCCTTATTACTTCACGCTGCAAGCCGTTGCACTCGGCAGGTTCTCATTGATCGTTTTGCGCACGGCGCTGAGCGCGGCGCGGCGATCCGCGGGGAGAGCGGCGAGGTATTGGGCCACGGTGGAAAGCTGTCATGTTGGCGACGATACTCGCTGCGGTTCGCGGGCGCGAACTTTACGCCGGGAGACTGTGAGCTACGAATCAGCCTAGGGAAGTCGGCGACCCGGTTGGGAGACCGAGGGAAAAAAGCCGGGTCGAAAGACTCTTGTTGCCACTGAACGCCGCACCAAACGCTCCGAGCCGCACCGCACCTAAACGCCCGCGTTGCGAAAATCGCCAGATCACATTCAGGTCTAGGATCCAGCAGCTTGATTTGAGCCGGTCTGTACGGCCGAGGAGTGTGCTTAGGATGATAGCAACAAAAAGGAATGCGATCGCTATTTGTACCATTACCAACGTTTTGCCCGCGTCTGTTGCCGGAACAATGTCGCCGTACCCAACTGTCGCGCCGGTCACGAGAGAAAAGTAAAGCGCTTGCATGGCTCCGAGAGGGCAAATCGAAAGGCAATCCCAATGGCGGTAAAGAACGGCGAAGCCGATCGTCATTTCGAAATAATTAATTAACGCAAGCAGAAGCGATCTCGATGCATCAATTGACAGGACGCCCCAAACAAAAACCTGTCCGGAAAGGTGAATGAGAATATCCGCCAGGAAGTAAATAATCAAACCGATGGCGATGATAGAGGTATGGAAGTCCCAAAATAAAGCGACAAGGAGAAAGGCGAAGACGGCCGCATAATACATCTCGCGGGCGATGGCCACGCCTGCTTTTGATCTGCCCAGACCTTTGCTGCCGTCATCAAAAGTCGCATCGGATTTCTTCCGAACCAACAGATCCATGTAAATTGTCGGCAGAAAGAAAATGGCCAAGCAGATCAGAATTCGAAAGAATCTGTACAAGTCCGACAGAATCGCGGCGCTTCCATTGTTCGGAGACAAGTTGGCAAACGCCCTTTGGGCCAGTGCGAATGACAGGTAAGAATTGTTGATTGTAACCAAGGAAAATGTGGCGAGCCGCGTTGGCCATAAACCGGAACAACCAATTAGTTGCTTTCCATGTTGAATCGTAGCAGACAGCAGCCGAAGCCTAGAGAAAAGCAAAAAGGATGAAGGAGAAAGTAGAAAACCTTCAAAGGAATCATTAGGGGTCAGTCAACAAATCTTGACAGAACAGTAGCTGCAACACTTGGCCGATCACGTCGAGAGCCAGAAAGAAATCATTAGGGGTCAGTCAACAAATCTTGACAGAACAGTAGCTGCAACACTTGGCCGATCACGTCGAGAGCCAGGGCCGCCGCCAACGCCTCATCGGCCTAACGAGTGGGCGCGATCCCAGGCGGCTTTGGCCAGGCGGGCAATGATCGCATCCCGCGTGTCATCATTGGCGGCGGAATCGGAGACGAATGCGGCCACGGCCAGGTGTCGGCCATCGGGCAGAGTGATAATGCCGATGTCGTTGGTCGCAGAGGTGATGCCGTTGCGAGTGCCGCCGGTGCCGGTCTTGTGTGCGACTACGGTTCCAGCAGGCAATTCGCCTTTGAGGCGTTTCGCGCCCGGGATGGCTTCGGTCATCAACTTCAGCAGCAGGGCTTGGCTCTCCCGCGAGAGGCCACGCTGAGATTGCAAGGCCACGAGGAGGGCGAGCGCGCCTTTGGGAGTCGCCCAGTTTCGATACTGCGTTTCCCAGTCGCGGCCGATTTCCTTCTCAGAGTTAACAACCTGGATGTCCGGCACCTGAATTTCCTCCAGGAAGGCCATGACACTGCCCGGACCGCCGATGAGTTTCATGAGCACATCGCTGGTGCTGCCATCGCTCTCGCAAATGGTGTAGCGGAGAAGTTCCGCGATGGTCAGCTCGGTACCGTCCGGATATTTATCGCGCACCGGGCTATACATTCCCGTTCGCACGAAATCGCTCGGCTCGACCTTCACTTGCTGATCGAGCTTCAGCTCTCCGCGATCAACGCGCTGCAAGACCGCCATCGAGATCGGCAGCTTGTAAACGCTATGCATCGGGAAATGCTCGTCGCCGTGCAGGTCCGCCGTTTCGCCCGACTCGAGGAGCTGGGCCGCGACGCCGACGCGCCCTTTCGCCGCGGGAGCAATCTTTTCGAATTGACTTGGCAAGCCAGGGAAAGGGAGCGCGGCGGCGAGAGTGGCAGCAAAAAAGAGATGTCTCATCCTCGCCGGAGGCTAACTGGGAGTTGCGTCTTCAACAATCACCGAACAAGCGTGAATTGATGCTATACGTGAATCACGTATAGCATTGGTTTTCGAGCGGACATAAGGGTCAACAAGGGATCAAAGGGATCAACAACGGTCAGAGCTTACTATCGATTGTTCGCCGCGATGAACAGGATCGCAAAGCTCGTCGGATTGGCGAGCGTACTTGCTTCTGGCGAAGCCGTCTGGCCTCGCCCTGCATTCCGGAAAGGTTTACCATCAAGGTATGAATCAGCTTTCGAGATTCGTCAGTTTGCATCCCTACTTCAAGGTGCCTTCGGATAAGATGCCGTATTTGAAGGCGATCCTGCCGGAGTTTGCGGCCAAGACGCGGAACGAAACGGGTAATCTTTTCTATGAGTTCACGATCAACGGCGACGAAGTATTCTGCCGCGAAGGCTACGTCAACGCCGAAGCGCTGCTGGCGCACTTGGAAAACGTGGGTGCGATGCTAGCGCAGGCGCTGGCGATGGCCGACCTGATTCGCATCGAAGTCCACGGACCAGCCGCAGAGCTCGCGAAACTAAAAGAGCCGCTGGCCCATCTGAAACCCGCCTGGTTCGAATTGCACAGCTGATTGCGATTGGTGGCGCCAATTATTCTAAAGCATCGATTTGGTGTGCATCGTGAAGACTGTGCGCGGGCAGCGCGAGCACGCACGCAAATGTTCCGGCGCTCACTGCAATCATCAACACAACCCACGAAATCCGCCTACGGTTGCCGCTAAAACAAATGCGCTGACGCCGAGTGCAGCACCGACCTGTCGGATAAATTGTTGGCTGGTGGTCGCCCATGCGGGCGACTGGGACGCTATTCTGCACCACGACAGGGAGCGCAGGCGAAGTGAAGAAGGTCCTACGTCGATATACGTGAATCACGTATATCAGTTGAACCCAGGTGAGCATGATACAAACCGACCACTGGAATGAGCTGTCGAAGACGTAAAACCAACGATCGCCGCGGCCAGCGAGATCCGGAAATTTTAAGTGAGCGGATTTACCAATGGCGGGAGGCCCGCAATCTTTCGCAGAGCGAGGCCGGCCATGGAACTGAGGTTGTCGAAGGCACCCTGCAGGAGTCGGAACAAGGCCGGGCGGCGCCGACGCACCCTCGGATTGATTGCCTTAGAGGCGACCATTGGCCGACCGATCAATCAGATGGCCGGCCGCCGACGCCGGAGACATCCCGGGCGGCACTGATATACGCGAATATCAACGTATATCAGGTTGCCGGGTCGGATGTCCATGTTCAACGATTGAGCGACCCGCCTCGGCTGGAAACGAGGTCATTCATCCACTTGGTGCGCATCGTGGAGACTGTGCTCGGGCAGCGCGAGCACGCACGCGAATGTTCCGCGCTCACTGCGATCATCAACAGCAGACCCAGGCGAAATCCGCCTAGGGTCGCGGCCAAGACAAACGCGCTGACGCCGAGCGCAGCGCCAATATGCCGATAAATTGCTGGCTGGTGGTCGCGCTGCCCATGCGAGCAACCGGGACGCTATTCTGCACCACGACAGTCAGCGCGGGCGACAGCAGTCCCAATTCCGGCGCCTGCGATTAGCGCCGCGGCGATGACCGAGCCAATTCCATGTTCGAATGCGACCATGAAAAACAGAAGTCCCAGAATATGCACAACGATTCCAATCACACTCGGAAGTC